>DASXUX010000011.1:0-208296 GCA_036504595.1 Planctomycetota bacterium | reverse complement strand
GTCGCGCAAGTCCGGGCCGCATGCATAAGCCAAGATGGCCGCGCCGCAGCTCTCTGGCAACTCCCCCAACCCTACCGCGCTTACGGTCTCAACTGGGCACGCATCGCCGCGTAACCACAACATCCAGCGACGTGCACCCCCAGACCACCAACTACCAATTCCCAAGTACCAATCACCAATCCCCAGTGTATAATACGGCAGCGAAGTGTAGTTGGGCCATCGTCAGGAGTCGGCATTATGGAAAACCATTGGCCTTTAGTCGTTGCGTGTGGTGTCATCGCGCTGGCTGCGGCTGTGGGAATTATTCAGCACGATAAGGCGGTCGAAGCGGCCAACCGTTCCGCAGTTGCCGCGCCGGTTGCTTCGCGACCAGCCGCTCCATCATCGGCCGATAAACCCGGCGTCGAAAAAACAGATGACTCTCACCAGCCCGCGCCGTTGCCTCTAGCGCCCGCGGCCACGCCCGATGCGCCGCTGGGCGCGCCGACCGCTCCCGCGACGCTGGCGAGACCTCCGGCTCTCGTCCCGGGCCCAGTGCCAGTTCCAGCGACCGTGGCTGTCGCTCCAGTACCTGCGCCCGCGCTGCCGAACTTTCCGCCTCCGGTTGCGCCGGCCACGCTGCCAAAGCCGGCCATTGCGGTTGCTCCGACGCCCAACCCGGCTGTCGCGAACCCGGCCGCTCCAGCCCCGAACCTCAACCTGCCGCCGCAAGGCCGCACGAGCTCGCTCAACAAGCTGCGCAACGAACTGCAGACGAAATTGAACATTGCGCCCATGGACTTGCCCGGTGGCGGTTTTGCACTGGCCCCGGAGGGCGCGCGGCTTGAAGTGCAGTCGCCGCCCAACTGGAGTGTCACGCTCTACAACATCAATCCGAAGACTCCGGAAGTAGAGACAGACAACTTCAAGGCGGTTCTGGACGTGGTGGCGCGCTCATTGAACATGGACATGAGCCAGAAGCCGACGCCGGCCGACAATGGCAAGACTTACCTGAAGACCACCTCCAAGATCGGGTTGGTCTCCGTCATCCGCGATCCGAACAACGGCAACTGCTGCACGATTCGCCCCATTGGGCCGCTCCCGGGCAATAACAACGCCGCTCCAGGCACGGCCCCAGCCCCCGCGCCGGCTCCGCCCAAGAACAACGTCGTTGCACCGGAGACGCCTCGTCCGCCCAAGGTCCCCAAAACGCCGGTGCCGCCGCCCCGTCCGCCCACGGACGCGAACTTTTAGGAGCAGGGTTCAGGGGTCGGGGTTCAGGGTTCCGGAACGGAGATCGTAAAGTCTTCCCAGAACCCTGAACCCTGAACCCCGAACCCTTTCTTTTCGAAATGCTGCTGATCGGAATTGACGAAGCTGGATACGGCCCGCGGCTCGGGCCACTGTGCCACGGCCATTGTGCCATCCGCTACGTTAGCACCGATGGCTGTGCGCTCCCCGATCTCTGGAAACTCCTCCGCCCGGCCGTCAGCCGTTATTCCGCAAAGAAAAAAAACGCGCTCCTGATTGACGACTCGAAAAAAATCTACACCAGCGGCGGCTTCCCGCGCCTGGCGCGTGGCGTGACAGCTTTTCTGGAATGCCTCGACGACGGCGAGTCCGTCGCCGCCAGCGTCAACGAACACGATGCACTCTATCGCCGCTTGCTGCCCGAGCCCGATCGATTGCGGTTGGAAGAGGATTCGTGGGGCTGCTGTGCCTGTAGCGCAATCCTTCCGGATTGCGTCGATGTAGCTGCGCAATCCGGGAGGATTGCGCTACGTACGAGCCTTCGCGAAGTCCTGCTCGCCAAAGGCTTGTCCGTGCTGGCGGTCGGCGCGCGGGCGATGAGTGCGCGGCACTACAACGCGGCGCTGGCTGCGACGCAAAACAAGGCAGAGGTAAGTTGGAGCGTCATCGCGCAGCAGCTTCAAGGATTGCTGGCGCTCGCCGCTCCGGAGGAAGACATCTTTGTTGTCATCGATCGGCAGGGCGGGCGAAAGTTCTATACCGGAAAAATCAGCGAACTTTTCGCCGGAGAAATGCCTTGGGTGGAAACGGAAAAGCCGCATGCGTCCGTCTATCGTATAGAAAATGGCGCGAGAACCGTCCGCGTCGCCTTCCTGGTCGATGCCGAATCTGAAGTAATGACCGTTGCGCTCGCCTCGATGGCTGCGAAGCTCGCGCGCGAACTTTGCATGCATCGCTTCAACAGCTTCTTCGCCCAGCACGCGCCGGAACTTAAGCCCACCGCCGGTTATTACGGCGACGCCGGCCGCTTCCTGCGTGAAACGCTCGCGCTGCGGCAGAAGCTGGCGATCCCCGACGCCGCCTTGATCCGGCTGAAGTAGTCTTTTTCTAAACGCAGAGACGCGGAGATCACCAGAACCAGAACCAGACACCAGACACCAGACACCAGACACCAGACACCTAAAACTGATTGATCATATCGATCATCCGACGCAGCTTCCCATAATTACGGCGGTTAAAATTGAAGGCGATGCGCGGCAGAGCCAGCAGGTCAGGGTCGCTGGCCTCTTCGGGCAGAGCTTGAATTTCTTCGATCTTGCCTTTGCCGGGAGGAATCAGTGAACTGAATTCGTCATTGATCTGCTGCAGGTTCTCTTTGCTCAGGCGGCTGAGCATGCGGATGACATACGTGTCCTTCACGAAACGGCTGGAGTGATAGCGGCGATAGAAGCGCGTCACTTCATCGGCGGCCCACTGCGCGTCGTCGGTGATCTTGAACAGGTTCATGTCTTCTTCGCTGATCATGCCTTGGCCGAGCAGGTGTTCGACGACGTAATCGCCCCACTCGCGCCAGTACGTGCCGCCGGGCTTGTCGATGAACACGATCGGAATCAGCGTCGTCTTGCCGGTCTGCACCAGCGTCATCGCTTCGAAGCCTTCGTCATGCGTGCCGAAGCCGCCGGGGAACAGCGCGATGGCGGAGGCTTCCTTCACGAAGCACAGCTTGCGCGTGAAGAAGTAGCGGAAGTGAATCAGCTTCTTGTCGCCTTCGATGTACGGATTGGCCGCCTGTTCGAACGGCAGCTTGATGTTCACGCCGAAGCTGGATTCGCGGCCCGCGCCGCCTTGAGCGGCTTCCATGATGCCGCCGCCGGCGCCCGTTATGACCATGAACTTCCGGCGCACCATCTCGTGGCCGAACGTCATCGCCTGCTGGTATTCGCCGGAGTCCCTTGGCGTGCGCGCCGAACCAAAGACGGTGATTTTGCGGCGATGCTGGAATGGCCGGAAAATACCGAAGGCGTAACGCAGTTCGCGCAGCGTGGATGCCAGTATTTTCAACTCTCCGCGCGATGTGCCGTCTCGGATCATGCGCAGCGATGTCAGGATCATGTCGGCGATCAGGTCTTCGTCAGGGTGCTCGCCCTGCATCGCGATCAGTTCGCGGACTTTTTCTTCGAGCACCGACATCGATGGCGCCGGAAGGGTGAGCTTGGGCGCCAGCACCGGCCGCTTCTTGGCACGCGCCACGGTCGTGGCCGGAGCACCGGCCTTGATCAGTTCTTCTTTTGTTGGAGAGGGAGATGTCGGCGTTATGGTTTCCGGCCGCAGCGGCATCAAGCGCGCGTCTGCCGGAGTGTTCGCCGCCGGAGCGCCGCCGGCGGGTGTTGGCGGCTTGACGACGACGCGCGTTTCCCGTGTTGCTCGACCGGATTTCTTCGTTACGGAATCAGCCATGCGTATGTAGCGCAATCCTCCTGGATTGCGTACTCCTCTCCACCCAGTGCCGCCGGACGCAATCCAGGAGGATTGCGCTACACGTTATCGCGTATTCGCCCGAATCATCAGCACGTCGCCATCCTTCACGGGGTACTCTCGGCCTTCCAGGCGCACCGCGTGCTTGGCCTTCATGGCGCGCTCATCCCCGCCGGCGCCTTCCAGTTCCGCATAGGTAAAGACTTCGGCGCGCACAAAGCCCTTCGCCAAGTCGGTGTGAATTTTGCCGGCGGCCTGCTGAGCGTTCTCGCCCTTATGCAGCGTCCAGGCCCGGACTTCGTCTTCGCCGACCGTGAAGAAGCTGATTAACCCGAGATCCTTGTAAACCATGTGCACCAGACGCGGCGCGGCGGCTTCCTTGATGCCCAAATCCTTCAGGAAGATGTCGCGCTCTTCGTCCGGAAGCTGCGCCAGTTCCATTTCCAGCTTGGCGCAGAGTGCGATCGAATCCGGATAAAACTTTTCGAGTTCTTCGGCTTTTCCGCCGGGCGCCAGATCGCCTTCGTTGACGTTGAACACCGTCATAATCGGCTTGGCCGTCAGGAATTGAAACGCGGCCACCATCTTCCGTTCGTCGTCGTTGGCCAGCGCGAACTTGGAAACCGGCTCGCCATTCTCAAGATGCGCATGCAGTTTCTCCAGCAGCGCCAGCTCCTTCTTATCGAGATCCTGCGTCTTGGAGTGCTTGGCGACCATGCCTTTGAGCGCTTTGATGCGCTTCTCGGATTGGGCCAGGTCGGCAAAGATCATTTCGTTAAACGTTTCGGCCATGTCGCGGCGCGGGTCGATGCTGTCGATTACGTGCGGAACCGCGCTGCTCTCAAACGCGCGAACCACATGAATGATGGCATCCACCTGGCGCACGTTGCCCAACACTTCGGCGCTGACTTCCTTGGTCTCGCCGCCGGTGCCGGAGATCAGCCCCGAGACATCTTCGCATTCCATGTGCGCCAGCACGAAGCTCTTGGGCTTGTAGAATTCGCGCAGCTTGAACATGCGCGGGTCGTGCACGCGCACGGTCGCCATGTGAATGCCCGCCGTGCCGCTGAACTGGCCCGTGGGTTGGCTGGAACCCGTCACAGCGTTGAACAGGCTGGTTTTTCCGCACGCCGGAAAGCCGATGATGCCAAGCTTCATAATTGATCTCCCGAGTCCAGTGGACCCTTATAACATAAACGCTTTTCGAAGAACGGGAAAGTTCAGGACATGGTGATTGGTGAGTGGTGGAGTGGTGAGTGATCAATGCCGGCCGTGGTGTTGTTACCACTCACCACTCACGACTAACCACGCACCGTTGTTGCTAACTGCCGCGCGATTGCAGCGCATTGAGAACCTGCTCTTCGACGTAGATGGGACAGCCGGCGCGCACGGCCAGCGCAATGGCGTCGGAGGGGCGGGAATCGATCTGAAGAATTTCGTCGCCGCGGCGGATTTCCAGCAGAGCCAGGTAGTAGTCTTCGCGCATGTCGTTCACGATGATGCGCGAAAGCGTGCCACCCATCTGTTCGATGAGGTTGGCCATCAGGTCGTGAGTCAGCGGGCGCGGCACCTGGACATCGTTGATCTTGCGATCGATCGCCGCCGCTTCATTGTGCCCGATGTAAATGGGAAAGAAGCGATCGCCGCCCTTTTCACGAACAACAATGACCTGCGTTTGCGAGCCTTCAGTGATGACGACTTGGAAAAGTTCGAACTCGATGAGCATGACTGCGCCCGCCACGCCAGCGGCATAAATGCCGTCTGCTCTTAAACGTAGCCCTTTAGCGATATGAAGTCAAGGAAGCTGAATCCGGTGTTCAGAGTTAAGAATTCAGAATTCAGAATAGCGCCTTCGCAGCGACAGTTCTGAAGTCTGAACTCTGATTTCTGAATTCACTTTGTCCGAATATTCTTGACTAAGCTGATCTTAGGGTATACTGCTCGCGACTTCACCCATAAGGAGGGTGCTTTTATGCGCAAACTTCCCTTGCTGCTGTTGAGCCTCGTGCTCGTGGCCGCGCCGGCGTTCTGTATCGAAGCTGGTGTGAAGGCCCCGCCGATCAACGGACAGGTTTGGGTTGGGAATCCCGTTCATCTTGATGCGTTGAAGGGGAACATCGTCGTACTGGCCTTTTGGAATTTAGATGCACCGTGTTGAGGCACCATCAAACAAAATATCCTTGCTAGGTTAGCTAAGGATTACGAAGCCAGCAAAACGAACCCGAGCATCAGCTACGTCGGCATCAACATCGACATGACCAACACCGAGAAGCGGCTGCGCACGCAGATCGATCAGTTGAAATTGAAGCCCTTCCCGCATGTGCTGGACAAGAACGGCATGCTGGCCGGCGCCTACGGTGTTTCGCACCACGATGCGCTCCACGTCGTCATTCTCGACGCGGAAGGCAAAGTGACGCGCTCGATGCAGAACCAGGGTATTGAGAAACTGGCGGGCGCGACCAAGGGTCTTCTGGGCGAACTCAAAGCTCCGGCCAACGGCGAGAACGCAGCGCATCTGTACGCGATCCAGCAGTTCGACCAACTGGACGCGGAAATCGCAAAGCTGGGTTCCAGTGCCGATGTGAAGGCGTTCAAGGATGGCATCAAGACCAAGACGGACGAGTACACCAAGAAGCGCGTGCCGGAAATCGCGACTATTGGCGAGAAGGAACCGTACAACGCCGTGCAGGAAATCATGTCGTTTATGCGCGCCTTCCCCAAGTGCAAGGAAGCCAGCGCGGCGCAAAGCCTATTCAACAAACTGAACAGTTCGCCCGAAGTCAAAAAGGAAAATGACGCGGAGCGGGCGTATCTGGCCGTCGTGGCGCCGGAAGTGACCAAGGCCACCACGCTGCCGGTCTTTGACAAGAAGGTCAAGCCGCTGATGGAAGGTTACATGGGCAGGTTCGGCGAAACGAAGTACGCCACCGCCATGAAGACTGTCACGGACAACCTGCGCAAATCCATGGAAAAACAAAACTGAACACGATGTGAACTCTGTTTGAGGCGGGCCTGGAGATCTTCCAGGCCCGCTTTTTTTTCGGTCCAAAATTCTGCATTCTGAATTCTGAATTCAGTGATACGCTGTGGACACCAAGCGATGGAGCGGGAGGGCGTATGAAACTGCGCTATGCCATGCTGCTGGCTCTGGTCTTCGTTGCTGGTGTGTCCGCCGGCGCGGAGGCCGGCGCTACAACCGGCACGGAGGCCGGCGCTTCCACCGGCGCGGAGGCCGGCGCTACTGCCGACGCCGAATTCCTCGCGCTGCACTTCGAACCGGCCGCGCAAGCTTACGAAACGGCGCTCGCATCCCCGCCCGCGACGCCGCTGCAAACCGAACGCTGCTGGTATGCCTACGGCCGCGCGATTGCCAGCTATCTGCGCGCCGAAAAACCTGAACAGGCTGAGCGCGTCGCGCTGCGCGGGACCGAGCTGTTCACGCAGCCGTTGTGGGCTGCGCGCGCCGAACGCAGCATTGGCAACCTGTACCTGCAAATGAACCACTCCGGTACGCTGCGCGGCGGAAAACCACGGCGCAGCGAGTACGACAGAACTTCGCTCACGGCCTATGACCGCCAGATCGCGATCGCGCATCTGGAACGCGCACGCGAACATTATGCGACATGCGCGGAGCGTCCCGCTGAACTTGAACTGGCCGGCGGCAGCGTGAAGTTCTTGACGGAGCGCACCGATTGTCTGTTCGAACTGGCCGCCGCGCTGAATGCCTTCAGCGAAGAGGACGAAGATTGGGCCGGCCATTGGTACAGTGGCGGCGAAGCCAGCGTGGAGTCCGTTTCCAGCGAGGAAGAGTACATCCGCCCGCCGGAGCAGGCTCCGTTGAGGGAAATTCCTGCCGATGAGAAAGACAAGCCGGTCTTCCTGAAAGCTCCTTCGCATTACGCCGCCACTCTGCCGGCTGGCCAGAAGTTCAAGGCCGTGCTGCGCGAAATCGAACAGCTCGACAACACACCCGACCGCGCCATTGCCGCGCGGGCGCTCTTCCGCCATGCCATGGCCGCGCGAGCGTATTACATGGCGAACCGGCCGAAGGAAGACGCGCACAAGCTGGACGACAACGAAGTCTGGGTGAGCAGCGGCGGGCGCAATCGCATCGTCAAATTGCCGTCAGACGAGGACACGCTCGCACTGCTGCGCAGAATTCCGGAGAAGTACCCCGACGCCAGCGAGACGGCCGTCGAAGCGCTGTACAGCGTCGGCGCCGTCTATCAATCGCGCGGGCAGTTCCGCGAGGCGATCGAGGCGTATCTGTCGGTCGTCAACAACCACCTGCACACCCCGTTTGCCGATTACGCCTACGACAACATCCGCTCGATCAAAGGCGGCGAGGTGAGCCTTTCGCTCGTAGGGGCTGCGCTGGCGGGAAAGCCGCTGACGGTGAACTTTCAGTCGCGCAATGAGAAACATCTCTCGTTCAAATTGCATAAGCTCGATTACCTGCGTTTCCTGCGGGAGCAGATCGCACTGCTGGACAAGCCAGCAGTGGCACACGACAAAGACGATTCGACGCAGAATCCTTCGTTCGATGTAGGGTCTCTGCTCAATGGCTCGCGTGGCGGCGATGAGTATCTCGGCCAGGAGATGCTCGTCGGTGAACGGGACATCAGTGGCGCCGGCCTCCGTGCCGGCCTTGGCGACTACCGCATAACGAGCGGCCAGATTGAACTGCCCGCGCAAGGTAGCCCCGGCACTCTTGCCGGGGGCATGTATCTGCTGATCGCTCATGGAAAGAGCGACTGCACGGCGCGGCTGCCGGTCTGCGTTCAGGACCTCGCCATTGTTCTCAAGACGCTCAACAATAACCGCGTCTTGATCTACGTCGTCGATCCCCGCGATGGGAATCCCGTTGGGAATGCCAAGCTGGAAGTTCACGAACTCGTCACCAGCGACAAGCGGCGCCTGCTGTCCACTCACACGCAGCAGAGCAACGGCGATGGCCTTTCTGAGTTCGCGCTGGGCCTGCTCGCCAAAGACTACGGCGAGCTGCTGGTCATCGCCACGGCTCCCGATGGCCGCATCGCCGTGCACCACGGCAGCCGCAGCAATTCGGGTGACTACGGGGAGCGTTCTGGTCTGGCCGAGCAAGCTTTCATCGTGACCGATCGGCCTGTCTATCGGCCTGGGCAGCAGATGAAGGCGAAACTCTGGTTCCGGTTGTTTCAGGACAACGTGCCTCAGCCTTGCCGTTCCGGCGAGAGGAAGGAAGTCTACCTTCGCGACGCGCTCTTTCACAGCACGCAGCGCGAGGTGATCACCGACGAGTTTGGCGCGGCGGAGTTCACGTGGGATCTGAACGTCGAAGCGCCGCTGGGCGTTTATTGCATTGAGTCCGAGCGCGGCCGCGCCTTCTTCCGCGTTGAGGAATACAAACGGCCGGAATTCGAAGTGACGGTGAAGACCGCCGGCCAGATAAAGCTCGGCGAACGCTTCGAGGCGGATGTGAGTGCGAAATACTACTTTGGCGCACCCGTCGCCGGCGCGGCCGTGCGCTACCGCATCTACCGCCAAGAGTACACGGCGCCCGCGCCACAATACCAGAGTTGGTGGTGGCACAGCGACTTCGACGAGGACCGCGATTATGGCCGCGAGATTGTCCAGCACGGTTCGACAACGCTCGGCGTTGATGGCACCCTCAAGCTGGCGATTGATACGCTCGCTGCGAAGACAGCGCATCCCGACAACGATTCGCTCTATACGATCAAGGTTGCCGTATGCGACGCCAGCCGCCGCACGATTGAGGCCGAAGGCAAGGTCAAGGTCATGCGCCAGCAGTGCACGATTGCAGTGGCTCCCGCGAAAGGCTTCGCGACGTCTGGCGAAACGCTGCCTGTCACCGTCGCCGCCGCGGACGCCAACGGCGCGCCGGTCTCCATGAGCGGCGATGTGTCGGTCACGCTCGCCGGGATTAGCGTTCTCTCGCGCCAGGCTCAGACCGGTTCAGACGGCACGCTGAAGTTCGACCTCCCGTGTGTGCAATGCGGACGCTACGAGATCAAGTTCGAAGCGCGGGATGCTTGGAATGAGAAAGTCAGCGGCTCAACGGTGCTGACCGTTTTCGGGCCGGGCTTCAACGTGGCCGGTCAAGTGTTCCCTGACCTGGAGCTTGTCAGCGAAAAACGCGAGTACACCGTCGGCGAGACTGCTCGCGTGCTGGTCGCCGTCGGCAGTGCCGGCGCGGGCGTGCTCTTCAGCGATCAGGCGGAGCGCGATCGCCTATACGGATATCGCCTGCTGCGTCTGAACGAGAAGTTTGTGATTCTCGAACTTCCGCTGCAAGGCAAGCATGCGCCGAATTTCTTCCTGGAAGCGACAACGGTCGCACAGGGAAAAGTTCACGCCAAGCTGCTGGAACTGCGCGTCAATCCCAAAGACGTGGGGCTCAACGTGAGCGTCACCTCTGACAAGCCACGGTACGGGCCGGGCGAGCAGGGTACGATTACCGTGAAGACCACGGCGCTCGACGGCAAGCCGGTCAAGGCACAGGTCGCGCTTTCGGTTTACGACAAAAGCATCCTGTACGTTCAGCCGGAATTCCCAAACGATATTCGCAGCGTGTTCTGGCAGGCCAGGGCTGAATTCGAGCCACATTGCGAGTCGTCTTTGACTCCGGAGCGCGAGGGCCCGTCATGCAGTGACCCGTACGATCCGAGTGCGTACACGCCACCGGAATGGAGCGGCCATTGGGGACGTGGGCTGGCGGGCTCGCATGACTTTGCGCGCGCCATCGCATGGTACGAAGGCTGCACGCTGAAGCTGAAGGCTGAGAATTATTATTTCAGCACCGAACATTGGGATGACGTGCTGGGCTCAAGTGCCGGACGCGGCGGCGGGGCCGCATTTGCGTGCGCATTCACTGCGGCGCCGGCTCTGACGGCGCCGATTCCCTCACGCGCGAGCATGAGTGCCAAGGGCGCCGATCCGGAACTGCTCGCTCAGGCACGCGTGCGCCGCAACTTCTCAGAGCTCGCGCTGTGGGCGCCAGCGCTGGTGACCGGCCCGGATGGCACGGCGACCGCGACCGTGACGTTCCCCGAGAGCCTCACCACCTGGCAGCTCCGCGCTCATGCAATGGATTCCGGCGTGCGAGCCGGCTCGGCATTGTCCAGCGCCGTGACGACCAAAGGCTTGTTGGTGCGCCTGCAGGCGCCGCGATTCTTCGTCGAAAAAGACGAAGTTATGCTCTCGGCGAACGTGCACAACTACTTGCAGACTGAAAAGCAAGCCGTCGTGCAGATCGAAATCCCCGGCGAACTGCTCGAATTGGTATCACCGCGCGAGGCAAGAGTCATCGTTCCCGCCGACAGCGAAAAGCGCGTGGACTGGACCGTGAAAGTAAAGAGTGCCGGCCGCGCGGACGTCTCGGTCAAAGCGCTGACCGATCAGGAATCCGACGCCGTCAGCATGCAGTTCCCGGTGCTGATCTGTGGCAGCCAGATCACGACGGCGCAAACCGCAACGCTCCGCAGCGGCCAGAACGAAGAAACCAAGATGCTGGAGTTCGCCATCCCGGAACGCACGCGGCCGGGGCTCACGTCGCTCCAGATTCACTGTTCTCCTGGAATTGCCGGTGCTGTGGTTGAATCCCTTCCGTATCTGGCGGGCTATCCCTATGGCTGCACCGAGCAAACCCTGTCGCGCTTCATGCCGACGATTGCCGTGCGCCAGGCGCTCAAGGACATGAAAGTCGATCTGGCGTCCCTCGCGCCGCCGCAGGATGAACGCGCGGAGCGCATGGCGCAGCGTGCGCCCAAGTATGGGTCGCATGACCACACTTCGCCGGTTTTCGACAAAGTTGAAGTGGACAAGATGGTCGCGGCCGGACTGGAGCGACTGCTGAAGTTCCAGCACCGGGATGACGGCTGGGGCTGGTGGGAGCACGACGAAAGCAGCACCTACATGACCGCTTACGTCGCGATTGGGTTGACGCGCGCGCAGCAGGCCGGCGCCGACGTCTCCACCAACACGATCGGCGGCGCGTACTGCTTCCTGACTCGGCAAGCCGAAGAGGCGATGCACGCCAAAGAGCTCCGCGAGGGACAGCTCGAAGAGCACGCGCTGGCTGCCTATGCGCTGTCGCACGCGGATGAGAAAAATCTGGCCCACCTGGAGTGGCTCTGTAAGCAGCGGGCATCGCTGTCGGTCTATGGCCGGGCATTGCTGGCGCTGGCGTGCCAGAAGTGTCAGAAGCCCGGCTTGGCCAAAGACATCGTCTCGGAAATTCTGCAGAAGCTTAAATATCGAAAGGACGACGACGCGGCGTGGGTTCCCATATCGGCGCAGAACTGGTGGCGTTGGTACAACAGTGAAGTCGAAACCAACGCAGCGGTCCTGTCTGCCGTTGTCGCAACCGATCCTAAGCCGGAGACCGCTGGCCAGATCGCGCGCTGGCTGGTCTCGGCGCGCAGCAGCGGGCACTTCTGGCGAGCGACGCGGGACACGAGCGCGGCCATCGCGGCGCTGCTGGACTACCTGCGCAAGTCAGCCGAGCTCGAACAGTCCTTTGTTCTGCGCCTGGATTTCGACGGCGGGAGGCTCAAAAAAGAAATTCACTTCGACAAAGGCAAGCTGTTCGGGGAGATGGCCGTCCCTGCCGAGTTGCTCCGCGGCGGGCCCCACACCGTTTCGTTGACAAAAGTCGGGAAGGGGACTCTCTTCGTGAGCGGTTCGCTCAGCTACTTCAGTGAGGAGGACGAGCCGCCTGAAACCGGCAAGGCCATCCGGGTGGAGCGCACGTACTTCAAGCTGGAGCCCGTGGCGGGAAAGACGAAGTCGCCTCTGCGCTACAAAAAGATCGCGCTGAAATCCGGCGATGTTCTTCACACCGGCGATCTGCTTGAGGTCGAGTTGCGGATCGCCAGCGACAATGAGTACGAATTCGTATGTTTCGAAGACATGAAGCCGGCTTGCTGTGAGCCTGTCTCGCTGCGCAGCGGACATACCTACAGCGAGCTGTGCGCCAACGTGGAACTGCGCGACGATCGAATTGCGTTCTTCGCGTACTATCTGCCGCGCGGTGAAAGCGTGCTGACTTACCGTTTGTGGGCGCAGACGCCTGGCACTTTTACCGCGCTGCCGGCGCAGTGCTTCGCGATGTACTCGCCGCAGCTCCGCGCCTCCTCTGCCGGCCTGAAGCTGAAGGTCGAGTGAGGCTTTGAGGCTTGAGGATTGAGGACTGAGGCTGCGTTCTTCGCGAAATGCTCGCAGCAATTTCGTGTGTAACGGTTACTATTTTCAGGTGACGGCTTGCGTAGGCTTGAGCCTTGAGCCGTTTTGCTCAAGCCTCAAGCCTCAGGCCTCAAGTCTCAAGGCTCATTCGACGGAGACCTCCTGCAAGTGACGGCGCTCGACCTGCAATCTTTGCGCAAGCTTCCCAAAGTCGATCTGCACCGCCACCTGGAAGGTTCGTTGCGCCTGGAGACCCTTTGGGAGTTCCACTGCCGCCAGAAGCAAACGCTTCACGCCTCGTTTGAAGCCCTGCGCGTCGCCTGCACTGTTGCCCCAGGCGAAATTCCCGGCTTCGCCGCGTTCCTCGAACGTTTCGCCGGCCTGCGCTTCCGTTACGGCGGTCTGGACGACATTGCTCGCCTGAGCGCCGAAGCGGTCGCCGATGCCGCCGCCGACGGGGTGATCTATCTTGAGTTGCGTTTCTCTCCCGTTTTCTGGGCGCGGCGCATAAAAGACGTTCAGCCGCTTACCGCCGTGGACAGTCTGGAGGAAGTCGAAGCGGCCTCGGTTGCCGTCATCACGGGCGCACTTAGCGAAGCCCTCCGCCACGGCATTCACGTGGGCTTCCTCGTCTCGCTGGGCCGGCAATTCGACGTTGCCGTCAACCAGCCCTCCGCCGACCTCCTGCGCTGCCCGATCGGCTCCGAATTCCGCGGCATCGATCTTTCGGGTGATGAACGCTGTTCCGCGCTTCCGTTCCGAGCGTTGATCAACTCCTGGCGTGCGGCCGGCAAAGGCGTCACGATCCACGCCGGCGAAGACTCCAGCGCCGCGGGTGCCGCCAACGTCTCCGAAGCCATGGACGTGCTGCGCGCCACTCGCATTGGCCACGGTGTGCGCGTCGTCGAAGACCCGGCATTGGTGCGGGAGCTTGGCGAGACCGGCGTTGTGTTGGAGCAGTGTCCAACCTCGAACATCCAAACGGCTTCCGTGACATCGTTTGAAGCGCATCCGTTAAAGAAGCTGCTTGCCAGCGGAGTGCGCGTGACCATCAACACCGACGACCCGTCGATCAGCCAAACCTCCCTCAGCCAGGAGTACCATCTGGCCCTGACACGCTGCGGCCTGACACCTGATGAACTGCGCCGCTGCGCCCTTAACGCCGCTCATGCCACGTTCCTGCCCGACGTGGTGAAGGCTGAACTGGTGAAGCGGGTAGCTTCAGCCTTCGGCTGAAGAAAAGTAAAAATTAAAAAGTAAAAAGTAAAAGAAAAAAGCGAACCGCAAAGACGCAAAGGCGCGAAGAACGGAAGATTTTGAGTCTTTAGTTCTAAGTTTTTGTCGAGCGGCCGGCACTGAGAACTCAGAACTCAAAACTAAGAACTCTTCTCTTCGCGCCTTCGCGCCTTTGCGGTTCAAAGGGCCTTTCCTTGCGCGCCACCGAATTCTGGACCGCGCGTGACGCGCTTTGAACTGGACCGGTTTCAATAGGAGGCGTAAGATACGGGCCGCTTTTGTCATTGAGCCGCTCATCCAGGCGAAAGCAGACCTTACGGCGCACGATGCTGTGCCGCCAGCGGCCCGATTTCAGGAGGATTGCTCGTGGACGTTTCGAAACTGATCGAAAAAGCCCGTGAAGCCGCTGAACGCCGCAACTACGACTACGCCATCGACCTTTACCTGCAGGCGCTCAAGCTCGCGCCCGATACGGCGCTCGCGCGCCGGGAACTGCGCGCCGTCGAGAACCGCAAGGCGAAGGAAAGCGGCACGTCGTTCTGGTCCAAGACCAAGAACGCCGGCAACTATGCCATCGTCCAGACGCTGTACACCACTGGAAAGTACGACTCGGCCATCGAGAAAGCGGAAGAAACGCTCAAGTCCGACCCCTCGAACGTGGCCGTGTTGATGCTGCTGGGCAAGGCCTGCCGCCAGCAGGGATACAAGCAAAGCGCGATCGCCACGTTTGAAGACATCCGCAACATGAACGCGGGCGGCAACGAAAAATCGCTCGTCGCGGCGCTGCGCGAACTGGCCTTCGCGTACGAAGACGACGGCAAGATCAACGAGGCCAGCGATACGTGGCAACTCGTCGCCCGGAAATTTCCCGGCGACCGCGATGCCACCATCAAGATGCGCGACCTTGCGGCCAAACGCATGACCGGCACTATCGAAGCCGCCGCCAAGTCTGGTGAACGCGGCGGCATCGCGCGTTCCACGCAGACTGAAGAACAGAAGAAAGAAGCCGGACGTCTGGATCGCGAGAAAGGTTTCGACATCAAGACGGCCGAGGACCTGAAGGCCGCCATCGACGATGCCAAGGGCGACATCCAGCAGCGCCCGGACGACCCGCGCCTGTATGCAAAGCTCGGCGACCTGTACAAGCAGGGCAGTGCCTATGCCGAGGCCAAGAAGGCGTACGAAACCGCACGCGAAAAGGACGCCAATAATTACACCTATCTGTTCAAGCTTCATGATCTCGAAATTTGGAAGTTCAATAACGCCCTGACGGCGCTGAAGCAGAAGGCCACCGCGGGCGATGCGGCGGCCGGGGAGCAGCTCAAGACTGACTACCTGTCTTTCCTTGAGTACCGTTTGACCTCATTCCTGGAACGGGAAAAGCAGTATTCGACCGACAGCCGCATTCGCTTCGAATTGGGCTGCATCTACTCCGATCTGGCTAACGCCAAGAACGATCGAAGCCTGCACGATCAGGCCATTGTGCGCTTCCAGAGCACATTCCGCGATCCCAAGTATCGCCTGGAGTCGGGACTGCGCATGGGGAAGGGCTTCGCGACCAAAGGGCAGTACGAGCTCGCGCTGAAACGCTTTGATGAAACGCTCGCCGGCATCCCGAAGGAAATCAAGAACGAGATCTGGAAGAACCTCACCTACGCCAAGGCCGATACACTTTATTCTGCCAAGCGGCTGGAAGAGTCCAAGAAGGTCTTCCTGGAGATCTACGAGGTGGACGTGTCCTTTAGGGACATCGCGAAGCGAATCGATGACCTGGGCCAAGTTGCAGGACCGTCGAGCGATTCCCTTCAGTAAACACGTGCAAATGCGTGTAAAAGTGGTGCTTGGCCCCTTGCTTGCCTGATGTTGGCGCAAACTGGTGGTTCTGTTGCCGCATGCTACAGAGCTCCTGCAAAGCTGTTGTAGTCTGCAACTGTGTCCAGGCGCGAAGGTCAACAATGATGCACGGTTCGGCGATGAAGTCAGAGGCACCTTCGAACCCAAAGCTCACGCTGACCGCCGGACGACTTGTCCTGAACGGCAATCTTCAGCGCTCCGATTACTTGGCTTTTCAAGAAGCCTGTCATCAACTGCAACAGTGTGACAGTCCGGCAATCACACTCGACCTCACAACGTGCACCTATGCGGGTTCGACGTTCATCGGCGACCTCGTCGAAGCAGTGACGCAGATGAAGACGGATGGCAAAAACGTCATCGTTTTTGTGTCGCCAGAACTCGGCCGTCTGCTTAACCTGGCGCACCTCTATCACCTCTTCTCGTACACCATTATTGATCCGCGCCTGCAGAGCGAGTAGTGTGGATTGGTACATCGCTTGCCTGAATCATTCAGAGAAATTTGCCGATTTCATGTCAGGATCGCCATGGACGCGTTGAAGTCCACGTCAATTGAGATTACCCCTGAACAGCTTGAGGAGCTGCGCGGCATCTGCAGCCGTCTGGCGTACCTGAGCGGCGGCAGTCTGCCCCCAAAACTGGAATCTGCCGGCGAACTGATCAGTGCGATTGCTCTCCTAACGGACATTTGTGGCAAGCGGCTTCAGCGCGGCCGGCATGATGGTGCTTCGGCGCGCGATGCCCAGAATCAGGACTTGGAGCGTCTGAAGGCGCGCTTCGTTCGTAACGTCTCGCACGAATTGCGGACGCCGCTGGCTTGCATTGACGGTTTCGCCCGCGCGTTGCTCCAGATGGAAAAAAGCGCGCAACTCGCCGCGCCCGAAATACGGCAGCAGTTCCTTTCCATTATCAGCCAGGAAGCCCAGCGCCTTGGAAAAATGGTCGAAGACGTTCTGGACTTGTCCGAAGTGGAGGCGCACCGCCGGCAGCGCACGCCGGCACTGTTCTCTGCCCAGAGCTTGATTGACCAAGCCGTCCGGTCGCTTCCAGGCTTTCAGATCGCAGTGCACGTTAACTCGGAACAAGGCCCGTCCATTTATGCCGACCATTCGATGATACTGGAAGCCCTGCTCGAATTGCTGGTGAACGCAAACAAGTTTTCCAGCGGCCAGTCCATCGATCTCGGTGCTGAAACCGTCATTATCGGCCCTGACCGCTCGACGCAAGCCACAGATTCCGGCATGCAGCGACGCGTGCTCTCCGCCACTCAGATTTATGTGAGAGACCGCGGCATCGGTATCCCAGGGGACGAACTCCAGCAAGTTTTCGATAAATTCTACCGTGTCGAACTGGTCGCCACGTCCTACCCCGGCACTGGCGTCGGCTTGGCGCTAGTTCGAGCTCTCATCGCGCAGAACCACGGTCAAGTCTGGGCCGAATCCAAACTCGGAGCCGGCTCGACTTTCTACGTCCTCCTTCCCAACCATCCGCCCGGCCAGTAATCAGTGACCAGTGATCAGTGGCCAGTACCAACTTGCCACTCCGTCCGCTTCCCCTAAACTAACTTATGTGCAGTTCCTTCGGGAAAACGTCGCAGGAACTCGCCGCTTACACGTTAGCAATACAAGAGACCCGTGCGATGGATGCGCCAACTGAGAATCCCAGTCCCACCTTACCGCCGGCTTCCGAGCCCGCCAAGGAAGCCAAACGTCTTGTATTGCCCGCGGTAAAAGGCGCTCCGCACAAGCACTGGACTCCAGCGGGGCCGAAGATTTCACGGCGGACGGCCGTCTTGATTCTTGTCAGTGCAACGGTCGCCGTCATCGGTCTCGCGCTCGTGGTCGCGCGCATCGCCGTGCCCCCAGTTGAGGCTGAAGCACCGCGACTAGGCCCGGAGTTCAACGATCCGCTCATCAACAACTTCAGTATTCATCCTCCGCTCAATTGGCATCTGGAAGACCCGCACGACGATACCAATCTCTTCATCAAGGGCCCGCGGGAGCCTGGGTTCTCTCCGCTGATTATTGTCACACTGGACGTGAGGGAAGGCAGGCTTTCGTCGTACCTGCAGTTGCACAAATCCCGCATTGAGTTTGAGGATAAGCAGAAGGGCGGCGATGGAATCACCTGGATCGGCGAAAACCAGGAGGAAAGCATCGACGGCTGCACGCGCACCGCGCGCCTGGAATATGAGTGCAACCTGGCTGACGAGGATGGCCGAAAAATAAAAGTGCGGACGCTTCAATACATCATGGAAGACAGGCCCCGCTTCTATCGCATCACCTGTTGTGCGACCGCCAGCGTTTTCGATAAGTACCTGGCCCGCTTTGAGGCCAGCGCCCGCAGCTTCCGCCGCCTTCCCATCGGCAAGGAGGTTCCCAGCTACCGCACCGAACCCGAAAAGCCTCTCAACGTGGAGAAGCCGGCAGCCGAGCCAAAGGCCAACGTCAAGTCAGTCCCGCAACCGTAAGGGCACCGTTCTGGATTTGCCGCAGTTTCAGCTTTCCCTGAGCATATTTGCGAAATATCCTGCCGTGCAGGAGCTATCGTTAACCTGGGGGGAAGTATGCCGTTCGAGCTCAAGGTTCCGCAAGTCGGCGAATCCATCACTGAAGTTCAGATTGGCGACTGGCTCAAGGCTGAAGGCCAGCCTGTTGAGCGCGACCAACCTGTCGTCGTCATCGAGAGCGACAAAGCCACAGTCGAGATCCCGGCCCCCGTTTCCGGCACGCTCTCAAAAATCTTGAAACGCACCGGCGACGCCGCCAAAGTTGGCGAGACGATTGCCCTAATTGATGAACACGCCGTTCGCGGCGCCGCAACTCCCCCGCCGCCCCCGCCGCCCCCGCCGCCTGCGCCGCCCGTTGTTCCGCCGCGCGAAACTCCGCCACCGTCTCCCGCTCGGGTGGAAACCCTGCCGCCAGCGCCAGAGCCGCCGCTGCACGCGGAGCCTGTCGCAGCGCCTTCTTTGGCCGATTCCACTCGTCAGGAGGAATCGGTCGCGATGACGCCCATGCGGCGTCGCATCGCCGAGCGCATGGTTGAGGCGCAGCACAACGCCGCGTTGCTGACGACTTTCAACGAAGTGGATATGACCGCTGTCATCGGTCTGCGCGAAGATCTCCGCGACACGTTCATGACGCGCTATGGCGTCAAACTCGGTTTCATGTCCTTCTTCGTGAAAGCATCGATCGACGCCCTCAAGCAGTTCCCGCAGCTCAACGCCGAAGTTCGCGGCTCGAATGTCGTCTACCACAACTACTACGATATCGGCATCGCCATCGGCGCCGGAAAAGGTCTCGTGGTGCCGGTCTTGCGCAACGCCGAGCGCATGAGCTTCGCCGACATCGAACGAGCCATCGACGACTATGGCAAGCGTGCCGCGCAGAACAAAATTGGGCTGGATGAACTCAAAGGCGGCACGTTCACGATCACCAACGGGGGCATCTTCGGTTCGCTGCTCTCGACGCCGATCATCAACCCGCCCCAAAGCGGCATTCTGGGCCTCCACGCGATCCAAGACCGCGCCGTTGTCCGCGACAAGCAGATCGTCATTCGCCCCATGATGTACGTCGCGTTGACCTACGACCACCGTCTGGTGGACGGCCGCGAAGCCGTGACGTTCCTGCGCCGCCTGAAGGAATGCATCGAGAAGCCCCCGCGCATGTTGCTGGAAATCTAAATCATCCGACCGATCTTGTGGTGAGTGACGAGTGACGAGTGACGGGTGGCGAGTGGAGTGGATCGCTACTAGCGTTATCACCCGTCACCTCGTTTCGGCTTGTGCTTTGCTTCATTTATGCGGAGCGAAGGAGCTTGGTTATGAAACAGAACGTCGCCCGCAAACTCATTGAATCTCACCTCGTCGAAGGCCATATGACGGTCGGCCACGAAATCGGCATCCATATCGACCAAACGCTCACGCAAGACGCGACTGGCACCCTCGTTATGCTCGAACTCGAAGCTATGCACCTTGACCGTGTGAAGACAGACATTTCTGTCCAATATGTCGATCACAATCTCTTGCAGGAAGACAGCAAGAACCCCGACGACCACCTTTTCCTCGCCAGCGCCTGCCGCCGCTTCGGCTTATGGTACAGTCCGGCCGGCAACGGTGTCAGCCATCCGCTGCATCAGGAACGTTTCGGCAAGCCTGGCAGGACGTTGCTGGGATCCGACAGCCACACGCCGGCCGCCGGCGCGATCGGAATGCTGGCTATCGGCGCTGGCGGGCTTGAGGTCGCGCTCGCGATGGCTGGCGAACCGTTCCATGTCAAAATGCCCGCGATCTGGGGCGTGAAATTGACGGGCCGCTTGCCCGACTGGGTCAGCGCCAAAGACGTGATCCTGGAAATGCTGCGCCGCCACGGAGTGTCGGGTGGGGTAGGGCGTATCGTCGAATACTACGGCCCCGGCCTTGCCGCTCTCTCGGCGATGGACCGCCACGTCATCGCCAACATGGGCGCCGAACTCGGCGCGACCACGAGCGTCTTCCCTTCCGATGACGTTGTTCGCGACTTCCTTCGCTCGCAAGATCGTGAAGACGACTGGACCGAACTCCTTCCCGACGACGGAGCCGATTACGACTTCGATGAGAGACTCGATCTGTCCAAATTGGAACCCCTCATCGCGCTGCCCTCCAGTCCCGGAAAAGTTGTTCCGGTGCGCGAAGTCGCCGGCCGCGAAATTTACCAGGCGTACGTGGGCTCCTCGGCAAACCCTGGCTACCGCGACTTCGCCATCGCCGCGGAAATGGTGAAGGGGAAACACGCGCACCCGCGCGTCTCGTTCGACATCAATCCAACTTCGCGCCAGATTCTCGAGAACCTGATGCGCGACGGGCGCATTATCGACCTCGTTCACGCCGGCGCGCGTCTGCATCAGGCTGGCTGCAACGGGTGCATTGGCATGGGCCAGGCGCCCGCGACGCACAAAATCAGCCTGCGCACGGTCCCGCGGAATTTCCCGGGCCGTTCCGGAACGCGCGACGATCTGGTCTACCTGGTCAGCCCCGAAACCGCGACCGCCTCCGCGCTTACCGGTGTGATCACCGACCCTCGCGATCTCAATGTGCCGTACCCGCACGTCGCCGAACCCGCTCGCCCGCTGTTGAACACCCGTATGTTTGTGCAACCGCTCTCCATCGATGAAGCGCATGCTGAACAATTGGAGAAGGGGCCGAACATCGCCGCGTTGCCGGAAGTCGAGCCGCTTCCTGACGAACTGACCGTCCCGGTGCTGCTGAAGGTGAAGGACAACATTTCCACGGACGAGATCATGCCCGCTGGCGCTCGCGTGCTGCCCTACCGCAGCAACATCCCCGAGATCTCGAAGTTCTGCTTCGAGATCATCGACCCGACGTACCACGATCGCGCGCTGGCCTGTGCGGGACCGGCGTCGCTATCAGCCGAAGCCGCCAAGTCGGGCGGCCACGCCGTTCTCGGCGGCATCAATTACGGCCAGGGCTCCAGCCGCGAGCACGCCGCGCTCGCCCCGCGCTTCCTGGGTCTGCGGATGGTCGTGGCCAGAGGTTTTGCGCGCATTCATTGGCAGAATCTGGTGAACTTCGGCGTGCTGCCGCTGACGCTGGACTATCCCGACGAGTACGATTGGATCGATCAAGGCGATCAACTGCGCGCCAGGAACCTCCACGAGCAAATCCAGAGCGGCCCGCACGTGACGGTCGAGAATCTAACAAAACACCGAATGTTCACGACCCGCCACGGCCTTTCGCCCCGCCAGATTGAAGTGCTCTTCGTCGGCGGCCTGATCAACTGGATGCGCGCAAAGGTGGACGTTGGCACTTGTTGAAAAGGAAAACCGGGAGCTCTCGCTCCCGGCCCTCAACACTCAGCACTCAGAACTTTCCGTTACGCGCTCTCCCTACGCGGGACGTCCGGCAACTCCGCCTTGTTATCGGCTTCTGCGATCACTGGCGGCGGAGCCACTGGCTTCAGGTCGCTCTCCCGCGTACCTTTCTCGACCATCTCTGCTGTGATGACCAGTTCGGTCAAGTCCTTGCGCGATGGCGCCTCATACATCAAATCGAGCATTACGTCTTCGATCACGCTGCGCAGTCCGCGCGCGCCCGTTCCTTTGGTAACGGCCCGCTTGGCGATGGCTTTTAGCGCCCCGAGGTCGAAGCGCAGCTTCACGCCTTCCAGTTCCATGAACTTCTGGTACTGCTTCGTGAGCGCGTTCCGCGGTTCGGTCAAAATGCTGATATATGCTTTTTCATCGAGCGGATCGAGCGCGCTGACGATCGGGAACCGGCCGATCAATTCCGGGATCATCCCGAAGCGCAGGATGTCTTCCGTATCGACGTAGCGCAGCAATTTCGCGCGATCCTTCACGTAGACTTCGTCAAAGCCTTCGCCGCGGAAGCCCATCTTCTTCTTGCCGATGCGCGCCGCGATGTGTTCTTCAATCCCCTCGAAGGTGCCGCCGCCCAGGAAGAGGATGTTGCTCGTGTCCATCTGGATGTACTTCTGCTCGGGATGCTTGCGCCCGCCTTGCGGCGGAATGTTCGCGATCGTCCCTTCCAGTATCTTCAGCAACGCTTGCTGCACGCCTTCGCCGGAGACGTCGCGCGTGATCGACGGGTTCTCGCTCTTGCGCCCGATCTTGTCGATCTCGTCGATGTAAATGATGCCCCGCTCCGCCGCATCCAGATCGTGGTCCGCGGCCTGGAGCAACCGCAGCAGAATATTCTCCACGTCTTCGCCGACGTATCCGGCTTCGGTCAACGTGGTCGCATCACCGATCGCAAACGGCACCTGCAGCGTCTTGGCCAGCGTGCGAGCCATCAGCGTTTTGCCGCAACCCGTCGGCCCCATCAGCAGCACGTTGCTCTTTTCGAGATCGACATCGTCGGCCTTGATGCGCTCCCGGTTGAGGATGCGCTGATAGTGATTGTGCACCGCGACGGAGAGCACTCTCTTCGTGCGCTCCTGACCGATTACATAGCCGTCCAGATCGGCCTTCAGTTCCTGCGGGGTGGGGACACGCTTGAGCTTCAGCGGATTGCGGCCGCGCTGCGGCGCCTCGCGCTGCATGATCGAATTGCAGAGTTCCACGCACTCGTTGCAGATATATACGTCCGGCGGTCCGGCAATCAGCCGCTCGACCTGCTCCGCGCTGCGATTGCAGAAGCTGCAGAGTTCCGGGGGCCTGCCTGTCGGTCCGCTGGGTCTTCGCGCCATGAAACGGCCTTTCCAGTGTGGCACGGGCAGCCTCTGTTCGCTGTTGGCTGCCCGTGCTGGAGATGCGCATCCACGGGCAGCCAACGACAAACGACGGCTGCCCGTGCCACACAAAATTAGTGCAGCACTTCGTCCACCAGTCCGTACGCCTTGGCTTGGTCAGCGGACATGAAGAAGTCGCGGTCGCTGTCCTTCGCGATCCGTTCTTCGGTCTGGCCGGTGTGTTTCGAGTACAGCGAGGTCAACGTCTTCTTCAGCCGGATGATTTCCTCGGCCTGAATGACGATGTCCGCTGCGGTCCCCTGCGCGCCGCCCCACGGCTGGTGGATCATGATGCGCGCATTGGGCAGGCAGAAGCGCTTGCCCGTGGTGCCGGCAGTCAGCAGGAACGCGCCCATGCTCGCCGCCTGGCCGATGCAGTACGTCGCCACATCGTTTGTGACGTGTTGCATGGTATCGTAGATCGCCAGGCCCGCGTTCACCGATCCTCCAGGCGACATGATGTACATATCGATATCGGCGTCCTTGTTCGTCAACTGAAGGAACAGCATCTGCGCGACGATCGTGGCCGCCGTGAAATCATCGATCACGCCGCCAAGGAAAATAATCCGGTCATTGAGCAACCGGCTGTAGATGTCCCAGCTCTTCTCGCCCCGCCCGGTTCGTTCGACAACATGAGGGATGATCGTCATACGTGCCGCTACTCCTTCTTCTCTGATTGCGCCTGGGGCGCCGCTTCAGCGGCTGGCGGCGTGCTTGCAGCACCCTCTGCCGGCCCGGCGCCCTCTGCCCCGCCATGCTCGTGCCCGTGTTCGCCATGCTCATGGCCATGCTCGGCGCCATGGTTGCATTCGGGCCCGTGCACATGCTCCGCCGGCTTTTCCAGCGGTTTTCGCGGAACGATCTTCACATCGGATTCTTCGACCAGAAACTCCAGCACCTTCCGCACCTTCAGATCGTTCTTCAGATCCTCCAGGCTGCCTTCTTCAAGAAGCTTGTCGTAGAGTTCGCTGGCGCGCATGTTGCGCGGGCGAGCGATCCGCACGATTTCTTCGTCCACATCGTCGTCGGTGACCGCGAGACCTTCCTTCTCGGAGATCGCATCGACGACAAAGAACCGCCGCATTTCGCTATCGGCCTGCTTCTTGGCCTGATCGACAAAGGCGCCCTGGTTCTGGCCCAGCATCTCCGGATCGATGCCCATCGACTTCAGCCGTTCCATGCTGCTGGCGTGCGTCTGATCCGACATCTTTTCGGCCAGCCGCTGGGGCAGATCGAACGGGCTGTTCGCGACGACTTTATCCAGCAGGTCGTAGCGCGTCTTGTTGTGAATCTCTTCGCTCATCTTCTCCAGCAGTGAGGCGCGCACTTTCTCCTTCAGTTCGTCCGCTGTCTGCAGCCCCATCTTCTTGGCCAACTCGTCGTCGATTGCCGGCGCCTGCCGCACCTGAATGCTCTTGACCTCGAACTCGAGCGTCCCTTTCTTTCCGCGCTGCGCTTCGACGGGGAAGTGATTCCCCAGTGTTTCTTCAGCGGTCCGCTTGTCGCCAGGTTTCGCGCCGGTCAGGAACGTGTCCGGCAAGGTCGCGAAACCGCCAAGCACCTGGCCGTTCATGATCATCAACTGAGCGCTTTCTTCCTTGTGCACTTCCTGGCCGTCCACAATTACTCGCAGTACGCCAGTGACGACGTCGCGCTCGGCCACCGGATGATCCGCCGGTGCGTTCACCATCTGAGCGAACCGGTCGCAGATGCGGTCCATCGCCTGCTGCATCTCTTCCGGCAGTACCTCCGTCTCCTCTTGCTCGATCGACAACCCTTTGTACTGCCCCAGCTCGAAGGTCGGCTTGATCTCAACATCAATTTCAAAGCTAAACGCTTGGCCGCGCTCAGCACGGTACTTCTCCGGCTGAATCGCCGGCTGCCCGATGACCGGCAACTTCTCTCTTGAAATGGCCGAGCGCAGTGCGCGTTCCAGCAGGTCCGCTGTGACCTGGCGGCGAATGTCCTCGCCGAAGCGCTTCTGAATAACGGCTCGCGGCACCTTCCCTGGCCGGAAACCCGGCAGCCGCGCCGCGGACGCCAATTCACCGGTCACCGCGTCAAATTCCTTATCGACGGCAGCGACGGGCACCGTAATCTCAAGCTTTTTCGCCCACGTCCCCGTGTCGGAGGCCTTGACCTCTACGTCAATGGGTTGCTGCGTGCGTTCCATGTCTGCAATGTTTGCCATTTCTATCCTTAGAACTATAGGCCGTGTCCCTGGACAAATCACGGCCGGGTCTGGCGGGGAGACTGTGCTGGATCGGTGCCCGGACCGGGCTGAAAATACCTCTTCAGGGTCACGCCCACTCGCAAAGAAAGCCCCAAACCGGGGCATAATGCCTTTATAGGGAATGACTGCAACACCGTCAAGACGAAAGAAAGCCGAAATGGTGTCTGGCACGGGCGGCCTGCCCGTGTTCACGGCCTGGAAGGCCGTAGTCGCTTACCCCCTATTCTGTGCTGCCGGAGGCGTGCCAGTCGCTGGAGCCGTTCCGCTTTCCGACGCCGCCTGCGGCGCGCGCTTGTCGTGGAACGACTTGATGATCGCTTTCGCCTCGTCCATCTGCCGCAAGCCCTCTAGCAGCAGCGCCATCGTGTTTCCGACAATCGTGCGCTTCTGCGTGGGTGCCGAGATCTCGAAGCGGAACGAGCCACTCTTCAGGTGGAAGAGCAGAAACAGCGCGTCGGCGCCTTGGATGTCCTGCAACTCCGCGTGGTACACGGCGCCATTGATAAAGAAAATTTGCCCGAAGCGCTTTCCGTCCGTCAGATCGAGCACGCCGGTCAACTTCAGCGGTTCCAGCATGCTCAGGATGCGCGTCACGTCCAGCACGCCTAGCATTCCCGAAAATACTGCCCCAGGCACGCGCAGCAATTCTTCCGGCTGAACCACCGGCTGTACTGTCGGCGCCGCACCCTGCCGCCGGGCCCCGAATTGCGGCCCGACCTGGGCGGCGCGCACGGCCAGCAATCCTCGGACTTTATTCAGAAAATCGTCGGCCGGGCTGGGGAGCACCAGCCAATCGTCGCTGAGCATCTCCACGCCGTAGCGTTCAAATTTCGGGATGACATTGCCGCCGTCGATCAGGAACAGGAAAGGGACCGCGCGAGCCTTGCTGCAACTGCGCGCGACGCGGAATAGCGCCATGACTTCGCTGGATGGCCCCGTCAGATCCAGCACCACGCAGCCGACGGTATCGGTGCGGATGCACTCCCACGCGTCCAGAATGCTGGTGGGCGCCATCGCCGTTTCGCCGGCTTTTTGCAGTATCGCCACGAGCGCGCCGAGCGTCTCGGCGTTGTAGCACACGAGCAGCACGCCGCGCGGGGCAACAGTTGGAGTTGAAACAGGGTCTGCCATCCCAATTGATTTATACCCGCACTTTGCTGAGGTTCAAATTGCAATACTGTGCGCGTTGATTTGCGTCTACTGCTTCGGCTCGGTTCCCGTTGCTGGCTCGGGCTTCGGCTCGGACGCGGCTTTTGTCGCGGGCGCTGGGTCGGTAGGATTGGCCGGCGTCGTCGCAATGGGAGTGTTCGCTGACTTCGGCTCTGCAGTCGTCTCGGTTTTGACGACCGTTGCTTTTTCCTTTGGCGGAAGAAGGAGCATCTTTTCCCCGGGCGCGCGGGCGGGATTCTGTGCGGCGTCTGGCCCGTACCGCAGCCACAACTGCCATGCGCCATACGCTCCGCCGCAGAGCACCGCGCAGGATAGCAGGAAACCGAAGAACGACTTCACGGGCGACGACCGTCGTCGCTCGCGCAGAGCCGGCAGGGGCACTCGCGGGCCCTTCGGCACATCGGGCGCGACCGCAGGCTTTTCAGCAGGCGGCTCGACAGAGCGCACCGACGATGACGGCGATTTCACCGCTGCTTTCTTCACCGGAACTGGCGCCGCGGGTGCGGTCGCTTGCTTGATCATGCCCCGCAGCTTGCCGCCCGCCAGTTGCGCCCCCAAAGCCTCCATCGAATTGCTAGCCATCACCGTCGCGATGAAACTCTGGTCGCCAATCTTGAGGACATCGCCATGTTCCAGTCGCGCTGCTTCGGCAATGACTTTTCCGTTAAGCTTCGTGCCGGAGCGGCTGCCAAGGTCGCGGATGAACCATTGGCCGCTGCGGCAAGCCAACTCCGCATGCCGGTCGGAAACTTCGTCCCCGTTGACGCGCAGCTTGCATTCCGGCGCTCGCCCGATCACGGCTGGCGTGTCCACTGCGGCGACAGTAAAGGAGCAAGCCGAAGATTCGAGGTTCAAGAACATTGTGCAGTACCGCCCGTGCCGTTTAGACCGTTGAATGAAATCATCATAGTAGACGAGCACACCGCGGGAATGCTTCCCGGATTTTCCGTTAGACTCGAGACTCGAGACTTCCACCAGACTCCAGATTCATCAAGTGAAGCAGCATCATCGCGCTCAGCGTCTTGCCATCGCAAATCCGGCCGCTACGAATCGCACGGTGAATCTCCGGCAGCGTCATCGCTGCCAGTTCGATATGTTCATCCTCGTCCTTCTCCGCGAATGCAGCTTTCAAGTCCCACGCGCGGAACAGATGAATCCGCTCCGAGCAGAATCCCGGCGCGGTGTAGATCGCGCCCATCCGCTGCCACTTGCGAGCGCGAAAGCCCGTCTCTTCGATCAGCTCGCGCTTCGCGCACGCCAGCGGCTTCTCGCGTCGTTCCAGCGTGCCGGCGGGAATCTCCAGCAGCCACGTGTTTGCTGCCGGGCGGAATTGCCGGATCATCAGAACGCGTCCGTCCGAGTCGAACGGCACAATCGCCACTGCGCCCGGGTGCTGGATGGTGTGGCGGTCAAAGGTGCTCCCGTTCGGCGCGCGCCACGTCTCTTCCCGCACGGTGAAGACGCGCGATTTCAGCACTGTTCTCTGCTTGATGATTCTGAACCGGCCCGCCATGGTTCCCTCCGCTGTGTGCCACAGCGTACCATATCATCACCAGACATCAGACACCAGACCACCAGACACCACTCCACCACCTTGATTTCATCGAACACAAAGGCGTAGAATCACGTTCAGGAGGAGCGTATGCCCGATCGCGAAGTATTGGAAGTCGATGTCCTTATCGTCGGCGCCGGGCCGGCCGGTCTTTCGTGTGCTATCCAGTTGCAGAAACTGCTCTCCACCAAACAGGGCGCTGAACCACCCGTTATTTTCATCATCGAGAAAGGCGTTAACACGGGCGCGCATTCGCTATCGGGAGCCGTTCTCGATCCGCGCGCGCTGAACGAACTTCTCCCCGAATGGAAGCAGCTCGGCGCGCCGCTGAACCAGCCCGTCACCGAAGAAGAAATCCTGTTCCTTACGCGCCGCAAAGCGCACCGCATTCCGTCGCTGCTCATTCCGCCGTATCTGCACAACCACGGCAACTACGTCGTCTCTCTCGGTGAACTGACGCAGTGGCTGGCCGCTCAAGCCAAAGAACGCGGCATCGAGATTCTCGAAGGTGTTGCCGGCGGCGAACTCATCCTTGAAAATGGCGCCGTCAAAGGCGTCCGCTGCGCCGACACCGGCCGCGGCAAAGACGGGGAGCCGCGCGCCACCTTTCAGCCCGGAGCGGAGATCCGCGCGAAAGTCACCGTCCTCGCCGAAGGCGTCCGTGGCAGCCTGACCAAACAACTGCTGGGCCCCGAACCTCTGAAGATCGAAACATCTCCTGCCGCCTTCGCGGTTCATCCTCAAACCTACGCCATCGGCGTAAAAGAAGTCTGGGAACTCCCCGTCAACACGTTCCCGTCCGGGAAAGTCGTCCACAGCCTCGGCTTCCCGCTGCAAACACTTATGCCGGGAGACGGTGCCACGGCCGGCACGGAGGCCGGCGCTACCACCGGCGCGGAGGCCGGGGCTACCACGGAAGGCTTCGGGCGAACGCGGAGCAACAGCTTCGGCGGCTCCTTTATATATGGACTCGACGCGACGCATCTCGTCCTCGGCCTCGTCATCGGTCTCGACTACGCCGATCCAACCCTTGATCCGCATCACGAATTCAACCGACTCAAAACCCATCCGTACGTTCGCGGCCTGATCGAAAAAGGCAAACTCATCAGCTACGGCGCGAAAGCCATCCCTGAAGGCGGCCTGTACTCGATGCCCCGCTGCTATGGCGATGGCTACTGCATCCTGGGCGACAGCGCCAGCTTTCTCAACGCCGCGCGCCTGAAGGGCATTCATCTGGCGATGAAGTCCGGCATGCTCGCCGCCGAAGCCATCGACGAAGCTCTTGGTCAGAGCGACTTCAGCCTGAAGCAGCTTGCTCGCTTCGACGAACTGTTCCGCAAAAGCTGGGCATACAAAGAACTCTATAAAGTCCGCAACTGGCGCGCTGGCTACGCGCGTGGCTTGGTCGCCGGAGCCATCCACGATCTCGCTCAGCGCCTCACCGGCGGGCGAGGCCTTCGCGATCCGCTGCGGGTTCAATCTGATGCGGCCACGATGGAGCGGCTGTCGCAGTTCAATGGCACTCCGCACGGGCAATCTGGCGGAGCAAACGACCGCTCCGCCAGCCTGCCCGTGCCACACGCTCGTCTGACGCCCGACGGCAAGCTCACGTTCGACAAAGTCACCGACGTCTATCACTCCGGCACCAACCACACCGAAGATCAGCCTTGCCACCTGAAGGTTCCTGACCTTGCGCTCTGCGTTGATCGCTGCACGCAAGAATTCGGCAACCCCTGTCAGAACTTCTGTCCTGCCGGCGTGTACGAGTGGATCACGGCCGGCACGGATTCGGCTGCGGCACCGCCGCCCGGCGCTACCGGCAAAGGCCACCTTCAGATCAACGCCGGCAACTGCGTCCACTGCAAAACCTGCGACATCAAAGACCCCTACGGCAACATCGTCTGGACCGTCCCCGAAGGCGGCGGCGGCCCGCGTTACCAGAAAATGTAGCGCAATCCTCCTGGATTGCGTGCTCCGGTTCCCCTCTCCCCCGCGAGGGAGAGGGGTTAGGGGTGAGGGGGGCCGCTACTTCTCTCCGATGCAATACAGGAACTGCTCGCCGCGAAGGTAGATGCGGCTCCCGTCAAAAATCAGCGATGCCTCCGTCTGCTCCTGATGCGGTCCATGCCAATAGTTCTTCGCTCCGGCGGTATTTGAAATCTGTTCCGGAACAGTCTCGATGATGGGATTCTTTGCGATTTCTTTGTACGTGCGTCCAGGCTCCATGACGACGGTGCAGTTGCCCGAATCGATCATGTAAATGTACTTCCCGGCCAGCGCGGGACTGGCGCCGATGCCGACGCCGGGCGTCTTTCGACCGCACGGATTTCTGAAATCAAATCCCGGAAAAGCGCCATATACCAGCGCGTCCGCTTTGCGGGTCTTCAACGTATCGAACACATTCAGCTTGCCGAAATTTCCCAGACAGTAGAGCAACCCGTCGTGGTAAATCGGCGAGGCCGTCTGCATGCCCGTGATGGTCTGATCGACTTTCAGTTTCGGGCTGTCTTCCAGCGGCAACGTGACGCGGTTGTATTCTTCCGTAATGAGCGGCGTCAGCGTCAGCGCTTCTCCCTTGGCTTCCCACTTCACAAAGCTGACGTGCCCCGCGCCGTAATAGACCATGTTGTCGTGAACCACCGCCATGCCGGCGGGCATATCGCCTTTGCGTTCCACGAGCATCTTGCCGTCTTTCACGCGGAAGTAATTGCCCGCGGCGATCGCGATGTCCGTATCGTTCGCGCGGAAGGAGAGCATCCCGTAGCCGCTCATGAAAGGTAATCGGTAGAGCTCCGCGCCGGTTTCCTTGTTCAGCGCACGCAGTTTTGTCGAAGGCGCCAGCAGCACGTCGCCCACCAGCAGCGGTGAGGCGAAGAAACCATGTTCGCCCCACACGTCCGTCAACGACTCATAGACCGACCACTTCTTGTTGCCGTCGAGGTCGTAGCAGATGGTGACGCCGTCGCCGCCGACGACGTACACGAACTTCCCGTCGGAACACGGCGTCGGCGCGGTGTAGCCGGTCCAGCCTTCAACGTAGAAATCCGGCGGCAGTCGGTACTTTCGGTCAGCCTTCCGGCACAAGCCGTCGATCTTCTTCGATAGTTCGTTCTTCTGTTTGTACAGCGCTGCCGTCCAGCCTTGAGCTAGGAAGGCCTCGTTGGCTTTGTCCAGCTCGGCCACGGCCTGCTCGATCTCCTTGAAGATGGGATTGGCAGCCTTTTCGGCGTCCGTCACTCCCATATACGGCGAAAAGGAGCGCATCCACAGCAGCTTGCCCGTGTTCTTGTTCAAGCAGATCAGGTCGTATGGCTCGGACAGCGTAAAAATCTTGTCGCCCACGATGATCGGGGTGGACCATGAGTAACACGGCAGCTTCGTCTTCCACAAGATATTCTTGGACTCCCCGTTCTCCTTCTGATACCAGACCGTCGGCGGCGTGGCGTCCGGATAGTGCCCGCTCCCATCCCCGCGCCAGCCCACCGGCTTGAACTCCGCCGCAACCAGCGCACTGCTGGCCACTACTGCAAAGAAGATCAGTCCACGAATCGCCATGACCATTCCTTTCGGAGATTTCAGCGTTGCAGCATTCACCACTCACCACTCCACCACTCACTTCCGTTGCAATTGCTCGATCATCTTCGCGATCTTTCGCCGGTGTTCCAGCAGAGGCCGGACGTCCGTCGTGAAGTGCGTCGTGTCTTTCGAAATGTTCTCGGGAATAGTCAGCAGCGCCTGCGCCTCTTGAAGGAGCTTCTCATCAGCCTTTCCGCGAGCTTTCTCGATCTGTTTCTGCAGCAGCACAAAGTACTCGTAGTCTTCCACGCCGTCGCGCAGATTTTCCCAGCGCAGCGAAGAGACCGGCCCGTCGAGCACCGGTTCGCCGGGCGCGTTCGGATCGCGGCGCGGCGGATAAAGGTAGCGCCCGTCGCCGTTGCCCCAAAACTGCTTCGCGCCCACCGGCGTGCCGTAGCCGCTGACGTAGCTCTGCGGATCCTGCCAGGGATCTTGCAGCGACTTGGGGAACGCCGTGCCGCTTGTCCAATAATTCGTGGACCAGACCAGAATCCCTTGCACCCCGTATTGCCACGACTGCCACGGCCACAGCCGCATCTCGACGCCCGGGTGTTCGATGAACTCGCCAATGTACGGAGCCTTCGGCCCGCAGCATATGTACCACCAGACTTCATCGCCGGCTGCCTTGCGCTCCGCGACTGTTTTTTGTGTCCATTCCGGCGTCAGGCCGCACCAGATGTCCACGTGTCCCGGCAGATTTCCGTCGGGGTGCTTGGTGAGCAACCGTCGCAGGCCGGGCGCGTGTTTCTTGATGCGGTCCATGCCTTCGATCACAAAGTCGTAGTCTTTCTTGTCGGGCTCGTCGAACCAATAAATGTACGCCTGCTTCAGCCATCCGTTTTCGCGCAGGTGCGATTCGAGCTGCTTTGCATAGTCGCCGAAGAGCCGGTCGTAATCCGCCGTTCCCGCCTTGAAGCCGCCGAACTCGCCGGCGGCGCGCTCAAAAAACGTCCCGCCGCCCATTCCGTGCATGTTAAGTTGAAAGCCATTGAACATTCCGCTGCTCAGATATTTCTTCGCTTCGATGTCGAACGCGCTCCAGTCCAGCGCCACCTTGCGCTCCGCGCCCTTGCCGTCGAACTTGATCTGGATCGGCGCGAAGTCGTAGAACGAGTACGGAGCGATGCGGTGTTCGGCGAAGTTGCGGAGATACTTTTCGTAGACTTCCTTTTCCTGCTCTTTCGTCTTGAGCTGGTGATAGCGCTTGATCTCGTTCACGGTCAGCCCAAACCCGCTGCGTAGCTGCGTCTCCTTCGGTAGAGCGAAATCCCAGACATGCAGCGTGAGCGGCACGTCGCCGTCGCCTTTGTCCGTTTTGATTTTGATCTTCGTCTTGTAGTCGCCGGCCGGCGCGTCGTCCGGCACATGCACGAGGATGTAAATCGGCTGGTTGCGCCCCGCCTTCAGCTTCAGCGGCGTCACCAGCGGCGGCAGCGGATCGGGATACTCCCCCGGTTCGCCAAGATAGTCCGTCGGGTTTTCGACCTTCACGTAGGCGACTTCGTAGAGGGAGATGTTGGATGCGGGGATGCGGTAGTCGTCGTGCTTGAGGTCGCCGACATCGATCTTCTCCAGCACTTGGTCGGCGTTCGGTGGGCTGAAAACCAATTGCACGCCTTCGTATTCACCGCGCGCGGCCTCGATCTGCATGCCGGCTTTGGTCGATGTTCGCGGCGCTGTTCGGTGAGTTCCAGGCTTCCAGGCCGTCTCGCACGACCATGTCACCACACCACCGGCGTCCTCGGAGGTGATAGAACCGTAAGTAGATTCCGAAAGCACGGTGCGGCGCACCTGCAATGCAAGTTCGCAGGCGACTCCGTTCTCGTCACGCGCGGTGATGCCGATCGAGTGCGCACCGGCGGGTAGATTGATGCGATGCGATATTTGGCTGTGGTCAAGATACTGTTCCTCCTCCTTGGACGGCTTGTCGTAGCCAACAAGTCGTACCCCATAGCGTCTAAATAGAAACATATCGTAGTCGCGGAGTGTAAACCAGCCGGTGCTGTTGGCCGGCACCTGGACTGTATCAATCTTCTCGCACGCGAGGCCATCGATGGATACGGAGAGATTCAGCTTGCGCTCGGCCTTTCCGGGGCATCGAAACGAGAAGCTCAATTCGTCGGGAGAACTGAATCGAGGCATTTTGAAATCCGAGCAAGGTAGGCATGGGCAATTCGAACTCTCGACCTCCCAAGTTCCAGAGACTTGGCGTAGCTCGACCAAAGCAGTGCCCCCCGCGCACGTCAAATGCCCGTCCGTCTCTGCCTTGAAGCTGTAGTTGTCCACCTGGCAGTTCGCCTTCTCCCCTTCGGCTTGCATGCGGATATAGATTTCGTTCGCCGGAAACAGCTCCGGCGGCAGCTTGACCTCCACGCTGCCGACCTTCGTCGCCTCCGCCAGCTTCGTCCAGGTCTGGCCGTCTTTGCTGGCGCTGACGACGAGCGTCCCGCCGGTGTGATAGCTCACGTTCGCGCGCAGCTCACCGCTTTTCATCGCTCCGGGCAGATCGTGCTTGTAGATGACCTCCGCGCCGGGGCCGAAGCACCAGCGGTTCGAATTGAAGCCGGCGTTCTGCTTAAAGAGCGTGCGATGGATCGTCGAACCCTGCCAGTTGAGCAGATGCAGGTCGGTGTAAACGCCGCCGTCGATCTTCTCACCTTCGCCGAGAACCACGATACGTCCCGTCCACCTTCCGTCGTTCGGGATCCATTCTGTCCAGCGCCGGTGAATCGCCTGCACCGGATACAGTTCGGCTTTGTCGAAGGCCGCTTCGCCGTTGAGTTCCCAGTGGCCGAGGTGCAGAACGGCCGGCACGGAGGCCGGCGCTACCTCCTTACCGGCCGGCGCTACGCCGTCAGGGACGCGGAAGCTGAAGCCCAGCGTCGCCGTTTCGCCCGGCACGCCAAAGTCGCGGTTCACGCCATCCAGGCCGCTGATGATCGTGCCGTGGCCTTTGCCCGAAACCTGAAAACGTAACGCGTACGTCGCGCTCGGCGTCAGCTTCAGTTCCGGCGAGCGCCACGCCACGCTGCCCTTGCCCTCGCCGCGAACGCCGAGAACAGTTTTGCCGTCTTTCTCGGAGCGGAACGCGTGCTCGTCCTTCGGCGCCTGCCAGTCCTTAAAGTCCGGCGCGAGATTGGCCGCGGAAGCAAGTCCGCAAAGCACAAACAGACAAGCAGCTCGCGTAAGCATGGTATCCCCTCCAGCGTTCTGTCCAGAAGTGCACATCGTAGCGCGTTTCTCTGAATTGCGAGCCTCCAGTCCCGCATTTCAGCCAAACGAGCGCCTCATCTCCTGTAAAAAAGTGCACGTGTGGTGGTGCTGCTCGTCCGTTGAACGCCGTTCGAGCCCTTCTCCACTACTGTAAAAAAATGCACCTGTGCGTCGATTCCCCCTCACTTCTTCTCTTGTCCAAAACTGCACATGTGCGCGTTTTCGTCGAGCACCAAATTCAACGAACTCCGTGCTGTAAAAAATTGCACGTGTGCAGCCCTTCCTGAGCCCCGCAATCCAACACCTATAAGCAGTGCCACAGCTCGGGACAGAGTATCCCCCCAGCCCTCCCAAATACTGACGTTTAAGCCTCTGAAATGTTGCATAGCTTTTGGATTATTTTTGGGTTATTTTGTAGCGTTACTTTGCCCTACGCAGGACGGCTCGCCCATGCGCCGAATACGGCAGCCCCGCCCCGGCGATCCGCGCCAGTTCCGCGCGTGCCTCGGCTGTCTTCAGCAGCCCGAAAATCTCGCACACCAGCACGCCGCGGCAATCCACCGAGCCGCCGATCGCACTCAGCAGCGCCGTCGCCCGCAGCCGCACTTCGGCGACCGGAGAACGCAGTGCGCCCGTCAGCACTTCGCGCGCGGCCTGCCCGCGCTGAGCGAGCTCTTCATACGCGTTGGCGCGAATCTGGTAATTGGCATCAGCGAGTTGTTCGACCCATTTTCGAAGCTGCGCCAGTTCCGCGTCGCTGCCGGCCGGCGTCTGCAACCGCCGGCTTAAGTCGGCGACCGCTCCGTTGCCCAAGCCCAGGTAGTGCCGCAGCGCCGCGGTGCGATCGGAAAACTCTGAGGAGCCCAACATCTCCCAAGCTTTGTCAAGACTCGGGACATTTGTCTGATTCGGCAGCGGCGGAGCCGCGATGTTCCACTCCGTCAATCCTTCGCCGGTGGAAACCGTGAACGCGACCGCTCCGTCGGCGCTGCAACTGATCGCCACCGGTTCGCTGGCCATGGCGAAGCGCCGCAGTTCGATGCCCGAATCGACTTCCCACTGCCGCACCGTACGGTCTCTTGCGCCCGAAAGTACGTACCGCCCGTCGGGCGAAAACGTCACGCAGGTAATATCGCCGCGATGTCCGAGAAAAACGTGCCGCGTGCGGCCGCTGGCCACTTCCCACAGCCGCAGCCGTCCGCCAATCGGCTGGTCTTCATCGTGCGTCCCGAAAAGGCTGTTCATGCGATTGCCGCGCGTCGAAACGCCCAGCGATCCGTCCGGGGAAAGCGCCACCGATGCCACCGAACCGTCGTGATCGGGCAGCACGCGCAGTTCCCGGCCCGTCGCCGCATCCCACAGGCGAGCGGTCTCGTCATTGGCCTCCGAAAGCAGCACGCGTCCGTCGCTGGAGAAAGCAAGCGCGTCGATCTGCAGGCCGGTCATCTCGACGTTGATGTTGACCTCAACGTCCTCGTTAATCTCGAGACCTGCAAACGCCTCAGTAGGAACTTTGTGCCCGGTCAGATGGCCGATCTGCTGCCCGGTCTTCACGTCCCAGATTCGAACCCCGGTCGTATCCGAACTCGCCAGACGCTGCCCGTCGGGCGTCAGCAGCAGCGCCGAAACCGCGCCCACGCTGCCGGGAAGACGCTTCAGGAGCTTCCCTTCCGGCACGCTCCACTGGCGAATCACGCCTTCTTTTCCGGCTGTGAAAACGCTCTGCCCATCCGCCGCGAAAGCCACGCCCCGCACCTGCTCGGCATCCGCGCGCTCATCTTTGTCGGACGGCACCACTCCCGCCGCCGCCAGCTTGTTGCGCACATCGTAAACATAAACCTTGCCGTCCGCACCCGCGCACGCCGCGAGCCGGCCGTCACGCGAAAGCGACAGCTTGCTGAATTCCTGTCCCGGCCCGGTGTACGCGATCGCCCCATCCGGCAACCTGACGGGCCCCACCGCGCGCCCCGTGAGCACATCGATTTCAATCTGCTCCGCCGCAACGGAGGCGCTAACACAAAGCGCAGCGAGCAAACCGAGACCGAAACGATGCGAACTTCCCATGCCCGTAAGCTATCAGATTCCATGCCGAATTTAATGCAATTTTGGTACTTGGTACTTGGTACTTGGTACTTGGTAACTGGTACTTGGTAACCGTGTCCGCGATCACCACTAACCAAGTACCACTAACCAAGTACCACTCACCAAGTACCACTCACCAAGTACCACTTATCAAGTACCACTCACCAAGTACCACTCACCAAGTACCACTCACCAAGTACCACTCACCAAGTACCACTTATCAAGTACCACTCACCAAGTACCACTCACCAAGTACCACTCACCAAGTACCACTCACCAAGCACCAATTTGCGTTTTGATTCAACGGCGTAATCCTGTATATTCAATCGCGTTCTCGCTTGGCGGTCTGGCGGGAGCCTGTGCAGGGAAGACCGCGCGAACACCGGAAGGGCGCCATTCGCAGTTTCTTGCCAGGTTGAAGTGGGGCTGTGAACAGAACACCCCCCGAAGTCTTGAGACTTGAGTCCTGAGGCTTGAGAAACGGCGTTCGCGCCCTCTCAAGCCCCGAGCCTCAAGCCTCAAGCCTCGTGAACCTGGACTGCGGCGCGCAACCAGAGCCTCCGCTGGCAGGCAGCGCCTGTCGCACGCGAGCTCAAAAGGAGACCGTCAAGAATGCCGATCGTCAATGCCAAGCATTTGCTTGAGTGCGGTGCACATTTTGGCCATCGCACCAGCCGCTGGAACCCCAAGATGGAACCATACATTTTGGGCAAACGGAACAAGATTCACATCATCAACCTGCGCGAAACAGTGCGTGGAATCGTCGCCGCCTACTTCTTCTGCCGCAAGATTGTGGCGGAAGGCCAGCAGATTCTGTTCGTTGGTACCAAGCGCCAGGCGCGCGAAATCATCGTCCACCACGCTCAACGCACTGGAATGCCGTACGTCGCTGAACGCTGGCTGGGCGGCACGATGACCAACCTCGATACGATCCGCCGCCGCGTCGCGCGCTTGATCGAACTCGAAGGCATGGATGCCGACGGCTCCATCAATACGTACTCGAAGAAGATGCAGAGCTCGTTGAACCGCGAGAAGCGCAAGATCAAGCGCAATCTGGACGGCATCCGCACCATGGAACGCCTGCCCGGCGCCCTGTTCATCATCGACCCGAACGTCGAACACAACGCCGTGATGGAAGCCCGCCGCCTGCAAATTCCGGTCATCGCCATGCTCGATACCGACGCCGATCCGTCCGAAATCGATCTGCCGATCCCGGCCAATGACGACGCGATCCGCTCGATCGATCTGGTCGTGGCCCGCGTCGCTGACGGTTGCGCGGAAGGCACAAACCTGCGCAAGACCAACCCGGAAGTCGCCCACAAAGCTCAGCAGCAAGCCGTCATTCAGCAGGCTTCGCTGCAGCAGGGCGCCGTATCCGCGGGCGGCCGCTAGTGACGACAATGATGAATGAGGAATGATGAATGCGGAATTTGGCTGCTTTGGCGTCTGGCGCTACGGAAGCAGGACCAGCCATATTCATCATTTGCCATGCAGCATTCATAATTTTTCTTTTGACACCGTAACGATAACGATGAATGGGGAATGATATGAGTCCTGAATGATGAATTAGCTGGAATTCGGGCAGTAGCCACTTCAAGCCGCATTCATCATTCATCATTCCGCATTCATCATTTTCTTTTGACAAGGAGGAGATGAGGAATGGCTGACATCAATGCTCAACTAGTTGCGAAGCTGCGCGAAAAGAGCGGCGCCCGCATGATGGACTGCAAGAAGGCTTTGGTGGAAACGCAGGCCGAAGCGCCAAAAGGCGAGGAAGCCTGGATTGCCGCCGGCGAAACCTGGCTGCGCAAACAAGGGATGGAAAAGGGCGGTGCGATGGCTGCCAAAGCCGCGACCGAAGGCCTGCTGGGCTATAAAGTCTCGCCCGATGGCCGCACAGTCACCGTCGTTGAAATGACCGCCAACACCGACTTCGCCGCGAAGAATGACGAGTTCCAGAAGATGCTCGCGTCGCTCGTCGAACTGGCCGACAGCCAGAAGATCGAAGCGGTCGAAGCCCTCAACCAGCAGTCGCTCAACGGGACGCCCGTCGCCGACGCGGTCAAAGGACTGGCCGGCAAAATCGGCGAAAACATCTCCGTCAAGCGCGTCGTGCGGATGGAAGGCGATATCGGCTGTTACATCCACTTCGACAATAAGCAGGGCGCGGTTGTTGAACTCGCAGGCGTGACGGGGGAGCAGGCCAGGGCGGTCGGCAAAGACATCGCAATGCACATCGTCTTCGCCAAACCGAACTTCCTGAAGCGCGAGGAAGTTCCAGCCGAACACGTGCAGAAAGAAACCGAAATCATCGCCGAGAAGCTCAAGAGCGATCCAAAAAATTCAAAGAAGCCGGCCGAAATCCTTCAGAAGATCGCGACCGGCCAGCTTGGCAAGTTCTACGCTCAAGTCGTCCTGCCCGACCAGGCATACTATAAGGACGGCAGCAAGACCGTCGCTCAAATCCTGAAAGAAAACGGCGGAGCGACCGTAAAACGATTTGCACGTTTCCAAGTTGGCGTAATCTAATAGAATAGTGCGTACGTGGGCACTGAAATGCGCGGTCAAAAGGCCGCGCATTTCAGTGCCGCTAACATTGTGTCTACCTCGCTGAGGAACCCTGATATGCCCAGCGGACGGCAAAAGTCTCCGAGCAACGTCAGCGCCAAGAAGCCCGTCGCGTCCATCGATCTCTCCCAGCCCAAAGCAACCTCCTCCGGTTTCATGCCAGCCGTCGATGATGGCCGAAAACCTCATTACAAGCGAATCATCCTCAAACTCTCCGGCGAAATGCTGGGTGGTGAATCTGGAAAAGGTGTCGATCCCGACCAGATCGAGGTGCTCTGCCGCCAAGTGGCCGAACTGCGCGCGCTCAACGTTCAGGTCGCCGTCGTTATCGGCGGCGGGAATATCATCCGTGGTGACAAGGCCAGCCAGACCGGCGTGCTGCACCGCGCGACCGCCGATTACATGGGCATGCTCGCCACGATCATGAACGGCCTGACCTTGCAGGACGCTCTGGAAACTATGGGGGCCGAAACGCGCGTCATGTCAGCGATCAAGGCGGAAGAGGTCTGTGAGCCTTACATTCGCAGGAAAGCCCTGCGCCACCTGGAACTCAATCGCATCGTGATTCTGTCCGGCGGCCTGGGAATTCCCTACTTCACAACCGACACAACCGCCGCAGTTCGCGCGCTGGAACTGAAGGCGGAAGTGCTGATGAAAGCGACGAAGGTGCCCGGCGTCTTCGATTCCGACCCGATGAAGAATCCTGCCGCAAAGAAGTTCGATCATCTGACGTACATGCAGGTCATTGAGCAGCGCCTGAACGTGATGGACATGACGGCAATTGCGACGTGCCGGGACAACAACCTGCCGATCCTGGTCTTCAGTGTAAAGGAGTCTGGCAACATTCGCCGCGCAGTGATGGGCGATAACATTGGCACGTTGGTGCATGGAGACGAGAAGAGATAGTTTTGAGTTTTAGGTTCTTAGTGCTCAGTTAACTAAAAACTCAAAACTAGAAACTCAGAACTTTCTTTTTGAGGGGGAATCATGGATCTAGACGAAATCCTGCTCGACGCCGAAGACCGCATGATCAAGTGCGTTTCAGATTACGAATCGCACTTGAAGACCATTCGCACCGGACAGGCTCATCCGGAAATGCTGGAGCATGTCACGGCCGACATCCCCGCTTACGGCGGCGTGGTGTCGCTGAAAAGCGTGGCGCTGGTCAGCAAGGCCGACGCGCGCATGCTGGTGATCAAGCCCTTCGATCCGAAGACGATCAAGGACATCGAAAAAGGAATTCAGGCCGCCAACCTCGGTATGAACCCGATGAACGACGGCAAGATCATCCGCCTCAATTTCCCGCCGCTCTCCGAAGAAAACCGCAAGAAGACCATCAAGATCATCAAGGACCGCCTCGAACAGCACAAGATCACCATCCGCAACGTGCGCCACGACGCGATCAAGGCGCTCAAAGGTCTGAAAGGCGAAAGCGGCGTCAGCGAGGACGCCGAGAAGAAGTCCGAAGAGGACCTCAACAGCCTGACCCACAAGTACGAAGGTCAGCTCGAGGAGCGCTTCGATAAGAAATCTAAAGAGATCATGACGGTGTGAACTTATGACCAACGCCCTTCACGAAGCCGAAAAACTGCTCGCGTCCATGACGCGGAACGAGAAAGCGCAGCTTCTCGAATGGGTCGCCCATGATCTGAGTGGCGTCTTTCCCGGAATTGTGAGCCACCCGGATGTTTGTGGTGGAGACGCATGTATCGTGCGCACGCGGATTCCAGTGTGGGTACTTGAGGCGGCTCGCGGCCAAGGTCTTGCGGAGGCGGAGATCCTGACTGCATATCCCACGCTGCGCGCTGAGGATCTCGCGGAAGCATGGGGCTATGTGCGGTCGCACAAGGCTGAGATCGACGAAGCGATCCGCGCCAACGAGGAGCGCGCAATGGTGTGAGTGACATCTACCAGATAGTGATGAAGCCTACAGCGCTACGCGAACTTGAGAAGACTCGCGTGTTCGAGCGTCGGCGCATTGCCGATGCGATTAGGGAGAACTTGACGCGCGAGCCTGGAGTTTCCACGGCAAATCGAAAGAGACTCGACGGCGTCGCACCAAGCTTTGAACATACACAGCCGGTTTGGGAACTTCGAGTTGGCCAATTACGAGTCTTTTATGATATAAGTGAGGAAGAGAAGGTTGTCTACGTCCGCGCGATCAGGCCGAAGCGCTCCGGGCAAATGACGGAGGATGTAGTTTCATGAGAAAAACCCCTGTCGAAGGAAATGATCTGCTCGGGATCGTAGACGCTGCGCAGCGCGAGAAAGTTCTGCTTACGCGGAGCGGAAAACCTGTCGCAATCGTCTGGGGCATCCAGAACAAGGATGCGGAAGATTTGTTCTACGAGTCTTCCCCCGAGTTCTGGAAGATGATCGAAGAACGCCGCCGTGAAGAAGGTGGCGTGCCTCTCGAACAGGTCGAAACGCAGATCGCCGTCGAAGAGGCGAAACTGGCGCGCGCCAAACCCAAGCAGCGCCGCGGACGAGCGACGCGCCGAACCGGCAGGTGATCGATGACCAATGCTCTGCACGAAGCCGAAAAACTTCTCGCGACCATGACGCGCAGCGAGACAGGCGAATACAAGATGCCGACTTTCCCGATCTGGACGCCTTATAACGCCTTTGAAGCAGCGTCGGTGCTACAGAAGATCCTCCACGACCAGAAATCACCCTCAGCCAAATAATGCTCACCCTCTCCCTCACCCATCACGACGGACTTGCCCGCACCGGGCGCGTGCAGACGGCTCACGGCAGCTTTGAGACGCCCGCGTTCATGGTCGTCGGTACGCTCGGCGCGCCCAAAGCGCTTTCGCCGCGGCTGGTCACAGATCACGGCGGGCAGGTGCTGCTCTGCAACGCGTTTCATCTCGCCTGGCGGCCGGGCGAGAAAATTGTCCAGTCACTCGGCGGCCTGCATAAGTTCACGGGCTGGAACGGCCCCATCCTGACCGACTCTGGCGGCTTCCAGGTCTTCTCCCTGCCCGGACTGCGCAAGATTACTGATGAAGGCGCCTCGTTCGCCAGCGCGGTAGATGGTTCGCTGCGCTTGTTTTCGCCGGAAACTGTCGTGGAAATCTCTTGCGCTCTGGCACCCGACATGGCGATGGTTCTCGATGAGTGCCCGCCGTTCCCGTGCTCCGACTCAGAGTTGACTCGCGCCGTGGACCGCAGCATCCGCTGGGCGGAACGCTCCACGCGCCGCGCCAAAGAGATTGCTCCGGAAAACGTAAACTTCTTCGGGATCGTGCAAGGCGGCTGCGATGAACGCCAGCGGCAGCGCTCGCTGGAAGCCACCGCGGCCCTTCCGCTCGCAGGATTGGCGCTGGGCGGCTTCTGCGTGGGTGAATCGATCGAGGACAGCCATCGCGCGATCGCGTTTACGGCGCCCCGTATGCCCGCCGACCGTCCGCGCTACCTGATGGGCATGGGCACGCCGGCCGACATTCTGCTCGCGGCCGCTCACGGCGTGGACATGTTCGATTGCACGCTGCCGACGCGCGGCGGGCGCAACGGGCTGGCGTTTACGTCGCGCGGCAAGCTGCACATCAAAAATGCGCGGCATGCGACTGAAGACATCCCGCTGGACCCGGACTGCAACTGCTATACGTGCAAGAATTTCAGTCGCGGCTTCCTGCGCCATTTACTGCTTGCTCGCGAGATGAATGCCGCTATTCTCACTAGTCTGCATAATCTGGCCTTCTATTTTAATCTCATGCACGGGATCAGGGAGGCCATCAAGGCCGGCAAACTCGCCGATTATTCGGCCCGGTTCTTGTCAGCGTGGAATAGTGCGGACGCCGGGTAAATTCCGGCGCACATCATAGAGGGCTATCAACTTGGCAGAATCAACGTCTCAACCATCGTCATCTGGACCCGGACCCGGTCAAGGCGGACCGCCGCCCGAAAATCCGCTCATGTCCATGATCCTGATGATGGGCGCATTGTTCATCATCATGTGGCTGCTGGTCATCCGTCCGCAGAAGAAGGAGCAACGCCGCAAAGAAGACATGCTTTCCAGACTGAAGAAAAATGATGAAGTCATGACGCTGGTCGGCATCTACGGTAAAGTCGTGGAGATTGACGGCGACAACGTAGTTCTGCTGGTGGACCCCAAAAAGGATGTTAAGATACGCATGCGGCGAGCGGCTATCGAAGGCATCCTCACTCAGTCGCAGGAAGACGAAAAGAAGTGACCCGAAGTCCGGCATTCCATCCACGCTTGAGCACGGCGCTGCGCGTCATAGGACATTTTGCCCAATTGTCCGCGCATCGCAACATGTGCTCGTTGTTGCTGATGTTCGCCGTCGCAGGCGCCCCGCTAGCCCGAATGCTGCGCGTGGCGGAAGTGGATTCCGGCACGGGCAGCCAACAGCGAACAGAGGCTGCCCGTGGCACGCTCCCGCAGTACAGCTACCAGGTCCTCTTCGGAAATCAGCTCACCGATCTTCCCGCGAAAGACACCAAAGGCACTCAGCAGAAGGCTCCGCGCATCCTGAAGCCGGTTGCCGATCACTGGGACAAAGCCACCCGCATTCACGTCGGCAGCGCCGAAGTCGCCGCCGCGATCCCGCTCGTTGAAATCAGCCGTCCCGCCTGTCCCGTCGCGACAAGCATTGCCGAATTCCATCCCCTCTTCTTTCTTCCCCAGCCACCTGGCTGCGGTCCTCCTGCCTGAAATTCATTTCCTCTCTGAGAACTCTGTGTTCTCTGTGCCTCTGTGTTGAAAGCAGTTGCACTTAGCGTTCGATTTCATGATGCGGCTGATTCGGCCGGTCAATTTGAACTTAAAGAAAACAAGGAGACAAAGACATGGCTGCCAGTCTGGGCGGAATTATGTCTGCGGGCTTGTTGCTCTTCGCAATCATGCTCGCTGCATTTGGCGGATTGTCATACGGCTTTTACCACTTCGGCGCGACATGGCCGGGGTTGGCGTTCATTGTCGGCATGGTGGCGGTGTTCGTTGTCATGATGAACACGCTGCGCAAGTTCTTTGGCAAGTACACCGGGCGCCTGATGTTCGCGATGGGCCTGATCGGCATTCTCGGCTCCTACTTCACCTATCTCTTCCAGCCCTGGCCGGGTGGCGTGAACAAGTACCCGATGGGCATCGACCTCGCCGGCGGGACCGAACTGATCTACCGCTTGGATTACTCACAGACCAAGTCTGTGATGGACGCCGAAGCGCAGACGTTGAAGAAATGGAAGGACAAGCAGGAACCCATTCCAGATACCCTGAAGAAGCGCGGCGATCGCGTAATGACGGATGAGGAGATCATTCGCGAGAAGCAGAATCAGATCGAGAGCATGCAGCAAAGCATCAACACGGCGCCGGACAAAGCCGCCGAAGTGGTGCGCAAGCGCGTCGATCCGACTGGCACCAAGGGAATCCCGGTCACCACGTACGGCACCGACAAGCAGCGCCTGCGCATTCAGCTCCCGCGCGCAACGCTCGAAGAAGTCGCCGCCGTCAAGAAGGCCATCGAAACCCAGGGCCGCCTGACCTTCCACATCGTGCTGGACAAGAACGAAGAGATCAAACAGCAGGTGTTGGCAAAGGAAAACACGACCGGTCTGTCCAAAGACGGGCGCTATCAGAAGTTCATCATCAAGCGCGAAAAGCAATTCAGCGAAAAAGGCGAGGCCGAAGAGCAGCCGATTGTCGCTGAACGCCGCCCCGCCATGGACGGTTCGAAGATCACGCTCGCAATGGCTCAGCACAGCCGCGATACCGGCGGGTACGAAATTCGAGTTGTCTTCAGTCCGGCCGGAAGCGCTGAGTTCGGCGAAATGACCGGCAAGCACATCGGCAAGCAGATGGGCATCGTCCTCGATGGCGTGGCGCACTCCGCGCCGGTCATCCGGGACGCCATCTACGGCGAGTGTATCATCAGCGGCAACTTCGATCAAAAGAGCGCCGAGCAACTGGCCAGCGTCTTGACCGCGGGCTCGCTGCCGGCCGAAGTGAAGTACGAAAACGAGTTCACCGTCGGTCCGACATTGGGCCGCGAACAGATCCAAAGCGGCATGCAGGCGACGGTGATCGGCACGGTCGTCGTCATCGTCTTCATGTTGGTTTACTACCGCCTTTCCGGCGCCATCGCCGCTCTGTGCACGATCCTCAACATCGTCATGCTGCTCGGTGCGATGGGCTTCTTTAAGGCCACGCTGACGCTGCCGGGCATTGCCGGTATCGTGCTCACCCTGGGCATGTCCGTGGACGCAAACGTGCTGATCTTGGAGCGTTTGCGCGAAGAACTGGCACGTGGGCGGCCTTTGAAACTGGCCGTCACGCACGGTTTCGACCGAGCGTTCCTGACGATCATTGATTGTAATTTGACCACGCTGATCTCCGGCGTCGTGCTCTACTACCTGGGCACCGGTCCGGTGCGCGGCTTCGCCGTCACGCTCTCCATCGGTATTTTGACCACGCTATTCTGCAACTTGTGGCTCAACTGGATCATGACCGAGTGGCTGGTCAGCCGGGATGTGGTCAACACCTTCAAGTTCATGCAGTTCTTCGGCCACACGAACATCGATTTCATGGGTTGGCGCAAAGTCTGGATGACGATCACTGTGTCCCTGGCCGTCATCTCGCTGGTTGCCGTCTGCACGGTGAAAGGCATCTACGACGTGGACTTCACCGGCGGCACGCTGGTGCAGTTCAACTTCGCTCCGGGCAAGGGCAAGAAGATCGACGAGGTGCGTAAGGAGGTTGAAGACAAGATCATTCCTGGCGTGAAGAAGAACGCCGCGGACGAACTGAACAAGCTGGAACGGCCGGAAGTCGATCTGCTGGCGCAGTCATTCGGCACGCCACAAGCCGACGGAACCTACCGAAGCTTCACGGTGACCACGCACTTGACCAACCAGGCGATCATCGCCGCGCTGGACAAGCAGATCGTCGATACCTTCGGCAAGGACCTTGAGCAGCCGGCGGTGACAGTGGAAGCCAAGGATGCAAAGGTCCGCTTCGATGCGTCCACGGGCGTCACTCCGGCGCAAATCAAGCAGGAGTTCGCCGAAGCCAAAGAGAAGGCGATCAAGGACACCGCGAACATCGATCTGATGCAGCCGTTGCAGGCCCTGCAGGTCAATGACACGGTGGAAAAGGATGGCGACTATCTGGTCGCAACGGTTGCTCCGCTGCCAGATCAGCCGGAAATCAAGTCGAAGGTCGCCGGCATCATCGAATCCGCTCGCATGCAAGGCCGCGTGGGCGGGCCGATCTCGCGCAAGAACAGCTTCGGCGCGCAGGTGGCCAGCGAAATGGGCCGCGACGCGCTCATCGCGCTGATCATCGCCAACCTCGGCGTGTTCATCTACATCTGGTTCCGGTTTGAATTCTCCGGAGCGTGGGGCTTTGGCGCGATCGTGGCCCTCGTCCACGACGTGATCATCGCCGCAGGCGGTGTGGTGCTCGCGCACAAGCTGGGCTTGTTCCCGATCCTGATCGACCTGAACATCGTCGCCGCGCTGCTGACGATCATTGGTTTCAGCGTCAACGATACGATCGTGGTGTTCGACCGTATCCGCGAAGTGAAGGCCGCGCATCCGACGCGCGACTATGAGGAGATCGTGAACGAAGCGGTTAACGCAACGCTAAGCCGCACGATCCTGACCAGCTTGACCGTGCTGCTGGCCGACGTCAGCCTGCTGATCTTCGGCGGCCCGACGATCCGCGGCATGGCCTGGACGCTGCTGGTCGGGTTCACCGTCGGAACGTACAGCTCGATCTTCATCGCCTCCCCGTTGATGATCTGGTGGTACCGCAAGTTCGGCGGCGGTATCGTCGCCCCCTCTGCGGCTCCGAAGAAGATCGAGGCAGGAGCCAGCGGCGCGGAAGTATAGTTGTTGTTTTGTATGTGCCACGGGCAGCCTCTGTTTGCTGTTGGCTGCCCGTGCGGTTGGCGATCGAGCGGGCAGCCCATTGGGCTGCCCGCTTTCATGTCGGAAATCCATCAATGCGAGGCAATGCGCCGTCAACAGGCAGCTTTGGCTCATGATAGAACTTCCAACTTGACCAGCGCCATTGATCGGGTGACGCGCACAACCCTCGTCGAACAGGGTTGTGGTGAATGTACTCGGCGGCCGTAACAGCAGCCTTTACCTCGTCCACATTTCGATCGAAGCCAGGCCCTTCTTGCCAGAAACGGAAACAGAGCTTTCCTGGTCGTTCTTGGATTGTCAGATGCTCAACCAACGGATTCCCTGAATGCTCAAGATCGCGTTTGATTCGGCTGGAGCACGGCTTCTTGATCGCATAGAGAAGATCTTCGACGCGAGCCCCACTTTCGTGTGAATATGCGATCAAGTGCACGTGCTCTGGCATGAAGACGAACGCGACCAGTCGCCAATGGTGCCGTTCTGTCGCTCGGGTAATGCACCACGCAAGGGTCTTTCGTCTGGAGTCATCGTCAAGAAGCGGCATTTGCCTAAAGCACGAGAATGTCAGAAAGTGTGTGTGGCACGAGATGTTGAAGTGTTGGATGCGCTTGTGGTGAGGCGCTGGCATCTCCATGTTGGCGATATATCGCAGTGCTGCGAAGGAATCAAGACACGGGCAGCCAACTGCAAACAGAGGCTGCCCGTGCCACAAGTAACTTCTGAAGGTGACTCCGCGTCCCGCGTCGTTAAAGTATGTATTCCGGCGCACGTTCGCAGATGCAGCCGCAAGTGAAGCAAAAAAAGGAAACCGTAAATGGGACATGGGTGGTTTCTGAGTCTGGCCGTTGAAGGTGGCGCTGAAGAGAATCTCTGGACGCTGGTCAGCCGCACCGTCAGCAACTCCGGCAGCATTGAAAAAGCTGTTTTCGTCCTGCTGGTGATCTTCTCGCTGATCTCCTGGACGCTGGTGCTGTGGAAGCTCTGCGCGCTCTATGAAGTCCGCCGCAACGGCCAGCGTTTCCTCAAAGTCTTCAACGAAGCCGATTCCTTCGGCACCGTCCTGACGGCGGAACTGACCATCGGCGCGTCGCCGCTGCTGGGCGTATTCAAAGCCGCGGTGCATGCGATGGAAAGCGCTCGGCAGTACAGGGCGATGCCGGCGGGGATCGAAGCGCGCCGCATTTCGCCCCGTCCTGCCTCCGCGCCTGAAGAGATGGTCGTGCTCAGCATGCAGCACACGGCGAAAGCCGAAGTTTCCAAGCTGCAAACGGGGCTTGGCTTCCTCGCGACGGTCGGAAGCACCTCGCCGTTCATCGGGCTGTTCGGCACCGTCTGGGGCATCATGAACACCTTCCGCGAACTGGGCAACGCCAAGAGCGCCAGCATCGCCGTTGTCGCGCCCGGCATTTCATCGGCGCTGATCGCCACCGCCGCCGGCCTGGCGGTCGCCATCCCTGCCGTCATGGCCTACAACTGGTTCCTCGGGCAGATCGACGACCTGCAGGACAACGCTGATTGCTTCATCGAACGCATGGATGTTCTGATTATGGCCAGTGGCTGGCAGCCCGGGATGAGTCCTGAAAACATGAAGCAGGCGCCGGCCACCGCGCCCGCGCCGGAAAAAGTCGTTGTGATGAACGTGCCCACGGGCAGCCAACAGCCAACAGAGGCTGCCCGTGCCACAGTCGCCGCTGAAGGAGCCCGCAAGACATGAGCATGGCGACGGCTGGAGCAGGGCGGGGGAGACGCAAGCGCGCGGCGATGGCCGACATCAACGTCACGCCGATGGTGGACGTGATGCTCGTGCTGCTGGTGATCTTCATGATCACCGCGCCCGTGCTGAAGGACGGCATCGACGTCGATTTGCCGAAAGCACACGGCGGGACCAGCGGTGGCACGAACGCCACGCCGTTCTCCGTGATCATCGATTCCGCTGGCCGCGTGCACTGCGCCGGCCGCACGCTTCTTCCCGGCGACGTTCCGGTCGAACTTCCCAAATTATTGAAAGGCCACGAAAAGGAGATGCTGACGCTGAAAGCACAGCGCACGCTGCCGTATGACTCCGTGGTGAAGGTTATTTCGGTCGTCCGCGCCGCGGGGATATCGGGGATCAGTATCGCGGTGGAAAGAGACTGAACGAGAAGTCCAAAAGTCTGGAGTCGAGAGTCCAGAAGTCGAAGGATTTTCAATTCAAATGAGGCGCAACCGTACCGAGCTTAACGATAACGACGAGATCATGCGTCGCTGCCGACGCGTGCGCGAAAAGTTGAGCCGACGTTATAAGACGATCGATGCCTACTTCGATTACTTGCTGACCCTAGAGAAATCCAGCCGATCCAAAACGACAAGCTCGACGGCTCGACGCTCTACACGCTCTGCCGACACAGCCGCGCTCCGAGCTCGCAGAGGTTGAGCTTCTGGGCCTGGTTCTGTGACTGCCCTGCTCATTTGCCCTTCCCCGGCGCCGTGTAATACAACACCTGCCCCGAATCCTGCAGAGTCTTCTGCAATTTCTTGATGTCGATCTCCTGCACGCTTTTCTTCTCGTCGATCGCCTGGCATGCGGCCACGGCTGACGACTGGCCGAGCACCATAAAAACTGGCTCCATGCGCGCGGAACCGTAGGCGATGTGCGAGGCCGAGATGCACACCGGCACGATCAGGTTGTCGCATTCCTCTGCCTTTGGCGTGATCGAGCGATACGAAATCGGGTAGGGGCCTTTGGGGCCGACTTGCACGTCGCCTTCGTTGCGCACGGCGCCGTTTTTGACCAGGCGCTGGCAGTTGTGCGAATCCATGTTGTACGCGCCCATGCCGACCGAATCATCCGCCGTCGTTTTGTGCTCGCAGTCGTTCTGCGTGATGACATAGCGGCCGATCATCCGGCGCGCCTCGCGCACATACATCTGATGCGGCCAGCCGCCCGTGTCTTTGAACTCGTCCTTGCAGAAGCCCCACCTGTTCATCTCTGCGCGCAAAGCCGCCGGAACGCGTTCGCTTGTGGCCATAAAGAACAGCAGCCCCTTAATGTAATCGTGATGTGCGTGCCAGATCTTGTTGCGCGTGGAATAGTCGCCGTCCGGATAGGCGTAGTTCTGCCCGATGAAGTCCGTCGAGACCGCGCCGTTGTTGTTTATGTCCGTCTTTCCGTTGGGCATCATGTCGATCTTCAGGAACGTCCGTGGCGTCAGCGGCTTTTTCTCCGCGACGAGCGCCTCCAGGTAGCGCCCCATCAGTTCATAACGCGCCGCGTCGTAGCCGGGCGGCGCGCTGAACGGGATTTTGTTGTCGGCGTTTTGCGTCAAGCACAGACGGAAATTGTACGCCTGCACGCTGGCGTCGCCATCGCCCGGCTTGCCGCCATCTCCGGCTTGGACGAACGGGATCAATCCGCTGGCCGCATCGCCGGGCTTGACATACGGATCGACTTTCACGCCGAACTGGTGCGATGGAGTTCTCTCGCGCACGCCGTTGAGCGGCTCGTTGTATTTACTGACCGCCTCGCGTCCGACCGCGTAGCTGACCTTCGCCTTCGCCATCAGATCGCCTTCGTAGGTGGCATCGATGAAAACGGCGGCTTCGACGGATTGCATCGGAATAGGTTGCTTTTGAGGTAAATTTGTAATAGGCGCGTTGATATCGTCGGTTGGCGCGGGCTCAAGGAAAACGCGCGTGATGTGCGCAGCATTCTTCTCGACCGCGCTCAGGCGGTAGCCTTTTAGCACCCGGATTTTGTTCTCGGCGACGAGAATATCGAAGACCTTCTCGGCCACCGACGGCTCGAACTTCCACGCCTCTTCCTTGCCGTAGGCTTTGCCGATGCGTTTGTAGAAATCACGCGACAGGCCGCCGATGACCATCTTGTTGCCGATGTCCGTCTCGCCGAGCCCGCCGCTGCTGAGGCCGCCCAGGTGCCGGCCGGGTTCGATCAAGATGACACTTTTTCCTGCTTTCGCGACCGCGACCGCGGCGATCACTCCGGCCGACGTGCCGCCGTAAACGCAGACATCGACTTTGAGGGCCTCGATGCCTTCACCCGCCCACGCGGACGCGACGAACAGCACACTCAGTAATTTTGCAAAAAATCGCATGGCTCCTCCACGGAAAATCCAAATCAGCGGTCGTGGAGTTTACCTCGTACACGTGAGCGCTGCGAGCGCGGAGGCGGTCTCCTCTCTCCTTGCGGGAGAGGTGGCGCGAAGCGCCGGGTGAGGGGCGTTCGGCAAACCCGAAGGCGCTGCGGCAGACCGACCCCTCACCCCGGTCTCGCTTCGCTCGCTCGGCCCTCTCCCTCAAGGGGAGAGGGGACGGCACAAAACAGAAACGCCCCGGAAAATCCGGGGCGTTTCTGGAAGGTGTTAGCGCGAGAAAAGGGGCCGGACACCGAAGCCTCAAGGTACTGCAGATGTTAGGAACTACACTCGAGGGTTGTTACTGTAGTGATGCTTTTTACTTCGGTTGGTAGCCTCGGTCTTCGACTCAATCTCCCGCGCCATTGGAAAGCTTTCGCCAGACTCACCTTTTCGTTTCAGTCGCCGCCCCCGTTTGTTACCCATTTAGACGGATGTGGAGGAGGGGTTTCCAGGGACTCCGTCTCTCTAGGTAACAACCGGGTGCAGCGATCTCCTCAATCTCTTTTCAACAACTCCCTACGCCCCTCTTCTATTCCACTTAACCACTTAGTCGAACGTCAGTCAATGTATTTAACGACCAACCGGTCGGTTTTATTCGCTGTTTCTGAAGATTACGTTAACAAAGTTCTCCGCAACGTCTCCAGCCCTGCCCGGTTTACCGTTCCTTCTCTCTCGCTCATCAGTTGGACGCCTGAAATCGCGCTGACCACAAGAAAACTCAAATTTTCTGGCGAAATATCTGCTCGCAGGTCGTGTTCCTGCTGCGCCTTTCGTATCAGCTCTTGCCACATGTGCAGCCAACGAGCTCGCAAAGCATGTACGGCCACGCCGACCCCGCCACCGTCCGGCTGCAATTCAGCGCACCATAGCGCGAATATTCTTCCGTAAAGCCAGTGTTTGTCAGAACTTACATGGTGGAGCGCCTGCAGCAGGTTCTCGATCTTCTCGCGCGCACGCCCTTCCAGTCCTGCGACTGAAAAAAAGTGCGTCTCGAAGTCGGCTTGCAGACTTTCGAATACGGCCAGTGCCAGGTCTTCCTTGCTTTTCCAATGATGGAAAAGCGCGCCCTTGCTGATGCCGGCCTCTTGGAACAGATCGCAGACACTCGTGTTGTGATAGCCGTGCGTAGCGAAAAGCTGCCGCGCAGCCACCAGGATCTGCTCCCGCGTCTGCTCCCCCCGCACCGACGTTCGCGTAGACGTATGCGACGATGACAAAGCTCTGCCCTCCCAGCCAAACAAACCGACTGGTCGGTATCTTATGAACCTACATCTTTTTGGCAAGGGAAGACGAGTCTTCAACCGCGCAAGCGCCAAGGCGCAAAGGAGTGAAACACCCACGGGCCAGGAATCAGTCACTGAACAGCCTTCACTGGACCCTGGACCCTGGGCCCTGGACCCTGGACCCTGAACCCCGAACCCCGAACCCTTTCCGTTAAAAACTCACCACCGCCTTCAGCACTTTCGCCGACGGCTCCAGCCAGCTTGGAAATCGCTCGATCATCTCATCGCTGGTGCAGCGGTGAGTGATCCACGGGGTGGTATCGAGGCGGCCCGCTTCCATTAAGGAGACGATGCGCTCGAAATCCTGCGGCTGCGAATTGCGGCAGGCCATCAGCGTCGTCTCGCGGCGGTGAAAGTCCGGGTCATTAAACGTAAGATCGCCTTGGAAGACCCCCACGAAGACCAGCTTTCCCCCGTGAGCGATATACCGGAAGGCGTTGGTCATCGACGCGGGATTGCCCGTCGCATCGATCACCGTCGTGGGCAGCTCATCGCTGGTCAGCTTCTTCAACTCCGCCACTGTCTCTGGCCCGTCCAGAATCGTGTGCTCGATCCCGATCTTCTCGCGGCAAAACCGCAGCCGGTCCTCGTTGATGTCCAGTACGATCGTTCGCGCGCCGGCGACTTTTACAAACTGAATGACCGAAAGCCCAATCGGCCCCGCGCCGATCACCAGCACTGTTTCGTCCGGCTCGATCTGTCCGCGCTGCACGGCGTGTGAACCGATCCCGAGCGTCTCGACGAGCGCGAGCTGATCAAACGACAGCTCGGTGGACGGGAAGAGCTTCGCGACCGGAACCTTGAGCAGTTCCCGCATGCCGCCATCCATGTGGACGCCTAGAACGCGGATGTTCATGCAGCACTGCGGCTTTCCGCGTCGGCAAGCGATACATCGTCCGCAAGTCATGGATGGCAACACCGCGCAACGGTCTCCGGCCTTCAGCCCGCGATCGTTCGGATCGACCGCGACAACTTCCACGCCCAGTTCGTGTCCCAGGATGCGCGGATAACTGAAGAAGGGCTGCTTGCCGCGATAGGCGTGCAAATCCGTGCCGCAAATCCCCACGCGATGGATTTTCACGATCGCCTCGCCGCTGCTGTCTAACACAGGCGCGGCGGTGTCGTGCAAACGAAAGCTGCCGGGCTTCTCAAGTGTAATGGTTTTCATGAATCGGATTCTGCATTCGCTCGCACGAACTTCAAGCTCCGTACCACGGGTATCCCTGCCCCTGCGTTCGTTGCCGTGCTCCCCTCCCCGCATCGGGGAGGGGCCGGGGGAGGGGTTGCGTCGGCAATTTCCGCCTTCTCCTTCAATTAATAATCCGAAAATATCATTCAGAATGCTGTTGCAAAGCTCTCAGGCTGTGTTATGAGCTAACTACTGCATATAAATGTCCCCTGCGGGACAACTGTTTTGGAGGAGGGTAGGAAATGCGTAAGGTACTTTTGTCGATGTTGGCCGTTGCGTTCTCCGTCGTCGTGGTTGGTTGCGGTGAAGCGCCCCCGGTGAAGAAGGAAGAGAAGAAGCCGGACGCTCCGAAGACCGACGCTCCGAAGACGGACGCTCCGAAGACGGACGCGCCGAAGACGGATGCTCCGAAGACCGAGACGAAGTAGTTCTGTTGCTCGTCTGACGGTGTTAGACTTCCATAAGAAAAGAGGGAAGGGGTGTGTCCACCCCTTCCCTCTTTTCGTCGAAACATAAGGAGTTGCCGTGCCCGAGCCTGCACCTGCCGGCGCGCCGGCCCACGATTGCCCTTCAGCCAAGTTGAAGAAAGGCAGCGCCAAACCGCTGCACGGCGGCCACCCGTGGGTCTTCGCGGAAGCCATCGCTGGCTTCGAGGGTGGGGCGGGCGTCCCTGCCCGCCCGGGTTCTTTCACAGCCGGCACGGAGGCCGGCGCTACCCCGCAGGCTGGCGATGAGGTCCGCGTCGTTGACGACCGCGGCACCTGCATCGGCCGCGGGTTCTATTCGCCCGCGTCGGCCATCGCCATCCGTATCATCACCCGCGCTGACACGCCGATCGACCAGTCGTTGCTCGAATCTCGCATCGACGAAGCCATCCGCCTGCGCACGGAAGTGCTGGGCTTGGGTGGGGCGGGCGTCCCTGCCCGCCAAGAACAGAAGTGGGGCGGGCTGTCTAGCCTGCCGGGTTCTGGCAAGCAGGCTGGACAGCCTGCTCCACTCTCCGAAGCTGCTGACGCCGATCCCAAACTCCTGCAACGTCTACAAGAGCTCGATAACCAACTCGCGCGAGTCCAAGCCTTCGCCGCGCAATACGGTATGGACGCCTTGGAAGAAACCGCCGAACTGCGCCGCCGCCGCGATGTTTTGCTAAAGGAATTGCCGCCCGCCGAACGTACCGCCGGCGTCTCGCCGGCCTCGAGCAATGCCGGCGAAACGCCGGCGGCACAAACAACTGCCTACCGCCTCATCAACTCGGAAGGCGATGGTCTCGGTGGTCTGATCGTCGATGTGTATGGCGAATATCTTTCCGTGCAGTTCGGCACCGCTGGGATGTACCGGCGCGCCGCCGTGATTCTGGACGCCCTCGAAAAACGGTTGCATCCCAAAGCCATTGTGGACCGCAGCGATGCGCACACGCGTAAAATCGAGAAGCTTCCGTCGCCGCAAGAGGCGCCTCTGCGCGGCACCGCGCCGACGGCTGCGCACACCGTCTTGGAATACGGCATCGAAATCACGTGCGATTTGCGCTCCGGCCGCGGGCAGAAGACCGGACTGTTTCTTGATCAGCGCGAAAACCGCCGCCGCTTCGGGGAGCTTGCCGCCGGCCGCGATGTGCTCGACGTCTTCAGCTACAGCGGCGGTTTTTCGCTGCACGCCGCATGTGGCGGAGCGAAAAGCGTGACGCTGATCGAATCCAGCGCCGACGCACTCGACCTCGCGCGCGAAAACCTGTCGCGGGTAGCGCCGGCGTCCGTGCCGGCCGAATTCCTTCAGTCCGAATGGCCCGAAGGCTTCAAGCGTTTGCGCGAAGCCGGCCGCCTCTTCCAGTTGATCGTCCTCGATCCGCCAAAGTTCGCGCGCGGCAAAGGCGATGTGAGCGCCGCGCTTTCCGCCTACCGCGACCTGAATACTCAAGCCGTGCGCCTGCTGGCGCCCGGCGGATTGCTCTTCACCTGTTCCTGTTCCGGCAACGTGAGCGAACTCGAATTCGAACGCACCGTCGCTGCGGGCCTGAGAGCCTCCGGCCGCCGCGCCGTCCTGTTAGAACGCCGCGGCCCCGGCCCCGACCACCCCACGCCGCCGGGATTCGACCAGGGGCGATACCTGAAGTGTCTCGTCCTTCAAATCGTATGACATTCATTTGCGGATTGCGGAGGGAGTGGCGGTCCGACTGCGATCAGAACCGCGACCGTTAGGGAGCGGCAACGCCCGGCCCGCAGGGCCGCGGCGCACGGGCGAGCAGCGTTGCGCACCAAGGCGCGCTGTGCGAGACAACCACTCCACCACTCACCAAGTACCATTCACCAACTCCTCACTTCCGTTTGACTTTCCGGATTCCACGGCGATATTAGCTCCCGTGCAGTGGGGGTGTAGCTCAGTTGGGAGAGCGCTGCGTTCGCAATGCAGAGGTCGTGGGTTCAACTCCCATCACCTCCACCAGTCTGCACTCATCAAGGTATTTATCGCTTCGCTCTGTACCGCAAGTGTGCCAAGTCCTCCCAGGAGGGAGAAGTTTGGGCTCTCGCACATTACGGCCGGTGGAGATCTGCGCGCTGCTGTTTCGCCCCGTCTCCCCGTCCCCCTGTCTCCCCGTCTTCTTTGCACTTTGCCGCGGCGATCGTCGCCGTGTCTCCTCCGTGTCCTCTGTGGTGAGCTTTTGAGACATGGCTTCTCTCGTCACGCTTGAAACGCTCGCCCGCTATCTCGACCGCGATGAGTGGCGTTACGACCTGGACCCGGAAGCCTCCTGCATCCGCACCGGCTTCCGCGGCGACCATGCCACCTACCGCGCGATGGTCTTGTTCGACGCCGACAAGCAGCGCGTGCGCTTCATCGTGCCGAATTACCTGAACCTCACCAAGATTCCGGACAAGTTGCGCATCCTTGAGCGCCTCATGGAACTGAACATGCAGTACATCCTGCTCAAGTTCGGTTACGACCCCGGCGACGGCGAAGTGCGCGCGGAAATCGACGTGCCCGTCAACGATGCAACGCTCAGCTACGAAGGTTTTCGCCGCTGCCTGTATTGTTTGCTCACCGCTGTGGATGAAGAATATCCTGAGATGATGCGGCTGATGTGGGGCAGTGGAAAAGAAAAGAAAGGCGAAAGCGGCAGCGATGTCGGGCCGGCCGGCGGGACCGGCGGCAGTCCGCGACGCGATCCCGACGCCGGTGGAAAAGGGCTCCGCAAGCCGCGAATTTGAGCGGGTTTCGCGTTTTCCCGGAATTGGCGTGTTATCGCCGCAGAGCCCTCTCATAGGTGGAAAAAGTGTTATTTTGAGCCTTTTACCTGGGAAAAAGTGCTATTTCCCCTCAGTTAAGCCCGTTTTTTGCCGATTTTCATAGGAGAAAGTATTGACTCTCATAGGGGAAAAGAGGATAGTTACGACGTTTTCAGGGGGGCTGCGCCTGCAGTGCAGGCAGTCCAAACGATAGGGGAGGAAAGGGATCATGGCGAAGAGAAAGCCCAACGCAGCGTTTATGAAGCCGCTGCAGCCCGACGATGTGCTCGCCAAAGTGGTTGGCGATAAGCCGCTTCCGCGCACGGAAGTGACCAAGAAACTGTGGGTTTACATCAAGAAGAACGGCCTGCAGGACGCGAAGAAGAAGACGAACATTAACGCCGACGATAAGCTCCTGCCGGTGTTCGGTGGCAAGAAGCAGGTCACCATGTTCGAGATGACCAAACTGGTTGGCGCGCACCTCAAGTAAACGCAGCGCTGATCTTCAAAGTCTTCGAAAGGACGAGCATTGCGCTCGTCCTTTCGCGTTTGTGGCGCAATCCTCCTGGATTGCGTTCGCTCTAGAAATGCAGCATGGCGTCGAGAGGACGGGTCCGTTGTTTGATCATTCGCACGCGCCACAGACAGCCCACAAACAACCACCAGTGACCACTGACTAACGACGACGCTCGCAATCCAGGAGGATTGCGCTACTTCGGCGGCGCCGGCTCGACAACCACCGGCAGCTTGTGGTCTGACGGATCGTAGCCGCGGCGGTATTCAGAAATGTCGCTCTTGGGGTCGTCCAGCGGGCTGGGCGTCGGATCCGGAGCCTGCGCCGGCAGGCCCTTCTCGCGCGCTTCGGCCGGAATCTGCGCGTCGATCATCCCGCCCACGCTCTGGCCGCTCAGGTCCACGCGGCCGGTCGGCTTTCCAACCGTCACTTCCAACTGAGCCAGATCGTTCGCGTACTGCACGAGGCTGGAGATAAAGTCGCGCTTGGCGGCCAGCAGATTGTTCTGCGCGGTAATCACGTCGAAGCTGTCCTTCAATCCGCGATCAAAGCTGATCTGGGCTGCTTCGGCGGAGCGCTTCGCGTTTTCGACCAGCCGGCCTTGTACCAGCAGGCTTTGTTCCCGCACGCGCAGGGCGCGCATGTTGGAGCGCACGGTGGACTGTACAGCCGTGCGAGTCTGCTTCAGTTCGATTTCCTGCTTCTCCAGTTCCAGCACGGCACGCTCAAACGTCGCTCGGTCTTTGATCTTGCCCCACGGGAACGTGGCATTGACGCCTACGTTCCACTGATCGCTGTCGGCATGTCCGCCGCCTTCGAAGATAGAATGCCCGTTGGCGTTGTGGTTGAAGGATCCCACCAAATCGATCTGCTGGCCGAGCCCGTTCTTGGCGAGCAGCACCTGAACCTTCTGCACGGCCATGGCGCGCCGGCTGTTGAAAAGGTCCAGACGATTGTCCAGCGCCTCCTTCAGTATCTGTCCTTCGTCATAGTGCGTTGCGTGGAAGAGGATCTTCGGGTCGGCGGCCGGTTTGCCGTCTCGGACCGTCACCAGCATGACCACGCCGGCCTTTTCATCGGACTGCAATTCATAACGCACGTTGGCATCATTCTGTTCGCCAAAATTGATGATCGGGGCATCCACGATGAGCTTCTCGGCAAGATCGACGTCCATCAATTGTTTAAGCGTGTCCAGCGTGTCCTCCAGGGCGCGCTCGTTGGTGAGCAAGTCCAGTTCGCGTTGGTGCAACTGCACGTCCGCGTTGAAGACGTCCAGCTTTGTCACCTGCCCAGCCCGTTCTCGCGCTTCTGTGAGTTGCAAGAATGTCTTCTGCGACTGAACTTGCTGGCGACTGACCGCCAAATTCTGAATTTCGCTGATCACGTTGTTGTACGCCTGGCGCACGTTCAGAATCACGCGCTGTGTGTCCAGATCCAGACCCGCGCGCGAGATCATGCGCTGGATGCGCGCCGTGCGGATGGCTGCGTAGCCAACGTCCGGTCCGAAGCCCTTCCACAATGGCTGGCTCAACGTAAAGCCGGCTTGTCCGATGGCCTTCTTGCCGTCGAGGTTCACACGGCTTTCCGACAGCGCGAAGTCCAGCGTCGTGCCCCAGGGTGACCGCTGTGTAATGCCCGTATCGAACGTATTCGTGCCGCCATTGGCCGTATCGGCTACGCCGCGCGGTACGGTGGCATTGGCGTGATTGAGCCCCGTTCGCATGATCGGGTAATAGTCTGCCCACGCCGCACGGTAAGCGGCGTCGGTTTCACGGTCGTTCAGCCGGGAAATCTTCAGGCCAAGGTTGTTGAGAATCGCGATCTCGATCGCCGCTTCCAAAGCGAGATGATAGCCCTTCGACGCCTCGGCGGCCTGGCTGCTGACAGGCTTCGGCACATCGGCGGTGGGGACCGGCTGTTCCGGCGTTTCGCGGCTCGTCACGGGCAGCGGCGCGCGTTCTTTTGCGCCCGGCTTCGGCGCTGGAGAACTCTCTTCCGCGGGGTTGAGAAATTCGGGGGCTTCGGTAGAGGGTTGCTCGCCCGCCAGCACACAGGTGCTCAGCCCCAACACGAAAGCTGACACGCAGACAACGCGTGCCATGCCGTACGGCACAAGCTCTGGATTTCTCAAGACTTATCCCCTCACAACCGCGCTCTTGCTACACGCGGCCACCCTGCTGGCGCAAACGGGCCAACAGCCAAAAGCAGAAACAGATTCAGTCGCTAAGCGTAGCACGCTCGGAAATGTTCGCAATATCTAAACAGCCGTTTGAAAACGAAATGTTCTCGTCATTATATCTTTGAACAACGCGCGTGAGGCGCGGGTAGGTCTGCTCCGGTTCCCCTCTCCCCCGCGAGGGAGGGGGTTAGGGGGCAACCCATTCGGCCTGCCCGTGCACACATCGCTTCTCTCACCATGTTCCCGCAACGGCCGCCTTGTGCCTCGCCTTTTCCGCCGCCAGCGCGTAGATCAACTCCTTGATTCCCGCGCCAGTTGCTGCCGAAATGACGAGAATTTCTTGTCCCAGCTCTTTGCGCATGCGTTCAATGTTGTCGGCGGCTTCATCCAGGTCCATCTTATTTGCCACGATCAACCGCGAGCGCTTGTGCAGTGTTTCGGAGTAAAGCCGCAACTCCTCCTCAATGAGCCGGAAATTGGCGATCGGATCACTCCCATCGAGCGGCGCGGCGTCAACGATGTGGACAAGGAAGCTGGTGCGCTCAACGTGCCGAAGAAACTCGTCCCCAAGTCCCGCGCCTTTGTGCGCGCCCTCAATGAGTCCCGGCAAATCGGCTACGACAATCTGCTGGAAGTCGCCCGCATCGACAATCCCCAGTTGCGGCTCTTTTGTCGTGAATGGATAAGGCGCGATCCGCGGCCGAGCGGAACTGATGCGGCTGAGCAGCGTGCTTTTTCCCGCGTTAGGCAACCCGATCAGCCCCGCGTCGGCAATCAGCTTCAGTTCCAGGTTCAGCGTTGACTCTTCGCCCTTCTGGCCTTTCTCCGCGAAGCGAGGCGTCTGATGCGTTGAGGTGGCGAAATGCTGATTGCCGCGCCCGCCGCGCCCGCCCTTTGCCGCAACGTAGCGCTGTCCGGGCTCAACCATATCGCAAAGCACCGAGTTATTTTCGTTCTTGATCAGCGTTCCCGGCGGCACCTGAATGACAACGTCCGGCGCGGACTTGCCAGAACAATTCTTGTTCTGTCCGTTCTTGCCGTCCATGGCCAGAATCTTCCGTTTGCGATACAGCGGCAACAGCGTGTGCTGATTGTTTGACGCCTCGAAAATGACGTCGCCGCCTTTGCCCCCGTCGCCGCCAGCCGGTCCGCCCCAAGGCATGAATTTCAGCCTTAAGAAGCCGACCATCCCGTTGCCGCCGTCGCCTGCCTTTACGTGTACTGTGGTTTCGTCGATGAACATGTGCTCCAGTCTAGAGTCAAGTCGTCGAGGAGTCTAGAGTCGGCGGCTGATACTTGCGGGCTTTGACATCACTCGGCTTGGCGCTACGCTTCCCCTTCGTCACACCACCTTCTCTCTGAAAGGAGTTCTCTCCGTGCCCAAACCTGTCGCACTCCAACTCTACAGTGTCCGAGACATGGCTGCTCAGGATCTCCCTGGAACGCTCAAAGCCGTTGCCAACATCGGCTACGAATACGTCGAGATGGCTGGCATGTACGGCAAGACGCCCAAGGAAGTCCGCAAACTGCTCGACGCCGCCGGCCTGAAAGCCTGTAGCGCTCACTGCGCCGTTTTTGATGCTGCCAAGCGCGAGCAGGTTGAGGAAGAAGCCAAGGCCCTCGGCTACAAGCATCTCGTCAGCGGCTTCGGCCCGAAGGACTTCGAAAACGAAGAGTCCATTCGCGCCATTTGCCAAAAAATCAACGACGCGGTGAATCACTTCGCTCCCAAGGGCTACACGATCTCAATCCACAACCACGACTGGGAATACAGCGCGCCTCAAAAAGGCGATCTGATGCTGGAACTCTGCCCCAAGGCCTGCCCGCAGTTCGACATCTACTGGGTCAAGACCGGCGGCGCCAACCCGGCCGAAGTCATTCAGCGTTACATCCGCCGCGTGAAGCTGTTGCACGTCAAAGACGGTCCAGCGACGCAGGAGAAGAAATCGCCCATGACTGCCGTCGGCAAGGGAACAGTGGACGTTGCCGCCGCGATCCGCGCCGCCGAAAAAGGCCCGCTCGAATACCTGATCGTGGAACTCGATAGTTGCGAAACGGACATGCTCGCCGCCGTCCGCGACAGCTACAATTTCCTGATCGGAAGGAATCTCGCGAGCGGCAGAAAATAGCCCTCGTGTGTGGCACGGGCAGCCTACTCGGCTGCGGCACCGCCGCTTTGCTGTTGGCTGCCCGTGTGAAGATGCCAACTTGAGGAGAGTACGCATGAATCCCATGGTGACGGGTTTCGCATTGTTGCTGCTGGGCGCAGTCTGCGGCGGCTCGTTCGGTTTGCCGAGCAAGTACGCGCCAAAAGAAGCCCCGTGGGAAGCCCTCTGGGGTCCCTTCTTCGCATTTGTAACAATCTTGTTGCCCGTGGCACTCGGGCCGGTGCTCGTGAAGGACTTCTACTCGATCTTCTCCACGGCTCACGCGGACAACGCGCGAGCGATCATCATGCCCCTGGTCTTCGGCTTCCTCTGGGGTCTCGGTTCCATGGCCCTCGGCCTCTCGTTCTCATTCCTGGGCCTCTCGCTCGCCTACGCGCTCAACTACGGCGCGCAGATCGTCTTCGGCGCGCTCGCTCCGATGGCGATCCACACGCCTGAGAAGTTTGGCACGAAACAGGGTCTGGTGACGCTCGGTGGCGTGGCCGTCTGCGTTCTTGGCGTGATTGTCGCAGGCCGGGCGGGAATCCTGAAAGAACAAAGCATGAAGAAAGACCAGTCCGCGGCTGATGCAGCCAGTGGCAAGCCAAACATGATGGTCGGCCTGATCATCGGCATCGCTTCGGGAGTTCTGTGCGCGTGCTACGGCGTGGCCGCAAGTTTTGCCGGGGACATCTATAAAACGGCTCAGACACCTTTTGGCAACGCACCGTGGAGCGCCGCCGTTGCTCAGGCCGCGCTGATTCTCTGGGGCGGCTCCGTATCATCCTGCCTGTACTGCGTCTACAAACTGACGAAAAACAAAACGTGGGGCTACTTCGGAAAACCCGGCCTTGGCCTTCTGCTTCTGCTGGCGTTGGTGATGGCCTTCCTGCACAACGGCGCGATCGTCTTCTTTGGGCTGGGATACAACAATCTCGACCCGAAGATCGGCGTCTCGATCGGCTACGCCGCGTTCATGTCCTTTGCGATCATCGTCGGCAACATTCACGGCTTCCGCGCTGGCGAATGGAAAGGCGCCAGCCGCCAGAGCGTCTCGCTGATCATCACAGGCATCATTATTCTGGTCGTCGGCGTGTGCATTCTGGGGTATGGAAATACGCTGGGGTAACGGCGAGTTTCTGGTTTCTAGCTAACTTCGTCAACAAAGCTCGCACAGAGTTGCCAAGCGGCAAACGAAACCGCTTGCGAACCAGGAACTCGGAACAAGGAACAAGGAACGGTAGTTAGCTTCTCCACGGCCGCGCGCGCTGCTTCAGATCGGCCAGAATGCCCCGCCCGATCTGCGCGTCTTCGGCGACCTGGAAATCGAACATTCCGGCCAGAATGTGATCCGCGCCATTTTCGTAAACGTACTTGAAGGCGTCTTTGGGCTGAATCGCGCCCGCGGCCATGACCTTGAAGGCAACCCAGGCCTTCTCGCAGTTCTTCATGAGCTCGATCGTCTCTTCCGGATTCTTGCACCAGTAGCCCGGGTTCTCTGAATGCGGGCCCTTGATCTGGTCCGGACGTGGAGCGCTTCCGTATTTGTGGTGATGGAAGGTCTTCACGTAGTAATCGAACGGGTATTTATTCTTCTCGCACAGTTCGACCACGCGCAGATCGTGGCAGCCCACGCCGACCGGCAGCTTCGTCTTGCGCATCGCTTCGATGACTTGCGGGATCATGTCCAGCTTACCGGCGTTGAACAGCTTTTCGGACGCGTTGCCGTGCAGGTACAACGCCGCGGCGCCACGTTCGACCACGTCGCCGATCACGTATTCGTAATCGCCGAGCTGATTGCCGCCGCACTCGACGCCGATCATCCACTGCAACTTGCCGCCTTCTTTGCGGTGCCGGGCGATGAAGCGCTTGAAGTCTTCACCGCTATGGATGGCAATGGTGTTGATGCCATTCTGCTCGCCGATGCGGAGCGTTTCCATGATCTTGTCTTCAGTATTGTAATGCCGGGCCAGGTTGCTGACATAATTCAGATCCCGGCTGTGGGCGTAATAGGTGATCAGGTTGCTGCCCATGATCAGGCGGCTGACCTGCAGGTTGCCGATCTTCCCCGTCGGATAAGGCGGAACGGTCTGCACGACCGGCTTGTCCCCGTCCGCGGCCGTCCGGCCGTCGCCCATCCCGGCGGCAAGTGCTCCGCCCGCTGAAAGCGCCAACGATTCCTTGATGAACCTGCGCCGGTTGATCTCTGCCATGAGCAGCCCCCTCTGAAGTTGTAAGCGCGCAGTATACATGCTGTCGTTCAAAAGTCGAGATGCCAGTTGCTTTGGATTTGGTCGTAGAGACGCAGCGAAAGTCGCTGCAGAAAACTTCTACTCTGCGCATCAGCGTCTCTGCGGTGAGAATAAGCTCTGCATTCCGCAATCATTCGGTTGAATCTCGACCCGTGCTGAATATGATTCCTTCCTTGAACTACGGAGGCCGCAATCAAAAGCGGCCCTCCCGCACACTGCGGAGGGGTAGCTCAGTTGGTAGAGCAACGGATTTTTAATCCGTTGGTCGCGGGTTCGAATCCCGCCCCCTTCACTTAAGCCATTGTGAAGCAGTGTTACAGGACGGTGCTGTGATGTCGTTGTGAATGTCCTTCGCCCGTCCCCTCAATCGTGTCGCGGCGGTGTTGGCTCCCACTTCAGGTGCGCGCCTAGGTCATGGCCGAATCCAGCGGCCATCAGCAGGTCGCGCCAATCCGTTTGGGCCATCACAAGCGCATTCATAAGCTTTTCCAGGCTTCCGTCACTGACCTTGAGGGCAGCAAACCGGAAGCGTTCCAGTTGCTCCGCGTTCAACATCTCAAGGAACGGCAAGTTGGTGCCACATTCGCGCACCAGCAAGTCTGTGGCTTCCTGCAAGTCTCTACCGGAGAACAGAAGGGCAACGCGGCGCTTCGTTTCTTCGCTCAAGGGCACGTCGGCCATGTTTGCGCTCCACCTACGGAAACAACTTGGCCACGCGGTTCTTGGCCCATTCGGTGCGGGCGTAGCCCAGATGTCCGCCGTGAGGCAGGACCATGCGCTTAGCCTGGTCAACAGAATCCAAAAACCTGTTCAGCTCCAGCGGATCGTTCAGCGGGTCGTCCTCGGCCAGGATCACGTGAACTGTGTCTGGACACGCCTTCACCACATCCGTGAGGTCGCCAGCGGTCCAGAACTCTGCGGCGTTGCACGATGACTTTCGTGACCAATAAGCCATGGCCATTTCTTCCATGAACTGGTTGAACGTCCACGTTCCCGCCATGTCTCGCCTATACTCATCCGGCTCTTTTGGTAAGAGCCCCAGCTTGTAAACGCGATCATCGAACAATACGACGCCTCTCAGGTTGAGGCGAAACATCGTCCCGATGCCCGCTCGCATCTCGGCCGCAGAAAACGGGACCGCCTTTCCTTTCGGGACAGGTTTGTGCTCCGATAAGTCCTTCGCCATGTCTACCAACGTGTAGTTCCAGCGGTTCTCGGCATAGAACGTGTCCAGAATGCGCGCCGCCGTCCGCATACTCACGGGCGGCGAGAAAGCCAGAACTTGTTGCGGGCGAATTGCAGACCGATTCTCAGCGGCCATGCGGGCAATGTTCAGGGCCAGCGTCCCACCGTAGCTCAGTCCGACCAAGCCCATTTGAGTCACGCGCCCCTTGGTCTTGGGATGACCCAGGAAAGCGGCAACGAGATTGGCGACGAGTTTGGCTTCTTCGAGCAGATTACCCGCGACACCGTGGCGCGAGCGAGTGTTAAAGGTGGGCAGAAAAGGCGAATCGAACGTTAGGACGTGGTAACCCGCTGCGTGAAGATAGGACTTCCAGAGCTGCGTCTGTTTGTCAGTCCCGCCGTCCACCAGGCCGGGGATCAGCACGGCGAGGGGCTTGCGGTCGGGTGCCCAGAGAACGCGGACCTCAATGTCCTTCGCGAACCCCTCGGGCTTGAGCCTGATCTTCTCTTCACGGGCGATCTTCGGCTCCGGAAAGCTATCGGCTGTAACGGTGGTATAGAGCCCATCCTCGATGTCGAAGACGAAGCCAGGCACCGGCTCGCTAACTCGGGACTTCCTTGCGACGGCGTCAGCCGGTGTGGGAAGCGGCACGTCCGTTGTCTCAGCCGACCAAACCGTGAGGCTGAGCCAGGCCAAGACTGGCAGCGCAAGACAACGTCCGGCGCCGCACGAAGAGGTTCTGGTCGTCCTATGTGCCGCCCGACAGAAAGTTCGCATCAGATTACATCCCCATCGCCCGGCACAGCGGACACTCGCCCGCGGTGTGAATAACTCCATCCCGGTGGCCATCCAGCAACTCTCTCGAAATCTCCGCCAATTCGCGACGGACTTCGTGTCGCAGTCCTTTCACTCTGGCGATCTTCAGTTCGTCATACGCCGTTGTCTGGTGCCGCATCCACGCAATTACCGCCGCCTCGGCACGTTCTTCAACGGGAATGCGTTCGGTCCGCGCTACGGTTCCGCTGCCGACCGGAGTGGCATGCGCTGCGACCGCCTCCGCCAGCTTGAGGGCAAGCCTGCGGTAAGGCGGCGCGAAGTTCAAGAACTGTAGCACTGCCAACGCAAACTCGCCCACATACACCTGCTGTTCTCGTTCCCGGCGACGAAGGTCGGCCTGTCTTCGCTTCGCGTACTCTGGCGTGGATCGCTCCTGTTCTAAAGCGGCTTGGGCGGCGGCAATGTTCACGGCCGGTGCCCATAGCCCCCGAGAGAACGTTTTGTTCCCGCGCTTCTCGACGACCTGCCACGATGGCCCGGCCAGCTTCACCCGGCGCGTCAGTCCGGCATCGCCGGGCGGCAGACGGTCCCAGTCTGCGGGCGGCGTGAGGATTTGTCCGGTCGGCGCGCGGAAACGTTTGGGGTCGGCCGTAGGCGATAGGATCAAACTTTGGGGCATTGAAGGCTCTTGGTGAAATGCTGAACATCCGCGAACACAGACTGTAGCTTTATCATTCCGGCCGTATGAAGGCAAAGCACAAGTCTGGGCGCATTTACTGTGCGTGCGCCTTCCGCAGTGTCACCCGAAACAGCCGCTTCGGGAGTCGCTCTTCCTCGAACTCGTCAATGGTTACGATTTCGTACCCCCGTGCTAACTGCGTGACCTTCTCCCGCGTGAAGAAGTGGACGATGAACTCATTGATCTCGTACATGTCCTCGCCCCGATGTGCACCGATGCGGTAGTGCGGATCGCCGGTATGTCGCACGGTGTAGACGCAGAGCCCGCCCGGCTTCAAGACGCGCCTTATAGAAGAGGAAAAGTAATGTGCGGCTACCAGGCTGGTCTCGCTGCTCGGCGATGCCGCGAACATGGGATGGATCCAATGGAGCCGCGGCGAAAGTCTCCAGGTCTCAAAAATCCGGTTTGGGATAACAAGAACGGTTTTCGGTTTTTGCCGCGGAAACGAAAAAACGGCCTTGAAGATGCCGTTTTTCATAGGTGTCTTAAGATGGTGCCGAGGAAGGGAGTTGAACCCTTATGCCCGTGAGGGCACTAGCTCCTGAAGCTAGCGCGTCTGCCAATTCCGCCACCTCGGCGTGGTGAGCCTTACGGTTCACCGGGCTCCCGCTTGGCGCGGGAATATTTCTTTTAGCCGATGACGTGCGGCGCGTCAATGCTCAATGCAAAGTGCTTGCTCACGGCGCGTGCATCTTTTATCGTCGGAAGCAGGTGCGCGCGCCGGCGACGGCACGGGAGACGAAGGCGCGAACACGTGCGTGCACGCTTGAGTTCGCGCAAACGGACGCGCGAACACAAACGTGCCACCCTATCAATGTGGAGAAGCCACTCATGGCCATCGAAGCCCTCGAAAAACTCGTTCCCGCTCAGCCGCGAAGCTTCATCCCCTCCGCTGCAGACCTGGGCGATTGGGCGCAGGTAGAGCCGCTCTTTGTGAAACTCGAAGCGGCGGCGGCTGAGATCAAGAGCGCGAAGGAACTCGAGCGCTGGATTCTCGACGGCGGCGAACTGGCGGCGGCCTTGGATCAGGAAGGCGCGAAGCGCTACATCAACATGACCTGCAAGACCGATGATGCGGCGATCGAGAAGGCATACCTGCATTTCATCGAGACTATCGATCCGCGCGCGAAACCGCACTGGCATAAGCTGAAAGAACTCTTTCTGAAAAGCCCCTTCGCCAAGAAGCTTCCGGCCAAACGCTGGATGGTTTTCAAACGCGCGGCGAAAAACGACGTTGAGCTCTTCCGTCCGGAAAACGTCCCGCTGCAGGTCGAAGAGGCAAAGCTGGATCAGCAGTACCAGAAGGTACAGGCCGCGATGACGGTGCACTTTGAAGGGCGCGAGCAGACGCTGCAGCAGATGGGGCGCTACCTGGAACAGACGGATCGCGCCAAGCGCCAGCAGGCGTGGGAACTGGTGGCTCAGCGGCGGCTAAAGGATCGCGAGAAAATCGAACAGATTTACGATGGAATGCTGAAGCTGCGCGGGCAGATCGCCAAAAACGCGGGGCTGCCGACGTACCGCGAATTCGCGTTTCGCGCCAAGGGTCGTTTTGATTACACGCCGAAGGAATGCGAAGCGTTTCACGAAGCGGTGGCGGAACTGGTCGTGCCGCTGGCTCGCGAACTGCAGCAGCGGCGTGCCCGGCTGCTGAACGTGGACAAGCTGCGCGCATGGGATTTGGCCGTCGATGTTCGCGGCCGCTCGCCGCTGCGGCCGTTTACGGAAGCGAAAGTGCTGGTCGATAAGTGCCTGGCGATCTTCTCGCGAATCGACCCGGCGCTGGCGGGCGACTTCAACGTTCTGCGCGAACGAAATCTGCTCGACCTGGACAGCCGCAAGGGCAAGGCGCCGGGAGGGTATCAGTGTTCGCTGGAAGAAGCGCGGGTGCCGTTCATCTTCATGAATGCGGTCGGGCTGCATCGGGACGTCGAGACGATGCTGCACGAAGCCGGGCATGCGTTTCACTCGCTGGCGGCGCGCAAGGAGCCGCTCGTCGCTTACCGTCAGGCGCCGATGGAATTCTGCGAGGTGGCGTCGATGAGCATGGAGTTGCTCGGCGCCCCGCACCTCTCCGAGTTCTATTCGGCCGAAGAAGCGGCGCGAGCTCGGCGCGGGCATCTGGAAGGAATCATCGGTCTGCTGCCGTGGGTCGCGATCATCGATGCATTCCAGCACTGGATTTACACGCACACCGGGCACTCTCGCGAGGAGCGCAAGGGCGAGTGGCTGCGGCTGCTCGACCGCTTCGGCGGGATCGAGGACTATAGCGGCTACGAGAACATCCGCGCGTACATGTGGCAACGGCAGGGACATCTGTTCGGTTCGCCGTTCTACTACATCGAATATGGAATCGCTCAACTTGGCGCGCTGCAACTCTGGCTGCAGGCGAAGAAGAACACGGCAGCCGCGGTGGCGAATTACCGCAAGGCGCTCGCCTTGGGCGGGTCGCGGCCGCTGCCGGAGCTCTTCCGCGCGGCGAAGCTGAAGTTTGATTTCGGGCCGAAGACGGTGAAGCCGCTGGTGAAGGAGATACAGAAGGAGTTGACGGAACTGGAAGAGGCGTAACGGCAGGACGCGGAGAAACGCGCGATCTCAACAGCTTTCAACACAGAGTCACAGAGCACACGGAGGAGCACAGAGAAAGAACAAAACAAAAGAAACTCTGTGAAACTCTGCGTCCTCTGCGCCTCTGTGTTGAAGGCTGTTCTAGACGCTCGACGCTGCCAGACATACCGGAATCCTGCTGCAACGACTCTCCAATCCAAAGCGAAATGCGCTGATCGACATTGTCGAGAAGCGCTGCGGCTCCGACTTAGACCTTCTCCGGCACCACAAACGGCGCGCGGTACTCGCGCGTGACGTACTTGTTGGCTTCAGCAGCCATCGCCCCGGTGAACTGCTCCTTATCGCTATCGAATTCCAAGCTGGGGCCCAGAATCGCAAGGCTCTTGGCCAGGTCGCAGTCATTCGCGGCCAGATGCTGCTTCATGCGCTCAAGCGAATCGAGCATCTGGTCGTGGCTCTTGAAAGTCTCTTGAATCTTATCCGGCGCAGCCTCTTTCCCAAGGCGATAGGGAATGTTGCCCATGTGACACAGAGCGCTGGACAGGTGGCCCTCCAGAATGTCGGCGTGCAGGTCCTCCGGCTTACGGCTGCGCACCGCGTTAATAAAGTTCGCCATGTGCAGGCCGGGGCCGGTGGGATCGGAGAACTTCTTGACCTGCTTGTCGTCCTTGTCGTAGAGCCAGCCGCCGCCCGCTCCGCCAGCAAAGTAGCCGTTCTCGCACTGAACGCAGACGCCGATGCGCACCAGTTTGCGGTACGCATCCATCTCCTTGTCGCCTTTTTTGCGCGGCAGACCGCGCACTTCGAAGATCAGTGGGGCAGGCTTGTAGCCCAGCAGCGTGACGAGCGTATTTGGCGTCGTGGCATCGTCATCGACCACGAAGCGTCCGCCGAAACTGATCACCTGCGGCGCCAGGCCTTTCTGTCCCAACGCCCAGCGGCACATGTCCATCTCGTGAATGCCTTGGTTGCCGATGTCGCCGTTGCCGGTTGGCCAGACCCAGTGCCAATCGTAGTGCAGCCGCATGCGCTTGAGCGGCTCCATAGGAGCTGGGCCGCACCAAAGATTGTAATCGACGCTCGGTGGAGGAGTAGTCGGGCCCGTCACTTTCCCGATGCTGCCGCGGGGCTTGTAGCAGAAGCCGCGCGCGTACAGGATCTTTCCCATCTCGCCTTTTTGCAGATACTCGAAGACTTCCTTCAACGCCGCGCAGGACCGCGACTGCGTGCCGGCCTGGACGATGCGGTTGTACTTGCGCGCCGCTTCGACCGCCTTTCGGCCTTCCCAGATTTCGTGCGAGATGGGTTTCTCGACGTAAACGTCCTTGCCCGCCTGGCAGGCCCATACCGTCGCCAGAGAGTGCCAATGATTTGGCGTGGCGGTGGTGATGGCGTCGATGTCTTTGTTTTCGAGCAGTTTGCGGATGTCCTGGTACGTCTCCAGCTTGCCGGGGAACTTGTCCGCCTCCAGCCTCTTCACCGTTCGATCGATCACATTCTTGTCGGCGTCGCAGAGCGCCACCACGCGAACACCTTTGATTGCCCGGAGCATATCGATATGCGTCTGCCCCTTCCCGTTGAACCCGATCACGGCCACGCGAATGTCATCGTTGGCGCCCAGCACGCGGCTGCGCGGCGAAAGCAAAGCGGCCGTTCCGGCGGCCAGCGTACCCGTAAGGAAAGTGCGGCGAGTCATTCGTCTCATCGGCGGCTCCTTATTGTCACCAGGGTGCAAGCACACGGTTTGTTCATCTGAAAATGACTACACTGAGGGACGCGTCATGGCAGCAAAACTTCCCCTTGGGCGACAGAGGGAAATCGTGAAGCGCTTACGTTTCCCCCTGCTGGCGAGCGAGCCACGCAGTTTCGTTCAGCGGAGCGGAGGCCCAATCGTGCGTGGCGCTTTGTTCATGGAGAGAAGAGGAGACGCGTGGTAAGCTTCTGGCGCAGGTGGCACGCTCGTGTTCGCGCCGTCCGTTTGATGCGACCTCGCACGCATGAGACCGCGCCATAGGCCGGCGCGGTCACATGCGTGCCACCCTAAACAGGGAGTACTTATGCGCATTGTTGTGACAGGTGGGGCGGGGTTTCTCGGTTCGCATCTTGTCGATCGCTTGCTGGACCAGGGCCACGAGGTTCTCGCGATCGACAGCCTGATCACCGGTTCATTGGAAAACATTCAGCACCTTGAAAGCAACAAGGCATTCCGGTTTATCAAAGCCGACGTGACGCAGTATATCCATGTGCCAGGCCCCGTGGACCGCGTCTATCACTTTGCTTCCCCCGCCAGCCCGCGCGATTTCGCTCGATTTCCCGTTCACATTCTGAAAGTCGGAGCGCTGGGTACGTTGAATGCCTTGGGCCTATCGAAGGCCAAAGGCGCGCGCTTGTTGCTCGCTTCCACCAGCGAAATTTATGGAAACCCGCAGGTGCATCCGCAGGTGGAGGATTATTGGGGACACGTCAATCCGATCGGCGAGCGCTCCATGTACGACGAAGCCAAGCGCTTTGCCGAAGCGTTGACGATGTCCTACCACCACCAGAACAAAACCGAGACGCGTATCGTCCGCATCTTTAACACGTACGGCCCGCGCATGCGCCTGGACGATGGCCGCGTGCTGCCAAACTTCGCGCGGTCGGCATTGCGGAACGAGCCGTTGACGATTCATGGCGATGGCACGCAAACCCGCAGTTTCTGTTACATGGACGATCTGCTGCGCGGCATCATGCTGTTGATGGAATCAAGCGCGGATGGCCCGGTGAACATTGGCAATCCTGAAGAGATCACGGTGCTGCAATTCGCACAGGAAGTCATCAACTTGTTGGGCTCCAAGAGCAAGATCGTGCACCTGCCTTTGCCGCAAGACGATCCCACGCGGCGGCGCCCCGACATCAGCAAGGCCAAGAAACTGCTGGGCTGGGAACCGCGCGTGCCGCGTCGAGAAGGATTAACCATCACGCTGGAGGACTTCCGGCGGCGCATGTAACGGCGGTCAGGGTCTGTGCCTGATTGTATAAGATTATGGTGAATAATGCTTTACTGAATTTCACCATTGACCGCCAAACCCTGAACCCTGTTTTTCGAATAGTTTTCGCAAACGAACGTCGAAGGATTGACCTTTGTGGTACGGGTGGTTCTCCGGTCCCGTGAAACTGGAGATTACCTGTGCAGGGTCCAGGAACTCCAGCAGCCGGGAACCCCGGCGCCTGGGGTTCTGGACTCTAGTCAGGAGACGTGAGAGTTGGGGCTTTGCGGAGGAAAGACATGAAAGTTTACGGCGTAGTTGCGGGGTTCGTGTTGGCGCTGGCGTGCACCGGAGCATGGTGTGCGGAAGGCGGCGGCCATGGTGACAAGGATACCAAAGGCGGGAAGCCCACGTTGGGTACGCTGAGCGAGAAGCCGGCGGATTCCAAGGTCGAGAATCTGGTCGCTTTGCTCAAGGTCCAGCCGAAAGAGGGCAAGGAAGCCAAGACGCTGAACCTGATCGCGGCTCCTGGCGAAGTCGCCACCAAGCTGGCCGACTTGGCTAAGAAGGGTGCCAAAGTCGTTGTAAAGGGAGAACCGACGGCGGATGGCACGGGCATCAACGTGACGAAGGTTACCGAAGCCAGCGACAAGGGCGACCATAAGAAACACGACAAGTAAACGGCTGCTCACCAGCGATTTTTGAACCCCGCCAGTGGCTTTGGCTGCTGGCGGGGTTTCTCTTTGGGGCGACGAAAGAGCCGGCAAGACGTTCGCACTGCGAAGCCAACGGTTTTGTCCGATGGCCGGCGCTCAACCTCCAAAAAAACAGAATATATTCCGACTTGCCGTCTTGCCTTATGTCGGGTAAATCTCATGTTTCGCCATTTGGCTGGCCGTGACCTGATGAACGACTATCGCTCAGGACGCGTGAGCTATTGCGAGGGGATAAAGTACCATGCACAAACCACCGGGCCATGTACAAACTCTGCTTATGAGCTGCGTCTTCGCGGCCTTGGCATTTTCTTGCGGCCTTGCAACATTTGATTCGAGCCCACAATCTACTCGCGCTGAACCGCGCGCGGTCGGCTCGACCCCGCTGCGTTTCACCAATCCCTTCTATCAGACCACGACGGATCGCGATCTGGGCGACATTGTCGCCGGCAGTAATTTCGCCCGTCTGGCGACAGCCGCCGGCGGTGTGCCGCCGTACAAATATCTGAGCACCAGCAACCTTTTTGGCGCAACGGTTGGGATTTCGGATGTCATCCCCATTCTCAGCTACTTACCCAAGGAACTGCAGAGCGCGTCGGTTTCGATGAATGGCCTGGTTTCCGGCATCACGTCGCAGGGCTATACGCTCAATCCGATTCGCTTCAACATCACCGTCGAAGACAGCGCAACAACCGGCAGCAACGGGGTCGGGAATTTCAAGACGGAGTTCTTCCGCCTGACGCTGGTCTCCACCAATGCCTTCCGCTTCGCGATAGATAATCTCTCCAGTGGCGTGCAATTCCGGTCATACGAGGCTGACGTGCCCGTGATCAACGGGAATGGTTCGAGCGTCACGTTTACGGCGACGAACGTCAAGATGAACGGCGCCGCCGTCAGTTCCCTTGAAGAGGTGGGACTGAGCCTTTCAGCCTCCGATGGCAGCCTCTACGGCAAGCCCCTTTTCGCGGGCACGATTTCCTTCACCGCCAACGCGACCGACGCGGCAGGTGCGCGCGCACGGTCCCGCGACGAGACCGGTTTTGGGCAGAATTTTACGATCCAGGTCGATGCCAATGCGGTGGTGTCGAGCGATGTGTTCACCAGCTTCATCCACATCAGCGGCGATACTACCAAGCGCGTGGGGCGGCTGCTGTACATGGGCTATCCGCACATGAACAGCCTTAACTTCCAGCAACTGGCCGGTCAGGATCTGGAACTTCGGATTGGCGAATATACGACTCCCGACCCGAAGATTCCGAACAAGCCTTCGATCCTGGTGCCGCACGGAACACTGCTGCAAACGACCGCGCCTCCAATTGCGAAGACGCCGGCCTTGCCCAAGTTCCACGGCAGCATCAACCGACAGGGACTGGTGAAGATCGATGTCTCCAACGAGAGCTTCGGCAACGTGTTCGCCCCCATCCTCACCGGGACCAACCACGCTGCGCCCGTCCGGCTGCGGATCGGCGGATCGATTCTGGGCTCGGAAACGCTGGCCTTTGTAGTCAAGCAGCGTGGGACAAAGTTCTCGCTGACCTACGATGGCCGCAAGGATTCCGCGCTGGGCGGCGGCTTCCTGCTGACCAACGTCTTCGGCAAGGAATCGCCGGGCGCCGCCGGGGCCGCGTACAAGATCTCGTTCCTTGCGCGTCCACTGCCTGGAACTTCCACCAGCCTGTTTAATGGAGCGTCGAACGCAGATGTCGCAATCGGCAGTGGCTTTACAGACAAGCTGTCGGTTCAGTCTCGAAGTGGCCGAGTAAGTTCGCAGGGTGGAGCGGGGAAGGCTCCAGACAAAGTCCTGAAATTGGCGATGGACGCCAAGAGCGGCCGAGCATCGGCTTTGACTGGCGTGCTGTCGGCGACCAAGACAGACATTCCGCTCATCAAGTCCGTGGACGATGGAGCGATCGCAAACTTCTCGATGAATGTCACCTTGACCAACGGGAGCAAAGGCGTCGTCTTCAGCGGTGAGAACGGTATTCAGATCTTCTCGCGCTGGAGCAGCATGACGTGGACCCCCAATCCAATCCGGCCGAAGTGAATGCACGATGTGTTCTAGCGAATACCCGCGCTAAGCACGTGCATTTCCGCCTTGCGGGTGCGAAGCGAATCGTGTAAACCTTCGTCCCTCCAACGGCCACGAATACAAGGCTTACCGAGATTCCAGCCGGAAAGGAGTAGGGTGTGTTGACGCGAAACAAGCGCTTCTTTGTGCATACTTTTGCTTTTGCACTGGTGCTCGCACTGGCTGGGTTCTGCTGGGGGATCAGCGAGACACGATCGATATCTATTCAGGAGGAGGAGGCTCAACAGCGGGCGGTGCTCGCCAACAGTCCTCTGCGCTTCACAAATCCGATCATTTCGCAGGGTCAACCGCCGCAGCCCAACACTTACGACCTTGGCGATGCCTGCTTTGGCTCGATGATCACACGCTTTATCACGGCCACCGGTGGCTTACGGCCTTATCAGTACAACGCGATCAGCAACACCCTTAGCGGGCAGCTCGGCCTCTACTCCACCTTGACGCTGAACCCTGCCGGTTGTGTTGTCGGCTCTATTGCCGGGATCATGCCGCCAAACACGCCCATGCTGTTGTTCCAGGCTGGAGTGGGCGACAGCGCTGGATCGTCACCGTTCCCCGTCCTGGGTAACTTTCAGATCAAGCTTTTCTTTGCCACCGGCAGCCTGTTCCGCTTTGCGGTCGATAACATCAATAACGGCGTCGTGGGACAGAGTTACATCTCGAAGCTCGAAACGTTGAACGGTCACGGTGAAGTCACCTATTCCGTTCTGCCCGGCACGCTGATGGTTGACGGGGTGCCGAAAGGGAACAGCCCGAGCCTGGAAGCGGTCGGTCTGTCTCTCGGATCCGAAGGCACCATTTCCGGCCGCCCGCTTCAGCCGGGAAGAATTCAGTTTACGGCGAGAGCCATCGATGCGGAAAAGCGGGTGGCTCACGACCGAACCGACTCCGTTTTTGACCAGATCGTGCGCTTCAACGTCGAAGACAACCTGACCTGCAACACCGATTACACGACTCTGTCCGTTTCTGCAAAGGGCGACGTCGGCCAGCTCGGCAAGGACTCGATCACCTTTAGGGGCCTGCTCAACCTCAGCGGACAGGCACAGAGTACCTTCCGCGACAACCTCTTCATGTTCCAGCTCGGCGGCGCCGTATACAAAGGCAAGCTCAACGCTCACGGCCAGGTCGTCAATCAATTGGGCGGACCTCTCGTGCTTCAAGATGGAACGATGGTGCAGATTACGGTGGATGCGCAGGCCGGCGCCATCAGCGGCAAAATCACAAACGCGACGCTGGGCAAGAAGCTCGATGGTTTGAACGTCGCCAACCGCGGCACCAAGCGCTACGCCGTGGGGATCGGTATCTGCGGCGGTGTCATCGCTTCGGATATGTTGGAATTCTCGACCAAGCGTGTCGGAGACAAGTTCCAGATCGACTATCGCATGGGGAAGATCGGCCAGCCGCTGGGCGGAGCGTTCCAGATTCTCTCTGTCCGCGGTACGGACCAGAAGACCCTCGTCGGCACGCTCGGCACGGTCTGGTCGGCCAAGTTCATCATGATCCCGCGCTTTGGCATCGACTCGCATCCGGGGTTTGACTCGCTGGCCGGCGCCACCGTCCGTATCGGCACAAATTTCGTTCAGACGTTTACGCCCCAATTCCTGACCAGCACCGCCAAAGGCGACATCAAGCTGGCCAAGAACAAATTCCAGGGCGCGACCGTCAGCAAGCTGCAGTTCAGCGCCCGTTCATTCGTCGGCTCGTTCATCACTCAGCCTCTGGAGAAACTCGGGACGGTGGGTACGGGTATCGATACGGCCGCAAGCGCCGGCATCAACGCAACCAACAACTTCAACGTCGGACTGGATCTGACGCGCACCGGTGGGAACTCGTCCTTCTCCGGAATCGCTGCCAAACACATTTACACGGGCAGCAAGTTCAGCCACAAGTTCCACGAATGGGTGGATGCGCTGAGCCAACGCGTGAAGTGATCTGTGGCACGCTTGTGTCCGCGCGGGCTTTTGCGCGGACTCAAGCGTGTTTTGCGGCAAACCTGCACGCATGTGATTAGCGCCGAAGTGCAGGCGCTAATCACATGCGTGCCACGCGCCCTTGGCGGTTTCGCCAAAACTCAACACTCTTTGGTTGCATCCATCGCAGCGGCGCGTATGTTACACGGAGTTTGATCAGGCGCTACGGTGACGAGTAACGTGTGACTATTGGGTGAAAGCGGTTCGCCCCACTCACCACCTACCACTCACCAATGACCGTTTTTAAAGGAGGAAACATGTCCGAGATTAGTGAAGTCCATGCACGCCAGATTCTCGATTCCCGCGGCAATCCCACCGTGGAAGTGGACGTGCTGCTGGCCAGTGGCGCTCAAGGCCGCGCGGCCGTTCCGTCCGGTGCCTCGACCGGCACGCGGGAAGCTGTCGAATTGCGCGATGGCGATGCCAAGAAGTACTTGGGTAAGTCGGTCCTGAAAGCTGTTCGCAACGCCAACGAAGTGCTCGGCCCCGAAGTTTGCGGCATGGACGCATTCGATCAGCGCGCCGTGGACCGCACGATGATCGAACTCGACGGCACCGAGAACAAAGGCAAGATGGGCGCCAACGCAATCCTGGCCATCTCCATGGCCGTCGCTCGCGCCGCTGCCGAAGAAGCCGGCCTCCCGCTGTACCGCTACCTGGGTGGACCGAACGCCCACACGCTGCCCATGCCGATGATGAACATCATCAATGGCGGCGCTCACGCCGACAACAACGTTGACATGCAGGAATTCATGATCCTGCCCGTCGGAGCTCCGAACTTCGCTGAAGCGCTGCGCATGGGCGCCGAAGTCTTTCATAACTTGAAGAAGGTTCTGAAAGAGAAGGGCCTCAACACTGCCGTCGGCGACGAAGGCGGCTTCGCGCCCGACCTGAAGTCCAACGAAGAAGCCGTGCAGGTGATCATGCAGGCCATCGAGAAGGCCGGCTATGTGCCGGGCAAGGACATCAGCCTGGGCCTGGACTGCGCCGCCAGCGAGTACTACGACGACAAGAAGAAGAAATACACTTTGGAAGGCGAGAAGAAGAATCCGGTCAAGAGCGGCGAGGAGGTCGTCGAATTGCTGGCTGGCTGGACCCGGAAGTATCCGATCGTCACGATCGAAGACGGTTGCGCGGAGCAGGACTGGGACACGTGGGCCGCGCTCACGAAGGCCATCGGCGACAAGGTTCAACTTGTTGGTGACGACATCTTCGTTACGAATACGAAGATCTTCGCCGAAGGCATCGCCAAGGGCATCGCGAACTCGATTCTGATCAAGGTCAATCAGATCGGCACCCTGACCGAAACGCTGGAAGCCATCGAGATGGCCAAGCGCGCCAGCTACACGGCCGTGATCAGCCACCGCTCCGGCGAAACCGAAGACACGACGATTGCCGACATCGCCGTCGCCACCAACGCCGGCCAGATCAAGACCGGTTCGGCCAGCCGCACCGATCGCGTCTGCAAGTACAACCAGTTGCTCCGCATTGAAGAGCAACTCGGCTCGACTTCCGAGTACCTTGGCAAGAAGGCGTTCTATAACGTCAAGGGGTAGCGCCGGCCTCCGTGCCGGCGGGAACGGGACTTATTACTTGAGCGGGCGGGACGTTCGTCGTGCGAGCGTCCCGCCCGCTGTTTTCCAGCCTGCACTTTCGAGTTGCTGCTGCGCTCGACTGCCGCTAATGTAAAACATGAGAGGCAGAGATGACTACTAAAGAAGCACTTCTGAAGGCAATAGATGAAGCGCCTGAACCTCTTTTGGACGAGGTTTTAGACTTCGTTCATTTTCTGAAGGCCAAGCTCTCCACCGAGGCCCGCAACACCGCACTGGCAAGCGAGTCCGCATTGCGCAAGGACTGGCTTAAGCCCGAGGAGGATGCGGCGTGGCGCGATTTGTAAAGGGCGATGTGGTCGTCGTCCCATTCCCGTTTTCCGATCTCAGCCAGACGAAACGAAGGCCGGCCGTTGTGGTCGCTGCTCTTGACGGAGATGACGTAATTCTTTGCCAGATCACGAGCCGATCCATTGGCGACCGCTACGCCATTTCCCTCCAGGATTCAGACTTTCAAACTGGAAAGTTGAACCAGCCGAGCAACGTGCGGCCAAATCGTGTGTTCACAGCAGATAGTCGATTGATTCTGTATCGCGCAGGGAATCTCACTGTCGCAAAACTTAACCAGATAGTCGAATCGGTGTGCGAAATCATCCACCAGTAAGTCGAGCATTAGTCTTGGCTCATTTCATCGCGTCTCGAAGCCGCGCATCGATTTTTGAACCAAGAGCATTCCTGGTGTAGTCAAGCCAGAGCAAACGTTTCAAGACAAGGAGCAACATGACCCATCAGAAACGGCGCGACTTTCTGAGAACCTTGGCGCTGGTGGCGCTGGCAATCTCCAGCATCGTGAACTGCGCGGCTGGCGAGCAGCGTGCGAGCAAGACGGTTCGGCTGCTGACGGTCGGAAACAGCTTCTCCCAGAATGCGACTCGCAACCTGGCGGCCATCGCGGAAGCAGCCGGCGATAAGCTGGTGCACCGGCAAGCGCCGATCGGCGGGGGATCGATGGCGCAACACTGGGACAAGGTGCTCCGCTACGAAAAAGACCCGCAGGACAAACAGGCCACGTATGGCGCGAAGAGTCTGAAGCAGATGTTGGAGGCGGAGGAGTTCGACTTTGTCACGATCCAGCAATACAGCTTCATCAGCCATGATGTTTCCACCTACCGCCCTTATGCTCGCAACCTTTTTGATTTCATCAAGAAGCTCCAGCCCAAGGCCGAAGTTCTGGTTCATCAGACCTGGGCGTACCGGCGCGACGATCCGCGCTTTGCCAAGAAATCCGGCAAGCCCGATCAGCCCGATAGCCAGCAAGCCATGTATGAGTTGCTCACGAAGGCATACGAGACCATCGCCGCCGAACTCGGTACGCGCATCATTCCCGTCGGCGATGCGTTTTTCCTCGCGGACAACGATCCAGTGCTGGGCTTCAAACCCGACGAGACTTTCGAGAAAGCCAAGGCGGAATACCCGGCGCTCCCGAAGGACCAGCACTCTCTGCACGCCGGATACAAGTGGTCGAGCAAGGATGGCACGCACACGCTCGGCTTCGACGGCCATCATGCCAACGTCGCGGGCGAGTACCTCGGCGGCTGCGTGTTCTACGAGGTTCTCTTTGGCGAAAGCGTCGTGGGCAATCGTTTTCATCCAAAAGACATCGACCCCGACTACGCGCGCTTTCTCCAGGAGACAGCGCACAAGGCTGTGCAGAAGCGCAAAGCGCAACCGTAGCGCTCTGGACACGAAACATCTTGGAGAATGACAATGAAGATCCTGCACACCGCTGTTACTGCTTTGATTCTGGCAGGTGCCGTGGCTTGCGCAGGGGAGACTGGGCCCGCCCCGAAACTGGAGGGCCGGCAGTACTGGGTGTTCACGTTCTCCAATTTCGCCAATGATGCCGCGGCGGAGAAGACGACTCAGTTGATGCAGCGCGCCAAGCAGGCCGGCTATAACGGCATCATCGTTGGGGACGTGAAGTTCGAGAAGTGGGAGCTGAATCCGCCGAACGTAAACGTAAACCTGAAGAAGTTTCGAGCGGCGTGTTCGGCGGAAAAAATGAAATTCATCGCCGGCGTGACGCCGTTTGGCTACGCCGATGCGTTCCTGACCAACGATCCGAACCTGTGCGAAGGCATGCCGGTACGGGGCGCGGCGTTTCATGTCAAAGACGGCAAGCTGGTGCCCGTCGATGACGCGCCGAAGCTGATCAACCCTTCGTTTGAGGAGTACAAGAGCAACAATCCGGTGGGATGGACGGCGGATTCTGCCGGCACGGTTTCGTTCGCGGATGAGCAAGTGAAATCGGACGGCAAGTCGTCGCTGCGCCAGGAGCCTGCGCTGGGCAAGCGCTCGGTGTGCCGCGTGAGCCAGCCGCTGAAGGTGAAGCCGTGGCGCTACTACATCATCTCGGCGATGGTGAAGACGGAAGACTGGACCGGCAAAGACATGCGCATCATGGCTCACGCCGGCGACCATCTGGGCGGCGCCACGCTCAATTGGCAGGCGCCGGACCTCAAGAAGACGATGGATTGGACGCGAGTCTACGCCAGCTTTTGCAGCCAGGACTTCACAGAGGTCGCCCTTTATCTGGGAAGTTGGAACGCCAAGAGCGGCAAGATCTGGTGGGACGACGTGAAACTGCAGCCCGGCGGATTCATTAACATTATTCGCCGCGACAGCGTGCCGCTGACGGTGGCCAGTGAAGACGGCAAGACCACGTACGAAGAGGGCAAGGACTTCAGCGCGGTCAAAGATCCCAAAATGCTGCACGATCCGAACCCCGGCTACTACACGATCTGGCATGAGCCGCCCGTGGTGAGCATTCCCGCCGGCAGCCGCCTGAAAGAAGGCGACACGGTTCTGGCCAGCTACACGTTCGCGACGCCTGCCGGCAAACCCAACAACTTCAACATGTGTATGGCCGAACCGAAGGTCTACGACATCGTCGAGAAGCAGATCAAGTGGATGAAGGAGAACGGCAATCCAGACGTATATCTGCTCGCGCACGATGAAATCCGCATCGGCGGCTGGGATGATTCATGCGTCAAGAGCGGGAAGACGCCGGGGCAACTGCTGGCCGACAACATCCGCAAGTGCACCGAAATCGTGAAACGGATTGAGCCAACCAAGTCGATCATCACGTGGAACGACATGTTCGATCCGTTCCATAACGCGAAGAAGGACGCGCCGCACTTTTATCTTGTGAAAGGCCAGGGTCCGTGGGCCGGCTCGTGGGATGGCCTGGCTAGCGACGTTGGCGTTGCGACGTGGTTGCACAACAACCTCGACTCGCTGAAGTTCTTCTCCGACCGTGGCAATCAGCAGATCCTCGCCGGCTTCTACGATGCCGACCCAAAGCGAATCGTCGAATGGCTGGAAACGTCGAAGAGAGTCAAAGACGTGACCGGCGTCATCTACACGACCTGGTGCGGCGATTACTCCAAGCTCGAAGAGTACATCGGCTACGTCAAAAAGTGGGAAGCTGACAATGGTATAAAGTAAGTTCAGGGCTCGTGGTTCGTGGCTGTTGGTTCGTGGTTCACGGTTCGTGGTTTCGAGTTCCGCATGCGAACCATGAACCGTGACCTACGAACCATAAACTACTTCCGGTTACTTCCGCTCCGCCCTGCGCAGCGCTTCGGCAAACCGGCTTCGCATTTCCGGACGCAGACACGCCGCGATGAAGCGGCGCGCGACGGCGCGTTGCGGCGCGGGGAGAACCGTATCGACATCCGCTTGAGCCACCTCGGTGCGGACACCCTGGGTATCGACCAAGCGCAGCACGGCCTTGCCGGCGAAAACATCGCCCAGCAGTGTGATGCGGCCGGCGTCCCTGCCGGCGCGGAGGCCGGCATCCCCCACGTCATCAATGACGTACTCTGCAAATACATTGGGCATCAACACTGCGGCCGGCGCGGGGAGCAGCATCGCCGAGACATGCTCCTGAATTTCGGTTCTCGGGACTGCAACCAGGATCCCTGTCGGTGCGGAGTCCGGCACCGCCACAGGCTCTTTCGGCGTGTGGGGTGGGGGTGGGGAGTCCGGCGAGTGACCCTGCCCATCGCCGGAAAATGTGGTCTTGGCGGGCACGGAGGCCCGCCCCACTTGCGCCACGGAGCCGGCGCGCGGCTCAGGCTGCGGCGCGGATGCAGCAACCGAAGGACGCACCGGCAGGGTGGCAATTCGATTTTGCGGGGCTTGCGCTTGGGGTGCGAAGAGAACGAAGTAAGCGGCCAGCCCAATCACCGCCAGAACCTGCGCGGCGACGGCACCCAATGGAATCCAGATCCAGCGGCGCCGCCACATCTGCGGTCGAAGCGCCTGAGAGCGGGTCGCGATCCGGGTGCGCACAGACGGCCTTTCAGGCCACAGTACGCGAACTTCTTCATGCGCCTGCTGGTCGTGCGAGCGCCACATTTCGCGCTGGACGCGGCACGCTTCGCAGGTTTCAAGGTGAATATCAAGTGCGGGCCGGTCGCCGGGGCTGAGCTGGCTGTCCAGCTCCCGGGAGACCAGGATCTCGGCGTCTTCACACGTCAGCGCGCGAGTGCGCCCTTTCGATTCGATGTCGGTTGGCAGCAAGTCCACGTCGTCGTTCCCCTCTGCGACGGACAGGCCTGCGGCCCGAACCGTCATTCCTTTTCGTCGAGCGGGTCGCGCTTTCGCCCTCGGTTGAAGTGCCGGCCCAGGCGATCCTGGAGCAGTTTTCGTGCGCGCACCAGCCGGACTTCCAACGACTTGACACTGACCCCCAGAATGTGCGACATCTCCGAGTAACTCAAGTCCTGAACATGCTTGAGAACCAGAACCTCGCGGTAGATGTCCGGCAGCCTCTCGATCGTCTCCAAAATCCCCGAAACCTTCTCGTCCTCTTCCATCGCCGCGCTGGGGCGTTCATCACGCGTGGAGTGGAAGCTCTCCTGCAACTGCTCCGAGTCCAGGCTCAGCGGCTGCGGCGATCGTTCTCTGCGCTGCGCCATCGAAAGCGCCACGTTGCGGGTCATGCGGTAAACCCACGGCCGGAACGCTTCGGGCGTATCCAGTCCGCGCAGATGCTTCACCACCCGAACGCAAACTTCTTGCGCCGCGTCTTCGGCCAGATGCGCATCGCCCAAGACCGAATACGCGATGCCGCGGACCCAGGCGCGGTTGTTCTCGATCAGCGAAGCCAATGCATCGGCGTCGCCGCTTTGAGCCCGCCGCACATCGGCTGCGAGCTGCGCCGCCGCTTCGGCATCGATCGGCTGCGTGCTTTGCGGCTGCGCCGGCCGGATGACGGGCTTGGGCGGAGCCTGACGCAGCACCTGGGCGCCCGGATTGCCCAGGCTGATTGCAGTGGCGAGCGGCTGAGTTCCGAGAAGAATTTTGTGCCACACGACCCCCTCGCGCGTCACTGATGCTGCCTGTGCGTCTGTGCTGATGTCTTCCATCGGGATTGACTGTGCGGTGGACGCGCACCCTATCAACTTCAGCGCGCCTCGGCTGGCAACGGTGCGCGTTTGTGCTATGGCTGTTTGAGCGAGATCGCACAAATGCGGTGTGGATGTCCGGGTGGCCGTTCTGGCTTTCAGACCCATCTCTGCGCACTCCTAACAGGAAAATGTTGTTTCTCTTTTGCCGCACTTGTAATATGCCTACGTGACAAGGCAAAGTCAAGGAATTTCAAGATGAAAAATGGAACTTTCGATGTAACCCCAAATGTGATGTACCATAATCGGGTGGCCGCACGGTATGACGAAATCTACTCCGGCCTGCGCTGGGATCTTTGGTACGAACTCTCCTGGACTCCGATGAAAGCCTATCTGCCACATGACTTGCGCGCTCCAGTGGTGGACCTGGGTTGCGGTACGGGTAAGTACGGACTGCGCATTGCCAAATCGGGATACAGCGTGACTTTATCGGATCTCTCCCAGGGAATGCTCGAAGTGGCGCGACAGAAAGCTTCCATTATGGGTTTGGACGAACGTGTCAGTTTCGTAAAAGCCGACGTTATGGATCTGTCATCGTTACCGATTCAGGACTATGCGTTAGCTATTGCACAAGGCGACGTGCTCTCTTTTGCAACAGTTCCAGCGCGTGCACTAAAGTCCATTTCGCGAATATTACGAACCGGTGGCGTGCTGGTAGCATCGGTCGATCAGACCCTCGCGGCAATCGATCATTATTCCGAAAAAAATAATTTAGTAGATTTGAAAAAATTGCTTGGGAGCGGCGAAATGGAGTGGCTGGCTCACGACGCCGGCGAACGCTTCCCGGTGCACACCTTTACCGCAGAAACGCTTCGAGCCCTGTTCGAACGTGCCGGCTTTGAGGTGCTCGACCTGTTTGGAAAGACAGTTTTACCTATGAAAAAACTGGAACCGCTTCTGGAGGACTCGCAGCAGTACGATGAAATCGCCGCCCTGGAGCGCAAACTCTGCCGCATCCCTTCCGCGATGGGGCGGGCGAGTCATCTGCAAATTACGGCACGGAAAAAGTGAAAAGGCAAAAGAAAAAGCGCTGACAGTAGCAGCGCTCGTCCTTTTCCTTTTTCTTTTTCCTTTTAACTTAATCCGTCGGTTCCGGATCGGGCCGGTTGGGATCGCCGACACGATGCCGGTGCGCGTGCTTCTCGCCCTGTTCGCCTTTCTCCGCTTTGCGCCAGTGCTTGCGCTCGATGCGTTCGCCCCAGCCCGGCGGATCCTCGGCCTTCCCTTCGGCGTGCTTGCGTAAAAAGTCGAGCTTGCGTTTCACGCCGGGTTCGCGAGGCCCCTTCGGTCCTTTCTTCAGCAGATCGTCGTAGGCGCGAATGGCCTTTGGCGTGTCGCCGGACTGCTCGTAGGACTGTGCGATGTGGTATTGAGCGCTCCGCGAGAACGGGTGCGCACCGTCCTGCTTGATCACGTTCTCGTAAGCCTGGCGGGCCTGCGGCAGACGGCTGAGCTTCTTTTGCAGAATAAACGCCTCGGTAAAGCGCGCCTGCGCCGCGCGCCAATCCTTCGGGTACTTTTCCGCAAATGCGCGGTACGCCGCCAGAGCGTCCTCGTAATCCTTCTCCCGAAATTTCTCCTCGGCGACGGCGAATTCCGCGGCGGGATCTTCAGCGCGCACGGGAAAACTCAGCAGGGCCGACGCGAGCAGCGCAATCAGCACACACAGGCGAGAAGAGGGCATGGGGTATGGGGTATGGGGTATCGTGGTGGCCTGAAGCCAACAACAATGGCCCATACCCGATACCCCATACCCTATACCCGGCCGTTCATTTTCCATGACGGCCCTCCGCAGTCGCGATGCGGCCCGCTTCGCTCAACGTTGCAGCCGCTGATTCCAGGGAGGAGATCACGGGCTTCGGAGTCTCCTCGCTCAGGCTCTGGCGCACCTCCTGCAAACGCTCCGAAATTCGTGCGGCGCGAATGCCTGCAAGTATCTCTCGCGACTGCTCCGGGGTGCTGATATCCAGCGCCAGCAGGCGCTCCACATAGAGCTCCGCGTCTTCGGCGGTCGATTTCGCGTCCGAATCATCCTTGAAAGCCGCCTGCAACTGCTCCAGGTCTTCCAGCAACTGCCGCTCGCGCACCTGCTGCTGAAGCCGTCCAAGCTGCGCGCTGAAGCTGTCGCCGGCCGCTGGCACGCTCGCCGTTTCCGGCGCCTGTCCGGCCGCCCAGTAGTAAAGGAGCAGCCCGCCCAGGAGCGTGCAAGCGATCGCCGCCGCAGCAGCGGCGGGCCAGCGGCGCCAGCGCAGAACAACGGCGGGCTGCGTCTCGTTCAGCAGACGGTTGTTGAGTCCGGCCTTGATCTTCTGCCACCGCGCTTCGTCAACTGGATCGTTCAGGGCTTCTGCAAGCACCCGGTTCTCGGCCGCAAGCTGCTGCGCGTACTGTGCGCATGCTGAGCACGTTCCGAGGTGCTCGGCGACCGGGCCGGAGCGCGGGCCGTCGTCTTCGAGCGCTACACGAACATCATCGCAGGTCATCTGCCGCGCTCCTAAATACCACTCACCGCTCACCACTCACCAGTTTCATCACTCACCGGTCACTTCGTCACTCGCCACTCTCAACGGCGCCCAAGGCTTCAGTGCTTTCTGCAGCGTCTGCCGGGCGCGGAACAATCTCCAGCGAACCGTGGCCACTTCACTTCCCGTGATGCGCGCGATCTCGCTATGGCTTAACCCTTCGCCAAAGCGGAGCAGCACGACCGCGCGCTGCTCGTCCGGCAGCTTCTGCACCGCGGCCCGGGTCGCCGCGGCCAGTTCATCGCCGCCGGTTGGGGCGGAATTGGCCGGCACGCTGTTCAGCGTCTCGGGGCTGACCGCCGTCACCTTCTTTTTTCTGCGTACCAGATGCACCCATTCGTGGTACGCGATCTTCAACAGCCAGGCGCGGAAATCCGACCCGCGCTGGAACGAACGGATTCCGCGGAAGGCCTGCAACAACGCCTCTTGCGTCAGGTCTTCGGCGTCCGCGGCGTTACGTGTCAGTCCGTCCAAGTACCGAACCACGCCGCGGCCATGCAGCTCGGCCAAAGCGTCGAAAGCCTGCCGATCTCCATTCTGGGCGGCCTGGATCCACGCCGTTTCTTGCGCGTGATTCGGCTGTAGGTTCGGGCCGTCCGCCACGGGTATAGAGGCTCCATCTGGTGTGAGCGTTTGAGGAAAAACGCTTTTGTCCGTGGTCTCAGTGATTGGCCTGCAACGCCAACGTCGAACGACGGACGTGCGTTTAGCATAAACCACGCCCAGTTGTTTTTCGGGCGGAAATTCGCAAACATCGAGCGGGTGCCGCGCCTTTATCCTGTGGGCGCGGGAAGCCTGCGCGAATCCTGGTCTGAGGGAGGTCGAACAATGAAACGTTTCGCATTCGGTTGGTTGTTGGTGCTGGCTTTTCTGGCAGGTGTTTCGGTGAAGGCCGAAGACGCGGCAAAACCGGATGACAAGAAGGCGGGTGATGCCAAGGCCGACGACAAGAAGGCCGATGACAAAAAAGCTGGAGACACGAAGGCTCCCGATGTAAAGGCCAACGAAGAATCGAAAACCGGCACGCTGGCGGAAAAGCCCACAACGGCTGCCGCCGACGTCGTGGCTGTGTTGAAGATTCAGGCGGATGCGGCTGGCGCTGGCGGTGGGAAGAAAGGCAAGCACGGTGATGACGCTGGTGGCGGCAAGAAGAAAGGTAAGCATGGCGGCGACGCGGCCGATGCGACGGAGAAAACGATCAATTTGTCGGCTACTGGCGATGTTGCAACCAAGCTCGCCGACCTGGCCAAGCGCACCGCGTATGTCCAGGTTTCGGGCGTGCTCACCGGCGATACGATGAAGGTCAGCTCCGTCTTTGAAACCGAACGCACCGTCCCCGGCGAAAAGAAGGGCGGCAAGGGCAAGAAGAACAAGTAATCCATGCCTTTGTACGGCAGGCCTCTGGCCTGCACTGATGAACTTCGCAGAAAGCAGCCGCAAGGCTGCTTTTTTCGTTGCATTAGTTTGTAGAAGCCGGTTGACGTAACACGCCGTCCGCGCATACGATTCGCATCGAGAATAAACGCTGGCTTGCGAGGACAAAAATGAATGCAAGAAATTGCTGGTCGGGTTGTATCGCGGCAGCGATCGCGCTACTGCTGGGAAATCTGGCTGTTGCCGGTGAGGCCGAGAAGAAGATGGTGATCAAGAACGCCGCTTTCTGCGTCTCGGTGGACGCTGGTGCCGGGACATTCTCCGTGCAGGCGCTTCCCTCAGAAAAAAAGTTTATCCCGGCCGGGAAACTGAGCGGCTCGCGCGGGACGGCACAGGTGATTCCTGTTCCGGATAAAACGTTTGGTGACGGCGAAGCGATCGAGGTGCTCTATCCGGACGGCAACCGCGACCGACTCAGCATTCATCCGAACACTCCATTTGTTCTGCTCCGCTCAACCTTGCACAACGGCGGCAACGAGAGCGCTCAACACAGAACCGTGAAGCCCGTCTCGGCTGAACTCGATCTGGGCAAGCCAGCCACCGAACTGCGCGCTTTGGGCACTGGCGGCCTGACCACGCTGGAAAAGAACCCCGGCAGCTACGCGTGGCTGGCTATCGCCGACCCCCAGACGCGCAGCGGCGCGGTGGCCGGCTGGATCTCGCACGATCGCGGCAGCGGTGTGCTGTTCTCCAAAGTGGAAAATAGTCGCGCGCGAATTGACGCGCAGATCGACTACGGCCGCCTGCGGATTCCCGCTGGCAAAGATGCCGAGACCGAAACGCTGGCGCTCGGATACTTTGACGACGCGCGGTTGGGCATGGAAGCGTGGGCGGATGCTGTCGCTAAATTCTACGCAATCAAGCTGCACCCGCAGCCCGCCGGATATTGCACGTGGTATCACGCGGGAGCCTCTAGCGAAAAGCAGCTTGCTGAGCAGAGCAAGTTCGCGGCGGAAAAGCTCGCGCCGTTTGGCTTTTCAGTGATGCAGATAGACGATGGCTGGCAGGAAGGCACCGGCGGTGGCAACGGACCGAAGAAAGTGTTCCTCAACTTCAATCCAAAGGGTCCGTACGCCGGCGGAATGAAGGCTACGGCCGAGAACATCAAAGCCTGCGGCCTGACGCCCGGCATCTGGTTTATGCCTTTTGCGGGAACGCACGACGATCCCTTCTTTAAGGAGCATCAGGACTGGTTCGTCAAGCGTGAAGACGGCAAACCCTACGACACGGCGTGGGGCGGCACGTGTCTGGATCTGACGCACGCCGGCGCGCGCGAGTATCTCCGCAGCGTCGTCCAGCGCATCGCGAAAGAGTGGGGATACATCTATTTTAAGATGGACGGCATGTGGACCGGTTCAGCGACCAAGCAAATTTATGTCAACAGCGGCTACAAGGACGAAGGCATCGGCGACGCGGTGTTCTCCAATCCCGAGAAGACCAACATCGAAGCTTACCGCGACGGCATTAAGCTCGTTCGCGAAACCGCCGGGGATGGCGTCTTTATTCTCGGCTGCTGTGCTCCGCAGAACATGCGCTCCTTTGGCGGCGCGTTTGGACTGATCGATGCCATGCGCGTCGGTCCAGACAATAGTTCGGACTGGGGCGGCTTGACGCGCGGCCCGCTGTTCGCCTCGCGCAATTACCATCTGAACGGGCGCATCTGGTACAACGATCCCGATCCAGTCTACGTCCGCACCAGCACCACGCTGCCGCACGCGCAATTGATCTGCTCCTGGGTGACGATCAGCGGAAATCTGAATCTCAGCAGCGAACATATGTCAACGCTGCCGGCCGAACGGCTCGATATTTTGAAGCGCACGATGCCCAGCCACGGGTTGTTCCCACGTCCCGTGGACCTCTTCGAGAATGAACCTGCGCGTGTGTGGCTGCTGACGGACGAACGTGGGACTGCTGGGCAAGCCAGCCATGGCGCACGGCCGCGTCGCGACGTGATCGCGTTGTACAACTGGGAGTCGAAGGCGCTGACAGTTGAATTGCCGTTGGCGCGCATGGGCATGAATGCAGAAACGCAATACGTCGCATTTGACTTCTGGGCCAACACGGTTCTGCCGCCCTTTAAAGGCACGCTGCGCTCATCGCTGCCAAAAGAATCCTGCCAGATTCTGGCCGTGCGTCCGCTGCTGGAACGTCCGTTTTTGCTGAGCACCTCGCGGCACATCACGCAAGGCATTGTGGACGTAGTAGGGGAGAAGTGGGATGACGCCGGCACCGCGCTGAACGGCAAAAGCAACGTCGTCGCCAGCGATCCGTACGAACTCCGCGTGATCACGCCGGTGGAACCGAAGAGCTGGAAGGTCGTAAAAGCTGAACTCGGCGCGGACGCCGCAGGTGCGGAGATCAAGTTTGTGCAAACCGGTCCCTTGGTCCGGGCCACGATCACTTCGCCGAAAAGTTGCGCCATCTCGTGGAAGATCGCCTTTGAACCCGGCCCGGCCGTGACGCTGCAGCCAGCGAAAGTCACGAACTTGGCCGCCAAGGCCACGTCATTCCATCAGGTTGTTATCTCCTGGGAGGGAACCGAGACGTCCTATCGGGTCGTCCGAAACGATGGGATCGCCGCAGCCGTCTTGGCCAAGGTATTTACGGACGACAACGTGGCGCCGGGCACCAGCTACACGTACAGCGTGAGCGCGATCGGTTGGACCGGCAAGGAAGCCGAGGCAGTGGCTGTCAATGTTGGTGTGCCGAAAATTGAACTGCCGCCACTTCCGCCCGCTCCGGACGTGCATCTTTCAGACCTGAAGGCGACGAAAGAGACCACCGGCTTCGGCCAGATTGGCGTCAACAAGTCTGTCGATGGCAAGCCGCTCACCGTGAACGGAAAGAAATATGAGAAAGGCATGGGCGTGCACGCGCGCTCGGAACTGACGTACGCGTGCAAGAAGGAATACAAGCAATTCGTTGCCGTCGCGGGCCTTGACGATGAAAAACGCGACGACGAACGCCCCAGCGTGGTCTTCCAGGTTTGGGCAGATAAGGAGATGCTCGCCGAAAGCCCCAAGCTGACTTGGCGCGAACTCAGCCATTGGCACTTCGACGTCGCCATTCCAGCGAAAACGAAACACGTCCGGTTGGTGGTCGCTGACGCCGGCGATGGCATCGCCTCGGATCATGCGGACTGGGTGGACGCGGGCTTCAAGGAGTGATCGGAGCCGCTTTCACAAGACGCTGTTCGGCACAAAGTGTTCAGCTTCGTACTCAGAATGGCCGATAATCCGAATCTGTAGGACCGTGCGCATTTGTCGTTTGCGTGCTGGCGATTGCCAGCGCAAACTGAATTGAGTCTGGAGCCTGAGTCTTGGCGAAACGGAAGCTGAGCATTCTGGTAACCGGCGGCCTCGGCGCCGTCGGTTCGCATCTGGTGCCTGAACTGGAGCGGCGCGGGCATCGCGTCTTCGTCGCCGATCTCCGCCATCACCATAACGCCCCGAATTACGCGCGCTGCGACGTCAGCGAATTCCGCCAGGTGGAACGCCTCTGGCGCGGCGGCGGTTGGCCTCACGGTTACACACCCAAACCGCAGAGCTTCGATATTGTCTATCATCTCGCTGCCGAATTCGGCCGCTGGAATGGCGAGGATTATTACGAAAATCTGTGGGCCACGAACGCTGTCGGTGCCAAAAATATTTTGCGGATGCAGGAGCGTGAAGGCTTCAAGGCCGTTTACTTTTCCTCTTCTGAAGTCTACGGCGACTACGAAGGCGTGATGCGCGAAGAGGTGATGGACCAAGTCGAGATCAAGCAGCTCAACGATTACGCCATGAGTAAGTGGGTGAACGAGCAGCAGGTGTTGAACTCGGCGCAGCAATATAAAACGAAAAGCGTGCGCGTGCGCTTGTTCAATACCTACGGACCGGGCGAATATTACAGTCCGTATCGCTCCGTGATTTGTCTCTTCTGCTACCGCGCACTGCACAACATTCCCTATACGGTTTACCGCGGGCACAAGCGCACCAGCACTTACGTGACGGACATGAGCCGCACGCTCGCGAACATCGCGGACAATTTCGTGCCCGGCGAAGTCTACAATATTGGGGGCACGGATTTTCACGACATCGAGACCTGTTCGAGAATCATTTTGAAGCACCTTGGCAAGAAAGAGAAAGGGCTCGTCTCATACAAAGATTCGGAAATACTCACAACAAAACAGAAGCTTGTGAACTGTGACAAAGCGCTCCGCGACCTGAATCACCGTTCAACAGTTTCGCTAGACGAAGGGATACGGCAGACGTTGGAGTGGATGAAAAGCGTCTATCTTCCCGCGAATAAAATGTTGAAAAGTAGAAAAGTACTGAATAATTAGCTTTTCAGAAAAGGAGAAAGCCATGAAAATAAGCATCGAATACTGCACCATGTGAAACTACAAGCCGGAAGCCGTCCGTGTGGCGGGTGAAATTAAGAAGAGTGCCGGAATAAATGCAGAGCTGGTTCCGGGAAAGGGAGGAGTGTTCAACGTCACCGTAGATGGGAAACTCATTTTTTCGAAAGATGATGTTGGTAGGTTTCCCAATCCCGGCGAAGTCAGTGCACTATTGAAGAAGCCTTAATTTTCGCCAAACGGAGGGGTTTGGCCTTAGGGTGCAAGGAATAGGCGCACCACATACGTGCAGAGAATGTACCGCAGATGTCCTCGCCTGCACGGGATTTCGGGTTAAACTGCGGCTTGTCCTGCAGACGGGCAGAGAAACGTCTTTTTGGGTCTTGACGTGGCAAGGTCTCTCGGCTACGTAATTTGAGGATTCTAACCAGTGCCGGGTTCGAGTACGGGGCGTGGGATTGAACAGGGAGCCGTAAATGGGCCTCTTTGGGCGTAAGAAAAGCCTCCTAGGGCTGGACATCGGCTCTGCCAGTGTCAAGGCCGTCGAACTGACACGGGTCGGCCAGCAACTGGTCATTACCGGCATGGGCAAGGCTGAGGTCGAAGGACCGGAAGCCGCCGGCGAAGCCATTTCGAAAGCACTGCGCGAAGGTGGCATTAAAAGCAAGCGCACGGTCAGCGCGGTGTCCGGTCGTTCGGTGATCCATCGGCAGGTTCCGATGATGACCATCCCCGACGCCGAGCTGAAACAGGCCATGGAGTACGAGGCCGATAAATATATCCCATTCGATGTCTCTGAAGTGCAACTCGACGCCCAGCGCCTGAAGGAAAACGAAGGGGATCCGGCAGCGGCGGCAGCCGCCGCTGCGCCAGCCGGACAGATGAAGGTGCTGCTGGTTGCGGCGAAAAAGAACCTGATTCAGGAACACATCAACTTGCTTGAATCGGTGGGCTTGAAACCGGCCATCATCGATGTGGACTTCCTCGCGCTGGGCAACGCGTTTGAGCTCCGCAATCTGAGCCTGGGGATCAATGACGCGGAGGTGCGCGCGCTGGTTGACGTCGGGGCAAGCAAGACCGATATCAATATTATGCGTGGCAATTCCTCGTTCTTCCAACGCGAAATTTTCATGGGCGGCAACGACCTGACCGATGCGGTGGCCAAGCGCTTCGGCGAAGATCCAAAAGACGTCGAGAAAATGAAGAAGGATCCCGGCGGCGCGCTAGAGTCGATGCAGGACGCGATGCTTCCGGTGCTGGAAGATATCGGCAGCGAAATTCGCCTCTCCTTCGATTACCATGAAAACCAGTACGACCAGGAAGTGAAGGAAGTGTACGTCTCCGGCGGGTCGGTGCTCTTCCCGGGCATTGACACCATGCTGGCGCAGATCTTCAACTTGCCGGTGAAGATCTGGGATCCGACAGAAGGCTTGGAAATTACCAGCTTTAATCCGGGCGGGATGGGCGGGGCCAATTCCGACATGGCCATCGCGCTGGGGTTGGCCAGCAGGCTTCGCAACTTGTAGGGCGGTGCTCACAGGGGGCCGGGCAGGCGGTACGCCTGCGATACGGGCGGTTTTGGGCCGAGGTCGTAAACAATGATTGAGATTAATTTACTACCTGACGAGATGCGGCAGCCCGAGGGCACTCCGCCTGCGCGCCTGGCGGTGATCATTCTCGGTGTCGTGTTCGCAGGCCTGATCGGATCCTTCGTCGCCAAGTACCAACTCGTCGCCATCCCCGGGATGCGGACCGAGATCAAGAACCGCGAGATCGAAATCAAGGCGAAGGAAAAGGACAAGGCCGACATTGAAGTACTCATCGCGAAGATCGACACGATCAATCAAAAAGTCGAGACGCTGGAAAAACTGATGCAGAGCCGCGTGCGTTACTCGCGGCTGCTGGACCGCCTGTGCCAGGCCGTCAATGAAGGCAAGGATGGCGCCTGGTTCCGCTCGTTCAACGTGGCGACGACTGGCAGCGGCGTCGGCGGAGCGAAGTTCCTGATCAACCTGAGCGGGTACACGACAGGAAAGCTGATGACGGAGCGCACCGAAAAACTGGCCGATCTGTTGAATAGCCTCGATAAGCAGTTCCGGCAGCGCGATTGCGACAAGAGCGGGGTGAACCAGTTCCTTGGCGCGAAGTTCGAAAAACCCAATTTGATCAGTTGGACTCCGGCGAAACCACCACCATTCACGTCCAACGATGCGAGACTGATGAAGGAAGTGAAGACGCCTGAGGATGCCATCGACTTCGTGATGACGATGGATTTTGAACTGGCGACGAACCAGGCGGCGGCACAGTAGAACAGGCGGGAGGAACAAAACATGGCTGCCAGCGAGTGGTCTGAACGCACGCGAATGATTGTTACCGCCGCCATCGCGCTCGTCGTTAATTTGGCGTTGGGCGGATACTTCTATTACGTCTACGGCGAGTGGAAGAAATTGGACGAAGAACACAAGAAAAAACAGAAGAAGATTACGGAGCTCAGCCAGTACTTGAAGGAGCACGAGACGACGGCGTTGGATCTGAAAGCCTTGGAAGACAAGTTCCGCGTTCAGTCCGCCAAGTTGCCGCCGGCTGCCGAAGTCGCCAGGTTCAGCGTGGACATCACCGCCAAGGCCCAGGCGTGCAAGTGCGCCAACGGCGGTTTCACGGCCAAGCCTGCCAGTGCCGGCGCTGGTCAGAGCTACACGCGCTCGACGTGGGGAACTCGCTGGAAGGGCGACTTTATGGGCTTCTGCCAGTTCACCAACGAAATGGAGGAGTTCTACGAGCGGTTCATTGCCTTCGAGAACCTCTCGATGACACCTGCCAATTCAGGCGTGGTGCTTTCTGGCGCACAGCATGAGTACTTAGTTGACATCGTGACCTATCAATACGCGGGTAACACGGCGCCTGCACAGCCGTAAAGTGTTGCAGTACCGCAAGCGCATGGCGGGAAGGAATTGTGGATGATTTCGGGGCGGGATCTGGCGAGGTGCTTAAGATGACCACCGCAAACGGCTTGGGCGCGCGATTCCGGCAGCTTCCGCTGCTGGCCACGCTGATTTTTACCGCCGCGGTTTGCGCGGGCGGAGAAGTCGAGGCGACAAAACCGGCGACCAAGAAGAGCGTGGCCGAAGAAAAACCGTGGAAGTTCGAGTCGAACAACCGGCGCGACCCATTCTCCTTTAGAAACCCACCAACTGAAATCGAAAAGACAGCGGAAGTTCCCGGGACCCCAGGAGTGCCAGTGGGTCCGAAGGGGCCGAGCCCCGAAGATATTGCAAAGAAGCGAGAGCAGGCTGAAAAGCTCTACGCGGTGGCTGAAGCGGCATTCCTTGAAATCTCCAGGGAGCCGCAGCGGGTGGTTGAGGCGCTCGGTAAGTGTGATGAGGGACTGAAAGTTTTTGCCGACGAACCGACGGCCGGCAGCGTTCCGGAGTGGCAAGCCGTCCGCGGCAAACTGGAGAGTTTGCGCAAGGCTGCCGATATATTAAAGCGCCGGCAGGATGCGGAGAAGAAATTCAGGGATTCGAATCTGCGGTTGACCGGCGTGGTGGCGCGCGAGAAACGGTCGCAGATCATCGTCAACGGGAAGGCGCTGGGCCGTGGCGGTGTGTTGAAGGTTGCAGATAATTACGAGGTCTCGGTGGACGAGATTCGGCCGGAGAGCGTGATCTTCATGACGCCCGAAGGTTTCAAAATGCAACTGGAAATGACGAAATAGTGGTGACAGGAGAATAAAGAGCGATATACTGTATAGCTCATTAATTAGGCGAGGATGCAGCGGCTAGGGGGAGCGTCCATTCGCTGGGGGGCAGGAGGGGCCTTTGGTTGAGGGGATGAGGTTCGCTCGCACGTGCACCGTGGGAACCCGGTGGTGCCTGTCGGCGCTGCTGGCGCTGTCCATGCTGCTAGCCGGCTTAGCCGGCAGTACCTGCTTCGCGGAAGACGAGGCGCCGGTACTGATGCCGAAACGCGTAGAGACGATTGGGACAGAAGCCAGCGAGAGCGTCGCAAAGACCTCCGGAGCGCTGATCTCGATCGAACTGATTGAGCGTCCGCTCAAACAGGTGCTGGATTATCTTTCGACGGTCAGCGGAAAGAACATCCGCGTCAAGAAAGAGAAAGATAATAAGCTGTTGGTCACGCTCAAGCTTGAGAACGTGACCTATCGCGCCATCCTGGATTTCATCGCGCGCAAATACGGGATGACCATCGATGACAGCATGCTGGCGCAGAACATCATCTTTATTGACACTCCTGAAAAGGTGTCGATGGTGTTCCAGAACGCGGACATCCGCGATGTCATCAACACCATCGCCATCCAGGCCAACGCCAACGTCGTTGTCGATTCCGAAGTCACCGGCAACGTCACGATGCGCTTGGAGAACGTCCCCTGGAAAGACGCCTTGCAGATTGTCGTCCGCACGCTGGACAAGGTGCTGGTGGACGAGCCCAACAATGTGATCCGCATCACCACGCCTCAGAAGATCTCCACGCAGCTTGACATCCGCCTGTTCCGGCTGGCCTACATTTCTCCGGAAGGCTCCCGCTACACGGCCGTTCTGCAAAGCGACTTCACGAAGCGCGAAGAAGGCAAGGGGCAGGGCGGCGCCTCGGCGGCCATCGGCGAATCCTTGATTGACGTGCTGCTGAAGATGAAGAGCACTCAGGGGCAGATCTCCTTTGAGAAACGCAGCAACACGATCGTGGTGCGCGACACGGCCACGACACTCGACCAAATGCAGCAGGTCATTAACAAACTGGACGTTCCGCCCAAGCAGATCCACGTCGCCGTCAAACTAGTGCAGTTGACCGATACGGATGCCGAAGCATTGGGCATCGACTGGGGCGCCGGCATTCAGTTCCAGGTCACACCGGTCCAAAGCTGGCTCTCGGCGTTTCCGTTCGATGTGAGCAAGGGATTGTCGCAGGCTCCGCTGATCGGCGACACGGCCGCCCTTTTCGGCAGCAGGCGCACCATTAACATGGGCAGCGTCACCCCAACCGTTGTTTCCAGCCCCGACATCTTTACTGCACGAACCGCGCTCAACTCCGCTGGCGGCAGCTTTGGCGGTGTCGGACTTAGCACCCCTGTCTCTCTGGGCAGCATGGGCTTCCAGAACATGCAGGCTACGCTGCAGATGATCCGCAACAAGACCCACGCCCGTGTGATTCAGGCGCCACAGATCGTGGCTCTGGACAATGAAGAAGCGACCATTCAGGTTGGACAGCTCGTGCGTTACGCGGAAACGGTTGTCGCCACGACTGAGGGCGGCGGCCAGATTGGCGGATTCCGCGAAGCGCAGGGCTCGCCGCTGAAACTGGGATTCCAGGTGCTCGTGATCGCTCATGTGACCGGCCCCGAAAACAACATCCTGATGACGATCGTGCCGAAGACCGAAAACTTCTCGGGATTCCAGACGTTCGGCTCCGGTGCCAATACGCTGCAGTTGCCCCAGACGAATCAGAGCATCGTGGTGACGAAGATGATGCTGCGCAACGGCGAGACCGGTGTCATTGGCGGTATGCGCGATGAGAGCGAGAAGTTCGCCGAGCGGCGGCTGCCTGTTTTCGGCGACATCCCCTTTATCGGCCGGTTGTTCAAGAACCACACCAAGGATGTCAGCAGCACCAACCTGCTGGTATTCGTGACGCCGACGATCATTGATTTCTTCGATCCAGGAACCTTCGGCAAGGACTTGGAACGGGCGCGCGTCGATTACACCAAGGCGTTTACGAACCTTGGCGAGGAAGAATCGGGCGACGCGACTCAGAAATAGTGCTAAGTGTGTGTTTTCCGAAAAGGCGCGGGGCTTGGTTCCCGCGCCTTTTTTCATAGTCCGGGCCGCACGACGAATTCCGCTGCCTGGATCTTTTTTGCAGATTTCTCACTTGCCGTTTCCTTCGGATTTAGGATTTCGAACTTTTCTGTTTGCAGTTCAAATCACTTCTCTTCTTGACCTCCCGCTTTAATCGAGGAAATTAGCATCCGGCGGATTGGTACGTGCACCTCTCCCGCGCCCGCCCGTGACGCCGGCATTGCAGGGTGGCGACTGGCTGGAGAGTCAGAGATTCAGGTTTACCGGTTCGGGGTGTTCCCGGACCAGCAACAGGAGCGGCCAGGCAGGCCGCCGGGACCGCGGGCCATAGGCTCGCGACTGTTCAGCAAAGGAATTTGGGTCTTTCGCGCGAGAGGATAAGCCGTTGAACCGGGCCACACGCGACGGGCACGCTCCTTGATTTTGGGGTGCGCTCGGGCAAGCAGGCCGGTTCCGGCAGATGCAACTGCACTGCTGGTCAAGCCAGCAGTGGCACGCAGACTGCCGCGCCAGAGAGGCTTTTTCAGGCCGCTGCGATGATCCAGCAAAAGGTAGAGATCCGCTTCGAAAAGGGTGAGGCGATCCGCTTCATCTCACACCATGACCTCATGCGCGCGATCATGCGCGCGGTGCGCCGCGCTGGTTTGCCGGTACGGCTGACGGAGGGTTTTAACCCTCGCCCGCGCGTTGTGTTTCCCGTTGCGCTGGAGGTCGGTGTGGCCTCACTCGACGAAGCCGCGGAAATCGAACTTACACAATGCATATCAACACAGGACATTTACAACCGGCTTTCATCCACTTTTCCCCCAGCGTTGAAACTGAAGGCGGTGACGGATCTGCCACCACGCCGGGCGGGACAGATTCCCCTGCGGATTCGGTATCGCCTTCATCTAACGGAGGCGGGACTGCAGATTCCGGCGGGACGAGTGGAGCAGATTCGGGAAGCGACAAGCCTTCCGTTCGAGCGTCCAAGGGAAAAAGAGACGCAAAGCGTCGACCTAAGGCCCGCCCTTCTGGCTCTGGAAATCGAGGCAAGCGGCGACCTGCGGCTCGACGTTCAGCCCAGCCCAAAGGGATCGATGCGGCCGCTCGAAGTGTTGAGCCTGCTGCTGAATCTCCCGCTCAGCCAGCTCAGACAGGTCCGCGTGACCAAGCTCCAGATGCAGCTCAAACCTCCGCCGGAACTGTCGGAAGAGGCGCAGGCGGAGCGACGGATGCTGGCCCTGCGGCCGCAGCCGTAGCTCAGCCGCATCGGTCCGCGCCTGTCGAAGCGGCGTCGGCCGCCGAACCGGTTTCGTCGCCCGCGCCGACTGAAGCACCCGTCATTTCAGAGCCGCGGGAATCCGCGCAGCAACACGCATTCATCGAACCGCATGTGGCCGAATCTGCGCCACCGGTTCATGAGCAGCCGCAAACCTCCGTCTCGGAAGCGGAGCGTGTTGCGGATGAGGCGGCCGCTCAACGCGCCGCGCAAATTGTCAGCAACCTACTGGGCACGCAGCAACCGCAGGCTCCACAACCGCAGCCTGGCCGTCCCGCCTTCCAGGGTGGCCAGCAACATCACGAGGAACGCGGCGGACGGCGGCACCGACACCGGCGCAAGCGCGGGCGTGGCGGTGACCATCAGCACCCAGGCATGCCGCCGCAGCAGCACGCACCTACGGCAACAGGCGCACCAGTACCTCAGCCGAAACCGACTGCTCCGTACCCAGTGATCCGCCCCACCGCTGCGCCGGTCGAGAAGCCTTTCAGTCCGGCCGCGCCGGAAATCGTTGCGTCGCCAGCGGCCAGCGAAGAGTTGATGCCGATTGTAGAAGCAACAACCGAACCGGTGGTGGCCCCTCCGGCTTCAACGACGGCGGTGGCAACTCCTTCTCAACAGCCGCAGCAACCGCCGCGGCAGCAAGGCCAGCAGCGGCAGGACCGTCGTCAGGGTTCCGGCCGCTGGCGCGAAGCGACCTATGAGAGCTCCAGTGTTGCTCCGCAGCAGGCGCCCACGAACGTACGCAAGATCGTCCTTCTGAATGCCACCGAACCCGGCGAAGTCCGCGTCGCGATTCTTGAAAACGGCGAACTGGCCGAAATCTTCATGGAACGCAAAAGCCAGGGCCAGCAGGCCGGCAACGTCTACAAGGCCCGGATCGTCAATGTCGAGCCATCGCTGCAGGCTGCCTTTGTTGACCTGGGCACCGAGCGCAACGGTTTTCTGCATGCTTCCGACTGCATACCGCCGGATGGTGGATATGGCGATATTCTGACCAAGACCCCGCGCGGCCAACCGCAGCAGCAAAAGCGCGGCAACGATAGACCTCAGGGACGTCCGCAGGACCGGCCGCAACCGGCAGCGCAAGAGAAGCCTCAGGTTGTTTCACATGAAGCGCCTGCGGCTCCGGCCGCCGTTGTGCCTGCCGTTACGCCGGCAGTTGAGATGACCGCTCCGCCAGCGGCAGCCCAGCCGGCGCCCGCGGCTGCAAGCGAGATTCAGTCACCGCCGTCCTCTGCAGCACCCGTTCCGCCTGGAACTGGAAACGCGCCCGCCGCGATCGCGCAGCAAGGCGACGGACAGCGGCACGGCAAACGGCGACGCAGACGGCGTGGCGGGCGAGGCCGCTCCGGCCGTGCGCGGACCTTCGGTCCGGCACAGATGCGTTCGCCAGCGCCGCAGGATTCCAGTCAACCTCAGCCAGCGCAGCCAGATCCAGATGCGGTGCCGGCAACCGTTCCTGCGCAGAGTCCCGCTGTGCCAGCGGAGCCTGTCATTCCGATCTCACAAGAAAATTCCGCTCAAGTCGCCAGCGAAACCACTGGCTCAGCAGACACCACGCCTGCGCCAGCGCCAGAGCCAGACGCCGGTGCGGTTACTCCCCCGCTCGCGCCGCCGCCACCTGCCGTCGTCGTCAACGAGGAGCCCTCGGCCGAAAATGAAGCGGACGATGAGGCGGCCGGCGAAAGCGACGCGCCTGAGCCCGAGACTTCGGAAGAGCTCGAGGGTGCCGACCAGGACGAGCAATCGGTGGAATCGTCCAGCGAGAGAGAGGCGCGCCAGGAAAGTGAACAATCGAATGAAGCTGGCGAAGCGCCCGATGTAGATGTTGGCCCTGGAACGGCTGCCGAACACGATGTGGAAGAGCCCGCAGCGCCTTCGGCCGCTGCAGCGCAAGGCGCGTTCGAAACGACAACTGAAAATGTTGTGGCGGCGCAGCCCGTCGCACCGCTGCCCGCTCCCGGCCAGCCCGCGCCCGTGATTGCTCCGCAGGCGGCGCGACCGGGTGGGCGCAGCGGCCGTCCGCACGATCGGCGCTATACGATCCAGGAAATGCTGCGTGAGGGCCAGGAAATCCTGGTGCAGGTGGCCAAAGAAGGCATTGGGCAGAAGGGGCCGGCGCTGACCACGTACATCAGCATGCCGGGCCGCTATCTGGTCTTGATGCCGGCGGTGCAGCGCCTGGGCGTTTCGAAGCGCATCGAAAATGAAGAGCAACGGCGCTCGCTGAAGGAAGTGCTGGCGGACCTGAATCCGCCGGAAGACATGGGCGTGATCGTTCGCACCGCCGGCATGGGTCGAGCGAAAGAAGAACTTCAGCGCGACATGAACTATCTGATGTCGCTCTGGGACACGCTGAAGAAAAAAGCCCGCATGGTCAAAGCGCCGGAATTGATTTACCAGGAAGGCGATGTGGTCACACGCGTTTTCCGCGACGTGATCAGCGACGACGTGGCGGAGATCATCATCGACGATCCGGTGGTGATGGAGCGCGCGAGAGAGTTCCTGCGCGTCACGGCGCCCGACAGCGAACAGAAGCTGAAGCTGCACTCCGATGCCGAACCCCTCTTCCACCGCTATGGCGTCGAACAGCAGATCCAGCGTCTGTTCAATCGGAAGGTCACCCTGCGCAACGGCGGTTCGATTGTCATCGAGCAGACCGAGGCGCTGGTGGCCATCGATGTGAACACCGGCCGCTTCCGCGAAAAACGCAACCAGGATGACACGATCCTACAGACCAACCTGGAAGCCGCGCGCGAGATCGCGCGCCAATTGCGCCTGCGCGATATCGGCGGCCTGGTAATGATCGATTTCATCGATATGGAGATTGGCGAGCACCGCCGGCGCGTGGAGCGGGAGCTGAAAGCACATCTGGCTCGGGACAAGGCACGGATCAACGTTCTGCCGATCAGCACGCTCGGCGTGGTCGAGATGACCCGCCAGCGCGTGCGCCACAGCTTGCGCAAGACGCTGTTCGAGCGGTGTCCGCATTGTTCAGGTTCGGGGCATATCAAGTCGGCCGAGTCGCTGGGGCTCGAAATGCTCCGCGAAATGAAGAACCAGCTTCGCGACAAAGGTGTGCGCCGCATAAAGGTGCTCTTGAATTCCGGGCTGGCTTTTGCGATTCTTAACCAGTTCCGAAAGGATCTGGTGCGCATGGAAGAAGCTCACCGCGTAACCGTCGAGGTCATTGGGGACCCCGGTGTGCCGGTGAGCCAGATGCAGGTCTCGACCGCCAAGGAAGGCGGCGAGTGGGTGCTGAAGAAAGTGAGCGAGGTGGACGATTATGTACGCAATTCTTAACGACCGCGGGCATCAGTATCAGGTTCGCGAAGGCGATTTGTTGGCCGTGTGTCAGCTTAAGGCGCAGAAAGGCGCGACGGTCACCTTCGACCAGGTGCTGTTGCTGGGCAAAGAAGGCGGCGAGGTGAAGATCGGCGCGCCGACGGTTGCCGGGGCGAAAGTCACCGGAATCGTCGAAGACCACATCAAGGGTGAGAAGACGATCGCGTCGCATCGCGTCTGGACCAACTCGCTGGGCCGCCGCAAGGGCCATCGCACGTGCTACAGCGTCATTCGCATTCAACAGATCGCTGAGTAGTTCGGTTGCGAATTGCGGATTTCGGATTGCGGATTGAGATCGCCGCCCCGCGTCTTCGCGGGGCGGCTTTTTCCTCATGACGCACGTCGTTTTTTGCGCTCTACGTGCCGCAAGCGGTCAGGCCTACGCAGGAGAACAGCTTTCAACACAGAGTCACAGAGGACACAAAGTTCAAAGAGTCTTTCTGATTTTATTCCCTCTCCGTGACCTCTGTGTTCTCAGTGGCTCTGTGTTGAAAGCAGTTAACGAGCGTTCGACCAAGAACTGGCGCCCATTCAGTGATGACTGAACGGTTACTGCGCGCCTATTTTCTCCGCTTCCTTGATTTTCGTCTGTCTCGGGTTAAACCAGCAGCCGGATTAACACGGAGTCTGGTGAGATGGCAGGGTCCGCCGAGCTGATCGTTACGCATCCGAACGGAACGACGATGTCGTTCGCGCTCAAGGAGCGGTCGATCATCGGACGCCATCCCGAATGCAACGTCATCCTGAGCGATCCCATGTCCTCGCGGCGCCACTGCAAGATCGAGCGCACGCCGGCGGGGATGTACGTTGTCGAAGATACCGGGTCGGCCAATGGCACGACCCTGAATAGCGAACCGCTTCGCGCCAACGTCCCGGTGCCTCTCCGCAACGGAGACGTGATCCAGATCGGCACCACAACATTGAAGCTGCACGCCGACGAGGGGTCGCGTGTCCCCGCCGCGGCGCCAAGTGTGAAGCTCGATGACGAGGAAGTGCCGGTCAGTCTGGTGCAGAAGGCGGACGTCGGCGTCGTCACCGAGGAAGAACAATCCAGCCAGGACGTCGAAACGCTCAAACGCGTTGCCGAACGCCTGAAGCTGCTGATCGAGATGGGTTCTCTCGGCGCGAGCTTGGACCTGCCCAAACTGATGGGAAGCTGCCTCGAAAAATTGTTCCAGGTATTCCCGCAGGCCGACCGCGGACTCATCGTTGTTTACGCGCCGGATGGATCGCTGCCGCCGCTGGTTTCCACGACCGAAGCGGAGCTTGGATCGGCGTTGTCGCAGCGTAAGGCCGGCATGTCGCTGCAAAGGCTGCGCACGGTTGGCACGACTACGGCTCAGACAGAACTGAAGCTTTCCCGCACTGTGCTCAACCGCGTGCGCACGAAGGAAGCCTGCCTGATCGAAAAATCCGGCAGCATGTCGCTGATCGATATTTCGTCGGTGATGTGCGCGCCGATGCTGACTGGCGATCATGACCTGGGGCTGCTGTATCTGGAGACGCGCAAGGTCAGCCAGGCGTTCAACGAGCAGGATCTGAGCGTCATGCGGGCGCTGGCCGGACAGATCGGCATGGTGATCCGCAATTCGGATCTGGCGCGCGAGGCCGCGGCGCAGGCGGCTCACCGGGAGAGTCTCTCGCGATTCCTTTCGCCGCAGCTCGTCGAACAGATGCTGAAGGGCAAGCTAAGCGTCGAACTGGGCGGGACGGAGAAGAAGGGCACGATTTTCTTCTCCGATATCGTCGGCTTCACGAAGCTCGCTGCGAAGATGAAGGCCGAGAACGTCGTGACGCTGCTCAACCGTTACTTTACGGTGATGCAGAACATTATCTTCAACCGCGGCGGATCGATCGACAAATGCGCCGGTGACCAGATCATGGCGCACTGGGGCGTGGTGGGCGACGAAAAGGATTTCACCGCGGCGGCCATTACTGCGGCGGTGGAGATGCAGATCGCGCTGTTCATGTTCAATCGCGACGAAACGCAGAAAAAAGAAATCGTCTTGCCTTCGACGCCGCTGGGGCATGGCATTGGCTTGAACACCGGCGTCGTTTGCGCAGGAAACATTGGATCGGATCGCAAAATCGAATTCACGGTCATCGGCGACGCGGTCAACAAGTCCGCGCGCATCGAAGCGATGGCCGGACGGTATCAGACATTCCTGGGCGAGCCCGCTTACGAAGAAATCAAGCACTTGGCGTTTTGCTTCAAAATGCCCGACTGTCCGGCCAAGAACGTCGAAAAGCCGCTGTCGGTTTACTCACTGCGCGGCATTATCCCGGGCATGTCAGGAAATGCCCCGCATGAGTCGCCCGGAGCCATGGGCGGCGGCGTGCGAACGGCAGTGTGCATCGAAGAGGCGCTATTCGCGATGCCCTGTGTGCTGACGGCTGGCGAGGAAAAAGTCGAGGCCATGGTCACGCGCATCGTTCCGGACGGCGGCTCCGGCGCGAAAATCGTATTGCAGGCCGAGCGGTCGTTGAAGAGCGGCGACGCGGTAACGCTGGTATGGAACGTGCCGGAAAAGAGCAGCCTGCCGGAGATACATGGCGAAGTGGAGCGTTGCTGGCACGACACCGGCAAGACGCCGACCATCGAAACGCAATATGCCGTGCCACTGGCCGACATGCTGAAAGGGTCGGTGACGAAGGGCGGCACTGCGATCATGAGCGCCAGCCTTCCGCACGGCATGCTCGTTCTTTCAGTGAAGGAACTGCCGCAGGCCATCGCCGCCTTCGGCCCCGGCGTGCTCATTCCCTCCGACCTGAAGAGCCACGAAGAGATGGTTCGAGTCTAGGGTGCGGGTGGTGGGACGCTGCCGCCCTTCGGCGCTTCAGGTTCTCCGAACTTCACGTTGGCGGCCATAAGGCGCTGGAAAATCGTCCCGATCGCATCGGCGGCTGCGACGGGAACTTCAGCGTGCAGGGTCAACACACCGCGAGTGGTTCCGGTGATCGTGACGGGTGTGTTCTTCAGGCTTCGCGTCAGCTTCATCAAATTGATTTTCGGCGTTGTGGGGATGTTTCCAAAGATCACGCGCGCCAGATGGGTTGCCGTAATGCTCGCCAAAAGCTGCGACTGGCGCGTGGCCGCCGGTTGCAGCGCGGCAGCGGCTTCCCCCGCTGGAAGGAGCTTTTGCCCGCTGAGAATCGCCTGTTTCAAGAGATCGGTTCCCTCTGCGCCCGAGGCGACGACGAGCGTTTCACCGATGATTGCATAGCTGACGGCCGGCGGCGATCCCGCGAACACCTCAATGCTTGCCTGCAGGTCCTCCGGAACGTTCTCCAGTTCAAAATGCAGCGTCTCAATCTTTGAACCGGCGTGCTGCGTCGTGTCGCTCTTCAGCTTCGCGCGCGCCGCCTTCCCGTTGACTAGTGCGCTGGCAAGCAGGTCCGCGTTGAGCAGCGTTACCGCCTTTTCCAAGAACGACCGTATCCGGGCCGGAACTTTCGCGGGCTCGGTCGTATGCAGCGACAGCAGCAACGCCGGGGATTGCTCCTGCAAGGCATTCACGGAAAGACTGGCGTCGCCGCCGATCAGTTCCAGCAGGTCGGCTGCGGCTTTTTCAGCTTCGCGGGATGCCTTCAGCGTCGGCGAAGGTTCGACGGTTGGCCCGCCGGCTTCAGTGCGAATCGACTGAGCCATCGCGGAGCCATTGATATTCCACGCGATGAAGAAAGCCGACTGCGGCAGGAGCAGACGCAAGACGTCGGCTCCAACAGCGCCTGCGGGCGCGCCAAGCTGCTGAGCTAAAGGCGTTCCCGGCTGCGGCGACGCGATCAAGTCGATGGCGCCTGTGCTGCCGTCGGATGCGAGCGAGATGCGCAGCTCGAGGGTCTCGATCTGCCACACTTTGTTCAGCAGCTCCGACACGGCCTTGTACTGCCTGGCGCGTTCGGGACCGGCAAGTTCGCCCAGCACCGCAAGCAGAGCGCTGGCGGTAGCACCGTAGGTGCGCTTCACGTTCTGCGCGGAAATAACAAGGCTCGCATCAGCCGCCGAGTTTCCGATCAGGAAAACATCCTCTTTCCCGGCGAGAAAAGTCTCCAGCTTTGCGAGCGTTGCGGCATCGGGTGCGGCCAGGAGCCGGTTCTCAGCTAACTTAGCCACCAGCGTTTTGTCTGGTTGTGGCAGGGGCTGAGGCAAGGTGAAGGTAAGCACACCGCCGCTCTCTGTCGGTTGGCCATAAGCTGCAACCAAGGCGGTCTTGACGGCCTTTGGATCTGCGACGGGCAGTACCACAGCGAACTCATCTTTCAGTTGAGTGGACGCTGGATCGAGCGCATAGATCAGCGCGAGACTATCCTTTATGCCGCCACCAGTCGGCAACTTGAAGAGATTGCTCATGACGACTTGTCTTGCGATTTCACCCGAGTTGGGCAGCAGCCGGTTGGCGTATGTCGCTGTTCGCTCCAGCGCCGTGCTCAGATGGCTGAAGGATAACGTCGCAAGCGCCCAGGGCGGCACCGCTGCGGCTTGTGGCGGGGGTGAATCGGCAGTCCACGCAGAAACTGCGAGAAGAAGAACCCATGTCGCCGAGTAGAGATTCGGGGTGGTCAATATCAAAGCTCCTCGTGCATTACGGCCGGTTATGTTTCTTCCTCACTCTGGGAGCGGCTTCGCCGATTCTAGCCGTTTTGGTTAAATCCGCAGCGTGATTTGGCGCGCCACATGCGAAATCATGGATGAGAGGCTTCGGGGGTGTCTGTCAAAACACGGACCGAGAATAGAGGAACCAAATCATGGCGGAGATGGAATCTGAGCAGGGGAATGTCGCAGTTGCGGTGGACCATCGCACCGAAATCATGGAAGGGCTGGCGAGGGCTTACAACATGGAATTGGAGACGGTGATGAGTTACCTCTCCAACTCGATTAACCTCGATGGCGTCCGCGCGGAAGAAATCAAAGACGCACTGGAGCAGGACGTCGATGCCGAACTCGGCCACGCGCGCAAGCTCGGCAAGCGCATCCATGTACTGGGCGGCACGGTTCCCGGCTCAAAGGAACTGAGCTTCGATCAGGACTCGTTGCAGCCCAATCACGACAGCACGGATGTCGCATCGGTTATTCATGGCGTGATCGATGCAGAAAATGCGGCGTGCGTACACTACCAGAGAATGATCGAACTGTGCGATGGCATCGATTACGTCACTCAAGAGATGTGCATCGAGTTGCTCCAGGACGAACAAGAACACCGTCGCGAGTTCCAGGGCTTCCTGAAGGAATATGAGCGCGGGAGGTAACGGTTGGTACTTGGTGAATGGTACTTGGTACTTGGTGATATGTGCGGGCGGCCGTCTATGGCTGCCCGTGTTGTTGTTGCAGCGCTCTGAACAGAGCCAGGATTTCTTTTGGGGTGAGCGCTTCGGCTCGCGAGGTCGCATGCAGGTTCAGTTGTGACGGAATTTCCAGTGGCTTCAGCACCGCTCGCAGCATCTTGCGCCGTTGCGAAAAAAGTTTCTTCAGGAAAATCTGAAATGCTCCGATTTCATCGGCCCGCATCGGCGCGCCGAGCGTTCTGCTATTGCCCCATTCCATAAAATCCAACCGCACGACGGCCGACTCAACATCCGGGCGAGGCCAGAAAATTTCCTTGCCAACGCGGCGCAGAACGCGGCATTGAGCGCGCAGGGCCATCATAACGGAAATTGCACCGTAGGCGTTTTCTCCGGGCTGTGCGACGAGGCGTTCGGACGTCTCAAGCTGCACGGTGACGACGGCCTGTTCGATCGACCTCTCGACGTCGGCGGCGGCGTTGAGCAGCAGGGGAGTGGCGATATTGTATGGCAGGTTGGCGCAGAGAACGCGGCGCGGGCGATTTTCGCGAAGACTGATTTCGCGCGCGATATCGAGGAACTGTGGAGAGATTGTGTGCTTGTCGGCCAGGATATCACCTTCAATAAGCGTAAAGCGGCCTGCCGCTGTGAACTCAGCGAGTTCATCCCGCAGAAATTGAGCAAGTCCGCGGTCGATCTCGATAGCCAGCACGCGCGTGCTCGTGTGGGCCTCCAACAGCGTGCGGGTGAGGCAACCGGTACCGGGGCCGACTTCGAGCACTAACGTACGTTCATCGGGCGCTGCTGCTTTGACGACAGCGGTCGCAAAGTTCGAATCGAGCATGAAGTTTTGGCCGAAGCACTTTCGTGGCGACAAGCCGTGGAGCGCCAGCGCTGCCTTCAGAGTCTTTATCTTTGATGTCGATTCTTCCATGCCAAGGCGAGTTTAGCAGATTCAGCGGCTGGCATGCAGCACGAATACTGAGCGTCCAGTTTTACAGGACCGTCCGTGCAGTCCTCTTGGAAAAGGCAGACCGCGCGAGCGTGCTGAAATCGCTCTCAAAAGTTTCACGTCTTCTCTAAGTGCCTGATTTCCCAACCACTTAAGTGTGGGGAATGAACCTGGCCCGTGTTGGTTTCGATAGTGGCCCGTTGCTCGCAATTACTCATTCTGTACGCTGAACAAATGGGTTGCTCAGCGAGGGGCAAGGGAAACTGGAAAAGGAGAGTTTGTTATGGCACTGCAGAATAACGTCGGCGTGGTTCAGGCAGGCAAGCAGGGTGGCGATGCGTCGGGCGGGTTGGCCCTTGGCGCGAACACCAACGTGGCCCTCGGCGCCGGCACCGGGTTGCTGGGCGTGGGCGTGGGCGTGGGCCAGGCCGGCGGCGGAACGGGTGCAGATGCCTCCGCGCAGGGCGGCGATGCGAGCGACAACAGCTACATCGGCAGCATCACGATCAACGCGTAAGCCACAACTCTACAAGAGCATTCCGAACACAGGGGACTATCAAGTCTCCTGTGTTTTTTTGTGTGCTTGGCGATAACACAGGTCAGCGTTGATTCGTTGGTTAGCCGATGGACTGTGTCAAAAACACTCGTGCAGTGGAAGCTCCAGTTTTCCAGTAGTCGCCGTGCAGCAGGAATGGAAAAAACTGCGTTTGAGCATTGGACAAGCCTGCCAAGTCTGCTCTCCAAAAATGCGTAACACCCGCTTTGAGAACCACTTGCGCAACCAAGCTTTATCTGAAGTTTCTGCTTTTCGTCTTGGCACAACGGTCGCTCTAGCAAAGCCAGACGCTGACAAACTGGTTGCTCAGCGAGGGGAAAAGGGCCTCATACAAGGAGTGGTCATTATGGCACTGCAGAATAACGTCGGCGTGGTTCAGGCAGGCAAGCAGGGCGGCGATGCGTCGGGCGGGTTGGCCCTTGGCGCGAACACCAACGTGGCCCTCGGCGCCGGCACCGGGTTGCTGGGAGTGGGCGTGGGCGTGGGCCAGGCCGGCGGCGGAACGGGCGCAGATGCCTCCGCGCAGGGCGGCGATGCCAGCGACAACAGCTACATCGGCAGCATCACGATCAATGCCTAAGCCACACCGCTAAACGAGCATTACAGAACACGGGGGACTTTCGAGTCCCCTGTGTTTTTTTGCGCCGAGTAGGGGTAATCGGGCCCTGCCGATTTTAACTTCGAGTTCGTCGGAAAATCCGAAAACCATCCACTGAGCTAACGATTGCCCACCTTCGGATTTCCCGACGGACCGATTTTCTCTAAGGTCTCCCGCAGGTCTTTGCGGGAACGGATCGGCACCAGTTCGCAGTTCTCAGCCAAGAGCACGATGTCGCCGCCGGCATCCAGGCTTTTCAGCAGATCGGCTTCAGCCTGCAGCGCGCTGAACACCTCTCCGGCCGGTTGCTCCGCCATCGTGCGGATCTCCATCGGATCAAGGCCGACCGTTTTCATCGACGTGTCCCAGTACGAACTGCCGCGCCGCTTGCCGCGCTCCAACAGATAAGCATTGAGCTTCTCTGGGTGCAGTGTGCGGATAGCCATCGCGCGTGCGGCCTCTTCGACTTCGGCCAGCCCGTTGGTGGCGGCAAGTTCCCGCGGCGCTTGTTTGCTGGATGGCGTGTTCCAGTAGAGTACGTCGTGGACCACAAGCTGTGGCGCTCGCGAACCGGTGGCTTCTACAAATTGCAGCGCGCATTCAAGCGCTTCCTGCCCATTCTTGTTGAAGCGGGACACGAACAGATCCGCACGGCCCTTGATGCGTGGGCGCGTGAGCAACTGGTGCGCACCGGTGGCAAACGAGCGGAGCACCAGCATTCTAGTGGCTTTGTCTTCGGACGCGATCTTTCCTACGCCTTCGGCAAAATCGGCTTCGGTTTTTGCGATCGGATCGAGCAAGTACGCAGGCGCGCGGGTGAGCTTCGCCTTCTCGATCAGTTCACGCGCGTCGGGCGATGATATGTCCAGCGTTTTGAATTCCGCGCCGGGAAGATCCCCGACGAGCGCTTCGAGAATGCGCTCGTGATTGCCGTAGATGGCATCGCGGTCGAGCACTACCGTGACGGGCACCTTCACCGCCGGCCGCGACGTATCGCAGCGTGCGGACGGCTTGCCAGGATCGATGCAGCGCCCGATAAATCCGCGCTTGCGGCACTGCGCATCGAAGAAGCAGACCGGCACGTCTTTGCAGACCGGCGGCTGCGGCTGTTCGAGCAACCCGCAAATCGCACCCAGAATGCGCAGGCGGTCCATGGGCCCTTCGTAAAGATGCCCGGCGATGACCAGCGACGGTGTGCCTTCAACGCGGCGGCTGACGGCGAGGGCGTAGTCGGCCGCCAGAATCGCCTGGTCTTCGCCTTTGGCCAGAGCCCCGCGCATGCGCGCCATGAGCACGCCCAGCTTGCGCGCGCCCTCTTCCCATGGCGCATCGCGATTGGCGTCGCGCCAGTCCAGCCATTGCCAGATCTTCTCGGGGTAATACTTCTGGATGAGCGCCTGGATGCCGGATTCCTTGAGTTCGCGGTCGCCGTGCAATGAGCCCAGCGCGCCGTCTTCCTTATGCAGGAGAAAATGCAGGCGGACCTGCACGCGCGGGCCCGTCTCACCGGCCAGCCGCTGGATGTCCGCGCGCGACTGGTTGCAGCCGGGGCACTCCGGCATGGTCCAGAATTCAACCTCGACGCGCTGCTTGCCTTTCTTTTTCAGCGATGACAAATGCTGGCTGAGCAACGCCGTCACACGAGAGTCGTCTGGAATGTCGGAGCTCAGTGGCTGCATTCGCAGGCGAATGTCGAACGCGCGCCCGACGGGCTCGCCAGGGAAAACCTCAACTACGCCCAGGTGCTTGGATTGGAAGCTGAAGTTGACGACCGTCGCCTCGCCTGCGCGCCACCATTCGCGTTGTGAACTTTTGCGGCCGGCGTTGATGACCAGCGATGGACCTTTCAGCTTCGCGGCAAGCGCAGTGGTTTCCTCCTCGCCCATGCGTGAGATCAGAATTCGCGGAGCCGCACTGAAGTCTTCGGCGCCCGGAGGCTTTGGAATCTTGGGAATCCACAAGCGTGTGTCTTCGCTTCCGGCTTGGATCGCCATCGGGACGATGAACTTCGCCGCACCGGCAGAAAGCTGGTATTCCATCATCGGTCCGGGCGAGAAGAACGTCCCGCCCAACGCCTTCGTCTCGGCCTCGGTTGCGCAGATGAAGTCGTAGTTCATCAACTTCATTGCACCCGCCATCAGGCTGGTGCGCAGCGTGTCTCGCGCTGGATCGCCGTCTGAATCTTCATCGTAAAGACCGCCCGCCGACCAACCGCCGGCGTCCACCAGCAGAACTGGACCGCGTCCTCGATAACGCTCGATCAGCGTCGCTCTGCGCGCGACGCCGCCGATAGGCTGCAGCGGACAATCGCATGGCAACAACGCCCCGTGCGCTTCCGCCGTGAAAAGAACGGTGAACAGCGGTTGTGCGGGCGGAGCCTCGGCAGCAAGCGCCGCGGCGGCACTGATGAGCGTCAGCAGGATTGCCAGGGCTCGTTGGGCGTTCATGGGCCTGTGCGCCTCTTCAGTTCGTCGAGAATCTTGTTAATAGCGGCTTGATAGCCCACGGATGTCTTCGTCGCGCCGGAAATGATATCGACTTTGGCTGCGTTGCTCTGTGGCGACAGCCCCTTGAATTGACTGACGAACGCCGCCGTTTCCTTCGCGTCCAGCGAAAGGCCCAGGCGTTCCAGTTCGCGCACGGGTCGCACGTCAATGATCTTCAATTCCGGCACGCGGACGGCGGCGAGGAACTGTGTATCGTTGCAGGTCGGGCAAGTGATCAGTGAAAAGGCATCCGCGACCCAGCCCACGCGTTTGTCGCCGCTCGCCACCGAGTACAGTAGCACATCGTCAGTCTTCTGCGCTGGTTCAATCTTGGCCTCTTTGCCGAAAATCTCTCCGGCGTACTTTGAGATGTCTGGCGAGAGTCGCCCTTTCCCGGCGTTCGGAGTTAAGATTCGGCGAATCATCGGCGGAAAGTACGTCTCGATCTCGCGGCGCTCGCCTTTGTCGATCAACGTGTATGCGCCGATGACAAGTGTGATGTCGCCGGTGTCGCTGATGTGACGCTGCTGCTCGATCGTGGACAGTTCGTTGTAGCCTTCCGCATCGTCGATGGACACTTTCCTGACGGAGAGCCTTGGTAATTCCTTCACGGTCTGGTCGATCACTTTTTCCGCCTGCGGCCAACGCGGGTCTTCTTTGGAAAAGAAAACTGTTATCGGCAATGCGCCGCCGGTTTCTTCCCCGGCAACACCGCTGATCGCTTCAAGTGCCGCCAGCAGACAGCAGACGCAGAGAGTTGTCACAGAAGGCTTCATCAGGCGTCTACCTTGCCGTCGATCTCCGCTGAAGCCTTCCAACCGGCGCCAGCCACCCCGAACCCTGAACCCTGAACCCTAAAGTTGGAACCTGCTGTTATGCGCCTGCAAGATCGCACGCGCCTTCGCTTCGTCTTTTCGAATTTGTTCGACCAACGCCGTCACGTCCGGAAAACGCTGCTCGTCGCGCAGCTTTTCAATGAAGAGCACTTCAAGCTTCTTGCCGTATAGATCCTCGTGGAAATCGAAAAGATGCGTTTCGATCAGCAGGTCCGGCTTGGTTCCCGGCGGAAGATTCTGCGCGACGGTCGGCCGGTAGCCCACGTTCGTCACCGAACCATGTTGTTTGCCATCGACGACGGCTACGGTCGCGTAGACGCCGAAGGGAGGCCGTACTTCGCGCCCGAGATCCAGATTCGCCGTGTTGTAGCCCAGGCGCCGGCCGCGCGCATCCCCCGGCACAACTGTGCCGTAAACCGAAACGTAGCGGCCAAGCATGGCTTCGGCGTCGCGCAACCGGCCTTCCCAGACCGCTTCTCGAATCTTCGTGCTGGAGATGACGTCGCCTTCCGGCGAAAGCACCTGTTCGAGATTGCGCACTTGGAAATTGAGCTCACGCGCGAGGGGCTGTAGGCCCGGCGAGTCCTTGCTCATACGGTCCGACCCAAAGCGCGAATCGAAGCCCATGACCAGCCCGCGGATCTCCAGACGGCGCGCGAAGTACTCCTGGGCAAACTCCCGTGCAGTCAGCTTCGCAAGCTCCGGCACAAACTCCAGCACCCACGTGAAATTCACACCGGCGCGCTCGAAAAGCAGCAGCCGGTGCTCCAGCGTTGTAACCAGGTCTGGGCCACGGCCTTCGAGAGTCTTCTTGGGATGCTCGCGGAACGTCAGCACGCCGGCCAGCGCGCCGCCCATCGCTGAGGACCATTCCGTCAGGGCTGCCAGGACGGCCAAGTGTCCTCGATGGACGCCATCAAAGGTGCCAACGGTGACAATTCCACGTTTCTCGGCAGGCTGAGCGTCGTTTCCGAAATAGACCTTCATACCCGCATTAGAAGGGAAGGGCGCAAAGTTTCAAGCTGTACCGCCTGGCATCAGCGCCAGGGGCGATCCATCAGGAAAAGGACGCCAGCAACCAGAGCCAGAATGCCCATGACGATATGGTCGCCTGCGAAGTGCAATGCGAAGAGCTGCATCAACCCGAAGAGCACCAGCCAAATCGCGAGCAGGAGCGTAGCTTTAATCACCATAATGACAATCCTCCTCGCCTGTGATGAGCATAGGCTATGCCAAGAATATGTTGGGATGATTTAGAGACTGGCTCAAGATCGGACGAGAACGGCTGCGCTGTGTCGGGCGAACGCAGCGAAGAAGACGTACAGTCTCTTAACGCAGTGACTTGCCCTTCCCGGTGACTTCGCGCAGCAGCAAGGAATGGAACGTGGTGTGGCTCTTGTAGCAGCCCACGCCGAGCGCGTTATTGCGGCGCATTTTCCACGCCTCGCGAATACCGAAGTCCTTATAGTTGACGAGCATTTCACAGATCAGTTTTCCGTCCAGAAAACCGCGCACCGTATGTTTGCGCACCTGCACGAGCGACGTGTACTTGCGGTTATTGTCGAGGGCGGGACTGGACTTGAACGAAGACGGATTGCGCTCGGCATCCGTGTTGCGGTAAGTATCGAAGCCGCAGCAGCAGTTCTTTCCAGGCGCCATCGACCAGAAGAAGGCGTGTCCATCTTTGGCGAGGAACTGGTTGACGTCTTCAAAGCCGGTCAGCCGTGTAAAGGTCATCAGAAAATCGTATTCCTCCGGCGGTTCGTACGCGATCTCGATGCGCATGGCATTGTCGCCGGTGGCCTTGAGCTCCCCGCCTTCCAACTTCCATGTCCCGTAAATGGAATCCTTGGACGGATCAATCAGCGGCATCAGGTCAACGGCCTGCTTCCACGCCCCCTCATCCGCCAGTATCGGTTTGCCGTCGATGGTTTTGATCTCGTCGAGCAACTTCGCCGCCAACGGGCCTGCGGTCGTGGAGCGATACGATCGGGCGACCAGATCGAGCTTCTCAAAGTACGCGGCGATATCGTCCGGATTCTGCTTGAAGGCGTCTTGGGCTTCCTTCAGGAGCGCTTGGCCGCGTTGGTTGCGGAAATCCTCCATCTCGTTGCCGGAGCTCTTGCCCGGCAACGGTTGCACGTCTGTTTTTTCGGCGGCTTTCCCGGCGGTGACGGGTGCTGTCTTCTCCGGCGGCTTAACAGGTGGAATCTCCTGTTTGCCTTCGGCAGTTTTCGTCTCAACGGCGGACTTCTTCTCGGGTGGCTTTTGCTCCTGGTTAGCCTGGCGCTTGGACGGTGCGGGCCGCGCCAGCAGCAGCAGAGCCATCCCGCCGATGGCCGCCAGAACGCCGACGCCGATAGCAAACAGCTTTACGTTGTTTCCAGAGTTGGCGGCCGGCCGAGAGGCGCCCGACGGCCGCGCCGCAACAGCCGCTCGAACCGCTGACGTGCCGAATTGAGCTGTGTCGCGGCCGGTGCGCGGCGCCGCGGCGCGAGAAACGCCGCGGAGTTGTGAAGCGGATTTGGTTGCGGCCGGTGGTGGAGCTTCGGCCGTGCATTTGGGGCACAGTGCCGCGTGTTCGCCAATCTTGCGCGCGAAACCAGCGTTCAGGTCTTCTTCGTTGACCCGTACCCCGCATTTTTCGCAGTAGATGATCAGCATGGCCAATCACGCCGGCTGCGGCAGTCAAACGCTGCCGCGCGTATACGCGTTACTCTCTGTACCGCCGGCGTCTCGCCGGCCTATCGTGTCGGCGAAACGCCGGCGGTACGAATTAGACGTCGCGCCGGATCATTGCATCACGGGCGCGGCCCACGCCGACGAAGCGGATCGGTGCGCTGATCAGCGTCTCCAGGCGTTTGACGTAGTTCTGCGCCGCCTGCGGCAATTGGTTGAACGAGCGCACGTTGTCAATCGATTCCTTCCAGCCCGGCATCGTTTCATACACCGGCTGTACGGCCGAGAGCACATGATGGTCGCTGGGGAAGCGGTCGATCGTCTTGCCTTCCACTTTGTAGGACGTGCAGATCTTGATCTCGGGCTCGCCGGTCAGCACGTCCAGTTTCGTCAGCGCGATCACGTCGATGCCGGAGACCTCCACGGAATAGCGCATGCCGACCGCATCAAACCAGCCGCAGCGGCGCCGGCGACCGGTGGTCGTGCCAAACTCCGCGCCACGCGTGACCAAGCCATCGCCGATCGGGCCGGTGTCTTCGGTCGGGAACGCGCCCGAGCCCACGCGCGTGGTGTAGGCTTTGGCCACGCCCACAGCCAGAGTGAATTTGCGGGGAGAGATGCCGCTGCCGGTTGCCGCGCCGCCGCACGTTGCGTTTGAACTGGTCACGAACGGGTACGTGCCGTGATCGATGTCGAGCAGCGATCCTTGCGCGCCTTCGAGCAGCAGGCGTTTATTCTGCGCCACGGCATCGTTGAGGTAACGCGTCGTGTCGGAGATGAACGGCTGCAGTCGTGGCGCCAAAGCGAGAACCTCGTCGGCCACCTTTTGCGCGTCCAACGGCTGGACGCCATAGACTTCCTTCAGCAGCGGGTTGAGTTCGGTCAGACGCTGCCGAACGCGCTCGATGAAGTAGGCCGGCCGGAGCAGATCGACGACACGCACGCCACTGCGAGCGACTTTGTCTACGTAGCACGGGCCGATCCCACGGCCGGTCGTGCCGATCTTGCCCTGGCCGTGCTGTTCTTTATGTTTTTCGGAAAGCTGATCGATCACGCGGTGATAAGGCATGACGAGGTGCGCGCGCTCGGAGAGCAGCAGGTTCGAGCCGTCGATCTGCACGCCGCGGGCAATGAGTTCATCGACCTCTTTCAGCAGTTCGACCGGTTCGACCACGCAGCCGTTGGCGATGACGCAGGTCTTCTTTGCGTGCAGGATTCCTGACGGCACGAGATGGAACGCGTAACGTTCACTCCCGACCACCACCGTGTGGCCCGCGTTTGAGCCGCCCTGGTAGCGGGCGATGATGTCCATCTCTGGAACCAGCGCGTCGAGAACTTTGGCCTTGCCTTCGTCGCCCCACTGCGCACCAACAATAATCGTCACCGGCACGGGAAAACCTCCTCCGGCAGCTTTTGAAAGCCGCCACCTTTGGGCGCTCGAAGCGCGCCTGCAGGCTTGTTGTGAAAACAAAAAACGGCCGCAAGGGCCACCCTCGCGGACCGTCTAAAGAGTATTTCCTGATGCAAAGTTTACGTCAAGGCCATTCTGGGTGGTGTGGCACGGGCAGGCCGCTGGAGCGTCTTTTTGCTCCAGCGGATTGCCCGTGAATCCCAGCGCTGCCGCACGGGCAATCCGCGCCACAAAAAAACGTGGCGCGGCCTGCCCGTGCCACACATCACATGCGTGCAACACTACGCCCCGCCGCTGAAACGCTTCTCGACGAACGGCCAGTTGACCACGTTCCAGATGGCTTTCAGATATTCCGCGCGGCGGTTCTGATACTTGAGATAATATGCATGTTCCCAGACGTCGAAGCCGAGCAACGCGGTCTTGCCTTCCATAATCGGCGCGTCCTGGTTGGCGGTGGAATACACGTCGAGTTTCCCGTCGGCGGTTTTCACCAGCCAGACCCAGCCGCTGCCGAAGCGCTTCAGGCCGGCGTCGTTCATCTTCTCCGTGAAGGTCTTGAAGTCGCCGAAGGTAGCCTTGATCGCGTCCGCAACCTGTCCCTTGGGTTCGCCGCCGGCGTTCGGTGCGAGCATTTCCCAGAAGAGCGAGTGATTATAGTGTCCGCCGCCGTTGTTAATCACCGCTTGGCGGATCGCATCCGGAACTTTGGCCGCTTTGTTCGCCAGCAAATCGTCCAGGCTCAAGCCCTGCAAGCCGGCCTGGCCATCGAGCGCCTTGTTCAGATTGTCCACGTAGGCCTGATGGTGCTTGTCGTGATGGAACTGCATCGTCACCTTGTCGATGTGCGGTTCCAGAGCTTCATACGGATACGGCAACGGCGGCACTTCGAATTTGCCGGTTCCGGCTGCTGAGGCTTTCTTCGGCCAAGCCCACCCGGCTGTGAACGCCGCGCCCGCAGCCATGCCTAACATAACGAACAGCCTTCGATCGATCAGATCGGTAAAATCCATGTTTGTCTCTCTCCTCGCCTAATCAATACGCCACCACGCCCGCGACGCGGCCTCTGTGCTCGACTTTGCATTCAAGGTGCCAATCTTCAGGGGGAAGCACGGACAGTGATGGGTTCACTGCCCGTGCTTTGTTTCAGGTGGACCGCCAAGTCACATGCCTGAAACGAAACTCAATACTCAGGACGCGGAGAATGAAGCATTTATTCCATATTTTTGAGGGCCAAGTAAAACCGCCAAGACGCATTCGGCATCTTGGCGGTCTCAGGAAAGGTGACAGGAGAGCGGTGTTTAGCTTCGGCCGAAGCGCTTGGCAACTTCCGCCCAATTGATGATGCCCCAGATCGCGTTGACGTAATCCGGGCGCCGGTTCTGGTACATCAGGTAGTACGCGTGCTCCCAAACGTCGATCACCATGACGGTTTTCTTGCCTTCGGAGACCGGCGAATCCTGATTGGCGGTGGAGCAGATTTCGAGCTTCCCGTCGGGCGTCTTGACCAGCCAGCCCCAGCCGCTACCGAAACGCTTCACGCTGGCGTCGCTCAGCTTCTCTTTGAAAGTCGCGAAGCTTCCAAAAGTGCTCTTGATGGCGTTGCCCAACTCGCCGCCGGGTTCACCGCCGGCTTTCGGTCCGAGGATCTGCCAATACAGATTGTGGTTGGCCACGCCGCCGCCGTTGTTGATAACGGCCTGTCTTGCTGCTTCAGGAACTTTGGACGCTTTATTGGCGAGCAGTTCGTCAAAGCTGAGCTTCTGGAGTTCCGGGAAGGGCTCCAGCGCCTTGTTCAGGTTCGTCACGTACGTCTGGTGGTGCTTCCCGTAATGGAACTCGAGCGTTGTCTTGTCCAATACAGGCGCGAGCGCGTCCATTGGATAAGGCAGTGGCGGCAGAGTGTACGGCATGGTTCCCCTCCTTTGATCTGAGTTTGCCGAAATTGGCAAGTCTCCCTGTGTTCACTATATTTAGCCTACCAAAGAGAAAATTCCCAAAGCAACAACCAAGTTGAAAAAAGAGTGTTTTTCCAGCGGGCAATATCTGTCCACTTCGGTGCCAGCCCACTTGATCTCCAGCGCTCAGGAGGATACGACTTGGGGCTGGAGATTGACAGCATGAACTTTTCTGCTCGCGCTTTTCTCAGCTCGGTGCTGCTCATCGCAGGCACGCTTGCGGGCGCGGAAGCGCCTGCTCGGCCTGCGCAGCCCGCCGTAGGTCCGGGTAGCAGCGAGTACGCGCACAAAAAAATTGTCTCCGCTACGTTCGGAAACGGTGATACGCAGTTCTGGATGTATGAACCGGCGGAGCCCAAGCCGGCCAACGCGCCGGTGGTCCTCTTGATGCATGGTTGGAGCGCGATGCAGCCGCTGGGTTACATGGCCTGGATCGAGCACTTGGTGAAGCGCGGCAACATTGTCATTTATCCGCGGTACCAGGCATCGTTACTGACGCTGCCGAACACGTTCTTGGAAAGCTCAATTACTGCGATCAAGAACGCTCTGGCTGAACTGCAGAAAGAGCCACACGTCAAACCGGATCTGACGCGCGTCGCGGCGTTAGGCCATTCTTTCGGCGCTGTGCTCTCGGCGAATCTGGCCGCGGTAGCGTCGCAGCGCGGCCTTCCGGTGATCAAGGCGCTAATGCCTATCGAACCGGGCACTGGCGGCTTTCAAGTCTACGAAGACTACTCCAAGATTCCCGCCAAGACGCTTCTGCTCTGCGTCGCGGGCTCCGATGATAACTTCGTCCGGGATATTGACGCCAAGCGCATCTTCAAAGGCGCAAGCAGCATCGCTGCGGAAGATAAGGATTACATTACTTTGATTACGGACCGCCATGGCAATCCGCCGCTGGTTGCCGATCATTTCGTTGCGGGCGCGCTGCTTCGGGGCGCGAATGCATTTCACTGGTACGGCTTGTGGAAGTGGTTCGACGCGCTCACCGACGCCGCTTTCTACGAAAAGAACCGCAAGTATGCGCTCGGCAACACGCCCGAACAGCGCTTTCTCGGGAAGTGGAGCGATGGCCAACTCGTGACGGAGCCGAAGATCACAAAGGAACCGTAAGCATGCGTGGAAATCAGGTCAGGCAGAGTCCTCGTTTCGCCCTCTCTTGCGCCATCGTGTGCTTCAGTCTGCATTTGATCGCCGCCGAAGACAAGCCCGCGGGTCCGCCGCCGGGCGAACACAAGCTGCGCATTACTCCGCAGAACGAGAAGGAGTGGAACTGCGGCCTGGCTGACGTCAAAGCGGTGTGCTATTCCGCCGCGGAGCAAATGTGGCAGTACTTTCCGGAGCGCAAGCTGCCGCCGATTGAAGTCACGGCCAAAGGCGGTCCGATCACGCTCTTCCGGCGCGGGCCTAATGGTGAGATTCGCGTAAAACTCGCTTCCGGCAATTGCCTGTGGGCGCAGATTTCCTTTCAGTTTGCTCATGAGTTCACGCACATACTCTGCAACTACGCGGAGAAATTCGGTGAGGTGAAATGGCTGGAGGAATCCATTTGCGAAACCGGATCGCTGTTCGCGCTGCGCCGCATGGCCGAAAAATGGGCCGTTACGCCGCCCTATCCGAACTGGAAGAGCTACGCCGGCGCGTTGAGCAGCTACGCAGACGAACGGATCAAGAAAGGCGCATTGCCGGAGGGCAAGACGCTCGCGCAGTGGTATACGGAAAACGCAGAGGTTCTGCGCGCCAATGCAACGGACCGCGACCGCAATCAGGTCGTCGCTTGCGTGCTGCTGACGCTCCTGGAAGCTCACCCGGAAGACTGGGCCGCTGTCGAGATGCTCAACAGCGCCAAACTCGGCGAGAAGTATACGCTGGCCGACTTTCTGCGTGAATGGCGGCGCAACTGCCCCGAGAAGAACAAGCGCTTTGTCACCGGCATTGCCAAAGAGCTGGGCGTGGCGTTAGGCGAGTAGCTCTGATCGAGGGAGGATCCTTCCCCCCTAACCCCTCTCCCTCGCGGGGGAGAGGGGAACCGGGGGCCGTTCCCTTACGGTCGCGGCTCTGCTTTCTCCAGCGCGTCCATCTTTTTTGCCACAGCCTCTTTTTCCTTTCGGGCTTTATCCACGAGGGCCTGAGCGGCGGGACGCAGCGCCTGCTGGCGCGCCAATTCATCCTGAGCTTCCTTGCGGCGCTTTTCAGCCTTCGCGAGTTGCTCGTCGGTGGGTGGGCGGGGGCTTTTGACACGATCCAGAATCACCTGACTGCTATCTATATCTTCTTTTGCTGCGCGAATGGCCGCGTCGATCGTATCCAGCTTGGGCGTGCACTCATCCAGCCTAAGCACCTTCTCGCGGTATTCATCCTTGGCGGCTTGCAGATCGAGCAAGCGCTGCGCCTCGGCTTTCTTCTGAGCTTCGGCGGCTTCCACCTTGCGCTTTTCGGCTTCTTTCACACGCTCATCGGCGCGGCGCTGTTCATCGGCGCGGCGTCTCTTCTCTTCGACTTCTTTTTGAAGCTGTGCTTCCTTCAGCCGCTGCTGCCGGTCGAACTCCGCCGTGGTTCGTTCCGCTTCCGCTTTGCGTGCGGCTTCGGCGGCGGTCGCTTGCTGCGCCTGCTCGTCAGCCTCGCGCTTCTGCCGTTCTACGGCGGTGCGAGCTTGAGCTTCTTTTTGCTCGGCCAGTTCGGCAGCTTTCCTTTGCTCCTCATCCTGCAACTGCAGTTTCTGGGCGCGAGCCTGTTGGTTGAAGTACTGCACCGCGATCAGTCCTTCGGGGATGCTGATCAAACACAAGGCGATTCCGATCACAGCCTTCAGCCGCGTGCGCCAGACGATGCCGAAGGCCGACATGACGATGGCAAACGGGGTGACATACTTGAGGATGGGCTCAAAGCCATTGAGGGCAAAGGGGACCGCCGCGACGACAGCCAGCAAACCCCCGCAGAGCACCACTGCATCAAAGTGCTGGAAGTGTGCCGTTGGTGGCCGGAACTCATCGAGAATTGCGATCAGCAGCCGTGCTGGCAAGCCCAGGATGGGGCCCACCCACGGCGAGACTGCTCTTTTCGCCTCGTCTTTAACCTCGCCGACCAGTTCCTTAAACGACGGCGTCGGATCTTGAGCCATTGGACCCTCGTTTACAGAGATTGCATTCTACCTGCCGACCTTTTCAACATAAAGAACATCCACAGCACTCAGAACCCAAACCGGCGTGCGCCGCTGCATGCCGGTGTATGTCAGCAATGTGCCTTGACCCGCCAAGATGGAGACAAAAAATGCGTGCGACTGCATTTGCCGTCATAGTGCTGCTGGTGACAGCCGCATCCTGTAGGGGTGGGGATGCGAACGACAACTGGCAGAGCCTGGCCGAACTGGTCCAGGGGCGCGGCTATTCCAACACCGATACACCGTTCGCGCGATTCCCTGCGTCGGCGAAGGACAAGATACCGAAATCGGTCTGGGATCTAAGTCACCAGTCCGCGGGCCTGTATGTTCACTTCGTGACGGATGCGACGGCGTTCAAAGTGCGCTGGGCGTTGACTTCGGGCAGCCTCGCAATGCCTCACATGCCCGCGACCGGTGTAAGCGGCATCGATCTCTACGCGCGCGGCGCGGAGCGCAACTGGATGTGGATCGCCAATGGCCGTCCTTCCGGTCAAAGCAACACGGCCAGCTTTGCGAATTTGCCAGGCAAGACAGGTGAGTGTCTGTTGTACCTGCCGCTCTATAACGGCGTGAGCGCCCTGGAGATCAGCCTGCCTGAAGGAACGAAGCTACAAGCCGTTCCTGCACGTCCGGAGCGCTCGAAGCCAATCGTCATCTATGGCACCTCAATTACACAAGGTGCGTGCGCCTCTCGCCCCGGCCTGGCGTTCACGTCCATCGTTTCGCGGAGGATTGATTGGCCTGTGGTGAATCTCGGCTTTTCAGGATCAGGGCGAATGGAACCTGAAATGGCCGACCTGATCGCGGAGATCGACGCGCGGGTGTTGGTGCTCGATTGCCTCTGGAACATGACCCCGCAACTCGTCGATGAGCGCATTGAACCGTTTATCATGACGATTCGCAAAAGCCACCCCGAGCTTCCGATTCTCCTGCTGGAAGACTCTGATTTCCGAGCCCGCACGCCAACTACTAAAGGAGCAAAGCTGAAGGCCATCTTTGATCGACTAAGCCAGACGGACCGCAACCTTCATTTCCTGGGCGCGCGCGATCTGTTGGGTGTGGATGGCGAGGCGACCGTTGAGGGCTGTCATCCAAACGACATCGGCATGCTGCGCCACGCTGACGCTATTGCGCCTGTGCTAAAGAAAATTCTTGGCTTGGCGCAGTAAGAACCGCTACGCGCCACGCTCGCCGTTTTTCATATCGGCGATTCATACAAGGTGCGTCCAACCAAAGCTGCATGCCTTATTTTATTACCACAGCTTCAATGCACGCCACAGGTGCATTTAACGGACAATTGTGCACCACACATTGGTCCGTTACCGCCAAGCCAAACCCGTAAACCGTCATCTTTTCAAAACGCGCAGGTGGGCGGATTGTCTATCGTTGTTTTTGCCGATTTGCGCTGCTTTTTGAATCTCCTTGTTCATGCCTCAAACATTGGCCGCTGAGTTGCCTTCCCGGTCATTCGCCTTTTGAGAGAAGGCACCAGAAGAAGATGAAGCAGGCAGGCTCTAAGGGACGACGGCGAAGTCAATAGTCACGCAGCCAGCCCCAAGAGAAGTCAGCGAAAAGAGAAAGCGGCGCAAGGCACAGCGCCGTGTGTGTGAAGTTCTGTGCCCATTAACAGCCGGAGAGTAGACGCAAAAGGAGGGCAGTATGAGGTACTCACCATTTCTTCGGGGCTATGAACTTTTCATTCCGTCGGCGCTTTTGCTGGCGATGCTGTGCTTCTCCGGGAGTGACCTCCTTGCTGCCAATGGGCGGCTCATTGCACCGTCCACCAGCGTCTCCCCCAACATCGCTGGCGCGGCCGCGACTTATTCGCTGCGCTGCAAGATCAAAGGAGGGACCGCTTTCGGCATCGACCTTGGCGCGACGGTGACGTACACGTTCCCGGCGGGAACGGATGCGTCAACGATTACAGGCGTCACGTTCAACGGCCACGCGGTGTCACTCGCCGACGTGACGGCAACTGCAACGTCGATCTCTTTCCCTTCTCCCGTGGCTCTGGCGAAGAAATCGATCATGACTGCCGTGTTGAGCGGCATCCGGAACCCTGCGGCGCCCGGCACCTATCGGGCGTCAATCTCCGTGCGAAATACATCCAACGGCTTTGATCGAGGCAACGGCATCTTCATGTACACGATTGTTGCCGGTACTCCTCAGAAACTTGCTTTCGTGGTGCAGCCTTCGAACTCGGCCGCTGGCGCCTCCATCTTCCCCGGGGTTCGCGTCGTGGTTCAAGATAGCCTGGGCAACCTCGTCCCAACCGCATCCGTGAACATCAGCATGGCGATTGGCGTTAACCCGGCGAGCGGGACGCTTAGCGGCACCAAGACGGTCAAGTCCATAAACGGCGTGGCGGTGTTTGGCGATCTGAGCATCGATCAGGCTGGTTCAGGTTACACGCTGGTGGCCTCGGCGCCGGCGCTGCTTAGTGCGACGAGTACATCCTTCAACGTCTTCCTGAGCAACAACGGGCATTTGTCCTTCATCGTTCAGCCGACGGACATTGTGGCTGGCGCGCCCATTACGCCTGCGATCCAGGTGCAGATCCGCGATCATCTGGGCAACCTGGTGCCGACGGCCACGGATCTGGTGACGCTGGCCATCGGTTACAATCCCGGCAACGGAACGCTGCTCGGGACCGTGAGCGCCAACGCGGTCGGCGGTGTGGCCACCTTCAGCAATGTCAGCATCGACAAGGCTGCCGCTGGATATACGCTCGAAGCGACCGCCGCCAGCCTCTTCGGAACGACCAGCAGCATGTTCAGCGTGACGGCATCAACGCCCAACAAGCTCGGCTTCGTGTACCAGCCGTCAGACACGGCGGCCGGCGATGCGACGCTTAACCCGAACCCTATCTTCCCGGACGTACAGGTCGCCGTTGAGGACGCTTACGGCAACGTGGTCAGCAGTGCGGCGGCGACAACCGTCACGATTGTCATCGGCAACAATCCGACGGGCGGACTGTTGAGCGGCGTGCCGACGACCGTCACGTCTGCCGGTGTCGCGGACTTCACCGACCTGGAAATCAGCAAGGTTGGCAACGGCTACACGCTGATCGCCAGTGCGCCGGGTCTGGGCTCTGCCGAAAGCGCTCCATTCAACATCTTCGCCGATTATGCCAGCCAGGTTGGTTTCACCGTTCAACCGAGCGATACGCTACGCAACGCCATCATTTCGCCCGCCGTACAAGTGGCGCTGCAAGACCCTTTGGGCAACACCGACCCGACCTCCACTGACAGCATTACCATCAGCCAGAGCCCGGTGAGCGGCAATCTATCCGGCACGCTGACAGTCAGCACTCTTGATGGAGTGGCGGTATTCAGCGATCTGAGTCTCGATACGCTGGGCAGCTACACGCTTCTAGCCAACTCCCTGCTTTATGGCACAGCGAACAGCTCCTCCTTTAGCGTCATTCTCGGCCCGGCAAACCACCTGGCCTTCAGCGTTCAGCCGACTTCGACCGCGGCTGCCGCGGCGATCAGTCCGGCCGTTCAGGTCAGCGTTCTGGATGCCGCCAACAATCCGGTTTCATCTTCGGCTCTGATTACCGTTGCGCTCGGCAACAATCCCACTGGCGCGCAGCTTGGTGGTACGCTGAGTGTTTCGGCCACTGGAGGCGTGGCGACATTCCAGAACCTGGCGCTCACAAAAGCCGGGCAGGGATACACGCTCAGCGCGTCGGCGGCTGGGCTGGGCTCCACAAACAGCACTGCCTTTGACATTTCGTCCGCTCCGGCGCTTGATCATTTCGCTATCGGCGCGATCGGACCGCAAGTCGCTGGCGCCGCATTCGGAATTCAGGTCACGGCGCAGGACGCGTACAACAACACCTACGATTCTTTCAGCGGCACCGTGCAGATCACTTCCAACGGCACACTGGTTGGTTCACCAGTGACAAGTGCCGCATTCGTGGCCGGAGTGCTGGACGACAGCGTGACGATTACTTCCGCCCAGGCCAGCACCACCATCAGTGTGAATGACGGCGCGGCCAGCGGGACGAGCAATAGCTTCGCGGTGACGACAGCCGCTTCGGGTCTGGATCACTTCGCGATCGCGCCGATTGGGACGCAAGTGGCGGGAGCGGCCTTCGGCGTCACGGTGACGGCGCAGGATATCTATAACAATACGATGGATTCATATAGCGGCAGCGTGCAGATCACCTCCAGCGGCACCCTGGTTGGCGCGCCAGTGACCAGTGCGGCGTTCGTGGCCGGGGTGCTGAACGACAGCGTGGCGATCACTTCCGCCCAGGCCGGCACGACGATCAGCGTGAGCGACGGCGCGGCGAGCGGCGTCAGCAACAGCTTTGCGGTAACGACGGCCGCTTCGGGGCTGGACCACTTCGCGATTGCGCCGATCGGGACGCAAGCCGCTGGATCGGCCTTTGGCATCACAGTGGCGGCGCAGGATATCTACAACAATACGATGGATTCATACAGCGGCAGCGTGCAGATCACTTCCAGCGGCACACTGGTTGGCGCGCCGGTGACGAGCGCTCCGTTCGTGGCCGGGGTGCTGAACGACAGCGTGACAATCACTTCCGCCCAGGCTAGCACCACCATCAGCGTAAGCGACGGCGCGGCGAGCGGGACGAGCAACAGCTTTGCGGTGACGACGGCCGCTTCGGGTCTGGATCACTTCGCGATTGCACTGATCGGGACGCAAGCCGCCGGCACGGCCTTCGGCATTACGGTGACGGCACAGGATGTCTACAACAATACGATGGATTCATATAGCGGGAGCGTGCAGATCACCTCCAGCGGCACGTTGGTTGGCGCGCCAGTGACCAGTGCGGCGTTCGTGGCCGGGGTGCTGAATGACAGCGTGACAATCACTTCCGCCGAGGCTAGCACCACCATCAGCGTAAGCGACGGCGCGGCGAGCGGGACGAGCAACAGCTTTGCGGTGACGACGGCCGCTTCGGGTCTGGATCACTTCGCGATTGCGCCGATCGGGACGCAAGCCGCCGGGACGGCCTTCGGCATCACGGTGACGGCGCAGGATGTCTACAACAATACGGTGGACTCATACAGCGGCAGCGTGCAGATTACGTCCAGCGGCGTGCTGGTTGGCGCGCCAGTGACGAGCGCTTCGTTCATGGCGGGGGTGCTGAATGACAGCGTGACGATTACTTCCGCCCAAGCCGGCACGACGATCAGCGTAAACGACGGCAGCGCCAGCGGGACGAGCAACAGCTTCGCGGTGACGACCGCCGCTTCGGGTCTGGATCACTTCGCGATTGCACCGATCGGCACGCAAGCTGCCGGCACGGCCTTCGGCATCACGGTGACGGCGCAGGATATCTATAACAATACGATGGACTCATACAGCGGGAGCGTGCAGATCACTTCCAGCGGCACGTTGGTTGGCGCGCCAGTGAACAGCGCTCCGTTTGTGGCCGGGGTGCTGAACGACAGCGTGACGATTACTTCCGCCCAGGCCAGCACGACGATCAGCGTAAACGACGGCGCGGCTAGCGGGACGAGCAACGCCTTCGCGGTAACGACGGCCGCTTCGGGGCTGGATCACTTCGCGATTGCTCCGATCGGGACGCAAGCCGCCGGGACTCCTTTCGGCATCACGGTGACGGCGCAGGATGTCTATAACAATACGATGAATTCATACAGCGGCAGTGTGCAGATCACTTCCAGCGGCACACTGGTTGGCGCGCCAGTGACCAGTGCGGCGTTCGTGGCGGGCGTGCTGAACGACAGCGTAACGATCACTTCAGCGCAGGCCAGCACCACCCTCAGCGTAAACGACGGCAGCGCCAGCGGGACGAGCAACAGCTTCGCGGTGACGACGGCCACTTCGGGTCTTGACCACTTCGCGATTGCTCCGATCGGTGATCAAGCCGCCGGGACTGCTTTCGGTATCACGGTGACGGCGCAAGATGTCTACAACAACACGATGGATTCATACAGTGGCACCGTCCAGATCACCTCCAGCGGCACCCTGGTTGGCGCGCCGGTGACCAGTGTGGCGTTCGTGGCCGGGGTGCTGAACGACAGCGTGACGATTACTTCAGCTCAGGCTAGCACCACCATCAGTGTGAATGACGGCGCGGTGAGCGGAACGAGCAACAGCTTCGCGGTGACGACGGCCGCTTCGGGTCTGGACCACTTCGCGATTGCGCCGATCGGTGATCAGGTTGCCGGGACTCCTTTCGGTATCACGGTGACGGCACAGGACGTGTACAACAACACACTCGATACCTTCAGCGGAAGCGTCGAGATCACCTCAAATGGCACGCTGCTTAACGCGCCGCTAACGGGCGCCTTCAACAATGGAATCATGAACCAGGACATCACGCTCACCTCTGCCCAGAACGGCACGACGGTGACGGTTACGGAGCCCGTCAGCGGCACGCAGGTCTCCAGCGATCCATTCGATGTGTCGGTTGGCGCGCGCGCGAAGCTGGCGTTCGTTGTTCAGCCCGGGAAGACAGAAGCCGGCGCGCACATTTCCCCCGCCGTCAAGGTCGCAGTGCAGGATGCTTGGGGAAATACGGTTCCCGGTGCAGACAATGAAATCAGCCTGGCTTTGGGTGGAAGCGTGGGCGACGGCGTCCTTTCCGGTACGGTGAGCGCTCTGGCTTCCAGTGGCGTGGCCGGCTTCAGCGATCTGAGCATCGACAAGGTCGGCACGGGGTACGCGTTGCTGGCCACCAGCGCCGGCCTGCAATCAGCGACCAGCGCCACGTTCGCCGTGGTCGATACAACGCCGCCGCAGATCATCAGCCCGATCACAATCAATCCACCCACTGGCACCGCCGGCCAGCCATCCGAATTCACAGTCGCGGCGAGTGATGCGCAGCCGGTGACCTACACTTGGGACTTTGGCGATGGCACGAGCGGAACGGGATCGACTGTCAGCCACACCTTCACGTCGCCGGGCAACTACCAAGTGACGGTGACGGTCACAGATGCAGGCGGATTGCCGACGCGAGCCGGAGTGACCTATGTTGTGCAGCCTGCGCCAGTCACGCCGCCAGCTACGCCGCCAGTTACGCCGCCAGTGACCCCAACTGTTCCAACGACGCCGGAAAACCCCGATCCGCCGACTACTCCCTCCACGCCCAATGATCCGGGCACGCCGACCATCGTGTACCTGGACCTGAAGGTGCAGAAGGTTTCCGTGAAGGTCGCTCTTCCCTCCAAAGGCACCGATGGAATGATGCTGAAGGGCCTTGTCCAATTGCCCGATCACTTCGCGCCCAAGGGGACGGCAATCACCTGGAACATCGCTGGAATCCAGGGCGGAGCGACCTTCGACGCGCGCGGCAACTCCCTGCGGTCGCCGACGGTCAAGGCCACGCTGCGCTACAAGAAGGTCAAGAAGGGACAGTCGTTTACCGCTCGGCCGGGCAAGCTGATGATCCGCATGAGCAAGCAGAACCTCAGCGCCCTGGGTCTCAGTGGAATCAGTGGGCTGAACTACAACACCCGCGCGACGCATGGCGATCCAGCTGGCATGGACACGTATGTCACCCTGGTCGGCTGGGGCCAGTACGCGAAGTTCGGCGTCGCCGGCACCTACCGCGCAAAGAAGGACAAGTTCGGTTTGTTCAGCGCGAAGTACAAGTAACCACCCAGCGGCCGAAAAACTGAGAGGTCAAGACAGGAGCCCCGAAAGGGGCTCCTGGTCTTTTGGCCGACGAAATTCTATTTCGTAGCTGCCGGCACCTCTTTGATCATCAGATCCTTGTACCACGCTTCTGTCGGCGGGCCGCCATGAATTTGCAGGCCGAACACGCCCGTCAGTTCGATCTTGTCGTCCGTCTCGGTGAAATCAACCGTCTGCAGGCCGTTGAACCAGAGCTGAATGCGTTTTCCGGTGCAGCGGATCACGTAATGATTCCAATCTTCGACCTTCAGCACCTTGGTGAGTTCGGCGAAATCCGGCTTCGCAAGAACTTTGTTGCGGCGGGACTCATCATACAAGCAGCCCCAATACTGTTGCCCCAGGTCCGCCTGGTACCCGATCATCTCGTTGCCATTCGGCACGCGCTTGCTGCGAATCTGGATGCCGCCGTTGGCGTTCTTGCCCAACAGCTTGATTGAAAGCCGCAGTTCGAAGTCGCCATATTCCTTCTTCGTGCTCATGAACTCATTGCGCTTTACGGGCGCTTTCAGCGTCCCGCCCACGATGGCGCCATCTTCGATGCGGAACGCGTTCTGCGCGCTTTCTGGCCCTTCCCAGCCTTCGAACGTCTTGCCGTCGAAAAGAGGGACGGCCTTGATTTTCTCGAACACCGGATCTTCCGGCACATCGGCAGCCGCAGCAGCCCTGCCAAGCAGGTACGGTCCTGCCGCAAGCGCCGCGGTGGTCTTCAAGAAGCTTCTTCGAGAGCGAATAGACATCGTTGGTTCTCCAAGGGAGTCTCCAAAGTATACACCGTTCCCGGTGAGCTGGACTCCAGACTCCAGACAGCCAGACACCTATTCTCCGGTGTATTTACAAAGACGCCCCGAGAGTGGGCTTAAACAAGGAGGATCTGGGGAATGCGTATGAACGTTGTGGCTGTTCTGATGTTGATTGCAGCAGGTTGGGTTGGGGCGGGGGAGCCGGAACCATCAGGGCTGAAACCCGATGCCGACGGATGGATTCACCTTTACGACGGCACGAATCTGAATGCCTGGCAGAAACCGTCAGCGGACAAGTGGAAGATCGAGGAGGGCTTGCTGACCTGGCAGAAGGGCTGTGGCAACATATGGACGAAAGATAAGTTCGGCGACTTCGTTCTGGACCTGGAGGTGAAGGTAACGAAGGCCACGAACAGCGGCTTGTTCTTGCGTTCGGCGGAAGGCGAAAAGAATTGGCTGCACGGTTCCTTTGAAATCCAGGTGTCGGATGCAGTCGGCGGCGAACGCCCGACGGGCAAGCATGAGCTGGGCGCGCTGTATGATTGTATCGCGCCGAGCGTTGCTGTCGGAAAGCCGATCGGCGAGTGGAACCACTTCGTGATCACCTTCAAAGGAAACAGTTTGAAGATCGTGTTGAACGATAAGCTGATTGTCGATGCGGATCTGGACAAGTTCACCGAGGCGGGCAAGAGCCCGGATGGCACCAAGAACAAATTCAAGACTGCTTACAAGGACATGGCGAAGGTCGGCTACTTCGGCCTGCAAGACCACGGCACGCCGGTGTGGTACCGGAACATAAAGATCAAACCGATCACCGATACAAAGTAATCTGCGAACATTTGGGATGATCGAACAGAAGGACGGCCGTGAGGCCGTCCTTTTTTTGGCGCGTCAGTTGCGACTTATGAAGGAAGGACATTGGTTCTTTATAGGAGTACCATCCATGCCGGAAGGAAAACACCTGCGTGGCGTAAGCAAGAAAGAACGGCGCCAGTATGAACATATTAAGGCGAGTGCGCAGAAGAAGGGCCGTTACGGCAAACGCGCTAAAGAAGTGGCCGCGCGAACGGTCATGAAACAGCACAAGCAGAAAGGTCATACGGCCGGCAAGTAGCCGCGCCGCCACTGTTTCATGCACGCGTGATTACTGTTCGCCCAGCCACGTGATCAGCGCCGGCAGACATGGGTTGAGCTTCAGAGCCTCGCTCACGTTCAGCCACCGCGCCTCCGCGACTTCGGCGGGCTCAAGAACGAGGTTCTGGTTCGGCGGGTCCATTGCGATCCGCAGCCAGTGCAGGCGGAACTCCCCGTTTGGCGAGATGCTTTGATGGATTTCGTCGAGCGGCCGGATAACGATGCCAACTTCCTCGCGCACTTCCCGGCGGATTGCGTCAGGGAAGCTCTCACCGGGCTCCACTTCGCCACCGACAAAGCACCACCAACCGGGCGCCCGCTTCAGCGTCATGGCTCGGCGGATGAAAAGAAAGCGGCCGGCCTCGTCCTGAAGAACGGCAACAACTCCATGCTTGAGCGGTTCTGTGGCTGCATTCATTAATGAAAACTCTGCAATCCTACTAATGGGCGAACGCCAGCGCAAACAATCCAGAGAAGACCACCATCCCTGCGCTGATCACCGGGGCGTGCTGAGTAATCCAATTCAGGCGGCCGCTCCCGCTGAGCTTGCTGACGCCGGTTACAATCAGCAGTCCGACACTGACCAGCGCGATGGCCAGGCCAAGGCTGAAGCCCAGCACGGCCAGGATTCCGAGCGCCTGAGCCTTCGTCGAGAGCGCCAGCAGCATCACCGTGATGGATGCCGGGCATGGAATCAGCCCGCCGGCCGCGCCAAACGCGCAAACCTGCCACAGCGTGGGCCGCTCGCCGCGCGCGACGTACTCCGGCATGGACGCCGCGTGCGCCTTTGCATGCTCGTCCTCATCCATGTGCGAATGATCGCCGTGTCCATGATCATGGGAGTGACCGTGATCGTGGGTATGACCGTGATCGTGGTGTTCGTGGTGCTGCTCGCACGAGCAGTTGGCCCGCGGCCAGCGCCGCCAGAGCATCCAGGAACCGAGCAGAGTAACCAGGATGCCGCTACCAAGTTGCAGCCATCGCATGGCATTGTCGGCAAAGGCTTCGCGTCCGAGCACGACGGCGGTAACAGCCAAAGCAATCACTACAATGCTGTGCGTCGCTGCAACCGCGATGCCCAGCACGATCGCATCGCGGCGCGTGCCTTTGACGCCGATCAGATACGCCGCGGTGAGCGTCTTGGCATGTCCAGGCTCAAGCGCGTGCAGCGCTCCAAGGAGCACCGCGGTTGGCAAGTATAGGAGAGAAAGTTGATCCATTAACTGCGGGTTTCTGGTTTCGAGTTTCTGGTTAACGGCGCCACCATCAATGGACGGCGCCCCGATCCAGTGCGTAATTCTAAGCCAGAAACTAGAAAGTAGAAACCAGAAACTCCCGTTCAGACTTTCAGTGCTGCGATGATTTCCTTTATCTGCGCTTCGGCGACGTCGGGCTTAAGCTGCGTCGTTCCGGCGCCGACATGACCGCCACCGCCATACTTGGCGAGCAACTGGCCGACGTTGACCTTGCACGTGCGATTGAAGATGCTGTGGCCGGCCGCGACAACGACCGCGCCCTGGTGTCCATCGAAGATGCGGACTTCCACGTTGGCCGTTGGAAACATGGTAAAGACCAAGAACCGGTTGCCGGCGGGTTTATTCTTCAAACCGCGGAGATCGGTGACGATCACGTTGCCATCCAGGCGCGCGTTCGCGGTCAGCAGATTCTTGTGCTCGCGGTGCTCTTCGCGCACGCGCCGCGTCCGCTTATCCACCTCGGGGTGCTTCATCACTTTTTCGAGCGGCACTTCTTTGATGTACTCAGCCAGCCAGCGGAAATACTTCTGGAATTCCGGGCCAAGGCCCGTGCGCGGATCAAGTGTCAAGCCGAGCAGGATCCAGCCCTTCGGCTGCGTCACGTCGTCGAGGGTCAGTTGTGCGCTGTCGAGGCGGTCCACGGCCTCGAGCAAATCCTTGAGCCGGTCGAGCTTTTCCACGAGCGTCGGGTAATGGTTGCAGATGACCCGTGCGCAACTGGGCGCCATTTCAAACCGGCCTTTGAATGCCGCATGCGTCTGCTTGCCTTCCTCGGAGGTGTGATGGTCAAACCACAGTCCGCAGCCGGGGATGTAGGGCAAGTTGACGACGATGTCCTGCTCGTCGGCAGCGACCTTGCCGTCCTGGCAGTCCTTGGGATGGACCATGCGGATTTCGTTAATCTTCTCGACTTCGGTGAGAAGAACCGTGCTAACCAGGCCGTCGAAATCGCCTCGGGTAACAATTCGCATTGGATCGCTCCCTTGCCGCATCGTGCAGATCTGAAATTCCTAGCGCACGTCATATGTGGAGACGTAAGAAACGTCAAGTTTTTAGGTAGTTTTTGTTGACGGATTTTGCGACAGAAAAAAGGCTTGTGATGGTTCTTGCCATCACAAGCCTCAATTCTGCGTTCTGAATTGGCTATGCCGTCGGCGGCTCATTGGCCGGAGGAGCCGGTGGCGTTTGCGGCGCAGCCTGCGGCTCGGACGGCCGATCGAGCGGGCTCGGGCCGCTGTGCTCGCGATGTTCGCGCGGGCCGCGGTCGCCGCCGTGTCCGCCGCGATCACCTCGCCGTCCACCGCGATCTCCACCGCCGTGACCGCCGCGGTCCCGTCCGCCGCCGCCTTCGCGCCGGTGTCCACCGCCGCCACGCGGGCCGCCTTCACCGGCCGGCGCGGGGACGCTTTCGGAACCTGGAGCGATCACAGCTTTGCGAGAGAGTTTCAGGCGGCCGAGATCATCGACGGCGATGAGCTTGACCTCCATCTTGTCGCCGACTTTGCAGAAATCATGCGGGTCTTTGATGTACGCGACATCGAGTTCGGAGACGTGGCACATGCCATCGGTGCCCGGCGTGATTTCGAAGAACACGCCGAACTCCTTGATGTTGACGACCTCGCCCATATAGATGCGTCCGACTTCCGGCGTGCCGACCAGTCCTTCGATGACCAGCTTGGCCGCTTCGGCTTCGTCGCGCTTGGGGCTGGCAACTACGACGGAGCCGTCATCGGAGACTTCGATCGTGACTTTGTACTTTTCTTCCAGCGAGCGGATCATCTTGCCGCCGGGGCCGATCAGCTTGCCGATCTTTTCCGGATCGATCTTCATCTGGATGATCTTCGGCGCGTGCTGGCTGATGTTCGAGCGTGGTTCGGAAATCGCTTTGGCCATCTCGCCGAGAATGTGAATGCGGCCGGCCTTGGCCTGTTCCAGAGCTTTGCGCATCACTGACGTCGGAATGCCCTGGCTCTTCAGGTCCATTTGCAGGGCCGTGACGCCATTCATCGTGCCGGCGACCTTGAAGTCCATATCGCCGTAATGATCTTCGTCGCCCAGGATGTCGGTGACGATGTAGTGCTGGCCGTTTTCTTCGACCAAGCCCATCGCGATGCCGGCCACCGGCGCCTTCATCGGCACGCCCGCATCGAACAGCGCGAGGGTTCCGCCGCAGACGCTGGCCATCGAGCTCGATCCGTTCGACTCCAGGATTTCGCTGACGACGCGCAACGTGTATGGGAACTTCTCGTAGTCGGGCAGCATCGGCTTGATCGAGCGGCGCGCGAGATAGCCGTGGCCGATTTCGCGGCGTCCCGGACCGCGCGGCATTTTCACTTCGCCGACCGAGAAGCTGGGGAAATTGTAGTGCAGCATGAACTTGTCGGTGAACTCGCCGCGCAGCGATTCCACTGTCTGCTCGTCGCTGACCGTGCCCATCGTCGTGATGCACAGCGCCTGCGTTTCGCCGCGCGTGAAGATCGCCGAACCGTGCGCTCGGGGCAGTACGCCGATTTCAATCGTGATCGGGCGAACCTGTTCGCGCGAACGGCCGTCGCAGCGAACGCCTTCCATGATCAGCGTGCGGATTGCTTTTTCGTGGAGGGCTTCGTAGGCGGCTTTGACGTGCCAGGCGGACGGAGTCGATTCGTTTACCGGCTTGCCGGCTTTTTCGAGCGCTTCTTTGGAGTACTTTTCGACCAGTTCGTTGCGCAGCTTCTTCAGAGCGTCGCGGCGGCCGAACTTCGTCTGCGTCATCGCCGCTTTCTTGGCTGCGTTCAGGTACTCCTTGACGATCACTTGCGTGATCGGGTGTTCGGCGGGCGGAACAAATTCGTTCTTTACGGGCTGGACCTTCGCAATCAGCTCTTTTTGCAGCGCGACGATCCTCTTGATCTGCTCATGCCCGAATTCGATGGCGCCGATCATCTGGTCTTCGGACAGTTCTTTTGCACCGGACTCGACCATCAGCACGGAATCCGCACTGCCGGCGACGACCAGTTCCAACGCGCTGGCTTCGAGTTCGGTTCCGGTCGGGTTAAGTTTGAACTGCCCGTCAACCAAGCCCACGCGCACCGCGCCGATGGGACCTTGGAAGGGCAGGGAAGAGACGCTCAGAGCGGTTGAGGCGGCAATCATCGCCAGGACGTCCGGATCGACATCGGGTTCGGCCGAGAGCGCGTAGCACTGGACGAGCACGTCGCGAGTGTAACCGGTTGGCCAGAGCGGGCGGATGGGGCGGTCGATCAGCCGCATCGTCAGTGTTTCCTTGTCGGACGGACGGCCTTCGCGCTTCTGGAAGCGGCCGCCGAAAATCATGCCCGAGGCATAGCCTTTCTCGCGGTAATCGACGGTCAGCGGAAAGAAGTCGAAGCCTTCGGCAATCGGTTGTTCGGAGACGGCGGCCAGGACGATTGTTTCGCCCAGAGTCACGACGGCCGATCCGGAAGCCTGCTTGGCGATTTTGCCGGTCTCGATCTTGAGTTTACGTCCACCGAGTTCCATCTCGACGGTTTGGTATGCCATGCGCGCTATTCCTTTACTTGGCGTCGAACGACGAACGTCGAACAACGAACGTGGATGTCTTCAGATTTGCTCTGGACAGAAGTTCGTGCTCATGGTTCATCGACGACAGGCTTTGAACCGCAAACGCTAACAAACGAACAGTGTTGCCTTCAGATGATAATCCGATAGCAAGCCATATTCGCAGTTCGTCGTTCGGCGTTTGAAGCTCTACTTTCGGAGACCGAGCCGCTCGATGAGGGCCTTATAGCGGTCGATTTCCGTGTCGCGCAGGTAGGTCAGCAGGCGGGTGCGTCTCGCGACCATTTTGGTCAGACCCAGGCGGGAATGATGATCTTTGGGATGTGTCTTCAGGTGGCCAGTCATGGCGCTGATGCGTTCCGTCAACAAAGCGACCTGGACCTCGGTGCTTCCGGTGTCCTTGGGCGCCTTGCGGTATGTCTCGACGAGCTCGGTGCGACGGGCGGCAGTCATGACCATAACGGCTTGAATTCCACTCCCTATCATTCGGCCCAGTTTGCGGGCGTACTATTGATCCTGTTCCAGTTGGGTTACCCCCATGGCAACCCGCAGCGCGCTTTCCCTCTTTTCAAAAAGCGGCGCGCCCCATGCGCTTCCTTTCACACGGGGACAATAGTGTACAGATCGGCCGATTGCTTTCAACATCTATTTCAGGATTGCTGTTTTTTGGGCGCCGAATTGTGCCTACGCTTGGGGACTTTGCCCCGACTGGGCGTGCTCTGCGCCCTGTAGCGTCGTTTTCGAATCCCCGCTGTTGTACAGCCCGAGCAGTCCCTTTAGATCCCACAGCCCCTGCCCGGCGACATCCAGAGCGCTGTGCCCTTCGACGTCCCGGATCTGCGGATTTACTTTCTTTCCGACCATGCTTTTGACGAGGCGCTGGAGGTTGGGCAGGCGGTCGGCCTTTGCGCCGAACTGCGCTTTGGTGGCATTCAACTCTCGCGCGATGAAGTGCAGCGGCGTCGAACCACAGGAGTCCTGCGCGTTGACGTTGACGTCCAGATCGACGAGAAGAACGGCGACGTCCGTCATCTTGGTCATTTCAGAGAGCTCGATGGCTTCAAGCATCTTCTGCACCGCGAGCTGTAAGGGCGGCTGGCGATACACGGGCGGATGAAGCACGGGCGGCTGGCCGGCTTTCAACGCGCCCGCGTCGATGTCGGCCCGCTCATTATCCACGATCCGCTCGATCATGCTGACGTTGCGAGCGAGGATGGCCAGGTCCAATGCGGTGCGTCCCTCATTGTCGGCAATGTTCAGATCGAAGTCAGGCTGCTTTAGAGCCCATTCGACAACGGGGACGTTATTGTCGAGAACCGCTCGATGCAGAATCGTTTGCCGGAGCGGGTTGATCGGCTCGTTGAGGCTCACACCGGCCTTCATCAGCATTTCGACGATATCGATTCGTCCGGCCCCACCCGCTTCGCCGATGGGGGTGACATTCTTGAAATTCGGTTCGCGGATGTTGGCGTTCGGCCAGCCCATGAAGAACTCAGCCATCTGAAGATTGCCGTTGAGAATCGCGCGGTTGAACATGCTGTTGCCCATCGTGTCGCGCGCGTTGCTGACCACCTGCGGGCCGAGTTTGCGGGCGAGCAGTTTGGCGACGTTCATGTCCGCGCACGAGAGAGCAATTTCGAGAAGGCACACGCCATCGGGAGTCAGGTTTGCGCCGGCTTGAAGCAGCGCTTCCACAATCGGCGTGTTCTGGGCCTCAATCGCCATCTGCAGAAAATCTTTGCGGATTTCCTTGGTCTTGCGCATGCGCTCGATGCGCCCTAGCTTGCTCAGGTCTTCGACGGGGCGATTGGGACTCGCGCCGGCATCCAACAAAATTTTGACTTCTTCAACACAGTGCCTCTGAATCGCTGCCCCCAGAATGGGAAGTTGATCTCTCTGCGGCACGTCCAGCGCGGACTGCCCCTTTGGTTTCTTGCCTGATTCCCACGCCTCGTGATCCTGCTTTTTGATGGCATCCACAATGCAGCGGAAGATATGGGTGCGTCCTTCTTCCAGCGCCAGCATGGCGAGCGACTTTCCATCAGCGCCCGGGGCACTTAGGTCAAAGCCCAGTTCCGCCAGCAGAGGGATCAGTTCAGTTCCTTCGGTCGAAACCAGCAGCGCCGAAAGGTGGCCCTCGCCGCAGCGGGACGTGCGGAACTTCTCTTCGCCCATGAAGCCGGCGGCGAACTTAAACGTCCGCCGCTTGCGCTTGCGAATGGCCGCCTCCAGCACGCCATCCAACTTAGAGGAGACGACGGGCTTGGGCACCAGCACGGCCAGCAAGGAGGCGTCGTCGTGATCGATGGCTTGGGCAAGGAGCTCGTTCACACTCTTGATGCGAAGGAGCAGCAGCAGGTTGACATGGATCTCAAGTAAGAGCTTCAGGAGGACTTGGACCATACCCGCTTTGCATCCTGGATGATTGCGTTTTCCATATCACAGGCTGGGAATGTTGTCGAGTCACTCAGTCTGGCGTCAACGACGGAGAGTCATTCCAACTTCGGCCGCCACCCCGTTTCGCCCACTTTCGGCGTAGCAAACTTCGCCGCGTTCTCGGTCAGCCACTTTTCGAGCGCGTCGAGTTCTGTCTTGCCGAAGAGCCACTCATGCTTGCGGCCTTCGAGATAGGTAATGGAGAGCGGCACGCCTGCTTTGATCCAGAACTGCTCGCATTGTTTCCACACGCGTGTGCCGCCGTCATTTGTTCCAACCAGGACGAACATCGGCGTCTTCAGCGTCTCGGCGTCCTTCGACAACTCCATCGATGAGTACTGTCCGTCGTTTCCCATTTGCACGGGGTAGGCGGCATCAAGCACTAGACCGCCGAGTCCCGGACCGGCGTTCTTCCACAGCGTGAGCGCCATCTGGCCGCCGGCACTGAAGCCCATGAGCACGGGCCTTACGTCGCTGATGCCCTCGATTTTTGAAACTTCGTCCAACGTTTTTGGCAAGCGAATGGCATCTTCGCTGCCCCAGAACATGAAATTCTTTTTTGTGAAAACGAGCAGCGCGAAACCCGATTTATTGAACCGCGGCGCAAGCGCCTCGACGACGGCATTCATCGATCCGCCAGACGGATGCATCCAAATCAACAGTCGTTGTGGTTTTTCTTTTGTGGCTGCAGGCGACATGCGCAGTCGATAGCGCAGCCCCTTCGAAGGATTTCCTTCGAGCGTTTTTACGTCCGGCATTTCCTTGCCTTTTTCGACAAGTGCCTCCTCTTTCTTTTTCGCCATTGAGAGAATTTCGGCGAAACGTTTTTCTTTTCGCAGCGGTTCCAGATCGCTGTCTTCGGACATCAGCGCGGCGTCGTTGAAACCGAGTTCCACAGCCTTGCTCAGTGCGGCCAGCGCATCTTCGCCCTTATCGAGATGCGCAAGCGCGCACGCGAGGTTGTACTGCGAGGAATTATCGCGCGGTTCGAGCGCGACGAGTTTTCGGCAAACATCTGCGGCTTCCGCGTACTTCTTTGAATCGAACAAGGTTCTAACGCGATTGGACAGGCGCGAATATTCGGCGCGTTTATCGCGTTGGCTCGCAGGGTCGGATTTGGAATCTTCCGCATGGAGCGCCAACGCTGTGTTTAGAATGGCGGCAACGACCGCGAAACTTAACAGGCGCGTCATTAAGGGCCTCCTCAGTGCAGCAGCTTCAGTGTGACGCATGAATTGTGCAGATGCTGCTCTAATGCATACAACTACTGAGGAGCGGTAAGGTGAGCACTAATGCACCGACCACACCAGACCACCACCACACACCAAGTCCCAAATACCAAGTTTGTGGAAGTTGCTTGACAGCGCCCGGTGGTTTTCTTATAAGTTCAAGGACCTTGTCCGCAGGCGGCCTTAGGGTTACCCGTGATCGATAGGGGGTAGAAGGGCGCGCCGCACCGGGCGCTGCGATAGCTCAGCTGGTAGAGCACGTCCTTGGTAAGGACGAGGTCTTGGGTTCAATTCCCAATCGCAGCTCCATTTAAGATGATGCAAGCCGGCTGGTTGGTTTGCGGTGAGTGCAAAGCAAGGGAAAGTTGGACCTGTACGCTCAAGGCGGTTCTGCAAGGGACTCTTGGGCGTGGAGGGGCTTTGTCCGAAGGGGCAAAGCTTTCGTTGTTTGTAAGGATTTGGCGAAGGCGCGCGGGTTATGACTATCGGTCAGCCGCCGCCGACAATGGTTGCCGGCATACGGCGCGGTTTATGGGCTCCCAGGCGGAGCGGCTACGGACCAAGCGAGGAGAGCACATCAGATGGCCAAAGATACATTTGTAAGGAGCAAACCCCACGTCAACGTCGGCACGATCGGTCACATCGACCACGGCAAGTCCACGTTGACCGCCGCCATGGTGGCCGTGCAGGCCGCGAGCGGCCTGGCCAAAGCGAAATCGTACGCTGATATTACCAAGGGCGGCACGGTTCGCGACGCCAACAAGACGGTGACGATCGCCGTCTCGCATACCGAATACGAAACGGCCAAGCGCCATTACGCTCACATCGACTGCCCCGGCCACGCCGACTTCATCAAGAACATGATCACCGGCGCTGCGCAGATGGACGGCGCTATCGTCGTCGTCTCCGCCGCTGACGGCCCGATGCCCCAGACGCGCGAACACGTGCTGCTCGCCCGCCAGGTGAACGTGCCCGCCCTCGTCGTCTTCCTGAACAAGGTTGACCTCGTGGACGACAAGGATCTGCTGGATCTGGTCGAGATGGAAATTCGCGACCTGCTGACGCGCTACAACTTCCCCGGCGACAAGACGCCGGTGATCCGCGGCCAGAGCAAGCTGGCGCTGGAAAATCCGCAGGATCCGAAGGCTGTGCAGCCGATCAAGGACTTGCTGCAGGCGATGGACGACTTTATCCCGGAACCGAAGCGCGCGAAGGATGCGCCGTTCCTGATGCCGGTCGAAGACGTGTTCTCGATCAAGGGCCGCGGCACGGTCGGCACCGGCCGTATCGAACAGGGCGTGGTGAAGGTCGGCGATCCGCTCGAAGTGGTCGGCCTGAGCAAAGAGATCATGAAGACGACCTGCACCGGCGTCGAAATGTTCAACAAGCTGTTGGACGTCGGCGAAGCGGGCGACAACGTCGGCCTGCTGTTGCGCGGCGTTGAAAAAGATCAGTTGACCCGCGGCCAGGTGCTCTGCAAGCCCGGTTCGATCACGCCGCATACGCTGTTCGAGGCGCAGGTGTACGTGCTCTCGAAAGACGAAGGCGGACGCCACACGCCGTTCTTCGCTGGTTATCGGCCACAGTTCTACTTCCGGACCACGGACGTGACTGGCAAGATCAATGCCTTGACGAACGCCGAAAATGGTCAGCCGGCGGAAATGTGTATGCCGGGCGACAACATTCGCATGACCGTCGAACTCGAACCCACGGCCCCGGTGGCCATGGTCGAGAATCTGCGCTTCGCCATTCGCGAAGGCGGCCGCACGGTCGGCTCTGGCGTTGTTACCAAGGTGTTGAAGTAACGAGCGGGCTAGACCCGAAGGCAAAGGTAGACATAAGGACTGGCCATGCGCGAACCGATCGTACTTGAGTGCACCGAATGTAAGGGCCGCAACTACATGACGTCTTTGGACACCAAAGGCGGCAAGAAGTTGGAGGTCAAGAAATACTGCCGGCAGTGCCGTAAGCATGTGCTGCATAAGAGCCGGAAGTCGTAGTTTGTAGCGCAATCCTCCTGGATTGCGGGAGATTTTGAGAACAGATGCGCAATCCGGGAGGATTGCGCTACAGGGGTGTAGCTCAATTGGCAGAGCAGCCGTCTCCAAAGCGGCAGGTTGGGGGTTCGAGTCCCTCCGCCCCTGCCAGTCATTGGGGTGCAGCACTCCCCGGAATGACGATGTGCCAAGCACGAATTAAACAGGAACGGAAGACGGCTTGTGAAAGATAAAGAACAAATGACGACTGCCGTGACCGCCAGCGCCCCTAGCGGCGCCGAAGACCGACCGGGCAAAGCTATCGAGCCGCCGCAGAAGCATTCTCTTTTCCAGGCGCACAAGCCCGGCGAAGGTTATGCGACGCGATTGGGAATGATGGCTGTGGTCATGTCCTATGTCGGCTTCGCGTGCCACCACTGGTTCTACAATTGGATCTATCTGCGCAACTTCCTGGACAGCATCCACCTGGGATTTCTGGTGAGCTGGACCTATGAGCTTGCCGCCGCCAGGTATGTTGCCGGCGTCGGCGCGTTTGCGATCGCGGCTGTCGGGTTCTTCATCGGCTACTACTACATTTACGTCAAGAAGGCGAGCTCCGAGTTCCTGATCAAGACCGATGTGGAACTGGCGAAGGTCACGTGGCCGAAGATCACCCCGTGGTTCAAGATGGATACGCAGGTGTGGGGCGCGACGTACGTCGTGCTTATCGTGGTCGCCGCGTTGACCGTGTACGTGTTCGGGATCGATATGATCCTGCAAGCGCTCGCGAACAAGTTGTTTTACTCGCACAGCTAAAGGGATTTTGGGTTTTAGGTTTTGGATTTTAGATGGTTCGGTGACAAGGGGATCGATTAGAGAGCAGGTGCGGGTCAGTCAATCCGCAATCCGAAATCCACAATCCGCAATCTGAACGGGTGAATGAATGGCCAATAAGGCGTGGTACGCGTTGCGTGTTCAATCCGAACGCGAAGAGAAGATTAAAGAGAGCCTGGTCGCTCGGATCAAGGCCAAAGGGCTTGAAGCGCACGTCAGCCAGATCATCGTGCCGGCCGAGACCGTCTCTGAAATCAAAGAGGGCCGCAAGCGCGTCACTCAGCAGAAGATGTTCCCCGGCTATATCCTGATCGAACTGATCACGGGCGACAATGAAGAGGTGCCCGAAGGAATCTGGTTCGCGATCATGGAGACGCCGGGCATCAGCGGCTTCGTGGGCGGCAACCGCACCAAGCCCGAGCCGGTCGATGAACAGGACGTGCGGCGCATCCTCAACGACATTGAGTCACGCAAAGAAAAGCCCAAGCCCAAGGTCGAGTTCGAGGCGGGCAACAAGGTCCGCATCAAGGAAGGCCCGTTCGAAAACTTCGATGGCACCGTCGAATCCGTCGATCCAAGCAAGTGGATGCTCAAGGTAAAGGTCTCCATCTTCGGCCGCGATACCTCCGTCGAAATGGAGTACTCGAAGGTGGAGAAAATCTAGAGAGCCTTGAGGCTTGAGTCCTGAGGCTTGAGTGAAACGGCTCAAGTCTCAAGCCTCAAGTCTCAAGCCCAAACAGGCCGGCATCTGGTGAAAGCCAGGGTCAACCGACCAGGAGAGGCAGATGGCAAAGAAGGAAATCAAGGCCAAAGTCAAGTTGCAGTGCCCCGCGGGCGGAGCGAATCCGGCGCCCCCGGTCGGCCCGGCGCTTTCTCAGCACGGCGTCAACATCGGCGAATTCGTCAAGCGCTTCAACGCCGAAACCGCCAAGCAGAAGGGCCTGATCATCCCGGTAATCGTCACCGTTTACCTGGACAAGAGCTTCGACCTGATGTACAAGACTCCGCCCGCCAGCGTTTTGCTGTGCAAAGAGGCGGGCATTGAAAAAGGTTCTGGCGAGCCGAACAAGAACAAAGTCGGCAAGGTGACCAAAGCTCAAGTCGCCAAAATCGCCGAACTCAAAAAGAAAGACCTGAACGCCGCCAGCCTCGATGCCGCCTGTCGCGTGATCGAAGGCACGGCCCGCAGCATGGGAATTGAAGTCATCGGCTAACCGCCGATTTGGTGTCTGGTGTCCGGTCACATGACCGGAACCAGAATCCAGGCACCAGACCACCAGACACCCGTTGTTGGAGGAGAGCGGCCTGACCGCCGCTCGCTTGGACTCCGGAAAGTGCAGCTCTGCATGCCGCGTAAAGCCGGCGAATACAAAGCCTCCCGTCGTTTCCGCGAAATTTCCGCCAAAGTTGACCCCGCGAAGACCTACACGGTCGCGGAGGCCGTTGGCGTCCTCAAATCCGCGACAAAGAAATGCAAGTTCGACGAATCCGTCGAACTGGCCATCAAGCTCGACATCGACACCAAGCAGGCCGACCAACTCGTGCGCGGTTCGTTCTCCCTGCCCAAAGGCACGGGCAAGACCATGCGCGTGATCTGCTTCGCCGACGGCGCTCTGGCCGAAGCGGCTCGCAACGCCGGCGCGATCGAAGCCGGTGGCGAAGAACTCGCCAAGAAAGTCGAAGGCGGCTGGCTCGATTTCGATGTCGCCGTCGCGCACCCGGCCACCATGCGTTACGTCGGCCGCCTGGGCAAGGTGCTCGGCCCCAAAGGCTTGATGCCCAGCCCGAAGTCCGGAACGGTGACGCCCAACGTCGCGCAGGCCGTGCAGGAGTTCAAGGCCGGCAAGCTTGAGTTCCGCAACGATTCCTTCGGCAACGTCCATGTCACGGTCGGCAAGCTGAGCTTCAGCAACGAAGATTTGCAGGCCAACATCAAGGCGATGCTCGATCACATTCTGGCGCTGCGCCCGCAGACCGTGAAGGGCAATTACTTCCGCAAAGCCACGCTGACCAGCACGATGGGCCCGGGGCTGAGACTGTCAGTTTAGTTGCTGGTTGCGGCAGAGATCCGCAATCCTTAAACCGCAATCACGCAATTTTGGAGAACGACGATGGCAGACAAACGACCCGCAGACCAGAAGCCGAAAGGCTCGGGCAACCCGAACCGCATCAACCGGCTGTTGGTGAAAAAGGCCGCGACCGAATACGGCAAGCTCACCAACATGGTTGTGCTCACGAATCTGAACCTGAACAGCGAACAGAACGCGGTGCTGCGCGTTACGGTTCGCGAGAAGAAGACGCGCCTGCACATGGTCCGCAATCGCTTGGCGATGAAAGCCTTCGGCGACCTGGGCCTTAAGGACGCGCAGAAGCTTTTCGTCGGCCCGACCTGCATCATCGACGCCGAAGATCCCGTCACCGCCGCCAAAGTCGGCGTGGAACTGGTCGAGAAGTTCAAGAAGTCGCTCAAGCTGACCGGCGGCCTCCTGGAAGGCAAGATTCTCTCGTCCAAAGACGTTGAGGAGCTTTCCAAGTCCAAGACGCGCCCCGAATTGCTGGCCGACGTGGTCATGCTGGCCAAGAGCCCCGGTTCGCGCGTCGCGTCCCAGCTCAAAGGCCCCGGCGGCCGCATCGCCGGCGCGATCAAGGCGCTCATCGAAAAGCTGGAGAAGGCGGAAGCCGCCGTCCCGGCTGCGCCGGCGGTTGCTGAGCCCGCGAAGGCCTAGTGATCAGAACCGCGACGGTAAGGGAGCGGCGCTCCGGTCCCCCTCTCCCCCGCGAGGGAGAGGGGCTAAGGGTGAGGGGGCAAGAATCAGTTTTGTGTTTGGGCTCGCGCGTTTTTCTGCGGCCCAGAAAAGAAACCGCAGTACGGACGCTTCTACCTCCCCTTTGTGAAAAGCGGAGGTCCGGACGAGGGTTTCAGGCGTAAGCCGCTTTGGCGCCAACATTCAGCGGCGTTGCATACCGCGTTCAACGGTGAACGCGGACAGGACAAGAGGTTCGCTGGTATTTGGTTCCTGGTCTAGGGTTGGATCAGGAAATACAGCCGAAACCAGAAACTAGAAACCAGAAAACCGGAGGTTTTAAGTCATGGCGGAATACGCACAGGAAATCAAGGATCTCGGCGACAAGATCGTCACTCTCACTCTGCTCCAGGCTAAGTCCCTGGGCGATTACCTCAAGGAAGTCCACGGCATCGAAGCCGCCGCTGGCGGCGCAGTGATGATGGCCGGCCCGGCCGCTGCTGCGGCGCCGAAGGAAGCCGAAGCCAAGGCCACGCTGGACGTCATCCTGACCAAGGTTGCCGACCAGACGAAGAAGATCGCGGTCATCAAGATCGTCCGCGAGATCACCGGCCTGGGTCTGAAGGAAGCCAAGGACGTTGTGGACAAGGCTCCGCAGGTCGTCAAGCCCGGCGTGCCGCGCGAAGAAGCCGAAGCGATGAAGACCAAGCTCGAGAAGGAAGGCGCAACGGTCGAGCTGAAGTAGCCACGGGTCATTAGTCATGGGTCAGTGGGTTTTGAAGCGGGAGCGTGGCGCTTTTGAGCGCTGCGCTCCCGTTTTTCGTTTCGAGCCTGTGCCACGAAAGTCCAGAATTCCAGTAGGACTGTTCGAGTGAGACTGTAGACTTCCGCATCGAACGACTTTCAGACTGCTGCTTTCCAAAAACTATTGATCGCTTAAGTTGAGCTCTTGCAGTGACTTGCACGCGGGTGTTTCGGGACGAGCTCAATCTTCTTGTGTTGGCACGTAACTCGCAATTACTCATCCTGTACGCTGAACAAATGGGTTGCTCAGCGAGGGGCAAGGGAAACTGGAAAAGGAGAAGTAGTTATGGCACTGCAGAATAACGTCGGCGTGGTTCAGGCAGGCAAGCAGGGCGGCGATGCGTCGGGCGGGTTGGCCCTTGGCGCGAACACCAACGTGGCCCTCGGCGCCGGCACCGGGTTGCTGGGCGTGGGCGTGGGCGTCGGCCAGGCCGGCGGCGGAACGGGCGCAGATGCCTCCGCGCAGGGCGGCGATGCCAGCGACAACAGCTACATCGGCAGCATCACGATCAACGCGTAAGCCACAACTCCACAAGAGCATTTCCGAACACAGGGGACTATCAAGTCTCCTGTGTTTTTTCATGGACCGCGATCATACAGAACCTTGGCCGTCGCTCATGACGGAAAACAGCGCTGAAAATCAGCTTGATATTGCTCTGGCGCTGCCGATGGTAGTGGCTGCATGTTGTTGAACCCAGGAGAACGAAGAATGTCGATTTCCAGATTGCTGTCAGAAGTGTTGGTGCTGGGTTGCGTGGCCTGTCTTGTTGCCGGCGGAGCCGAGGAGAAGGCCAAGCCCAAGGCGACGATCGGTGTGTCGATGCTGACGCTCGCCAATCCGTTTTTTGTAAAGATGGGTGAGGCTATGACGGAAGAAGCCGCCAAACGCGGCATGCAGGTCGTGCTGACGGCCGGCGAGTTCGATGCGACAAAGCAGAAGAATCAGGTCGGCGACTTTATCGTGAAGCGGGTCGATGCCATCATTCTTTGTCCATGCGATTCGAAGGCGGTCGGCACCTCCATCGCTGAAGCGACGAAGGCGGGGATTCCCGTCTTCACGGCCGACATTGCCTGCGTGGCTCAAGGCGCGAAGGTTGTCTGCCATATCGCGACCGACAACTACAGCGGCGGAAAAGAAGCGGGCAAGGCGATGATTGAGGCGCTGGGCGGCACCGGAAAAGTAGCCATCCTCGATCACCCGGAAGTCGAGTCGGTGATGCTGCGGACGAAGGGCTTCGAAGAGGAGATCGACAAGCACAACAAGGCCGGCGGCAAAATCGAGATCGTCGCCAAACTTCCGGGCGGCGGCGCGAAAGACAAATCGTTCAAGACGATGGAAGACATTCTGCAGACGCATCCGAACCTGAACGGCGTTTTTTGCAGCAACGATCCGTCGGCGCTCGGAGCGGTCGCGGCGCTCGAAAAAGCCGGCAAGATTGCGCAGGTGAAAGTGGTCGGCTTCGACGGCATGCCCGAAGGCAAGCAAGCGATCAAGGCCGGCAAGATCTACGCGGACCCGATTCAGTTCCCCGAAAAAATCGGCCAGCAGGCGATCCAGGCCATCGTGAAGTACATGGCCGGCGATGACGTCGCGCCGCAGATTTTGATTCCGACCGCCCTGTACCGGAAAGCCGATGCGGAGAAAGACCCGGAACTGAAGTAACTGCGGTCCAGAAGTCGAGAAGTCGTCGGATTGTGACGCGTGTGCTGACGCTTGCGTCTTGCGAGTTGGATTTTGCCTATGCTGCTGACGATGCACGCGATCGAAAAGTCTTTTCCCGGCGTGAAGGCGCTGAGCAACGGGCGGCTGGAGCTTGAGGCTGGCGAAGTTCACGCGCTGTTGGGAGAGAACGGTGCGGGAAAAAGCACGCTGATCAAAGTTCTTTCGGGCGCGCATCGTCCCGACGCCGGAAAGATCGAAATCGATGGTGAGCCGGTGCGTATCACCTCGCCCGCTCACGCGCAACGGCTGGGCATCGCGGTCATCTATCAGGAATTCAACCTCGTCCCGGCGCTGAGCGCGCGAGAGAACATCTTTCTTGGCCGTGAGCGAACGCGCGCGGGATTCTTTGCTCAAGCAGAGGAGACTTGCAAAGCGCGCGAACTATTCGCGCGGCTGAACGTGAAGATCGACCCGGAAGAGCACTGTCGCAATCTGACAGTCGCCCAACAGCAGTGCGTCGAAATCGCCAAGGCGCTCTCACAGAACGCGCGCATCATCGTGATGGACGAGCCGACGGCAGCGCTGACCTCGCAGGAAGTCGAGCAACTCTTCCGCATCATCCGCCAACTGCAGACGCAGGGCATCGGCATCGTCTACATTTCGCATCGGCTCGACGAAGTCTTTGCGATCGCGCAGCGCGCGACCGTCATGCGCGACGGAGCGTGGGTCGATACGCGGCCAGTGCCCAAGCTCTCTCGTGCGCAGCTCATCGAGATGATGGTTGGCCGCGCGCTTGACCGCGAGTTTCCTTCGCGCGAGGTCGCGATTGGATCGGACCGGCTGCGCGTGCGCAATTTGCGGCGAGGCAGCGTGGTGAAGGATGTTTCGTTTTCGGTTCGGCGCGGGGAAGTGCTGGGCCTGACGGGGCTGATCGGCGCCGGGCGGACGGAAGTCGCGCGGATGATTTTCGGCGCGGATCGAGCCGACGGCGGCGAAGTGGAACTCGACGGCCGCATCTTAAGTCTCCGTTCGCCGCGCGAAGCGATCCGCAACGGCATCTGTCTGGTGACCGAGGACCGCAAAGCTCAAGGCTTGGTGCTCGCGCTTTCGGTGCGCGAGAATTTTAGTCTGCCGAATCTGCGGCGCCTGTCGGTCGCGGGCTTTGTCCGCCACGGGGTGGAGCGGGGGGCCTTGCGCGGCTACATCGAGAGTTTGCAGATCAAGACACCACATTCGGAGCAGCTCGCGCGGAATCTTTCGGGCGGCACGCAGCAAAAAGTGGTGCTCGCGAAGTGGTTGTTTGCCAACGCCGAGGTCGTGATCATCGACGAGCCCACGCGCGGCATCGATGTCGGCGCCAAGTTCGAAATCTACACGCTGATCAACAAACTGGCCGCCGAGGGCAAAGCGATCCTGATGATCTCCTCGGAACTTCCCGAAGTGCTCGGGATGAGCGACCGTGTTCTGGTCATGCACGAAGGCCGCATTACTGGCGAAATTCAAAATGCCAAATGCGCCACGCAGGAACAGATCATGGAGTTGGCGCACGGGTAGCGAGAGTTGCTCAGCAAGGCCGCCCGCTCTTTTTGGATAAACACGGGCATCCTTTCGTCTGCCGATCCTTAACGCCTGACAGCGTGCAATCGAGAACTCAGTGAAAAGCTCTCGTCCCTCTCTTCGCCCGAGAGACGGTTGCGAGCGTAGTAAGCCGGGTAAGAGATCGAGCCTTTGCCCAATATCGAAGCAGCGAGCTTGCAGAGCCGCCACACATCCACGCCATGATGCCAGGAAGATTCCGAGCTTTTCCTCTTGGCGTTTTCTGTGTCTGAGCGTCTCGGCGGTTCAAACCGATGATGACTGAATGCTCACTGAATTTGAAAAACCGCCGGGTGGGCTTGCAGTCAGCGCGCGCTCAGGTACTATGTCGTCGCTGTTTTCTGGATGGGTCCCCATCGTCTAGCCCGGCCCAGGACGGAAGGTTCTCAGCCTTCAGACTCCGGTTCAAATCCGGATGGGGATACCAAACCGCGCAACACTGCGGAAAGCAGCAACACCCAGCACAATTCAGAAGTTACAACGACGGAAGCGCCCGCTTCCGTTTCTGGCGAAGTCTGCGCAAAGGTGCAGAACAAAGACCTAAACCGCGCATTCCGTGACAAGATTAGTACAAGATTTCAGGAAAGCTCCGCGACACAAAGTAAACCGGAGTTACCCGCCGATTTGGCGCGCCTTGCCGAAGTCTGGACAAAGATTCCCGCCGCCGTCCGGCAAACATGGCTTGCAGCGGCTGAAGCCTTGGCCGCCGGCAACAAGGGCAACGCGCATGCTTGAACGCTCGCACCACACGCCGCGCGTTTGCGCTGCATCGCGCCGTGCGGGGCTTTTTCGTTTCGGTCTGGTGTCGAGTGGTTTCGATGCGATGAACGCGCCACAGCGCAACGCTGTGCGATTGCAGAGCCGCGGAGCGAAAGCCCCCCGACAGGGGGGGTGCTCTGAGCGTGCCGCCGTCGTATGGGTGAGCCCCATTTTTCTGGCCGAAACTTTTTAGGGGGGGTCAGCATGGCGAAGAATGGCGAAGTTTCCGACCTGCTGGGCTTAGCCCTGGACCCGTTCAGCGATGATGCGGACGAGGTCCAATCGACGCGCCAACCGACAGCCCGCCTGCTTAAGCGCATGATGAAAGACAAGGCCATCGCCGGCTTAAAGCGCGAAACGCTGGCCGCGCTGGTCACCGCCCCACCCGCGCCGGGGGAGTGCCTGCACATCATCAGCAACGGCCATTTCGATTACTTCAACTTTGTGCCGCTGATTCTTGGATGGATTGAGACGGCCGACGAGCTTTACGGAAGCACCTGGACAATGAGCCGGCAAAACGCGCTGGACCTGTTGGCATTCTACGACTCCGGCAAGGTCAACAAGATCACGATGGCGAGCGGCAACTACTTCCTGCGACGGGAGAGCACAGTTGCAAACACGATCCTGGAGGGACTACGCGCGCGCGGGCAAAGGTTCAGGACGTGGGAGAATCACGCGAAACTCATTCTGCTGTCAAACGCGGCAAATGGTGCGTATTTCGTGGTGGAGGGCTCAGCCAACTGGACAGCCAACCCGCGGACAGAACAGAACATCCTGTTGAATGACCGGACGGTTTATGACTTCCATCGTCAATGGCTGGAGGAAATGTTCCATCATGGCAAAGACTGAGGCAGCGGCATCCACAAGAGCGCGCGCGGCTCAGGTTCTCGAATTGCTCATCATGGGCTTGAACCGGCGCGAGATTCTCAAATGGGCCACGACTAAGGCCGACCCGCCCTGGACTTGCAGCCCCAGGCAGATGGACCGTTACCTTGCCGCAGCCAACAAGCGGCTTGAAGCAGCGGCGCTGCCGATCGCGAAACGCGAACTCAGCCTTGCACTCCAGAGGCTCAATATGCTGTTCGCGCGCTGCATGCAGGTTACTGACTACAAGGGGGCGCTGGCTGTCGAACGCGCGCGAATCGAGTTGCTGAAGCTGTCACCGGACGCCGCAACGTCTACAACGCTGGCCCCGATCACGTCGGCAGAGGACTTCCGCAAAGCAGAGAGTGCGCTACTGCCGGTCATGGCGCAGGCCCTACAGCAAACGCTGGCGAGCAGGAATCCGGCAGCCGTGGCAAAGCTTGTCGACATGCTCTGCCGACACCTGCGCATCGGAGACGAGATCAGGCCGGAAGAAACCGGCCCGATAAGGATCACCTTCGACGCGACCGGGTTGCAGCAGAAGTATGCGGCAGAAGTCGACGAGGAATCCGCCGCGGAATCGAATTCAGCTTGACGCGGAATACCGATGACTTCCGCAGCGAGCATTGTAGAATCCGTGCCAATCGACCATCTACAACCTATATGAAAGGGCACGCATCAATGATGAAAGCCCAAGGTCCGAACTACCACAGGCCGCACAAACAGCAGCGAAAGCCGCTTGCGAAAACACAGAGCGGCAACGCGGCGGTGTTTTACGTTGTCGCCGCAGTAGCCGCGCTGCTGCTGGTAGCGTTTCTGTTGATGAAGGGCCGCGGCAAGCCAGACGATCCGCAGCAGGCCAGCGAGACGCGGCCATCCCCCACAACGGAACGCGAACACGCTTACAGCGCGGAAGCGGGCACAAGACCACGCTCCGACGCACAGGCACCACAAAGTCCACCGCAACCCACCGCGCCGGCGCAACCGACTACTCCCCTCCGCGTAGATGGACTGCCAAGCGCGATTCAGGCTCTTACCGGGACCTGGAAACCACAGCCGATGAAGGAAGATGGAGTCCTCGTCGTGCCCAAAAAGATAATTCGATTGTGTGCTGAGCTGATGATTACGGAGACAACAGATTCAACGCGTATTGAGGTGATGAAAATCGAGCGATACGACAGCGAAAAGAGGGCTCTGTATGCAACTGTGGGGGAGCCTACCGGGTTGCCTAAAGACAAAACGCCGCTCGTGTTCTTTTTCAGCGAGGATTCGAAGACGGTGAACTTGGGGTTAGCCAACACTGAGTACGGAACGGTGAAGACGAGGTACGCATTGGAGAAAGTATCCGACGATCCCGGTCCGATCGAACAGCACAGGAAATCTGTAGCCGATGCACAAAAAGAAGATCGCGCCAGAACATTGGAGGCTAAAGCGTCCATGCGCGCCAGCGCGGTTAAAGGCATCGCACAGGCGTTTGTTGAAGACGAACAACGGGACATTCTCATGGCCGACATCATCGTTGGAATGAAGGCTAAGGGCATTACTTGGCCGCGCCGTTACAATGAACAGAGTGTTGCTTACAGCATGCGTGAGTACAGCATTTCTCAGACTGAGATCAATGAAGCGATAGCTGCTTTTAGGGCCAATAAGCAGTTCGAAGAAATGAGAAAGCGAATCACAACGGAGGCTCAGAAGCTGCGGGTCGATTTGGCACAGTAATGAACTCTGCCGGGGATAGGGAATAGCTACCCGACACGGTGTCGAGTCCAGACACCTTCCCCGGCTTCACCTGGACAGCGCAAAGGACAAGCGCCCACATGGCCAATACAGCCACCAAAGAATTGAATCGTCATATAGTCCGACTGTTTGGACGGAAGGACTTCTCACGGGCGACCAACGACGAAAACACAACCGACGAGGATTACGAGCAGCGCAAGGTTAGGCGTATTCGCAGGCACGAGAAGAAGCGTGATGATATCTTGGCACAACTGAAACGCTTGCCTCACACCGTCATTCGGCGTTTACTTGAAGAGCGCATTACGCGCGTGCTGAAGCGCGCAGAGAACAGTATTTTCCCCGATCCGCAAACAGTTCTCCTGCCGATCCGACGTGCCAAGTTGGATCTGCTTGTCCAGCAGGCCAAATGGTTGCTTCACGTGGCGACCCTACCCGAGGCGGTGACGCGCGGCACCATCGAAGCCGCATTGTATAACGTGCTGGATAATCCAGCTAACGAGACCGCCAGGGGTACGCTGCGGGCAGCTTTGCACGCCTTGAGGGACGCCAGCAAGATGCCCCCGCGCCGGCTCGCAAAGCCCGTCTTAACAGTAAAACAGGCGTGGCCTTGGAGACAGAATACGCGCGAACTCGACGAACTGGCGGAGCGTCTCGCGCCCATGGTGAACATCTCCAAATCCAGGATAAAGCATTGGAGCAACGATTACGACTGGCGAGGCCACGCGCCCCGGCCCGATAACAGAGCAGTCGCTGTTGAGAAGACGCGCGTTATTACGACCCTGCAGGAAATGGGTTACATCGTTCGCAAGCGAAAAACGGTATTCGATGCACCGCGCGAGAACCTCACGTTCCAACGAATTAAACCTAGCACGATTCAGCACGACTCTCATAGGTAGCTTTGCACCTCTGCCGGATTATTGCGGCAGCATCTTCAAGTATCGTTGAGTGAGCACGATACCAAGCGTGTCGCGAGGCTTGGAGGCTCACAGATGCCCTTAACTTCAAGAACGGTCGAGCACCTACGGCGCTTAGGCTGGCACGTGCAGCGGTGCAACATGGGTTTTTTCGACATCATCGCCATCGGGCGCCGCGGCGTTCTGGTGGTGCGCGTGACCAGACGCGCGCAGATGCAGGCGACGGCCAAGGCGCTGCAACATGACAAGGCCCTTGCGGCGTGGCTACGTGCCGGCGCTGATTTTCGAATCTGTGGCTGGTCACGATCTGGCACGACGTGGAGACCACATTGGCTGCAAGCACGTTGCGACAAATGCGGTGTGCGATGACCCCGACCGCCCGCACACTTGCCGAGCTACGCGCACACGGCTGGACCGCGCAAGTCGTTGAGCACTGGAACAGCTTCGCGCATATTCGCCAAGACCTCTTCGGCGTGATCGACATTGTAGCGGTTGCGCCCGGCCGTGGATTCTTCGGCGTGCAGGCGACGAGCTCCACCAACATCTCCACCCGCGTAGCCAAGTCGAAAGCAGAACCGCGGCTGAAGACCTGGCTGGAGGCCGGCGGTCGTTTCGCTGTTGTCGGCTGGGGCAAGCGAGGGCCACGCGGTGGCCGCAAGACGTGGCAACCGATCTGGCGCGAAATCGTCCTGGAACAGTTGGCGACGAGTCCAGGGATAATCGAGAAACCAGAACACATCAGCGCCCCGCTATACCGCGTCCTGGACGAACTCGCCACGGTAAAGTCAGACCACCAGGAGGCGACGCATGAAGCCTAACCGCCGCCCCTGGACATTAGCAAGACTGTGGCGAGAGAACGCGCCGGCCGTATGCGTCTGGCAAGCGTTGGATTTATCATCGCAGGGAAGATCGATCGTCACCCCTACGCGGGAAAGCATCGGCAAAGCCGCTGGTATCGACAGAGAAAAGACCATCTCCGCCGCGCTGACCGCCCTTGAATCGGCGGGGTGGATTGACCGCGTGCACGTCCCTGTGCACATCGGCGGAAAGCAGACCGCGACCCTTCTCAGAATCACACTTCACCGTAGAGGGCGGAAAACGCCCCTTACAGAGCACAACCCCGTAGAGGGCGGAAAACGCCCCAAGGGTAGAGGGCGGAAAACGCCCCAAGACTCTTCTAAAGAAGAGAGCGTGTCCGCCGCTCTCGCTTCTGGCGAAGCGGCTGCCACGCCAAACAGCAACGAACAGCAACAGCCCGAAGCGCTGTTTCCGCTGGACCCGGTTGCGATGGTGGCCGCTATGCGGAGCCGTAAGGCCGCAGAGGTGACGGCATGACCACCGCCCGCAACATATCCGGCAACGGCCACACTCCGCCGCAAAGCCTGGACGCGGAGCGGGCGCTGCTGTTGTCTGTTCTCTATTGTCCTGAACTTGCCCCGCTGGCGCTATCGACGGTGAAGCCCGATGACTTCTATAATCCGCAACTCAGCACGCTATGGTCCGACCTGCAAGCATATCACGCGCAGACCGGGAACCTCGACGAATCAAACCTAAGCGCTTGGATGCAGGAAACCGGACGGCTTAAAGCTCATGGCGGACGGGACGCAATCGGACTGCTGTTCTTCGAGTCGGCAAAAAGGCCGATGACCAATATCGATGCAGAAATCGACACGGTTAAACGGTGGTCATCCAAGCGGCGGCTGTGGGCACTTTCGCGCACCATACAGGACAAGATCGACGCTGGCGAGGAGCACGCGGTGGTCCTGGCCGAAGTACATCGGCAAGTTGAATCCTTGGACGGCGCGCAATCGGGAATCGATCTTTCGCAGTGCTCCGCATCCGCCCGATTAAACGACGTTTCGACGTTTCGCCCCGTCACGTTCTATAAGACCGGATTCGTTGACCTTGATCGAGCCCTTGGTGGCGGACTCGCTGCCGGTGAAGCAACCAGCCTATTTGCCCCGTCCGGCATGGGGAAAAGCGCGTTTATGTGCAATCTGGCGCTGAATCTCACGAGGGGGAAAACTCCAGCGGGTATTCTGAGTCTGGAAATGTGCGAGCAGGATATCTGGCGGTTGGCCGTCGGCATACTGGCGGATATTCCGCGCCAACACATCCGCGCCAACACATTGACCACCGTCGAGAAGAGCCGATTTGGTGAATCTATGGCCATGTTGGCAGGCTGGCCGCTATACGTTCTGGACCGCCGCCGCTTTCCGCAGGCTCCAGACATGGCGGCTGTGGCAGACGTGGTGCGCGATGGTGCGAAGCGTTACGGCTGGCGCGTTGTGCTCCTGGACTATCTCGCCAAAGTTGGACCCTTTGACGCCGATGAACTAACGCGAATTCCGCGGCTGACAGCGTGGATCTTCGATCTTGCGCAGCGCACTGGCGTACACGTCGTTGCGCTGGCGCAATCAAACAAAGCATCCTTTGACCGGCAGGATAACAAGAAGCAGAGGCGCGCAATAGCGCTGCAGGACTCCAAAGGTGGCGTGGAAGTGATTGCGGACTTCGATAACTGCATCGGTCTTATCCGTGACGATTGGAACACAGACGAACCCAAAGACCCCGCGCCGATGAGCGCCACCGTGTTGAAAGCCCGTCAAGGGTCCGGCGGAGTTGCGCCGCTTGTCTTCTGGAAGTCCACCGGCCGAATCGTCGAGGGCACCCGGCATGTATAACGCGCCGCTACTCCCAGGATTCGACGACGCCCCGCCGGCCAACAAGCCGCAGACCGTTACGCGCTGGTGCATCGCCGTCTATCGGCAGTCCGGAGCGGTCGAGGTGCTCAGCCTACTGATCGACAACGAGGCTGAAGCGATCGAGCACGCGCAACGGTGCGAGCGGGAATACTTCAGGGGAATCAAGGCCCGCGCCGCAAGGTGTGAAATCAGAGTTTGAACAAGGAGCACACATGACAGAGCAGAACACGAGCACCACACCGGCCGCCGAAGTCCAGGCGGTGCCCGTCCAGGCCGCGCCGGCAACACTGCCGGGAAACATCATCCCGCTTTGGACTGTGGCGGACGTGGCCCGCTTCTTAGCTCGTTCGGAGCGCTGGGTATGGGACGCGCTAGCCGTTGACCCAAACAAAGCCGGAAGCGTTCCGTTTATCCGCATTCCAGGCGGACGCGGAAGCCGGGGGCAAGGAAGTCCGCGATTCTTGCCGGCGGATGTTGTGGCTTGGACTTCCGCCGGTTGCCCGCCCGCCGCCGTGTTCCGTTCATGGCAGGAGGCAGACCGGAAGAATAAGCGTAAGACGGCTTGACTTTGTGTTAAACACATAGTAATATAAGGGCATGGCGAAAATGGGTAGACCTTCAAAGGGCAAACAAGCGCGCAAAGTCTTCGTGGGTGTCCGAGTGAGCCCCGAGGAATTGCGCCGCTGGAAAAAAGAGGCGCAAGCCGCCGGCATGGCCTTGGGCGCGTATCTGTTGAAACCGCGCCGGGACCAAGACGGGGAAGGGGAGTAACATGGCCCGCAAAGCAAAACGCCGGACATATCGCGGTTGCGTTTTTCAGCCTTCGTACACTGTGACGTTGCCGGACGGGGCGAAGGAATTACGGAAGTCCCGCACCTTCTGGATACGTTACCGGGACGCGCAAGGCATTATCCGCCGTGAAGCCGTGGGCGAAGACGCAGCGCAAGCCGAAGACGCGCTGGCCATGCGATTGACAACCGCCATTGATGAGCGGCACGGGCTGCCAACACAGAGCTCCGCAACGCTGCCGGCAAGCGAATTGGTGAAGGGGTATCTGGACGCGCAGCGCTCTTGTGTCTCAGCCAAGCATCTTGAAGTAATCAAGCTGCGAATTGAGGCCGTTGTGGTGGGCATCCACGCTGTTACCGTCAAAGACTTGACCGCGGAGCGCGTAGACGCCTTCCTGAGTGATTACGCCGAAGGCGACCCAGAAGGCGAAGCGCCGCCGCCCGCGCCGTCTACAGTCAATGGTTACTTGCAAGCCGTGAAGGCCATGCTGGCTTGGGCCGTTCAGCGGCGGAAACTGCCTTACAATCCGCTGGCCGGCATGAAGCGCCGCGCGGTCACAACGAAGGCCCGCAACCGCCGGCCACTTTCTGAAGACGAAGCCGCCCGCCTGTTGTCTGCCGGGCTGGAAGGTCCGGCCAACCGTCAATCGAAAGCCTACAAAGGCGCGCCGTTGCCGCTGGACGTCCAGGCCGATTGCGCCCGTCAAGGCCGCCGCAACGCTCTGGCATATCGGCTCATGCTCACTGCCGGCTTGCGCCTGCATGAAGTCCAGGAACTACGCTGGACCGATATCGACCTTGAAGCCGGGGCTTTGTTCATCCGTGGCGACAAGGGCGACAAGCTGACGGGGCGCGTTGAAGAAAAAGAAATCCCGTTGCCGGAGGACACGGTTCAAGCCTTGACCGCTTGGAAGGCCGAAACAAGACCCACAGAGAACGCCGTCGTTGTGGACATTCCAAGCGTTTTTGTTCGGACGCTGACCGAAGACCTTCTGGCCGCCGGCATGGCTAAGCGCATACCGCTGGACGAAAACAAGAAGCCGATTCCCTTGAACGCCGAAGGCAACCCCGAACGTAAGCCGGCCCGCTGGAAGATCGACACGCGGGACGCCGCCGGACGGGTCATTGATTGTCACGCTTTGCGGCATACTTTCGGGACGTGGCTTGGCAAGAGGCCGGACGTTGACCCGAAGACAATTCAAGCCCTGATGCGGCACAAGACCGCCGCCTTAACCTTCGGCGTGTACGTTCATCAAGACCGGGGCCGGATGAAGTCCGCCGCCGCGAACATGCCAGCATTGACGCCCAAGCCCTGCGAAACCGCCCAAGCCGCCGCGCTGAAGACCGGGACCGATAACGCCCCGATTGAAGCCTTGCCGACAAGATTAGTACAAGATTTCCGACGCGGAAACGCACAAGCCTTGCATACAGTAGCACTTAGTCAACCTAGTATGGCGTGTTCTCAGCCTTCAGACTCCGGTTCAAATCCGGATGGGGATACCAAAACCAACAAAAGCCGTTTCTGCAAGCACATCGAACGGCTTTCTCCAAGCGGCGCAAAGCTTTCCATCAGTCAGAGAAAAGTTCAAACAGACTATTTCGAGAAGTGTGCGCTTTTCTGCATAATCTGCTGTAAGCCATTTCGCCCGAAGGTTTTGAGAAAGTTCAAACGCTTTCACGGCCAAGTCGGCAATTTCGCCCCGCTCCAGGCCGCAGGCTTCGATCTGGAGTCTAGCTGCTGCGGCTCTATCCCGCAGGCGTGTGGCCTGCTCTGCGTACTGCTCCGGCGTGATCTCCCGGCTGATCCGCATTTGTAAAAGCTCGTTCTCCTGCTCTGCAAGGCGAGTCTCCTGCCGTTGCAGTTGAGCCAACTTCTCCCGGTTGGCCTGCTGGTCCGCCCCGGCCTTCGTCTTCAAAAAATCAACAATCCATCCGCGTACCTCTTCATCTTCGATGTGGATCTGATCGAAGAGCCCTAGCACCTGCTGGTCGATTTCCTGCTCCGTCACCCGAATCCGCGGGTGGCCTGCCTTGTTGTAATTGCAGCAGCGATAATATTGGTACTCCTGCAGGCCCTTCTTCGTGCTCCGCGTCTTCAGTTCGCCCGTGATCGGACGGCCGCAGTGACCACAGGTGATCAGTTCGCTCGCATACGTCATCTGGTGCGAGCGGTAGACGCAGCCGCCCAGCAGCGTCTGCACTCTGTCGAACGTGGATCTCTGGACGAGCGGCTCCTGTTTACCGGGATACCACTGGCCCAGGTAGAAGATTTCACCGATGTACGAACGTTGCGTCAGGATGTCGTAGACCTGACTAAGCGGGAAATCAGGGTGATCCGGCTTGTAGATAATGCCCAGTTCGCACAGCCGCTGCTGGAGGCTGGCCAACGTGTGGTGATGAAATGCAAACAATTCAAAAATCTGGCGAACCTGTGGAGCTTCATCCGGATTGACTCTGACCAGACTGCGTTCGTCCGGGGTCCGATAGTTCTCGTAACCGTAGGGGGCTTTGCCCACGAACAGGCCGGACTCAACTCTTTTTCTCATGCTGGCCACGACGACTTCAGCTTTCTTCCGGTTATCGAAACGGGCGATGCCGAGCAGAAACGTGAACAGCATTTCGCCTTCCGAGGTGTCCAGGTCGAGATCCTGCGATGCAAAATAGATCTTCAGCTTGTGTTTGTCGCGCAATTCAAGCAATGCCGCGCCGTCGTAGATATTTCGTGAGGCCCGATCAACACGGTCAATAACGATGCCGTTTAGCTTGGCTGCGTTCTGCCGGGCGAAGTCCAGCATTTCCCGAAAGATTTTTCGCGCCCCCGGCGCTTGGGCAGACTCCGCAACCCGAAACATCCGGACCATCTCGCCATCCAGCTGCGCCACATAATCCCGAAGGGATTTCTCCTGGACGTCCAGGCTGTGCCCTCGGAGTTCCTGCTCGTTCGATGAGACTCTGGCCCAGGCGATGAACCGCTTCATTCTCGGTGTCCTCAAGCGACGTGCTTCAATATATCCGTTAGCCGACCGAATCCGCCAATGATTTCCAATGCGTTCTCGACGGTCAACCGGACGGTGTAGGATCGCTGCCAGACATTCAGCGTTTGCAGCAGCAACTCCTTCGTGATCCACGCTGGCGTGCCGGGCGGCACTTCGACTTCAGTGTGCGGTTCGAACACCGGCCAGCCGCCGTACTTGGCCACCTCGGAGGAGCGCAGCCCCTCATCGCCTGCGTGACGAATGTGGGAAGACGGCCGCCGCGGCCAGCCTGGGAGCAGCTGCCGCAACTCCGCAACAACGTCGAGTGGCAGCGGCTGTGGTGTGGAGGGCGGCGCCAGATTTCCGGGCTCAACCGCTCCAGCGGCCAGAAAGTGAATTATTTTTCCCCGGCTCATCGTCGCCTCCTGGATCTGCATCCGTTCCTCGGCCCGCGGACTGCAAGTACGGCGGAACATCCCACAGTGATAACTTCAATTCCTACGGGCTGTCCGGGCTACTGATCGATTGTTGGCGCGTGGGCTGCTGCGCCTCGCATGGAAGATCCTCCATGCACATCCGCAGCAGATGTTCTCCGGCTGAGCACGGCGCAACTCGGCGCACGAACTTCTGCGCCTCCGCTTTCTCCCATGCTGCCTTCTCAGCCGCCGCTCGGCGCTCATCCTTACGCCGCCAGACCCGCTGCATCAGGCGCCTCTCGAACAGCTCTCGTAGCGTCTGGGGATAGCAGTCGATTGCAGAACCTCTGTCGTTTCTGACCACGACATCCAGCTTTGACACACAATCGTAGATTACATGGTCTACAATCCGGGCCGTTTCTGGTCGGAGCGGCTGCTCATAGTCCGGGCCATCAGTGATCATCTCAGGTCTCCCTCTGCGTGTCACATGGTTACGATTTACAGATCCCGCATCGCCTTACTGGTCTCGGGCAGCCACGGCTGCGGCTCGCCGCTCAGAATTCTCTCCGCGGGATTGCATAGGATGACGCAGGCCGTGCCGTCAGGATTGACGGCGGGTTGGCCCACGCGGGTCACCTCAATGTACGCGACAGCGTTCCGATTACGTCGTTTTTTCGACAGCTCTTTTGGAATGTGGCGCAGCGCGTAGATGTCGGCGCCGTCGCTGTCCTGGTGGTACCAGACACCGCCATCCTCCTCTAACTGGTCCAGAAAAACCGTTTTCGCCCGGCCCTCGCTGATGCCACAACTCGCCAGCACCTGATGAAATTTGCGCTGGGCCTCATTCTCGACAATGATTTCCAACGCCTCGATCGTCAGCAGCGTTTTGCCGGGGCATATCAGGTCGTTCAGGGCTGTGCCGCCCAACGTCTCCCAATATCGCCGCGGGTTGAAAATCGGTTTGTCATCGACCAGACCCAACTCCTGCCGCGCCTCGTACTGTGTGACCATCTGTTTCGCCGCGGCGGATAGATACGCTTCGATGTCCTCAGAGATCCCGATGGCTGCCGCGATGGACATCAACGCGCGAAACCGGTGTTCGCCACCCAGCAGTCGGGCCTGCCGCACCCGATCAATCAGTTTCTGCTCCTCTATCTGACGAAGTCCGATCAGCCGCAGGAGCATGGCTATGCGTTTGATCATTCGGACGCTGTCTTGGTCATTTCGCACGGCCAGCGCCAACGGTTTTAGAAAAAATGAGATCGAACGGTTCAGGACATCGAGAACGATACAGCCCTGTTTGTTGGCGAATAGAAATGGGTGTTTCAAAATGATTTCGCTGTCATTTTCCCGCACCCGGCCCGGTCCGGCAATTCGCCCCGATGTTGACATCGAGACGACCGAGTTGACGTTCAGCCAGTGCTCGCCCCGCGTGCTGATGTCGCACTCGCCCCAAATCGTGGAGCCGAGTTTTTGTGCCTGCGTGGCGGCGGCGCGCTGCGCGACCGCCGACTCGATTCGATTGGCGTGAATCTCGACGATCCCAGGAACGAACGACCCGGCGAGCGCCTCGGCGAATTTTGTTTTTGCGTTGTTTGTTGTCTCCTCCTTTTTTGCCCCGTAGGGCAGCACGAATATCAGGGCAAATTCCTTTGCGAGCAACGCGCCGATTTCGGAGCCCCGGATGCGCCCCCGCATCAGCTCCGTGATGATGATGAGCGCGATCGTGTTCCGTAGTCCCAGGGGATGGCCGAGGTCATCGACATTCGGGAACTCGGCCAGCAGTACGTCGCCCAGAGCGACACCGATAGGAACGGTGTCCGGCAGACTCTGCCGCCAGTCGGCAATATCGTCGTCGGTGGTTTTGGGCTGCCGTGGCCAGGCGTAGGCAATGGCATCGCCGTCACCGTCGAGCATCGCGTTTTTGTTGACCTCGCCTGACTTGGTCAACAGCGCGATGCCGGAGACGGCCATCTGTGTTTTGAAAAAATACCGGCTGCTGTCGCAACACGACTGACAGAACACTACGCGCTCCGGTGCCTGGATGGAGATTGGCAGTTCGATGGGGCTCGGCAACTCGCTCGGCAGTAATTTCGAGCACGCGATGTAGTGGGCAAGCTCGATCGTTGTTCGAGTGCCCTTCGTGCCGGTCGGCATGCTGAGTCCAGCCGCGAGTGTTTCGAGAACCATCCTGTTGCGGGGAGCCGTCAGCGGCACCGTTTCTGCATCCAGTGGAATCCTGCCGTGACGGGTCCTGTACATGAAATCGATGTACGCCAACCCGTCTCGGTTTCGGCCAAACCGACAACATTTGAGGATGTGGAGCATACACACATTGATGAACCACGGCGGCGGCTCCGTAAGGGGCTCTTTCTCCAACAGCCGACCCACTTCGACAGCATCGACGAGCGCCAGGCCGACCGGCATGCCGTGCTCCGCATGGGATTTTGTGATCAGTTCTGCCAGTTGGCGCCGTTTTTGTCGGCGTTTGAACTCGCTGTCGGGATCGGCGGAATCCACGGTGTCCGGATCGAGGTCACAGACCTGTGCCCAAAACAGCTCTCCGGTTTTCCGGAACATTTCCCCTGCCAGGTAGAACAACCCCTGCGCACCGAACCCGGCTGCAAACAGCACCGCGGGGGCATGCCGCCAGCGTTCCTGGTCGTGGAATTTTTCCGCCTCCGCCTTTGTGGATGTGTTGAGGTGTACCGGCGCCATGAAATCCTTCAGTTTTAGCGCCACGGATTGCAGAACCGGCTCCAGCATTTCCCAGCGTGCTGGGCACCGCTCGAAACGGTCTGGAGTGCCACGAGGTGGGCAGATGGGCCGCATGAGATCGCGCAGCCGCTGGTGGAAATCCGCATGCACGGTGTTGTTGCCTGAATCGCGGCACTGGCGCAGCCAGCTGTTCGGATGGCTCCCGTCTTTATCGAACGGCCGCGGCAGAAATGGGTCCATCTCGTCCATCTGCATCTGCGCGCGTTTGAGCGCAGCGGCTGAGAACTCCGGCCAGGATTTTTCCTCGGGCTGAAATCCCTCGCTGAGTTCCAGCAGAGCTGGAGCGTCATCAGCGGTCAGTTCACCCGGAAGCAGGGCGCCTGGCACCCACTTCCGCCGTTCGATGAATTTCCAGATATAGCCATCATCGGATCTGTCGATGCGGCACTCTCTGTCAAGATACCGGTTCGGGTATAGCTGAAATGGATCGCGCAAATGGGAGTACGACTGCAGAAACTCATCGCTGACGATGTAGCTGCGCCGGAACTCGTCTAGGTCGCGATGACGACCGGGATCGAAACTCCCGGCATAGAGAATGGTCAATGCGGCGGGCGCGACGGGCAGATGGACCAACTCGGTGATTGGCAGACCGCCGTATTGCTGCTGGAGGTGCTCGTATTGCACGATCAACTCTGCCGCAGCGCGAACCGCGGTTAGCGGAGAGCCCTCCAGTACACGCCGCTGCGTACCGGTGCGCAAATGGAACTGGCTCGTAGAGAATCGTGGGTCCCATCGGACGATCTCACGCAACAGGGCCTGTACCTGGGACGAATTTGCTGGACGGACAGACGAACTGGATGTAGTGTCCATGTGGACTCTCCTCCTGGTAGGGGTGGGGGTTCGAACAATCGGCGCGAGTGACCCCTGGCCGGGTTGCTCGCGTTTTTGTTCCTATGTACAGACTGCCCGGATCGCAATCTCCACGACTCGACGCACACGCCGCTGGTTACGTTCCAACTGGGCCACGTGGTTGGGCGCTAGGCCGAGACGGTCGGCCAATTCCCGCTGGGTCCAGCCGCGCTGGGTACGCAAGGATTTGATCTCTGTCCCGCACATAGCATTGTGCTCCGGTGATCCGAACAGGATAGTACACTATGGATAGCAGCAATGGCAAGACATTTATGAACGAAAATAGGCATCGCTGCAGATTTCATTGATGCTACCAATGTGTGACGCAAGTATTTAAGTCTCACCAACTTAAAGCATGGTAATATTGAGAGTAGTTTGTGGAGCGCACTAGCATCGTTGTGTTCCACAAAGTACATCAGATTAGGGTATCGAATCGGGGTTGTTTGTGGAAGACATAGGCGCGTAAGTTTCAAAGTATGAACTCGTGAAACTTGCGTGAGTTTTAGGGCGCTTTGTGGCAGGCATCCGAATGCCGATAGGCAGGCTGCCAAGGTGCAAATGTGCCAGGTTTCAGTGGTAGTTTGTGTCGGTCGAGATGGCTGACATAGCCGCAGTATGGGCCTTGTCACAATTCAGTGGTCGTTTGTGGAGAGCTTTCGGGCATGTCGGCATCGGGCTTTGGCGCAAATGGCTCAAGTTTATGACTAGTTCGTGGCGGTCGAGTCGCTCAAGGCGGCCACATGTTCCGTCCAAATGTCCACAAATCACTAGGGAGTGTGCATCTGTTCGTAAGTTCGTAAAAGGCAAAAGTTACAATACGATGCAGATCTATAATGCAAGCTCTTTAGTATCCATAGGTTAGTGTTGTCTTCGTAAAATCGTACTCAAAATCCCTCAGTAAAGTAGAGGAGGTTAGTGGTGATGCTTTGCACCCCCAGGTCATTGGATGAGGGGTACGATCATACGAGTTCACGAAGGGGCCACCGCGCTCGGTACGCTTTGGCGGCCGGAGACCATCCAACCGGCCGCCGAAGTGTTCCGGCCGAAGAACAGTTGGGTTATCCAGCGACGAAAGTCCGTGGAGTACCCCCACTCAAGAATCAGGAGAAACACTGTGGTCCTACTGGGAAATACCTCCGCTCTGGACGGCACGCGGAAGATGCCAATAGCGGCAGATCGGCTGCTAAGGCCGTCACGGCGCCGGACGTTCTTTAGAAATGCTTTGCTCATGTAGATCGACCGAGAAGCAGCAGCGAAAAAAGTGAGTCAAGCCTCGCTGGCGGAGCTTTACACGGATTTCCGGCGCCCATTTGCCTCAACGGTCTTGCTCTCCTTTAACCAGCGTGATGGAAGGACAGGCGAGCCTTGGGCTGCCCGATGGCTCGCTGCTAAAGAAAATCTGCTGTTTCGGAGACAAGGTTAATATGCGCTGAGTGGAATTACCTCGGCGCACGCACTTCTTTTCAACGTAGCTTTACGTTCGGCCGCCGCGGGATTGGTTCCCGCAGGCGGCCTTTTTCGTTTCCAATCACCAGCCGGAAATCACTTCCTCTTCCGCGGCCCGATCACATTCACCGGGCCGCGGGAGCGGCCTCCGGCAATGTGTCGTCAGCGCGAGCGGGGTGGTTCCGGCGCAATCGGAAAGGAGCCCGCACGCATGAAGCCGAAAGTTTCGTTGACCAAGATCAAATCGTATTTTGAGCACATTTATCCACAGTTGTTCTCCCGCGTCCGCCGACTGTCGAGACGGTTCGCCGACTGGCAGGAAGCTCTCGCCGAAATGATCGCCAGCAGTTGGGTCAATTTGTTGCAGAAAGCTCAACGGTGTGGCCGGTGGCTGACTCCCGGCGCGCTGGCCTGGATCGCGTTTCGACGCCACAGGTCTGGGCGCGTGCTTGGCCGACACGGGAACTCGACGAAGGACGCCTTGGGCGAAGCCTGCTACCGGGCTGGCCGGGTCCATGTGCTTCGACTCTCGGCGCCACGCGGCGAGTATGCCGAGTCCGACGTCATGGCCATCGCGGCGGCGCTGAGCACAAGAGAACGAGAATCGCCGTGCGTAAGAGCCGCCACGCGAATCGACTGGGCGGCGTTTTCCTTGCGGCTGGAACGACGCGAACGGCGACTGCTGAAGATGCTCGTGCTGGGATTCAACAAGAGCCAGTGCGCCCGGAAACTCGGGTTGAGCAGTGGCAGGATTTCTCAAATTCTGAGGATGATCGCGCAGGAACTCCGGTCGTTCTTCGGACCGGAGTTTGTGCCCGCCACGGCCGTGGCTTGAGGGACGGTCGCTGCCGAAAGCCGTCGTGGTTTCGATTTCGCTGGCTCCGCAGCGCCGCATATACCGGGCGCTGCACCAGCCAAGCCCAGGGCAGACTTGACTATCGAGAACGTTCGTATGCAACCGTATCACTTGTCACATTAGCACGCAAGATTACACAAGATTCCCCCTCCCGGCGACAGCGCCCACCTGCTAGAAGCGCATTAGTTCCCCAAAGGAGTTCAGATGTCCAAAAGCGCACACACGTTGCACGTTCGTTTGTCGCCAGAGCTAATCCGAAAGTTCGAAGCGTTTCATGCAGGCAATTTTCGTGGCCTGCCCGCCAGCTTGATCGCGAGAGTGCTACTGACCGATCAACTGGAGAAACCGGATAGCGAACTGGCGGCAATCGTCATGAAGCACATCCAAGGCAAAGCACCTGTTGTGAGATCTGGTGCGAACCGAGTCGGGCCGGATACGACCAGAAAATAGTTTTGGGAGGCAGACATGAAGGCACCACCGTTACCACATTCTGTCGTTTTTGCCGTACTGATCGTTGGATTTATTGTAGGTTGCGGCCAATCACCCCAAGTACCCGTAAAGGCACCATCGCCACCAGCAGCGCCAGCGCCAACACTGGAGCAAGTGAGAGAAGCGAATTTGCGCAGGCGAGAAGAATGGGAAAGGCAAAAGCCAGAGAGAAGAAAGAAGGTTCTCTCAAGTTTCTGTGGGATTTGGTATTCGGAAGGTCATGCGATGGAATTCCGTGAAGACCTTACCGGAACGAACACCTTTCTTGATGTGAATCGTCGCCAGGTCAGCGAGGAATTCACGTATGTGATGGAAGACGACCAGGTCACGGACGTGACAACGTTTGCAGAGTATTATCTGACACTGCGGCCACTCGGTAGTGCTGAAGGCTGGAGAATTTACTTCAGCGTTGTCGTTGATTCCGGCGCCATTCGACTATTCAATGGCACCAATTATGAGCAAGTCACTCGCGCGGCATGCACTCAGAAGATGACGAAGGATATGGAAACGCTCGTCGCAGCCGACCGGCTTTACGGCACTCAACGCAGGCGCGAAGAACTCGGCGTAGAATGGAGTGGCGGCAGTTTGCGGGAACAGATCAAGCGGCAAAAAGAGAAGCGGTAGTAAGGCGGCTAGGTCGGCAGCGAAAGTATTCGTCTGGGCCGACCAGTGCTCTGAATCTGGCCAAAACTCATCTGGCGGTATCAGACAGAAAAGAAACCCAACTGCTGATTGGTGCCCGATCGTCACTGCCATCCGGGCGCCGCGTCCAACTGTCCCGCCCTGCATCTGAACTGCAAAGCTGCCTTTGTTCTGAGTTGGTCCGTGGAGCGCCAGGCGCCCGGAGGCGCCACGCTGCACACGGTGCAGCCGGCCAGTTCGTGAGATTCGCACTGCGGGAACGGTCAGCGCCAGATGATCGTTATCAGTCCCGAGACTCGTTGCCTGGTAGGCACAGCCCTGCCGCGGTGACGTAAAGCAGTTTTCCCAAAATCACCTACATCGAGGAAATCCGTATGGATCTATTACGCCCGCGCCGAGCGCGTGGGATTGTGGATGAGGCTGTGGTTTTCATTCTCGGCTTCATCATCGTCGTTCTGTTGCTGACATCCATTTTTGTGCGGCAAAGGGCGGAGAGTCCGACGTTACTTGTCGGGCCAGGCGCCACCGTCACGAAGACCGAGAAGTCCGAGGGGTGGGGTTTCGGGATTGGCACGCTCCTCACCGTTGGACTCATCATTGGCGGGATCATCGTCGCCAAGCGGCAACGCTGATCGCCACGAACTTGCAGTTTTTGCGCTGGCCCGGCGTGGGCTGCGCGGAGTAATGGAATCGATTCACAAGGAGAAAGCGCGTGATCAAGATCAGCGCAAATATCAGCAAGAAGACCCCCATTCCTGGCCAGGATTTTTCGAGCCAGCAGTTCGGCGCGGCGATGGAGATTGAAGTCTCCGACGCCGACACGTCCGAGGTCATCCATGCGCGCATCCGCGATTTGTACGGCCTTCTGAGCAGCGCCGTTGATGCGCAGATCGCCGCCGCGCAGATTCCCGCAGCGCCGACCGGTAATGCCGGTGCCGCGACGTTCGAGCGCCGTTTCGCTCCTCCACCCGTGCAGCAGCAGACTGCCGCGTCGGTCCGTACCGGGCATGCGACTAGTACCAACGGCAATCGTGCAAACGGCAACGGGAATGGCAACGGCAACCGCAGAATGACGATGGCCACGGCTGCCCAACAAAAAGCAATCTGGGCAATAGCGAAGAGCCTTAATCTTGATCTCGCCGCGGTCTTGGCCGACTACAACGTTGCCGAAATTGCACAACTCAATGTCAAGCAGGCCAGCCAGGTGATCGACGATCTGAAGTCCCGCCAGAACAGCAACGTCCGTTAGCTCCGCAACTTCACCTACGAAAACCGAGGAGAACCGAAACCCATGATTGGCAACTCTGTCAATGCACCGGCACCACCGCCATCACCGCCCTCTGTCGCGGGCGTCCAGATCGATCATTTGTCATGGTCGGGCATCAAGTGTTACACTGATTGCCCGCGCAAGTTCCACTATCGCTACATCGCTCAAGTACCGGCCGAGTTCGTGCCAGCATCGCTGGCGTTCGGTTCGGCAATTCATGCCGCTGCGCAGCTTTGCCATCAGGCCCGTCTTGAAGGCCAGGTTATCCCGGACGTTGCGGGGCTTGCCATCACGTATGACGGCGCGTGGCGCGCCGAGACCGTTCATGCTCCCGAGGTGCTTTATCCAAAGAACGAAGACGCTGTTTCGCTCCGAGAAATGGCGACACGAATGTTGACGACGTATCGTGAACACGTCACAGCCGCAGCGATGCGGCAGCCCGCCCAGATCATCGGGGTCGAGCACGCCCACCGCTTCCATCTACTGTCGGATGTCCCGTCGATTGAAATGCGCCTGGACCTGCTGGAGCTGGTTGGCCCCGACCTGATCGTCACCGACATCAAGACCAGCCGGTCCCGATGGAATGACGAGAAGGCTCGTGAACACCTGCCGCAACTGGTTTTGTACAGCGTCGGCCTGGTGCCGCTGCTGCGTGATCTGGGCGCCAAGCGGATCATCCCACGGTTTTGCGTTATCACGAAGGCAAAGACACCCGCGATACAGGTGTTGGAGCCCAAGGCAAGCCAGCAGGATGTTGATCGTCTGAAAAGGATGACCAGCGAAACCTGGGACGCCGTGCAGAAGGACGTGTTTGTTCAACGTGAAGGCTGGGGCTGCGCGCAGTGTCCATACCGCACTCGCTGCCTCGGCCGCTGATGCCTACGGGATGATGTATCGTGCCGCGAGTCGGTGCGCCCAATCATCGCACCCGATTCCGGCAATCGACCCCATTGACCGAAGGCTTTCGATGACATCCTCAACCGGAATAAAAGCCACAGAGTCTCGCGCGGCGACGAGAGCACTGAAATCTGAAAGCACTCGGCCGTCACGCAGCAACGTGTTATTGCCGCGCGGAGCGCAGACAGCGAACACCGCCTTGTGCGCGTTCCGTCTGTCTGCCTCCGCATGTACCAGCGTATGATTCACCCATAGCTGCCAGAGTGTGCCCCCGAATGGGCAGGGCAGTTTCTTAACCTTATCAAAATCGAGGGTCTTCAGCCGCTTGGCCTGCTCCCAGTATTTGTAATGCTTCTTACTCGCATATCGGCAGACCGCCTCGTCATCACCGACCACAACATCGGGTGGACATCGGCGCGTCGGATGCTTCTCGTCGTTCGTCGCGCGGCGAAATCCGCAGATGCTGAATTCCGGTTCCACAAATTTGGTTTCGATTGCGAGGAGGGCGGGCGCATCATCGTCCGTTGAGTATTCGACAAGAACATCACAATCGACACCGCCGCGCGCCGACTGATCGTAAAACAAGCTCTTGTCAGGCGTGTACTCGAAATGGATCGCCTGTACTGATGCCACGCTGGGTACGAATCGACGCAACAGGCGCGCGGCAACAGGAAGGGTGCTCTTGTCGGCCAGAGGAGAAAGCACAACGACAGAAACAGAGCGCGCCGGGGATTCCGGCGCAAACTGCACCGAACTGCATAAGACTGCCCTAAAACCGCATCCTCTCCGAACTAGTTGCCAACTAGAAACGCTGCGATTGCCGTCGATCTGAACCATTGTATTCGGCCGCCCAACAGCAGGCTAGCCGAATTTCTCCCGGCCAATCTTGGCTCCAGAAGTTTGGCCTTTCCGGCGTGTCCGCGGTATACAGAAGTGTGCCGAGACAACTTTGCGCTTTTCTTGCGAGGCCTGACGACGATGCGAAGCCCATTGCGTGCCAGTGCGCTCCTTCTTGTGTGTCTGCTGCCTGGTGCTGCGCGTTGGCTATGGGCCGAAAACGAAACGGCGGCTTCGGACGCCGGCCCTACCGTGCTGGGTGTCTCGCTGCGCGACGCGGCGAAATACAACACCGAGTTCCTCAGGTACAGCCGCATGCTCCCCGTGTATCAGAAGCACGGCGTCTCCGCCTCGCTGGTGGAAGAAACCGGTTTCTATCACGCCGGCTCTTCTGGGGAAAAGCTGTTCCAGCTTCTGAAGCAGTACCACGTCGTCCACCTGGCCACGACCGAAGAAGGCGTCCAGAAGCTCACGCCGCAGTTGATCGCGCACGCGAAGATCGCCGGCGCGGCGCTGGCGCGCTTTGTTCGCGATGGCGGCGGACTGTTCCTCCAGCCGCGTTCGGTGCGGTATCCGGGGGACGACGACGAACGCTATTGGAATATGGTCCTCGAGCCGCTCGGCTGCGAGATCCTCCACGAGGGCAATTACGACAAAACGCGAACGTTCGAGGGAACACCGCTGGCGGGCGTCGTCGGAAAGCTGCACTACTGGTTTACCACGTCGATCAAACCGCATCCCACAACGGAAGGCCTGCGATGCCTGTATTTGCCGCTCCACGACTATGGCTCCTGGCCCGGGCTGACCGCCATGCGCTACTCCGCCGATTGGGAGATCATTGTCAGCGGGGAAAAAGAAGCGCGCAGCTACAAGTCCGGAATTCCAGGAGACCCGAACGAACTGAACCTCGCCGTTGAAGGAACGTATGCTACCGCTCCGCCTGTGGCCGCTGTGCGACAGTTCGGTAAGGGACGCGTTTTGTGCTTGCCGCTCTCGCCCTTGCACACGGGGATGAACTACGGCAATCCGCTCTGGCAGCACATCGTTGAAACCAAAGGCGACGCAAAACTCGGCCAGCCCAGCGACACACTCAAACTCCAGATGCAAGCCTATCGCTGGCTGGCTGCGTCCGCGCGGCAAGCGAACGGTTTTGGCACAGTGCAAATTCCACCGTACAAACCTGTTGAATTTCCGCCGAGCGTGGAATGGGACTCGCCTCGATTTCCGGCCGGCGAACTCCCCGCTGGCATTCGCGGCATCTGCGGCGCGCATACGTCGCTCACTGACGGCAAAGGGACGGTGGCCGACTACATCACCGCTGCAAAAGCCGCCGGGCTTTCTGTCGTCGTCTTCGCCGAACCGCTCGAAAAACTTACCGCCGAGTCGCTGGGCAAACTGAAGGCGGATTGCGTTGCGGCGAGCGGTCCCGAGTTTTACGCCTGCCCCGGCATCGAGTTCAGCGACGGCCTTGGCAACCGGTGGGCATTCTGGGGCGAGAAAATCGTGTATCCGGATGCCAACTTCGGCGATCCGTATCATCGCGAAAAGAAGTTCACGCTGTGGGACGGCCAGCGCATTCTTTACTATGGCAAGTATGCCGAACTGTGCAGCTTTCCACCCAGCGCGTTGCTCGACTACAAACAATTTCGCGCCAACGGCTCGCACCCCGAAAACCTCTGGTGGTTCTATCACTACTTCCCACTGGTTTTCGACCACGGCAAACTGATCGCCGACAACTATCGTGAATTTCTCTTCGGCCTGCGCGACCTACGCTGGGCCGCACTCGCCTCGTTCACGCGCGTCACTGATCCGGCCGAAGTCGCCGCGGCCGCACAGACTTTCTTTACCGGCTTTCGCGATGTCAGCAGCGCCAAGACTGCGCTCAACACGCGCTGCACGGCGTACTTTGCCGCTGCGGCCGCCCAGCAGTATGTCAGCCAGGGCCCGCGCATTCTTTCCTGGACCGCGTTCAACACGCAGATGGAAAACAATTGGCGGTACACGCGCGGCGCGCAGCGCGTCCGGTTGCGCTTTGCCGTCCAGAGCGATGCCGGAATCCGTGAAGTCATCGTCCACGATGCCGACGAGGGCCCGATCCGCCGCTTCCTGGGGCAGGGCGCCAAAACGTTCGCGCGCGAATTCGAACTTGTTCACGACCGGCAGCACTATGTCACGCTGGAAGTGGTCGACGCCGCCGGCCGCCGCGCGTTTTCTCACTACGTGCTGGTCTTCTGCTACAAGCAGGGGCTTTTTCGCTGCGGTGACAACTTGAACATACTTGGCGCGACGGGAATGCTTTGGCATCCCGACCGCAACCAGATGTTCGACATGGCGCGCCAGTTTCACAACGGCGAGAACTATACGCTGGAAGGCTGGGACCGCGGCGGGGCGCTCTGCCCCATGCCGCACGCAAACTACGAAGATCTCGTGTACATCCGCGGGGTGGGCCCCTACCCGCACCGGGAGACGCTGGGCGGCGTCGTTCCCGGCCGGCAGATGGACGTCAAAATCTCCAGCTACAATTTCCAGGTTGCAGAGATGCACATGCGATTTCTGGCGCAAGGTTACGACACTGCGGACCGCCCCACGCCGGCTTTGTGCACCATTCCCAAAGACCTCGGTGAGAACGAGTACTTTGAGCGCACCCACACTATCTACGCGCCCGAAGATCGCTGCGACATGTACATCGTTTGGAATCATCGCCGACGCCGCGAAGGCGAGCAGCGTTACCAGGGCGGCTTCATCTGGCACGAGGGCGAAATCCGCTTTAAGAAGGATGTGACGATCAACGGTCAGGTTCCGATCTCGCTGCTGTACTTCGACATCCCCACCGACCTCGAAAAAAGCTGGGGGCACTCCGTCGTGGTCACCGATGCCGCCGGCACAGAGGCCGGCACCACTCGCGTCGCCATGCTCAGCCAACCCGGAAAGACGCTCCGTGGCTCGGGACGCGTGCGCCCCGGCGGCTACGCCGCGCAGATGCCGTCTCTTGTCGGCGAAATCGGCTTCTTTGCGCCGCCCGATTCGGACTTCGCGTACCAGTACACACTCCCCGGCCGCCTCTACATCGGTCTGGGGCGCGACGGGCAAGAGGTCAAAGCGGGAACTGTCATTCCCTACCGCTTTGCCATTGGCACTTTCGCTACCGAGGACGCCGGCAACGAGTGCCTCGAACACACGCTTCATGCTCTGAACCTTGCTGGCGGCAAGGACGGCTATCCCGTCCAAATGAAGTCAGGCGAATTGCGCGACGCCACCTTTTTCTTCACCGCAAAAGCGGTGGAGGGCGAGAGTGCCTTCAGCCTAGGTCCGCAAAAGGAGATCATTGATCTGCCTATTCGTATTGAGAATGTTGCCGACAATGGCTGCGCAGCGGTCTACAGCAAGCAGCGCCCGTGGTTCCGCTACGTTGCTGTTCACAGTGGCACCGCGTACTTTCAGGAGAGCATCGACGCGGCAAACGAGATCTGGGCGGGCAATGTCTTTGTCTGCGAGAACCCATCCATCAAGCTCGCGTTGATCGCCGATGGCCAGGCTCAAGGCAAAAAACCGTTCCTGGAAGCGCACAACCCGACGGACGCGCCGATTACGGCAATGGTGCGCTCGCCAAGCCACACGCCGGTGTTCGGCGGCATTCAGCAGAGTGTGACCATTCCGGCCGGAGACAGTGCTTTCTTCGAGATAGCTGATCGCACGTTGCGCGCTGTTCCGCGCTGACGGGGTCGGGGCTATGTCCGAAGAGTCCAGACTCGAGACTCCAGACTCCAGACTCCAGACTCCAGACTCCAGACTCCAGACTCCAGACTCCAGACTCCAGACGCTAGACTTTAGAGCCGATCTCTGTATTTTGACGGCATGAACCCACGACAAATCGCACAACGTTGTCTGCTGTATCTTTGCGTCTTCTCCTGCGCCGTGTTCGCAGGCGAGTTCTCCATTCGGGGCACCACCGATAAACAGGTGGCGATCTACAAGCCTGGCGAAAAAATGGAGTTCACGCTCCGGGTCTTCGAGGGCGAAAAACCCGTTGCAGGCAAGACGCTGAAATGGACCCGCACCGGCGATGGTAGCGCCGGCGTCCCTGCCGGCACGGAGAAGGGCGAAGGCGTCGCTCCCGAAACCGGTCTGAAGATCACTGCGTCCCTGGACGTCCCCGGCTTCGTCCGCATTCAGGCGCAGGCATTCGGCGAAGACGGCAAGCGACTGCAAGGCTACGTCGGCGGGTGGGGCGCCAACAAGAATGGCGATATCTTCTTTGACGGCGGCGCTTGCGTGGAACCGGAAAAGCTCCAGCCCGTCCCGGAGCCTAAGGACTTCGATGAGTTTTGGAAAGCCGCAAAAGCAAAGCTGGCCGAAGTGCCGCTGAAGGCCGACCTGAAGGAAATTGAGACCAAGAACCCGAAGGTCAAGCTCTACGCCGTTCGGCTGGATTGCGCCGGGCCAAAGCCGGTGACCGGCTACCTGACCGTTCCTGCCGGCGCGAAGGAAAAATCTCTGCCGGGCATCGTGCAATTCCAGGGCTACGGCATAAACAAGCACAGTCCGCCGGGCTGGCTGAACGACTCCGCCATTTTCTTCGAGATCAATGCGCACGGCATGGAACTGGGCCGCGACGACGCGTATTACAAACAGTTGCAGAAGGATCTGGCCAACTACTGCTTCAAAAATGATGAGAACGTTGATCGCGAGAAGACCTATTACTACGGCATGGCCTTGCGCGTGATGCGCGCGCTGCAGTACGTGAAGTCTCGTCCGGAATGGAACGGCAAAGAATTGCAGAGCAACGGCGGCAGCCAAGGCGGGCTGCAGGGGTTGTGGGGTGCCGGCCTGGACGCCGATGTGACCAGCGCCAACATCTGGTCGCCGTGGAGCTGTGACTTCGGCGGCATTACGCTCGGACGCCTGCGCGGCTGGCGGCCAGACTACAAGGAAGCTTTGAATTACTACGACCCGGTGTTCCTGGCTAAGCGCATCAAGGGCAAGGTTCACCTCGTCGCCAATTACGGCGACTATACCTGTCCGCCATCCGGCGTGTGGGTCGTCTATAACGGCATCCCGCATGAGAACAAATCCATGGAGGTCAAACAGGGCTGTACCCATGGCTACGAGATGAAGCACTGCATGCGCTATGTCATCACGCCAAAGGAAATCAAGGATGTCGGCGAAACGAAATAGCCACGCGGCGACGCTGATGAAGCTTCATCGCCTCATCACACTTGTTCTCGTCACCGTCGCCGCCTGCATGTCTGAACTCCAGGCTGAAGATCGCCCCGCTGTGGCCGTCTGGAACTTCGACAGCGACCTGGCAGACAGTTCGGGCCGTAACAACGATGCGTTTGTCAAAGCGCCGTCCTTCGTGCCGGGACACAGCGGCCGGGGACTCCGCTGCGACAGAGCGCCAGCCATGGTGCCCGACAGCCCCGAGTTGCGGCCGGCACCTGGACTGCGAATCGAATGCTGGGCGAAACTAGATGCGTTAGGCGCAACGTGGCAACCGCTGTTGATCAAAGAACGCGCCTATCAACTTCGCCTCGATCCGCCGCAGGAAGGCAGCGGGTTTGCATTTTTTCTCTACCTGAATGGATGGGAACCGCGCGTTCGGTCCAAAGCGCCCGCGAAAGTTGGCGTCTGGTATCACTTGGTGGCCGGTTGGGATGGCAAGGAAATCTGGCTTGAGGTCAATGGCGAGCGAACAAGCACGCCACGGCCTGGTTTCTCGGCTCCGTCGGCCGAACCACTGGAACTGGGACTGTTCGAGGGCGTGCTTGACGAAGTGCGCATTGAGAATCCGGCCGCGCCGCCCGCCGGTGTCGCGCGCTGGCTCTTTGATGGCGCTCTCCGCGACTCCTCCGGGCATGGGCATGACCTGGCAGGTAAGGACGTCGTCTTCGTGCCTGTTCCCGGTGGACAGGCGCTGAAGTGTGCGCAGGCAGTCCAGGTTGCGAGCCATCCGGACTTGCAGCTTTCGCCGGGTTTACGCATCGATTGCTCCGTGCGCTTCGACCTATTGCCGCCCGAGGGCCGCTGCATTGTGCTCAAGAATGGCGAATACCAACTCCGCCTCAATCCCGAGAAGGAAGGAGGAGGTTTCGCGTTCTTCGCGAATCTCGACGGGTGGGAGCCGCGCGTCTGTTCCGAGCAGCGCGTGGTGCCGGGCCAATGGTATCGATTGACAGCGAGGTGGGATGGCCTGGCGTTGACGCTGGACGTCAACGGCCAGCGTAACCGCATCACGCGATCCGGCTTGGCCAAGGGCACTGAGAACCCTCTCGTCATCGGCGGTCCCGGCGTGCTGATCGACAATCTCAAAATTGAAAACCCCAGGCTGCCCACGCTTCAGGTGCAAGATGCCATACAGGAGCACGCGATTCTCGTTGCGGGGCGTCCTGAGAAGATGACGACCAAGATCCGCAATCTCGGGAGTGCAGTTGAGCAGGTGAGCGTCCGGTTTAAGTTGCCGGCGGGCGTCCGCTGCATTGGCGAGGCGACTCACGAACTGGGCGCCATGCCAGCGGGATCTGAGAAGACGATCGAGTGGAGCATACAGGCCGACGCTCCGGTCATCGCCACGCAGGAGATTGAATTAGTTGCGGGAGGCGCTTCGCCAGCAACGTCGCGGTATCCGCTGGTGTTCTTCCCGAACGAGGATGGTCCGCCGGCTTCGCTGTCGGAAAAATTGCCGCCTGCAACGGCCGATGATCGCAAAGAGACGACTTACTACATCGACAGCGCCGCAGGAAACAATGCTTCTGCCGGCACCTCGCCCGACGCGCCGTGGAAGGACTTCACGAACATCAAAGGCCGGGTTCTCGGGCCGGGAGAGAAGCTTCTGCTCCGGCGCGGGAGCATCTTCAATCAGGAACTCAATATCACCGCCCGCGGCACCGATGACAAATGGGCTGAAATTGGCGCCTACGGCATCGGCGCGCGTCCGATCATTCGCCGCAATTGGGACATCGACGACCGCTGCGCACTGATACGCAATCCCGACTTCCTCCGCATACGCAATCTGGTCGTGTCTCATGCGGGCAAAGGCCTGATCGTCAGCTATACGGAACCTGGGCACCGAGGCCTGCTCGTCGAGGACTGCATCGCCCATCACATCGAGGGGCTGTATCGCTTCAACAGCCACGGAATCCCCGAATGGCGCGACCGCAAAGGCGCGCCGGGTGACGGCGTGAACCATTCCACGGGGATCGCGATCAGCGGGGCCGCGGCCAGTGATCTGGTCCTTCGCGACTGCGAAACGTTCCAGTGCTCTTCGGGATTTTTCGTGTGCGGCAACGACGCGGTCATTGACCGCGTCTACTGCCACCACAATTACGCGCACAACACGTCGCCGCATCCCTTTGTGGTTGGCGTCCACCGTGCGATTTTGCGGAACAGCATTTTTGATGCGTCGGGCTGGCACGCCAGCGCCGGCACGATGGGCGTGATGCTCGCGGGCCAGCACGGCCTGATCATCCGCAACTGCTACTTCCGCAACCAGCCGGATTCGGGCAGTCACGACGAAGGCGGCATCGATTTTGAGAACACGGGAAACGGCTGCCTGATCGACCACTGCACATTCGAGAACAATGCGGGAGCAGCGATCGAAGTTCTGGGCCTGAAAGTCCCTCAAACGACGAATATCGAAATCCGCAATTCGCGCTTCGTCCAGAACAACATGGCGAGAAAATTGGGGCCCGGAGAGATTTACGTCTGGGGGCAAGTTCGCGACGCGTCCGTGTGCTGCAGTACGGGAACCGTGCAGGGCAACGGTTATGTCCTTCTCCCCGGCATTCAGTTCTTCGTTAACGAGGCGCCCAAACTGACGTCCTGGACGCTTCGCGAGAATACGTCATACGCAACCGTCGCGGAGATCGACCGCGCGATGCCCTTCAACCGCCCGCCCGTCGTTCACGCTGGCACTGACGTCCGGACGGACCGTGCGAAGGTTGCCCTCAGCGGCAGCGTCAGCGATGACGGCAAAACGGCGGGCAAACCGTTGACGATCACGTGGGAAGTGCTCGAAGGCCCCGGCGCAGTCACCTTTGAAGACGCTCACGCTGCGGCTACCACCGCCACCTTTGAAAAGCCCGGGGACTATCAACTGCGCCTTGTCGCGAATGACGGTGAGTTGTGGCTCAGCGATGTGGTTGCGGTGCACGTGCTGCCCGCCGGCCATTCCGTGCTTGCGGCTTGGGAATTTAACAAGAATCTGGACAAAGAAGGATGGACGGAGGTGAATCCCGGCACGCGCGTGCAGCAGTGGCCGAATCCGGATTGGCCGACAACCTCTCACCCCGTGAAGATGGTCGCGGGCGGATATTACGTGCTGGCGATCGAGGATAGTTCCGATGCCCACTTACTCTCAGCCGACAATCTGGGCGTTGCGCTGACCGGCAAGGAGACGATCACGATTTGTTTTCAGAATCACACGCCAGCGACGGAAATGCGCCTGAAGTTCACGACTGAAGCGGACAATACGTGGAATGACATTAAGAGCCGCGCCTTTGCCGTCGCCCCTAACGACAACGAGAGCCGGGTCTACTCTGTGAATTTGTCCGATATCCCCGCGTGGAAGGGCAAACTGCGGCAACTGCGCCTGGACTTGGCGACGGGCAAGCCTCTTACTGGCACTTGCCGTTTCGACTATATCTGGGTGTGTACTTCTGCGGTCCGGCCGTGATGACCGATTCCAATCAACGTCACGGCGCCACCTTGCCGTCTGGTTTCTCCGCCTTTCCCACGACTGCATCCAAGAGTGCCATCGCGGCCGCGAAGATCATCTGGTGCCCTGCCGCGGTCGGATGCTGGCCGTCACACGTTGCGAATGTTACCTTGCCCAGGTCCACGAGATAAGCGCTCTCATCCTTGGCGGCGCTTTTGTAGCTGTTGAAAGCGCGGGAGACCTCGGTTCGCGCGCGTCCTGAAACCGGCACCACCACAATGATCTTCGTCTGCGGACTCACGCGGCTCCGCACTTTTTCGAGCGCCTGAATTACGGCTTTGTCGGCGGGTGCGCCGTTTTCGCCAAGGTTGATCAGCACGACTTGCGGCGGCGGATTCAGGGCGTTGCCGGTCAGTCGGCTCTGGGTTGAGGTGACCTGGTCGATGAGGGTGCTCAGAGCCGGAACGCCAGCCATGCCGCCGCCCCAGTTGTATCCGCCATAGGCGATGCGCGATTCCCGGTAGCCATAGTGCCGGGCGAGCAGATATCCATAGCTCGCACGGCCGTCCTCTGACGCGGCCCATTCGTCATTCGGCGGACGCCCTTGTTTCTCCGCATACGCGGCCCCGTCGCCGGACATGATCGAATCTCCAATGTTCAGCCAGATCTTCGATGGGAGTGTGGCCGCCGCCACTGAACCACCGTCGTCCACGGTGAAACCGGTGATCTTGATCGCGTTAGCGGGCACGTCGCCAGTGTAGCGATTTTCAAAAGGAGACATGCCTTTCACGTACAGTTCGATGGCCGGGTTCTCGATATTTGAGCACAACAACGCCGAGGTCTCGTTTGCCGCGAGTTGTCGACTCTGCGGCGGGCTGCCATTAACGGACCAAGCGATGATCGGGAAACGCGCCGGCACTTTGCTGGCCATGTGCTCGGTCGCGACTCGCAACGCCACCTGTCGGGTGCCCTGGAACTTCAGCGAGACTGACGCGCCGTTGACCGCCGTGCTGATCGCATTTCCTGTGCGCACCCAATTAAAGGGGGAGAGCCCGTCGAGGACTGCGCCTTCGGTAGCCGTAATCGTGGCCGCGAAAAGGCTGGTACCCTGAAGCAGGGCGCAGAAGACAATCCTAGCGCGCGTCAGGAATTTTGTTGTGGTGTTCTTCATGTGCTCTCCGTTCTCGACACGCAGGCGAAATTTCAAGTCAACGTTCTATAGCAAGCCGCCCATCGCGTGGTGACGATGGGCGGCTGAAAAGATCTCGCAGGGATACAGCCGGCGCGGAGGCCGGCGCTAGCGGTTACTCCGAGATGTCCTTGAGTTCCCATCCTTTGCGGAACTTCGGCATCACGAACTCATTGGCCTTTTCGTTGTTGGTGAAGCGCAGGTTCTTGGCGTCCCACATCAACTTTTCATTGGGGAAGCGCCAGCAGATAGTACCCAGGAGCAGCCATTCCACGTACGGGCCGGCGATCGTGAAGTTGGAGCACGCGGGGTCGCCGCCTTTGCAGGACCGAATCCAATCCTGATAGTGGCCGCCGGGTATGCGCTTGATCAGGGGATCGGGCTTCTTGAAGCCCTGCATCGCCGTTTCCGGCACTCGGCGATAGCTCTCGCCGCGGCCGCCGGTGGCCAGGAAGCCCTTCGAGCCGATGAACAGTTCATTGTAATCCTTGAAGTCCTTTTGCGTGAGTCCTTCAGGCAGCTTGAATTTCTTGCCGATCGAGTTGCCTTCGTACCAGTGGATCGCGACCGGCGGCATCTTGCCAGATGGAACGAACTGATTGGGCCGCTCCGGGAATTCCAGTTTGCAGGAGTAGTGGGGATAAGTCACTGGATTCACGCCCTCAACATAGGTGCACTCGACGCTGGTGGGAGCGCCAAGCTGCAAGCCCCAGTTGGCCGGCCCACAGATATGAACGCCCCAGTCGCCGACCATCTGCGTCCCGAATTCCTGGAACCCGCGCCAGTTCCAGGGGTGGATCTTCGTGCTGAACGGGTGCTCGGCAGCGCGCCCGGTCCAGAGGTCCCAGTTCATCGTCGGCGGGACGGGCTCGGCGGGCGGCCAGGCTGTGGTGCCGCGCGCGAATCCGCCGCCGCTCATCGCATGCACTTCGGTGACGTCGCCGATGTCGCCGCGCCAGAGCATCTCGCAGGCGACGCGCGTGGCTTCGCACGAATAGCCCTGGTTGCCCATCTGCGTGGGCACGTTGTACTTCTTGGCTGCCTTGGCCATCAGCCTGGCTTCCCAGATGGTCTGGGTGAGCGGCTTCTGGCAGTGCACGCCGATTCCGCGTTCCATCGCCCACAAGGCCACTGTCGCATGCATGTGGTCGGGAATGGTGATCGTGATTCCGTGCAGGTTCTTCTGCTCTTTGTCGAGCATCTCGCGGAAATCGCGATATTTCTTGGCGGCGCCGAACCGCTTATCGGCTGCGGCTTTGTTCAGGAAGTTCTCGTCCACGTCGCAGAGTGCGTAGATATTCTCGCTGGCAACGCCATTGACGTCGCCAAAGCCCTGCATTCCGCCGACACCGACACAGCCGATGTTCATCTTCTCGCTCGGCGCCAGTTTGCCCGCGCCGGCGATGACGTGCCGCGGGACGAGGCTTACCGTCGCCAACGCCGCAGCCGTGCCGCCCAGAAACTGCCGCCTGCTGACCTGTTTCCCGACTTGTTTTCCCATTTCTATTCTCCATCCCTGAGAAGGTTGACGCCCGAAGTGCGTGGAAATTCAGTTACACATACACCGCTATCGTTGAGCACGCGCGAGTGATGAAACCCTTAAACAGCCCGCTATCCGATTGCGCGCATGATCGCTTCCAGATCGTTGGGCACCTGGATCGGCCGGTTTGCGTAGGGGTTGCTGGAGACCACGCCGTAGCTCTCAAACTTCTTGCGCAGTTCGGCGCCGTGCAGGCTATGGTAGGCGACCGTGGTCTCTGGCGCTTTAAGCTGGTGGCCGGTAATAATGCACACGACGCGCTCGCTGCGGCCGATCACGCCGGCTTCAACTAATTTCTTCGTGCCGGCGACACTCGCCGCGCTGGCCGGTTCGCAGCCGATCCCGCCGCGGCCGACGATGGCCTTGGCATTCAAAATCTCTTCGTCGGTCGCTTCGGCCACGACGCCGTTCATCCATTCCAGAGCCCGCAGGCATTTGGTCAGGTTGACGGGGCGATTGATCTCGATGGCGCTCGCGATGGTGTTGGCGTCGCGCTTCTCTTCGTCCATTTGTTTATAGAACGCATCGACTTTTGCCGCGTCGCACTTGCCGCCATTCCAGCGCAGCTTCTCCTGATTGACCAGCCGATTGAGTGTGTTCGCACCGGCTGCGTTGATTACGGCGAGTCGCGGGAGTTTCTTGATCAGGCCCAGTTCCTTCAGTTCGTGGAACGCTTTGCCGAACGCCGAACTGTTGCCCAGGTTCCCGCCGGGAACAACGATCCAGTCCGGAATTTCCCATTCCAGCGCCTCGAGGATGCGCAGCATGATCGTCTTCTGTCCTTCGAGGCGGAACGGGTTGACCGAGTTCAGCAGGTAAATCTTCTGCTTCGCGCAGACTTCCTTTACGCGCTTCATCGCATCATCGAAGTAACCGGCAAGCTGGAATGTGCGCGCGCCATAGTCCAGACCTTGCGAAAGCTTGCCCATCGCAATGCGGCCGGAACCGACGAAGACCAGTGCCTCCAGTTTCTCCCCGCCGCTCGCGGACGCTGCCGCATACGTCGCCAGACTCGCGGAGGTATTTCCGGTGCTCGCGCACGCGACTTTGTGCGCGGCAACCATGCGCGCGTGCGTGAAGCCGGCGGTCATGCCGTTGTCTTTGAACGAACCGGAGGGATTCAGGCCTTCGTACTGAAGACGGATGTCTTTCACGCCGGTGAAGCGCGAGACTTCGGGTTCCGGGCGCAGCAACGTCTGGCCTTCGCCAATCGTGACGACTTGTTCGTCGGGCGCGAAATTGAGCAGTTCTTTGAAGCGCCACACCCCGGAGAAATGCAGAGGGTTGCGCCGCGTGGCCCATTTCTTCTCGAAATCCTTCAACTTCGATGGAACGTTGGCGTGGTCCCAATCGTAGACGACATCCAGGAGCGAGCCGCATTTTGTGCATGCCGTGAGAACTTCCGTGGTGCCGAATGTTGCGGAGCAGTCCGGATTAATACAGCGTTGGTGAGCGATTTCCTTTTTCATGCACAAAGATTAGCGCAGTGGTGAAAATTGACAACGGCGGTTGGTGAGTGGTGAGTGGTTGTTTACCACTCGAGTTTTATGTTGCGGATGTAGCCGAGTTGCTCCTTCATGTTCAGTGCCCGTGGGTTCTTCGTCTGCTGCGTCCATACTTCGATGAAGACTTCGACCCGTTTTCCCGCCAGCGGCGTCAGATCCACGGGGACTTCGATCCATCCTTGTTCGTCAGGCACGCGAATCGGCGTACGCGGGACGAGCGGCTTTTGCAGAACGGTGACAGCCAGCGACCATTCGTGTTTCGCATCCTTGCTGGACACTTCAAACTTCAGTTTCGGTTTGAACTTTGGTGGAATCTCAATCGTCGCCGTTAACTTCGCGCACAGTTTGTCATTCGGCGGATTGAGGCAGATAGCGCCGTCTTTGCCGCGATGCGTAACAGACGTGCTGCTGTTGTCCTTGGCCGCGTCCTTGATTCGCCAGTTTTTCAGCGTGCCTTGAATCTGCTCGGTGAACGACCTGTCACTGCCAGGGTCCATTTTTGCCGTATCGAGCGGGATGATCGTCGGTTCTGTCAGCACCGGCGGCGGAGGAACATTCGTCGCAGGCTTCTCCTCTTCTTTAGCGTCCTTTTTCAGCACCGCGAGCGCATCGACGGGCTTGGTCTTGCCGTCGGCAGGTTTCTCCGGCGGCTTTTCAGCCGGCTTGCGCGTCGTCTGCGGCGTATCCGGCACATCGTCATCGGCGCTGGCTTTGGGCGACTTGCGCCCGCCCATGGTGAGGAGATCTTTGACATCCGCCCGTTTCGTGTCCACGGGCTGAGCGGGCTCGGCTTTTTTTGTTGGCTCTAAAGTGGTTGATGTAACCGGCTTATTTCCTGGCCCGCCAAAAACGGCGGCGACGACATCTGCATCGTCTTGTGTCTCTTCGGCGGCTTTCTTTGTCGCCGGTGAAACAGCCGTGGCTTTTGCCGCAAACGCGGGGTACTCCCGCGCGTGTGCCTCCAGCGTTGTGCCGCGCGCGCGACAATCTTCGGCGAGTTGCGTGTAGGCGCTCCAGAGCGCATTGAGCGCCGCTGTTCCGTCTTTTGTGATGCCGCACTGGCGGAGCATGCCTTTCAGCGTTTCGCGATGCTCCTTGTCTTCGGGCGCGGTAAAACTCACCGTGGGGATGCTCTCGATCGCAGCGGGCACAAAACGCGCAATGGCCAGCAGGTAGCGCCCGGCGGATTCAAGCTGCTGCGGACTTTGTCCCGCGCATGCGTTTGCGAACGCGATACACAGCGCCTGCCGCTGTTCAGGAGTGAGTTTCAGGTCAATCTGAGAGAGTTTCGTGCTCCACGAATCCAGCGCGGGCGTGAACTTCTTCAGTTCATCCGACGAGAGTTGCTGGCGTGCCGGCTTGGCCGGAGTCGCGACCGGTTCGGTCTGCTTGGCTGCGGTTTCTGGTGGAGGCGCGTCTTTCGTTGCCGCTCTCTGTTCCGCGGGCCGGCCCGTGACGTACTGGTAAGCGAAAATTCCAGCCACCAGAACGACAACTCCCGCGACGGCGTACGTGATGTAGCTTTGCCAGTCGATAACTTTCGGCTGCGTTTTCAGCGCACGAAGAAAGTCGTCCGGCGTTTCAGGAACGTTCCGCGAGGGTTGCGGCACGGGTTGCGACGGCGGCGCAGGAGGGGCCGCATCGACCGGCGCGAGGTTCTCCTCGACAATAGCCGGTCTGGAAGCGGCTGGAATCGAGCGACTGGATCCGCCGGGCCGCGCCTTTGGCGCTGATGCAGCGGGTCTTTGCGGCAGCATTGGGCGACGCTGCGGCGCCATTTCTCGGTGGCGCGATTGTGGATGCTCGTTTTCCAGCGGTTGAACGGAAAGTTCGTCCTCCGTGGACGCCGGCGGCGGCGGTTCCTGCGCGTGTTGCGCGCGCGCTGCGTCGGCAGGCGTGTTGCAGGAGTAGCAGAAGCGCGTGTCCGGTTCTCCGGGCTTGCGCAGGCTCAAGTACAGTGTGCCGCATTTTGGGCAGCGGTCATCGTCAGCGATCGCCATAGCAACCGGATTGTAGCGCAACTTGGGTTTGATCGGGACAGAAAAAAGCAGCATAATCCTCCACCATTCTGCGCGATATGGCACCTGGGCGAACCGAGCGGGAAAGAATATCATGTGGGCAGTTGTGAGGGACAATCGGGTGAAGACACGCCATGTCATCTTCCTTTGCATGTTCCTCGCTGCCGCGGTTCTAGCCGGCGAAGGAAAAGCGCCGCGGAACGTCACGTTCTTTTCTACGTCGGACAGCCACTATCGCTGCGGGACGAACACGCAGAACAATGAGTGGGATCACGAGACCATCGAGCAGATGAACCAGCTTCCCGGGCAGAGCTGGCCGGAGGCGCTCGGGGGCGACAGGATTGAGCCGGCGCGCGGTGTCGTCGTGCTCGGCGACTGCATTGACGATGGCGACAAGACGCAGGACGGCGTGTGCGTCACTGAATTGCAGTACAAAGCGTTTGCGGCGGATTTCGGTTTGGATGGAACCGATGGCGCACTGAGATTTCCGGTATTCGAAACTTGGGGCAATCACGATGGCCCGCCGGCGGGAAAGGGAAAGTGCGGGTTCAGCTTTCAAGAACAACTCAAGAAGCGCAATGAAGTTCGCAAATCGAAGCAGATGATCCAGAACCTGTCGTACAACGGCCTGCACTATTCGTGGGATTGGGGCGACGTTCATTTTCTGCAGCTCGGGATATACCCCGCCGATAAGCAGCGCGAGGGCGTCCGGTATTCGGCTCAATGGCACGATCCACAGAACGCATTGACCTTCATGAAGGAAGACCTGGCAAAGAACGTCGGAGCCAGTGGCAGGCCGGTGGTCCTGATGGCCCACTGTGGCTTCGACACGAACTGGTGGGTCGTCGAAGACTGGAAGGATGCGTACGATGCGGCCAAACCGTACAATGTGATTCTGTATGTGTACGGTCACACCGGGACAGGTCTGCGTGATTGGGCTCCGGAAGGTGAGGCGAAGAAGTGGACCTGCATCAACGACGGACAGACTACCGCCGGCTTCTTTGTGATCCAGATTATCGGCGACCGGCTTCGCGCGGCCTATCGCACGCGTGCCAACGCCAAGTTAACCAAGCGACCCGACGGCACTATGGCGCGCGAGTGGGGCGGCCTGTGGGACTGGAAATACACTCTAAACAAGAAGCTCGCGCAATAGTCCAGGGATTTCGTTCGCCAGCGTCTTCAGCCAGCGTTTGTAGTCGTCAAGCTTGAACGGCCGCGGCCCGGCAAGATAGTGGTTGTGGAAACGCTGTGAGCCGGTGGTGCCGGCCTCCGTGCCGGCTGTCCACTCGATGAGCCACATGGCTGGCTTTTCAGCGGTCCGAATCGTGCCGGCCGTTGTGCGCCCGTTGCGCTCAACGCGGTACTCGGTGACAAGCAGACGGGTGCCGGTATCCAAATCACGAACCGAGACGTGCCCGCTCACGTCCGCAAGCGTGTCATTGACGATGACGAGCGGGTGCTCCTTTGTTGCGCCAGCCTCTCCGCAAATGGCGCACACGTCAGTCTGCACGCGCTTGATGTAGTGATACGCCAACTTCTTGCGGCCGTAGTAGTCCACCACGGCGTCCGAGATAATCGGCCAGCCATCGCGCAAGTTCCACCACAGGATGCCGGTGCGAGGTGGCACGCTTGTGTTCGTGCCGTCCTTCTGGCACGAACTCAAGCGTGAGTCGAACTTCCCGGCGCGGAACCATTCAATGAAGAACTTCTTGGCCTCGGCCTGGCTGATCTGCGACGCGAGAATGAAATCGTCCAGGTTGTCGGGGACGGTTTCGAAGAGCACGGCTGTCTGCTTGGCCATCAGAGGGATGCGGTAATTGTAGGCGGTGACGTTCGGGTGCGGCCGCGTGGCGTGCGTCAGCCACTGCTCGTTGTCCTGCCAGGGCCAAAGGTGCGAGGGGTCCATCATCTGCTCAAGGCCGCGGCGGTCGGGGCAGCCGTGATAGCCGATTTCGCTGGCAAAGAGGGCGGGGGAGCCCGTGTAGAACGCGCCTTTGAAATCGTCGCGCGGTCCCCACAGGTGGTCTTCGGGCTTGAGATGATTGTGATTGCCGGCCGCAACCAGCGCCGGGCTGTGGTAGGGCGAGCTCGGCAGATAATCGCGGCACGGATCGAACTGGCGAACGACGTTGGGCAAGACTTGACGGCTGAGGCGATCGGTGTTCGGGTCCGCTTTTGTTCCGAACCAACCGCCGTACGCGTCATCGATCTCGTTGTTCCCCGCCCACAGCGCAAGGCTGGGGTGGTTGCGCAGCTTGCGAACAACCGCTTCGGCTTCGTTGCGGATTTGCTCGGCGAAGCCGTCATCCTGCGGATAGATGGCGCAGGCGAGTGCGAAATCCTGCCAAACCATCACGCCGTGGCGGTCGCAGAGCTCGAAAAAGTCGTGGTCCTCGTAGACGTTTCCGCCCCAGCAGCGAACCATGTTGCAGTTCAGGTCTACCAGCATTTTGAATGCGGCCGGCAAGTGTTCTTTGTCGCGGCTGTGGAATGCGTCGAGCGGAACCCAATTCGTTCCTTTCACGAACACTTTCTCGCCGTTGACGACGAAGACGAATTCGCCCGGCTTCTCCGGCGTGGTGATGTCACTGCGCAGCAGCTTGATCGTCCGCAAACCGGCGCGCTCGCGATAAGAGTCCAGAACGCGCGCATTCTCATCGAGCAGATCAAGTGTGAGATCGTACAGCGGCTGCTGGCCGGTTCCGCGCGGCCACCAGAGTTCGGCATCGCAGACTTCGAACTGCACGCGGCCGTGCGTGTTCACGACTGGCTGAGTTGTTGTGTATGCGACGCGGCCTTCGCGCGAGAGCGTCAAGCGGACCTGCCACCTATCAATGTCGAACTTCTCGGCCCAAAAATGCCAATCCACGAGAACGCTGGCTTTCCGCGCGCTCGCGTCTGCGGAAAGCGTGGCGAAATAGACATCGGTCCAGCGGGTGGCAGGAACAGTCTCCAGTCGTACGCTGCGCCACAGGCCAGCGGAGATCACGCGCGGCATGATGTCCCAGCCGTACATGTGCGGCGCTTTGCGTACGGCCAGAGATTCCCAGTTCGTGGCGAACGCGCCTTCGATGGCGGCGGGCTGATGGCGCCGGCCTTCCAGGACGGCGGAGTCGATGCGAACGGAGAGTTGGTTGTCGGCGCCGTCACGGCGCAGGAAATCCGTGACATCGAATCGATACGCGACGAACATGTTGCGAACAGTACCGACACGTTGGCCGTTGAGGAATATCGTGGCAACGCAATCGAGTCCCTCGAAAACCAAATTGCTGCGTCCCTCCGTCTGAGCGGGAGAGGAGAACGTGCGCGAGTACCACCAGCGGCAGCCCTCCAGCTCGCGCAGGGCGTAGATGTTGTTTCCGCGCGCGAGTTCAGGAAGCTTCCCGGCGCGAAGAAGATCAAGTTCGACGTTCCCTGGCACGAAAGCTTCGACGCTGGGCCAGTCTGAAGCGGCGAGTTCCTGAGGCGTGGACGGCGCGCGCTGGTCCTGCGGACCCCAGCGCAGTTGCCAAATGCCGTCCAGGGATGTGCGACCGCTCTGTTCAGATTGGCTCACGAAAGATCCTCCATTCGCTCGATGACGTGCGATGAGAGAATTCAACAGACGTGCCGAAAATGCAAATGAACTACGCGATAGGTTCGCGCGGCAAGGCTACCCCGCGAGCTGACCAACACGTTGCCGAAAACGAAAAACCTTCTACAGTGCGTCTCATGCGCAGAACCTCTCGCCGGCACTTTCTCGCTCTCCTTCTCCTTTCAGCGATCCCCTTCGCTCGCGCGCAGGAGACTGTGTGTGGGTGGAGCGATGTCGCCCGCATCGTCGCCATCGGCGACGTACACGGGGATTGCGATCAGCTCGTCAAGTGTCTGCTTTCCGCCGGCGTCATGGACAAAGACAACAAGTGGATCGGCGGCAAGACGCACGTGGTCCAAACCGGCGACGTTCTTGACCGCGGCCCCGATTCGCGCAAGGCCCTCGACCTTTTGATGGACCTTCAGTCACAAGCTAAAGCCGCGGGCGGCATGCTGCACGCGCTCATCGGCAACCACGAAGCGATGATCCTTGACCAGGACTACCGGTACGTTCACAAGGATGAACTGGCCGGATTCGGAGGCCAGCAAGCCTTCGCCGCTTCCATGGGCCCCGATGGAAAATACGGCGCATGGATTCGCGCGAACTCTGCCGCGATCAAGATCAATGATGTCCTCTTCGTCCACGGCGGAATCGCACCAAAGTACGCCGACCTGTCGCTTCAGGATCTTAACGCGGCCGTGCGAACGAACCTGGGCAAGAAGGCCACCGAAGGCGCCGCCGTCGATGACGACGGCCCGCTCTGGTACCGCGGGCTCGCCGATGACGATGATGAGAAACTGACGCAGCAGCTCGACCGCCTGTTCGCCAAACATCACGTTAGACACATCGTTATTGGCCACACCGTCGTCCGCTCCGGCATCATCACCGCGCGAGCCGGCCTCGGCCTGATCATGATCGACGTTGGAATGTCGAAAACCTATCGCGGAGGAGCCGCGACCTGTTTGTTGATTGAGAACGGCAAATTCTGGAGCGTCACCGGTGAACAGAAGACCGAGTTGAAACCGCAGAGCAACACAGGGGAGAAATGAGGGGTATCGGGGATGGGGTATCGGGTATCGGAATGGCCTGCGAACCACTTCCGCTTCCACACCCTATACCCTATACCCAATACCCGCCGTCCTCAGTTCGGTCGATAGACGAATGGCCTCCGAAACATCCCCCCGAAGTGGTGCGGATTGTACCCGCGCAGCGTGATGAGGTTTTTGCCGGCCCTCAGCTTTCCCGCCACGTCTACGTCCCATTCCATCTTATAGTCCTGCAACCACCAGGGTTCCTTGAACGCGCGATGACCGACCATCTCGCCATTCACATAGCACCAGCACTCGTTGAAGAGGCCTGGGAACATAAGCCGCAGTTTTCCGCCGACATCCTCCGGCTTCAGGTCCACACTCGTCTGATACCAATAATGACCCGTGAAACTTTGCCGGTCCGGATGGCGCACGCCCTGTGCCTGCATGTAAACGTCCGTGCGCAGCATCTCCCACTCGTCCGGATAGTCTTTGCGCTCAGCCGCCGAAAGACTCTTCCCCTTCGAATTCCAGAAGTCCAGGTTTGCATCTTTGTAGTACCACCCCAACGGCAGGCCCGCATCATGGGGATCGCGATGGAACGCCCACTCCAGCGGCAGCTTGGCGATCAGCTTGCCCTTCGCGCCGCTGGTCAATGCCACCAGGTCCTTCATGTGCTGGACTTCGCCCGGCCACCATGCTGGGCCGTTTTCGCCGATTTTCTTATACGTCGTGAACGTCCCGTTCATTTCGGTCAGCTTTTCGCGAGCGGCCAGACCGCGCTCGCCCGCAGCAACCGCCGCCGCAAAATCGCTTTCGCTCGCCGCCGCACGCACCATCGCCATATAGCTGTCGAGCACCTCGAAAGTCAGCTCCGTGAATCGCATGCGCTCTACAAAGAGTTTCTCATTTCGCGAGGCGTTCGCTTTTCCGCGTAGCGGTTCCATTGCTTTTTGTGCGAGCGCCAATCTTTCTTTCAGCAGGCTCATAAGATGCGGCGTGTAGATTCCCGGCGCGCAGAAATATTCGTGCTCGGTGCTGAGGGTTTTCTCCCACGCGTCGAAGATCGCATTCCAGTAATCCGCCATCGGCGTCGCCGCCGGGCCGTAGAACTTCGGATAGAACTCCGCGAGTATCGGTTTGATGTCCGCGTCCGGGTTCCACATCAGTTGCCCGCGGAAAAATAGATTCAGGAATGTCGTCGCCGTTGCGCCGCGGCTCTCGGTGCCGACGCCGAGAATTCCCGCCTTGCGATAGTGCTTCACGTCCTGAGCGAACGCGTAGTGCGACGGATTAGGGATGTCGCGCCACACGAGCTGCCCCTGGTCGTAGTCGTAGATCACCAGGCGGCCCTCCGCAATCTGGGCCCACCGGTACATCATCTCGCGGTATTCCTGCCGCGGCGGCGAATTCGGATCGTCCATGCCGTGGTTCGGATCAATGTCGATCGGCGCCAGCCACATGATGAGGTTGGGTTCGATTTTCGTTACGCGCTGCGGCGGAATTGTGACGTTCGCGTACGCCATCCCGCCGATGCGACTTTTCGCGTCCGGGTACTTTTCGCGCAGAATCTTGCCGACGTTGTTGTACAGCATCATCATGGGGTCGGTATTGGATGGCTGCAGGGCGTACCGGTCGTAAATGCCTGCCTGCAGTTCTTTATCTTTGGCGGAGTCACTCGTGTAATTGCCGTCTTCGATCGCCAGCGAAATCTCCTTGCCCTTCGCGTAATCGGCCTCGATCGCAGCCGCGACTTCCTTGGCTGTGGTGTCCTCGGACAGCGGGACATTGAACATGCTTTTGCCCGGCGGAATCAACTTCTTCGTGTACGAGCCCAGAGCGTGCCCCATGCCGGCCACGCTGGTCTCCGTCATGAAGTTCCGCCGCCGGAATTCCTTCGCGCCCGTTCCGTCCCCGTTCCAACTCAGCCAGTAGTGCCGTATTTCGAACGGCGGCGCGTACGCCCGATCCAGCGTTCCGATCGTCAGTTTCGTCTGCTCTGGAATGCACTCGCCAAAATCCGTCGGCACATACCAGCGGCAACCCCAGTCCTGCAGAAGCTGCGCCACCGCGAAATAGTGCGAATCGTCATTCGTCCCGGCCAGGTAAACGTTCTTCCCAGCCCTCCGCATTGCGATGGCATCTGCGCGGGCGACCGGCTTCTTCTTGGCGACTCCAGCTAGCGCCTCTTTCAGCGCCGGCAGAGCTTCCACCGCGGCGCTGCCGACGTAAATCGCCGGCCCGGCCCCCGGCGCCGTCGCAACCGGCGCCTTCGCTCCGCTCATCAATTCGATGCATCGCGCCAAGTCCGCGGCGGCGCGTTTCTCCCATTCGCCGGCGTTGGCGGACAGAACGATCGTCGCGTCGCTCTTTCCTAAATCAGCGATGACAAGATCTTCAGCCCGCGCCGCGCAGGCAGCCAGGCATAGAACAATGATGAACCCTTGGCGCAACATCATCACGCAACCCCTCCTGAGTATCGATAGCTGCCATTCAGTACCGGTATGAGTACCACTTTGTTGAACGCGAGCAAAGAACAGGCAGGCGTCGCGCCAAAGGCTTGTGCATGCGCATCACAATCGGTCGGCAACCATGAGCGTCAGGACGATGGGCAGATAAGCGATCGACGCGATGAAAACACCGCGAGCCGTTCGATCTGTCCTTTTGATCGCGAATTGAATCGACAAGGCCGCGAGCGCCAGTCCGCACACGATCGCGCCCGCGCCGTACGCCATCCCGCTGAGTTTCAGCAGGCACGGCAAAATGCTGACGGGAATCAGCAGCAGGCTTTCGACGACCATCAGCCTACCCGTTGCCGCTCCGCCATTGTCCACGTTCGGCCACATGCGCATGCCAACGCGTTGATAATCGTCTTGGTACAGCCACGCGGTCGCTAGAAAATGCGGAAGCTGCCAGACAAACAGCAGCAGAAAGAGGGACCAGGGCTGGAGGACCGTATAGCTTTCTGCCGGCACGGAGGCCGGTGGTACCGGCGCCACCGCCGCCCACCCGATCACCGGCGGAAGGGCTCCAGCAACCGCACCGACCAGCGTGTTGAACGGCGAACGCTGCTTCATCGGCGTATAAAGCAGCACATAAAGGAGCAGCGTCACTGCCGCCCACAGGCATGCTTCGCCGTTGACGCGCAAATCCAGGTACAGCAGTCCCGTTACCGAAATCGCGATCGCCGCCCACATCACCCGGCGGCTCCGCATGCGCTCCTGTGGCAACGGCCGCTGCCGCGTGCGGCGCATGATCCCATCGGCGACACGCTCCCAGACTTGATTCAGCGCGCTTGCGCCCGCCGCGACCAAGGCCGTGCCGAAGAGCGTCTCCAGCAGTCGCATCCAGTCCAGTTGGTCGCGAGCGCCCAGGCAATAACCGGCCAGCGTGGAGATCAAGACCATCGTGGTCAGCCGCGCTTTGGACAGCGCCATGCAGTCGCGCAGAATCGGCAAGATACCGGCGATTGTTCCTGCGTACGTCGTATCGGCTGGCCGTGGCGTCACATCCATGCAGTCTGTCCCGACAAGGTCGCGCTTATGCGAGCAGAGTTTCTACCAGAACCGCAGGGATAATGTCAAAAGCCCGTCATCGTCATCCGTAAACTACGCACGCGCCGGTTACACCCCCGCCTGCTTGCAGCCTTCGCTGGGCAGCAGCGTACGCTGATGGGTCCGCGTGGCAATCAGGCAAAGCTGAACGGCCAGCACCAGCACCGTCAGGCACAGAAAGAGCAGGAACGGAGCTCTCAAGGCGGCGTGTTCTTCCGCGCCGCTGTGCCTTAAGACTGTGACCAATACTCCGGCCACAATTGGCGCTGTGCCACCCAGTCCAACAATCGCTTCGTGGAAGGTGGTCCCGATTCGCGGCGAAGAAAAATGCCGGATCGCCGCGATGATGCCCGTCTGAAATGCCAGCGCCAGCACAGCGCCATGCAACGCAGCCGATGCGATAAGCAGAGGCGTGCTGGTCGCGTAGGCAAACCCGAGATTCACGACGCACAGCCCGCCCGCCATCACGAAATAAATGCGCCGCAGCCCCAGCCAGCGTTCGTAATAGCCGCCGATGCTGAACATCACAAACTGACTGGCCAACGAAGCCGCGGCGATCAACCCCATGCGCTGCGCTCCGCCACCGATGAACCGGTTCAGTTCCGCAAAGTTGTTTATCACGATGCCGCGCGCGCCCAGTGCGACGAGATTGGCCAGCGCGCCGGCCAAGACGATCGCGAGCCCCAGTCGTTCTCCGCGCGTTGCGCCTGCAGTTTCGCCTGGGGAAGACTCGAACGATTGCCCCGGCTGCGTGGCCTTCGGGATGCTCGCCAGCACAAAGGCCATCGCCAGCAGTCCCGCGCCGACATAAAAGGCATCGAAGATCCAGCCGCGCTCGCACAACTGCCCGCTCAGCAACATTCCAAACGCTGTGGCGGGCGTCCAACTCGCGTTATAGTGCCGCAACAGGCGCGTCTTGGAAATCCCCTCCGCTTGAAAATCAAGCAGCCACGCTGACGCGAACGGCCAGAACGCTCCGCTGGCGACGCCAAACACCAATTGCGCGGCGACGCACGCGCTGGCTGTGCGCGCCTGCGCCATGACGAGCGAGGCGCAAATGGCGATGGCGGTACCGGCCATCAATACGCGCTTGCCCACGACGCCGGCAAAGAGCTGCCCGCAAAGCACGCAGCTCAGCGCGTAGCCCAGCGGGATGCCCATTCCAATCAGGCCAAGCTGGCTGGAACTGAGCTGCAGATGCAGCACGGCCTGGGGCGTAGCATTCAAAAGGACGCCGTTGCCTAAGCCATAGAAAAAGACAACTGCCGTGATGAACCAGACGTGCTTCAAGGAGTTTCTCGTGCCTTGCGATGGAGACAGCCGACCGGCGCTTAACGCAAAGTGCAGAATACAGGCCCCGCCACTCTGGTCAACAAAAGCGCCGCAGCAGCAGCGTCCGCAGAGGATCACATGGAGAGGAAAGCAAGAACACTCTGTGAAGCGCTAACGGCTACGCGATCTCCACTTCCCACAGCCAGTCCCCGCGTTCCGGGTTGTCCGTTTCGCCCAGGTAAAGAGTATTCCCCACCGCCACGCAGTCATGCGGCCGGAAGCACTTCCTTCCGGTGGCTGGATCGACAATCTGTCCCAGGTCCTGGAACGCATTCGTGCTCCGGTCATAGCAGATCAGCCGCACATCCCAGTCGCGTCCGCCCGCGCCGAAGATCAACCCTTCAGGCCCGATGCACAGCGCCGGCAGCCGGTTCGTCGGCACCGCCTTGCCCATGAAGCGCAGCTCGGCCGATTTCGGCTCCAGCCGCCAGATTTCGCCCAGTTCGGTGCCGATCCAGAGGTAACCGTCGCCGCCGTTGATCGCGACATCGATCGGCCCCGCGCGCGGATACATGATGCTGCGGCAGGGCTGAGCGAACCCGAAATCAAAGAATTTGACCTGGTTTTTCGACGGATCGTAGCGGAACAGCTTGTGCTCGTCGCCCCACGTCGCCCAGTATCCGCCGTCGCCGTCGATGGTGCTTAGGTGCGGAATGCTGCCCATGTACTGGCTATAGATCACGCGCCGCTCAGCCAGGCTGTAGACAAAGTATTCGAACACCGGATAGCAGAAGCCGTGAATCAGCCCGCGCTGGTCGTCGAGCGTAATCGTCTGAATGTAGTCGTGAGCTTTGGGAATCCCGAGCGACTCAAAGGTCTTCGCCGCCGGATCGTAACTGAAGAGCTTCGCGCCTTTCGCCAGCAGCCGCTCGTTTTCTTTGTGCAAGCAGCTCGGCGCGCCGTAGATCTTTCCGTTCTTTGATGCCGAGAGCGACCGGTGGCACTTGATGTCGAACCGGTCGTCCGTCCATTTCGAGTAGTTCAGGCTCTCAAACGTCTTCGTGACCGGATCGAACGTATGCAAAATGTCATTGCTGAAATTGGTCGTTCCGCAATAAACCTTCCGCGTCGTTTCGTGGTAAAGCAGACACGTAAACGCGTAGTAGTTCTTCCTGAATTCCGGATCCAGCTTCGCGAAACCGGCGCCCAGGTCCAAATTCTCTTGACGTTTCCGCTCAAACAAATTGAAGTACCGCGCCGTGATCTTCTTGACGTTCATTTCTTTGCTCCACCGCGCCTTGTCCACGCGCGCTGTCTTCTGTCGCCGCTTCTATTCTTCTCCTTCTCCTGCCGTTCACTCCGTCGGAATCCACTCGTTCGGCTTCGGATCGAACTCTGTCATCTGTTCGGCGATCGCCGGCGTTTGGGCACCCAGATCCGCCTGAAAGATCGTTCCGTTGTTGCTGATGATGAAGCAATTGCGTCCGGTCCCATCGTACGCGGATGGATACGCCAGCAGCGCATACCCCAGCGTCATGTGTTTGCCGTCGGCAAGGAACGACTTCTTCCCGCCGGGTGCATTCGCGCCTTGAGCTTTCAGCACCTTGAAGAAGTAGCCGGCTTTGGGGACAGGTTGCCGTCCGGGGCCCGCTTCGGCGGCGGCAAACGAACGAGCGACGATCGCCAACTCCTCCTTGTTCGGCCCTGTGTGCAACTCCTGCAATGACTGTGCGTACTCCAGCACGCCGTCGTTGTTGTAGTCCGTACGATGATAAATCTCCTCGGCCTCGGCGAACGCTTTGCAGTTCGCGGCAGCCGCGGTTTCATTCGCTGCCATTCGGGAACGCAGCAGGCTTGGGATCGCGATGGCCGCAACGACGGCTGTCACTGCGGTGACCGACAGCACCGACGGCCCGCTGCCGCCAGGTCCGGGAACCGGCAGTTCAGCCCGCGAAAAGGCTCCGCCCGGTTCGGAGGCCATGAACGAGCCCGTCGGCTTGGCGTATCTCCGGAAGAACGTTTCATCTGGCCACAATGCCATGTCCACCGTCGAAAGAATCGGCAGCAGCGCGCGCCCCGCCGGGCGCATCAGAAACTGCAGCGCCGGATTCGGCATGGGCATTGCCGGCTGCGCAAGCTTGCCCGGCGCCGGAATCTCCGCGGCGCCAGCCACCATGGCGCTCAAGCCCGTCACGTATCCGCCGGCCAGCAGCAGAGAGCCGCTCGCCGATGCGTCGTCCAGCCCGTAGGAGAACCCGGCTGGCAGATGCGCAGGATCGAACGGCTTGCCCGACACACGAGCGATCACGTCCTGGAACGACTTGTCGGAGAGGATGTTCGTGCCGGCGGCAGTTTGTTCAAACACTCTGCGGAGCGCATTGATCGACGTGCCAATGAGCAAGCGGCCTTTTGTGACGCAGAAAATCGGCGACGCCGGTCCAAGGATGCCTGAAACGTAGCAGGCGCTGCGCCCCTCGATGGTGATCTTTTTGAAGCTGTAAACGGGATTGCTCGCAAATTCCGGAATGCGCGCCAGTCCTTCACCCACGCGCAGCAGCACCTCTTCCATGACGGCAGGGTTCTTCAATCCCACCGAGAAAACCATCCCGGGAAAGTACGACATCGGGATGGCGGTATCTGTCGGGGTCTGGACAGCGATGACATCGGGTCCGATGTTTTTCAGAACGTCCTTCTCCAAATCGAACTGCATCGCCTGTGTGAAGCGCTTCAGGTTCTGTTCGAAGATGACGGTCTCGACGGGATTGATCGCCTCGACCACGCGCCGGACCAGTGCCAGGCTCTGCGATAGGTCCACATACCCGGCGCTCACAAACGGGCAGTTCGGCGCTGCGATCGCCAGCGTTTCGGGCTTGAGCGCGAAGTCGGCAGGCGGGGTGAACATGGCCGGAATTCCTTCCGGAGCGTCTTTGGTGAAGCGCATCGCGCTTTCCAGCACCGGCAGGCCGTTGCGGAAGCTCAGCGCAAGCGTAAACGCCGAGCAGCCCTCGACGCCAAACGCCTGTATCACGGCCTTTGCCTGCTGCGCCTCGGCCGGCCTTTGCTGCCCGGCGATGACTCCAATAAGCTGCCCCACGCGGGCCGGCGCCAAGTAAATCCATCCGGCCGCATTCGGGGATTTCGCTTTTACCGCCGCGTATTCCGGCACTTTCGACAGGGCGTCCGCAGTGGCGGCCTTGGCGCGCTGCAACATCGGCAACACGACGGCATCACTCGAACAGAAGAGCAACCGCTCTTTCGTCAGAACGATGCGGGGACCGTTGGGCGGTCCCAGCGGAATGGGTTCGCCGACTTGCAGCGCTTGTACGAACGGTTCCGGCACGACGCGCAAGAACGCAGCCATGTCCTTGGGCTTGAGCGTCGCAAAGACACTGGGCTCAACGTTGTTCGCGGCTGGTGGGCAGATGCCAATCGAGAACTCGCCCGACAGCAACCCGGCGTCCAGATCGCCCACAGCCGGAAGCAGCGGGTTGTTCTTGCGCAGGTTCTCGTATTGCAGGCGCAGTTCGGAGACGATCGGCTTCAAAAACTCCTGCATTTCCGGCTGGCTAAACATCTCGGCCAAGGTTGTCTGTCCGATTTGCGCCCGCGCTGCGGCCAGATCCGGCACCACCAGCGCCGCCAGTGTGCTGTCCGGCAGAATATCTTCCGCCGTCAGGTCGGCCGCGCGCGCGTCCGCAAAGCACAGCAGCGCGATAAAAAGTGCCGAGTAAATAATGTTTGGTCTGTGCATCGAATGCTCCTTACTCACGTCGTTTTGCTCTGACACCCTTGTCACAGAGATTTTCCCGCTTCCATCCGTTAGAACTCCGGCTGCTTGCCCGGGTCCGGTTGCTGCCGATTCGGTTCCGCCGGCCGTGGCCGCCGTTGCCGGCGCTGCGGTACGCCGGGAGCCCGTTCCTGCATTGCGCGCATGCTGATCGGCACCACTTTCATCTCGCGTTTGGCTTTCTTGAGTATCTCGCCGGTGTCTTCCAGCAGTTTCTGGAAGTGCGCCTCGTCCACCCATTCGACCGTGCCGGCGCCAATCGCCACGTTTCGCCCACCGCTGCGGTCGCCGGGCGGCGGCGCTTCATAAGCCACCACAGCCATGGCCATCTCGTTCGTCACGCCGGCCACCCACATGTAACCAACGTCCTGATTCGCGAACCGCGGATTCTGGAACACCCGCGCATCGGCAATGTAATTCGGCACCAGCAGCGCCGGGTCGGCCGGGAACTCACCCTTGTTCGCCGGAACATCGGCGTACATGTACGCGGCTTTCAGCATCTGGTTCAGGTTGCTGGCTGAGGCAACACGCCGAGCGCTCTCTCTCGAGCGAGCGAGCACTGGCAGCGCCATCCCGGCTCCGATCGCCACGACTGCGATGACGACCGGCGCTGAACCCATGTGCGATGCCGCTGGAACGGGCGGCGGGAGTTCGGTCTGCCAGTGGATTCCGGCCGCATCGGTTTTGATTATTCCGACCGTCGGCCGCTGATATTTGCTGAAGAACACCTGATCGGGCCAGAAACCCAGGTCATACTGCCGGAACATCGCCAGCGCCGACTGCTGCACGCGCGTCTCCAGTGCCTGCTGATCCTGTCCGGCGGGTGCGGCCAGCGCGATGTTCGCGACTTGCAGCCCGCCCGCTGCCGCCAGGTAGGTGCTCGCCAGCAGCAGGGCCCCCGTGCCGGCGCCCGCGTCCGCGCCGTATGCGAACTGTGCCGGGATTTTCTCCGCGCTGAACGGCTGCGCCGTCGCGCGGGCCAGCGCCTGCTGAAAGTCTTTGTTGCCCAGAATGTTTTCGGTCTTCTGTGCCTGTTCCAGCGAGCGCCGCACTGCATTCAGCGTTGTGCCCAGCAGCAGGCGGTTGTCGGCGATACACATCGCTGGCGAGAGTGGCAGGATCGGGCCGCTCAAATAATAGATGGCTTTCTCCGCGTGCTTGACCTGCTTCAGCTTCACGATCCCGCCGACCGGCGGCGGAAGTGCCTTCAACAAAGTTTCAACTCGCGTCAGGCACTCGGTGAGCTTCGCCGGATTCTTCGCGCCAAACGAAAGGACTATCCCGGGGAGCGGCAGCACTGGAATGGCCGTGTTGACGCTGGTTTGAGCCGCGATGAAGTGCCCGTCGATGTTCTCGAACACATCCTTCTGCAAGTCGAACTGCAGCATTCCACTGAGCGCCTGCAACTGGTTGTCCAGCATTTGTCCGCCCTGAGGGTCCGTCGCCGCCAGGCTAGCCTTGATCAGTGGCAGGATTCCGGCGAAGTTAAAGTACCCGGTCGCAACGTAGGGACTGTCCGGCGCCGCGATGCGAAAAGCGTCCGCTACGGGCCCGACGGCATCTGGCGGGCAAAGCAGTGAGAAGATTCCAGTCGTGGCGCCGCTTAAGCCCAGGAACACATCGCCGATCGGCTCTTTGTCTTTGAAGGTCAGTCCTACGCTAACCGAATCCAACGTGTTCAACCCAAGCGCACTCCAAGTGGCTTTGGCGCGATCCATCGCAACCGGGTCGGGCATGAAGGACAGCGTCAGCGTGAACATCGCCTGAGGGGCGGCGAAGGCCCATCCCGCTGCGCCAGCCAGTTGCGCTCGTGCTTTGGCATAGACGGCCGTTTGGGCGAGCGATCCTTTCGGCGCGTCCGCTGCGCCCGTGACCTTCGCCAGCATGCGCGGCAATTGCGCCTTTGGCGCGCAGAAGACGAGGCGACCGTTGGCCCAGGCGAGACCGGCATCGGCCGTAGGCGGTAACGGCAGGTTTCCGTCCTTCAATGCCTTGGCGATTGCCGGCGGGAGCGACGCTAGAAAACTGTCAGGCACTTTGGGCGCAAAAATCGCCACAACGCCACCCGAGGTTGGATCGCCCGGCGAACCAAAGAGTGCTGCCGCCAAGCTGCCGTTGAAAAGGTCCGCGTTGAAGGTGAGCGCGCCGGGATTGGCCTTCAGCGTTTCGGCGTCCTGCTTTTTGATTTCGTCCAGCACTGGCTGCAGGAACTCCTGCAGCGCCGGCTGAGAGAACATTTCCGCCAGCCGCGTGCCGGCGTACTGTGTTTTGGCCGCCTGAAGGTCCGGCAGCACCAGCGCAGCCAAGGAGTTTTCGGGCAGCAACTCCTCTGGCGCGGCCTCACCGCCCGAAACAGGCAGCAGGGGCAGGACGATGCCAGCGAGCACAACACACGCCGCTACGCGGAGAGTGACAACTCTGCACTGAAACATTGTGGGCTCCTTACACCGATATGGAAGTGTGAATAAGTCTAGTCTTTCTTTGCCGGGTGCGCCAGAGCTTTGTCGGCAGACAAAGGCAAGGGTTCGGGGTTCAGGGTTCGGGGTTCAGGGGAAGGACTGAGGTTCTCCATTCCTAGACCCTGAACCCTGGACCCTATACCCTTCCGTTCTTCGCGTCTTTGCGGTTCAAGGTTGTTTTTTAGGTCTTGGCCTGAAGCATATCGTGCAGACGAGAGGCATGTAGTTTCTCGTCGCCGGCCAAAGCTGCAAAGACCGCCCGTAATCTGGGCAGCGTGGCTTCTGCGGCCAGGGCTTCGTAAAAGCGGGCGGTTGCCTCTTCGTGCTGCAGTGCGTGCTGCAGGATCGCCGACGCACCTGCCTTTGCATCGTCCGAAACGGCGACATCGTGGACCAAGTCGGGCAGCTTGGGCCAAAGTTCCGGATTGACCTGAGCCAGCCGGATTTCACCGTGCTCGACCACCGCTTGCCGGATTCGGCGCGCGTGGTCGCGTTCCTCGGCCTGCAGTCCGTCCAGAAGGTTGCGCAGTTTCTCGTCAGTCGCCAATTTGCTCAAGGCGGCATAGTCGTCCGCCGCGGCCTGTTCGAATGTGGCCGCGATGTTCAATGCGACAGACGTGAGGATGCCAGGTTTGGCTTTGGATTCCGCCCTGGCTTCCCCGGTGAACGCGCTCCGCAGCATCAGAACGCCGAAGAGAAGAAAGAGCACGCCGGCAGCGCCTTTGATATAGGCGGGCGGAACGGCGCGCGCGAAAGCTTCGCCCACAAGGACTGCAATCAACGTGCTGAGCACCAGCGCGGAAGACGCGGCCAGGAAGACCGTCCAGCGGCCGTTCACCGATTGCGCAAGGGCAGCCAGTTGCGTTTTATCGCCTAACTCAGCCAGGAAGATCAAAGCGAAGGTGCTGGCAAAAAGTTTCGTGTCCATGGATTCACTCCAATACAGATTCAGATCGTGTTTGCAGGACAGCAGGGTATAGGGTTCAGGGGTCAGGGTCTAGGGTAAAGGCCTTCACTGGACCCCGAACCCCGAACCCTATACCCTGCTGTACTCTGTATGAGTTGGGGTCGGTGACGGCAACATGTGTGAAAGGAGATGGGACGCAGATGAGAAGCCTGACTTTGTGCGCGATGATTGCTTTGCTGGTCTGTGCGGGAGTGCGCGCGGCGGATGCGGATGGATGGGTGACGATTCTGGACGAGAAGTCGTTCAAGGAATGGAAGCTGATGCCGGCAAAGGCAACGGCCAAGGTCGAAGAAGCTGATGGCGTTAAGAAATTCGATAAGGGGCAGTGGACGTTCAAGGACGGCGTGCTAAAGGGCGAAGGAGAGGTGAGCCACATCTTCAGCCCGCGCGGCGACTATGAGAATTTCCAGTTCAAGTGCGAGGCGAAGATTTCGGACAAGGGAAACAGCGGACAGTACTTCCGCGCGGCGCTGGGCAATGGCTGGCCGAAAGGCTATGAGGCGCAGATCAACAGCACGCACAGCGACCCCAAGCGCACCGGGAGCCTCTACAATTTTATGAACGTGAGGGAGATGCTTGTACCGCCGGACACGTGGTTCACTCAGGAAGTGATCGCTGAAGGCAACCACATCATCATCAAGGTGAACGACAAGGTTGCAGTGGATTTCGTCGATGAGAAGAACACTTTTATGAAGGGCCACATGGCGTTCCAGCAGCACAATCTGGGCAGCATTGTGGAGATCAAGAACGTCCAGGTTAAGGAAATCAAGAAGTAGCCAGTAGTCAGTAGTCAGTAGCCAGTGGCCAGTAGCCAGCAGACGAGTTGACGACTGTAAGGAGATTGGGATGAAACGGTTCGGAGAGATGCTGTGTGGAATGGTGGCGCTCGTGTTTGTGAGCGCGCTGGCGATTGGTGCGGAGACGGCCGGCGAGTGGCCGCAGTGGCGCGGGCCCAATCGCGATGGGATCTCGAAAGAGACGGGGCTGCTGAAGGAGTGGCCGGCCGGCGGACCGAAACTGGTCTGGAAGGCGACGGGCCTTGGCGATGGATACTCGGGCCTGTCGGCTGTGGGCGGGAAGCTTTACACGATGGGCGATCTGGCGGGATCGAGCCAGGTGATCTGCCTGAATGTCGCCGACGGGAAGCCTGTCTGGACGGCGAAAGTCGGAAAGACGGGCGGCGGCGGCGGGTTTCCGGGGCCGCGCTGTACTCCGGCAACGGATGGACAGGGCGTGTGGGCGATGGATCAGTTCGGCGATCTTGTTTGCGTGGCTGCGGCAACGGGGAAGGAAGTCTGGCGCAAGAGCATGACGGCGGACTACAAGGGCGGGGTGGGAGGATGGGGCTATTCGGAATCACCGCTGCTGGATGGGAACATTGTTGCGGTGACGCCCGGCGGTCGAGGTGGCGCCGTGGTGGCTCTAAATAAGACCACGGGCGCGCTGGTGTGGCGCTGCACGCAGTTTACGGATGGAGCGGACTATTCGTCGATCGCGATTGCGGAAATCGGCGGCGTGCGGCAGTACATGCAGCTTACGCAGCAAAGTGTCGTGGGCATCGAACCGAAGAGCGGCCAGATGCTCTGGCGCGCTCCGCGGCAAGGGCGAACGGCAGTCGTCACTACGCCGGTGTGCGCGGATGGCGTTGTGTTTGTCACGTCGGGGTATGGCGTGGGGCACAGCGCATTTAAGGTGACCGGTTCGGGCACGCAGTTCAAAGCGGATCTTCTGTACAGCGGCAAGGAGATGGCGAACCATCACGGCGGAGTGATTGTGGTGGGCGAGCATCTGTATGGGCATAGCGATGCCGGCGGCTGGATGTGCATCGAAGTGAAGAGCGGCAACGTGGTGTGGAAGAACAATGGCGTCGGCAAAGGATCGTGCGCGTATGCGGATGGACATCTGTACTGCCGGAGCGAAGGCGGACCGGGCGTCGTGGCGCTCGTAGAGGCCAGTCCGGCCGGCTACAAGGAAACGGGCCGCTTCCAGCAGCCGGATCGCAGCAAGAAGAACAGCTGGCCGCATCCGGTCATCGCTGATGGAAAGCTATACTTGCGCGATCAGGACGTGCTGCTTTGTTACGATCTGGAGGGCAAGTGAAGGGTGGTACTTGGTGAGTGGTGGAGTGGTGGAGTGGTGGAGTGGTGAGCGGTACTTGGTAAACGGCTTACCGCAGAGGACGCGGAGGTCCTCTGGAATGGTTTGCTTGCGCGCGGCTAATTGGCCGGTGCTTGGTGCTGAATCCAGATCAGGGCGTCGGCGAGGGCGCTGAAAATCTTAAAATCCAGGCCGCGGCTGCGCGTAATGGCCTGGAGGGCTCGGTCGGGGCGCATGTCTGAGTCCAAGCCGATGACCGCCACGCGTTTGAGCGCGCCGCTGGTCAGTGCTGCAAAGAGCGCACCGACGCCGTGGATGTCGAGCAGGCCGAAGTTGAGAGTGGTTTCGCGGATATCGATGAGCGCGCGAGGGCAAGCGTGCTGAGTTGAGGCGTTGACGCTTTGTGCGACGACCTCACGGGCCACGTCTAGTGTCAATTCTCCTGTCACCAATGTGTGTAGATAGCCTGTTTTCTGGAGGACGTTCACGACTCCTGTCACGCTTATGCTCCCTGGATACTGGATCGACGTGGCAAATCTGCCTTTATATCCTGAAATTAAGACTACCCCTTAAAATCGAATCCCGCCACCCATCCGTCATATATTTCTAGATTGAAAGCAAAATAATGCCGCCAATGCCGATCAGGACACCGAGGGCGTGGAAGGCCGTCGTCTTTTCTTTCAAAATAACAAGGCTATAAAGCGCAAACCCCAAGATGCAGGTTCCAACCGCGAGCGGATAGACCAAGCCGACCATGTGGCTTTCGGTCAGGCAATCCATGGCCTTGTAGAGGCAGTAGTGGCTGGGCAGAGAAATGCAGACCATTCCGGCGGAGATCGCCAATTCGGTTCTGCCGGGCCGTTGCTTGGTGAGCAACGCGCCGCTGCCGTAGGCGAGGGCCACGCCGGTGAACATGAGCGGCACGCGCAGGCGCAGGCTGTCGGTCCAGTTTGGCCAGTGCGAAGGGAGCGTGGTGAGCGTCTGCTGGATGCTGAGGAGTGCGAGGCAGGCGATCGAAAGGCCCAGCCAGCCCCAACCGCCGTTGGCCGGTTCTTCCGTTTCGGTTTTGCGGCGCGCTCGGCCGAATGCGACGAGGCTGGCAAGAATCAGTGCAACGCCGAATGCTTTGCGCGCGAGAAGGGGTTCGCCGAAGAAGAAGACGCCGCAAAGATACGGCGCAATGAGAGCGGACTGGCCGATGGTCCAGCACGCGGCGTGATGGCCGCGTCGCATGGCGGTTTGCATGCAGACCATGCCGAGGACGGTGAGGATTCCCGAAGGAATCATCAGCCATGCCAGCGAGGCAGTGCCGTTGGTTTTGCCAAAGAACAGCGTGTGATAATCGGCGAGGAACACCCATGCGGCGATGGCGGTGACGATGAAGGCCGGGCCCATGACGGCGAAGAACTGCATGCGGCGGCGGGCCATGGTGCTGTAGAGGACGCCGATGAAGGCCCAGAGGAGGCCGCAGGTGAGGGCGAAGATTATGCCGAGGGTCATGGAGGGCAGAGGGGGAGAAGGGGAGAGGGGGAGCGGCGGACGGGGTGACGGGGGGACGGGGAGACGGGGAAACGACAGACGGGGTGACGGGGCGACGGGGAGACGGGGGGAAACGGCACATTCATGCGAGCAATAGTAAGGGAGAGGGGAGGGGGAGTCTACCCGCAACCGATCATTGAATTTCTGCCCAAACCCACGCGCCGTCGCGCAGCGGAAGGTAATAGGCCCGAGAATGTGATGGAGGCATAGGCGTGCCTGGCGCGGCGACTTCCAGTCCCCAGTGGCCAAAGCCGCCGCCCCACACAAAGCTTAGTGTTTTACGCTGAGTGTAGCGGAAGTGAGTCGAAAGCGAACGGACGCATGCTGGAAGTGCTTCGGTTTTGACTCCCCAAGTCTCCTGCGGAACCTTCGCGAAGTCCGTCTCTTGCATCCATTTTTGTATGGCGGGAATATCCGCGGTGCGGCGCATCTCACCGCGGAAGCGCACGAGATGTGTTTTGTAGAACATGGGTCCGATGGTCAGCCCGGACCAGACCGGCCACGTTGCGATGTACATACTTCCGCTGACCAGACACAAAAGCAGAATCCACTTGGGGGCTGCCAGCCAGGGCCAGCGCCGCTGCATGCACTGCCAATAAGCGTCTTCATGTGCTGGACGGGAAATCCACAGCGTCAGCGTGTGGCAGACTTTCAACAGTAGTGCGATGATGAGCACGGCGAGGGGCAGCCCGATAATCGTGATCGCCAGAAAAAGCGGATTGCAGACCAGCGATCCCAAGGGCCAGCAGAAGGTAAGGGGACACACGATGCCGAGTATGACAGCACGGCGAAACGGCTCTCGGATCCGCGCGAAGGAGAGTGCTCGCACGCCGACCCACCAGCCGCCATAGAACAGAGACCAAAGCAGGAATAGGCCGGCGACTTCCGATGCGATTGCGAGCTCGAATCCGGGATCAGTCGTGAACAGGCCGGCAAGGCCGAGTTGGAAAACGAGAATCAAAATATCCGCCGTGTAGCACTGCCATTTATCCTCCGCGTCACGGGTTGATTGAGTCAGCGGAGTGAAAACCGCGTTGCCCATCGCGTAAGCGGCAACAGCCAACACTGCCAACATGATGACGGATAGCCCGCATTTCTCACCGAATGAATAAGACAAGGCCGCTGTTTCTGACACAAAGTGTTTGCTTGGAACATTTTGATGTCTGGAAACGAGGACGGCCTTGCGATGACAGAGTGTAACCAGCGCAGTTTCGATTTCCACAGC
>DASXUX010000010.1:0-404358 GCA_036504595.1 Planctomycetota bacterium | reverse complement strand
GGTTGTGGAGCGGAAACGGAGAGTCAGAAGTTAGAAGAAAGAAGTGAAAATTACGGAGCGGCAGAAGGAGAGTGCAGGGCGGCCCCCTCACCCCTAACCCCTCTCCCGCCGGCACGGAGGCCGGCGCCACTGGGAGAGGGGAACCGGAGCGGCGAGCGGGACGCCCGCGATACGAACGAGGGCCGCGGAGAGAACGGCACGCAATCCGGGAGGATTGCGCTACAAACGAACCGGCCGCAGTATTTTCGGGCGCGTAATGCGGAGTGGCGGACCGAAGACGAGATTGAGGAGCGCGAGCGGAGGACGAAGGCGCTGCTGGCGAAGCTGCGCGCGGAGTTCAGTGCGGAAGTGTTTGCGCTGGAGCTTGGGTTTGCGAATTCGGGGCGCATGAATCGGGCGTGCGTCAATGTGCTGGGCAAAACGTTTCGGCAGATCGAGCGGGCGCTCGTTGACGAAGTCGTGCGATACTACATCTGCGCGGAAGACAAGTTGCTGCGCGAGATCGCGTCGCGGGAGGATTCTATTTTGGCGTTCTGCGCGCGGGAGCTCTATTGCGGGACGGAAGAAAAGCCGGAGGCGCCGTTTCTCGATAACTGGTCTTTGCAGGAGAGGTTCGCGCGGGATTGGCTGATGCGAATGTCTTCAGCCTTCGGCTGAAGACAATTAAAAAGTAAAAATTAAAAAGGCAAAAGAAACGGCGAACGAAAAGGCGAACCGCGAAGGGTGGATGCACGTCGCAGACGGTCCAAAAATGTCGCAAGCCCGGCTGAAGCCGGGGTCTTTCTGGCAAACTGCGGCAGCTTCTCCGGCGGCACCAGGTCAGGCAGGTTCAGCTTGTCCATGCGGTCCCCATTTTCTTCCTGCGTCAGGCTGAAGACGGGGGAGCACAATCTACAGCCGGGCTGGCCACGTTGATTTTCGTGGGTCCAAGAGTATAGTCCCGCGAACCAATGTGAATTTCCCGGAGGGGCATCGACATGAGTGCGATTCGTATCGGTTTGCTCGGATGTGGTTCGATTGGCGGATTCCTGGCGCGACAGGTGCTGGCGAAAGCCGTGGGAGATGCGGCCGAACTGAGCTACGTCTACGACCTTGATGAAAAGCGCATGCAGGACATCCCGGCCGCTTGCCGAAGCACGAAGCAGGACGAGCTCTTTACGCGGCCGGCCGACTTGGTCGTTGAGGCCGCGCATGCTGATCTGCTCAAGGCCGTGGCCGTGCGCATTGTGGAGCATTCGGACTTGCTGCTGTTCTCGGTCACGGCGCTGGCCGATGAGGCGTTTCAGGCCGCGTTGGAGCAAACGGCTGTCAAGCACGGGCGAAAGGTGTTTCTGCCGCACGGGGCGATCATCGGCATTGATGGCCTGGTGGACGCCGGCCCGACACTCACGTCCGTGACGGTGACCACGACCAAGAGTCCCGCCAGCCTGGGCTTGCCCCCCGACGCTCACAAGGTGGTGTACGAGGGGCCGACTCGCGGAGCCTGCGTGACGTTTCCCCGAAATGTGAACGTGCACGCCGCCATCGCCCTGGCCGGTGTGGGCTTGGACCGCACCGTTTCGCGCATCGTCGCCGATCCGGCCGTATCGACCAACAGCCACCTGGTTGAAGTCGAAGGAACCGGCTACCGGTTTCGGATTGAGGTGAGCAGCGAGGCGGGAGGGAAAGTCACCGGCGCCTACACGCCGCAAAGCGCTCTCGGCACGCTGAGGCGCATTTGTCGCGGCAGTGGCGGGTTGCGGTTTGCGTGAGGTTCGTTTTCAAGGCTGAAGCATTCCGATCGGTGCCACGAAGGAGAAGACTCCTGGACGGCCTGGCTCAAAGCTGTGCAGAGTCGTGCTGGTTGCCGCAAGGCCACCGCCGTCAGAATTCCAGATGCAACCGCAGTCCGCCGGTGTGCACCGGGCCGCGATCGGCATTGTATGCCGGCTTCTACATTTCAACCGGCAATGGTTGAGTATTCCAGATCTTCTCGCAGTACTCGCGGACCGAACGATCCGACGAGAAGTAGCCCATTCGCGCAACATTCAGGATCGACATCGCCGTCCATCGCTGCGTGTTCGTATAGGCTTCGCCGACCTGCCGCTGCGCCGCCAAGTAAGCATCGAAATCGGCAAGGACCAGGAATGGATCGCGTTGAACGAGTTGATCAACGAGCGGTTTGAAGAGTTCACGATCACCATTCGAGAAGTGCCCGTTCGAGATCAGCTCAAGCGCCGCCTTGAGTTCGCTGCTTCTCCCCAGAAAATCCTGCGGCTGGTAACCGCGCGCCCACGTTTCGGCTACCTGTGGCGTAGTCAGTCCGAACAAGAAGAAGTTCTCTTGGCCCACTCGCTCGCGGATTTCTACGTTGGCGCCATCCAGCGTCCCAATCGTGAGCGCGCCATTCATCGAGAACTTCATGTTGCCGGTGCCGGATGCTTCCTTGCCAGCGGTGGAAATCTGTTCGGAGAGGTCCGCGGCCGGGTAGATCGGCTGCGCATTCGTCACATTGAAGTCCGGCGCGAAGACAACTCTCAGCCGGTCTTTTAGCGCCGGGTCGCGATTCACGACGCCGGCCACCGAGTTGATCAGCTTGATGATCAGCTTGGCCATGTAATACCCGGGTGCCGCCTTGCCGCCGAAGATAACGGTACGCGGCGTGATGCTCAGTTGCGGGTGCTGGCGCAGTTGATTGTAAAGCGCGATCACATGCAGAATATTCAGGTGCTGGCGTTTATATTCGTGGATGCGTTTCACCTGGACATCGAACAGCGAATCGGGATCGATCATGACTCCGGTTCGTTCCTTCATAATGCCAGCCAGCCGCACTTTGTTGTTGCGCTTGATTTGACGCCATTGTTCCTGGAACGAAGGATCCTCGGCCATCCGCTCAAGACCCACGAGGTCCGTTTCCAACCGGCCCAGCCAGCCGTCCCCAAGCACCTGCGTGATCAACGCCGCCAGTTCCGGATTCGCCAGCGCGATCCAACGGCGTGGCGTGACGCCATTCGTCACGTTGAGGAATTTTTCCGGATACAGTTCGTTGAAATCGCGCAGCACGTCGGTCTTCAGTAGTTCGCTGTGGAGCGCCGCCACGCCGTTGATCTTGTGGCTGCCCACGCAGGCCAGGTGCGCCATGCGAACATAGCGCTCGCCGTTTTCGTCGATAAGCGAAAGTCGCTGCATGCGTCCCACATCGTCCGGAAAGCGTTTCTCTACCTCGCCGAGGAAACGCCGATTGATCTCGTAGATGATCTCCAAATGCCGCGGCAACATGCTGCCGAAGAGCGGAATCGACCACTTCTCCAGTGCTTCGGGCAGCAGCGTATGGTTGGTGTAGGCGAACGTGTTTCGTGTGACGTTCCAGGCCTTCTCCCACTCCATCTGGTGCTCGTCGATCAGCAGGCGCATCAGTTCAGCGACCCCGATGGACGGATGTGTGTCATTGAGTTGCACGGCAAACTTCTGATGAAAATCTTCCAGCTTGCGGCCGTTCGTGAGCTGGATCCGGATCATGTCCTGCAGCGAGCAACTGACGAAGAAATGCTGCTGTGCCAGCCGCAGTCGCTTTCCCTGCATCGCCTCGTCATTTGGATAGAGTACCTTGCTGAGCGTCTCGGACGCGACTTTCGCTTCCACGGCGTGGTAGTAGTCGCCCTGATTGAAGGCCTGGAAATCGAACGACTCGCACGCTTCGGCGCGCCACAGGCGCAACAGATTAACGGTGCCCTTGCGGAACCCGCTGATGCCTGTGTCGCATGGCACTCCCCTGATCACTTGATCCGGAATCCAGTCTACGCGCAGGCGCCCGCTGTCGTCCTTCCATTGGCGCGTATGCCCGCCAAACTTGACGTCAAAAGTCCGTTCGGGCCGGGCGATCTCCCACGGATTGCCCGCGCGCAGCCACTTGTCGGTGATCTCAACCTGCCAGCCGTCCTTGATGACCTGATCGAAAATGCCAAACTCGTAGCGGATGCCATACCCGATGGCTGGCACCTCCAACGTTGCAAGTGAATCCATATAGCACGCCGCCAGCCGGCCCAGGCCGCCGTTTCCGAGTCCTGGTTCTTCCTCAAGAGCCAGCAACTCATCCAGGTTCAGCCCGAGTTTCGTGGTGGCCTGACGAACCGCATCGGTGATGCCGAGGTTCAGTATGTTGTTGCCGAGATGCGGACCGAGCAGGAATTCGGCCGAGAGATAGCAGACCAGTCGCGCGTGATGCGCGATAGACGTTTCCACGCTCTTGACCCAGCGCTGCAGCATCCGATCGCGGACGGTGTAGGCGACGGCCATATACCAATCCTGCTTCGTCGCCAGTTTCGGCACGCGCCCTTGAACGTAATACAGATTGTCCTGAATGGCCCGCGCCAGTGTCTCCGGGCTGACGCCCGTCCGCGTGTGCATGCCGGGTATGATCGAAGTCTGAGATAATTCGTCCATTGCGCCCCCTCGACACCGAAACGCTATTGGGTGTCAAACGTCTGGCTGGTCCTAAGACTAGTCGCGGTAATCTAGCAGGCAAGTTATGATCAGTTGCCGGAATACTTTGGAAGTGAATGCTCGGAGGGGCAAGCCATGTTCAAGCGTGCGATGATGGCGCTGTTCGCACTGGCCACTGCATTTGTTTTCGCGGGAGACAGCGCAACAGTCCAGACGTGGGATTTCACGACGAAAGTTGGCGCGTGGACCCCACGCGCCGACACGGTGAAACTGCAGAGTGTGGCGGATTTGGTTCTTCCGAACGCACTAGAGAAAAAGGCCGGTCTACGCATCCAAGGCAGGATGAATGCCAACTGGAATTACGCCTGCTCCGACGCGCGCCCCATGCAAGCCGGGCAGCTCTATCGTCTGACGGCGTGGCTTCGCGTGGAGAAACTCGGCGAAGGCACGCCGCCGCCGTTTCTGAAATGCGAGTTCGTCTCTGCAGAGAAAGGCCGGGAACTGGGCCGCATGAGCACGCCGCCGTATGACACGGCGAAACTGGGGCAGTGGCAGGCAGCGAGCGCTGAGTTCCGAGCGCCGGAGGGCGTCGCGCGCTGCTGGATCGCGCTGGAAAAAGGCACGGAGGGCGCTGCAGAGATCGACGCGACCTTGGCCGAAGTGAGAATTGAGCCCATCGCTCGCTTTACCCACAACGACAAGTACATCTTGAATCCAGTCCCCGTGCCGCTCGCGTCCAGGAAAGGCGTGCATCCGCGGTTGTACCTGGACGCCACCCGCATCGACGCGCTTCGCCAGGCCGTCAAGACAACGCATGCGCCGCTGTGGAAAGAAGTGCAAGCTCAAGCCGACGCCGCCGTCAAAAGCGGCCCGCCGGCGTACATCAAACAGGACAAGTACAGCGGCGACGAGCAGCTCTACCAGCGCAACGTCGGCAATGCGATGCCGCTGCTGGCTATCTCGTATCTCATCAGCAAAGAGCGCAAGTATCTGGACAGTGCGCGCGATTGGGCGCGCGCGTCCTGCGGCTATGCGACGTGGGGCCTTGGGCAGCGCGACGGCATGGACCTCGCGGCCGGCCACCAGCTTTACGGCTTGGCACTGGTCTATGATTGGTGCTACGCGGACCTCGACGATGACACGCGCGCGCTCATCCGCCAGACGCTTGCCAAACGTGCCGCCGCGATGTTCGAAGCCGCGGCGTCGGGCAAGATATGGTGGAGCAAGTCGTACCTGCAGAATCACCTCTGGGTGAACATCTGCGGCATGGCTGCCGCCGGACTCGTGCTGTTCGACGAAAACGACGAGGCGCTGAAGTGGATCGGCCTGCCGCTCGAAAAGTTTCGCCGAACCATGGATTCGCTCGGGCCCGACGGCGCCAGCCACGAAGGCGTCGGCTATTGGGGCTATGGCGTCGAATACATGCTCAAGTTCATGCATCTTTCGCGCGAACTCCTCGTGGTGGACCTCTACGGCTGCGATTGGTGGCGCAACACAGCGGCCTATCGCCAATACCTCGCGCTGCCGCGAAATGCCTGGACGCCGCGTAACAACATCGTGGATATCGCCGACTGCCCGCGCGGCAACTGGTACGGCCCGGACTATCTTCTGCGCGGGCTGGCGCGGGAATTCAACGACGGATATGCGCAGTGGCTGGGCGCGCAAATAGATACCGCAAACGTGGATTCCCCCGAGGCGCGCTGGCTGAACCTGATCTGGTACGATCCCAGTGTTCCAGAGAAATCACCGGCTGATTTGCCGACACTGCGCCGCTTTGACGACATGGAGATCGTCTCTGCGCGTTCGGACTGGTCCGGCGACGAATCACTCGTTGTCTTCAAGTGCGGACCGTTCATCGGCCATCACGCGGTCCAGAACTTTGCGTATGATCCCGGCGGCGGCCACGTTCATCCCGATGCCGGCCACTTCGTGGTGTTTGGCGCGGGAGAATGGCTGATTCGTGACGACGCGTATTCGGCCAAGCTGACCAGCCAGCACAATACTCTGCTGATCGGCGGCAAAGGGCAACTCGGCGAAGGCCAAACGTGGTTCGTAGGAAGCGAGCCGCTGGCGGCCAAGGCGCGCCCGAAAATTCTGCGAGCGGACTCATCGCCGGCGCTGGATCACATTGCGGGCGACGCGACTGAAGCGTATCCCCGCAAGCTCGGCGTGAAACGCTTCGTCCGCCATCTGCTTTACATAAAGCCCGACGTATTGCTGGTGCTGGATGACATTGCTTTGGAGAAGCCCGCGCCGCTCGAACTGCGCCTCCACACCGAACAGCCGCTGGCTAAAGCCGATGACGGAACCTATGTCGCGCGCGGCGTAAAAGCAATGCTGCGCGTCGAACCACTGACAGCGAATGGCCTGAAGGTGGAGGTGGGCGAAGACGCGATCAAAGGCGAACACGGAAGCAGCACGGGGAAGCTCACGAGTCTGCGTCTGCGGTGCGAGCGCGGTGAATGGCGCAACGCGACGGCATGTACGTGGAGCGTTGCGGGACAGCAGCCGGCACGCATTGGTCTGAAGGCTGACGGCGAGCGCTGGACGTTCAGTATCGGTCCGCGCACACTTCTCTTTGACGGCGCGACGGGTGAGGCAAAGCTGACACCGTGAAGGCAGGATGCGGCTGTTTGTGCCTTCCGCCCCATTTGCTTCTGACCGCCCAGCCGGCGGACAGAACGGCTTTTCGCCAATCTGTGTGACGATTACCAACCCTCTCTTCTTTGGCTTTTTGCCGCTCCCGTGTTGCTACGGCGTTCGGGCGAGGTAGACTAAGGCTGTACCTTGTGATGATGTTGGCCCATACGTACAAGCGTGCCACTGCCGCAACTTTGGAGGAGTCCCATGCGCAATCCAACCCCATCGCAGTGGGTGTCTGGCGCACCGTGCTTTTTGGCCGCGGCCTGCGTCGCGCTCCTGTCCTGCTCAAGTACCTTCGCCGCGAACGTGCTGGTGTTTACCGGGCAACCGACTTCCACCGTCGCCGGCAGCAGCATCTCGCCATCCGTGCAGGTGTCCGTGCGAGACGGCGCGGGCAACCCTGTTACCACGGCGACGGACAATATCACGATTTACTTCGGAACCAATCCCCCGGGGGGCACGCTTTCGGGAACCCTTACCGCCGCGGCCGTGGCCGGCGTTGCCACGTTTAGCAACCTCAGCATCGACAAGACGGGCAACGGTTATACGTTGACGGCCACCGCGACGGGACTCACCGGCGCCACGAGCCAAAGTTTCAACATCTCGGCCGGACCGCCGCACCATCTCTCGTTTACCGTTCAGCCAGGGAATGCGCTTGCGCGTGTCGCGATCTCGCCGGCTGTGAAGGTCGCAATCCAGGACGCTCTGGGCAACGCGGTTACTGCGTCTTCCGCTGACGTCACCATGGCCATCGGTAACAACCCTGGTGGGACAACCTTGAGCGGAACGACGACGGTTGCCGCGAGTGCGGGTGTGGCGACATTCAGCGACCTCAACATTGACACGGCGGGAGCCAACTACACGCTGACCGCCTCCGCTGGAGGCGTCTCAGGCGCAGCCAGCCTCGCCTTTACCATCAGCTATAAGCTGTTCATAAGCACACAACCGACGAATACGGCCGCCGGCGTGTACATCAACCCAGCGGTCGCGGTGAAACTTCAGGATGGGCTTAACAACACGCTCACATCGTTGAACAAGGCCATCAGCATTGAGATCAAGAATAACCCGGGGAGTGGCAGCTTAAGCGGCACGACGACGGTCAATGCGGTGAATGGCATTGTGTCCTTTGCCAACCTTTCGATCGATAAGACCGCCAACGCCTACACGCTCAGAGCTTTCGCCAGCGACTTCACCGAGGCCATTACGGCAACGTTCAACATCACGCCCGGCATCGCGACCAAGCTGACGTTCACGCAGCAGGTGGGCAGTACCACCGCTGGTCAAGCGCTGGGATCCATCGGCGTCGCGATCCAGGACGCATTCGGCAACACGGTGACGTCGGCGAGCGACCAAGTCGCGATAGACATCGGCACGAATCCGGGCGGCGGCACGCTTTCAGGCACGCTCACCATGCCCGCCGTCAACGGTATCGCGACGTTCAACAATCTGAGCATCAATAAGAGCGGCGCAGGCTACACGCTCACGGCGACCTGTGGTTCGTTGACGGCGGGGACAAGCAACGCGTTCAATATTTCGTACAAGCTTATATTTTCGGTGCAGCCCAGCACTACGCTTGCAGGCGATCCCATTGCGCAGATCGAAGTGACAATCGCCGATGCAAACGACATCGCCATTCCCTCCGCCTCGGACAACATCACGATCGCCATCAGCGCCAACCCGGGTGGAGGCATCCTAAGTGGCACGACAACCGTACCGACGTCCGGCGGCGTGGCGCGCTTCAGCGACCTATCTATCAACAAGAAGAGCAATGGCTACACGTTGCGTGCAACGGCGACGGCTGTGCTCATAGCGAGCGCGGTCAGTAGCAGCTTCAACATCAACCCGAACGTCGGAACCCACATCGTTTTCACAGCCCAGCCGCCGACGAATACGGCAGTCCTGTCGAGTATGTCCCCGTCAATGGCGGTGCAGGCTCTGGACAAGTGCGAAAACGTCGCTACAGGGTTTGCTGGCAACGTCACGCTTTCAATCAAAGACAATCCAGGCGGGGCGGCACTGAGCGGCACCCCCACCGTTACAGCCGTCAGCGGAGTGGCCACGTTCAACAACATTAAGCTGGACAAGCCGGGTCTCAATTATACGCTGCTGGTGTCCTCTGCCGGCATGACGGATCTCACGACCAACGCTTTCAATATCAAGTACAGGCTCGTCTTCGGCCAGCAGCCGTCCACTGTCGGCGAGGGCCAGACCATGACTCCGCCCGTGACTGTTGCGATCCAAGATGGTCCTGGCAACCCGATTTCCGGAGCCACTGACAGCATCGGCCTGACGTTGAACAGTGCCGGCGGCGCAACGCTTTCCGGCGGGGGTGCGGTCAACGCAGTGGGTGGCGTCGCGACGTTCAGCAACTTGAGCGTGGACATTGCCAAGAACGGCTATAGTCTGACCGCTTCCGCCAGTAATCTCTTCTTTACTGTGAACAGTTCGTCCTTCAACGTCACAAACACAACTCGCAAACTCAAGTTTACTGCTTCGCCTCCATCGAGGACATTGGTGCTCGCCGCCTTCTCCTCCGACCTAAAAGTTGCAATCCAGGATTACGCCGGGAACAACATCACGACCGCTACAGATCCAATCACGCTGGCTTTTGCCAACAACCCCTCCGGCGGAACGTTAGTCGGCACAACGACTCAGACGCCCGTCAACGGCGTGGCGACCTTCAGCGGCCTGACCATCAATCTGCGCGGCTCGGGCTACACCCTGCAGGCCACAGGCGGCAATGGCTTGGTGAGCGACACGAGCAGCGCATTCGACATCGTCGGCAAGCTGGTCTTCACTGCACAGCCGACACAGACAGCAGCCGGCAGTCCCATCGCGGCGCCCACGGGCGTAAAGGTTTCCATTGAGGACGCCCTGGGCCAGGTCATTACCACGAACGCGAACGACACCATCACGATGTCTGCCAATGGAACGCTCTACGGCACCAAGAGCGTCGGCGCGAATCAAGGCGTCGCCACATTCGACACGCTAAATATCCAATTTTCAGCCAACGGTTATACCCTCACCGCCACGGGCTCGGCCGTCAACTCCGCTACCAGCGCCGCATTCAACATTGTTCCAGCCGCCCCCAATAAACTGTATTTCTATCAGTCGCCGATCAGTCGCTTGGCCGGGTTGTCGTTATCAGCCGCCAAAGTGAAGATCAGGGATTTCTATAATAACGAGTGCCCGACAGCGACCAATACAGTCACGATGTCAGTCGAACCCAATGCCGGTGGCGGCACGCTCGGCGGCACCCTTGCCGTCGATGCCAGCAACGGCATGGCGACGTTCAGCGACTTGAGCATTGACAAGGCGGGCAGCACCTACAAACTGACGGCCTCATCCGACGGACTGGCGCCAGCCACCAGCGGCAGTTTCGACATCAACTACAAAATGGTTTTCCTCGTACAGCCGAGCACCACGGCCGCCGGAAGTGCGATTACACCCGCCGTGCAGGTGGCGGTCCAGGACGGTCTGAACAACACGATTGCTTCGGCCACCAACAGCATAACGGTTGACTTTGGCTCGCACCCTGCCGGCTCCACGCTCCTCGGCACGAAGACGGTGGCTGCATCGGGCGGCGTGGCAGTGTTCAGCGATCTGAGCATTACAAAGGTTGGGTTGGGTTACACGCTGACCGCCAGCACCTCCGTCACGCCAAGCATAAACACCGTCGCCAGCACATCGTTCGACGTCAACATGGGTCCACCGAGCAAACTGGGTTTCTCTGTCCAGCCCGTCAACACGACGGCCGGAAACGCGATCTCTCCAGCCGTGCGCGTGCAAGTCCAGGACTTCCAGGGCAACCTCGTCAACAATGCCAGCGGCAGCGTCACCCTGGGCATCGGCACCAATCCCAGCGGCGGCACGCTCTCCGGCACCATGACAGCCAACGCGATTAATGGCGAAGCTATCTTCAACAACGTCAGCATCAATAAGGTCGGCACGGGATACACATTGGTGGCCCATACAAACGGACTGACCGACGGCACCAGCAGCGCATTCAATATTTTGGTGGGACCGGCGGCGCGTCTGGGCTTTACGGTGCAGCCGGTCAACACGCCGGTGGGTTCCCCTATCGCGCCGGCCGTGGCTGTCGCGGTGCAGGATGCGTCTGGGAACACGGTCCCCTCGGCGACGAACAGCATCACCGTTGCTTTGGGCAACAATCCCAGTGGCGCAACGCTTCTCGGCACCACAACGCATACGGCTTCCAGCGGCGTGGCCACCTTCAGCGATTTAAGCATCAACAAAGTCGGAACGGGCTACACGCTGTCGGCTTCCGCCGCCGGCCTCACGACGGGTACGAGCGACGCGTTCAACGCTGTCTATCGCCTCGTCTTTACGACTCCGCCGAGCGCGGCCAACGCCGGCGCCGCGATTTCGCCGGCCGTGCAAGTCAGCATTGAGGACGGGCCGGGAAATGTCATCAACACGGCCAATGACAATATCACCGTTTCCATCGGCACGAACCCCGCCGGCGGAACGCTCTCGGGAACCCAAACCGTGGCTGCCGTCAGTGGTGTCGCCACGTTCAACGATCTGAGCATCAACAAGGCCAGCGCGGGGTACACGCTTGCCGCTGCCGCGACCGGCCTGAATGGAGGCGTGAGCGGTTCTTTCAGCATCAATCCGGCCGCACCCAGCCAGTTGTCTATTGTGACGCAGCCGAGCAACGCGCTCGCCGCGGTGGCTATTGCACCGGCGGTCCAGGTCGCCATTCTGGATACGTTTGGAAACCTTGCGACCTCCGCCAGCGATATCGTCAGCGTCGCGATCACCGGCGATCCCGTCGGCGTAACTCTTTCGGGAAACCTGAACGTCGCCGCGGTTAATGGAGTCGCAACCTTCAGCGACCTGAAGATTGACAAGGCCGGCGCCGGCTACACGCTTGCATTCACCAGCGGCATATTGACCGGTACGACCAGCACGCCTATCAACATTGCCTATACGCTCGCATTCTCCACGGCACCGGTCAACACCGTTGCAGGATCTGCGATTACACCGGCGGTTCAAGTTTCCATTTGTAATGGGATCGGCGGCACCATTGGCAGCGCTACAGACGACGTCACTGTCGCCATCGCCAGTAATCCAGGCAGTGGCACGCTATCGGGCACAGCAACGGTTGCGGCGATTGCCGGCGTTGCCACGTTCGGTGATTTGAGCATTAACCGTACTGGAACCGGCTACACGCTGAGCGCAACCTGCGCCAACGCCAACAGCAAGACCAGTTCGTCGTTTGACATCACGCCTGGCCCGCCTGCCGCCCTTGCCTTCACGGTTCAGCCGGCCAGCGCATTGGCCGGAGCGACGCTCAGCCCCGCTGTCCGGGTTGCCATCGTCGATGCCCTGGGCAACACGGTCACCAGCGCCTCCAACAGCGTTGCGCTGACGCTCGATGATCCGAACCTGGCTGGCGGAGCGCTTGGCGGTACGACATCGAGGGCCGCCGTCAACGGCGTGGCCACGTTCAATAATCTGAGCATCGACAAGGCGGGTCTGGGCTACACACTATCCGCAAGCGCAGCGGGCGTCGCGGGCGCCGCAACGAGCAACGCTTTCGATATCAGCTACAAGCTCGTGTTCATCGCGCAGCCCAGCAGCGCGCTGGCGCGCGCGGCCATTTCCCCAGCCATCCAAGTTGAAGTTCAGGACAACGCCGGCACGAAGATCACGACCGCGACCGATACCGTCACGCTCGCCATCGCCGCCAATCCAGTCGCTGGCGCGCTCGGTGGCACGCTCTCGGCAACGGCAAGCAGTGGCGTCGCGACGTTCAATGACGTGAACATCGACAAGGCCGGCACCGGTTACACGCTGGCGGCCAGCGCTCCCAACGTGGCCGGCGCGACGAGCAACACGTTCAACATCAGCTATAAGCTCGCCTTCACCACGCAGCCCGGCAACACTGGCGCGTCATCTCCGATCACCCCCGCCGTGCAGGTGGCCGTGCAGGACGCCGTCGGCAACACGATCGCTTCCGCCACCGACAACATCACGGTCGCGATCGGTGCGAATCCGTCAGCCGGTGTATTGTCGGGAACCAAGGCCGTTCCCGCGTCCAGCGGCGTGGCCACGTTCAGTAATTTGAGCATCAACAAGGCGGGCAGCGCCTACACGCTGACGGCTGTGGCCGCGGGCATGACGGGCGCGACCAGCAGCGCATTCGACATTACCTATAAGCTGGTCGTAACGTTCCAGCCGGTTGACACCGTTGCGGGCGCGGTCATCAGTCCGGCCGTGCAGGTGGCCGTAAAGGACGGCGCCAACGCGACCGTCACATCGGCGAACGACCTCATCACCTTGGCCATAGCGTACAATGCGGGTGGCGGCACGCTCCTGGGAAACCTGTCCGTTTCGGCCGTCAATGGCGTGGCGATTTTCAGCGACCTCAGCATCGATAAGACCGGCACGGGTTACACTCTTGGGGCCAGCGCAACCGGTCTCGCGCCTGTCACCAGCAGCGGCTTTAATATCACGCCGGCGGCGGCTACGCACTTGGCCTTCGCCGTTCAACCCACCGGCGCGGCGGCGGGAGTGGCGATCGCTCCAGCCGTTCAGGTATTGGTGCAAGACAGCTTCGACAATACGGTAACGTCGGCATCCAACGCGGTAACCATGGCGATCGGCAACAACCCCGGCACCGGCACGCTCGGCGGCACAGTTACAGTCAACGCTTCCAGCGGCATCGCCTCCTTCAGTGACCTGAGCATCAACAAGGTGGGGTCTGGCTACACCTTGAATGCGGCGGCGACCAGCCTGACCGGAGCGACCAGCATGGGATTCGACATTACTCCCGGCGCGGCGAATCGTGTGACCTTCCTGGTTCAGCCCGCCGATGCAGTGGCCGGCGTGGCGATCACGCCAGCGGTACAGGTCGTCATCCAGGATGCGTTCGGCAACACGGTGACCGGCTCCAGCGCCGATGTCAGCGTGGCAATCGGCACGAACCCCGGCGGCGGAACGTTGTCCGGCATAAAGACAGTGGCGGCATCCAGCGGCATAGCGACGTTCGGCCCGCTCAGTATCCAAAAGGTCGGCACTGGCTATACGCTGAGCGCAGCATGCGGTTCGCTGACGAGCGCCACCAGCGCCGCGTTTAGCATCTCCGCCGGCGGAGCCGTCCAGTTGGGCTTCATTGCGCTGCCCGCTTCGGCCGTCGTCAATGCTGCCATTTCGCCGGCCGTGGCTGTCGCCGTGCAGGACAGCTTCGGCAACACGGTGCCTTCGGCCACGAACTCGATCTCTATCGCCCTCGACAGCAACCCGCCCGGCGCGACGCTGTCGGGCGCGGCGCCAGTCTCCGCGTCCAACGGTGTCGCCAGTTTCAGCGCACTCAGCATCAACAAACTTGGCGCCGGCTTTACGTTCCGCGCGACGGCGTCGGGGTTGCCTGACGCGGTCAGCGGCACGTTCAACACCACCTACCGACTGGCCTTTACGACCCAGCCCAGCAATGCCGTTGCCGGCGCTGCGATAACGCCGGCGGTGCAGGTTGTCGTTCAAGATGGCCTGAACACGACCATCGCGACAGCCAGCGACAGCATTACTCTGGCTATCGCCAACAACCCGAATGGGGCCAGCTTGGGCGGCGTCGCGGCCGCGTCGGCTGTGAACGGCGTGGCGACCTTCAGCGGCTTGAGTTTGGATCGCAACGGCGCCGGCTACACGCTCTCGGCCACGGCGGCGGGGCTGGCGTCCGGCGTCAGTTCGGCCTTCGATATCACGTACCGATTGGCGTTCACTGTCCAGCCCTCGACCACGGTGGCGGGAAGCGACATCGCGCCGGCCATACAGGTGGCTATTCGCGATGCGCTCGGCAACACGGTGACCTCGGCCACCAACAGCGTCACGCTGTCGATCGGCACGAACCCGAGCGGCGGCGTGCTCAGTGCGAGCGCTGGCACGACGACCGTAGCCGCAGTCAACGGCGTGGCGACGTTCTCTAGGCTCGGCATTGATAAGGCCGGATCCGGTTACACGCTCGTTGCTTCCGGCGCGGCGATGGAGAGCGCCACCAGCGCTTCCTTCGACATCATCTACGCGCTCCGCTTCAGCGTTCAGCCCGCCAGCACATTGGCGGCGTCGCCCATCACGCCCGCGGTGCAAGTCGCCATCTGCTCGGCGTCCGGCGCTACCGTCACGTCTGCCAGCGGCACGATCACGCTGGCGCTCGGCGCAAATCCCGGCAATGGCACGCTCTCCGGCACGCTGTCCGCCGCCGCGGTCAACGGCGTCGCCACGTTCAGCGGCATCAAGATCGACCGAGCCGGTAGCGGCTATACGCTGGTCGCGTCCGCCAGCGGCATGAACAGTGCGACCAGCGGCGCCTTCGATATCCATTACCGCCTGGCGTTCGTGAAGCCGCCGAGCAACACACTGGCCGGTTCCGCGATCGCGCCCGCCGTGCAGGTCGCCGTGCAGGACAGCGCCGGAACGACCATCACTTCCGCATCCGGCACCGTTACGCTGGCGCTGGGCGCGAACCCTGGCAGCGCCACACTGAGCGGCACGCTTTCGCAAACGCTTGTCAATGGCGTCGCGACCTTCAGTAATCTGGCGCTCGATCGTTGCGGGTCGGCGTACACTCTCGTCGCATCGGCCACCGGAATCGACAGCGCAACCAGTCCGGCCTTCGACGTGACGTACGGGCTGGCCTTCGTGGCGCAGCCCAGCAACGCGTACGTCGGGCTTGCAGTACGGCCAGTGGTGCAGGTGGCGATTCGCGACGGCTTGGGGAACACGATCACCACCGCCACGGACAGCATCACGCTGGCGATCGGCAACAATCCCGTGAGCGCCACGCTGCGCGGAACGGTCACCGTCGCGGCGTCTAGCGGCATTGCATCGTTCTCGGCAATATCGCTGGATAAGGCCGGCACTGGCTTCACGCTCACGGCCACCGGCGCCGGCCTCGGCGGCGCGACGAGCAATGCGTTCAATGTAACGACGGCTTCCGCGCCGGTGATCACCAGCGCCTTGACGCTCTCGGCCATCCAAGGCTCCGCGTTCAGTTATCAAATCACTGCCTCCGGCAGCACGCCGCTTACATTCAGCTCAGCCAAACTGCCCGCTGGGTTGACGCTTTCGGGCGACACGATTTCCGGCACTCCGGCCACTGGCGGAGTCTTCGACGTATCCGTCACAGCGTCGAACATCGCGGGCTCGAATCGCAAGACGCTGCAGTTCACGATCAGCCGGCCGGCCGGGACCGATACTCCGCCCGAAATCTCATCGCTGTCCACATCAGACTCGCCCACCGGAACGACCGGCACCGCGGTGACATTCACGGCGGCGGCAACGGACGGCGATGGCGATTCCCTTTCTTACACGTGGGACTTTGGCGACGGAACCACAGGCACGGGCGCGAGCACCTCCCACGTTTACGCGACTCCCGGCATCTATACGGCCACGGTGACGGTGTTCGACGGGACGACCACGACGCAGCAGCAGGCGTATTACGTTGTCAGCGCCGCCGAAGCTCCCGTCGGCCAAGACAACGGCGGCGATCCCACGTGGACGGCAGCGGCATCAAACGTCTTCTCCATTACAAAGGTTGCGCTGAAGTTCAATTTTGTGACTGGCGCGAAGGACACGCTGCAACTCTCCGGCGCGATTCCCTTGGGGAAGTTCTTCAAGCCTGACGGCAAAAAGGTGAGCGTCGTGATCGGCGGCTTCACGAAAGACTTCGCTCTCAATGCCAAGGGCCAGGCCACGGCAGGCCTGTGCAAACTCCAGTTGAAGGGCAAGATGAAAAACGGGGTCTTCAAAGCCACGCCCGGAACGTACACGCTTAGCATAAAAGGCGAACCGTTGCTGACGGCCCTTCAGGAGTTTGGTTTTGCTAACAAGACCACGGCCAAGGCGGGTGAAAAATTGGATGTCTCCATGCTCATCATGGTAGACACGCTCGGCTACGAAGCCGAAAAGACGTTGCTCTATAAAGCCACGGCGAAAAAGAGCGGTTCGGCGAAATGATCCGCTCGCGGGCCGATCTATTTCAATGCCGGCTGCGCATCTTGAACTCTCTTCGGCAACTCCATCGGCACGCCGGGCGAAAGCGGTGCTCCGAAATCCGGTGAACCGTCCGCGTTCCAGGTAAAGCGCTGCATGCGAACGTCGCGGTCCCAGCCGCTGCCTTTGCGCCGCTCGGCGTGGTAGACGATCCAGTCCTCCTTCTCGTCGAGCGCCTTCGTGAACGAGCAGTGCCCGGGGCCGAAGACATCTTTCGTGCGGCAAAAGACCGGCTTGTCCTTCTTCACCCACGACTTCTTCTGCATCGGATCGCCGTTCAGCGTGAGCAGGCCCAGACAATAGTCGTCGGTCCAACTGCCGCTGGCGGAGTAGACGACGAAGACCTTGCCGTCACGTTTGAGCACCGAGGGGCCTTCGTTCACCAGCGGTTTCCCGTTCTTCTCCCAGTCGTGATCCGGCTGCGAGATGCACACGCGCTCGCCCGAGATCGTCCACGCGTTGCTCATCGCCGCGATGTACAGATTCTGCTGCACGTTCTCCGCGCCTTCCCAGCCTGACCAGATGAAGTATCGCTGGCCGCCTTCCATCGTCAGCACGGTGCCGTCAATCGCCCAGCGATCAGACGGATCGGCGATCTTTCCTTTCATGGCAAAGGGCGCCTGAGGGTCGCCTTTATCGCCTTCCAGCACGTACATGCGGTGGTTGTGGTTGTTGCCGTCGTCAGCGGCAACGTAGACGTACCATTTTCCGTCGAGATTATGCAGTTCCGGCGCCCAGAGTTCTTTCGAGTACGGCCCGGACGGCGGCGGCGTCCAGACGGCGACGCCATCATCAGTTCCTATTTCCTCCAGATGCGCAGCTTTGTGAACCCAAATCTTTTTTCCGCCGCCCGAACGGCAGTAATAGTATGCGCCATTCCAGAAAAGAACCCACGGGTCCGCCCCGCGCGCGACCACCGGATTGGTGAAGGTGCGCTGCGCCGCTTCCGGCGTTTGAGCCAGAACCGCTGTGTTGAGCACACTCATCGAAAGCGGCAGCGCCAGCGCGCTCAGCCGCGCCAGCGACTTGTGTTTCTGCATGGCGCAACATTTTGAATCCGGCTGGTTCGTAAACAAGTGCGAAAAGGTAGACGTGGGGCGCTCACATCGCGCGCGCTGACGGCGCGATCGAAAGACTGTCGCTGACGCCCAGGATCATGAGCATCGTTTGTGTCTTCACGCTGGGATCCAGGAGCATGAGGCTTCCGCCGTGCGCGCGGGCCGTGGCGTCTGCCGTGAGCAGGACGCTGATGCCGGATGAGCAGAGTCCGTCAATCTCGGACATATCGATCAGCAGCCGGAAGTTTCCGCCACGGAAAAGCACTTCAATGCGATCATGCAGTTCGCGGCACGAGGACGTGTCAACACGGCCGCTGACCTTGATCAACAAGGCCCCACCATCCGCCGGAATCGCATCGGCGATCTTCATCCCCATGTTTCGTGCTCCTGCCGCTAAGCCTAGCACATTGCTGGCATTCGCAAGTGGGAGTTGACGAATTGACAATATTGGAAGCGTTGTCTTTCTAAAAATAGGCAAGCATTACCATCCGCATCTTAACAAAAACGTAACGTGGCCGCCGTCTACGTTTATTCAAGTTTCAAAGAACTCGCAGCGATCGTTCCGTGCTAACGATGCCAGTCGGGCGCCGTCGAACTCACGGCTTCCTCGAACGTCGCTTTGCGCCGGAAGTCCGCCGGGTCGTACTCCGGCTTCTTCGGATCTTTGTTCACCCACTGCGGATGATGCCGCCCGTAATACGTGCCGTAGAACTGGTAGTTGCTGTCCATCCAGCGGCAGAGCACCATCATCTCCCGCTCGGTGAGCATCTTCGTGTGGTCGTCCTTCGCGTTCTTCGGATTCTTCGCATCGGTCAGTAGCGCGAACATCGGGCTGGTGTAGCAGCCGAGGCTCTTCGGCGGCAGGTACGCGCCGTTCCAGTTGCCGCGATCGCCTTGTGTGAAGGACGTGAATTCCGGGATGATGGGCCCGGCCAACTGCTTCTTGGCCAGCGCTTCGTACGACGTGTTGTAGTACTCGGTGATCTCGCCGGTCAGCCTTAGGCCGCCGGCCGGCTCTTTTTCGCCATGGCAGCTTACGCATTTGGCGTTGAGGATGGGTTGAATGTCCGTCGGGTAATGAATCGTCTGCCCCGCTTTGTCGTCTCCGCCATTTGCCTTCAAGTCGCAGGGCTGCGGCTGCGGAATGCTGGGCGGCCGCGTCAAAGCGATGCGCTTGCCGGGCTTCTCGGTCGCGGCGGTGTGACTGGCCTGGCCGTGGCACCCGGAGCAGGACCGCACCTCCCCTGCCGCGTAATTGACGTACGTTCGCTCGCGCTGAATCTCGCGGAAGTTCTCGTCCAGAGCCTGGAAGAAAATGTTGCGGTTGGCCGGGACGAGGAACGCCGCGGAGCCATCTTTTTCGACGGGCACAACGCCCCACTGCACGCGCGGCCACAAGGCGGCTTTCCAGCTCGAACTGCTCAAGGATGGACTCCAGCGCCGGCCGGTGGACCAGTAGCGCGGAACGACTTCGTTGATCCGCAGCCACTTGACCTCGCCGGGCTTGACGCCATCCATGCCCTGGTAGACATCAGCGACGATGCAGAGCGCCTGGTTTTTCTCGGCATATTGCGGCTCGCGGAACGTCTGCACTTGCGGCGGCACCGCGCGAGGGATCAGCGGCGTCGCATGCCAGCACGACAGCGCGGGGTCCGCGTGCACCGGGCGCTGATGCCCTTCGGTGTCGATCAGGTACAACGCATACGCATTCGGCACGTCCTTGTAGTGATCCGCTGGATTGACTTTTTTGGAGACCAGAAACTTCTTGTCGGTAACAGGGAAGGGATGCGTGTACAGGTAGCCCTTCTTTCCCTCTTTGTCGAAGGCGTATTTCCCGTCCGGCATTCGGAAGGACCATCCGGGTTCGGACCGGCGCGGCACAAAGACTTCCGGCGTGATGTTGATCATCGGGTACTGCGTATCGCCTTGCACGTAGCCCTTTTCATCCGGGTCCGGCCCGCGCATGCGCATGCCCATTCCCGAATCCACCAGCAGGATCGCGCCCAGACATCCGCCTTGCGGGAAATGGCACGTGCCCGCGGCCACGAAGCGTGTCGTGCTTCCGGGCAGCGGCTGCGGGTACATGTAGATCGTCGTGTCGTCGTCGGCCAGCCCGTACATTTCCTGCGGAGCCGAACCATCGGGGTTCATCGACCAGACCACCTTCGCCACGCGAGCGCCCTTGTCGACGTACTCCCAGCGGTGATACATCACCCGGCCGTTATCGAGCATGACTGGACAGAACTCGCTGACCGGGCTTCGCGAAAGCTGTTCGACGTGGCTGCCGTCGGCGTCCATGCGGTACAAATTCGGCGCCGCCAGAGCTGCCGACCCGCCGCACAGCACGGTGTGTTCGCAGCGCGTGGAAGAAAAAATGATCTTGCCGTCCGGAAGGTAGTTCGGGTGGATGTCATCCGTGTGCCAGCCCTTGTGCCAGCGAGCGGCCTTCTCGGCCTCGTCCGGCGGCGGAAAAGAAACCTGCCGCAGTCCGGAACCATCCACGTTCACTTCCCAGACGCGAAAGCCCGCGCCTGCGTTCTCCCGGAAATCAAAGAGCAGCTTCTTCGCGTCGAACGATAAGCTGATCTTGCCAATGAAACCTTTTCCGCCCGGCATGCTGGCCGTTTTGATGATGGCCCGTTCGGCGCGTGTGCGAACATTGTAGACGTAAACGCCGTTGTCCGGCACGAAGCGGTCGCCGGCCGTCCCATTGTTGATGTCCGTGTAGTAGTGATCCGACGAGTACGGCTTGCGTTTGACGAACACGATCTCGTCAAAGCCCAAGTCCTCCGGCGCCGCGGGCGTCGCCACCGCCGCCCCGGTGGTAGCGCCGGCCTCCGTGCCCGCCGGCTTGGTCGCCGCCACCGTTCGCCCGCCATCTTCGGCGCTCAACAGGCAGCCACCCAGGATAAATAGAGGGAGGAGGTAAGCGTTGATCTTCATCTCGGCTCTCCTGATTTACTTCCGCCTTTTAGCAATCTTAGAACAGTGTTCTATATCCCAATACACCACAGAAATCCAGAGGCAACGGAAAACTCATTCCTTCCGTGTTCGTCCGCAGGTGACATTCGCGAACTAGAAACCAGAAACTTCCCGTTCCTTCGTTCCTTTGCCGTTGGGCACTCACCAAACCACCGCCTCACCACGTCATCGGCTTTGGGGCTGATACCAGAGCGACTCCCAATATTTCCTCTCGATTTCATAGACATTGATCGGCGCGGTAGCGCCGGCGTCCTTGCCGGCTGGCGCGATCAGGTCCTGCGGCAGGACGCCGTAGCGCTTCATCTCGCGGACCCATTCGGGGCGGGGCTGAAAGCCGGGCATGTCGAAGCGTTTGATTTCGTCGAGCTTCTGCTTGCCGGCGGCGATCATTGCCAGCAACTTCTGATAGCCGGCGTCGTTGGTGTCGGCGAAGACATTAACCTTCTCTTTTGTCTTGAGATCGCGGCACAGGCCCCAACCGCCAGCATTCTCGGCGAGCGGTGCCAGCACCATCAGCGATTTTTCCGGCCGCGTGAGATTGAAGACGCTGTGGCGGCTGGTCTTCATGCGCGGATCGTCGATGTTGAAGCGCCAGAACGAGACGTCGCGTTCGTCGGATAGGCTCATCGGCAGCAGGCGGCTGGGTTCCTTGTGGCAGGAAACGCAGCGCTGCGTCAGCACTTCCTTCGCAGCCTTCGTCGTGGGCCAGTCGAAATCGGCGAGCACCTGCGCGTTCGCCGCGTAGCCGCCAATCATTCCGGTGCCGAGCGCCGCATAGGTTCCGGGGTAGGCGGCGCCGGTGTCGGTCCACAGGCGCAGCAGCGTCTTCTGCTGAGCGGTCGCTTTCACGCGGTAGTGCGATCCGTCGAGCATCGTCAGAATCTTGCTGGCGGCTGAACCCAGGGTGCGCGGCGGATAATTGCTACGCGCTTCGTCGCGGCCGTCGCTGAAGAGCTTGGCCACCGTCATCGTCGCGTAGCTGTGGCTGAACATGGGCCCACGGTCGCCGCTCAAAATGATTTTTCCGGCGGCGGGACCGGTAATGGAGGTGGTGCCGGCGTCCCTGCCGGCGGGAGCGGCGCCAATATTGCCGCCGGCCGGCACGGAGGCCGGCGCTACCCCTTTCTCATACCCGTGGCAGTTGACGCACAGCGCATCGAGTACCGGCTGTACGTCGCGCGGGTAGTCGATGATCTCCGGCACATCCGCGAATGGCTGAATCTTGCTCGCGCTGCGCCGCGAGGCTTGTAGCACGTTTGAATAACGCGGCGTGCGTTCGCGCTGTTCGTGGCAACCAGCGCAGCTTGTGGTTTCGCCGGGCTGAATGGTGACGAAGCTCTGCATGCGTTTGACGGCCAGATCGTTCTCGTCCAGCGCGACAAAGAACAAGCTGCGCAGCGCGGGCACTTCGAAATACGCCGAGCCGTCCGGTTCGACCGGCACGGTGCCGAGAATGCGCTCGAGCGTGAACGTGCCGCCGAAACTCAGCGGGTCCATTCCGCCCGTGTAGTTGATGGGCTTGGGCAGCGTTTCGAGCACCAGCAGCTTCTTGATTTCACCGGGCTTCACGCCGGTCATGTTGCGGCCGTAGTTCACGTCGGCAAGCAGGAACTTGCCCGTCGGCTGAGCGGGATCCGTGCGTGGAGCGACGCGCAGTTCGCGCGGGCGGGCGATGACCGGCCGCGGCTCGTGAACGTAGAATCCCGCGCGCGCTTCGGCTTCAGACAGACGGTAAAGCTCCTGCGTCTGGCCTTTGCCATTCATGAGCACCAGCGACGGACCGGTCACGGCCATGATGCAGTCTTCGGAGAACGCCCAGGGATCGCGGAAGTGTTGCGTGCGGCTGATGGTTTTCGCCAGGCGCCGCGCGTCCGGCCCGCCGTTGGGATCGACGATCGTGATCGCCCCTTCGTGCTCCGTCTGCCCATGCCCGGGCGAGAAGGAGGCGACAATCTTGTCCGTGCCGGGAATCGGCTTGGCGTCGATCATGACGGTTCCGGGAAACATATTGCCGTAGTAAATCGTCTGGCTGCTGCCGTCGGGGTTGGCGACCCACAGGTGATGATAATCGACCTGGCTGCGATCGACGTACTCCCAGCGTGTGTACAGGATGCGTCCGTCGGCAAGGGGCCACGGCGTGTTGTCGTGTTCGTTGTTGCTGGAAAGCGGCCGGATGTTGCCGCCGTCAGCATCGCAGCGATGCAGGACGGCGACTTGAGTGAGCCAGCAGTTCACCCAGCGCTTGCAGCGGCTCGACACAAAAACAAGTCCGCCGTCTGCCAGATAGCTGGGCTCAAAGTCGTCCCACGGGCCGTCGGTAAGCTGCTTCAAACCGCTGCCATCGAGGTTGGCTTCGTAGAGATGATAGAATTCCGTGCCGCCCTTGCGCCACGCGAAGACCATCTTCTTGCCGTCGTAGTGGATCTGCGGGTCGCGAAAACCACCTTTGGGATCGTCGAAAACGGTCGTGACACTTTTGTCGGAGACCTTCAGCTTGCACAGCTTGCTGCCTTCGCGGTACAGCTTGCGATTTGTGTCCGGAGCGTAGTAGCCGAAGTTGGCGTACCAGTGTTCGCCGATGACCTGGCGCGTCGCGAAGACGATTTCATCGACTCCGGCCAGCGCGCCGTTTTTGTTTTCGGCAAGCAGATCGCGAACTTCCGCCGCGATCTTCGGCGGCTGCCTGCTGGTGCTGAGCATGACATAATCGTAGATGACCCAGCTTCCATCGTTCAAGGAGATCGCCAGCGAGTTGTCGCCGGCCTTCAACGAACCGGCGGGCAATTCGAAAACGAGCGGGATGCAGTCGGCGATCGCATCAGGGTTGCTCGACAAGCCGACCTGGCCGCCAGCCGGCAAGCGCTGAGATGCAATTTGTTTTCCATTTGCTGAAATTGTGATCTGGCTGGGTTCCCAGATCGCGAGCACGCCGAGGATGAGAAATGTTGACTTTGCGGGAACGTCTTTCACATCGAAGTTGATCGTAAAGGTGTGCGCTTTCCCGCCGGCCCAGCCGTCGTGCGAGCTGGGGTGGATGTATGGCCAATCCTGCAGCTTGCTCTTGCCAACGGTGAACACGATCGGCTGCGGGTAGTGCTTGGCATACTTGGGCCACTGCTGCTGGACGAGACCGAACTCCATGCACGAGCCATCCGGCGTGCCGATGCAGAAAATCGCCTCGCCCGCGTTAGCCTTCGCTGGCGCCGCTTGCCCTGCTTGCACACAGAGAGAAAAAACAAGCGCGAAGATCGCGCAGAATCTCGTTCGCATAGATCCCCACCCGTTGCTATTTCTCACTGGCCATCCGTAGCAAGCGCTTGCGAACGACCAATGACTAATGACCAATGACGACGCAATCCAGGAGGATTGCGCTACTCGTAACGCAGCGCTTCGATCGGGTCGAGACGTCCGGCTTTCCAGGCCGGATAGGTTCCGAACGCCACGCCGTCCATCAGTGAGACCAGCAGCGCCACGGCCATGCTCCACCACGCCAGAGCGGTCTGCCAACCAGTCAACTGATGCACCATGAAGGTGAAGCCGATGCCGAGCATGCAGCCCATCAGCCCGCCGAGCAGGCAGATGCTCAAGCTTTCGAAAAGGAACTGCTGAAGGATATCGTTCATCGTCGCGCCGACCGCTCGGCGGATGCCGATCTCGCGGCGGCGTTCGGTCACGTTTGCCAGCATGATGTTCATGATGCCGATGCCGCCGACGACGAGTGAAATTCCGGCCGAACACGCCATCACGTAGTTGAAGATCCGCTGCGACTCTTCGGTCTGCTTGACCAGGTCTTGAGCGATCTGGACCTTGTAGTCGCGATCTTCCGGCCGGATGCCCTCCATGTTATGCGCTTTTTCGAAGAAGCGGTTGAGCACGGCGGCGACCGGGTGAACGTCGGTGATGTCGCGGCATTGGAAGATGATCTCGGAGACATCGTCGGCGAGCGGTTCGCGGGTGGTTCGCGCGAGGGCTGTCGAAAGCGGAATGTAAATGCGGCGGTTGATCTGCTTGATGTCCACCACTTCGTACTTCTGGTCGGACGAGGCCGCCTTGCTTTCCAGCACGCCGATGACTTCATAGCATTCGTGATCGATGACCAGCGTTTTGCCGAGCGGGGAGGCCAGTTTGAAGTACTCCTGGCGCAACGCGTCCTCAAGCACGCAGACGCGGCGCGAGTTCTCTTCATCGGCCGGGACGAACCAGCGGCCTTCGCGCAGCTTGTAGCCCATCACTTGCAGAAAGATCGGCGTGGTGGCCGAGACTTCCGCGGACATCGGCGTTTCGTTCATGCGCACCGATGCGTGGACGACCCGGCGCGGGGCTTGCGCGAGCACCAGCGGCGCTTCCCGCATGCCGGCCAGGCCCTCGCGCACGGTCAGCCCGTTGGAGTGCAAGCGGGACTTTTTCTTCAGATCGCGGCTTTCGCTGCCGGATGAACGCCAGTCCAATCCGCGCACCATGATGTTGCTGGCGCCCATTGCCGCCAGTTGCTTCATGACTTCGCCGCGCGCTCCTTCGCTGACCGCGATCACCGCCACGACGGATGCGACGCCAAAAATAATGCCCAGCATGGACAGCGCGGCGCGAAACTTATGCACCGCCAGACCCATCAAGCCTATTCGAACGGCATTGCGCCATTGAATCATCTTGCGTCCCCAGTGTTCGAGCGCAGCGCGGTGCCCCGTGACGAGTGGCGGGTGACGAGTGACGGGTGATAAGGACTTTTCATTTCAGCAATTCCACTCGTCACGCGTCACACGTCACCGGTCACTTGCCCGTCTCAGCACTCAGCACTTCTGTTCAGGCCTGCAACGCCAGTTCCGGCGCCCTGCGCCGCTTGCTTACTACTTCGACTTCCGCGATCTCGCCGTCGCGCAGGTGGATGATGCGTTGCGAGTACTCTGCTTTCTCGCGATCGTGCGTCACTTGCACGATCGTTCGGCCGCTGTCGTGCAATGCCTGGAAGACCGACATGATTTCCTCGCCCGTGCGGCTGTCGAGGTTTCCGGTGGGTTCGTCGGCCAGGATCACGGCGGGTTCGGTGACCAATGCGCGCGCGATCGCGACGCGCTGGCTTTGCCCGCCGGACAGTTCGCTCGGCTTGTGATGCAACCGATCGCTGAGGCCCAGCACGCCCAACGCGCGGACGGCCAGATCCAGGCGCTTGATCCGGGACATGCCAGCGTAAACAAGGGGCAGCGCCACGTTCTCGACGATGTTTTCCTGCACCAGAAGGTTGAACTTTTGGAACACGAACCCGATCTTCTGATTGCGCAGGTGGGAAAGCTCAGTGTCGTCAAGCTGCGAGACTTCCACGCCGTCGAGTTTGTAGCTGCCGCTGGTGAGCCGGTGCAAACAGCCCAGCACATGCAGCAGCGTGCTTTTGCCACAGCCGGACGGTCCCATGATGGATACGAATTCGCCGCGGCGGACGCCCAGCGAGATGCTCTTGATGGCTGGAACGGCACCGCCGGCCATCGGGTACTCTTTCACCAGGTTCTGGATGGCGATGACGTCAGATTCAGTGCGCAAAACCGGCGGCGGGTTCACTGATCGCCTCCAGTTTGAGCCGTGTGGGTCTCATCGAACACCTGGTCGTTTTCCTTCAGCCCTTCGAGCACCTCGACGCGTTCGGTATCGCTGCGGCCCAGCTTCACGTTGCGCCGCGAACGGCCGCCCATCGTTGCGGGCACTTCGGCGTAGGGTGCGTTGTTGTCGTCGTAACGGATGGCCGGCCAGGGGACGCTGAGCGCCGTTGCTGGGTCCAGTTTCGGGATCAGGACTTCGGCATTCAGGCCCACGCGGATCAGGTTGCGGTCGTCTTGGGTCAGGTCCGTGAACTCCAGTTTCGCTTCGACCACGTTAACGAACGCTTCGCCTGACTTGCGGAGGGCCAGGTTCGAGAGCGCCATGTTTTTGTCCTGCGCGAGGACGGCCAGTTCGGTCAACACGGCTTCGTACGTTTTTCCCGGGCATGCCGGCAACGCGACCTTTGCGCGCAAGCCCGTTTTCAGGCCTTCGATATCCGCTTCGTTGATCCACACGCGAATGCGCAGGTTCGACGTGTCGCAAATCACGCACAAATCGCCGCCGGCGTTGCGCGACTCGCCGACCTGAATGGGACTGCGGCTTTTGGCCGATCCCTTCCAGACGTCGATGAAGACGGCGCGGCCCTGCGTGGGGGCCTTAACCTCGCCCCAATCCAGGTCGCGCTTTTTGCGAGCTAGTTCGCGTTCGAAGTTGCCCAAGTCCACCTCGGCCAATTCCAATCCGGCCTTCGCCACTGCAAGATCCGCATCGCGGTTGAACTTCATGATATTCAGCCGCTTGCGGGCATCCGCCACAGCCAGTTCCGCGACGCGTTTGATGTCCGGCGTGTAGCCTTGAAGGGTGAGATCATAGATCATTTTCGCGCGAGCTTGAGCCACGCGAGTGGTGGCCGTTTCAAGCTGCTTCTTCTTAAGCGCGGCGGCCGAGACGAACGACTGGTTGAAGAGCTCGTCATAACCCTTCAGCTCAAGTTCATCTTTTTCGAGCTCATAGGCCGCGGATTTCAGCGTGAGCTCCGCGTCTTGTTTCTCGTCGGGCAGAGGCGTGTCGAAGGTGCGCTTGCGCTCGATCTGCGCCAGTTCGTATTGGATCTCAGCCTGCCGAATGAGATGCTGGTAACGGTGTTCCGTGATCGTGATGATGTCCTTGGCGCGTCGCACCAGGTCGCGTTTGTCCAGCAGATCCTTCTCGCGAGCTTCGACGTCCTCTTTCAGTACCTTGGTATCGAACCGCACAACGGGATCGCCTTCTTTGACTTCCTGTCCGTCTTCCGCTCGCCAGACGATGTCGCCCGTGAATCGCGACAGCACCGTCGTTTCTTTCAGCGCTTCGATGCTGCCCAGTTCGTGCAACATCACTCGGAGCGGCGCGCGTTCGACTTTCAGGAGCGGCCGCTGTGCTTTCGGAGCTTCGCCGGGCGTGATCGTCAACAGCGCCGCGGCGGCGATCAATCCGGCGCCGCAGATCGCTCCAATAATCCAGCGCGCAGGTGAACGGCGCCGCCGCGTGACGGCAGCTGGCCCGGAAGCTGACAGCACGCCAAGCGCCCCGCTGCTCAGCAACGCCGGCCTCGCCGGCTCGCTGCTCGTGTTCAGTTCCTGCACTTCAGACACTGATCAACGTTCCTCTCTCGCTATGGGTGGCACGCATGTGTCCGAGCGGCTTCTGGCGCGGACTCATGCGTGCGACTTGCCTGACGCACGCACGAGACGGCGCCAAACGATGGCGCCGTCACGTGCGTGCCACTTACTGCCCCGTATCGATCACCCACACCCGTTCGCCTTCGCTCAGACCTTCGACCGCGGCCGTCAGTTCGCTTTCAGCAAGAACTTTGATGGGCTTGGCGGCCGGCGCGCGGGCGGCGGGATGAATCACGGTTCGTCCTTCTTTGTCGCGGAACAGTGCAGCTCGCGGCAGTACAAACGCATTGTCGATCGAACGCTCCACCACCTCGACCTCCGCGCGCAAGCCCGGGCGCAGGACAGGCGAGTTACCTTGAATTTCCACCTCGACGTCGAAGACCTGGCGGTTGGCGGTTCCAGCCAGAGCGATGGTCTCTTCGGCGAAGACCTCGAACTCGTCGTGACCTTTCTCAGCGACCATCGTGACTTTGCCTTTGAACGGCTCGCCGCTCCAGCCGGCCGGCCGGATGTCGGCGGTCTGGCCGACGCTGACGTGCGCGATTCGCGCTTCGTCAACGGTGAGCGCCACTTTCATTTTGTTGAAGTCGGGGATCGTGATCACTTCCTGCCCGTCCCAGACCTCGCGGCCGGGCGCGAAATTGTACCAGCGCGCTTTGCGATGGATAATGACGCCGGGGCCGGGCGCCGTGTAGACGGTCTTTTCGATGTTGGCGATCAAATCCTTCAGCCGTTCGCGTTCGTGTTCCTGGTGTTGTACATGGCGTTCGGCGTCCCGCTGCATGTTCTTCTCAAGGATCGTCGCCTTTTCCTTTGCGGTATCACGCGTTTTGATCGCATCCTTTACTTTCAAATCCTGCTCGGCCAGCTTTACGGGATCCAGAATATCGAGGCGGCGGCGCCTGATTTCAGCCTGCTCAAGTGCTAGGCGCTGTTCCTTGACGTCCAACTGTTTTTGGCGGACTTCTTCTTTGGACGAGTAGCCAAGATCCGCGAGCTCTTCCAGAACTTTGCATTCTTCGGCCTTGGCCGTGAGGAGAGCTTTCGCATTCTGAAGGTCGAGGTCGGCGTTGACGATGTCCTGCGGCGTGGCGCCCTTCTTCAGTTCGGCCAGCCGCATCTGTTCCAAGTTCACACGCAGATCGTAACTGGCGATGTCCTCGCGCGCCTGGTTCAGGATTTTGGCAGTAGCCTGTTCCACTGACTTATATTCGGCCTCCGCCTGCCGGATCGCCGCCTCCTGCGCGGCTTTGGCATCTTCGTGCATGGTGGGGTCCAGTTTGAGCACCACTTCGCCCTTGGCCACGACCTTTCCCTGCGGAGCCATCTCCAGAATGATGCCGTTCACCTTGGTGATAATGTGCTGCTCGTTGACGGGCTTGAGCACGCCCGCGCGGCGGATCACTTGCCGGAAGTTGCGGCGCTCCACGCGAGCGGTGCCGCAATCCCGCTGAGCCTGCACGCGGCGGCTGTGCACCCACCACGACGCGACGATGGCGACAATCACCAATGCCGTCAGTGTCTTGTGCGTGCTTTTGCGGGGTGGAAGGTTCATCGCGGGCCGCCTCCACTACCACCGCCGCCACGACGTCCGCCGCCGCCCACCGGAGGCCCGCCGCCATCGCCGCCTCCAGCTCCGCCGCGTCCCTTTTTCGTTTCTTTGCCCTCAACCTTCTCTTCGGGCATTTTCGGCTTGCGCGGCTGGTTCTCCTGGCTCGTGGCCGCCGGCACGAAGATCTCGTCCCCGTCGTGGATGCCGCTGGTCACAATCACGCGGTCAAGCGATTGCACGCCAATCTCCACCTTTTGCCACTGGTTGCCTTCGGATGTCTTCACGAGCACATGCGGCGCGTGGTTGCGGTCCGTGATGGCGCTGACAGGGATCGAGAGGACGCCGGCGTGCATTTCGACCGGGAAATCGACGGTGGCGCGGAAGCCCTCGCGCAGCCGCTCCGCATCGCTTTCCTCGAGCTCCACTTCCACGTCAAAGACGCGCACGCCGGAAAGGCCTTGAGCCTTGATGTCGGCATCGGAGAGCTTTGAATTTCGGTCGCGCGCCCAGCCATCGATCCAGGTCACTTCAGCGGTGTAGACTTTGTCGGGCAAGGTCTTGATGGTCACGCGCGCTTTTGACGCGGGCGAGAGCGCCGTTCCGGCGGCCTGTCCGTCCGCGGTCTTTGGGGGCCGCGCCTGTATCCGGTTGATGAACGACTCGGGCACCTGCGTGCGGACCTTCATGCGCTCGTAATTTGGAAGCTCGACCGGGCTGAACCACGGGCCGGCCCATTCGCCGATTTCGGGTTTCTTCATGCCGCGGAAGTCGCTGGTGCGGTACACGACCAGCCCTTCGTGAGGGGCGATCAGGACGCTGCGCTCCAGATCGACTTTGTGCCGGCTGATGTGGCGTTTGGTGTGCGCGAGGCTGCGCTGAGCGGCCTTAATCTTGACTTCCAGGGCATCAGTGGTGTCTTCGACTTCGATCTGCTTGAGTTTCACGTCCAAGGCGGCGCTTTCGCGGCCGAGCTTGGCCTTGTCGCGATCGTAGCTCCGAATAGGCGTGACCACCGAGGTGAACGTCGCCCCGGCCATCGTGAGCTGGAATTTCATCTCGGCGCGCTGCAGTTCGACCTTCGCCTTTGCGACGGCAACTTCCTTGGCCGCCAAATCGGTGCCTCTGCCGAAACCCATATCCGCCAGCGGCTTGTATGCGACCAGGTCGGCTTCGGCATTGGCCAGACGGGCCCGAGCGCCTTCGAGCATGCTGGTGGCTTGCTCCTTGTCGACATCGAGCGGCCGGGAGATCAGATCCTTCTCTTTGAGCGTTGCGAAAGCGTCCATGTCCTTTACAGATGCCATATCGACGGAGAGGCGCTTGATTTCGAGGTCGCGATTTTGTTCCAGTTGCGCGAGATTTCGTTCGGCTGCCGATGCGTCTTCCTGGAGCTGCGAGACCTCCTCCTCCAAATCCTTGGTCTCCATGGCGACGACCTTTTCGCCTTTTTTGACGTACGTGCCTTCTGGGATCAGGAAGCTGATTTTGCCCCAGCGCAGGAAGGTGAGGCTGGTGACTTTTACGGGCTTAAGTTCGCCTTCTTCGCGGCACAGGACTTCAAAGTCGCCGCGGCGGATGGGCACCCACTGCCCGGGCTTCGTCGGTTCGACGCTGGTGGCCGACGCTGTGTGTCTTGGCCAAAGGCCGTAGAAAGCGACCGCGATCAGGCACGAGCATGCCGCGCCTGCGAGCAGGCTTCGTCGGAACAACAGAAATCGATTCGGCGTCACGACACCGGACACGCTTGCGCCTCAACCCATGCACTGCCGGCGTCTCGCCGGCCGTACAACATCATTTGCTCTTCATTAGGATACACCGAAAACGGTGCTCCGAAGTCACGTGCAATGTGCATTTGGATATCGTTTTTCGCAATTTCTCGGCCGTGCAGTTTGCACGAGGACGTTTTTGAACCGCCAAGGCTCAAAGGCGCCGGGAATTGTGTTCGAATTCCGGGATTTCAGATTTCAGCAAGGGAAAAAAGGGCGGGCTTGCTTATGCTTTAGCGCGAACCCGGTGGCTATATATGTCTGAGATTCAGATTGAGGAACACGCCGCAGGCATTCGCGTCCGCACCGGCGCGCAGGTGATCGAGCATCTGCTCGCAGCCGGCGGCACGTGGTCTTCGGTCCTGTTCACGTGCGGCTCCGGCCGAAACCTGCTGCGCCAGCCGGCTGGAAGCGCTCTGCGTGTTCTCGGGCCGTCCGGCCCGGCGAAGTTGTTCTGCGAAAAGAACGAGCGCGGGCCGAAGCTGTCGATCGACAACAGCGGACCGGCGCCAGCCATCATCGCGGAGGGCACGTATCGCGATGAGCAAGGCCAAGCGCTGCCCGTCGGTTTCCGCCGGCGCACCGAGTACTGCGACCATGGGCTGGTCTGGTCCACGCTCGACATCATGTCGGATTCCGGCTGCGATAACGTTGTAGAACTTTGCGCGCTGGAACTGCCATTGCGAACCGGCTTCAGCGGCGCGTTCGCGCGCTTTCACCCGACGCAAGCCGGCAGCCCAGACCTTCTCGGTGGCCGCGGCTGGTACCCGCTCATCAACCCGCCCGTGGTGGCGCCGGCCTCCGTGCCGGCGATGGCCTTTCTTTCACGCTTCACGCCGCTGCAGCTTTGCTGTTATGACTTGGGCGGCGAGGGCATCGACGTTTTTCCGTGCTCCGAACTGGCTCTGTGGGATTTCGCCTGCAAGCCCGACGCAGGCTTGGGGCAATTTGCGATTGAGCAGGAACCTGCCGGCACGCTTCTGCGGATCTCGCCATACTGCATGAGTTTCCGCCAGATCTCCACGCGGATACAAGGACGCATTAGCCTGAGGCTTGGGATCGGCTTGCCGCAGATGAAAGCGCGTGCGGCGCAACGAAGCCATGTTCTCGGCGCTCCGCTTCCGTCTGGAGAGGAGCTTGCGCGGCTCGCGAAATCCGGCATCAGCGTGGTGCGTCTGCCCTCCGACATCAGTCCGCCCGCCGATGAACTGCGCCGCGTGCTCGATGCAGCGCACAAAGTCGGCATGAAGCTGGTGCGCTCCATCAATATCAAGGAGCTTGCGTTCAATTCGCCTGATGTCGGCCGTTACGGTGCTGAGTGGATGCACATGGCTGCGCCGTCGCTTGGCCCGATCTACACGCGCGCCGACAACGGGGACGGCCGGGTGCTGATGTGTTTGAAGAGCGGCTGGTTTGACCACTGCAAGAAGGTGATCAGTGACGCGATCGCGCAGTCGCCGCTGGATGGACTGTTCATCGAAGGCGCCGCCGCACATCCTTGTTGCCATCCGCAGCACGCGCGCGCGCCCTTTCATTCGGATATCGAACAAGTGCTGGAACTTCTCGCCTACGCCCGATCAAAAATCCCCGACGGACTGCTCGGCGTGGATTTGGGCGGGAGTCCGTCGATGGTGTTGGGGAACATCGCGGATTGCTAACTAAGCCCGCATTTTACGTCGTGAACTCTGCATTCTGAACTCTGATTTATGCTCTTCTCGGCGTCGGATCGGCGTCCAAATCGAGCGGGTCGCTTTCACCTCTGGCAGCGCGGTGATACGCGAGCCCCGCACTCATCGCCGCGTTATCGGTGCAGAGAACCGGCGGGGGAAAGAAGACGGTCACTGGCGGATTTTCCGCTGTGGCGCGTTCGGCCAGCATCTCGCGCAAGCGTTTATTGCAGGCGACGCCGCCACCGATGGTCAGTGTGCGGATGTTTTCGCGGCGGCAAGCAGCCATGCACTTGCGGACCATGACTTCGCAGGCCGCTTCTTGAAAACTGGCGGCAACGGTGGCGCGCTCCTGATCGGAGATGTCACGCAAAGGCCCACGGCCAAGCGTCGTGCCGCGCAGATGGTAATAAACGGCGGTCTTCAGGCCGGAGAAACTGAAGTCCAGGTTGCCATCGTCTGCGCCACTGGCGGCTTTAAGCACATTCGCGAACAGGTTGCGGCCTTCCGGCGGAACGGTCGCGGCCAGTTTGGACAAGGCCGGGCCGCCAGGGAAGCCGAGTTCCAGCATGCGCGCCACTTTGTCGAAAGCTTCGCCGGCGGCGTCGTCGCAGGTCTGGCCCAGGACCGAAATTTCCATCGGGCTGATGACGCGGTACAGGCACGTGTGGCCGCCGGAGACGATCAGCGAAACGTGCGGATAGGTTTGCAGTCCGGCCAAGGCGGAGGCGTAGACGTGGCCGAGAATATGGTCGATTCCGAGCAATGGTTTGTCCCACGCCAGGCACAGCGACTTGGCGGCTGCAATTCCCACCAGCAGCGCGCCGACCAGGCCGGGGCGATTCACGACACTGATGGCGCTGATATCCGCCGGAGTGCTCTTGGCCAGTGATAACGCTTCTTCTGTGATAGCCGTGATGCGTTCGGCGTGAGCCCTCGCGGCCAGTTCGGGGACAACTCCGCCAAACGGCCGGTGCAGGTCAAACTGGCTGGCGACGACGCTGGACAGGATCGTCCGGCCGTCCTCTACGACTGCGGCAGCCGTTTCGTCACAGGATGATTCAAGGCCCAGAATTCTCATGGTTTGGTACTTGGTAATTGGTACATGGTACTTGGTAGTTGGTGTCCGGTAATCCGTGGCACGAGGCGTGCTCACTCAGGACGGCTGCTCAATCACTCACTGCGAATAGTCTAGACCGAATGCTGCTGTGAACAACTGACAACTGACAACGGACTACTGACCCTTTGCGCCATTCAGTTTCGCGCATAGTACCTCGATGGCCTTCTTTAGCTGCAAATCGTTGAACGGTTCGCCTTTCTGCGGGGGAGCTTTTTCGCCGCGGGGATCGTTGTCGTGGACGTGGCGCTGCATGCGGCTGATTTGCAGGCCGCGCTGCTGCTCGGGTGTGAAGGGAACCAAATAGTCGGGGACCAGGCCCTGGCCGTCGATGCAGGGGCTCAGCGGCGTCTGGTAGCGAGCAATGGTCAGCTTCAGAGCCGAGCGGCCCCAATCGCCGAGTGGAACCGGAAACACATCCTGCACGGAGAACTTGCCATAGGTCTTGTCGCCGACCAGAACGGCTCGGCCGCGGTCTTTCAGCGCGCCCGAGACGATTTCGGAGGCCGAAGCGCTATGGCCGTCTACCAGGATAGCCAGCGGATAATCGGGGTGCGTGCCATCGGCTTCGGCGGTTGCAACCGTGCCTTTGCTTTTGGACTGGGCGGCGGAGCGCGTAATGACGCGCACGATTTCGCCGTCACTAAGGAAAAGGTCCGCAACCTGTTCGGCGGCATCCAGAAGACCGCCGGGATTCTGGCGCAGGTCGAGTAATAGGGCCTGCATGCCCTGGGCTTCCATCACTTTCAGCGCGGCGTCCATGTGACTGGCCGTGCGCTGCTGGAACTGCGCCAACTGCACGTAGCCGATCTTTTTGCCGTCCGGAACAAGGCTTGCGGGCAAGAGCTCGGCGACCTGTATGGATTTGATCTCGTTGACGGCGCGCGTGAGGACGACTTCGACCGGCGTTGTCTGGCCTTCGTGCAAGAGCGTCAGGCGCACGGGTGAACCGATGGGTCCGCGGATGCGCCGGCCGACTTCATCGAGCTTCATGCCTGTGACAACGGTGTCGTCCACCTTCAGAAGTTTGTCGCCGGGGAAGACGCCGCCGCGGTAGGCTGGGGAGTCCTGTAGCGGCGTGAGAACGAATATTCCTTGTCCGTCTTCCGCGCTGAACTCAATGCCGACGCCTTCGAACTGGCCGGTGGTGGAGGTGCGGAGGGCTTCGTATTCGGACGGTGTAAGAAACTGGCTGTGGCGGTCGAGAGCCGCAGTCATTCCATTCAGAGCGCCGTATAGCAGCTTGCGGTCGTCCACGTCCTTCACATAATTCTCGCGAATGACGCTGCGCACGTACTGGTAAGCCGCGCGCTGGCGATCGAGAGCGTCTGTATCGGGCGTGGGACGCAGCGCGGCTACGCGCAAGCCGATGCAGGACAGCAAGACGAAGAAGACAAGCCAGGAAATGGTGCGGGGACTCATGTTGAACCTGCGGGTATCGGGTATGGGGTATCGGGTATGGGGTGAGGCTTCACAACGAGCCGCCACTATACCCGATACCCCATACCCTATACCCTTCACCATTCTACGGGAGCCGACTCAGTCATTCCATCGAGTTCAGTTCTTAGTTGGAACTGGCGGCTTCGGAAAGTTCAGATTTGGAGCGGGCGTTTGCTCGGCGTCGCTGCGCGCCTCCTCTTCAGGGCTGCGGCCGCTGCTGCGGCCGAGCAGGGAAGCGATCGGCAGCACCCACGTGCGCGCGGAGCTGGATTTTGTCTCGGCGGAGCGGAACACATTCCCGGCGGCGGTCATCTGGCCGTCGGCTCGAAGGCGCAAGCCGCGCAGCAGTTCCCATTCGCTGTCGGCGAGCAGCAGCGGAGCTCGGAGTGTTTGGAGCTGCGCATCCAGCGCCGCGGCAGTGATCTGGTCAGGCGCGGCGAGGAAGCGGGCCGCGAGCTTGTATTCGTCCTGCAGGTTCTCCACGGACAGCAGAGGGAGGAGGATTTCGCTGGTGCTGCCGTTGCCCACCTTCGCCATGGCGATGGCGCCCAGGCGCAGCGCGGCTCTAGCGCGCAGTTCAGGTTCCACTGTTTTCAGAGACCACGTGGCCGGCGTCGGCGGTTCGTAAACCAGCCGATACGTCCGGCGTGCGTCGTCCCATTGGTTCATGGCAAGCTGGATATCGCCGTATTCGATGCGCCACTGCCGGTCGCTGGCGGCGATGGCGGCCTGTTCGGGGCTGCCTTCCGTCGCGGCGGAGTAGCATTCCTCCAACTGGCCGGTAACCAGCAGCCACACGGTCTTCAGCAGTTGCTGGCGATTTTCGACGGAGCGCACCTTCTCGAGGGCGCCGAGCACCAGCGGCGTGAGCACACGGGCTTTCTCGCCGAACTCAACGCGTGCGCGCGAAAAGAGCGTCACCGCTGCATCGTATTGCATGCGCTGCGGATGATTCAGCGCGAGCATCTCCTCGCCGACCAGGGAAATCAGTTCCGGCGTCGGGTACCAGCGCTGAAGTTTCATCAGCGCGGTGCAGGCCAGATCGCCGTCAGCGGCTGCTTTCTTGGCTAGAGCGAAAACAGCGCGGCGAATTTCCGGGTCGCTCTTGGCCACGTGCAGGCTGCAGTATTGCAGCAACGCCTGGGCGGAAGCGGCGTCGCCGGTGGCCGCAAGTTTTTGCAGTGCTTTGACGAACGCGTTGGCCAGGCGCGTGTCGAACTTAAGCGGTCCGCGAAGCGTTTCGTGGAGCTTGAGCAGCTTGGTCAATTTTGCCCCTGCGATGATTTCATCGCAGAGCTTATCCAGCGCGTTCTCCAGCAGCTTCGGGGCAGCGGGGTCCTGGGGGAAACGGGCGAGGACCGGCGCGAGCAGCTTCGAGGTAAAGGAGTGGAACTCCGCATCCGTGGCCAGATCCTTTGCCTGCGACTCCGTTTCGGCGCAGATGACTTTAAGCGCGGGCAAACTCGGCACGAGCGCGAACACTTTGGCGGCTTCGACATAATGAGCTGGGCGCGATTTCAGACAAGCCGTCAGCATATCGCAGCCGGTTTGGGAAAACAGGGCTGCGTCTTTGTCGCCGCGGCAGAAGGGCGCAATGTAGCTGAGCAATTGAAGGGACTGCTCAAACTTGTCCTTGTTCTCCGACTCCAGGACTTTGCGGCTGGCCGAGAGGAGCTCGTCGAACAGCGCCTGTGACGGATAGACCTTGTGCAAAGCGACCAGGTCATCGAAGCGCCGTTCGGCAATGAGCAACGCGGCGAGCGCTTCGGCGCATTGGCCGAACTTGGAGGAACCCGGCGGCAGGCCCAGGCGCTGGAAGATGGCCGTCGCGGTGAGGATTTTGATCGCGGGTTCCGGCTCTTTTTCGCGGAAGAGCATTTCGAGAACGGGGTGCAGCTCCCACGCCAGCGGTTCGCCGATGCTCAATCCGCCGCTCCAGCCTTCGTTAAGTTCATCTAGCACGCCATTCCACTGTTTGATCTTGGCGAAGCGGACCAGTTTGCGCATGTGCAGTTCGCGGGCGAGCTTCTCGCGTTCGGCGAAGTGCAGATCTGCGGGCTGCATCTGTTCCAGGTCGCTGAGCGCGTCGGTGTACAAGGTCAATTCACGCCCCGACGTGCCGCAGATTTCCTGGATCAACCCGAGTTGGTAACGCGCTCGGGCGCGCTTGAAGGCATCCGGGCCGCTGGCGAGCACTTTCAATTCGGCTTCGGCGACGTTGTAGTCACCGACGCGGAAGAAACTGAAGGCTCGGTCGGGGTCGTCGTCGCCGTACTTGCGGCGCACTTCGGCCGAAAAAGCCCACTTGGGATCGGGCAGATCCCGAACGACAAGCTGTGTGTTTTTGAAGATCCAGTTGCTGAGATTGGAATCTTTGATCTCGATCGAACAACCGGGGTAGGGGATTCCGTCCTTGCATTCTGACTGGGTCAGCCGAAAGGCCAGATGCGTGCCTTCGCGGTGCAGGTTGAGCACGTAGTCGCCCTTCACGAAGGAAGGCGCGACCTTTTCGGCTTTCACTTCCAACTTCGGGATGCCGTGGCGTTCGCCATCGGACGGGTTGGTGTGGGCGTACATATCCACGGGGCCGATGATGCGCACAGTGCCCGATGAGAACTCCACGAGGAACGGGATGCCATCGAGGCCAGGCTTCGCGGTGCCGATGCTTTGAATGCCGACACGCAGGCGCGGCGCGGGCGACTGCTTTGGATCGAAGTCCGGCAGGCGGAGCTTGATATCGGCTTCCACGTCGCCATAGAAACGCAGATCTTCGGGACTGACGAGCATGTTGGCGCCCGAGACCTTTTCGGTGTGGTCCTCGATTCGTGCCGGCTGATCGGGCTTGGGGCGGGTGCTTATGGTCTTCAGTTCCAGTCCGCCCTTGCCAGGGAACCAACCGCGGAACAGGGCCTCTTTGCCTTCGGGCACTCTGTGGAGCTTGGCGTTTTCTTCACTCACCTTTTCCAAGGCAGCCATTTCCGCCGGCGACAATGGCGGGAACCACCAGTCTGGGCGCCAGGCGGCCTCGGCGGTGGCCTTGGCGACAATGACCTTCTGGAGCTCCTTGTTTTCTTTCTCGGTCAGTTGCTGTTCCTGCTTTGTCTTGACGAGTGCCGCGAGCGCAGCGGCAAACACGATGGCGACGGCAATTTTGCGATAGTGCCGGGCGAGGAAGCGGCCGGTGAGCCGAGCGATGCCGGCGGGACGCGCTTTGATGTTTTCGCCCGAGCGGAAGCGGCGCAGGTCATCGCGCAGGTCGGCCGCGGAGGCGTATCGCAGGCGCGGGTCCTTCTCCAGGCACTTCATCACGATGGTCTGGACGTCGCGGTGGATTTTGGGGTTGAGCTGCCGCGGCGGCTGGACGCGTTCGTTGATGACGGCGACGACGACTTGCAGGACGGAGCGGCCGGCGAAGGGCGCCTGGCCGGTCAGCATTTCATACAGGACGGCGCCGACGGCGTAGACGTCGGATCGCGCGTCGATCTTGTCGATCTCGCCGCGCGCCTGTTCGGGCGGCATGTAGGCGGGCGTGCCCAGCGTGGTGCCGGAAAGCGTGTATTTCTCGTCCGAATCGATCTGCTTGGCCAGGCCGAAATCGGTGATGTGGGGCTCGCCCTTGGGATCGACAATGATGTTGGAGGGCTTGATATCGCGATGAATCACGCCGGCTTGATGGGCGCATTCCAGCGCATCGGCGAGCGCTTCAGCGATGTGCAAGGAATCGGAGATGGTGATGTCGTGTTTGGCGACGCGCTGGGAGAGCGCCTGGCCTTCGACGAACTCCATCGCGAAGTAGTGGTGCCCATCCTGCGTGCCGATGTCGTAGACCGGGACGATGTTGGGATGCTTCAGGCGCGCGACGGCTTTGGCTTCACGCTGGAAGCGAGCGACGGCTTCGGGTGCGGCGTGCGTGCCGGCCAGCAGAACTTTCAGAGCGGCGATGCGATCGAGCCCCTGCTGCTTGGCCTTGTAGACGACGCCAAAGCTGCCGCGGCTGATCTCGCTGAGGATTTCGTAGCTGCCGAAGAGCCGGCCGATGGTGTCTGCCGCATCGGAAGGCGCCATCTTCTTTGAAGGGGTCTTCGGCGCGGGGTCGCTGCCGATGACAAGGGCGGGTTCGTGAGGCGGCGGGGCGTCGGGCCCGATGATGACTTTGCGGCTGGTTTTGCCGCCTTTGCCTTCTTCAACGATGTTCAGTTCCGCGATGGGGCGGAACATTGTGGTGCGGTCGGGGCGACCGTTGGATTGGAGTTTCTGGAGGCACAACGAGCACACGGTTGAGGTCGGCTTTGGCGACGGAGTTTCCACGCTGGCCTGCTCGGCTTCGGCAGGCTTCGGCATAAGCTGTCCGCAAATTGAACAATGCGCGACCGACACGTGCGATCCCAATATCCAGACAAAAAAAAGGCCCGTTGCTATTCTATATACGTTCGTGGGCGTTGCCCCTTCTAAAGATAAAAAGATTTTTGCAGGTTTTGAGCACTCCCGTGCACGAGCTATAGTGTGTTCATGGACCAGGATGAACCGGCGATGGTTATTGCCATAATAGTGCAGTTGCCGATGCTGGTGTTCCTTATCACGCGGCTCTACGCCAGCGTACAGGCGCGCACGCTGGAGTTCCTGCTGACCTTGGTTATCTCCACGATGCCTGTGGGTCTCTGTCTGCGTGCCGCTCAGATGCAGCACTCGTTTTTTCTATCGCGCGTCGAGATTGAGAGGGCCGTAGCGTTTGGGTTGTTCTTTGCTGTGTTCCTGTTCGGCGGTGCGGTGTGGGGTCTGTCTCTGGCGGGGAGACTGGGTGAACAGCGTTCGTGGCGCCGGTTGGGACTGCTGGCGCTAGGATGGATGGTGATCCCGAGCATGTTCTGTTTGGTCGCACTGCCCTTTCAGATCCTTCTCGTCGTATTCGGTGAGTTCGCGCCGTGGTGGTTATTGATATGCTGCGGCGGGTCGGCGCCGTTCTGGGTGGGATGGAAACTGGAGAAGCGGTGCGAAAAGGCGAAGTGCGCCAGCGTGTTCGCGCGCCGCGTCAGCGCAAGTGGCAATCGTCGCCGTTGAGGACGAGCTTTCCTTTGCCATCGCGTAGCTCGATCTGAATCAAACAGCACAGCCCGCAGTGGAGTTCAGGGTAGCCTTCGACCAGGCCGTAGGTGGCGCCCGCGACGGTGGCTCCGTGGCCGACCAGCAACAGATTGCCGGGGAACTGCTGCACCAGACGGCGCGCGGTTTGAGCGGCGCGCGGCCAGCAGTCGTTGATTTCATCGTGCTCGGGATAAACGGCGTCGCCGCGCGAGACGTACCGCGTATCGATGCAGGGAAACTGCCGCGCCAGCTCATCGACGCTTAACAATTTCGGCGCCGTTGGGAACCAGATTGGATTGAGGAATTCGCCCAGCCCTTTTTCGAGTTTCACTGGCAGACCGGTGGCTTCTGCGACTTGCACGGCGGTTTGGACCGTTCGAAGAAACGGAGAAGAGAAGATGTGATTCAATCCGGCGCTCTTCAGACGCAAGCCGAGCTTTCTTGCCTGGATAATGCCGTCCGGGGAAAGGGGCGGGTCGTGCGGACGTTCGGCGCGTTCGCGCCACGTGCTGTCGATAAAATCGATGCGGTTGCCGTGGCGGGCGAGCCAAATGGATCTGGGTGAGTCGTGGTTGGTGTTCACGAAGGGTTCCGCTGCCCAATAAATACATCGTAATACGTGCCGTCCTCTGACCAACGCACCTTTTTAGAAATTCCGCTGCAAAACGCATCGCAGGGCCTAAAATGCGGGGGTCCACTGCGGCGAGGTGCACGGGCTAACATGGGTGATGAACTGATTATCTTACAAGGTGCACCTGCTGCTCGCGGTGGACTACTGGGTCTCAGCCAAAAAGAACCAATCCGCAAGCGCGTCGCAGACTTTAAGGCGCTTTGCGATAAAAGCCGCTTGGGGCCGATGGAACTGCCGGATCGTGCGCGGCAACTGACGACGACGCTTAACGTACTCGGACAGGAATGGCTAACCGAGGCGCGTGCGCTGGCCGGAGCGGCTCAGGTCCCGACCGCGACGTTTCTGGCTATTACTTCGCCGCCGGAAACGGTGCAGCCGGCCTTGCTGCCAAAACGGGCGAACGATTCCACCAGCGTCGCGACTTCGGTCAATGGCGCGGCGATCGGCGCGATGTTCATGGAGAACTGCGACGGCCCTGACATCGTCCATCATGTGATCAGCCGCGCGGCATCTCCGGGAACGTTGGCGTACATCGGGCTTTGCGAACTGGGCGACCTGGGGGTCAAGGCATTCGTCAATGAAGCCGGCCTTGCGGGAAGCTTCCACATCGGCCCGCCGGTGGAAGATCACACGGCCACACCGCTGACCCCGACCTTGGTGCTGCGCCAGATCTGCGAACGAGCGACGAGCTGCGAGCAGGCGATGGCTGAATTCGAAGCGCTTCAAAAGCGCATGGGGCCAACGACCCCCGACAAGCGCGGCGTGTGCTACCTGTTCGCGGACAGCACGGGCGAGGTCATGCTCCTGGAGGCGAGCGCCACGCGCTTCATGTATCATCACGCGCCAGAAGGCTTCATTATCACCACGAACAAGTTTCAGCTCAGCAAGACGCTGCAAACCACCGTGGAACCATTCCGGCAGCGCTGCATTCGCGAGTACCTGTCGAACGGCACGCCGACACTGCGCCGGCTGGTGGAAGTATCGCGCATCGACCGCAAGGCTGGGGGAGAGAAGGGTGTGTGCGACAATGACACCCGGGCGTCGATGCTGTGCGTGCTTGGCGCGGGCGGTCATCCGAGCTATGCGTTGGTGACAATCGGCACCCCACTGCTCAATCTGCCCGTGCCACTGTTCCCGGGCGTTGGCGCGGCGCGGGAGTTGGTGGACGATTCGGCATTCACGGCGGCGATGCGGGCCGCGGATGCTGCCGGCGCGCGAGTGACTCGACGCGCGGAATATGAGCAGGTGCTCTTCGAAAGGCTTTCCGCGTTGAACGCTTCCACCAGCAAAGAGCAGCTTGGACAGCTTTGCCAGGAGATGTCGAAGCTGGCGCAGCAATTTGCGATGATGCCGGCGGAAAAAGGTTGAGCAGCGAAATCCGAAATTCGAAATTCGAAACTCGAAAGAAACAGCAAAAGAGACAAACAACGAAACAGCAAACCGAGGCACACGGCTCCGGTTAGTCGTTTATCCGTTTATTCCTTTTCTGTTTCTTTCGAATCTAGAGCTTCGGATTTTTTCTGTTTTTGAGTTCAAAGTCTTCTTCGAGTTCGATGAGCTGTTTGCGGATCATCAGTTTACTCGTCATTCCCAGCTTATTGATGAAGAGCACGCCGTCGAGATGATCGATTTCATGCTGGCAGACGCGCGCGGGCAGTTCGGCGGCTTCGGCATCGAACGGCTCGCCTCTCACGTTGACGCCATTGATGTGCACGCGCAGAAAACGCTTCACTTTGGCGCGGATATCCGGCAGTGACAGGCAGCCTTCCTCTTCGACGACTGTGCCGCGCTTATCGGTGAGGATCGGGTTGAAGATCGCTTGGGCGCCGCTGTGGTCCTTAGAAATGTCCATGACGAACAGGCGCAGACCGATGCCGACTTGCGGCGCGGCCAGTCCGATGCCTTGACTGGCATACATCGTGGCCATCATACGATCGACCAGGTCGGTGAGCGTCCATTCCAGCGCTTGCCCGGGAGCTGCTTCCTTGGCGGTGAGAGTAACCTTGCCAGCCTTAAACTCCTCGGCGGTAATCGCACGGCAGCGCCTCGTCAGGAACGGGTCTGGATAATGGACGATTTCCAGAAGCAGCGTCTGTTCGGTCTGAGTCATGAAATTCCTTTAGAGCGGATGTTCTGGTTCGTGGTTTCCTGGATCGCCAACCCCGAACCCTGAACCGCGATCCCTTCTGTTAATGTATTTTAGCGGGACAAGTCATCCAGCGTCAACCCCAACCGGGTCTCCTCTTTGGGGGAGCTTAGCACGACGCTGGTGCGTGTGTGCACGACGCCTTCGAGGGGACGAAGGTCTCCGGAGATAAGTGCTTCAAGAGCGCTGGTCGAGCGGGTACGCACTTTGAGCAGGTAGTCCATCTCGCCGGTGACGTGATGGCATTCCAGTACGTCCTCCAGTTCCTGGATTCTCTGCAAGAACGCCTTGGCGTGTATGGGCTTGTCCAACGATACCGCAATGGTCGCGGTAATGGGCCGGTTCACCTTCGCGGGATCCAGCAGGGCAACATAGCGGCGGATGATCCCCGAGGCTTCCAACTTCTTGACGCGCTCACCGACTGAAGGAGCAGACAGGCCCACCGTTTTGGCCAATTCGGAGTGACTGGTTCGGCCGTCCTTTTGGAGAATATCGAGAATCTTCAGATCGATGGCGTCCATTGTGCAATCCTTCTGTTGAGCCTAGCGCAGCGATACATTTAACGTTTTCTCGCCTTATTTTTTAAGGCAAACGCGGCTCTGAATCAATATGAGAAAAGAAAGGTGCCGTGTGGCACGGGCAGGCCGCGCCGCGTAGGGTACGTCAGTATTAGGGACCGACGGCTGTTCGCGGCGCGGATTGCCCGTGTCTTGGCCACACGGGCAATCCACACCGCAAGAAGCCGCGGTGTGGCCTGCCCGTGCCACACGTGGCACGCGGATTTCTACCTTTGGGCTGCGCAGTGTTGCGGTTGTCAGTTGCCGTTTTGGCGAACGTGGAGGCGGAGCGGCGACATCATCATCCACGGCCGGATCCTGAAGCTTCCGGCTTACGAATGAGCGAGATTCCCATCAAGACTACGACGAAGCATGAACTGGAGCAGGTTCTGGAGAACAAGGCGCCGCCGCGCCGCTTCTCGGAAAAGCAGCCGCGACTACAACGCTACCTTCCCACATTGAACATCGGGGTGTCGTGGACGAGCAATATCATCCTGGTGATTGGCTCGTTTGTGGTCACCCCCGCGATTCTTCATGCGCTCGGCGACCGGCAGTACGGCGTCTGGCTGCTGGTGCTCAGCTTTATTGGACAAATGCGCGTGCTGGACATGGGGATGAGTTCAGGCTGCATGCGCTACAGCGCGGCCTACTACGAAAGCGGCGATCAGGCCCGTTTGACGCAGGTCTTTCATACCAGCGTCGCCATCTTTGGGGGTTCGACGGTGCTTGCGCTGGCGGCCACCGCTTTTCTGGCGCTTTTGCTGCCGTGGCTTTATCCGGCGGCGATGAGCGGCATGGCAGGCGTGATCATGCTGTTGGGTGGCGGGCTGGCACTGGATCTTTGCGGACGGCCGTATGCGGCGAGCTTGCGTGGACGATCCATGTTTTTCGTCTATGACGGAATTGAAGCCGTCACGTACATGATTTTCAAGCTGGCGCTGGTGCTGTACCTGGCGCATATCGGCATGTCTGTCTGGAACCTGAGCCTGGTTACCTTTGCCGAGAGCGTTGTGCGCAACGGAACCGTGCTCGTCTTCAGCCTGAAGCTGTGTCCATGGTTGACCACGCCCAAGCCGTGGCTGGCCAGCAAGAAAATGGCGTTCAATCTGGCGACGTACAGCAGCGCGGTGTTCCTGATCTCGCTGGCCGACGTGATCCGCTTTCAGATCAACGCGGGGATCATTGCGTACAACGCGCCGGATTCGCCGGAGCAGATTTCGATTTTTGGCATTGGCGTGCGATTGCTGGTGCTGATGTGCAGCACTATTGGCGTCGTCTGGTCGGTGTTCATTCCGCGCTTCAGCGGCTTGTCCGAAGCAGGAAAGACGGAGGAACTCTGGGCGTTGTTTCGCAAAGCCAACCGCTGGACGGGGCTGTTGAGCGTCTTCGGTATGGTGAATCTGGCTGTGTTCGGACTTCCGTTCCTGCGGCTGTGGATTGGCAAACCATGGGTCGGGGAAAGTTACGCCGTCATGCTGTTGGCGGTCCCCGGCTACTTTGTCGCGCTGCTGGCCGGACCCTCCGGCGGATTGCTGTCTGGTTTAGGCCGGATGAAGGGGCAGATGATCGTCACTGTCCTGGAAGCTATCTGCAACATCTCCCTGAGTTTCCTGCTGGTGCCGCATCTGGGGATCTTTGGCGTGTGCCTGGGGATGACGATTCCCATGCTGCTGTTCCGCAGTCTGGGACTGGCGCTGGTGATGCGCCGTGACGCGAAACTGCCGCTGACCAGTTACTGGGGAATGCACGCGCCGATCCTTCTGCTGGGGTTGATCTACGCCGGTTTGTCGTGCGGTTTTGCATTCATCCAATACCAGAGTTTCATCGAACTGTTCATAGGATGCTTCATGAGCACGCTGGTGTTCGTCCTTCTTTCATACAGCACTGTTCCGGAGGTGCGCCAGATCATTGGACGGATTTGGCGGCGGAGAGAAACCGACCCGGCGCTCTAGGGTAGATCGCGCATGAACGACGTCCCGCGCATCAGTGTTGTTGTTCCGACTTTTAACTACGGGCGATTTCTGCCGGAGGCGCTGGCGTCGGTGTTCCGGCAGACGCTGGCGCCATGCGAAGTCATTGTGGTCGATGACGGCTCGACCGACAACACGCCGGAAGTCATTGCGGCCTATGGCGAGCGCGTTGTCTTCCTGCAACAGAAGAATCAGGGGCCGTCTGCGGCGCGCAACGAGGGCATTCGCCGCGCGACAGGCGAATGGGTCGCATTTCTGGACGCGGACGACGTCTGGTTTCCCACTCGCCTGGAAATGCAGTCGAAATGCTTGCACGAAAACCCGTGCGTTGGCCTGATCGGCACGCTGAGCATGCGGCCCGCGGCGGACGGCGGATCGCTGCTGGCCTTGAGTACGCCGCCGGCGTCTGAAAGCGCGGAACCGTATACTGTCCTCGGAACGCGTGATTTTATCCAGGGACTCCCGTTCGGCACTTCGACCGCTCTGGCGCGTAAAGACCTGCTCCTGAAAGCGGGCTTGTTCAATCCGGCCCGGCGGCTGGCCGAAGATCGTGAGATGTGGCTGAAACTGAGCCTGCTGGCCCCCGCCGCGCGCGTGAACCAGGTGTTGAGTGCGTACCGGCTGCACGGCAGCCAAAGCATCAACAGCGCCCGCCGCATGGCCGAGAATTATGCGGTGGTGTTGGCAAACTTTTTTGCGGCGCACCCGGAGTATGCGCCTCTACGCCGCAGGGCTCAGGCCTACTATCACTACGACACGGCAATGGCGTACTTCGAATCGGGCGCGAAGTGGCCGGCATTGCGGCACCTGCTGCGCTCTTTCCTGAACTCTCCCATTCCTTTGTCGCGCGGAAATGCGGAGCACGGATTCAACCGTCTGGCGTTTCAGGTGCGTCTGCTGCTGGGGCCGGTCATTTTTAGCGCAGTCAAAGCCGTCTACCGCCGCTTGCGGCCGAAGGCGATCGAACGCCCAAGCCGGCGTCTCACGGATCAGGTGTCGAGGGCCTAAGCCGCACCCACCAAGTACCACTCACCAAATCCCAAGCTTCGCCGCAGCAGCGCGAACAAGCCGGCGGGCGGGCCAGAGCAGCGTTCGGCGGGGGCCGCCCAACACCAGCGCGCGGCACCAGTGCGCGAGGCCTTCACTGAGGCGGCCGATCTCGCCGCAGTCGTGTGCGAGGTCCAGTTCGAGGTCGGCGAGCTGCCTCCGCAAGCCCTGTCGTGCTTCCGGCGCGATCGGGCACTGCGTGTAGCGCGAGAGCACCCGCATAATCGCTTTGTGATGGAGGAATTTGTTGCTGGACAAGCTGCCTGGATGGAGGCGATAGCTCTGGAGCACTTCATCAATGAATCCGAAGTCGAAATGTTCGGTCAGGCGCAGGGAGAGGTCGATGTCCTCGGCCGCCCGGATTGTCTCGTCGTAGCCGCCGACAGCTCGAACCGCGTCGCGATGCAACAGCATGGCGCTGGCGCCGATGTAGTTCTCCAGCAGCAGTGCATTGAACGCGTCCGCGCGCGGCAGCAGGTAAAGTTTATCTCCCACCGGCTGAAGCTGGGTCTTGAAACCGGCGTGCAGCGTGCAGTGCGACGCTCGCGGGGAGGTGGGCCTTCCGAAAACGCGGAAGTCGGAGAACAGCACTTTCAGATCGGGGCGCATGGCCATTGCCGCAGCGTAACGTTCCATCTTCTGCGGTAGCATCGGGTCGTCGGCGTCACAGGGTGCAACGAAGTGGGTGCGCGCGGCCCTGAGGCCAATGTTCCTGGGAATAGATGCCGTGCCGCTGTTCTGCTCTGTGTGCAGGACGCGGATTGCATTCCCGTAAGACCGAAGGATTCTGGCCGTGCTATCGGTTGAAGCATCGTCAACGACAATGATTTCGGCCGGTGGGAGCGTCTGTGCCAGCACGCTGTCCAGCGTTTCCACAATGAACTCGGACGCATTGTAGGCGGGTATGACGACGGTAATGTCGCAGGTCGGCGGCACGGTCTGAAGCCTCCCGAATCTCAGCATTGTACTGCAATGCTTATGCCACTGGCCCAGGACCAGATGCCAGACCGCTCGACTATCAGACAACCAGACCACCAAGTGTTTGAAAAGCGCTGCGACTGCGGTATCGTGCGAAAGTCACGCTTAAAGTTTCCGCGATGGGAGTATTGAATGGCGCAGCAGTCCTATAGCGACGTTCGCCGCGAGGTGCTTGCGATCGAAATGCGAGCGAATCCGCGCATGGTCATTTTTACCGATGCCTTCGCAGAGGATGAATCGGCCGAGCGACTGCTGAAAGAGTTTGGCAAGCAGCGGGTGCGAAGTTTTGAGCGCCAGGCGGACATGATTGTCGGCGCGGCTTTGGGTGCGGTGCTGGCTGGATGCCGCGCGGTGGTGGAACTCGGTTCGATGAGCACTCTGGCCGGGGTTATGGGGCGTCTTTCCAGCGATGCGGGCTCGCGACGATACTGTTCGGGCGGCACTGCGACGGTGGCTCTGACGATCCGCGCTGGCTTCTTTGAGCCCGACGCGAATGCCGCCAGTTTTGCTCCGGCGCTGGAGAACTGGCTGGCCGCTACGCCGGGCGTGCTGGTCGCCGCGCCCGCGACGCTTCAAGACGCCGCCGGCCTGCTGCGCTCCGCCTTGCGCGAAGAAAACCCGGTGGTGCTGCTGGAACACCCTGCGATGAAGAACGCGCCGGCTCAGGCGCCGGTTGAAGAGCAGCCGGTCCCGCTGGGCTCCGCCGCATTGCGGCGCAGCGGCAAAGACCTGACCGTGATCAGCTATGGGCGGATGGCTCCGACCGCGCTGGCCGCGTGCGAGCAGGTCGCGGCGGATGGCATCGAGGCGGAGATGATCGATCTGCGCTCGCTCAAGCCGCTTGATCTGTCGACGGTGCTCGAATCAGTGAGGAAGACGGGGCGCGTGCTGCTGTGTTCGGCCGCTCCGGGGCGCTCAGGGTTTATCTCAGAACTGGCGATGAGTATTATCGAACATGGTTTTGACGACTTAGACGCGCCGATCCGGCGGCTCTGCGCGCCGGAAGTGACCGCGCCTCTCAGCGCGGCGCTGGCGGCCTATGCGGTCCCATCGCAGGTACAGATTGCGGAGGGAATTCGGGGGTTGGCGCGGGAGTGAACTGAGTGCCGAGGCGCAAGCGGCAAGATATGGGCGGATTGCGTGCTGGCCGTATCGGCGGTATATTGCGTAAGCGGGAGAAACGAAGCTATGGCGGATTTACTGATCAAACGGGTTGATCCAAAGTTGGTCGCGAGACTAAAGCGGAAAGCGGCGAAAGCCGGGAAGGACTTGAATACCTACGTCAAGTCCGCACTTGCCGCAGCCACAAAACGGCGCGGCCGGAAAGTCGTTTTCCACGATTTGGATCGCCTTGCGGGCACATGGACGCAAGAGCAATACGACGAGTTCAACGCCGCGGTTGCGCCATTACGGAAGATCGACAAGGAGATCTGGTGATTTGACCAGCTTGTATGTCGATACGAACACGTACAGCGAGTTCAGAAAAGGGCTTCCAGACGCTCGCTACGTCTTGAGTCATTCCGAGCGAATTGTTGTGCCAGTAATTGTTTTGGGCGAACTACGGGCTGGCTTTGCATATGGGACGCGGCAAGCTCAAAACGAACAGGACTTGAGGGAGTTCTTGTCCAACGCTCGCGTAAGCGTGGCTCGCGTTACGAACGGTGTCGCAGCTCATTACGGTATGATCTACGCGCAACTCCGGCGCGATGCGAAGCCGATTCCAACTAACGACATATGGATTGCGGCGGTCGTCTCGTTCTACAAAGGCACGGCGCTATACACCCAAGATCCTCATTTTCAGCACGTGCGCGGTTTGCAGATCGTGCCAGACGCGGCGACATTCCGCAAAATCTTCGAGTAATCCACTCCGTTCGGCGCTACGCAGGCCGGTCGGCACTGTACTGTGCAGGCCGGAGGCCTGCGGTACAATGTTTCCGCGATGCGTTACTTTGACTACGCGGCTTCCGCTCCACCGTACCCTCAGGCGCTCGAAACCTTCTCGCGCGTATCGGTCGAAGCATACGCCAACCCGTCGGCGTCACACGCGCTGGGCGCGGCCGCGCGGCGCAAACTTGCTGAAAACAAGGTAGAACTCTGTACGCTCTGCGGCTTCGCGCCAGCGTCTCAATTCCAAACCCTGAACCCTGACCCCCGACCCCTGAACCCTGCCGTCCTGACTTCCAGCGGGACGGAGGCGAACAACCTCGCCATCCGCGGCGTCATGGAGGCTCAGCCGGACGCGCGCAGCCTGGTTGCCGAGGACGTCCATGCTTCGGCGTGGTTCGCGGTTGATCGTTACCGGTCCCGAGCGGACGTGCTGCCGTTGGGGCGTGGCGGAAAGATCGATCCCGCCGGGATCGAGAAGAAGCTCACAAAACGCCATGCGCTTTGCAGCGTCGTCCACGCCTGCAACGAAACCGGAATCGTGCACGACATCGCGGCGCTCGGCGAGATCTGCCGGCGCAAGAACGTGCTGCTGCACGTGGACGGCGCGCAGGCGCTCGGCCATCTCCCGCTGCGGCTTGCCGATCTGCCCGTGGATTTCTACACGTTCTCCGCGCACAAATTCGGCGCACCGCGTGGCGTTGGAGGCGTTCTTTTTTTCCTGAACCCTCCCCTCCGAATCCTGAACCCTTTCCGTTCCTCCGTGAACTCTGTGACCTCTGTGACCTCTGTGGCTCATCCCCTCGTTCCTCAGATTCTTGGCGGTGGGCAGGAAGGCGGGCTGCGCTCCGGGACAGAAAACGTTGCGGGCCTCGCCGCAGCAGTGACGGCGCTGAAGCTGAGTCTCGAAGCAATGCCCAGCGAGACGAAACGTCTGCGCGAACTGGCGGGCGTGCTCGCCGAAAAGATTCGCTCGGGCGTGCCCGACGCGCTGCTGAATTCGGACTTGGAGAACGGCCTGGCGGGATTGGTCTCGCTCTCATTCGCCGGTACAGTCGGGCAGGCTTTGGTGGCCGAACTGAGCCTGCGGCAGATGGCCGTCGGAACGGGCGCGGCGTGCCACTCCAACCAAGTGGAGCCCTCGCGGGCGATTCTGGCGCTGGGACGATCGAAGGCTGAGGCGCTGGGAACTGTCCGGATTTCAATGGGCCGCGACACAACGGCGACGGACGTGGATGATCTAGCGCGGGCTCTGATCGAGATTGTCGCGCGGCAAAGAGCGTTGGCGTGACGGGTGACGGGTGACGTGTGACGAGTGGGATGGCTGAAACCAGCGTAACGGAAGCCGTGCAGACGACTGCACCGCGCCGTGAGTTCGGCTTGTTCCGCACGCCGCTGGCGGCGGGGATGCTGAGCGGGGTGCTGGCCGGAGCCGTCACGTACGAGGCATCTCGCGCCTTAATTGCGTACGCTCTCCACGGAAACTTCGAGTTCTGGCTATGGGTCGTGGCGCTTGTAGAGGAGTACGCGCTCCTTACCGGTCCAGCTTTGGGGCGACGCAGCCTTTCCGCGGCCGGCGGCGCGCTAATGTGGACTGTTGCGCTGTGGCTGACGGAATATGCAGCGTGGCGACTACCCCGATGGCTAGGTGTAGCGTTCTCGGACGTCAATGTGCAATACCTGATCTGGTACACGATCATGTTGGCACTTACTGGAGGGCTGCGGGGCGTTGCGCTGGCCCGACTGTGGCAGACTCGAGCGGCCACACGACACGCGGCAGTTCTGGGGGTTGGCAGCGGACTTCTTGCTGGCGGATTCTGGGCATTGGGCTTGTACTTGGCCTCAAAGGCCGGAATGTCGATGGGCGTGAGTCCAGAAGGAACCACAATCCATTTCTTCGAGTGCGTGATTTGCGGCTTTATCATGACTACGCTGCCCGCTCTGCCAATCGAAAAAGAACTACAGAAGCAGGCGCGTGAAAACGTTGGTGGTGGCGTATGACAAGCACGAACGCCACCCATCCGCTCACCCCCGCCGCGCTGAGCGCCCTGCGCTCCGCCTCTCCCCCCACGCGCGATCGCCTCAAGAAACTCATCGAGCGCCAAGACCCGTACTTCGTTCTCACCGGCAGCGATCCGCGCGAGGCCGGCGGTTGCTGTCCCTCCAGCGACGTCGGCGCGGCGAACGTTCTGGTCGAAGCAGGCGTGCTGCAAAGCTACGTGCAGCCTGCGCCGCCGGGCGGCTGCCGCGTGGCGTTCTACGCGCTGACCGGTGAGATTGCGGTGCAAGGGGAAGTTCCCTCCTTTAGTGTTAATGCCGCTCTGCGCCAGAGTGTGCTCGCCGAATTGCTGCATCCGCCACGCGGCGCACGCTGGCTCTTGGCGCTGCGCTGGGTCTTGCTGGCATTCGTGATACTGACGCTAGTATTGATTTTCACCCGTCTTCCACGCACTGCCGGGCCAGCCAGCAGTGGCACACCCAGTACTAACGCTACCGTCGCGCAGACGCTTCAACTTCCCGCAGGCGACTATGTGCTGGTCGCATTTTTCCATCGGGCAGAGCGCTGCGCGTTCTGCAACAATATGGAGGCGTATACGGCCGACGCGCTGGGGCGCTATTTCGCCGGCGAACTCGCTCACGAGCAGGTCGTCTACCGCGAGATCAATATGGATGACCCGCAGAACCAGCCGCTCGTGCAACGCTACGGATTGTTCACCAGTTCCGTCGTGCTGATCGGGGTCCGGAACAAGGCGGAGGTCTGCAACAAAGTGCTGGCCGACGCCTGGCGGCTCACCGATTCGCGCGAGAAGTTCGTGGCGATGCTCCGCGACGAACTGACTCGCTTCCAAGAGAGGGGCTCGCGATGAACGAGTACCTCCTTGGAGCGCTCGGTGCGATCGGCTACGGGTTGCTGACGGCCATCTATCCCTGTCCGCTTACCGCGAATCTGGCGGCACTCTCCTTTCTGTGTGGCCAGGCGCGTACGACGCGGCGCGCTCTGGCGGCGGGGCTGTTGTTTGCGCTGGGCCTTGCGTTCACCTATTCACTGCTCGCGCTGCTGTTGGTGTGGGGCGCGCTTTCCGTTCCCGTCGTGGCGGAGCACCTCCAATTTTACAGTCGGCGGCTCGCCGGGCCGCTGTTGATCCTGGTCGGGATGCTTCTGGCCGGATTGCTCGGAAGCTGGAGCCCAACCACGCAACTCGAAAAATTCTCGTCAAAAGATGGCCGTGATTGGTCATTGTGGTTCAGTTTTCCTTTAGGCGGATTGATCGCACTTTCGTTTTGTCCGGCTTCGGCAGGACTTTTTTTCGGTGCGTTGCTGCCGCTGGCCGTGGGGCAAGGCTCAACGCTTCTGTACCCGGTGTTGTATAGCTTGGGCGTCGCGCTTCCGGTCATCATTACGATTCTGTTATGTGGGCGCGGGATGGAAGTTGCGCGCGCTCGCCTGAAATCCGCAGACCGCGTTGTACGAACGATTTCACGCTGTGCTGGAGCCATTCTGATCGCCATCGGGATTTACTTTTCCTTGCGTGACGTTTATCAATTCCTTTAGCAACGCTTTCCTTTTCAAAACGAATTTTTCGATTCTTTTGTACTAACAATAGAACGTTGTTTTTGGAACATCCGATTCTAAAAAGGTGTTAGGTTTATCCATTACATCTTCAAGAAAAAATGATAAAACAGTGACGCACTGAAAACAGCGGTGTAAAAGAACTAGAACTGTTGTCTAAGCTCGGCGACCTTGCCTGCGGGGGTAAGGCAACTTTACTGGTCCAGCAGCGCGGCCGCGCTGACTTGAGAGTGAAGAGAAGGAGCCAATGCTTCACAATAATCCTCACCACACTTGGGCTGTTCGAGCGACCTCCACAGTGGTTCTCGCTCTGCTTTGCGGGGTGCTCCTGTCACCTCTGGCCAGCGCGGGCGAAAAATATCGCTCCGCGTTCGACGCCGCTTTCTCACCCGACGGCAAACTGCTGGCGGTCTCCGATCGCACCGCAAAGTCCCTGGTCTTCTTCGACGTCGCCGGCAAGAAAATCGCCTGCGAAGCCGAACTGAAGGGCGGCGGCAACGCGGTGGCTTGGGCCGCAGACGGCTCGAAGGTCTACGTCGCCGAGTACGAAGCCGACTCGGTGGCGGAGGTCGATGCCTCGGGCAAGGTGCTGCGCCATCTGCCAACTGGCGTGCGGCCCGTGGGCGTGGCCCTCAAGGGTGGCCTGCTCGTCGTGGCGAACAGCTTCACCGACAACGTGTCCATCATCAACGTCGCCAGCGGCAAGCAGGAAGCCTGCGTCGCCGTGCCGCGCAATCCGTACTTTGTCGCGGTCAGTCCGACCGCCCCGCTGGCCGTTGTAGGCAACCTGCTTCCGGCTATGCCTGCCGTGGATCCGGACTGCGCGGCGGCCATCACGTTGATCGACCTCGAAAAGTTCAACGTGATCAGCAGCATTCTTCTGCCGGCTGGTTCGACCAGCGTTCGTAAAGTGCTGGTTTCGCCCGATGGCAAATGGGCCTATGTCGCCCACACTCTCGGCCGCACCAGCCTGCCGACCACGCAGCTCGAACGTGGCTGGATCAACACCAACGCATTGACAATCATCGACCTGACCGCGAAAGCGCAGTACGCCACCGTCCTGCTCGACCGCCTCTCCGAAGGCGCGTCCGATCCGTGGGGCTTGGCGCTCTCGAAAGACGGCAACACGCTCTGGGTCTCTCTGGCCGGCGTGCGCCGCGTGCAGAAGGTGGACATGGGCTCGCTCCACAAGCTGCTGGCCGGCGGAATCGCCGAAGTCGCCGCGGAGAAGAAGCGCGATCCGACGACCGCTCCGGTTTGGCAGGAAATCAAGAAGGATCCCAAGCAGCGCGCCGCTCTGGCCAACGATCTGGCCGCCCTTTATGCGATGGGCCTGACCGAAAAGTTCGAAATCCCCGGCGATGGTCCGCGCGGCATGGACGTCTCGGCTGACGGCAAGACCGTCGCCGTTGCGACGTACTTCACCGGCGAAGCAGTTCTCTTCGACGGCGCCACCGGCAAGGTCGAAGCCAAGCTGCCCCTGGGCGCTCAGCCGACAGCCGACCTGGTTCGCCAAGGCGAGATGCTCTTCCATGACGGCATCACGACCTATCAGAACTGGCTGAGCTGCGTCACTTGCCACCCGTCCGATCAGCGCGCTGACGGCCTGAATTGGGATTTGCTCAACGACGGAATCGGCAATCCGAAGAACACGAAGTCGCTCGTCTACGCGCATCTGACTCCGCCGACCACTTGGCAGGGCGCGCGCGCGAACATGGAAGCGTCCGTCCTGGGCGGATTCAAGCACATCAAATTCCGCGTCCCGACGGAGCAGGAAGTCAACGCGGTGCAGGCGTATCTGCGCTCTCTGAAGCCCGATGCCAGCCCGTTCTTGAAGGACGGAAAGATGAGCGATCTGGCCAAGAAGGGCGAGAAGATTTTCAAAGGCGATTCGGCCAAGTGCGGCACCTGCCACACCGGCGAATACCACACCGACCTGAAGGAGCACGATGTCGGCACGAAACGTTCCTTCGACAACACCGCCAATTTCTTCACGCCGACCCTGCTCGAAGTCTGGCGCACCCGGCCCTATCTCCACGACGGCTCGGCCGCGACGCTCAAAGACGTGATCACGAAGATGAATCCGAACAATGAACATGGGGTGACCTCCGGTCTCTCGGCTCAGGACATTGACGCACTAGTGGAGTATCTAAACTCACTATGAGCGATCTCGCAGCGACATCTGCTTGCATCGACACCCGTGTCATCCGCTCCGGCGACGCCGTTGAACTGTACATCACGGTTCTGCCCGCGCCCGGCGCACCGGTCGTCACGCAAGCGAAGGAAGCGTTTTCCGGAATCGCGCGCCTTCTGAAAGCCCATGAAGCCTGCATTCTCGAAGAACGTGTCGTCGGCACCGCGGCCGCGCTCCAGCAGGCCGCTCCCATCCGCGCGTCCGCATACGGTTCGTTCGATGACGGCGTTCCGCCGACGTGGCTGGCTGTCGCGCCAGGTTTCGCCGGCCCGCTGGCCGGCGTGCAAATCCATGCCGTCGCAGGCGTCGGCAAACCTGAGCCGCTTGTCAAAAAGAGCTTGGGCTCCGGCCGCATCCTGAAAGTCGGGGAGCGCAAGTACGTGACGCTCTCGCAGATTCAGGCTCCGGAAGCCGGGGAGTTTGGGCCGCAGTCCAAGCGCGCGTTCGAAAAAGCCGAAGAATTGGTGACGCTGGCCGGCGGCGATTTCTATTCGATTGCGCGGACGTGGTGGTTCCTGAAGGACATCGACCGCGACTACGCCGAGTTCAACAAGGTCCGCCGCGAGTTCTTCCTTGCGCGCAAGCTGCTGGGCGAATGCGTGGGCGACACGCGCTTGCCGGCCAGCACCGGCATCGGCATCGCGCCGGGCGTGATCGAACCGGTCCTCAAGAAAAAGAAGAACGGCAAGGTTCCACAGTGCTGCGTGGACATCATGGCGGTCTTCGGCGGCCCGCAACAGGCGACGAAATACTATCCGGTCGCCGGCAACCAGCACTCGGCCTTCAACTACGGCTCGGCTTTCTCGCGCGGCGCTCGCGCACAGATGCCTGCCGGCGAGGTCGGCTACATTTCGGGAACGGCCGATATCGACACCTCCGGCGCCAGCGGCCACATCGGCGATCCTCGCGCGCAGATTACTGAGACCTTGGCGAACGTGAAGGCCGTGATCAAGGACATCGACTGCCGCGATAACGAAGTCGTGCAGGGCATCGCCTACTGCAAGACGCCGGAAGTCGAGCGCGTCTGGAACGAGCTCTCCGCCGAACTGGACTGGCCGATCATCACCTGCATCGCCGACGTCTGCCGCCCCGAGCTGCTCTTCGAACTCGAAGCCGCCGCCTGCCCCGGCGCGCGCAGCCTGTAGCGCAAGCCACTCAGAGTCGCGTCTGTTCATCAAAAGCCCCTTGGCGCCAAACGCCGAGGGGCTTTTTGTAGGCTTTCGCCGCCCCGCTTCGCCATGCCGCCGCCCCGCCCGCCTAAGCCCACCCAAAAGCCCACGACTTCAACACGGAGCCGCAGAGAACCTGGCGACGCCGCGCGCATCAGAACCGCGACCGTAAGGGAGCGGCCGTAGTGCGGGCGTCCTCGCCCGCTGCTCCGGTTCGTCCGTGGTCGTCCGCCTTCCCGCTTTCGCGTTCGCCGCTTAATCCAAAATCCAAAATCCAAAATCAAAAATCCAAAATCCGCTCATCCCGCCGCCGCTTCAGCGCCCTTCCCTCCTTCATAGACCTCTTGCCAAACCCTCCGCGTGATCTCTGTAAAAAATTGCACGTGGCGCGCACGCACCTGAGCGCAAGCCTCCCGCACTCGCGCCTCCTCCTCTTTTTTCTCAGCCTCGCTTCCGTCGGTAGCGCCGGCCTCCGTGCCGGCCGTGGTGGTGCCGGCCTCCGTGCCGGCCGTTTCGCCCCCGTTTTCCTCCGCGAGCACCTCCTGAATCGCGACCAGTTCCAACTGCTGCGGCGCGAGCCTGTAGTAAAACAGGCACGCCCGATAAAACCTCAGATAGTTCGGAAACCCAAACCCCAGCGCCCAAACCCCGCGATGAAATTGCGGCCCCTTCCGCTCTTTCTTGATCTCCGCGTAGACACTCGCGACCGTTGCCTTCCTTTTAAGCCCGTCCTCTGTGTCCTCCGCGTCCTCTGTGGTGAGCCCTTCCGTTCCTTTCTGCATTCTGCTCTCTGAATTCTGAATTCGTTTCCTCACTTCTTCTTTCATCTTCTCTTTCACCTTCTCGACGCGAATCGCATCCACCAGTTCATGCGCGCTCAACCCCGTCGCCTCGCGGCTCAGCCGCGTCAACTGCGCCCGAGCGATCCCCAGCGCAAAACAAACCTGCGGCAACGGATCCCAAAACACCGTGTGATAAATGTTCGGCTTGGCCTGCTCCTGCTCCATCTCATACCGCAGCAGTTTCATCACGACGTCGACGAACTCTTCCAGCCGCATCGCCCGGCCCGCCGGCGACATCGCCCGCTCGTTCTCCGGAAAAATCCCCGTCATCGATCGCCACAGCGGCGGCGGCGCTTCCGGCTCTTCGTCCGGCACTGCCTTGCAGCACGGCGAATCCTCGATCGCCTTCAGCCGCTGATACTCCAGTTCCTCCTTTTCCTCTTTCGTCAGCTCCCGGCCTTCCTCTTCTTCTTCCTGCTCCGTTTTCAGAGGCAACTCCATCGCCCGCTGAGTCGCCCACAGCCGTTGCAACCCACCCGACAACATCGACTTCCCCGGATCCAGCAAATCCTCCGGCTCCAACCCCAACATCCTCACCAACTCCGGATTCCGCCTCCGTTCCGTCGTTCCAGTGCCACGGGCAGCCCCTTCGGCCGCGGCACCGCCGCTTTGCTGTTGGCTGCCCGTGTCTTCATCCATAGTGCAGGGTGCCACGCTTGTGTTCGCCGCGTCCTTTTGCGGCGAACTCAAGCGTGCCCCTCGGTCCCCCTCTCCCCCGCGAGGGAGAGGGGTTAGGGGTGAGGGGGCGCCAATATCCTGCGTAGCACTCTCGCCTCCATTCGTGCTACCGCACTCGCCTCCGCCATTCTGCATTCTGCTCTCTGAATTCTGAATTCCCATGCTCCCACCCTCCACCTCATCGCAAACGATTCCACCCGTCACCCGCCACGCGCCACCCGTCACATGCTACGCAAGCACGTGACGCCATCGTCGCGCTACAAGCTGCTAGATTGTCCGTGGATCAGTCCTGCGATATTCGAGATTCGCCCGGTTTCCCTCGCCAGCGTTTAATCAACGCCAGTCCGAGATCAATATGTTTCGGAACGACCTCTACCCAACTATATACCATATATGACACCTTAACGTCAACCTAATTCAGGAACATTTTACCCCGAACCCTGACCCCTGAACCCTGAACCCCACCTTTTCACCGCCCCCATGCGGTAGTAAAAAGGCCCTCATGTCGCTGAGTTCAAGCAATCCCACCGACGAGGAGTTGATGACGGCGTTCGCCCGCAGCGGCGACAATCTTCTGTTCGAACAAATCGTCGCGCGCCACATGGATCGAGCGCTGCACGCCGCACAGATGCTTCTGGGCAACCGCGCTGCCGCCGAAGACGCCGTGCAGGAGTGCTTTCTGCGCGTGATTCGCGCACGGACTTCGTACCAGAAAGACCAATCGTTCTCCTCTTGGTTCTTCACCATCTTGCGCAACCTCTGCCGCGACGAACGCGCCCGGCGTGCGACGGCGTCGCGCCACAGTAGTTCGGCGGAACGCGACCCGGCTCCGGATGCCGCTGTTCACGCCGAGGCCCGCGAGGAATATCTCGACGCTCAACGCGCGCTTCAGGAACTCCCCGCGGAAGATCGCGAAATTCTCATCCTGCGCATTCATGCGGGCTGGTGCTTTGAAGAAATCGCCGCGAAATTTGACCTCTCAACCGACGCGGCCAAAAAGCGCGCCTATCGCGCCCTGGCCCAAGTTCGCCAACGTCTGAAGACCGCCGAAACCAAAGGCAAAATCTAGCGCAAACCTGTCCCGAACTGCACGCTGCTCCGTACCTATTTTGACGCAAACGTTCAACCCGGGCAGGAGAACAGCTTTCAACGCTGAGACGCAGAGTTCGCCGCGGTTCCAATTCTAATCTATTCTCTGTGACCTCTGTGTTCTCTGTGCCTCTGTGTTGAAGGCTGTTAAAGACCGCTCGGAGTCGGCTGGGTTACGTTTCGACCAGAACGTCACAGGAGCTTGTCTATGGATTGCCCGCAAGCGTCGGAGGCTATGGACGCCGCCATTCTGGACGAACTCGATGCCCAGCGACGGACGGAATTCGAGACGCATCTGGCCGCGTGCTCCGCGTGCCGGTTTGAATATCAATCCCTCCGCGCTGGATTGGGCGTTGAGCAGCCGCCACCGGCAATGAAATCGGTTACCGATCGCATCCTGGCGCTCGGGGCGGTTGAGTTGCAGAAAGAGCGCCGGCTTCCGTCGCGCCGAAAAGGGTGGGTGGCTGCAGCAGTTCTTACCGCCGCCGCCGCAATCGCCGTCGTTTTCTTCGTGCGGAACTCCGTGCCAGAATCCGGCTGTGCCTGCGGTGACTCCTGGCGCTTCGTGGATGGCGACGCCGCCAATACGCGCAGCGTAGAACTCTCGAACTTCGAAATGCCCACGCACATCTTGTGGGAAAAAAAGCTGGCTGGCAGAGTCGGCAGCTACAAGCCGCTCGCTTGGCGCGATCTGGTCATTGTGGGCGCCGTCACCGTTCAGTTTCCGCGAAAACCCGGCGGCGAAATCACAGCCTTTGACGCGCGCACCGGCAACGAGCGCTGGAGCAGAACCTTCGCGAGCGGCGACTTCTTCAAGGCCAAAGGGTTCCCCGATCGTTGCGTCATGCAGCGGCACTTCTACGTCACCGACGGAAACGTGTGCCACGTTTTGGATGCCAGCACCGGCAAGGAACTGGCTGTCTACTCCAGCCCCAAGCCCGACGAAGGCTGGAACTATCTGGGCGCCGAAAGCGGACGCCTCTACGGCACCTCGCGAGACGGCCGCGCCGCCTTCTGCGTGGAGGCCGCTTCGGGCAAAACGCTTTGGCGCAACGAGCTCGGCGGCGAAGTTCTCGTCCCGGCCCTGTCGAACGGCCGCATCTACTTCCAGACCTCCAGCGGCGCCGTCCTGGCCTGCAACGCCGCAGACGGCCGCCAGCTTTGGCAGCAGACACATGCCGAGGTGCATGGCAAGGGTTCCGTTTGCGTGGCGGGCGAACGCCTGCTGGTCTTGCTCCCAGGCGATATGCTCTGCGCCTTCAGCCTCGCCGATGGCCGGCTCGCCTGGGAACAGAAAATCAACGGCGCTTTTCTGGGCGGCTTGGCGCTCACCCCTGATGCTGTTTATGTCTCCGCCGGACGAAAAGCCTTCGCGATTGCCGATGGTCACCTGCTCTGGCAACGCAAGGACGCAACCAGCGGCCTGTGCGCGCCGCCGACATATGTGGGCGGTCAGTTGCTCACGCCCGCCAGCAGCACCGCCGGCAGCCTGACCGTGCTCGCTTCGTCCGGTGAATCACTCGGCGAACTCTCCGGCGTCACCAGCCAGGCCTGCGACGGGCTTATCGTTGCCGGCGGCCGGGTCTTCGCAGCCGGTGGAGGCAAATTTCTGGCGCTGACGAGCCAGTAAAGAAAGGAACCTGAATGCACATCTTCCTCGAAGGCGCGGCCAAATGGATTCTCGTCCTTCACGCACTCTCGGCGGTCGTGCTCATCGGCTCGCTCGCGCACTTGGCGTGGCGAGCGCTGCGCGGCACACTGGCGGCGCGAGGACTGCAAAATCAGTGGGTGCTGTGGAGCTACATCGTCACGTTCGTCAGCGGCGTGCTGATCTATCCGACCTACCGCTATTACGTGCGCGCCCTATATTTTGAGCGCGCCGAGGGCCTCAAGCCCGCGAACTTCTTCTTTGAGGTCAAAGAGCACCTGAGCGCACTCGGCCTTATTTTGTTGCTCGCGTATTGGCTGATTTCCCGAATCGCCGACGAAAAAGAAGTGGTTCGATTCAGACGCGTCTCCGCCGTCTCGCTGTTCGTGATCGTCCTGTACGGCTACGTCGCGAGCCTCGTCCTGAACAACCTAAAGGGAATCTAGAGATGAAGCCCATTGAACGACTTTGCCGGTGCAGTCTCGCGCTTCAGCTATTCGTCGCCGTCTATCTGTGCGCGATGTTTGGCCTGCTTCCGATCCTGAAGTATTACCCAACGCTGCATCTTTGGGAGACGGGGAGCATAAAAGGCCCGCCGGCCATGAGCTGGTTTTGCTTCACCGCCTATGCGCTGCTTGCGGCCGGAATCGGCTATCTGCTCGGCGGCCTTTACGCCAAGCTGCAAGAGAGGCTGAAGTTCGATCTCGCCGGAGCATCCGCATGCGTTGCCATGCTGGCGTTCGCTGCTTGCTCAATCTGGCACGAAGCCCACAAGTGGTTATAGTGGACCAGTCGCCGTGCGAGGAAAATAGATCAGACATGCTGCAAAGGATAATGGCGCTGGCGCTCTGCACCGCCGTAGCATCGGCGTTAGCTGCTTCGCCCGATGCCGAGAAGACGGCGCAGACGATTTCCGATCTCCCGGTGCGGAAGATCGAACCGCCCGAACAGGACTTTTTCGGAAAAGCGTTCGCCTATCACGGCCTGCCGATCAAAGCCTCCACTGTCGTCGCGGATGATGCTTTTTATGAAGCTTGGCGTCGCGTGGACAACCTGTTGCGCAACAATCCGGTCATCCTGCAGAACCTGCTGAACGCCGGCGCCGAAGTGCATATCATCGGCAAAGACCAGGGCCAGACCGACCTGCCTGATTTCCGGAAGCAGAAAGGCGTGCCGCTTCGCGAGAACCCCCGCATCACCCTGGATGAGCGCGCGCGAGGCATGGGCGGACTGCATTGCAGTTGCGGCGAAGAGAATCTGCTCAAGCTGCCGAAAGATCGCTACAAGGGCCGCGACATCCTGTCGCATGAGTTCACGCACACCATCCACGCCTACGGCGTTTCGAAGAACGTTCGCGATCTCATCAAGACGACCTACGCGAGCGCTCGCGCGAAAAAACTCTGGGAACTGCCTGATGGAAAACCGATCTACGGCGGATCGAACGAGCACGAGTATCTCGCGGAGATGGCCTTATGGTACGTCGGCGGACGCGGCGACTGGCCGGCTGCGATGCCGCCCATGCAACCCGGCCCGGAGTTCATCAAAACCTATGATCCGGACGGCTACAAACTTGTGGACGATCTTTTCAACGGACGCCTGAAGATCGAATCAACAAAGAAGCCATAGTCGGTCGAAAGTGGAGCGCATGAAGCACGCACGTCAAACCGGACTGTTCTGTCTGCTGGCATTTGCCACGCACATTTGCGCCGCGGAATTCCACGTTTCACCCAACGGCAACGATGCCGATTCGGGCACGCTCGAAAAACCTTTCGCGACAATCCAGCGCGCACAGGATGCGGCCTCACCCGGAGATACGGTCCACATTCGTGGCGGCACGTACGTTGTCCAGGAGCAGCAGATCGCTCGAAAAAAAGGAATCTTCGCGCACGTTATGGATCTGCATAAAAGCGGCGAGCCGGACAAGCGCATTAACTACTGGGCCTACAAGGATGAACGACCGGTGTTCGACTTCTCCGCGGTCAAACCGGCAGGCCTGCGTGTTACCGCGTTCTATACGAACGGTTCTTGGATTCATATCAAGGGCCTGGAAGTCATTGGCGTGCAGGTGACCATCCTGGAGCACACTCAATCCATCTGCTTTGAGAACGACGGCAGCCACAACATTTACGAACGGCTCAGCATGCACGACGGCCAGGCCATCGGCATCTACAGCCTGCGCGGTTCTGACAATCTCTTTCTAAACTGCGACGCCTACCGCAATCACGATTTTATCTCGGAAGACGGCAAGGGCGGCAACACCGACGGCTTCGGCTGCCATCCTCCAAAAGGAGGAACGGGAAACATTTTTCGCGGCTGCCGAGCGTGGTTCAACAGCGACGACGGCTTCGATTGCATCAACGCGCATGAAGCCGTGACTTTCGAGAACTGCTGGGCGTTCTACAACGGGCTCTCCCCAAAACGTGAGTCTCTGGGCGACGGCAACGGCTTCAAAGCCGGCGGCTATGGCAAGATGCCCGCCGAGAAACTGCCGAACCCGATCCCGCGCCACACCGTCCGCTTCTGTCTGGCCGTCGGCAACAAGGCCAGCGGTTTCTACTCCAATCACCATCCCGGCGGCAGCGACTGGTTCAACAACACCGCCTTCCGCAACGGCGTGAACTTCAACATGCTCTGCCGGCTTTCAGACAACGTGACTGATGTGGATGGCTTCGGCCACAAGCTGCGCAATAATCTCAGCTACAAATCTCGCGCGGATATCTCCAAGTTCGATCCGCGAAAATGCGACGCCGAACACAACTCTTTCGACCTCGGCCTGAAGCTCTCCGACAAGGACTTCCTAAGCGTTGATGAAACGCAGTTGGTCCTCCCGCGACAGGTCAACGGCGATTTGCCCATCATCCAATTCCTTCATCCAGCCCCCGCCGGCGTTTTGACCGGCATCCAGCCGCCGCTGGGAGCGTTCAAGTAAGCGACAACGCGCGTTTTCGGTGTATCTCCATCAGTGCCTATCTCTACTGTGCGGGTTGTTGCTCCCAAGAGCCAAGAGCTAAGAGCTAAGAGCTAAGAGCTAAGAGCTAAGAGCTAAGAGCTAAGAGCTAAGAGCCAAGAGCTAAGAGCCAAGAGCTAAGAGCTAAGAGCCAAGAGCTAAAAGCCAAGAGCTAAGAGCCAGGTGGGGACGGCCAAAGGTTTACAGTAGAACAATCGGTGTCTCGGATTCCTCACGGAAACACTCGTATGCTGCGTGCGCTGACCGTCGTTGCCTGCTCGCTTCTTGCTCTCTCCGGCGTCGCCACGGCGGCGGAGAACGAGTTCGTTCCATTTCCAGTAGACTGGACCGCGGAGGCCGCCTCGCCGGCCGACCTTTCCTTTTTGCTCGACGCGCCCGCCGGCAAAGACGGACCGGTGCGCATCGCCAACGGGCACTTCGTGAAAGGCGATGGCAAGCGCCTGCGGCTCTGGGGCGTCAACGCCACACAATCGGCCGGCTTGCCGGCGAAAGCCAGCGCGCCGCTGCTCGCCAAGCGCCTCGCTCAGTGCGGCGTGAACGCGGTGCGCTTCCACTTCCTCGACGCTTTCGCACCGAAGGGCCTGATCGACGCCAAGCGCGATGACACCCGCACGCTCGATCCCGCGCAGCTCGATCTTCTCGATTTCTTTATCGCTGAACTCAAGAAGCGTGGAATCTACGCGAATCTGAACCTGAACGTGGCCCACGCGTACAAACCCGGCGACGGCGTGAAGGACTGCGATCTGCTCGGCTACGCGAAAGCCCTGACGTACTTCGATCCGCGCCTGCTGGAATTGCAGCGGGAATACGCGCGCGCGTTGTTGACCCATCGCAACCCGTACACGCAGTCGGAATATCGGAACGAGCCGGCGGTCGCGATCGTCGAACTGGTGAATGAGAATTCGCTCGTGGAATCGTGGATGCACGGGCGCCTTCTCGGCAGAAACACCACAAAGAACCCCGGCACGTGGACCGACATTCCCGCCAGCTACGAAAAAGACCTGACCACGCTCTACAACGCCTGGCTGCGCGGCAAGCTGAAGGAAAATGAGCTCACGGAACTGCGCACGGAAGCAAAGGCGCCGGCGGGTGAGCTGATCCCGCGCTTGCAGCCCAACGAGTTCGCGAAGGCGTCCAAGCTGAGGTTCCAGACCGAGGCCGCGTTCTATATCGAAACAGAGCGCACGTATTTCCAGGAGATGAAGAAATTCCTGCGCGACGAACTCGGCGTCAAGGCGCCTCTGGTCGGCAGCGCCGATCACAGCCACGGCCGCAGCGGCTATCCGCACGTCAGTTCCACAAGCGTGCTGGATGTCGTGGATGGGCACGTGTACTGGCAGCATCCAAACTACGTGATGATTGACGGCAAGCGCAGCGGCTTCACGATCTGGAACACGCCCATGGCCGATGAGCCCGCTACGTGCAGCATCGTCCAACTCGCGCGCACGCCGCTGGCGGGAATGCCGTATACGGTTTCGGAGGCCAACCATCCCTTCCCGGCCGAAGCGGCGTGCGAAGGCATTCCGATCCTGGCGGCCTATGCCGCGTTTCAGGACTGGGACGGCATCTTCTGGTACACGCTGGGCCACAAAGATGCCGTCGCGGAATCGGTCATGCCTGTCGGCCACTTCGATCTCTTCCCCGATCCGGTAAAGATGACGCAGCTTCGCGCCGGCGCGCTGATGTTTCTGCGCGGCGACATCCGCCCCGCCAAGGAGACCGTCACACGCTCGATGACGCGCGAACAGGTTTTGGAAAGCATTCGGCTGCCCAAGTCCGACTGGCCGCTCTTCAGCCCCGGCTTCAACCCGCTGACGGCGCTCGCTCACGGCGTGCGTCTGGGTTCGTTTGACGGCCCGGCGCTGATGCCGGCGCAAGTCATCGCGGATGATCCAATCCGTTCCGACACCGGCGAACTGGCCTGGCAGTTCAAAAACAAGGCGGCAAGCGAAGTGGTCGTCGATACGCCGCGCTCGCAAGCTCTGATCGGGCACTGCAAAGCAGCGGGAAGATCGAGCGCCAATCTTATGGCGCAGATCGACACCCCCTTCTGCGCGCTGACGCTGCAGTCTCTCGATCAGCGCGAGATTTCGCGCGCCGCAACGTTGCTGCTGACGGCGTGCGCGCGTGTAGAAAACACGGGCCAGCAGTGGGATGAGAAGCGGAAAACGCTGCAGCGCTGGGGCAAGGCGCCAGCGTGCATCGAACCCGTGCGCGGCGCAGTGATCTTGCGCGGGCTGGAAGGAGCGACGGCCGTCAGCGCTCAGCCGCTCGACGGCGCGGGCCGTGCGCTGGGCGGGGAAATTCCTGCGCAGAAAACGGATGCCGGTTGGTCTCTGCCCCTCGGCCAGCCGCCGACGACATGGTACGTGTTGAAGGTCGCCAGATGAACGCGGTACTCCGGCACATAAAAGCTGATTCAAAACCGTCCCGTAGGGACCGAATGAAACTAGCCCAGCACTTCAGTGCTGGGTCCGCGAGTCGCACCCTTTTCGCGAAAGTCCCGTAGGGACGGCTGACGACGTTTTGAAACAGCTCCTCAGATCAATGACCAATGACCAATGACCAATGACCAACGACCCGCTCAAACCGTCCGCAACGCCTCCACCGCTTTCAACCGCATGCCGGCGATCGCGGGAACCAATCCGCTCACCAGGCCCGTTCCGGCGGCGATCAAGAACGCCATGATCAGCGAATTGCGCGGAAGATAAAAAATAGGGAAGAAGTCCGGTTTAGGATTGAAGTGCAGGACATTCGCCATCAGAAAGGCTCCGCCGGCGCCCAGCGCGGCGCCAATCAACGCGATCAACAGCGATTCGCCGATCAGCAGCGCGAAGACATGAAGATCCGTGAAGCCGATGGACTTGAGTATCCCCATTTCGCGCGTGCGCTCGCGAGCGCTCATCATCATCGTGTTTGCGCAGACCAGCAGCATCGCCAGGACGACAGCGCCGCCGATGGAACGCATCAAAAGCTGCAAGTTTCCAAGCATCGAGACGAACTGCATGTTGAACGCTTTTTCGGTGACGGTTCGCGTTTCAAAGGGGCTATTGGCGAAACGTTTGTCGATCGTTTCGATGATGTGTTGATAGGCCCCCGCGTCGGTGATTCCAACAACAAAAAAACCGCAGCCTGCCTTCCCGAACTGGCGGGCTTCGTCCAGGTACTTGTAGTGGAAAAACATCAGCGTCTGATCGAATGTCGGCGAATCGGACGAGTAGATCGCGCGGACATTGAAATCGTACATCGAGCCGTCCGGTTTGCCCCAGATCGTGCTGCGCAGGCGGATGCGGTCGCCGACTTTCTTGTGCAAACGCTCGGCGATCTTTTTGCCCATCAGGCAACCGGCCTGGTCATTCATCAAGTCCTTGATCTGTTCCGGCGGGATCTGAATCTCCGGATAGAGCGGCAGGTAATTCTTGATGTCCATGCCGAATTGCGGAAAGAACTCCTCCCGCGCCTCGTTGCCCTTGCGCGGCTCCTGGTACATCCCGCCGAACCAGACCGCCGGCGCAACGCGCGTTACGCCTTCCGTCTGCGCAATGAGCGACCGGTGCGAGAGCGGAAGCTGAAACGAAAGCGACTCCTTATGCTGCACGATCAGGCGCGATGCTCCGGCCATGTTTACGCCCGCGTTGAACGCATGCAGCACCGATTCCAAAAAGCAGAACAAAAACAGCGCGACCGACACACCAAAGACCGTCAGGCCGGTGCGCAACGGCTTACGAAGCAGGTTCAGCAACAGCAGTCGCATGGTAGTCCAAACGCCGCAGGATCTTCGTGATGGGGGTATGGGGTATTGGGTATGGGGTATGGGTGCGGCTCACGACAGCGCACAGGATTAGCCTTTACCATACCCTATACCCTATACCCCATACCCTATACCCTGGCCGTTACTTCGGCCTTCGCGTCATCCCGCATCAAGACGCCCTTCTCCAAATGCAACTCGCGCCGGGCGACGTGCGCGACTTTCGGATCGTGCGTGACCACGATGATCGTCTTGCCATGTTCGCGGTTGAGCGTCAGCAGCAAGTCCATGATTTCCTGCGCCGAATGCGCATCCAGATCGCCGGTCGGTTCGTCGGCCAGAAGAATCCGCGGATCGGCGGCAAGCGCTCGAGCGATGGCCACGCGCTGCTCCTGTCCGCCGGAAAGTTCGTCCGGCCGGTGATTCATGCGGTCGGCCAGTCCAACGATGCGCAGAGCCGTCTGCACGTGCTGGCGGCGCTCCGCTCGCGAAAGCCTTGTGAGCAGCAGCGGGAGTTCGACGTTCTGATAGGCCGTGAGCACCGGCAGCAGATTGTAGGCCTGAAAAATGTACGCGACGTGGTCGGAGCGCCAGTGGGCCAGTTCGCGAGAACTCAGCGTGCCGAGATCCTGCCCGCAGACGATCACTTCGCCATCCGTTGGCGTGTCGAGCCCACCCAGCAGATTCAGCAGTGTCGTCTTGCCGGAACCCGATGGGCCCATAAGGGCGACGAAATCACCCTCCTCGATCGTCAGGTTCAGATCGTCGAGCGGATGGATTTCAGCGTCACCTTTTTGATAAATCTTCGTGGCGTGGCGGAGTTCGATAATCGGTGGCATGGCAAAGAAAGGGTTCGGGGTTCAGGGTTCGGGGTTCAGGGTGCGGATTTCTACGTCGCCGTACGGCGCGGCATCCTCGGAGACAATGCGCCCAGATTCCAAGGAGGCGATTAGCTTGTTTAGCATTCTACCGACCTCCTGGGAAAGATCCTAGGCTTCAGAACTTTGCTCCCGTGTCACGAACGCCAAACGTACAGCAGCCAGCAGATCTGTCTCAACCTCCATCAACGATCCGCGTGCGATAGACAAATGATGCAAATACTCCCCGCGATGGGAGCGCCCGTATCCCTCGGCAATGTTCGATGGGACCGATATTGACGCCCGTCTGATCTGAGAAGTGAGGCCGAATCGTTCATCGTTTGGAAAGCTGCGAGAGAGAGTGTATATGCTGACCACAAGGTCCATCGCCTTCTGCCACACCAGTAGATCGCGATAGCTTTGCAATGCCATGCTCTTAACCTAACCCTAACCCTAACCCTAACCCTGACCCCTGACCCCCGAACCCTGAACCCTAGTTGTTCGTTCGCACTCGCTGATGCTCCCGCGTAATCTTCTCCGCGCCATGGATGACGACGGCCTCGCCGTTGTTCAAGCCGCTCTTGATCTCAATGTTGTCGCCTTCAGTTTCGCCCGTTGCGACGACACGCTTCTGGACGTGATCGTCCACCGCGACCCACACGAACTGCGCCCCAGACGGTCCCTGCACCGCCGCCTTGGGGACAACGATGTGCTCCTTTAGCGTCGTGGTTTCCGTGGGCGCGTCGCCAGGCAGAAACTTCACTCGCGTGCCCATCTCGGGCAGCACGGTTTCGTCGCGCTTCAAAAAGTCCACGCGCACTTTAACGGTTGCTTTGCTGCGATCCGCTCTTGGCAGAATCCGGCGCACCTTCCCGGGGAACGCCTTGCCAGGAAAAGCATCCACGGTGATGACCGCCCCGGCGCCCGGCTTGACGTTCTCAAGCTGCGTTTCGGAAACATCGACTTCAGCTTGCAGGGAACTCCAATCCGCCAGCGTGATCAGCGATCCACGCGCCATGCCCCCGCCGATGCTGACCGGCGCAACAATCTCGCCCAACTCGGCCATCTTCTCCGTCACCACGCCGTCGTACGGTGCGATGACGAAGTAATCGAGCAGTTGCGACTTCAGCACATTCAGGCGCGCTTCTGCCGAGCGCACTTTGGCTTGGGCAACCAAGACCGCTCCGCGTGCGACCCCGAGCTGCGTTTCCGATGCGGCAATGCGTTGAACCTGTTCGATGCGGCGCTGCGCGGCGGTGGCAATCTTGGCCTGAGCCGCGTGAACTTCGGTCAGACGATCCTCGACCGTCGTGGCGGGCAGCGCGTTCTTTTCGGCAACCGCCTTATCGCGTTCCAGGCGGCGCTGCGCGTCGCCGAGAACCACGTTGATCTCGCGGACTTCAGCATCGATCACGTCGAGGCCCGCTTTGCTGGCGACGATTTCCGCTTCGGTTTGCACGACCGCTTTTTTCAGGCGTTCGACGTCCGCGGCTGCTTCGGCTTCCTCAGCCTGCGCTTGCGCAATCCAAGCGTCCTGCTCACGATGGTCGACTTCAGCGACGACTTCGCCTTTGCTGACGCGCTGAGCTTCGGCGACCGCCATTTTGGTCAGGCGGCCGGTCACTTTTGCCGCCAATGTGGATTGCCGGTCAGCCACAACGTAACCCGCCGCGCTCAGCTCGGATCCAGCCGTGCGTGCCGCGTCGGAGCGCACCTTCAGTGCAGGCGAAACCGAGACGTCCACCACGTCAAAATGCTGAATCAGATGCGGCGTGGCGAATGCGCCCGCGATGACGAAAGCGACGATAACAAACGACCATACGGGCACCCCGTTCTTGCGGCGTGAACGGTCAATTTTCAATGCGGCTAAACCTTCGGGTGTGGACATAGCACGAGCGGCTCCTTCATATCTTCAGAATACCACCGCCGCCCCGACTTACAAATGTCTGTGGCACGGGCAGGCCATCGGCGCGGCTTCTTGCGCCGATGGATTGCCCGTGCAGGTGCGCGCCGAATTCACGGGCAATCCGCTGGAGCAAAAAGACGCTCCAGCGGCCTGCCCGTGCCACACAATCACCCTTTTTCGAGAAACTTCCGTATCCCCGGTGTGGGCTGCTGATCGAAAATATATTCCGGCGTACCTTGAGCGGCGATGACGCCGCCGTCGATGAATATCACGCGGTCGGCGATGTCGCGGGCGAAGTCCATATCGTGCGTCACGAGCAGCATGGTCATGCCATCGGCCGCCAGCTCGCGGATTACTTTGAAGACTTCTTTCGTCAGCACGGGGTCGAGTGCGGACGTGGCTTCGTCAAAAAGCATCACGTCGGGATTCATGGCCAACGCGCGCGCAATCGCCACACGCTGCTGCTGCCCGCCGGAAAGTGTATGCGGGGCGCACGGGTGTTTCTCCCACAGGCCAACTTTGCGCAGCATCGCTTCGGCAATCGCGCGGCATTCATCGGCCGTCTTGCGCAACACGTGCTGCGGTCCGCACATCACGTTTTGCAGCACTGTCATGTGAGGAAACAGGTTGAAGCGCTGAAAAACCATCCCCACATGCTGCCGCAGCCGGCGCGCCTCAGCGCGTTCTTCCGCGGACAGATGGTGATGCTCAGAGTGGCCTTCGCTGACGACTTCCCCCTTCAGCAGCACGCGGCCCGCTTGGTAATGTTCGAGCAAGTTGAGGCAGCGCAGGAATGTTGATTTCCCGCAGCCGTTGGGGCCAAGGATCGCCAGCACCTCGGCTTTTTCGACGGCAAGATCGATGCCCTTGAGCACCTGCTTCCGGCCAAAACTCTTGCAGACGCCTTGGGCCTCAAGAATCGGCTCCGCGGCAGTTGCCACAGCTTGCTCATTGACGGGTTGCGTGCTCAGGTCCATCGACGTCTGGACTCCTCGACTTCTTGACTCTCGACTGTCCATCAATGCCCGTGCACCTGATCGAGATGCAATTCAGGCGCACCTTGCACATGCAGTTTCCGTTCGGCATATTTTCCAAGCATGTAACACACCAGCGACATGACCAGATAGATCGCGGCCGCGACAACCAGCATCTTCGGAACCGTGAAGTTGCTGCGCCCAATCGTCAGCGCTTTGTTAAGCAATTCTTGCACGCCGAGTACGCTGACAAGGCTCGAGTCTTTCAGCATGGCAATCAAATCGTTGATAATGGGCGGGACCACGATGCGAAAAGCCTGCGGCAGGACCACCGTCCGAAAAGCCTGCCATTCACTCATGCCGATCGACAGCGCAGCCTCCCGCTGGCCAGCGTCGATCGCCTCGAGTCCGGCGCGCAGGATTTCGGCTTCGTAAGCGGCATAGTTTCCGGCGAGGCACAGGATGCCGACCACGAAACTGTTCAGCGTCAGCATGTCTGTGTTCAGCCATTGCCCAAGCTGCGGCAGTGTGAAGTACACCAGGAACATCTGCACCAGCAGAGGCGTCCCGCGAATGACTTCAATGTAAAACGCCGCCGGCCAGGAGAGAATCCTCAGGCGTGCCCGGCGCATGAGCGCCAGGACCAGGCCGAGCAGAATAGATAGCGGCATGCTGATGGCCGTGAGCAGCAGCGTGTACTGTGCAGCCTTCAGCAGATCAAAAAAAGCAAGTTCGCGCGCGAGATAGTCGATGCCAAACTCCTCAGTCCATGGTTCCGGGTTCATGGTTCGTAAGCGTTGTCGAAGCCAGCAACCACGAACCACTAACTACGAACCACTAACTACGAACCACGAACTGTAAACCACGAACCACGAACATTACTTCTCTACGATCCCCATCGTTTTTTGCGCGTCAGCCCAGATGTTCCACTTCTTGTAGATCGCTGCGAGTTCCCCGTTGGTTTTCATCAGTTCGATGACACGATTGAGCTCAGCGACAAGCTTCGGGTTGCCCTTGCGCACAGCGATCGCGTATTTGCCGGGGCTGAAGGTCTTCGGCACGTTATACAGGTTCGTCTTCGGAGCGGCATAGTAGCCGGCGATGCAGGATTCCTGCAGCACAGCTTCCACGCGCTTGTTTTCGAGCTCTGTGTACGGGATCGACGAGTCGGATTGCGGCTTGATCAAGTCCTCTGAGAAACCCGCCGTCTTCAGAACGTTGTTGGCTTCGGCGGCCTTGAGCGTGGCGATCGGCTTGCCTTTCAGATCGTCGAGCGTCTTGTACTTGTCTTTGTCTTCGGCTCGAACCGTGAGTTGTTGTTCATAGGCGCAATAGGGAACCGTAAAGTCCACGACCTTCTGCCGCGCCTCATTGATCTCGATGCCGTTCACGACAATATCCGTTCGGCCGGCAAGCATATTATCGATCAACGCATCCCAATCCGCCTGCACGCGCTCGTGTTTCACCTTCATGTGAGCGGCCAGTTTGTCCATGACGTCCATCTCAAAGCCAATGACGGCGTTGTCCTTCTCGAACACGAACGGCGCTCCGCCGCTGGCATCCGCGCCCCAGCGCATCACGCCGTCTTTCTGTATGCGGCTGAGAGAGTCGGCTGAGTTTCCGCCGCCGCAACCGGCCAGAGCTAGACAGAACGCTGCCGTAGCGCTGAGGCTGAGCGCGCAAAAGACGCCATGCTTGGTGTTCAATTCGTTACCCTCTTGTAAAAAGGTGGCACGTATGTGTTCGCGCGTCTTTTCTGCGCGAACTCATGCGTGACTCTCTGGGCTGGCCCCAACCTGCGAGGCTGGAGATTATGCTCATTTTTCGTGGAACGCAAGCTTCGTGCAAGCATAAACGGTGGCACGCTTGTGCTCGCGCGTCTTCTTGCGCGAGCTCAAGCGTGGTCGTGGAGCCAGAACGCACGCATGAGGCCGTGCCAAAAAGACGGCGCGGCCACATGCGTGCCACATCTACGTTTGAAGTTTTCAAGTTTTCGAGCATCTATTTAAGGAGCTTTCAACGGAGGAACAGCCCACGCTATGAGCGGTATCGATGTCCAGAAGATCAAGGAACAGGTCCTAAAGCATTCCGAACAACTGGAGCAAGTCAGAGCCGAGGTGCGGAAAATCCTGGTCGGCCAGGATCAGATGCTCTCCCGCCTGCTCATTGCCATGCTGACCGGCGGCCATGTGCTGTTGGAAGGCGTGCCGGGCCTTGCGAAGACGACGGCGATTAAGGCTCTGGCCGCGGCGATCCACTGCAAGTTCAACCGCATCCAGTTCACGCCGGACTTGCTCCCGGCGGATTTGATCGGAACGCTGATTTACAATCCGAGAGAAGGCAATTTCACGACGAAGAAAGGCCCCATCTTCGCCAACCTGATCCTCGCCGACGAAATCAACCGCGCGCCCTCGAAGGTGCAGTCCGCGCTGCTTGAAGCCATGCAGGAGCATCAGGTGACGATCGGTGATCACACCTACGTGCTCGAGGAGCCGTTCCTGGTGCTCGCGACCCAAAATCCCATTGAGCAGGAAGGCACCTACCCGCTGCCCGAAGCGCAGGTCGATCGTTTCATGTTAAAGGTCGTTGTCGGCTATCCGAGCAAAGCAGAAGAACGCCGCGTGGTGGATGGCATCCTGGGCGATGTCCGGCGCGAAGTGAAGCCCGTGCTGGAACCCGCGCAGCTTTTGGCGATCAAGCAGACCGTCGCGTCGATTTACATGGACGACAAGGTGAAGGATTACGTGCTGGACGTCGTCACCGCCACGCGTGAACCCAAAGCCTACAAGATGCCCGAATTGGAACCGCTCATCGAGTACGGCGCGTCCCCGCGAGCGTCCATCAATCTGTGTCTGGCCGCTCGTGCAAACGCATTCCTGTCCGGACGCGGCTACGTGACACCGCAGGACGTTAAAGAGATCGCGTACGAGGTTCTGCGCCACCGCGTGATTCTGACCTACGAAGCCGAAGCCGAAGAGACGACGCCGGACGACGTGGTGAAGAAAGTGCTGGAATCGGTGCCAGTGCCTTAACGGCAGTGATGAATGATGAATGCGGAATGCTGAATATGGATCGTGATGAATAAGCCTTATTCATCATTCATCATTCAGCATTCATCAATTTCGTCCCCTGAACCCTGAACCCTGACCTATGCCCCGAGATGTCACAGAAGTCCTGAAAGAAGTTCGCCGGATACAGATCGTTGCCAACCGACAGGTCAACGATCTGTTGGCCGGCGAGTACCTCAGCGTCTTCAAAGGGCGCGGCATGGAGTTCGATGCGGTCCGCGAATATGTGCCGGGAGATGAGATTCGCAGCATCGACTGGAACGTGACCGCTCGCACGGGCGCGCCGCACGTCAAGAAGTTCTGTGAAGAGCGCGAACTGACGGTCATCATTGCGGTGGATATTTCGGCATCCGGATCGTTTGGCTCGCTGCGCCTCAGCAAAATGGAAACGGCCGCGGAAGTCGCGGCGGTGCTGATGTTCACTGCGCTGAAGAACCACGATAAAGTCGGGCTAGTGCTTTTTGCCGACGACATCATCAAGTACGTCCCGCCGCGCAAAGGGCGCGCAAACGTGCTGCGGCTGATCCGCGACCTGCTATCCACCGAACCATTGAAAGCGCAGACGGATGTCTCGAAGGCACTGGAGTTCGTCGGGCGGGTGCAGAGGCGGCGCTCGGTCGTGTTCCTGATGAGCGACTTCCTGGGACCGGACTGTTCGAAGGCTCTAGCGATCGCCAACCAGCGGCATGACTGTGTGGCGGTGACGCTCAGCGACCCGCGCGAGCGCGGTATGCCGGATGTCGGGTTCCTGCTGCTGCGCGACGCGGAGACGGACGAGGTGCTGGAACTGGACACGCGGCACCCGAAGGTGCGCGAACTGTTCGCTGAGGCCGCGACAAAACGTGATGCCCAACTGGTGAGCTGGTTCCGGCGGGCCTCCGTGGACCGGCTGGACATTCGCACGGATCAGCCGTACGCGCTGAGTCTGCAGGCGTTTTTCCGCATGAGGGAACGGCGGCAGCGCTGAACGTAAAATGATGAATGCGGAATGCGGAATGATGAATCTGGCTTTCAAATGGAGCAGGATGCAATTGCGTCCATGTTCATTATTCATCATCGTTGCGCTGGTCGCGTTTGTCGGATGCAAACAACCAACTGCGGTGCCGCAAAAAGACGCCGCGGCGAATTACATTGAGAAGATCGCCGAGAAGGGCCCCGTCAAGATGACGGTGCGCATTTCTCCGAAGCAGCCGCGGCTGTCGGATATGCTCGAGATGGACGTGAGTGTTCAGGCGCAGGAGGGCGTTGAAGTCACGCCGCCACCGTTCGGAAAAGCGATGGGCGATTTCCTCATTCGCGATTACGTGCCGACGCGGCCGAAAGCGGGAGAGAAGCTGCAGACCTGGAATTTCCACTATCAGCTTGAGCCCGTGCAGGCCAAAAAGCATCTGATCCGCTCCATCCCGGTCAAATTCAGCGACAAGCGCCCGAACAGCGAAACGAAGGGCGAGCCGATCCTGCTGGAAACGGAGCCGATCGAAATCGAAGTCACTTCCGAACTGGGCGACAAGACGCCTTCTCTGGCGGATCTGTCGCCGATGCAGACGCCGCGAGCCTTGCCGCCGGCGCCGATCTGGTACTGGCTGGCGGGCGCGGGAGTGCTGGCCGCGGTGGTCGCCGGTTCGGTGTTGCTGACTCGAAAGCTGAAGCGCCAGCGCCAGGAGGCGGTCGCTCCGCCGACGCCGGAAGAGATCGCGCACGAAGCCTTGCGGCGTCTGATTGCCGCGAATCTGCACGGGCGTGGACTGTTCAAGGAATTCTACGTGGAACTGACGGGAATCGTGCGGCGCTACATCGAAGGCACGACCGGTTTGCGCGCGCCGGAACAGACGACCGAAGAATTTTTGCGCGACATGCGCCAGCGCAAAGTGTTTCCGCAGGAACGTTCGCGGCAGCTCGCGGACTTCCTGGAGGCGGCGGACCTCGTGAAGTATGCGGCTCAAGAGCCCGGCAGCCGGCAGGTAGAGGAGTCGATCGCTCGGGCGCAGGAGTTTGTCGGATTGCCGTCGGCCTTGCGGCCTATGGCAGCAATCACTGGGGCTTGATCTGTCAGCATGGACGCATTTGAATTCTATTCTCCGTTGTGGTTCGCGCTCGCGCCGCTGGTGATCGCCGGCGTGTGGTACGCGCACGCGTTTCGGCGGCGGCCGGCGGCGCTGTTCTCCAGCCTCGCCGATCTGAAGAATCTGCCCGTCACCACGGCTCAACGCGTGCGCAGAGTGCTGCCGTTCGTCTATGCGCTGGGACTTTTGCTGCTGGTGACGGGATTGGCTCGGCCGCGGGCGGGGAAGTCCGAGTCGCGGATCAACACCGAAGGCATTGCCATCGAACTGGTGCTGGACTTGTCCGGGTCGATGGAAGCGCGCGATTTCACCATCGACGGCAAGGCGGCCAGCCGCGTGGCGGTCGTGCGCAACGTTGTGAAGCAGTTCGTGCTGGGATCGAAAGCGGCGAAGCTTCCAGGCCGTCACGACGACTTGGTGGGTCTTGTCGCGTTCGCGACATACGCTGACAGCAAGTGCCCACTGACGCTGGATCACGGCGCGCTGACGGATATCGCTCAAACGCTGGATATCCCGAAGCCGATCTTCGATCGCCAGGGCAACGTGCTGAATATGAAGACGCTCCAGGAGGATCTGAACACCGCCATCGGCGATGGCACCTCGCTCGCCGTAGACCGTTTGCGCGGCACCAAGGCGAAGAGCAAGGTCATCATTCTGCTGACGGACGGCGATAACAACGCCGGCGTGGTCGATCCGCGTGAGGCCGCGAAGATCGCGAAAGCTGAAGGCATCAAAATTTACGCGATTGGAATCGGGCATGACGGGCCCGTTCCATTCCCGATGATGGACGCGTTCGGGCAGACAGTCCTGCAGGATCGTGTGTTCCCAATCGATGAAGCGCTGCTGAAGGAGATGGCTCAAACTACCGGCGGGAAGTACTTCCATGCCGAAGACACCGAAGGCTTGCTGAAAGTTTATTCTGAGATCGACAAGATGGAGAAGTCGAAGGTCGAGGAAAGCCGGTACACGGACTTCACGGAGCTGTATGCGTGGCTGATTGTGCCGGGATTGGCGTTGATTGTGGGCGTGAGTTTTCTGATGGCGACGCGCTTCAGGGCTCTGCCTTGAAGGCAGGGTATAGGGTTCAGGGTATGGGGTATAGGGATGGCTTCGTGATGTCTGCGATCCGCACCCATACCCCATGCCCCATGCCCCATACCCCCGAGAGTTGAGAAATGGAACTGGCGCACCGAGAAGCCCTATACCTGCTCTTACCGCTGCTCGCCGTCTGGCTCAGCGTCTCGCTCTATGCTCGCTCGTGCCGACGGCGCGCGGCGGAGGCCTTCGTGTCGAGTTCCATGTGGGCCCGGCTCTTGCCAGTGCAATCGGGCGCGCGGTTCTGGGCGAAGACGGCGTTGTGGGCGATGGCGCTGGCCCTGATGCTCGTGGCGCTGGCCGGGCCGCGCTTTGGCGTCTACTACGAATCCGTCAAGCCGCGCGGCGCCGACCTGTACGTGCTGCTCGACGTGTCCAAGTCCATGCTCTCCGAAGACGTGCCGCCGAGCCGCCTCGGCCGCGCGAAAGCCGACGTCTCCACGCTGCTGAACCGGCTCAAGGGTGAGCGCGTCGGGCTGATTGCGTTTGCGGGCAAAGCCGCGGTGAAATGTCCGCTGACGACAGACTACGATTTCTTCCGGCACATCCTGGACGAAACCGATCCGCGCAGCGCCCCGTTGGGCGGGACCGCGATTGGGGACGCGATTCGCAAAGCCCTCGAAGTTTTCCCGGCCGAAGCCGAACGCGATCAGGCCGTTCTGCTGATCACCGATGGCGACGATCAGAACTCGTATCCAAGAGAAGCGGCCAGCGCAGCGGCCGAGAAGCATGTGACGATCTTCGCCGTGGGCCTGGGCGATGCGGATCAAGGATCGCGAGTGCCAGAGGAAAAAGGCGGCGCGAAGACGTTCATCGAGTACGAAGGAAAGCAGGTTTGGAGCAAACTCGACAACACGCTGTTGAAGGACATCGCCTTGCAGACGGGCGGCATTTACGTTCCAGCGGGGACGAAATCCTATGATCTGGGCGAACTGTACGACCATTATCTGAAGGGCCGGCGCGGCGCGGAGGGACAGGAACAAAAGCGCATGCGGCTCTCGGAACAATACCAGATCTTCCTCGCGGCGGCTATCTTGTGCCTGTTGATCGATCTGCTGATTCTCCCGTATGAGCCCCAGAGCAAGTCGATGCTCGCCCAGCTTCCGGCGAACGGCAAGAAGCGCGCCGCGAAGACGGCCGCCACGGCTGGAGCGCTCCTCCTGTTGCTGATCCCTGGTTCGGCGCAAGCCGCAGACGTTCGAGCAGCCGTGAAGGAAGGTTTGGCGGCGTATTCGAAGGATGAATTCGACAAAGCGAAAGAGAAGTTTGCCGAAGCGGCGGAGAAGTCGGGAAAGAACACCGCGCAGTACGCGGCGATTGTGGCGTTCGATCTTGCCTGCACGTATCACCGCAAGGGAGATACAAAAAACGCAGGCGATCAATATCTGGCGGCCGCGACGGAGGCCGGAAAGGCTCAGGACCGCGCGCTGGCTTCCGAGGCGCACTATAACCTGGGCCTGATGTCAGCCGAGGAGGCTCGCAGCGCGGCCGGCGAGACTCCGGAAACCGTGACGAATGAAAAGCGCGACGAGATTCGCAAGAAGCTCTTAAAGGAGGCCGTGCCGGCGTTCCGCACGGCGCTGAACTTGAATCCGCAGAACGACAAAGCGCGGCGCAACCTTGAACTGGTGCGGCAGTGGCTGAAGCACTACGAGGACCGCTGGCGCGAACTCGATCGGCAGAAACGGCGCAAGGAAAGCAATCTCGCTGAGTTCCTCGATTATCTGATCCAGACCCAGAAGATGCTGCGTTATGGCGTGAAGGAACTCGAACCGGCGGCGCCGCTGGACATTTTTGCGGAGCACAAGCGGGCACAGGAGGAACTGTCCGAAGAGATCCCGCCGCTGAAAGACAAGATCAAGGCGGACCTGACGCCGCCGCCGCAGTCGCCGCTTTCCGGCCAGCCCAACCCGCCGCCTCAGCCCAAGGTGGACCCGAAGCAGTTTGAGCAGGCGCTGGCTCTGCTGGATGGCTGGGCCGATGAAGCCGGCAAGAAAATGGGCGGGGCGATCACGAAACTGGGCGCGCGGGAGCCATCCCCGGCAGCCGAAGATCAGAAGTCCGCGGCGGCCGAACTGCAGAAGATTTGGGAAGCAATCATCCCTTTCCAGCCGCTGCTGGGACGCGATCTGGCCGAGCAGACGGCGATCGCGCGGTTGCTCGATCCGAATCCGCCGAAGGAAGAAAAGAAGCCCGAGCCAGAAAAGAAAGGCGATTCGAAAACGGTCGAGCAAGAGGAGCCGCCAGCAAAAACGCCAGAGAAGGCCAAGGACGAGGAAAAGGAGAAGCCAGCCGGTGCACCGGTCGAGCACTTCGACGCCGAGCGGCTGGCGGATCTGGCGGAAAGTCAGGACGAGACGCTGCGCCGGACCGCTCTGCTGAAGATGAAGGCCGAAGCCGAACTGCAACGAATGGAGCAGCAGGAGAAAGATCAGCAGGCGCAAAAAGATAAGAATCCAGCGAACCCGCCGCCGCCAACTCCCGCGCCGCAGCCGCAACCCGACCCCAAGAATCCGGGCGCGGCGCAAGGGCCGCAGCAGATCGATCCGGAGAAGATCAAAGACGGTTTCAAGAAGGCGATCGAACTGGCGCCAAAAGCGGCGGATAAAATGGGCTCGGCCGCGCGGTCTCTGCGCGCGAAGAGTTTTGCGCCGGCGTTTGCCGACGCGGAAGAAGCGCGCAAACTGCTCGATGAGATCGCGAAAGCTCAGCCCAAGAACGAGAACAAGGATCAGAATAAGGACAAAGACAAGGACAAGAAAGACCAGGATAAGAAAGACGAGAAGAAGGATCAGGACAAGAAGGACGAAGACAAGAAGGATGAAAAGAAAGAGCAGCAGCAAGAGAAAAAAGAGATGTCCAAGGATATGATCGAAGAAGTTCTGCGAAAGGTCCGCGAGCGCGAGAAAGAGAAGCGCGACCGCGACCAGAAAATGCAGGCCAAAATGTATGGCCGGCAGCCGGTGGACAAGGATTGGTAAATGCGCCAGCGTAGTGTAGTGCGGGCATCTTGCCCGCTGCCCCGGTTCCCCTCTCCCCCGCGAGGGGTAGCGCCGGCCTCCGTGCCGGCCGTCAACCGGGTAGCGCCGGCCTCCGTGCCGGCCGTCAGCGCGCCGGCGCACGTGCGCGCGGCTGCGAGGCGGCCGCACTACGGTTCGGCGTGTCTGTTTGTATTGATGCTGCTCTCGGCCGCTGCGTCCACCGGTGCCGCGGACGTGCAGGTGCAGATCGGCGCGAACGGCGTAAACGAAATCTTTGAGGGTGAAAGCGTCGATTATTACGTGCAGGTGCAGAATACGAAAGGTGTGCCCTCGCTCGACCTGTCGGGGTTTGCGGCGGACTTCGACTGCCAGGTTTCGCCGCCGCAGACGCGCAGCCAGGTTTCGGTCTTCAACGGCAGAATGACGCAGCAGGTCACCTACCTGTTCGGCTGCAAGCTCACGCCGAAACGAGCCGGAACTCTTGCGGTGCCCGCGCCCATCGTCAATGCAGACGGCCAGAAACTGACCGGACAATCAGGCACGCTGAAAGTGCTCGCGCCGGAGAAGCAGGATCTGGTGATCGCGGAGCTTCTTGTCAGCAAGCCGCGCGTGTACCCGACGCAACCGTTCGACGTGACGCTTCGCATTCTGGTCAAGCCGCTCCCGGATATTCCCAACCGCGATCCCTTGACTCCGCTGCAACGCCAGTTGCCGAACATTGAGCTGAACTGGATGGATGCGCCCGAGGGGCTGACGGCGGAAAAGGACGCTCGCGAATGGCTGCGCCCCTACGTCGTGGGCAATCGCGTCGGATTTACGCTCAACAACCTGCGCATTCAGCGCGGCGGCGGGGGAAATCCTTTCGAAGATTTCGATAGCGTCTTTGATCAGCGCGCGACGCCGCTGAACCTGCAGTCGGGGCGCGAGAAGCGCAATGGCCTGGACGGGCAGCCGGTCGAGTATTTCGTCTATGAATTGAAGCGCACGTTCATTCCGGAAAAGGCCGGCGTGAGGAAGTTCGGCCCGGCGTTGATCAAAGGCCAGTTCGTGAACGGCGGCTCCGCGCGGGGCTATACGGGGCGGCGGCTGGTGGTAGTGGCGCCAGTGCAGACTCTGGAAGTGCGCGAGGTGCCGGCACAGAGACCCGAGACGTTCTGCGGCGGGATCGGCACGTACCAGTTGAATGCTACTGCCACGCCGGCCGCGTTGCGTGTCGGCGATCCGTTGACGCTGCGGCTGGAGTTCGTGCGCCTCCCCGGCAGCGGCTCGCTGGATCTGATCGGCGCGCCGGACCTGACGGCCAATCCGCGCATCGCTGAAGATTTCGAGATCATGGACAAGGCCCCCACGGGCGAGACGAAGGGCGACATCAAGCGCTTCAACTATGGACTGCGTCCGAAGAAGCAGGGCGTGAGCCTTCCGGCTTTGACGGTGAGCCTGTTCGATCCGGCGGCGGAGAAGTTCACGGAACTGACGACACGTCCGATCGCGCTGAACGTCACGCAAGCGGCGACTCTGGCGACCGGCGAGATCGTGGGGCGGCTGAACGGCGACCATAACACCGATATCAAGTCGCGAGCCCAGGGAATTTTTCAAAACATCAACGATCTGGCGGAACTGGGCAACCAGCGCGTCAGCGTATGGTTTGTGGGGTTTGCGGCTGCGGCGCCGTGGCTGTTCTTCGTGTGCCTGGCATTGGTGGTGACCGGTTGGCGTCGGCGGGCGAACGATTCGGCTTGGCAGCGCCGGCAGCACGCTCGGCGCGATGCGGAGCATCGGTTGCGGGACGCGAAGGCCGCGCTGGACCGCGACAAGGGCGAAGAGGCGCTGAAGAACGTGCGCGCAGCCATCGCGGGTCTCATCGCCGACATGCGCAACACGGCGGCGGAAGGCATGACCGCTCACGAAGCGGCGCAGCTTCTGGCGGCGTGCTCTGTGAGCGAAGACGTTCGAGGGCGCTCGGTGAAGGTGCTCGAAACGGTTGAGGCCGCCGCGTACGGATCGACGGCGGGGCTGAACATCGCAGGCCTGATCGCGACGGCGCAGGAATGCGTGCCGGCGCTGTATCGCGAATTGGATGGCGTGAAATGAAGCGGTTGGCTGGATTGGCAGCTTTTGTGTTGTTCAGTTTTGCTTGCGCGAGCGCGGGCGAAGCGGGGTCGCGCGAACGCGTTTTTGTTCAGGCGCTTGAAAAATTCGACAATGCAAAGGGCGTGCAGGACTACAAAGACTCCGCGGCGCTGCTGGAAGGATTGCTGCAGGACGGATATCAGAACGGCGCCGTGTACTACAACCTTGGCAACGCGCACATGCGCGCGGGTCAGTATGGGTACGCAATTGCGGCGTATCGAAAAGCGAAGCTGTTCCGGCCGCGCGATGCGTATCTTGATGCAAATCTGCGGCAGGCGTTGATGGAGGCGCCCGGGCATCTGCCGGAATCCGCAACGCCCTGGTGGAAGAACGTGCTGTTCTGGAGCGGGTGGCTGTCTTACCCCGAAAAGTTCTGGCTGGTGGCCGCCTGGTTCGGCTCGGGAGCGATTCTCGCCTGTTTGGCGCTGCTGCTGCGGCGAGGACGGCTGTATTGGGCGAGCGGCGCGCTGGTCGCGGTCGCCCTCGTGCTGAGCATCGACGCCGCGCTTGCGTATAGCGAAGTGAATTATGCGCGGCGAGCTGTGGTCGTCCAGGAGAGCGTAGCGCGCAAGGGCATGGGCACCAACTACGAGCCCGCCTTCGACAAGCCGCTGAAGGATGGCGCCGAATTTACGATTATCGATCGCAGCGGCCCGTGGGTCTTCGGCCACTTCGAAGGCATTGGCGACGGATGGTTGCGCCGAGAAGCCATCGCTGAATGAATTCAGAGTTCAGAGTTCCATCGCTATCCATACAGCAACTCTGAATTCCGCTGCGAAAATTGGTGCCACTGGCACGCGCCCGCGTCCGTTTGCGGGCGCTTGCCAGTGCGATCTCGCCAAAGCACTGGCTAACCCGGCCAAACAGACGGCCGGCTGAGCCAGTGGCACCATCATCCGTTTCAGGATAGCCTTAGCGCAACACTTCAATCCGCAATCCGCAATCCGAAATCTGCAATTAACGCAGGTGCCACCCTTGGGCGCAGGGCGGTACGAGGCGCAGCGCGTCGTCGGGGCCCCACGTTTCGGCGGGATAGTTGGGGAAGCGCGGCGTGGGAAGCGCGGCCCATGCATCCAGAATCGGACTGATGAACTCCCACTGCGCAATGACTTCGTCGTCGCGCGTGAAAAGCGTGGCATCACCGCTCATCGCATCCAGCAGCAAACGTTCGTAGGCTTCGGGCGTTTGACGTTTGAAGGCGCGGGCGTAATCGAAATCCATCGAAACGGTCTGCAAACGCATGCCGGCGCCGGGAATCTTGGCGGCGAGGTCCATGCTCACGCCTTCTTCCGGTTGAATGTCGATGCGCAGCACGTTGCCCACGCAGGTGGCGAGCATGGGAGCGTCTTCGAACAGTTGCAGCGGCGGGACGCGGAAATGGATGGAGATCTGCGTGGTTCGGCGCGGCAGGCGCTTGCCGGTGCGCAACAAGAAGGGTACGCCGGCGAAGCGCCAGGTGTCCACGTAGCAGCGCAACGCGACGAACGTTTCAGTGTTCGACTGCGGATCTACATCGCGCTCCTGCCGGTAGCCCGGCAGCTTTCCGCCGGCGCTGGGGCCATACTGGCCGCGCACGGTGTTTTGCGCGACCTGCGGGATGCTCATCGGGCGCAGGTTGCGGAGGACTTTGACTTTTTCATTGCGGATGTCGTCGGCACGCATCGTGCCGGGGGATTCCATCGCGACCAGGCACAGGAGTTGGAGCATGTGGTTTTGCACGACGTCGCGCAGCGCGCCGGCGGATTCGTAGTAGGGGGCTCGCGAGCCGACGCCGCCATCTTCAGCGACAGTGATCTGCACGTGATCGACATACCCGCGATTCCAGAGAGGTTCGAAGATGCAGTTGCCGAAGCGCAGGGCGAGGATGTTCTGAACGGTCTCTTTGCCCAGATAATGATCGATGCGGTACACCTGGTCTTCGGCGGCGTGCTGCGCGATGTTCGAAAGCAGTTCCCGCGCGGAATGCAGATTGTGGCCAATCGGTTTCTCAAGGACGACGCGCGTCCAACCGCGCGGGTGATCGTCCCGTGTTTGTGGTTGATGGCGGATGCGTGAATGGACGAGCAGACCGTTCTTCGCGAGGCGCCCCGTGATTTCAACGAAAAATTCTGAATCGACTGCGAAATAGAAGACGCGGTTGCCGCCGGTGCCGAGTTCCTTGTCGAGCTGTTCGAGGCGCTCCTTGAGGCGCACATACCCCTGATCGTCGTTGAACTCTCCTTGCACGTAGAAGATGCGGCTCGCGAGAGCGTCCCAGTCGGCGTCGGGCGCGCGGCGGGAGTACTGGGTGACGTGCTCTCGCATTTCCTGGCGAATGGCCTCGTCGGTCTTTGGCTTCCGAGCGTAAGCGCAGACGGCAAAGCGCTCCGGCAGCAGCTTGTCGCGGTGCAGGTTGTAGAGGGCAGGCATGAGCTTGCGGCGGGTCAAATCGCCGGTCGCGCCGAAGAGTACGAAGATGCAGGGATCGGGAACGTGGTTCATAGCGAGTCCATGGCGCAGGGTTGAGGAACGAGCCGCGCCTTATGCGGACGCAAGCAGCGCCTTTCGTTGTGCGCGCTCTTCACTCATCAAAGCGCGTTCCATCTGGTAAGCCAGCCAGCCGAAACTGACCAGCGCACAGATGAAGGCCGCTCCAGGCATGTCCTTCTTAAGGAGCGTGTCATATAGGCCATGCAGCACCATCGGCACCCAGAGAATTCTCAGTCCCAGCAGAGCCCAGGCCGCGCTGCCTTCGCTGCTTTTGTCAGTTTCGAGGATGCGCACCATCGCGACGCCAACGGCCGCGGCCCAGACCGCATGCAGGGCCACACAGGAGACGAAGCGGATGACATAAATATCGACGCCGGTGATGCCGTTGTAGTAGTCGGCGCAGTACGTGATGCCTTCAGAGACGCCGAAGCCTACGCCGGAAGCCATGCCCCAAACGCAGGCTTCGCGCCAGCCCAGCTTCTTCCCATACCAGAACAGCGGAATGGCCTTGGTTAGTTCCTCGCACAGGCCGACGCCGAAAGTGAATCCGAGAACGCTGGCCACGAAGCCATTGGTGGGGTCCAGGGCAGCGCGGTAGGAGTAACCGATCGCCTGCAGGATAATCAGCAGGATGGCGCCCTTTCCTCCGCCCCGGATCGTAAACGAGGTGGAGATGATGGCAAGGAACTGAAGGATCAGGAGCAGGATGATTCCGACGACGCCGGTGAAAATGCCTCCTAGCACGAGGCGTGAGGGGCGCGCGTTTCCCACGGGAAAGAGGAAGACAATGATGGCCAGGAAAATCGCGGCCGAAAGCATTGCGTAGAACCAATGGGCGTGCGTGTCACGCGGCAAAAAAGCGCCTTCAATCTTGTGGTCCGGAAGCAGAGAAAAAATGTCGCCCCGGTGCGCCTGCTCGAGCTCGGCGACCTCTTGATCGACAGATTCCTCGTCCTCCTGAATCGGCTTTGGCTTGGCCTTACTCGAAACCACCTTCTTCGACGCGAGTGTCTTGCCAGACTTGTTCTTCTTGGCCTCCGCCTCCGTTTTTTCCTTCAGCGGCGCCAGGCTCTTTCGCAAGCGTTCTTCGACGTCGTCGCGGGACTGAAATAGCGACAGCCCCAGCGGCACCATCGCGACGATCAACAGCAAGTGGCGCAGTTCCAGCAACGGGCTCACTTTCTTCCGCGGAGGCAGCGCGAGGGTTGTCTGTGTCCGGACGGCAACGGCAGCGCCTTGTTTAGGCAGCGCGGGCAGCCGCGGCTTTTCGAGCGCGGAAGGCTGTGGCGGGTGGCTTGAGCCGGCATGGGCGGCGGGTGTGGGCGTGCTGAAATCGGGAAGTTCGAACGGGTTGACTCTGGCGACCGGCGCAGCCACGGTCGCTTGGAGCGGTAGCGACTGCGAGGATTTCTGAACCACGGCTGGCTGAGATGGGCGCGCCGGAGCGCTGAATTCGGGGGCGAACGGATTGGCCTTGCGGGCCGTCAGCACGTGCGTCTGGCGGTGGACTTCGATCTTCAGTTCCATTCCGCAAGAAGGACACTTGCCTGTCTTTCCGGCAAGCTCCTCGCCGACGGAGAGTTCCCTTCCACACGCACAACGCACGGTGATCGGCATCACGATGCCCCCGAGTGTTGAATACAGAACAAAAGCGTACACATTTGCCGCGGGAGGTAAATACAAAATGCCTCCCGCGGACCAGGCGGGTAGAAAAGCGCCGGCCAGGTATTGTCTGCGCGTCCATGCGCCGGTAGGCTTGCGCGCATGGACACAGAAATGCTGGAGCGGATTCGCACAGCGAACAAGATCGTCGCTCTGACGGGCGCGGGAGTATCGGCCGAAAGCGACGTGCCCACGTTTCGCGACGCTCAGACGGGCCTGTGGGCATCGTTCAATCCGCAGGAACTGGCCACGCCGGAAGCGTTTCAGCGCAATCCGCGGCGCGTGTGGGACTGGTATGCGTACCGTCGCGAAAAGGTGCTCAGCGTTTCGCCCAACCCGGGGCACATGGCTTTGGTGGAAATGGAGAAACGGGTAGCGCCGGCCTCCGTGCCGGCCGGCAGGGACGCCGGCACCACCCATAGCAGCTTTACTCTGATCACGCAGAACGTTGACGGGCTCCATCAGCGCGCGGGCAGCCAGAACGTGATCGAACTGCACGGCAACATCAGCCGCGTGAAATGTTCGATCGACGACTTGCTGGTCGCCGAATGGCAGACGGACGCGGACGGGTTGGCGCGCTGCCCGCGCTGCAACGGACTGCTGCGGCCGGACGTGGTCTGGTTTGGGGAAATGCTGCCGCGGAGCGCGCTCGAAGCGAGTTTTGCAGCCAGCGAGAACGCCAGCGTGTTTTTCTCGATCGGGACGTCGTCGGTGGTGCATCCCGCGGCGTCGCTGCCGATGCTGGCGCTGGCGCGCGGCGGGATCGTCATCGAGATCAATCCGGAGGAAACCGCGCTGACCGAAAGCGCGACGTATAGCCTGCGCGGAAAGTCCGGCGAGATTCTGCCCGAACTGGTGCAGACGGTGTGGGGGAGGTAAAGGCAATCGTCGCGGTCGGGTTCCGTATTGCGTTACTCTTTTACCTTTCACATCGGCGGCGAATCCTTACGATATATCCTCAAGGCACCTGCTATAGCTGAATGGACTGGAGAGGGACACACGGATGATCAATGTCGCTGTGGTCGGCCTGGGCTTCATGGGCGTGACGCACATCAAGGCTTATCGCAAGCTGGAGAACGTGCGGCTGGCGGCGATCTGCGACGCGGTGCGGCTGCCCGTGGATGGCGATCTGTCGGACATCACCGGGAATTTCGGCGCGCCGGAGCCGCTGAAGCTCGACATGGCGCAGGTCAAGGCGACGAAGAATCTCGACGATCTCCTTGCAGATCCCTCCATCGACTTGATCGATTTGTGCGTGCCGACGCTGGCGCATGTGAAGCTCTCCGTTGCGGCGCTGAAGGCCGGCAAGCACGTCGTCTGCGAGAAGCCGATGGCTCGCACAGCGGCGCAATGCCGCGAGATCGTGCAGGCGGCCGCGAGCGCCAAGGGATACTTCATGCCGGCGATGTGCGTGCGCTTTATTCCGGAGTACTGCTGGCTCAAGGACGCGATTGATTCGAAGCGCTACGGCCGCGTGTTGTCGGCGGTGTTCCGGCGCGTGGGCGAAAGGCCGGTGTGGGGCCGCGAGCATTTCCTGAACGGTGAGAAATCCGGCGGCGCACTGCTGGACATGCACATTCACGATGCGGATTTCGTGCAGTACGCTTTCGGGCGGCCCAAGGCGGTTTTTGCGCGCGGGTTTACTTTGGTCAGCGGCGCGATCGATCACGTGCTTGCGCAATACGTCGTCGCTGGCGATGTGGCGGTGAGCGCCGAGGGCGGCTGGGTCATGAGCGATGGCTATGGCTTCAGCATGTCGTTCAAAGTGATTTTCGAGAACGCGACTGTCGATTTCGATTCGGCCCGCGGCGCCGAGGCATTCCGGCTTTTCCAGACGGGCCAGACGCCGCAGACGCTTTCGATCAGCGGAGCCGATGGCTACATGGGCGAGCTTCAGCACTTGATTGACTCGATCGCGGCTGGCCGTCCCCCGAGCATCGTGACGGCTCAGGACGGGATGAGCGCCGTCGAGATTTGCGAGGCTGAGGAGCGGTCGATCAAGAGCGGGCAGGTGGTCGCGCTCTAAGCACCAACGCTTATCGTTCTTTCTTAGCCAGTTTGTCGTCGTCGGTCGTGCCGCGCTGGACGTCCCGGGCGAGTTTGTCTTCGGCTTCGGCGTCTACGCCGGCATCTTTGAGCATCTTTTTGACTTTGGCGACGAAGCCCGGGTCGCACTGATAGCCCAGCGTTTCGACGTTCTTGATTTCCTTCCAGGCCGAGTGGTACTGGTCCATGCCGAAGTGGGTAATCGCGATGTCCTTGTGCAGGGACGGATCATGCACGCCCAGTTTCTCGGCTTTAATGCGCGCGGAGTCCAGGTATTCGTACGCGTCTTTCCATTCGCCGCGCTGCAAGTGCTGGCGGCCGATCATCCAGTAATTTTCCCACAGGCGGCCTTCTTTGTCGTGATCCATCGCCTTCTTGAACCACGCCTCCGCTTCAATGCTTTTGTTCATGCCGGCGTAGCAGCGGCCCGTGTTCATGTAGGGCTGCGGTAGATCTTGATTCTGGCCGATGGTTTCCTTGAAGTATTCCATCGCATCGAGGAATCGGCCCTGCTTCATAACGGCCAGACCCAGGTTGTTTTTGTAGTCGGGAATCGTCGGATCGCGGTCTACGGCCATCAGGAACTGCTGCTCAGCGGCGACAAGTTGACCTGCGCGGAGGTATTCCAAGCCGGTCGTGTTGTGATACACGGCGGCGATTTTGGCTTGTTCGTCGGGGCCGGTTTCGGCTTTCTTGGTGAATTCTTCTTTCTCTTTGAGCCACCAGCTCTGCCATTGGTCGTAGTTCTTATGGCCGAAATTCTTGCCGGTAATGCGCACCAGCGCGCCGTGCACCGAGAGCAAGACCATGATCTTGTCTTCGCGCCCGGGCCGCAGCATGTCGATCAATTCCGGCACGGCCGTCACGGCTCCGAGGATGCCGAGCATTTCGGCGGATGAGGAGCGCACTTCCGGGTCCGGGTCTTTCAGGTTCTTGAGGTGGTAGTTGGCGGCGCGGAGCTTCTGGCTGTCTTTCTTCTTCTTGCTGTCCTTGTCCTTCTTCTCGTCGCGAACTTTGTAGTTGTAACCGTTCTTCAGGTCGTCTTTCTCGCCCTTGTCGAATGCCGGCGTCTCTTCATTCAACGCGAGCGCCGGACCGGCAAGAACGCCGATCGCCAACACAGACCATAGCCAACGCGCAGAGACCATCACCGACCCCTCCCGAGAGAAAATGGGCCCAGAAAGAATATCCCTTTTTCCTTGTGGTACAAGGGGTTAATCGATTGCGGATTTCGGATTGCGGATTGGAAAAAGCCGCCGGTTCAATCCCAATCGTCACGCTTCCCACCCTGCGCGGTTCTTGCGGAACTTCAGGGCGTTGGCTTCCTTCGAGTTTGCGAACTCTGCCTTCGTTGCATCCCAAAGCAGCTTCTTGTTCACGCGCAGAGCGATCGTGCCGAGCAGGATCGTTTCGGCAAAGGGATAGGCGTTTTCGAAGCTCGCGTCGGAGGGAACTCCGCCGCGGCAGGCACGGATGAACTGTTCGAGTTCGTCGATGGGGCGGGGAAGGGATTGGGGCGGCGGCGTGAAAGCCGTCATTTTCGCTTTCGGGATCAGGCGCGGCTTGTCGCCGGTGAAACCAGCCAGCAGTTTGCCGCTGTCGCCCACGAACAGCATGCCTTCGTCCGGCATCGCTTCGCCGTCGGCTTCCAACTCGGCCAGCAGCGGCGGACGCATGCCGCCATCATACCAATGCAGAGCCACCGGCGGCAACGGGCCGCGCGTGGGGAATTCCCAGCGGATGGCGGAGGCCTGCGGATAGGCGATGTCCTGCGGCTGCTTGCGCCAGCGGTAGCCTTCGATCTTCCAGAACTGGCTGCGGCTGGCTTCGACGGAAATGGGCGAGCCGAGCTTGAGCACCTCGAAGATCTGGTGAAAGCTGTAGTGGCCCATGTCGCCGAGCGCGCCGGTGCCGAAGTCGAACCAGCCTCGAAAGACCGAGTGCGTGTACGCGGGGTGATACGGGCGGTCGGCGGCGGGGCCAAGCCAGAGATTCCAGTCGAAGCCTTCGGGAATCGGAACGCTGCCGGTAGCGCCGGCGTCCCTGCCGGTGGGCGCTTCGGTCATCCCTTGCGGCCAGAACGGTCGCGTGGACCAGTTGTGGACTTCGCGCACGCTGCCAATTGCGCCCGCGTTGATCCATTCGCAGATCGTGGGCGTGCTCGTCTGGCCGGCGGCGCAGAACACCTGCGTGGCCGCGCCGGTTTCCTTCGCCACATTTCGAGCGGTCCGCACTTCGTCCAAGACGTTCGCGATGGGCTTGTGCGTGATGACGTGCTTGCCAGCCTTCATCGCCGCGATCGCAACCACGCCGTGCAAATGGTCGGGCGTCATGATGTAGACGGCGTCCAGGTCTTTCTCTTTTGACAGGAGCTCGCGGTAATCGGCGTACGCGCGGCACTCCGCGGGGCGGCCTTTCGACGAGTAGTAGCGATTGACGATCTGCTTGCCCGGTTCGCGGCCGCAGAGCGCTCCCTTTGCGCCTTTGGCCCACTGCGGGTCGTTGAGGAACTTGCGGATCTTGTTGTTGAGTTCGTCGCCGCCGTAATCGGGATAATCGTCGCTGCCGCGGTTGGGATCACAGACGGCGATGATGTTGATGTCGGTCTTTTCCAGCGCCTGAATCATCTGGCGAAAGCCTTGTGTTCCGCAGCCGATGTACGCCAGGTTGATCTTCTCGTTTGCCCCGACCTTCTTGGGCCCACCGAGCGCGAAGCGCGGAATAAGCGTGACGGCGGCGGCTGCCACCGCGGCGGTGTTCAGAAATTCGCGGCGTGATGCTCTGGGGTTCGTTGATGCAGGTTGATTGGTCATTATGGGCCTCCAGATAGGTTTACACCGCGCGATGACATGATCGCTAGTGCATGTCGATGAGCGCCCTACGCGATCGAATCCTCAGCCAACCGCTTCGAATTGTGCCCCGGCGCCACCGAGTTCCCAGCCGCCTTTAGGCGGCTTCTGGGCCGTTGCTTGCCACCACCTTCAGGTGGTGGGGAGCCGCTTTTCCAATTCCGCTCAGCCGGCTTTAGCCGGGCTTGCGACCTTTCTTGCGCTGCGTTCAGCGAAATCCACTGCAGACTTGCGTTTGCTCATTGTCCAGGCGCGCAATCCAGCGAAATGCACTACGCTGTGGCGCGGTGTATCTACCTTTAGATTCTAAAGGAGAAAATCATGCGCTTCGTTCTGCTTGCTATCGCGGTCTCCATTGGCACCGCATTCGGGGCTGAGCCGCCGAAGGGCCAGACGTTCTGCACCGATCCGGCACAGGCTGATGCGGACTTCAAATTTCAGGGCGAGTACAGCGGCGAGGTCACTCAAGCCGATGGGACGAAGCTGAAGCTGGGCGCTCAAGTGCGCGCGCTGAGCGGCGGGAATTTCCGCACGATGTTTTACGGCGGCGGATTGCCGGGCGATGGCTGGGACGGCAAAACGATCATCCAAAAGGCTCCGAGCACCGACGCGGCGGTCCCGACGGACTCGAAGCTCGACGGCGACAAAGTCGTCATCGATCAGGTCTACAAAGGAACGGTGGACGGTAAGGTGCTTAGCGGCACGACCGACGCGGGCATGAAGTTTGAGCTCAAGCGCGTGGAACGGACGAGCCCCACGATGGGCGCCAAGCCGCCGGCGGGCGCAATCGTTCTTTTTGACGGAAGCAATATCGACGAGTGGACCGGCGCGAAGCTCTGGCCGGGAAACTTGCTGGGCCCCGGCGCGACGACGAAGCGCAAGTTCCAGGATTACACCCTGCATCTGGAATTTATGATTTCGTATGTGCCGTGGACGCAAGGCATCGGGCAGCGGCCGAACAGCGGCGTGTATTTGCAGCAGCATTATGAGATTCAGTTGCTCGATTCGTTCGGCGTCATCGAGCGCGACCACGATTGCGGCGTGCTGTACGCTCAAGTCACGCCCAAGATCAACATGTGCTACCCGCCGCTGAGTTGGCAGTCGTATGACATCGATTTCACGGCGTCGCGCTGGGAAGATGGCAAGAAGACGAAGCTGGCCAAGTGTACCGTAAATTTCAACGGCACCGTCATTCTCGACAACGTTGATATCAAGGGCTCCACGCCGGGCGGAACACCCGAAAGCGCGGAACCGGCCGGCTTCTATTTACAGGCCCACGGCTTGCCGATTTTGTTCCGGAACATTTGGCTTGTGGAAAAGAAATAGAGAACCGCCAAGACGCCGGCCAAACCAGGCGAAACAGGACCATAGAAGTCCTGGAGTCCCGGATGGCTCGCGTCCTGGCGGTTCAGCGCTCCTACTCTGGGTCGGCGACTTTCACCAACTGCTTGCCAATATTTTCGCCGGTCAGCATGCCGATAAACGCGCGCGGCGCGTTTTCAAGGCCCTCAATGATGTGCTCCCGATAGTGCAGCGTTCCTTCTTTGATCCACTGGGACATTTGCCGGATGCCTTCCGGAAAGCGATCAGCAAACTGATAAACCATGAATCCTTCGGCGCGCGCCTGGCAAGCCAGCAGGATGGGCAGCACGCGCAGGCCCGGCTCCGGAGCCTGAAGGTTGTATTGAGAGATCTGGCCGCACACGGCGATCCGCGCTCTGGGATTGAGCACCTGCAGGACCGCATCCGAAATCGCTCCGCCGACATTATCGAAGTAAACATCCACGCCTCGCGGGCAAAGCGTTTTCAGCCGCGCGACATAATCGGGTCCGGTCTTATAGTTGAAGCCGCCGTCGAAGTTGAACTCCGTTGTCAACGCCTTGATCTTCTCGTCTGATCCGGCGATGCCGATCGCCCGGCAGCCCTTGATCTTCGCGATTTGCCCGACAAGCGATCCGACGGCCCCGCCTGCGCCGGAGACGACAACGGTCTCGCCGGCTTTCGCCTGGCAAATTTCGAGGAACGCGAAGTATGCGGTCATGCCCGGCATTCCCAGCACGTACAGCGCGGTGGAGAGCGGACCGAGATTTGGGTCTACTTTGCGAAGTCCTTCTCCGTCGGAGATCGCCAGTTCCTGCCAGCCCAGGCGGCCTTCGACGAACTCGCCTCGCTTAAAGTCGGGGTGTCGAGACTCGATCACCTGGCCCACGATGCCGCCGGGCATGACCTCTTGCAGAGGCATCGGCGCGCCGAACGCGGGACGCTCGTTGATCGCGGCGCGTTGGTAGGGGTCAACGGACAGGTAAAGCGTGCGGATGAACAACTCACCGGCTTCCGGTGAACGAATAGGGGATTCTACCAATTGAAAATCCGATTCTTTCGGCAGTCCGCTGGGGCGGACGGCCAGAACAATCTGTCGGTTCATAACGGCTGTTGCAGTGCTCATGCGACTTCCCTTTCTTCACGGCGCAATCCCGGAGGATTGCGCTACTGGCTGCGCGCGCGTGTGCGAGCGGCCTTTCTGGCTGTGGCGGACCGGGATGCTCGGCCGCGGCGTCGGGCGGTGGCGTGCGCCTGCCGCGATAGGGCGGTGTGCGAAGCGGCGGCGCGTCCCTCGCGCTTCAAGGCGCCGAGAACAGCTCGGGCTCTGCGCGGCGATGGTCGAGTCGAAGCCTTGCCGCGCGTATATGCGCTCTGCGCACTCCTGCGCGTTTTTTCGGAGACGGTTCCTTCGGCGGGCGGCGGCAGGTCCACGCCGGCGCGGCGAGCTTTGGACAGGCCGATCGCGATAGCCTGCTTGCTGGATCGCGCGCCGTGTTTTCCTTCGCGAATATGGTGCATCTCTTCGCGGATGAATTCGCCGGCCTGAGTTGTCGGGGCTTTGCCTTGTTCTTTGTCTTTCTTTGCGCGCTCAATAGTCTCTTTTTCGGGCATGTCGATGGTCCTCCAGGTGTGAAGGGAGGCAATCGCGGGGCCAGCGGGATTGCTTCACCCGCCGTTTTGTGGTTGTATGTCTGCGATAAGAATGGATTCCAAGTTTGTGGTTCAGGGTTGATGGTGAAGGACGCATCGGACGGAGTCCCGCTCCTGCTCCGGCGCTGGGGATGGAAACTCGTAGAGGGGTTCTAGCGTGCGCGTGGTGAGACGACTGCAGATCGTCACGTTGCTCTGCCTTGTGGCGAGTGCGCTGGCCGGCGACGCTCCGGGGGATGCTCTGCTGGCGGAGGCCCGCCGGATTGTCGCGCAAGCTCGCACGACGGAATACCAGCACGCGACGAAAGTGGACGAACCCAACGGCGTGTACAAGCTGGACTGCTCGGCGTTCGTCGGGTTGGCTCTGAAGCACGCGGCGCCGGAGGCTCTGGCGCAGGTGCCGCACACATTCGGCAAGAAGCGGCCGCTGGCGGCGGACTTTTACGAGTGTTTCACGGGCGATGGCAAAGCAGATCGGCCGCGGTGGACTCAAGTGCAGACCGTGGCCGACGCGCTGCCGGGAGACATTCTGTGCTGGCGGCGCGCGAACGTGATCGCCGGCGAAGACACGGGGCACGTGATGATCGTCGATTCCGTGCCTGAGCGCGTTCGCGACGGATTGTTCAAAGTGCGGATCATTGATTCGACGAAGGGCGCTCACGGGGACGACACGCGCAGGACGGGGGAGAGCGGCGTCGGGCGGGGAAGCATCTGGGTGTCAGCGGACGCTCAAGGCCAGCCGCAGGGCTACTGCTGGTCCTCGCCCGAACGCAAGCCGCGGGTGTGCAAGATAGCCATCGGCCGGGTGCTGAGCCTGAAAGTGGAGGCGGTGCCGGCGGAGACTCGCTAGGCGGACGGCTGTATTGGCGAAAGTCTCTGGAAGCTCTATAAGTTCAGCATGCAGACTGGCGCATCCCGCCCCGGCTGGTTCTCTCGCCTCCTCTCGCTGCGGCCGAAGGTGGCGCGCGGGGCGGGGACGGCGGAGCTCGCCTTTCCACCGGATTTTCTGGCGACGCTGGAGCGGCTGCGGCTGGTGGCGTTGAAGGCCATGGGCGGCGGGCTGCGCGAAGGGCACCGGCTGGGCGCGTACAAGGGCGGGCAGCTCGAATTCCACGGACATCGCAATTACTCCCCAGGCGATGAACTGCGGTACATCGACTGGAATGTCTACGCACGCTTGGGCAAGCCGTTCGTCAAAGAATTCGCGCGCGAAGAGGCGGGCGTGCTGCATCTGCTGCTGGATGCCACCCCGTCGATGAGCCTTGGGCAGCCCAGCAAGTGGACGTTCGCTCGGCGCGTGGCCGCGTTGTTCACGCATGTGGCGTTGGCGAGCAAGGACGCGGCGTATCTATACGTTTTCGGCGGCGGAGAACCTCTGAAACAATTTCCGCATCGCGGCGCGAGTGGAACGACGGGGCAGTATTTGAGCTTTCTTGAGAAAAGCGCGGTGGCGGTGCTGCAGACGCCTCCTCCCGTTCCTTCCCTCGAAGGGGCGGGGAGCACGGTCTCCCCCTTCCCTTCGAGGGAAGGGGGCCGGGGGGTTAGGTCTGCGGGTGCGCTGGGCCTGGCGGTCTCTGGGTTTTTGCGCGGGAATCCGGTGCGCGGGCGCGTGATCGTGATCAGCGATTTTTGGGATGAGGAACGCGACACGGTCGGCGCGATTTCGCGGCTGGCGTCGGCGGGATTTGAGCCCGCGGGAATTCATGTGCTCGCCCCAGAGGAAATCGCTCCGCAAGCCGACGGCCCGCTGCGGGTGCGGTCGATGGAAGAAGATGCGGAAGTGGAACTGTCTGTCGGAAGTGATCTGGCTGAAAAATACGGCCGCGAGCTGGAAAAGCACCGCGCGTCGATTCAGGAAGCGTTTCAGCGGCGCGGCGGGAACTATTTGATGGCCAGTTCGGACACGTCTATTGAAAGGGTGCTGATCAATACTCTGCGGCAACGACAATGGGTAAGCTGAACCCCGCATTCCGAACCCTGAACCCCGGACCCTGAACCCCGATCCCTATTTCTTTTTCCAGGCCCAGAAGCCCTTGTACTGTTTGGTCGTGTGGTCGAGAAAATCGCTGGTGGCGTAGCCGGAGCGGGCGATGAGCTGCTGGATCACGCGCAGAGTAAACTCATCGCAATCGGGAAAGTCATCGACATAGAACGCGCAGATTCTGCCTTGGGCTTGTTCGAGCAGCTTCAGGCAGTAAAGCAACATGTGTTCGAAGCGTTCTTTGCCAGCGACCTGGACGTGCTTTTCGACACTCGGGCCAGCGGCGGCCATGATCTTCGCGGAATCACCCACGCCGGCGGCGTAGCCGGGCGGAAAAATCGGCTGCGAGTAGACGAAAGTTTTGTCTTCGTCGAAGGGCTGATCAAGATCGGGTTTGTTGGCCATTTTTTGAACCGCAAAGTGGCAAAGGCGCAAAGCGAAGGATAGCTGAGAAGAGGCGGGAGCGGAAGTGCGGAGTTGCGCTACTGCTCGCTTTTCACGGCCAGGCGCTGGACGCCGGCGGCGCGCAGGGCGCGCAGGACATCGTTTAACTTTGCGCGGGAGGCTCCGGAAGCGATCAGCACGGCGGCGCTAGGGTGATCCACTTGGTCGGCGGGCAAACGTTTCTTCAATGCGTCAACGGCCTGGGCAATCGGAGCAGTCAGGTCGGCGGGCAGTTCCTTGTGATCGATACAAACGGAGCTTTTTTCCGTAATGGAATTCAATTCGACGACCAGGCGCTCTTCGGCGCCGGGCGCATCGACGCGATGGCTAGGCAGGAAGCGGTCGCTCTTGGACTCGACAAGTTCCTGTTTGTATTTGCGGGGTTCGGCGATCTGCGAGAACTCCGGTTCGGGGCAGATCAGCAATGGCCGGCGCCAAGGCGGCTCTTCGGGGTCGTTGGTTTTGCGGGCGTAAAGTTTCATGAAATAGCCGGTGACGCGCGCGACCGGAAGGGCGTCTTCTTCGATGCCTTTCTGGATTTTGTCGAAAACTTTTGATCCCGGCGGGCACAGGATGCGGAGTGCGTAGACGTCGCGGGCCGAGTCCACAAAAACGGCGGGCATGATCGTGTAGCCGGGCGGCAAGCCGTATTCGGACGGCGCTTCGGCCCTGGAGACCTCCAGGAAGACTCCGCGCGCGAGCGTCACAACCTGGCCGCGGTACAGGCCGGGCTGTTGCATTAACTTATCAAACGAGAGCTGTTCGTTGGTCTGCTTCTTGACTTCATCGTGTTTGACGCCGACGAGCGAGCGCAGGAAGCGCTTGAACGGGAGCCCTTCAATGATCCCGCTTTCTTGGTGAGCGCCACGCTCCGCATCTTCGACGATTTGCGCGAAGAGCAGGCGGCGGTCGTCGGACTGAGGCGGTTGAATGCGGCGTTCGCGCTTGGAGCCGCCTTCGTCATTTTCGAGCAGCGAATGGTTCAGACTTGCTTGGCCTTCGTTGCCTTTGGGCTTGCAGGCGGGGAGCCACAGGCAGAGCAGAAGAGGCAGCATGGCCAGAATGGACGCGGAGACGCGGGGACTCGGAGACGCGGGGGCTGCCAATCTGCAATCCGCAATCCGCAATCTGCAATCGGAAGGTCCGCAATCGTTCATAGTTTCATCATCTTCAGAACGGCCTGGTCAATGCGGCGGCGCGCCTCTTCACAGCGGGCGACGCGATCCTTTACGGCATCGCGGCGCGCGGCATTATTTGTATCGGATGACGCGCAGTTTGACAGCACTTGAATTGCGGCCCCGCGAGCGGCGGATTCGAGGAAATAGGCGGCGACGGCGACGTCGCCGGCGAGGTTGGGATTGGCGAACTGGCTGAGTTCTTCGATGAGAGCCAAACCGTGCAGCGCGGTCTCGACGATCTGTTCCGGGACGGTCGTCGCTTTTTCTTTTGCGGCGAGAATGGCGGTGCCGCGCGTTTTCTTTTCATCGGACGAGCTTTTCGGCAGCGCGCGCGCCTTCGAGTAGGTGTCGTAGGCGTCGATGTCTTGCTGCAGCAGCGCGGCAAAGGTGTGGCGCATCGTGGTCAATTCTTCGATGATGCGCGCGCTTTGCGGTTCGACGGATCTGAATTTCTCCCCCATGGTGTAGCCGGCGGCCATCGTACCCAGCGCCGTGCCGATGGCACCGCCAAGCGCGCTGGCGCTGCCGCCGCCCGGAGTAGGCGTGCGCGCGGACAGGGAGTCCAGGAAGCTGGTGAGTTTTTCGTCGATGAAACTGGGCATAGGCGTTCCTCCTGCTGGACTTTTACCGCGAAATTTCAAATTCGGAATGCCAAATCGCGGAGTAACAGCGGGTATCGGGTATGGAGTGAGGTTCGGGAGGAGGGGTTACCACGATACCCGATGCCCGATACCCCATACCCGAAACGCTCAGTTTCCGCTGTTTTCTGACGGTGGGACGCTAGAATGTGGCGCTTTCCAGGACGAGGAGGCTGTGATGGCTGAAACATCGAAACGCAACATTCCGCTGTGCATTCCGGAGATGGATGAGCAGGAGATCCAGGCGATCACCGCAGTCATCAAGTCCGGCTGGCTGGCTCACGGGCCGATGAACCACGAGTTCGAAAAGGCGTTCGCTCAATGGGTCGGCGTGCCGCATGCGGTGTCGCTGAATTCGTGCGCCTCGGCGCTTTTTCTGGCGGTGCACGCCAGCGGAATCAAAGGCGAGATCATCCTGCCGAGCTTTACTTTTGTGGCGAGCGCAAACGCGGTCGTCACGGGCGGGGCAAAATGCGTTTTTGCGGATATCGATTACGACACCTGCTGCATCGATCCGGCGCATGTGGAAGCACTCATTACGCCGCGGACCGAAGCCATCATGCCGGTGCATTACGGCGGACAGGCGGCAGACATGAGTCGGCTTTCGGCGATCGCGGCGAAGCACAAGTTGCTGCTGATCGAGGACTCGGCCGAAGCGATCGGCGCGACTTGCGACGGTAAGCAGACCGGATCGTGGGGTATCGGCTGCTGGTCTTTCTATCCGACGAAAAACATCGCGACGGGCGAAGGCGGGATGCTGACGACCATCGATGCGTCATTGGCGGACAAAGCGCGCGCGATCGCCGGGCATGGCGTGGCGTCATCGACGTGGGCGCGTGAGAAGAAAGAGAAGCCGTGGCTGCGGGCGGCGAGTTTCGCGGGCTTTAATTTCCGCATGAGCAACATTCTGGCGGCGCTGGGCGTCGTGCAGATGAAGAAGCTCAGCCGGATGAACGAAGCGCGCCGGAAGCACGCGGCTCAGTACAACGCGCAGCTCGATAAGACGCTTTTCGATCTGCCCGTTGAGGCGACGGGGCGGCATCATGTTTATCAGATGTACACGATGAAATTGAAAGGTGTGGACCGGACGAAATTCCTCGCCGATCTGCGCGGTCAGGGCATCGGTGCAACGGTGCACTTCGATCCGCCGGTGCATACGCAGCCGTACTACGCCGAGAATCTCGGCAGCGCGAAGCTGAAGCTGCCGGTCACGGATAAAGTTGCGCAAACGATTGTGACGCTGCCGATGTATCCGACGATGACGGCGGACGACGTGAGTTTCGTGGCGCAGGCGGCGAATGCGGCAGGGGTGAAGTACAGGAGGCAGTAGGCAGTAGGCGGGAGGCGGGATGCGGGAGGCGGGAGGCGGGAGGAGTGAGTTAGGGACCGCCGCGATGGAAATAGTATCTCATCTGGCGAATTTGGCTCGGATCTTGGCGAAGACTTCCTCGCCGGCGACCAGTTTCACTTGTCCCGTCTCGATCTCTGTAATGCGGCGTTCAGCCTCTTCCGCCCAGAGCCGTTCAATGTCCTCTCTGACTGGCAGATTGAGGCTCTGCAGAAGCTTCTCAACGAGATCCAAGCGGGCATCGCAGGGGAGGGACAAGGCTTCTTTATAAACTCTTTCATTTGCGGCTTCCATCGTGCGCCTCCTGATTTCCATTTAAGCACGTTCGGTTCCGAGTTTCAACCGTCCCTGTACCCAATACCCGAAACTCGATTGCTGCGAAGAACTGGACGATGCTGGTGACTATACCACCGTCGTCAGCCCAATCAGGATGTCATAAAGCGCGTGGCTGGCGACGGCGATGCCGAAGGAACGGTTGTAGTAGATCACTGAAAAATAGAGGCCCGCGAAGACGCGCTGCATGAAGCGGCCGATTTCGAAGGGTTCTCCCCCGATATGGTGGAATCCGGAAAAGATGATCGATCCGACCAGCACGGCCCAGGCGGCGGCGTAGGCGGTTTCCATGTGGAAGAGGCGATGGAAAACGAGCAGCAGCAGCGAGAGCAGGATCGCGCGGAAGACCAGTTCCTCGTATACGCCGGCGCCGCAGTAGAGCACGAAATCGCGAAGCATCGCTCGGGAGGAACTCTTCGGCTTGGCGTCCAAGCGCGACGTGGAGGGTCTGGCGGACTTGCCGGCGCAGGGCTGTAACGCGGCAACTCTGGCCGGCTGTGCGCTTGAACGCGGACCGGCGTCCGTGGCACCTATGGGAATCTGGGCACTCGCCAGCATCGCATTTTGGGCATGATTCGAGCGGCTGTGACTGCTGGGGAGATAGTGGACCAGATAGCCGAGCAACATGAAAAGAATGACGGCGTAGACGAGGCTTTCGAAAAAAGCTGCCATGACAAATTGCGAGCGCAGGCGCCAGGTTCCTTTTCCGAAAATCTGCGCGCCGATGAAATAGACGACGAGCACCAGGATCGAGATGGAGCCGGCGCCCAGACCGATGCCCAGGCGGCTGACAAACTGTCCGCCGAGGCTCTGCAGTATCGCGTCGCCGCCATTGATTTCATCTGAGCGCAGCAGGAAGACGCCCAGTTCATAGACCAGCAGGAACGGCAGCACGACGACCGCCGAATAGATGGGCTGGCGCGTCTCACGCCAGTAGCTGGGTTCTTGCGGGCCTGCGGCCGCTTTTTCCTGAAGAATGGTTTCTTCGCCCACGGTCGTTCCTGGATTGGGGTTCAGGGCTCAGGGTTTTGGGTGCGCAGGTCGCGAAGCGAATCCGTGAACTACGAACCACGAACGATGAACCGCGAACTGAAAACCGTTATTTGATTTCTTCAAACTCGTCGCCGAAATCTTTCTTCCTGTCATCGGTCGGGGCAGGCTTAGCCGGTGGCGGGGTGTATGGCACACCCAGCCGTCGCGCCATTTCTTCGTCCGAGACCACTTTGCCGCGGCGCCTGAACGTTGTATCGACAACAACGGCATCCTGGTCCAGCGCCGCCAGCATTTTGTCGAGCTGGTCGTCTTTCTTTTCGGGGGGCTTGGGTGCCGCCGCAGCAGGTGTGCTCTTGGCCAGGCACTCCTTGCAGTACGTTTTTCCGCCGATGGGGCGCGCCAGTCCGAGGTCCACGTCGAGCATGGGAATGCTGCCCTGGCACGACTCGCAGAAGATAATTTTGGGGCGCTCAATCTTCGGTTCGTTGCGTTTGAGCTCCGGTGGTTCGGGCGGGAGCGGCGTGCACATTTCGCGAATCGCAGCGCTCAGCGGATCTAGCTTGATCGACGGCTCTGAATCCGCCTTGGGTACGGCGGCCGGTTGGGGCATGTCGAGGTCGAGCAAGGGATCGCTGTCGTTCGGCAGAGCGCTGACGACCGGGCGCGGCGGCGTTTTGGGCAGCGGAACAGGCTCGGGCAACGCGAAGTCATCGAGGCCCGCGGATGGAGCCTGTGCCTCCTGCAACGGCGCGCGCGCAGGCTGGGGCGGGGGCGCCGCAGGTTTAGGCGCGGGTTCCGGCACCAGTTCGTCCAGATCGTCGAGATCATCCAGTTCTGTTAAGGCATCGGCGGCTGACGCAGCTTTTGGAGCTGGCGCTGCGACGGGTTCGGGGCTGAGCTCCTCCAACTCTTCCAGGCCCTCCAACCCGCCTCCGTGCGGCTGGGCGGCGGGCTGCGTTCTGGCGCCGGAATGGACCGGAGCGCGATTTTTTTCGTCTGGGAACGAGTCGGCGGCGCTTTCGGGGGAACCCTGCGGCTTGTCGGACAAGCGGAATTCCATCTCCGTGTCGCCGACGACAACGCGGTCGCCATCGTGCAAGTCGATCTCACCGGTCAGGCGCGAGCCGTTGACGTAGGTGCCGTTGGTGCTGCCCATGTCGCGGAGCAGGCAACGGTCGGTCTGCACGATGAACTGGCAGTGGCGGCGGGAGAGTTTCAGGTCTGGCAGAGGCAATTCCAGATCGCGGCTGCGTCCGGCTGTGATCGTCTTGCCAGCGGCTAGCGTAGCGCTCTTGCCGGTGTATTGCCCGCTCTTGAAGAACAGCTTCGCCATGCAGTGTGCTCCCGCGGTCGAGCGGCATTATATGGGAGCGGCAGAGTGAAAGCAAATTTGGGAGTGGGACTTGGTACTTGGGTACTTGGTGAGTGGTGGTCTGGTGTCTGGTTAAACGGCGCGGGCGACCAAGGTCAGACCGAAGGGCGTCCAGAGATCGCGCGTGATGCGGGAGAGCAGCCCAGTGCCCGGCCACGGCTGCCAGCCGAGAACGCGTTCCTGCCAGGCGGATGTTTTCAGCGGCTGGGAAATGACCTTGAAGCCGCACGCTTCGGCGCTGCACATGAGCGTGCGCGGCGTGAAAAAGAACAAATGGCGCGGAATACGCCAGCTATCGACGCCGCGATCCTTCCGCGCGTAGGCTAGAATGTTCGGGGTGGAGAGAGTCAGAATTCCACCTGGCCGCAGCAGCGAGCGAACTTTTCTCAGGACAGCGGCGGGATCGTGCATGTGTTCGATGAGCTGAAGCATGACGACCGCATCAAACGTTGCGGGCTTCAGAGCGGCGGCCATGAGATCGCAATTCTGCAGCGGCAAACCGAACCACTCTTGTGCATGTTGCACGCGTGGGGCGGAAAGCTCCAAGCCCTCTATCTCCCAACCGGCGTCACGCGCGGCGTGCAGAAAGTAACCGTCGCCTGCGCCAATTTCGAGCACGCGGCCGGGCCTGACAAAATGGCGGTTCAGGCGCCGCAGGTGGCGTTGAGCGCGGCGTTCCTGGCGCGGATCACGATCCTGCTTATCTGAATAAAACTCGTCGTAATAGTCTTTCATGCCTGCGGCCGGCGGACGCGGAGAAAGGAAAACCATTTTGCAGGCCAGACACTGCTGGATGCCAAACGGCGGCTGTGGCTGAAGAGGCGCAAGCTGCGTCGGTCCGGACTGACAGATGGGGCAGGCCGAGAGCGTTTCGAGTTCAGCAACTTTTTCCATCGCGGGCGTAGTGTACTCGCCCACAGCCGGGTCGGCAGAGCAAAATCACAGGTGCAGAATGGGCCGCCGGGAAAAGCGCGTCCGGGAAACCCGCGGATTGACTGTTGGGATGTAACTGGCAGAGACGATCATAGTAGAGGATTCCTGGAAGGCTGGCGCGGTTGGGGATGAATTGAAGTTGCCGCACCGGGTGTCGTCCAACTGTGAACTCTGTTTGGGGGAGGACTGTTCATGTCGAGAGTGAAAGCAGCCGTTGTGATGGCTCTGTTTGCCGCGCTGCCCATGTGCGCTCATGCGGGAGACGGAGACGCTGACAAGAAGGCGCAAAAGAAGGCGGACAAGGAAAAGAAGGAAGTTGTCGTTAAGGAAGAGAAATCCGAGCAGAGAAGCACGGGCTTCGTCGGCTTCTGGGTGCACACAGTCGGGGGCGGTCTGAAGGGTATCACCGGCGTTAAGAAGGTCGGCCGGATGTTCGAGTAAGCGTCTCACACTGCGGGCGGAGGCGTTACCGACTCCGCTCGCTAACTATTACTATTCCGTAACATAGTGAGTATAAACCTACCCATTCTGAACGCTCATTCTTCGTCTGTGGAAGCTTTCTACTAACGCGCACAATGTGGCAATGGCTTTGCTGACCTACGCTAGGCGACTTGAGGGAACGGCTCTTATTGCAACAGGTGGGACTATGGAATTTGACCCGCAGATAGCGGCACTTATCACTGGACTTCGCGACGATCGTCCGGGCTTGCGACAGTTTTCTTTGCGCCGCTTAGTCGGCATGGGGCCGCAAGCGATCCCAGGACTGATCGAGCTGCTTGCCGATCCCGACGAAGGCACGCAGGAATACGCGGCCATTGCGCTCGCCACGTTTGGAAGCGCCGCAATTCCACCGCTGCTCGATGCGATGAAGCACGACAACCGGCGCATACGCTGGGGTGCGGCGTGGGTTCTCGCGTCGATGGGGCCCGAGGCGCGCAACGTCATTCCGGAGGTTCCGATCCCGGGCGCGCAGCCGCAATCTAAACAGAAACCGGCGAAGATCGGTTCCGGAGTCTGGTCTGATTCGTGGCTCACCAAGGTCCGCCAGCAGCTCAACGCTGCGCGTGCCGGCAACGGCGCGCTGGTGTGATCACCTCATCATCTGTTTATGCTGGACGTCCTGCACTCGCCGCCTAATCTTAAAAGCGCCAATCACTGGCAAATCTGCGGCAAGAAAAGGAGACGATGATGGCTGAGAAAACTCGCGTCGGTTGGATCGGCACCGGAGTGATGGGTGCGCCGATGGCCGGACACCTTCTGTCGGCTGGATATCCGGTCACAGTGTACAACCGCACGCGCGCGCGCGCCGATAAGCTGATCGAAAAAGGCGCGCGCTGGGCCGACTCGCCGGCGCAGGTCGCTCGCCAGAGCGACGTCGTCTTTACCATCGTCGGCTTTCCGCAGGACGTCGAGCAGACGTATCTCGGCCGCGACGGAGTGTGCTCCGCACTGAGTAAAGGCCAGGTGCTCGTTGATATGACGACGAGCAGTCCGGCTTTGGCGGTAAAGATCGCCGAGGTCGCGGCGCGCGGCGGGATCAACTCGCTGGACGCGCCGGTGTCCGGCGGACAGATCGGAGCGGAGAGCGCGAAGCTCACGATCATGGTGGGCGGCGAACAGAGCGCGTTCGATTGCGTGCTGCCGCTCTTTCAGAAGCTCGGAAAAAGCGCGACGTGGCTTGGCCCGGCCGGGAGCGGCCAGCATTGTAAAATGGTCAATCAGATTTTGATCGCAGGAAACATGCTCGCGCTGGCAGAGGCGCTAACGTACGCGGGACGCTGCGGGATTCAGCCGAGCGTGGCGGTGGATGCGGTTTCGCAGGGCGCGGCGGGATCGTGGGCGTTGTCTAATCTGGGGCCGCGCATTTTGAAGAACGATTTTGCCGCGGGATTTTTTGTCGATCACTTCGTCAAGGATCTCGGAATTGCGCTCGGCGAAGCGAAACGCATGAAGCTTACGCTGCCGATGCTGGCGCTGGCTGAACAGCTTTACGTGGCGCTGCAAGCTCAAGGGCACGGGCGGCTGGGGACGCAGGCGATTACGAAGGTGTACGAGGCGTTCCGGCGCGGTCAGTAGCCATTAGCGGCAGCGGGTGGAGGTGCGAAGAATGGCGCGCACCAAAGTTTTTGCGAATTAGCGCAAAGCTGCGTTGACAAGGTTGGGGGACGGGAGTATAAGTACCTTTGGTTGCTGACAGTTGAAGTTGTGCCAGCAAGCCAGCAGTTGACAATTTCAGATTCGACGTTCGCCCCTTCTGGAAAACGAAAAAAGTTTTCAAAAAGGTGTTGACAGTTCCCTGATCGCGATTATAAGTAGTCTGTCGCGTGTAGCGGAAAAGGCCACGCGCGACGTTGAGAAGATTGCAAGGCGGTTTGAAGTTCCGGCCACCATACCGGCAAACATCCGCTGTAGTCCGTTAAGCGGGCGTTTTTCGGGGAAGATGGGTTGGCATGGAGCTTGTTTTCGTCGCTAAGCATTCTGACAGATCTTTAACAGTTTAAGACGTGTTTTGTGACTCAGTTCTCGAGGCGACAAGCCCGAGAAGGGGTTCGCGAAACGGCTCTTTGAAAATTCATAGACAGTTAGCACGCTCTAATAGAAGAACATGTGTGGGTCATACCGATTGATTCTGCAACTAGTCGTGAGACTGGAAGCGAGTTGATTCGGCGACCAAAAACAATAAGTGACAATCGAGCACACAAATGTGAAACCACGTTTGTTTGTGTTCATGATCAAGACTTCAACGAAATTTCAATTGAAGGGTTTGATCCTGGCTCAGAACGAACGTTGGCGGCGTGGTTGAGGCATGCAAGTCGCACGAGAACGGGGTAGCAATATCCCTAGTAAAGTGGCGGAAGGGTGAGGAATGGGTAGATAACGTACCTTTGAGATGGGGCTAACGGCTCGAAAGAGCCGCTAATACCCGATGAGACCACAGTGGGGCATCCCACGGGGGTCAAAGGCCGGGGATCTTCGGACCTGGCGCTCATAGATCGGTCTACTCCCTACCAGTTAGTTGGCGGGGTAACGGCCCACCAAGACTGCGACGGGTACCCGGGCTGAGAGGCTGATCGGGCACATCGGCACTGAGACACTGGCCGGACACCTACGGGTGGCTGCAGTTCGGAATATTCGGCAATGGACGAAAGTCTGACCGAGCGACGCCGCGTGCGGGATGAAGGCCCTTTGGGTTGTAAACCGCTGTCACAGGTGAGCAAATCACAGAGTGTTAACACCATTTTGTGTTGAGTTAAGCTTGAGAGGAAGCCCCCGCTAATCACGTGCCAGCAGCGGCGGTAATACGTGAGGGGCGAACGTTGTTCGGTGTCACTGGGCTTAAAGGGCGCGTAGGTGGTTGCGTAAGTAACGTGTGAAATCCCTCGGCTTACCCGGGGAATTGCGCGTTATACTGCGCGACTTGAGGACCACAGGGGAAGGGGGAACTCCAGGTGTAGCGGTGAAATGCGCAGATATCTGGGGGAAGGCCGGCGGCGAAGGCGCCCTTCTGGGTGGTTCCTGACACTGAGGCGCGAAAGCGTGGGGAGCAAACAGGATTAGATACCCTGGTAGTCCACGCCCTAAACGATGGATACTAAGTAGGGGTCCCTGCAAGGGGATCCTTGCCGGAGCGAAAGCGTTAAGTATCCCGCCTGGGGAGTATGGTCGCAAGGCTGAAACTCAAAGGAATTGACGGGGGCTCACACAAGCGGTGGAGCATGTTGCTTAATTCGATGCAACGCGAAGAACCTTACCCGGGCTCGAAGCGTATGAATTAAACCTATGAAAGTAGGTGTAACCAGAAATGGTAAAGCATACGAAGGTGTTGCATGGCTGTCGTCAGCTCGTGTCGTGAGATGTCGGGTTAAGTCCCTTAACGAGCGAAACCCTTGTCTCTAGTTGCCATCGGGTCATGCCGGGAACTCTAGAGAGACTGCCGGTGTTAAACCGGAGGAAGGTGAGGATGACGTCAAGTCATCATGGCCCTTACGTCCGGGGCGGCAAACGTGCTACAATGGCGAGTACAGCGCGAAGCAAGGCCGCGAGGCGGAGCAAATCGCTTAAAACTCGCCCCAGTTCGGATTGGGAGGCTGCAATTCGCCCCCATGAAGCCGGAATCGCTAGTAATCGGGGATCAGCCACGCCCCGGTGAATATGTTCCTGAGCCTTGTACACACCGCCCGTCAAGCCACGAAAGCTGGGGGTACCCGAAGTCGCGATAAGCGCCCACGGTAAAACCAGTGATTGGGACTAAGTCGTAACAAGGTAGCCGTAGGGGAACCTGCGGCTGGATCACCTCCTTTCTAAGGGGATTACCTTAGACATTCGCGGAAGGCCAGAAGCCTTCAACGATGAAATACTTGCCACACATGTGATTCTGGACGACGTGCTAACTGTCTATGTTAAAACTTAATCGTTGAGGGGTCGGCTGAGCTGCGATCGACCAGTGGGCAGGGGCAATGGCAGGAAGCATTAAACTGCTTGCTGCGCGTGCCTCGTGCCGGCTGTGCGGGCTCGTAGCTCAGTTGGTTAGAGCGCGTCCCTGATAAGGACGAGGTCGACCGTTCGAATCGGTCCGGGCCCACCAAATTCAGAAGGCAATCGCCGACTGGTTCGGGGGCGTAGCTCAGCTGGGAGAGCGCCTGCTTTGCAAGCAGGAGGTCACCGGTTCGAACCCGGTCGTCTCCACCAATCCGAGGCAAACAGGATTCCTGGTTAAGCGCCGGCCGGACAAAAGAGGCCGCGCGTAGCTTTTCTTGAGTCTTTTGTGTCGCGGGGTGGAGCAGCCTGGTAGCTCGTCGGGCTCATAACCCGGAGGTCGCAGGTTCAAATCCTGCCCCCGCTACCAATTATTCTGATCCGAAACGATTTCACAGTTGAAAGTTTAAGTGCTCTTTGAAAATTGAAGATGGGTGTTTTGAAGTTTAGTAAACGGGAACAATGTGGCAAGGCAATACTGTTAGCAGTTAGCCATTTGAACTGTTCTCATGGATCGCCCATTTGCGCCGCCGCGAGGCGTCGCACATCTGGAAGCAGCTTAGCGCGCTGGACAGCGCGGGGAGCAGGATGAGGGCGGTCAAGTTACTAAGGGTATATGGTGGATGTCTTGGCGCTGAGAGGCGATGAAGGACGTGGTAAGCTGCGATAAGCCCGGGGGAGCTGCACACAAGCGGATCCCGGGATCTCCGAATGGGACAACCCAGCCTGGCGCAAGTCAGGTTTGCGTGCTTTGAATCCATAGAGGCACGTACAGCAAACGAGGGGAAGTGACACATCTCAGTACTCTCAGGAATAAAAATCAATTGAGATTCCCAAAGTAGTGGCGAGCGAAATGGGAACAGCCTAAACCGTCGGCATGCGAATGTCGGCGGGGTTGCGGGACCGTATAACGACGAGGAGTCTCTGTGCGAACTGCCTGGAACGGCGGCCACAGAAGGTGACAGCCCTGTACGACGGGGACTCCAGATCCGGCGGTATCCCAAGTAGCACCAACCACGGGAAATTTGGTGTGAATCCGGGGGGACCACCCTCCAAGGCTAAATACTCCTCAGCGACCGATAACGAACCAGTAGCGCGAGCGAACGATGAAAAGAACCGGAAGGACCGGAGTTAAAAGACCCTGAAACCATATACCTACACAGCGGTTGGAGCGGTGCTTGCACCGTGACAGCGTGCCTGTTGAAGAATGAGTCCGCGAGTTAGTGAGTGCGGCGAGGTTAAGCTCCTTTGAGGAGCGCAGCCGTAGGGAAACCGAGTGCGAAATGCGCGAATGAGTCGTACTTACTAAACCCGAAGCCAATGCGATCTAACCTTGAGCAGGATGAAGTGGGGGTAAAACCTCATGGAGGTCCGAACATATCTGTGTTGAAAAACGGTGTGATGACTTGAGGTTAGGAGTGATAGGCTAATCAAGCATGGTGATATCTGGTTCTCCCCGAAATAGCCTTAGGGCTAGCGTCGGATAATATGGCAGATGGGGGTAGAGGACTGATAGGGCTAGGGTTCCTACCGGAATACCAAACCCTGTCCAACTCCGAATACCATCTGTTTTAACCCGGCAGTCAGACTACGGGGGATAAGCTCCGTGGTCAAAAGGGAAACAGCCCAGAATACCGTCTAAGGTCCCAAATCGAGCCTCAGTTAATAAGGAGGTGGGAGTGCGAAGACAGCCAGGATGTTGGCTTAGAAGCAGCCACCATTTAAAAAGTGCGTAATAGCTTACTGGTCGAGCATTCTTGCGCCGATAATTAACGGGAATAAGGTTCGAACCGAAGACGTATCATGGATTGACCTGCGTGTCAATTCTTGGGTAGGGGAGCGCTCCACAGGAGATACAAGCCGACTCGTAAGGGTCGGTCGCGGCCTGTGGAGGTGATTCTGCGGACACGAGTAGCGATAAAGAGAGTGAGAAGCTCTCTCCCCGTAAGCATAAGGTTTCCTGGGCCAGGTAACTCCGCCCAGGGTTAGTCGGGACCTAAGGCGAGGCCGAGAGGCGTAGCCGATGGAAAGCCGGTTAATATTCCGGCACCACCAGAAAGCGTTGAAACACAGCATCACTCAGGTAGCCAAGGTCGGGGAGCCCATTAGTTGGGACCTCTAAACGCAAACGGCGTTGAAGCTCGGTGAAAACGGGCTGAGCCCGAAGCGTGACGGCAGTGCGGGTGAAACCGCGTAAGCGATCACAGCTAGACTGACGAGAAAAGTGCTGCGACACATAGCCCAATGGTGCCCGTACCACAAACTGACACTGGTATGCGAGGCGAGTAGCCTAAGGGGCTCGAGATAACTCTCGTGAAGGAACTCGGCAAATTTGCTCCGTAACTTCGGGAGAAGGAGCGCCTGGTAGGAGTCCGCAAGGGCTCCGAGAGGCCGCAGTGAAATGGCCCAAGGAACTGTTTACCAAAAACACAGGACTGCGCAAAGTCTGAAAGACGACGTATGCAGTCTGACGCCTGCTCTGTGCCGGAAGGTTAAGGGAAATCGTCAGGAGGTTCGCCTCCAAAGCGATGAACCGAAGCCCCGGTTAACGGCGGCCGTAACTATGACGGTCCTAAGGTAGCGAAATTCCTTGTCGGGTAAGTTCCGACCTGCATGAATGGCGTAATAACTTGGGCGCTGTCTCCACGAGAGGCTCGGCGAAACTGTAGCAGTGGTGAAGATGCCACTTACCCGCGACTAGACGGAAAGACCCTGTGGACCTTTACTGTACTCTACTATTGGGTTTTTGTGCTCATTGCGTAGGATAGGTGGGAGACTGCGAAACCCGGTTTTCGGACCGGGTCGAGTCACCGGTGAAATACCACCCTTTGTGTACGAAAATTCTAACTCGGATCCGTAATCCGGACTGAGGACCGTGGTAGACGGGCAGTTTGACTGGGGCGGTCCCCTCCCAAAGAGTAACGGAGGGGCCCTAAGGCATGCTCAGCACGGTTGGCAATCGTGCGTCGAGTGCAAGGGCATAAGCATGCTTAACTGCGAGAGAAAAACCTCCAGCAGATACGAAAGTAGGGCTTAGTGATCCGGCGGTGCAGTGTGGAATGGCCGTCGCTCAACTGATAAAAGGTACCCCGGGGATAACAGGCTGATCTCCCCCAAGCGTCCATAGCGACGGGGAGGTTTGGCACCTCGATGTCGACTCATCGCATCCTGGGGCTGCAATCGGTCCCAAGGGTTCGGCTGTTCGCCGATTAAAGCGGTACGTGAGTTGGGTTCAGACCGACGTGAGTCAGGTCGGTCCCTATCTGTCGTGGGCGTAGGATTCTTGAGGAAAAACAACCCTAGTACGAGAGGATTGGGTTGTACGTACCCCTGGTGTTCCAGTTGTGCTGCTAAGCACACCGCTGGGTAGCTATGTACGGACAGGATAAACGCTGAAAGCATCTAAGCGTGAAGCCTCTTCCAAGACTTAGAATCCCTATGAGACTCCTGGTAGACCACCAGGTCGATAGGCCGGATGTGTAAGCTCAGTAATGAGTCAGCTTACCGGTCCTAATCAGTCCATCGACTTGACCGCTTTTATCCAGCTCCCCGCCGTAAAACGCGGAAGCTAGACAAGCGGCCATGAGTAACTCGTTCAAAAGAGCTTGCTGCGCGCAGCGTTGCGTGCGCATTGTTCTCGAAAACACCCATCTTCAACAATATTCGTTTCTGCTCGGGCTTCCTGGCCCGTACGATCCATTTTGAGCCGGGAACCCCAAATCAGAAACACTTTGCTTCGGGGAACCGACGCTGAGCCTCTTCGCTGGCTCTTACAGTCAGCGGCAGCGGTATCTGGCTTCGCATCGCTTTCCCTGATAGGAAAATTCCGGCGACCATAGCGGAGGGGCCACACCCGTTCCCATTCCGAACACGGCCGTTAAGCCCTCCTGCGCCGATGATACTGCTTCCATGCGGGAAAGTAGGTCGTCGCCGGGTTAAAATAAAAAGAGCCGCGCGTTAGATATTTCTGACGTGCGGCTTTTTTATTTGTTCTCAAAAGTTCTCTTATTCGCCCTGCTTAATCCACATTTTCAACCGCTCGCGAACTTGCGCCTGCGTCGCAGTTCCCGTCGTCGCGAGCTGCTGAACGGTAATCGAAGAGACCAAAATTCCGAGGAGCGCCGCTTCCGGCAACGTCGCGCCCGATGCAAGCGCCAGCGTGCAGCCGGCCAGGGCGGAGTCGCCTGCGCCGGTGGGGTCGAGCGGGCCGCCAAGTTTCACCCCGCGAATAAATGTCAATTCTGGATCGCTGACCAGCATCCCGAGTGCTCCGCGGGTGACGACCACCGGCGCGCGCGTCTTTTTCCGCAAAATCGGCAGAGCTTCCCGCAATTGTTCTTCAGAAACTTTTTCGTCGGGCTTCGGAAAAGGCTTGTTGATCGCTTCGAATTGGTTGGGCTTGATCATCACGTCGCGGAACAAGTGGATGTGCGCTCGGCTGTCGGCGAAGAAAAAAATCTTTTGATTTATCTTCGCGCGTTCTTGAATGGCGGCTCGTACGCGATCGGTCACGACGCCACAATTATCGGCCTCGACCTGGTCCGAAATAATTACGGCATCGACCTTCGGCAAAACTTTGTCCAGCGACGCGATCACCTGATCTTCAATGTCCCGCGGCGTGCGTGTGCGATTTTTGATGTCGTAGCGTTCGTGTTCGCCGGCCAGGCTGGGATCGTTCATGTCGCGCGGCTTCAGATACAGTGGCGTCATGCGTTTTGGCGTGCGGACGAGATGGCGAGTATCGCAGGAAATCGCTTCCAGCCCGCGCGTCAGTTCAAACCCTTCGCCGTCTGCGCCGATAAATCCGAGCGCGTATAATTTTCCAGGTTTCAGTGCTGCGAGATTGTTGACAACCGTCCCGGCTGAACCCGGGCTGCAGCGCACGGCGACGATCTGATTCGCAACTTTTCCCGTCTCGACGCTGGTTTCGGCGAGCTTCGGATCGACGTCGTAGTACTTATCCAAAAAGAAATCGCCGAGCACCGCGATGCGGGATCTTCCGAAGCGGGAAAGAATTTGATCAAGACGCTCTGACTTCATTTCGTAGCTCCGAAAAGTCTTACCGCAGAGGACGCGGAGGACGCAGAGGCGGTGTTTCTGTCAAAAATCTTTTCTCTGCGCCCTCTGCGGTGAGCCGTTTTAGTCTTCATGCCAAATGTGCGCCAGCAGCCGCGGCGTTTCGTTGAAATCGGGCACCACAATATCCGCGCCGACTCCAATCAGGCGGTCGCGCTTCCACATGTCTGGCTTGCCGTTGCGCAGGGTTTCATCGGTGGCGACGCCGACGGCGATTCCGCCGGAATTCTTGACATTGTCGATTTCAACGTAGCCGTCACCGAACCCCAGCAGCAGCGAACCGGGCACTTTGTTTTCTCTCAGGATGCGGTCGATCACCATCTGCTTGCTGAAGGACATTGGATCGTCCAACGCACCGTAAATGTGTTTTCCGAAGAAGGGATCGAGTTGCAGGAGACGCGCTTCTTCGAGCACGTAAGGCTCATCGGTGCCGCTGGCCAGGAACATCCGCACGCCGCGGCGACGAAGTTCCTTCAGCAGGAGGAACGAGCCCGGCACCAGCATGGAATCCGGCTGGGCCTTGCCGCTGCGCAGCGATTCGCGGCGATCATGAATGCGCGTCATCAGGCGGTCGTGATACATCTGCTTGTACTCGCGCGGGTCGCGAGGCGTTCCGCCGCGCTTCTTGATCTCTTCAGCGAGACGAACCATCTGATAAAGGGTCTGCTTGCCCGTCAATTCGTAGACGTAGTTGGTGACGACGTCCGTCAGCGCTTGCGGCGTTTCCTTCGTGGCCGTTTCCTGCAGCAGCTCGACCATCATCGGTATCATGATCGACTGCCAGCCTTCGCGCACCAGGCTGAGCGTCCCGTCGAAATCGAAGAGCACGAACTGCGGCACTTTGGCTGCCTTCAGGTCGGTGACGATTTCGATGGATGTGCCGGGAAGAAAGTGAGTCGCGGTAGTCTGGACGCGGCGTTTGAAGTCCTCTTCGTAAGCTTGGCTCATGCTGCTGCACATTCTCCTGGGTAAAGGAGAGACGCTAAGGATACCAGCGGCTTTCGTCAAGGCAGGTTCGCACTGCTCCTTTATAATGTGGCGCGTTCTCATTCAGAAAGGACGCCACATGCCGCACCTGATGCTCGACCGCTTCAAGCTGAAAATGGAACCGCTCGCCAACCGGCCGATGAACAAGCAGTTCATCGAAAAACACCACGTGCCAGTGAGCGCTCAGCCGAAGAATCTGTCCGCGGCGGCAAAAGACTCCGTCGGCGAAGTATGTGCGCGCATCCGGGCCGCTCGATCCACGCGCAGGCCGGTGATGCTCGCCACCGGAGCGCACACGATCAAGAACGGGCTTGGTCCGGTGCTCATCCACCTGTTGGAAACGGGATGGGTGACGCATGTCGCGACCAACGGCGCGGGCATTATTCACGATTGGGAATTCTCGTTCCAAGGCAAAAGCAGCGAGGACGTGGAGAAGAACACGGCCAAAGGCTTGTTCGGCAACTGGCAGGAAACGGGCTACTTCATCAATTTGGCGCTGAACGTCGGTGCGTACGAGGGCAAGGGCTACGGCGAATCCGTCGGGTCGATGATCCAGTCTGAAGGCTTGACGATTCCTTCTGCGGATGAAATCAATGCAGCGCTGCGCTCAGCGGAGCAAAATCCTGAGCGAGCGGCGGCGGCGGCGGATCTGCTGTGGGCGATCAAGGCGTTCGACTTGAAGTCGGGGCGGCTTTCGATTCCGCACGCGTGGAAGCAGTACAGCGTGCAGGCGGCGGCGGTGCGACTTGGCGTTCCGTCAACAGGGCATCCGATGATCGGGCACGACATCATCTACAATCATCCGATGAATCATGGCGCGTCGATCGGGCGCTGCGCCGAGCGCGATTTTCTCGCCTACGCGCACAACGTTTCGCAATTGGAAGGCGGCGTGTATCTGTCCGTCGGTTCAGCCGTCATGTCGCCGATGATTTTTGAAAAGTCGCTCTCCATGAGCCAGAACCTGGCGCTTCAGCGCGGGCAGCACATCGACGGGCACTACATTATGGTTGTCGATCTGGCGCAGTCGCGGTGGGATTGGAGCAAGGGCGAGCCGCCGATGGACAGCTCCGATTACTATCTGCGGTACTGCAAAACGTTCAGCCGCATGGGCGGGACGATGCGGTACTGCACGGCCGACAACCGCGATTTCCTATTGGAACTGACGCACCAACTCGGCGGGTGAGCGAAGGGAACTGAACCGCAAAGACGCGAAGGCGCGAAGAAGATTTCAATTACGTCTTGGCGCGCTTCCGCCGCCCATTCGATTTCCCAAGGCATCGATAGATTTCCCTCATCACCGTATCGTGTGGGATGACGTTGCCGCGCCGGATATCTTCCATGCCGCGTTCGATTTTCTGAAGGACATACAGCTCGTAGATTGCGTCCTCGAGAGTGCAATCATCGGGCAGCGTCTTCGCGAGGCTGCGCAGTTGTGCCTTCACAGTGCTCATGTATGCACCTCCGTTCCCAAAGATATTTCGAGATCAACTGGAAAGCAAGCCTACGCGCCGATCCGCACCAGCACCTTCAGAGCGCCCTTGCGGGCGGCGAGGTCGAACGCCTCGACCCCTTGATCGAGCGTTTTGCGGTGGTCGATCAGGCTGCGCACGTCTACGCGGCCGCCGGCGAGCAGGCGCAGGGCGGGGGCGAGTTGGCCGCAGCGGCTGCCGACGATTGAAATCTCGTCGATGACGATCTTAGCCCAGTCGAGTTGGGGCGGCGAGGCCGGCGCATAGGTGCTTTTGAGCACCAGCGTGCCGCGCGGCGCGGTCCACGCGAGCGCCTCGTTCAACGCGCCGGGCGTGCCGCTGCACTCAATGACAAACGGGAAGCGAGCGTCCGCGTTTTCCAGGGAGGGACGATCGGCGCTGAGGAGCGCTTCGACGTTCCAGCGACGCGCGAGGGCGAGCTTCTTCTCGTGCCGGCCGAGGAGCGTTACGCGCGCACCCAGGAGGGTACAAACTTGCGCGCACAGCAGGCCCAGCTTGCCATCGCCGATGACCAGCACGCGCGATCCAGGCGGAATGTGAAGCTGTTCGAAAATCTCCAGTGCGGCAGCGAGCGGTTCGGCAAAGACGGCTTCTTCGTCGCTGACGTTGTCGGGAATGGTGAGCACGTTTTCGGTTGGGAGATCGACGAACTCCGCGAAGGCGCCATTTCGATTGTAGATGCCCAGCACACTGCGGTTGGGGCAGTGGCGGCGCAGGCCCGTGCGGCACGCCGGGCAGGTTCCACAGGCGATGTTGATTTCGCCGGTCACGCGGCGGCCGACGAGGTGTTCGGGGCCGTCGTGCACAACGCCGACAAACTCGTGCCCGGGGATGCCGGCGAAATCCATGTAGCCTTTTACCAGTTCCAGATCGGTGCGGCAGATACCGGCCAGACGCACGGCGATACGGCAATCGCCGGGCGCGAGATCACGCAAAGGAACATCGGTAAGACGCAGCTTGCCGCCAGGTTCGATGAGCAGGGCTTTCATGCGAAGGATTGTATCCGAAAGTTCGCAGCGGGCGCGGTCATTCGCGAGCCGCTCGCGCGCGCCAGCGGCTGGCAGCAACATAGAGGAGCGACAGCGGCAGCCAGACGAAGATGATTTCGCTGGCGATGACGTACGCGCCGCCGGCTTTGAAGAAGAGGACGGGTTTGAGCGTAATCGGCGAGCAGATAATCGGGCGCCACGGGCAGAAAAAGCGTTCATCAGAAAATGGCGCGAGCAGGGCGATACCTGCACCGCCGTCAGTCAGTGTGTCGAGCAGTCCGTGCGAGGCGGTTGCGACAAAGAGCACAGCCCATACTTTGATCCAACTCTTCGAAAATGGCCTTCTTCTATAGAAAGCGAAGAGTGCGACCGAAAAGCTGAACAGCAGAGCGAATGGAATTGAATGCGTTAGCCCGCGATGAATCCACAGGCTGCCGCGAAGATCCGGGATCCAGAAGGTCAGCGCGTCGATATCTGGGAACACTGAGCAGAAGCCGGCGATCAAGGGATAGCGAAGGCTTCCGCCCGAATGTCCGAGCGGGTTGCGGTCTTTGGCGGTGGCCAGAACTTTGGCCAGAGCCGCGCCGGCGAAAGCGTGAGTTAGCGCAGTGGGCAACGGGTTTCCTCCTTCGATGCTCTTGAGTATCGCTGAGGGCCTACTATGGCAAATGGAACTGCGGGTGCGGAACCGCGGCGTATAATCGGCTAAACAGAGCAACCTACTGGAGGTTTTTAGCGTGAACTTGGTCGAATTAGGGCAGCGCATCAAAGGGCTGCGTGAAAAACTGGGGCTGAAGCAGCGCGATATCGCGGGGGCGCTGCAAATTAGCGCTCAAGCGGTGTCGAAGTGGGAGCGGGGCGAGAACGCGCCGGACATTGCCGTGCTGCTCGATTTGTCGAAGCTGCTGGGCGTGAGTTGCGACGCGCTGCTGGGCCGTCGCGAGCAGATGGACGACACGTTTGAGGCCACTGTTTTTTGCACGGACATTCACGGCTTCGCGAAACGCAGCGCAAGCATGCCGCCGCGCGATGTGGCGCTGTGGGCGAATGGGATTTTTCATCTGGTCACAGAAGCCGTCGTGCGGCATGACGGCGTGCCGATCAAGTACGTGGGCGACGGGTTCCTGGGCTTTTTCTCGGGGCCGAACCATGCGAAGCGTGCTCTGCGTGCGGCGCGCGAAGCGCGGACGTTGATTGGCGGCCAGGATTTGTTCGTGGGGTTGAACAGCGGCGACATTTATCTGGGGTCGATCGGCCACACGGAGTACGCGCGGCCGGACATCATCGGCGACACGGTCAACACGGCGTTTCTCGTGATGGATTGGACCGCCGGCCACCTGCAGGGCGGGATCGGACTGACCTCGACGGTCGTGCAGCGCCTGGGCGGGGAGTTCAAGCTGACGCCTCCGCAGACGGCGAGCATCAAGCTGCTCAACAAGCGGGTCCGGGTCTACGGCGTTATCTAGATGCAGAGTCGCAGACGTGCGTGCGGTTGAGCGTGGCCGTTGCGCAAGATTCAAGATAGGATATTAAGAATTGGACCTATCGCCTCAGGAGCCCCAGCGCGCTCTGTTGGGGAAATCGGGGGCAATGAATGCATGAGTGAACTCAAACAGGATTCCATGACGCTCCATCCGGCTGCGCCAGCAGCGGCCGGCGATGACGCGTCGCTTGCCACGGCCAGTTCCTACTGGGGAATCATCAGTCTCGGTGCGCCGCTGGCGCTCTCGTTCACGGGCATGATGCTCATGCACCTGATGGACGGGCTCTTCCTGTCTTGGTATTCGGAAGAGGCGATTGCCGCTGCGGGCGCGGCAGGCATCGCTGGCTACACGGCGATTGCGTTCTTCCAGGGCGTCGCGAGCTACACGAGCACGTTTGTGGCGCAGTACTTGGGGGCGAGGCAACCGCGCCGCGCGGGCGCCGCGGCCTGGCAGGGGATGTACATCGCTCTGGTGGCGGGCGTGCTGATCGCCGTCGCTGGATCGGTGGTCGCAACTCCGCTGTTCGCTTCCGTGAAGCACGGAGCTCGGCTGGCGGTGCTGGAAGCTCGGTTCTTTGAGGTGATGTGCTGGGGCGCGCCGGCGAACCTGCTTGGAGCGGCGCTGGCCGGATTCTTCGCGGGTATCGGCGCGAACAAGCCGTTGATGTTGGTGCAACTGAGTGGGATTGCGCTGAACGCGGTGCTCAGCTACGGGATGATCTTTGGGCGATTCGGGCTGCCGCAGTGGGGTTCAACCGGCGCTGCGGCGGGAACATCGCTGGCGCAAGCGGGCGTGACGCTTGCGCTGCTGGCGCTGTTCTTCATGCGGAAGTACCGGGACCAATTTGCGACCTGGGGGAATCGCGCGCTGGATTGGGCGTTGTGCAAGCGCCTCCTCTACTACGGCTCCTTCAATGGGATGCGAACGACGGCGGAGGTTCTGGCGTGGACGGTGTTCGTTTGCTTCGTCGGGCGGATCGGCGAGCGCGAACTGGCGATCACCAACATTGTCTGGCGCATCAACACGGTCGCCTTCATGCCGCTGATCGGGTTTTCGATTGCGATTCTGACGCTCGTCGGCCACGCCCAGGGCCAGCATGATTCGGACCGCGCGCGCACGGTGACCTGGCGAGCGGCGGTGATTGCGGAAGTGTGGATGCTTTCGGCGGCCGTGCTTTTTTTAGCCGCGCCGGGGCTGCTACTGCGGCCTTTCTTCGATGCGGGTCAGCAATCGCCAGAGGAAATCGAGGCCCTTGTTTCCGCCGGCACGATCCTGCTGCGCTTCGTGGCGGTTTATTGCCTGCTCGACGGCATCAACATTATGATCATGGCCGCGCTGCAAGGGGCGGGCGATGTCTTCTGGACGCTGAGAGTCTCTTTCGTTCTGCATGTTGGCTTTGCCGGGGTGCTGGCGCTGATGGACCGCCGGCACATGAGCCTGCATGCGTTCTGGACAGCGGCGACGGTGTTCGTGCTCTCCCAGGCCGTGGTCTGGCTGTGGCGATTCCATTCCGGGCATTGGCGTAGCATGCGGGTGGTGGAGCCCAGTGTCGAGAGTCTGCAGTCGGGAAGTCTGGAGTCTCGAGTCTCTTAATTGCGGATTGCTCGCACCAATGGCTGTTGACTCTTGACTCCAGACTCCAGACTTCTTTCTTGTTTTGCATTTTGAAATTTGCGCTGCTCGGCACTATGCCATAGTCCTTCGCGATTGTGTTTACGGGACTGCGCCAGGGGAGTTCTATTGAATGAAGAACGTGCCGCCGAGATCGGAGTTGACCCAGCGTTTACGCGGCTTTCGAGACATCTTGCGTAAGCGAGGCATCTCCGCGGCGCTGATCACCAATGCTCGAAACGTGCGCTATCTCTCGGGCTTCACGGGCGACGATAGCGCGCTGCTGATTACCGCTTCCCGCAAGTTTATGATCACCGATTTTCGCTTTATCGAAGAGGCGGGTCTGACGGCCAAAGGCTGGAAGCTCATCTTCGAAAAGAGCGTGCGCGAGCCAGACGGGAAGATGCGCGTGATCGTGCCGCATGGGCTGATGGAAAAGGCCGGCTACATGTGCAGGAAACTGCGGTTGCGTCGGCTGGCGGTGGAATCGGCCGACATGCGCGTGGTTGACATGCGCGCGCTGCGCAAGGCCGCTCGCGGTGTGCGTGTGAAGCCCGAGGACGCGCTGGTCGCAGAACTGCGCGTGTGCAAGAGCGCCTGGGAAGTGAAACAGATTGAGCATGCGCTGCGGATTCAAGAACGCTGCTTCCGGGAACTGTGCACGGGGCTGAAGGCCGGGATGACGGAGCGGGATGCAGCCGCTTACCTGCGTTACCTGATGGTGCGGGCTGGGGCGGAGGACGAAGCGTTTACGTGCATGTTTCAGATGGGCTCCCACAGCAGCCTGCCGCACGGGCGTCCGACGGACCGGAGACTGGGGCGGGATGCGATCATCCTGTTGGATTTCGGTTCCCGGTATGCGGGCTACCACTCCGACTTGACGCGCACCTTTTTCCTGGGTAGGATTCCGCCCCGACTGCGGCATATTCACCAGATCGTCCTGGAAGCGCAACAGGCGGCAATCGCCACCGTTGCACCGGGGGTGAAGATGGCTGACGTGGATGCCGCCAGCCGCGCGGTGATCAGCAAAGCCGGTTACGGCGCGGAGTTTGGGCATTCCACCGGCCACGGGCTGGGGATGGACATCCACGAGGCGCCGTCTCTTTCGGCGCGTGCCAAGGGCACGCTGCGGGAAGGGATGGTGGTGACAGTCGAGCCGGGGATTTACCTGCCCGGCGTAGGTGGGGTCCGCATCGAAGACGATGTGCTGGTCACGCGCACAGGGCACCGGGTGCTCAGCCGGTTGAGCGTCGGCCTGCGCTGGACGGGGGAGAACGACTAATTGCGGATTTTGGATTGCGGATTGCGGATTGAACAGCAACCGCACGGGGCGATTGGATTTCGGGTTACAGGTTGAGCTTGTTTTGGCGGGATTGACGGAGAGAAAACCGCGATCCGCCATCTGCAATCCGCAATCGATAGAGGTGCGATGGATTTCAGTGACGTCGAAAAACTGATTCTGCTGATGAAACAGCACGGGCTCTCCGAGTTGCAGGTCAAGGAGGGCGAGTGGCAGTTCTCCGCGCGGCGCGGGGAACCGATGCCCACAGGAGTGGCGCCGGTGGTTGTGGCTGCGCCGGTGGCTCCAGCTCCTGCCGCGCCCGTTGCTCCGGACAAGAAGCTCAAAGACATTGTGGCGCCAATCGTGGGCACGTTCTACCGTTCTCCGGCGCCCGATCAGCCGCCATACAAGGAAGTGGGCGATCGGGTGGGTGCGGACGACGTGGTGTGCATCGTGGAAGCGATGAAGGTGATGAACGAGATCAAGGCGGGAGTGAGTGGGACCATCCGCAAAGTGCTGGTGGACAATGCCACTCCGGTCGAGTTCGGCCAGACTCTCTTCCAGGTGGAGACTGAGTAAGCCGCGGAAGCGAACCGCAGATGCACGCAGATTAACGCAGATATTTTTATCGGGCGTTTCCGTCATCGGCGTTCATCTGCGTGCATTCGCGGTTTCGTTTTTAAGGCGGTGTGCCAGAACATGACCGTTCCTGCTTTGAAAATATCCCGCATCCTCATCGCGAACCGCGGCGAGATCGCGCTGCGCATCATCCGCACGTGCAAACGGCTGGGGATCGAGACGGTCATCGTCTATTCGCAGGCGGATAAGGACGCGATCTATCTGAAACTGGCCGATCGCGCGATCTGCATCGGCCCTCCGCCGGCTCGCGACAGTTACCTGAAGATCAACAACATCATTGCCGCGGCCGAGATCGCGGATGTAGACGCGATCCATCCGGGATACGGGTTTCTCAGCGAGAATGCGCATTTCGCTGAGGTCTGCCGCGCATGCAAGATCGCCTTCATTGGACCGCCGACGTCGGCGATCGAAATGCTTGGCGACAAGATCAAAGCGAAACAACTCGCCCGCCTGGCGAAAGTGCCAACGGTTCCCGGTTCCGAAGGGGCTCTCAGCGACGTTGAAGCAGCCGTCAAACTGGCAACGCAAATCGGCTTCCCGGTGATGCTCAAAGCCGCGTCGGGCGGCGGCGGGCGCGGGATGCGCGTCAGCCACAATGACGTGTCGCTGCGAGCCAATTTCACGCAGGCTGCGCGAGAAGCAGAGGCTGCGTTTGGCGACGGCACGCTCTATATGGAAAAGTTCATCGAGAGCGCGCGGCACATCGAAGTGCAGATACTCGGGGACGAGCACGGAACGATTCTGTCACTCGGTGAACGCGACTGCACGATCCAGCGGCGCAATCAGAAGCTGATCGAGGAATCGCCCTCGCCAGTGCTCGACAAGCGGCAACGGTACGATATCCAGATTGCCGCTGTGCGACTGATGGAAGCGGCGAAGTACACGAACGCGGGGACGGTCGAGTTCATCTACGACGTGAAAGCGCGGAAGTTCTACTTCATGGAAGTGAACACGCGGCTGCAGGTGGAGCACCCCGTCACGGAAATGGTGACCGGACTGGACCTGGTCGAACAGCAGTTGCGCGTTGCGAGCGGAGAGAAGCTGGCCTTCCGGCAGAAAGACATCGACGCGCGGATCAAGACGGGCGGGCATGCGATCGAGTGCCGCATCAACGCCGAGGATCCGAAGCGCAGTTTTGCTCCATGCCCGGGTCGTATCGGCATTTTCTCGCCGCCGGCTGGCAGTTCGATCCGCATGGATACGCACATTTATTCAGGCTACAATATTCCGCCGTATTACGACTCGATGCTTGGGAAGCTGGTCGTGCATGGAGTTGACCGGATCGACGCGGTCAAGCGCATGAAGCTGGCGCTGGACCAACTCGTGCTGGAAGGCGTTCCGACGACCATTTCAGTCCTGCGCGAGGTGATGGGCCACGTGAAGTTCGTTGCGGCAGCGTATGACACGAGTTTCTTGACCAGCGAGATGGGACTTTAACGAGTCTGGAGTCTGGAGTCCGGAGTCTGGAGTCTCGGGGCTCACTGAGGCTTTAACGTTTTCACCCAGGCGTAGTATTGGGTTTCGATTTCATCCACGTTCAATTTATTGTCGAAAACGAAGCGCAGCGTCGCGAGGGCGTCGCGGTCCTTCTTATCGCGGATGCGTGTGTAAAAGGTTTCGAGTTTGCTCTGCTGCTGGAGGTATTGCATCAGGTAGCGAGAGGCGGCGTAGTTAGTGCCGGAGTGCTCGCCGTAGAATTTTTCGTCGGACATGATCAGAAGATCTTTGAGCTTGGGCGCGGTTTCTTTGTTCAGTGCGGCGAGCAGGCCGCTCAAGCGCCAATTGGTGATTCCAATCACCTTGCCCTCGCGGTTGCGGCTGCTGGCTTCGAAGAGGCTACCGAGGCCTTCGTTGAGCCACGCGGGAATGCTCTCGAAGTCAGGCTCCGCCATGGCATGAACCATTTCGTGCAGCAGCGTGCCGCCGCCGGTGCCGATGTTCATGACCAACGCTTTTTGGGTGCGGCTGTAGTAGCCATAGGGTGTGTCGGGCCGAGAGCGATATAGTTTTGTCGTCCACGTCTCATAGCTCAGTTTATTCTTGAAGAGCAGCACCTTGACTGGTTCGCGGCGCGCGGAGGATGTGAAAAGCTGGCGCTGAATGTCGGCGGCGTACTTTCCGATGGTGCTGCTGATGAAGCTTTGCGCCTCGTCCTCGCTCAAGTCCGTCGCGACGATCCAGGGGCCGATTCGCTTGGTGAAGAATCCCGGCAGCTTTTCGCGGATCTCCGCTGTGAGCGTCTCTACGGCGGCCGCTTCGGGTTCCGGCCAGGGCGAGACGTTGCGCGAGCGCGCAATCGTGAGCGTGTTCTCGTCATTGAGCGCGCTGCCGGTGCCGCCGGAAGGCTGAGCGGCAAAGAGCGCGGCGCAGGCGAGCAGCGAGAGGAAGGGGAGATATCGGCGGATCGACATGATGGCGGCCTTTCCGGTTGCGGGTGCTTCCGTAGGAACTGTACCATTCGCAAGACGCGCGGGTCGCAGTGAAAATGCAGGAAAATGAAAAGTTACAGGGGCGTTACAGGCTCGGAGAACAGCGGAATTGCTCAATCGCGCCTTCGTTGCATGTCGATAGAGTTCAGGACGAAACTGGGGAAGATTGCATAATGGCTCAATCGAAGGCATTCAACTGGCCGCTGGCTTGTCTGCTGGCATTCGGCGCGGGCGTGGGGCTGCAACCGGGCGCGGCATTATACCAGCGCATGCAGCGGCCGGAAGCGCCGGTGGTTCCGTTGACCTCCGAAAGCGTGCAACTCTACTTCAGCCCCAAAGGCGGAGCGACGGAGGCGATCTGCGAGCAGATCGAAGCCGTGAAGTCAACGCTCTACGTTCAGGCGTATTCGTTCACGTCGGCGCCGATCGCGAAGGCGCTGGTTGAGGCTCATCGCCGCGGCGTGAAGGTGCAGGTGATTTTGGACAAGGGCCAGAAGACGGAGAAGTATTCGTCGGCCGATTTTCTTCAGCACGCTAGCGTACCTACCTTCATCGATGCCCGGCATTCGATCGCGCACAACAAGGTCATGATCCTGGATGAAGGCACCGTGCTGACAGGCAGTTTCAACTTCACATCGGCGGCGGAAGAGCACAATGCCGAGAACCTGCTGGTCATCCGCAGTCAGACGCTGGCGAAACAGTATCTTGAGAACTGGCGGCGGCATCTGGAGCATTCGGAGCGCTATTAGTTGGTGAGTGGTGAGTGGTGGCTCGTGGTCTGGGGTTCATTCGCAGCTCCGTCTTTGCCTATTGCCTCATCGGGAAACCTGAGTAGTCTCCAGAAGCGTGGGGGCGGGGGAGACTCGTGGGCATTCGCGGGATTGCGTTGATTTTGCTGAGCGTGCTTGTCGGCGTGCTGGTGGGCGTCGGCGGTTTCACGTTCTATTATGCGGAAGGTTTCTCGTACTTTTCAAACAAGCCTGAAACCTGCGTGAATTGCCATGCGATGAACGATGAGTTTAACTCGTGGGCGCGCTCGGGCCATCATCACGTGGCGGTGTGCAACGACTGCCATTTGCCGCAGTCGCTGATCCCGAAGTTCATCGCGAAGGGACGCAACGGCTACAACCATTCGACGGCGTTCACGCTCGAGAACTACCATCAGCCGATCCAGATCACGAAGTACAACGCCGAGATCTTGCAGGCCAACTGCGTGCGCTGTCATTCCACGCTGGTGCATGACGCCATCCTGGTGCCGTCGGGTGGGGCGGAGCAGGCGCAACTCTGCGTGCATTGTCACCGGAACGTGGGGCATGCGCCGGTGCACTGACAGGCAGTAATCACTTCGTGCTTGGATCTTGTGCTTCTTGGACAAGATCTTGAAACTCGAAGAAATGATGAATGAGGAATGATGAATGCGGAATTAGGTCTACGGCGTTGGCTCTTGCGCCGTTGCAGCCATATTCATCATTTCGCATTCATCATTCATCATTCGGATACACGGGTCGGACGCTGAGAAATTGCAGAAGTACGGAGGAGGGGGCAGATGGGAAGCGAGGCGGGCACAGACACGGGCGGGAAGCGGCGGTTCGGGGCGGGGATCATCATTGCGGCGATCATCGTTTCGGCGCTGACGACGGCGGGGATCACGTACTTGCTCGTGAGCATCTTTCAGCACAAGCAGGAAGCGAAGAACCCGTATCTGCGGTTCGTGAAGATCACCGATCAGACCACCGATCCGAAGCCGTGGGGGCTGAACTGGCCCCGCGAGTACAACGGATACATGAAAACGGCGATGGCCACTCGGACGAACTTTGGCGGCGGCGATGCCGATCCAGCGCAGAAGGCAAAGATGTTTCCGTGGCTGACACGCATGTTCGCCGGCTACGCCTTCGCGATCGACTACCGCGACCGCCGGGGGCATGCGTACATGCTCTTCGATCAGGAACACACCCGGCGCATTACCGAGCGCGCTCAGCCGGGTGCCTGCCTGAATTGTCATTCATCCGTTGTGCCGACGTACTCGCGCCTGGGCGACGGCAACCTGGCCGCGGGTTTCGAGAAGCTGTGCAAAATGTCCTACAAGGACGCTCACGCGGAAGTGGAGAAGACAGGATCCTCCAATCCGGTATGGAATGGGACGGTGCAGGAGATGAAACCTGAGCAGGGCGCGCATCCGGTTTCGTGCGTGGACTGCCATGATCCGGACACGATGCGGCTGCGGGTGAACAGGCCGCCGTTCCTGGCGGGAATCAAAGCACTGAAGGAGTCGCAGGGCGTCAAAGACTACGACGCGAACCGCGATGCGACGCGCCAGGAAATGCGGACGTTCGTGTGCGCGCAGTGCCACGTCGAATATTACTGCGGGCCGAAGGTGCCGGCATTTTATCCGTGGAACAACGGCGTGACGGTGGACCAGATCGAATCGTACTACGACCAGTACAAGTTTCCCGACGGCCACACCTTTTACGATTGGGTGCACGCGGAGACCGGCGCGGAGCTGCTGAAGGCTCAGCACCCAGAGTTCGAGACGTGGAACCAGGGCGTTCATGCGCGTTCGGGCGTGACGTGCGCCGATTGTCACATGCCGTACCGGCGCGAAGGGGCGATGAAAGTTTCGGAGCACTGGGTGCGTTCGCCGTTGCTGAATGTGGCTCAAGCGTGCCAGCAGTGCCATCCCTATCCCGAGACGGAATTGTCGGCGCGAGTGAAGGCGATCCAAGACCGAAATTATTCGCTGCTGCAGCGAGCCGGCACGGCGTTGACGGACATGCTGGATACGGTGGCGCTCGTTCGCAAGCCGTTCAATGAGTCCAATCAAGCGGCGGCCGAGACGAAGGCGAAGGAGGAATTGAGCAAGGACGAGGCGTACGCGAAGCTTCCGGCCGACGATCAGCAAAAGAAACTGGAGCAGAAAAAGAAGTCGGTGCTGGATGGACTCTGGGCCGCTCACGTGCAGCAGGACGAGCAACTCAAGAAGCTGGCAGCGCTGCACCGGCGCGGGCAGTGGCGGCTGGATTATGTGGCGGCGGAGAATTCGATGGGCTTCCACGCTCCGCAGGAAACCGCGCGCGTGCTGGGCGACGCAATTGATTTTCTGCGACAGGCTCAGTTACTCGGGGCGAAGCTTTTGCCGGCGGGAGCGGGGTATCCAGTAACGACGGAACCGCCGAAAGAGAAGTAGCGTTTCCGCGACCACCCGGCTTTCAGCCGGGTTCCGGAAGTTGTTAGACCCCTGCTTTAGCAGGGGTGCGCCGGGTCGAGTTTGTTAAGCAGCCGGCTTTGAGCCGGCTTGTCTGGGGCTGAGAGGGCTTAAGCCCAAGAATCCCGGCTAAGCCGACTGAAGTCGGCTAATCCAAATTCCGAGTGGCGCTACCCCGCGCTAAAGCGCGGGTCTAACAACATCTGAAGCCGACTGAAGTCGGCTGGTCTTCGGTAACGAGGCCAGAAATCCCGAGGGTGCGATGCGTGTTCTTTGCGTTTTTGCGGCGATGTTGATTCTCGATCTCGCGGTCTCGGCGGAGGACAAGCTGCCGGACGGCATACCGCCGGTGATCAAGGTCAGCGAGCAGGGGCAGGTGACGATCACAACGGCGCCCGGTTGCGAGATTCGCTATTGGGTGCTCGGGCCGGCCGGCACGGAGGCCGGCACCACCACGCCACGATCGTCGGTGAAGTACGAAGCGCCTTTCACGCTGCCTTCGGGAAATGTGGTGAAAGCGATGGCCATTCCGCCGGATGGAAGTCCGCTGGCCAAGGCGGCGAAGGACGCGGTTTCCGAAGCGAATGTCGGGGCGGTAGTTGCAGCGCCGAAGCCCGTCGCGGGGAAGGCTCTGACGGCGGGGTGGGTTGCGTTCAATCCGCAGCCGTTTGTGGCGGTCAAACGCGAGAGCGAAAAGCATCCGCTTTCGGATCAAGAGAACAAAGGCGGCTGGGTGAAATATGAGGCGCTCAGCGATGAGTTCAACGGCGAGAAACTGGACGAGACGAAATGGTGGCCAAACAATCCATCGTGGAAGGGGCGCTATCCGGGGTTGTTTCGCAAAGAGAATGTGACGGTCAGCGGCGGGCAGATGCATCTGACGATGAAGAAGGAGAAGCTGCCCGAGAGCGAGACGGACAAGAAGTACAAGGATTACAGTTGCGCGGCGGTGCAGAGCAAGCAGACGGTGCGCTACGGTTATTTTGAGGCGAGCGTCCGCGCGATGAAGTCGGCGGGTTCGACGGCCTTCTGGATGTACGACACGAGCAAGCCGTGGTGGACGGAGATCGATATTCTTGAAGCCGGCGGGAAAGCGCTGGGCAAGGAGCGCACGCATTTCATCACGATGCATTTCTGGCATTCGCCCGGTGAGAACAAACATTGGGCGGTGGGTCACGAGTTCAAGGCGCCGGCGAATCTGGCGGACGATTTTCATGTTTACGGTTTGGAATGGGATGAGCAGGAGCTGAAAGTGTTCTTTGACGGCGTGCTGGTGCGCAAAGGGCCGAACACGCACTGGCACCAGCCGCAGACGCTGAACTTCGACAGCGAGACGATGCCGGACTGGTTTGGGATGCCGAAGGACGAGGATCTGCCGAGCACGTTCGACGTGGAATATGTGAGGGTGTGGAAGAAGAAATAGGGCTTCTTTTCAACGCAGAGACGCAGAGGCCGCGCAGAGGGCGCAGAGGGTTTTTGGGTTCAGGGATCAGGGGAGGCTTGTGACGCGGGCGAAGGCGGAGGGGGCGGATGGGGCTGCGTTAGTTAGGGTGATCTGTCACCGATTTTCCGCTTTTGGGCGCAGGTTCCATCCCGGCTCGTCAGATATCCTGCTCGCCAATATGTGCAGCGCGATGCGGTGTTCTTGGCTTAGGTCAGGGCCAGTGAGTGTCCGATCGCTGACAACCAGACTAAGACTCGCAAGGTCGTAGGCATCCCAACCACCTGGTATGTTCATTGTGCCGGGGCAACGTATAAGCGCGGAGGCAACACCCAATTGTTGCCGAGTTGCGGAACCACACAACCTCTGAAACTCCTGCTTGACCCCGCCTCGCAAGTCTAGCGCGCTGAATGCGTCGCTTGCTTTCCGTCTTGAGTTAACGGTGTCCGCTAAGAGTCCTCTTCCCTTAGAACCGGCAAGCGCAGCAGCACGGTTTGGAGCGATATCAGCAAGCGACCGCTCCCACCTCACTGCCGCATCGAAGTTCTCAATTTCGGCAACTCCCGCCTCGTGCGAATCGGCGATTTCAGATAGAAGTTCGCTGATGTATAACCCCCGAAGCGCAGTCCAGCCCGGTACAATCGCGCAACCAACTCGAGCAGGCACGGCATTGCCACGACTCCCCAACGCATGTATCACGACAAGTTCAAACAGGTCTTCAATCCCACTAGCGCGTGTAAAGACCATTCTGAAACAAGACTGGTCGTCATACGCGGTTATGAAGCCAGATGGCGCAAGCAGTGCCCCTAATCTTCGTGAACTAATGAACATAGTTATCGCTCCGGTGGAGGTTCGACGCGGTACATAACGGGGACAGAGCCCCTTATGACTTTAGCCGCAGCGCGCGAGTTCTGTCGGATCGCAGATAGCGTCCTCCGTCCACAACGTGACGCAGGGGACGGCGGAGTCGCATGGTGGCCTTTCGTTACCGTGGTAGCTCCTTTCTCGGGGCCAAGGGGCGGCAGATCAGCATCTTGAGCTTTGATTTTTGGCCGACGAGTTTTTTTGCGGCGATGTCTTCCTCGGTGAACCGGGCCAGCAGAATTTCGCCGTCGGTGGCGCGGTTGCGGTCGTACGAAATGTAGATTGTGCCGTCGGGGGCCTGGAAGCCGTCGGGGTACGAGATGCCTTTGCGCTCGTCGAGGACCAGGCCGCCGGTCCACGTCTGGCCATCGTCGGCGGAGAGCCACGCGCTGAGCTGCACGCGGCCTTGATGGGCGTCGATTGCGTCGCCGTGTTTGACAAGCAAGATTCGGCCGCTGGCGAGGCGGCGGACGTGGAAGCGCGCATTGGGCTGCTTGATGCCGGGCGGGTCGGTTGGCTTGTCCCACGTGCGGCCGCCGTCGGTGGATGTCGTCTGCATCATCCCTTTGGACATGCGGGCGAGCATCCACAGCGAGCCGTCTTTGCGTTCGACGATCATGTGTTCGTGCCAGTCGGGATTGGGGAACAGAGCGGCGCCGCGGCGTTCCCACGTGGCGCCTTTGTCCTTCGAGACGAAAACGTTCGCGCCGCGCAACGGATCGAGATCCTTGAAGAGGCCCTTGAATGGTCCGAAGCCTTCGCGTTGATCGAGGGAGATCGGGAGCATCCATTCGCCATTCGACAGGACAGTCGGCTTATTGAGTGTGACGCCGTGCCAGATGCGTTTTGGCGCGGACCACGCGGGCTGGTCGGCGTCGGGGTTTTCGCAGATCGTCGCCCACACGCCCGCTCGGCCGTCGAACATGTCCATGGATTGATCGAAAATAAGCCACAGGCGGCCGGTGGGATCGGTCCAGAGATTTCCGACGAGAACGCTGCGATCCATCGGCAACGTTTTGGAATGCGCATCCACGACCAGGCGCGGCTTCGACCACGTTTCGCCGTCATCGTCGCTGGTGGCCAGGACGAAGAACGCTTTGGGGCTGTCGCCGCCGGCGACCCAGCAGGCCCACAGGCGGCCCTTGGGCGTGCGGTCGATGCCGATGGTCATGCCGTAGCCAAGCTTGTCGTAGTCGTACTCCGGGACGGGCGAGGTGTTGAGCTTCGGCGGGATGAGGGCGAGGTCGGCGACGTGGCGGGCGACGTCCATTTCGAACGCGCGAATCTCGGACGGGCTCATAGCGGCGAAATTGGGTTCGGTGGGTTCGCCGGAAAGGAGAGCGCAGCTTGTCACAGAAATAAGAAGAAGGATGGCAGACTTCATGTGAGACCCTCGCGTTGATGGGCGACCTCTAAAGACTTCAACACAGAGACACGGAGAACGCAGAGGGCCACAGAGAAAAGAATAAGATCAAGAATACTCGGGTGCAACGTCCTAGAGTTGCGGCGCTGCCACAAACCTAACCCCCCGTCCCCCTTCCCTCGAAGGGTAGGGGGAGACGGCGAGCAACACAACTTGGCTGACAATGTCGAGTCGCCCCCTCACCCCTAACCCCCGGGGAACGAACGGCACGCAATCCTGGAGGATTGCGCTACTTTCGCGGGGGAGAGGGGGACCGGGGCGGCGCAACACGGACACGCGCGGGAAATCGAATGGTTCGCTCGTTCATCCGTAACCCTTGGCCCTCGGGGACAAGAAGGGAACCGAAAGCGGCGTGGACGTCCGCGCGACGGATGCGGGGCGGAGTTCTTCTTTTCGTCACAGGCGAAATCGGTACACTGCGTTGTCTAGCTTTGAGGAGACAACTGTGGCGGAAAATTTACCTCGAGTCACCATCGTTGGCGGCGGGATGATCACGAAGATCCAGATTCTGCCGACGATCTATCATTTGCAGCGGCAGGGACAGGTCGGCGAAATTCACGTCTGCGCGCTCAACGCGGCACCGCTGTCGGACATGCTGAACGATCCGGCGCTGGTGCGCGGGTTTCCTGGGCAGCGCTTCACGGCTCATCCGGACCCGAAGGAAGTTGCGCCCAACGAGGCGTTTCCGGATTTGTACAAGAAGATCCTGGCCGAAGCGCCGCGCGGGAGCATCGTCATTGTCGCGGTGCCGGACCATCTGCACTACGCCACTATAAAGGAGGCGCTGGCGAACGATCTGCATGTGTGTTCGGTCAAGCCGCTGGTGCTGAAGTACGAGCAGGGCGAGGAAGTCTCGAAGATCGCTTTCGACAAAGGGCTGCTGGTCGGCGTGGAGTACCATAAGCGCTTCGATCATCGCAGCCTGATGGCTCGCAAGAATTACCGCGGGGGAAACCTCGGCGAGTTCCGCATCGGGCAAGCTCATCTGCATGAGAAATGGTACTACCGCGATTCGAATTTCCAGAATTGGTGCACGTGCGAGAACAGCGACATGTTCACGTACATCGGATGTCATTACGTGGACTTGGTGGCGTTCATCACGGGGCTGAAGCCGGTCAGCGTGAGCGTGTACGGGATTCGCGACAAGTACCCCAACGGCAAAGACGGTTTTTTGTGGACCGACGCGCGCGTGTTGTGGGAAGGCGGCGCGTGTTTGAGCGTCGCGAACGCGATCGGGTATCCGAACGTCGGCGCGGGCGGGAATTCGCAGGGGATGGTGATGTGGTGCCAGGGTGCGAAGGATGCGTGCCTGGTGTTCCACAGCGATCAGTTCCGCGGTGTGAAATGCAGCTATACGCAGCCGGGCGGCGATCCGGGCGACACGGCGTACGCCGAACCGAATCCCGATTACTTCCAGTTGCTCGACCAGGGCGGCGGCGGATTGACGCCTGTTGGCTACGGCCATCGTAGCGTGGAGTACATCGTGAACGCTTGCCGAAAAGTGGCGGCAGTGAAATCTGTGGGCGAGCGGCAGAGGATGATTCGGCAGTACGATGAGGAAGGGATTCTCGCGACGCCGAACAACAGCGGCTACAATGAGCTGGTGATCGAGGCGGGGCGGAAATCGATTCTGGCGGGCGGACGCGAGGTACTGATCGCCTACGGAGCATCTGCGGGAGTTCGGTTCCGAGACTACTAACGAAATGATGAATGATGAATGCGGAATGATGAATATTGCTGATACAGCCTTATTCCGCATTCATCATTCCGCATTCATCATTTAGAGAAAGGACAGTCAAGCGTGGCAACCAAAGAGTTTCCGTTGATCCCTGAGAAGGTTCCGCCCGTGGAGACGAAGTACCGGCGGATTTGCACGGAGATTCCGGTGGCGGCGTCGGTGCCGCTGCTGGAGAAACTGCGGGCGATGGAGCCGCGGTCGATGGGCGGGCAGCCGCCGGTGATTTGGGACGGCGGGGAAGGGTGCATCGTTCGGGACGCGTACGGGAACCGGTGGCTGGATTTTTCGAGCGGCGTGCTGGTGACGGCGTGCGGGCATGCGCGGCCGGAGATCAGCGCGGCGATCAAAGAGATGGCGGGGCTGTATCATTCGTATTGTTTTGCGACGAAGGCTCGGCTGGATTTCGTGGAAGAGCTGACGAAGTGGCTGCCCAAGCCGCTGGCTCGGATCTTCTTGCTGACGACCGGGTCGGAGGCGTGCGAGTGCGCGATCAAGCTGGCGATGACGCGCGGGCAGGCGATCGGCGGGAAGAAGAAGAGCGTTTTCGTTTCGTTCGAGAACGACTTCCACGGGCGCACGATGGGCTCGCAGCTTGCGGGCGGGTCGGCGGCGCTGAAGGCGTGGATCGGCGATTTGGACAAGCGGTTTGTGCAGGTGCCGTTCCCGGATGGTTTCCGGCAGAAGAACACGGACTTTTCGGTCTTTGAAAAAACGCTGGCGGCGAAGGGGATCAACGCGGGCGACGTGTGCGGCGTGATGGGCGAGACCTACCAGGGCTGCAATGCGTGCCTGATGCCGCCGGAGTACGCTCAGGCCTTGCGCAAGTGGTGCGATCAGCACAAGGCGGTATTGATTTTCGACGAAATTCAGGCGGGCTTCGGGCGCACGGGGAAGGCGTTCGGCTTCATGCACTACAACGTCGTGCCGGACCTGGTTTGCTGTGGAAAAGGGATTTCGGGCGGCATGCCGGTCGCGGCGGTGCTGGGCACGGAAGAATTGATGAACATGTACGGGCCCGGCGAAATGACGAGCACGCATTCGGCGAATCCGGTGTGCGTGGCGGCGGCGCTCGCGAATCTCAGAGTCATTCGCAAAGAAAAGCTGGTCGAGAACGCGGCTAGGCTGGCTCCGGTGCTGCTTGAAGGCGCGCAGCGGATTGCGAAGGCGACTCGCGGGAAGGTCGGGAAGGTGACGGCGGCCGGTCTGGTGGCGGCTCTGCAATTCACCAAGCCGGGGACGACGGAGGCCGATCCGGAGCCGGCCTGGGAATTGGTGCGGCGCTCGATTCAGCGTGGCGTGATGCTGTTCGCTCCGGTCGGCGTCGGCGGGTGCGCGGTGAAGATCAATCCGCCGCTGGTGATTAGCGAAGAGGCGTTGCGGGAGGGGTTGGGGGTGTTGGAAGAAGTCGCTCGGGAAATCTAAAAGCTATTGAACCGCAAAGGCGCAAAGGCGCGAAGGACGGACGGAATAGGGTTCGGGGTTCAGGGTTCAGGGTTCAGGGTTCGGGGTTCAGGGTTCGGGGTGGGCGGCTATCCTGAACCCAAAATCTCAAGAGCTGTTCTTCGCGTCTTTGCGTCTTTGCGGTTCAAAAAAAACTACCATCTAAAGAAGCGGTACGGGTCGTCCATTTCTTCTGGAACATCCAGGTAGAGGCCGTCGAGGAAGCGCTTCTCGCCTTTGGCGGGATCGACGGGCTTGGCGAAGCGGTCGAGCAGCGGGGTTTTGGCGGCGCAGCCCATGTTGGCGAGCAGGCGCGTGACTAAGAATGAAGTGCGGCGGAAGGTGCGTTTGAGGTTGTATTGTTTGCTATAGTCGTAGGTCCAGGGGAGAAGCTGGCAGAAGACGGTGCCGGCATTCCCCCTCACCCCTAACCCCTCTCCCTCGCGGGGGAGAGGGGGGCCGGAGGCGAGAATGCCGTCCCCGATGGGTGTCGCGTCACCGCCGCTGATTAACGGGAATTCGTGCGGGTCGCGGTTGTGGACGTCGGCGGGGCCGATGCCGGCAAATGGGGCGCTCACGTTTGGGGCGTCGAAATACGAGGCGATGTGTTCGGCTTTTTTGGTCTGAATTTTCTGCGGAAGGAAAGCGTTGGCTTCCTTCTCATTCAGGCCGAGAGCGAGGACGCGCGCGCCGGCTTTGAGTCCGGCGGCAATCGCGGCGGCGTTGGGCGCGAGTTTTTCGGCTCCGCCGGGGGCGACGATGAGGACCTGGTCGGCGGCGAGTAGCCCCCTCACCCCTAACCCCTCTCCCTCGCGGGGGAGAGGGGGACCGGAGGCCGGCGCTACCTCCTCAAGGGCAAAGCCGCATTTTTCGAGGTGGGCTTTGCCGTTCGGATCGCCGGCGTAGAGGGCTTTGCGTGCGGAGCTCGGCTTCCAGTTCGCGGCATAATCGATGATGTTGCGCGCCAATTGCTGCGCGGCGGGGTCGGTTTCGGTGCGGCCGGTCACGTCCATTTGGCAGAAGAGGATCATGCCGTTGCCTTCGCGGTATTGGAGCAGAGGGCTGTACTGAAGGCTGTAGCCTCCGTCGAGGATGGGGAGGAAGTCGCCGCAGGCGGGTTTTTCGATGAGGACGGAGGCGACGTTGCCGCGGCAGCCGCAGCGCCAGGCTCGGGTGACCTCGATGTCGCACCACTTCACGGCGGGCGAGCCGTTGAATTTCCGGCTAAGTTCGTACTTTAGCTTTGGGGAGGAAAGCGTGGCTTCGCCGCGCCAGTCGCGGAGGTGGTCCGTGTTGAGGCCGGCGAGGAGCGGATGGTCGGGGATGCGCGGGTAGACTTGGCGCAGGCCGTATTCGGCGACGCGGAAGCCAAGGCGCTTTCCTAAGGCTTCGGCGGACTGTTCGAAGACAATGACTTTGAGGCCGTCGCGCACGCGGGACAGGTCGGGCGCGGGACCATCGGCCGTCAGCGCGCCTTTGCCGAGGATGAGCAGATCGACGGCGGAGAGGTCGGACCTTGCATCCACGGGCTGCACTGTCACACCGAGTGATGCGAGCAGCTTTGTGGTTTCGCCTTTTGGGTCGAAGGCCGCAAGCTTGCGGCTGGCCATCGGCTGCAGTGTACGTAGCAGGTGAATGGTGAAGGAATCGGTTTGCGTCTCACCGTTGCTGAACTTGCAGATGGCCTGAAGTTCGTACTTTGCTGGGAGCAGTTGTTCATGTTGGTAGTTAAAGCGCAGTGGAATATGTTCCTGGTCTCCCGGATTAACGCTGACCTGCTTTTTGCAGTCCTTGTCCCCGCCATCGGTCCTTAGCCACGAGCATTCGCACGAGATTTTCTCGCGTGAGTTATTGATGATTATGAGCTGCTTCTCAATTGGCTCGTTACCCCAGTAGTTGTGCTCCTTGCTGGTGAAATGCGCGGCGGGGCCGGCGATGTAGGCGAGGAGGGGCATGTTGTTGCGAAGGAGGGCTTGGGCGTCGGGGGTGGGGATCCAGTCGGTGCGGTCGTAGGCCAGGTCGAAAGTTTCGTAGCGGTCCTGGACAAAATCGGCGCTGAAGCCGGGTTTCTGGAGGTTGTCCCAATCGACTTTCTGCGGCGTGAGGGCATTGCGGTTCATGCCGTCTCGCAGGCGCCAGAAATGGCTGTGTTCCCACGGGGAGTTGCCGGAGAGGCCCCACGTGCGGAACGCTCGCCAGTTGTCGGTCGTGTACATGCCGAGAACGGTGTGGCGGTCATCGAAGACGCGCGAGCCGATTTCGAACGGGTAATCCCAACGGTGCCAGGTTGCTCCGGAGCGGAATTTCTTGGCTTCAAAGCGCAGGTTGGCTTTTTCGGGCTCGCCGATCTGGAAAGCTTTGTCGCCGAGGAACTGCGCGTTCCATTCGGCGAAACAGAATTCCCACTGCACGTTGGCGTTGCCGAAGGAGCGCTGGCCTTTGTACCAACCGCGGTACATGGACCAATCCCAGGTGAAAGGCGCGCCGTATTCGCAGGTGAACATGGGCTTGGTGCCGGCGGTGGCCCAGTGACCGAACCAGTCGGACATTTCCTGAATGGGCGTGAAGTTGGGGTAGAAGTTGCTGTTGTGCATGGAGCCGAGATTGCCGGAGGCGTGGTGGTAGACGATGCGGCTTGGATCAAGGCGTTTGACGATGGCTTCGGCGCGCAGGGCGAGCTTGGCGTTGTTCGCGGCCCAGGTGTCGCGCGGGTCTTTTTCGTCGCCGAGCATGTCGGGGTTCATGTCTTCGCCGTAGCCGGTCGAATTGTGGTTCATCGAATAGAAGACGACGGAGGGATGGTTCTGCGCGAGGCGGATGTAATGTTCGGCGTGGCGGGCGTAGCCGTTCTTTTCGTCGGCGTCGGGGGCTTTCCAGTCGTAGGCGCTGAAGTGCGGCTGCGAGAAGGAGACGAGCATGCCGACATCGTCGGCGGCGCGGAGGATTTCATTGAAGGCCAGATGCGAGCCGGGTTCGCAGCCGTAGTTGTGCGTGTAGACGAAGTTGATGCCGAAGCTTTTCAGGCGCGACAGGCTTTCTTTGGCTCCATCGTAGCTGGCCCATGCGGCTCCGACGGCAGCGTTATCGATGGGGACGGCGGAGAGGTAGATGCGCGTGCCGTTGAGGTAGAAGTCGCGGCCGTCGATCCAGAATTCGCGGAAGCCGAAGCGGAGGGGGAGGGATTGGTCGAGGAGTTTATTATCCATGTCGCGTAGCGAGACTATTGCCTCACACATATTTTGTGGCGTGTGAATGTCCCAAAGTTTGGTCGGGATCCCTTTAACCGTGATCAGATAGCGTCCCTGAGTCACGTCGAGGATAGGTTCACATCCGCCTAGGAGCTCGCCTGTCAACTTCACTTCTAAATAGTAGGCATTCTTCGCTTCGAGTCCCTGAACCGCCACATCGAGGGTTGTCTGTCGTTTACGGACTGATGTGTCGATCTTTACATCGGTGATCCGCGCCTTTGGCGTGGCTTCGAGGAACACGTCGCCGCAGAGGCCGCGTCTTTTGACGGAGCCTTTAACTTCGTTGGCGTGGGCGGTGTCGTTGAAAGACAGCATCACGGCTTTGAGGGGCAACGCGGTGACCATCAAGGAGAGGACGTGTTTGCTGCCGGGCTTGAGGACGGACGAGAGATCGGCTTCGCCGGCGGGGTAGCGGATTTCGCCGGCTTTCACTCCGTCCACGAAGATGACGGCGAGGGAGTTGACGCAATCGGCATTCAGGACGATGCGGCGGGCGGCCCAATCGGCGGGGATGGTGAGTTCGCGCTGATACCAGGCGGTCGTTACGGCGCCGAGTTTTTCATTTTTCCACGAGGGGTGCGCGAAGACGGTCTGGCAGTCTTTCTGCTGGTAGTCGGTGATGCCGGGCCAGCAGCCGGGGACTTTAAAGAAGCCCCAGCCATCTGAAGGGACTTTGTCGGCAGGCTGGACAGCCGGCGCTGCCCCGGCCGGCACGGAGGCCGGCGCTACCACGGGTTGCCAGCGCCAGAGGCCGTTGAGGCAGACGCGTTCGCGCGTCGCTGTTTTTTCGTGAGTGGCTTTGGACAGATCCCAGACGGCTTTGACGCCGGGCGGGAGCGGGGCGTCTTCGGCGAAGGCGAGGGCCGCCAACAACGAGAAACAAAGTGTGAGCCGGGTATGCATGCGAAGGCTCCTTCGAGGATGGATTGAGAGTAGTCTAGGGTGTCTAGTGCAAAAGAACAGCCACGACTTCAATACAGAGGACACGGAGGACACAGAGGAAAGGAAAATTCAGAATTCAGAACGCAGAAATCAGAATTGCGGCGGTGCCGCAAACCTAACCCCCCGGCCCCCTTCCCTCGGAGGGAAGGGGGAGAACAGCAGCGGGCATGATGCCCGCGCTACGAACGGAGCGACGCAGCACACGGAAGCTGAAGTACGTCTTACGGATGGGGGATTGTGTCTGGGGGCGCGAGGCGGCGGTTTAAGCAAACGGGGAAGGGTGCCAAAGCCTTTGGAATTGTGGTATAAGGCCGAGGGAAGATCGGGGCGCAAACGTAGAGTGGTAGTCGTTCCAGTGCGCGGGGATTTTGTGTCGCCCCATCCGGGGCTTTAGGAATCTCTCATGCTAGTCCCGCAGCTTACGCTGCGGGCTACTCGTGTGACGCCGCTCCGCGGCTACGAACAGCGCAGCGTTGGGGCGCAAGGCGAGTGAGAGACGCGAAGCAGGATGTTGCGGCTCGCCGCAAACATAACCCCCAGGCCCCGTTCCCTCGGAGGGAAGGGGAGACGGACGGCGAGCGGAGGTGCTGAGTGCTGAGGGCTGAGTGCTGCGTAACGCGAAGTCAATGGCGGGCGCGTGCGGCTCGGCGGGCGGCATTTTTGACTCGTTTTTTTGGTGTGGCGCTGGCTCTGGCGAGTGTGGTGTGTCAGGGGGCGACGGCGCCGGGCACGAAGGATGTCCCCTCACCCCCAGCCCCGGGGAACCCCTCCCCCGACCCCTCCCCGAAACGGGGAGGGGAGAACGGCAGCGGGCGAGACGCCCGCACTACTGCGGCGGGCAGGGATGCCCGCACCACCACGGCCGGCACGGAGGCCGGCGCTACCACGGCGGGCGCTACCAAGCCGGAGGCGTTGTTTGAGGCCTTCAAGCCGGCGGGGAAGATTGACGAGCTCGTTCTCCGGCGGCTGAAGGATGAGAATATTCCGCCGTCGGAGAAGTGTTCGGACGAAGTGTTTTTGCGGCGCGTGCACATGGACGTGATCGGCACGCTGCCGACGCCGACGGAAGTGCGCAGCTTCTTAACCAGCAAGGCCACCGACAAGCGCAGCAAACTGATTAACGATTTGCTCAAGCGCGATGAGTTTGCGGAGTACTGGGGGCTGAAGTGGGGCGATCTGCTGCGGGTGAAGGCGGAGTTCCCGAGTAACCTTTGGCCCAACGCGGTGCAGGCGTATGACCGCTGGATTCGCGACAGCATTCGCGACAACAAGCCGTACGACCAGTTTGTGCGCGAGTTGTTGACGGGGAGCGGGAGCAACTTCCGGTGTCCGCCGGTGAATTTCTATCGCGCGTTTCAGGAACGCAGTCCGCGGCAGATCGCGGACAACGTGGCGCTGCTGTTCATGGGATTGCGGCTGAACGATGCGGGCTTTAACGATGAGCAGATTTTGAAGTTCTCGGCGTTCTTCGCGAAACTTGGCTACAAGACGACGGACGAGTGGAAAGAGGAGATCGTTTTCTTCAAGCCGGATGGGAAGTTGCTCGACCCGAAGACGAAGCAGCCAGTGCAGCCGGAGTTTCTGACGGCGGGGCGGGGCTTGTCCATGGCCGATCGGAACCCCTCCCCCGGCCCCTCCCCGAAGCGGGGAGGGGAGAACGACGGCCGGCGGGACGCCGGCGGTACGGCGGCGGGCGGGATGCCCGCGATACAGGCGGACAAGGATCCGCGCCTGGCTCTGGCGGATTGGCTGACGGCTCCGGAAAATCCGTGGTTTGCGAAGGCGATGGCGAACCGCGTGTGGTTCTGGCTGAACGGGCGCGGGATCGTGCACGAGTCGGACGACATGAAGAGTTCCAATCCGCCGTGGAGTCCGGAGCTGCTGACCTACCTCGAGAAGGAACTGGTCGCGAGCAAGTTCGACGTGAAGCAGCTTTTCAAGCTGATCCTGAATTCGAACACGTATCAGCTTTCGTCATGGTCGAACCAGTGGAACACCGACGACATAATGGGTTTTTCGCATTATCACGTGCGGCGGCTGGACGCGGAGCCGCTGCTGGATGCGATCAACCAGGTGACGGGCAGCGGGGAGAAGTACAGCAGCGCGATTCCGGAGCCGTTCACGTTTTTGCCGAACGATCAGCGCGCGATTTGTCTGGCGGATGGCAGCATCGAATCGGGGTTCCTGGAGATGTTCGGGCGTCCGCCGCGGAATTCGTCGTATGAGTCGGAGCGCGGAACGACGTCGTCGGTGTTTCAGGCTCAGCATCTGCTGAATTCGAGCCACATCCAGAAGAAGATCACGCAGAGCAAGGTGCTGCAGCAGTTGGCGACGGGATCGGCGAAGGAAGGCGGGGATCTCAATAATTTGCAGAAGAACGTGATCGAGGATTTGTACGTGCGGATACTTTCGCGCTTCCCGACGACCGAAGAGCGGCGGGTGGCTCACGCGTATCTGACGTCGCCGAAACGCAAAGCGTGGGAGTCGTTCTGCGACGTGGCGTGGGCGCTGATGAATTCGAAGGAGTTTGGGCTGAAACATTAGGGTTCAGGGGTCGGGGTTCAGGGGTCAGGGTTGGAGGGTCGGTTTTCGCGGAAATACAGAACTGTGGGGCTGAGTGGGACGTACTGACGGGAGGGCTTCTGCGGTCTCTAACGCCACATTGTGCAGTTTTGGACAGATTCAACGTTGAATGAGCCTGGGGCAAGAGGGTTGAAGACGCACAGGTGCAGTTTTGGACACACGCTTAAGCGCCAGACGTCGGACAATTTTGGCAAAATGTCCTACGACGCACGGTGCAGGTTTGGACAGAAGTGAGGGACTGAAGATGAGCGGGACGACGCGGCGGGACTTCATGGAACTGGCGGCGTTGGCGTTGGCCGGCGGGGTGGTTCGGAGCGCTCGCGCGGAAGGCGACGGGGCGAAGGCTGCGGCAGCCGCGAAAGTGCCGGTTGCGAAGGCCAAGGCGGTCATCCAGATTTGGCTGTGGGGCGGGCCGTGTCACATCGACACGTTCGACCCGAAGCCCAACGCGGGGCGCGATTACTGCGGGCCGTACACGCGCGCGCTTCCGACTAACGTGGACGGAATTCAGATTGGCCCACAGTTGCCGCTGTTGGCCAAGATGGCTGACAAGTACGTGCTGCTGCGGGGCATGACGCACAACAACAACGGGCACGAGACGGCGGCGTACATGGTCCAGGCCGCTCGCAAGCCGGGCGGGAATCTCGTCTATCCAGGCATCGGCGCGCTGGTGTCGTACTTCAAGGGCTTCGGCAGCGGCTACAAGGGCGTTTTGCCGCCGTACATCACGCTAACCACTCCGCAGGGGCGGTTCTCGGAGAATGGCTTTTTACCGTCGAAGTACAAGCCGTTCCCCACGGGCGGCGATCCCAGCCGCGAACCGTTCCTGGTCGATGGCATTATCGCGGAGAACATCACCACCGAGCGGCAGAAAGACCGGCGGACGATGCTTTCGGACATCGATACGTTCGGCAAGAAGATGGCCACCGACGCGCAGGTCAAAAGCGTGGACGCCAGCCAGAAGCAGGCCTACGAAGTCATCCTGGGCGACGCGGGCAAGTCGTTTGTGCTGAGCGAGGAAAAAGTCGACGTGCGCGACAAGTACGGCCGGTCGAAGTTCGGCCAGAGCTGCTTGCTCGCTCGGCGGCTGGTTGAACAGGGCGTGCCGTTCATCACGATCAATCACGAAGGCTGGGACACGCACAAGCAGCATTTCGAGACGATGGGGCGCAAGCTGCCGGAATTGGACCGGGCCGTTTCTTCCTTGATCCAGGATCTCGCCGACCGCGGGCTGCTCGACAGCACGATCATCTGGATCAGCGGCGAGTTCGGCCGCACGCCAAAAGTGGATTGGGGCGCGCCGTGGAACGGCGGACGCGGGCACCACGGAAAGGCGTTCTCGGCGCTGGTTGCCGGCGGCGGCTTCAAGGGCGGCCGGGTTCTGGGCAAGACGGACGATCGCGGCGAAAACGTGCTCGAACGGCCGATTTACCCATGGGATCTGCTCGGCAGCATGTACGAACTGCTCGGCATCGATCCCAACGCGAAACTGACGACGCCGCAGGGCGAGACCGTTTGCCTGTCACCGATCGCGGCGGGAGAGATTCCAGCGAAGGAAAGCGGCGGGCTGTTGAGGGAGATTATGTGAGCCGGAAAAAAGTCGCTCTTGGCTCTTCGCTCTTGGCTCTTGGCTCGCAAGCGCAAGTCGAGCGCGCCGGAGCGTTGTTGAAATCGCGTCAGCGGCCAAGAGCTAAGAGCCAAGAGCTTAGAGCGATTTCGCTCTTGCTGCTGCTGGTTTGCGCAGCCTCCGCCTTCGGCGGCGAGCGGCCGCAGGTCCCGCATATCGGCTACATCTATCCGGCTGGCGGACGCAAAGGGACGACGTTCGAGGCGAAGATCGGGGGCGACAACCTGTATCGTTCGACGGAAGCGATTGTTTCGGGAAAAGGCGTCACGGTTCAGATCGTCGATGCCAAGGAACCGCCGGGCTACGACGAAAAAAAGAAGAACCGGCAGAAGAAAACGGTCATCGACGAGATCGTCACGGTGAAAGTGACCATCGCGTGGGAGGCGGATCTGACGCCGCGCGAGATCTGTCTGCTCGCCCCGAATGGGTTGACGAACAAGCTGGCCTTCCAGGTCGGCCAAGCCAAAGAGGTGCGCGAAGTCGAGCCCAACGATAAACCCGAAAAGGCGACGCCCATTCCGCAACTTCCGGCGGTCGTGAACGGGCAGATCATGCCCGGCGACGTGGACATGTTTTCGTTTAGCGCGAAGAAAGGACAGCACCTCGTTTGCGAGGCATCGGCGCGTGCGCTGATACCGTACATCGCCGATGCGGTTCCCGGCTGGTTTCAGTCGATCCTGACCTTGTATGATTCCAAAGGCAAAGAGGTCGCGTTGGCGGACGACTATCGCTTCAACCAGGATCCCGTGCTGTTCTACGACGTTCCCGCCGACGGCCAGTACACGCTTTCCATTCGTGACTCGATCTACCGCGGGCGTGAAGATTTCGTTTACCGCGTTTCCATTGGCGAATTGCCGTTCATCACGAGCATCGCGCCGCTGGGTTCGCCGCGCGGGGACAAGCCTGTCGCCGTGAAGGTTTTCGGCAAGAACCTTCCCAAGCCGAGCGTCAACCTGGATGTCAGCGCGGTTGGGGATACGGGTTTCGGCACGCGGTACGTCACGGTTACGGATGCACAGGGCTGGGTGTCGAACCGGATTCCCTTTGCGGTCAGCGATGTCGCAGAAGTGACGGACGAGGACTCCACCAAGGAGAAGCCCTTGGCCGTCACGATGCCGGTGGTCGTCAACGGATGCATTCGTGAAGCCGGAGAAAAACACGCGTACAGTTTCAGCGGAAAGAAAGGCCAGAACGTGTGCCTGGAAGTGCGCGCGCGCCGGCTCGGTTCGCCGCTGGATTCGTACATCATGCTGTTCAACTCCAAAGGCGAGAAGATCGGCGAGAACGACGACATCAAGGACAAAAGCGAAGGCCTGCTGACGCACGTGGCCGATTCCGAACTGGTCTGCGTGCTGCCGGAAGACGGCACGTATACCGCTCAGATCTACGACACGCAGGGAAAGGGCGGGCCGGAGTATGCGTATCGCTTCCGCATCGGGCCGCCTGCGCCGGACTTCGATCTGCGCATCACGCCCGCGGCGGTGAGTGTGCCGAAGGGCGGCTGCGCGCAATTGGCGGTCTTTGTCATCCGAAAGGATGGCTTCAGCGGGGAGATCAAGCTCTCGCTGGACGATGCCTCGCCCGGAGAACTGTCGCTGGACGGCGGCATCATTCAGGAAGGATCCGATCGCGTGCGGTTGACGCTGTCGGCTTCGGACAAATCAAATGTAGGAAGCTTTGCGCCCAGGCTGCGCGGCACGGCCATGATTGACGGCAAGAGCATCTCGCATATCGCTGCGCCCGCTGAAGACCTGATGCAGGCCTTCATCTATCAGCATCTGGTGCCGCGGCGCGAGCAACTGGTGATGGTCACCAAGCCGGGCGCGCCATTCAGCATTACGCCGAAACTGCCGGCGGGCGGCTGCCTGGAATTGCCGCTGGGGCAGGAGGTCTCTTTCCCGGTCAGCGTCACGCGCACCAAAGGCTTCGACGGGCCGATTCGCGTTCAGCTTGTGGACGCGCCCAAAGGCGTAACGGTGTCGAAGGGCTGGATCGGTGCGGGCAAGAACACCGGATACGTCTCGGTGCAGACCGACGGCACGCTGGAACAGAAAGTCCGCGAGAATCTCATCTTCAGTGGGACGATGACGCTGGAAAAACCGAATCCAGTCCCGGCTCCCTCCAGCAGCGCACCGAAGCCCGCAGAAAAGAAGCCGGCTGATACAACGCCCGCCAAGCCCGCGGAAAAAGCTCCCGCAGCACCCACCGAAAAGACTCCTGCCGCGGCCGACAAGAAGATGGAAGACCCGGCGGACCTGACGATCGGCAAGCGCAAAGACGCAACGATGGCAACGGATGACAAGAGCAAGCCGGCCGCGCCGCCGGTGCCACCGCCGCCCGCGGCAAAGCCCGCGGGTCCGCCGCCGGAGCGGATCACGATCACCATGCGCGCAGTGCCGTTTAAGATGACAGGGGAGCCCGTGAAGCCGAAGCCGGCGGCAGAAACAAAGCAGCAGTAGGCAGCGGCAGTAGGCAGGAACGGAGAGAGGACTCTGGATGTGCGAAAGGTGTGAGTCGTGAACCACTCCACCACTCACCAATCACCAACTTCAGCTTTCGTGCATGTACTTCTCGATCACTTTGATCAAGTTCTCGACGCTGAAGGGTTTGATGACATAGTCGTCGAAGGTCTTCTGATTGGCGGCGGGCGTTTTCGGTGGATAGCCAGTAACGGCAACGACCGCGGTGCCGTCCAGGTCGTGGTTGCTGCGAATTCGGCGGGCGACTTCGAAGCCATCCAGGCCGGGCATGGCAATATCTGAGAGGATCAGGCGGGGTTTTTCGGAGGCGGCGATGCGCAGGCCGGTCTGGCCGTCGTGGGCAACAAGCGTCTTGTGGCCCTGCTCGCGACAGAGAATTTCGATACTTTCTGCGGCAGCTTCATCGTCTTCGATGATCAAAATGGTCTCGGAGTGTGACACATTGACCTCCTGGCAGCGCTTTCATTATGACTAAGTGCAATGGTTATGCCATTTATTTCCGGTAACGAGGGTACTTGGTGTGTGGTGAGTGGTGCAGCGAGTCTGATGCCCAATGGTCCGGTAGTCTTGATGAAGGCAATTGATTTGGGGACGAAGACCAAGTAGCACTCACCAAGTACCACTCACCAAAACGGAGTCCTACATGGCGAAGCTGACAAGTAAGGGCGGAGCGGATGATCCGGCGGTTCGAGCCGTCGCGCAGATGGCGGCTGAGATGGTCCAGGACGGCTGGAAAGTCGGACTGGGCTCCGGCCGCGCGTCGAAAGCCTTTATCCGGCAGTTGGGCGAACGCGTGCGGTCCGGCTTGCGCATCGAAGGCGTGCCAACGTCGGACAACGTGGAGCAACTCGCGCGCGAGTTGAACATTCCGCTCATCGAACTGCGCGAAGATGTGGAACTGGACATCGTGTGCGATGGCGCGGACGAAGTCGCGCCGAATCTGGATCTGGTGAAAGGCTGGGGCGGCGCGATGGTGCGCGAGCGCATCGTCACGATGGCCGCCAAACGCCAGATCATTCTGGTCGGCCCCGAGAAACTCGTCCAGTCGCTCGGCGAGCGCGGCGCAATTCCGGTCGAAATCATCCCGCTGTCGCTGGGACTGAACTGCCGGAAACTGAAAGAACTCGGCCTCGTCCCGACCTTGCGCCAAGAGGCGGAAAAGAACAAGCCGTTTGTTACGGACAATCGCAACCTGATTCTCGACTGTGCGCTCACGAAGCCGCTTCAGGACGGCTCCGCCGCGCGCGCGTTGGAATCGAACATTCTGTCGCTGGCTGGCGTGGTGGATACGGGAATGTTCTTGGGAACGGCCAGTCAGGTGCTGGTCGGCCAGCCCGACGGGACGGTGCAGGTTCTGAAGCGGCCGGGATTGTAACGCGCTCTGCCGCCTTGTCTCTCGACGTCGCCGTTTCCCCCCGTCGCCCCGTCGCCCCGTCTCCCCGTCCCCACGTCTTCCTGTACGTTGGTTTAGATCGCTCTATTCCTTGAGCGCCTTCATCAGGACCGGTTCCAGCAGCGCGGTCCAGACTTTGTAGCCCGCTTCGCTCATGTGGAGCTTGTCTTTTTCGAAGAGCTCAGCGAGCGGTTCACCGTTTTCACCGAGCAGAACTTTGCTGACATCGCACGTGGCCAGCAGCGGGTCGGTCTTGCAGTACTCGGCAATGAGCTGGTTGGCGGCCAGCGTCTTGGGCCAGATTTTCCAGCGCGCCCCGCTGGGCTGCTGCTGCATAAAAATGAGTTTGGTCTTGGGCAGCGTGTCGTGGACCTTCTTGACGAACGCCTTGAAATCCTCGCACACGGTTTCGGGGGTCTTGCCCGCCGCGATGTCATTGCCGCCGGCGTGGAAGACGATCACTTTTGGCTCATACGGTTTCACAATCCGGTCGAAGTAGTAGACCGAGTCGGCAATATGCGAGCCACCAAAGCCGCGGTTGACGGCCTTCACATTCGGAAACCACTTCTCGTTCTTCAGTTTTACGATGCTGGAGGAGCCGACAAAAAGCACTTCCCCTTTGGGCGGCGGCGACGCCTGGTCCTTCTCCTCGAACCGCTTGATGTCCTTCTCCCATTTTTCGGAAGGGTTCTTCGCGGGCTGTGCGGGTTCGTCGGCCGCTCGCGCCGGAAGAAAACTCAGCGCCGCGAGTGCGCATACCGCGGCCACCGCAAGCGCGTGCTGCCGCTCGTGAAGATGCTGCAAACGATGATTCATGGCGTATCCCTTCGTGTTTCTGCCACGGCTGCTTGAAAACTCACTTCTTCAGGAACTGCTTACTGCGCTTCATGACGGCCGTGTATTCTGACAAGTTTCTGAAAGCACTGATGCAGATGTCGTTGCCCAATACCTTAAGCTGCGCGTCCAACTCCGCCGTTTCCCGGCATTTCAGCGCGTAGCAGGCGAACTGCGAACGGAAGTAGTGCGATTCCGGGCGTGCGTCGATGAGGAATTTGTATGTCTTCTTGAGCTCGTACCACACCGATGGCTTCCAATACCCGGAATCATCATTCACCTTGTTCTCGCGCATCCAATGGACGCTCAAAACATCGTGCGCCTCGGCCAGCATGACCGCCACTTCCAGGTTGCGAATCTTTCCGGCCTGGACCTGCTCCGCGCAGAATTGCCCGAACTCCAGCATCTGTTTCGCGGAACCGCATTGGTGCGGCGCAAGATAGTTCAGTTTGGCGAAATAGGAATCGAAGTCGTTCGGATTCGTTTCCATCGCGTGCGCAAACCACTCTTCCATTTTCGCGAGCGGCGCTTTTTCGGCGGCCGCCAGATCGATGAGATTGCTGGCTGCAAGGGCGCTGTGCTGCAACGACCAGGATTGCTCCAGGTTTTTTCGGGCCAGTGCCAGGCGCTCATCGTAGAGCTTTCTGTTCGCTGGGGAGAACTCGCCGCCAGCCGCGTGCAGGTCGCTGGCGAAGGCCATATAATACTGTCCCGCGATCAGAGCTCCCAGCGCGCTGTTCGGCCGCTGCTGCTCGATGACCGCAGCCAGCCGCTCGTACCCGGGTTCGCGCTTGCCTTCGAGCGTCCGGTGGGTGTTCATAAACTGGCAGCAGCAGCCGTCCAGTTCGAGCAGGGGCAATTCGGGATCCTTCAACGCATCGGTGAGCGCGATCAGCGCGTCATTCAGCATCGCGGCGCACTTCGCCCGCAGGCTCTCGGAGAGTCTTGCCTCCGTCTGCCGCCAGGCCGCCGCTGCCCGAACCGTGGCATAGAAGCGATAGAGCTCGGGGTACTTGGCTTCACGCATTCCCGCAGCCGCGGCATCGAACAGTTCCTTCTGCGCCGCAGGCGAGCCGGAAAAGTCCTGCTCATACCGGCCAAGCACATACGTGACGAGCGGATCCCGGCAACCGGCCTCGCGAGCGGCTCGGCTGGTATACAATGCTGTTTCCCAATTGTTCGTTGGCTCGGCCTCGCCCAGACTTACTGCGCCCGCCCACAACGCATCCACCGCGAGCTGATCCCACTTCTTATCGCGCTGGCCGTGCTCGAGATAAACCTTAACTGTCTGATCGAACAGTCGAACCAGCCGCGCTTCGGTCGAAGCCGGAACGATCAGGTCGCCCACCTTCGCCGTTGGCCCGGTGTCTCGTCTAACGGCTGGCTCCTTCTTCTCCTGCGTCCCTGTTTCTTTGGGTTGGTCGATTGGGTCAGGTGGCAACACGGAGGGCGCGACCTTTGGAACCGGGTTCTCCTCGTCGATCGTGATGTTCGAATCGGATCTCAGGCATAACCAGAACATGCCGGCGCCAATCAAGATCGCAGCCATGATCAGGAGTCGCGATAGTCGCAAGGCAGCACACCTTTCCTTGAGAGTTCATTACCGCTTGCCAACAGGCGCAACGGGGCAGCTTCGGCTGTGGCGAGCATATCCGCGACCGCTGCGTCCATGAAGCTCTTGAAGCACGAGAGTAGACATCTCGTAAGCTTCGCGCAAGTGCTGGGGCGGGCGACCACTCACCAAGTACCATTCACCAAGTACCAAGTACCAATTTGCGTTTTGCGCTGCGAATTCGATAATCACTGCATGTGGATCGTCGTTGCGATTGCGTTATTGGCCCTGTTGTTGAATGTGCCGTTAGGCGCATGGCGCGCGCGCGTGCCAAAGTTCTCGGCGAAATGGTTCGCGGCTGTGCATCTTTCGGTGCCGTTCATCTGGGCGATGCGCATGGCCAGCGGGATTAGCCTGCGGGCAATACCGCTGTTCATCGCGCTGGCCGTCGCCGGGCAGATTCTCGGGGCCAGGCTCTTCCCGCCCCGCGAGTAGTTCTACTGTGACCTCTTCAGCCGCTCCCGTGCAGGCTCCTTGCTCTTGGCTCTCTGCTCTTGGCAGCAACAGCCCGAATCTCGCTTGCGCAGCCAAGAGCCAAGAGCCAAGAGCCAAGAGCCCAGTCGGAATGAACGAATTGCAGCGGTGACAGTAGAAGTAGCTGTTGCGCTCAGTCCTTACTTTTCTTCAGGTGGCTCAAAAATCGGCTCAGCCGTGGGAAGATCGTCCGGGTTAAGCGGCGGCTCGGACTTTTCCTCGGCCGGCTCAAAGATGGGCTCCAGCGTCGGCAGATCCTCGGGCGCCGGAGGGGGCTCCGCCTTTTTGGGCGGCGCCGGAGGCGCAGGTTCTTCCGTCTTTGGCGGCGCTGGGACGTCTTCAGGCTCCAGCGGCGGGAGTTGAATCGGCGTCGGCATCGAGCCCAGCGGCAACTCGTCCGGCGCGTCAACGATCACGGCCTCGGGGAAGTCCGTTTTTTGCTGCGGTTCTGGCTTGGCTGGCGCAGGTGGCAGCGCTAAAGGCGGCGGATCTTTCTTCTCTGCCGGCGGCGGGGCGACGCGCGCAGCCGCTTCCAGTTTGGGCAGCGTGGGCTCGGCTGTGACGCCTTTGTCTTGCGGCGCGAGGGGCGGAGGCGGAACTGGCTTTGGCGAAGGAGCCGCCGCGCGTTGCGGAGCGGACTTTGCCGCTGCGGCTGGCCGAGCAGCGGGAGCCGAACCTGGCCGCCGGGCCTCAATTGCCGTCTCGCGTCGCGTTTCGCTCTCGCTTCGTTTTACATCCGCGGCGGTTGCCGCGGGTGGCGCAAGGCGTGTGTCCAGCAGGAAGCGCGTGCGGCATTGCGGGCACTTTGTGTAACAGCCGAGAAACTGCTCATCCACACTGAGCTTCTTCCGACAGCTCGAATTCGGGCAGTAAAGTTTGATCTTGGCCATGACCGTCTTCTCTGATGCGCTGGACCGAATTCTCAGTTTTCTACGGCCGATTTCAATGCGTTATTTCGAGATGCAGTACAGGCTCCTCATCGTCGGGACGAAGAACGCGCCGTTGGCGGCCGTCACGGTGCCATTGATCTGGCCGTCCAGTTCCACGGAGCAGAGCACGCGCTTCTCTTTGCCTGCCGCGAGAATCCAGAAGTCGCGGCGCTGGGAGCCGATAAAAACCTTGCCGTCGGCCACAAAGGGCGAAGACCAGATCACACCTTTGCACGCGTGAGACCAGTATTCCGTTCCGCTTTCCGCGTCAAGGCAGTGAACGGCGCCCGAGCAATCGGCGATATAGACCAGGCCGTCGCTGATCGCCGGCGTGGAGGTGCTGTAGCGGTTCATCTGGAAGGACCACATTTCGCCAGTCTTGGTGATGTCGCCCGTTTTCGAGGCATCGATGCATTTCAGCCACGACACCGGCTTGCCGTGATAGTAATCGCCGCCGGCCGTAACATACACGCGATTCTTGTAAAAGACCGGCATGCCAATGATGGTGCTTGGACCTTCGCGACGGTTGTCCTGCCACTGATGGATGTTTTCTTTCGGCGCGCTCGGGTCGCAGTCGAACCGCCATACGCATTTCAGGGCGGCTACTTCTCCCGCAGGTGGCGCGGCGGTGAGCGGCTCGAACGCATAGCACCAGCCATCGCCTCCGCCAAAAAACACCAGCGGCCGGCCATTCACCTCGCCCACAGACGGCGACGAAAGCGTGCTGTGGATCGTGCGCGGCGACATGCCTTCGCGGTCACGCGCAACGTAGCGCCCGGTCTTTTTGTCGAGCACGATCAAACCGGGTGCGTCCGGAAAACGGATCTTGCGATGCGTGTTGTCCACGCCATTGGACGTGCAGCCATAGAGAAAATCGCCGTGAACGAGCAGGGAGCAATGCGCCGAGTCGTGCTGGCGGATACCGGCGCCGGAAATGATGTCGAAAAGCCAGATGATGTCCGCATCCGTCTTGTCGATTTCTTGCGCAGGCTGGCCGGGCAAAACGACGTGCTTGCCTTCATCCAGATACGGGCCGTCGTTGCCGTTGGCCATGCCGTTGATGTCCAGGCAAACGACCTCGCCGCGATTGGTCACCGTGAAGACACGGTCGCCTTCGACCGTTGCCGGCGAGCACAAGCCGCAGTTGGGCCAATCCTGGTAAATATCGTCTTCGAGCTTTGGCTGCACGAGCTGCCAGATGAAGTGGCCGTCCTTTTCATCCAGGCACATCAAGACGCCGAGATCTCCGGTGCGCTTTGGATTCTTGAGCGCGCCGTTGTTGGTGCCGATGAAGACTTTGCCGCCGGCAACGACGGCCGCGCTGCCGTAGGTTTCTGTTCCGAGCTTTGCGACCCACTTCACATTCTTGCCGCTGACCGGATCAAAGCTGTCCGGCAGGTTCTTTTCGCTGGAGACCATGTTCCGCGAGAACTTTTCGCCCCACTGCGCCTCAATGGTCTCGGCGAGCGAAACCGTGGGTAATAGGGCAGCCAGCAGCAGTACGTGACGCGAATGCATGATGCCGATTCTCTGTAAGTTCCGCCCAAAGGCAAGGAACGGCAGAAGCGCTAGTTCATCTTGGAATGCAGATTTGCGACGACTTTGCCAACACGTACGACGTCAATACTCTCGCGACCGCAACGAAGGCGCCATGACAACTTGCCGGTACGCGAATGGCGAATCACATCACCTTCCTGGATTCTCGCCTTGATTGACGGCCATTCGATGCGGCCAGCCTCGCGGACGCAGATAAACGTCTCCAACTCCGGCAGCGACATCGTGCGTACTTTCGGCTGCATAATTATGGATAGGATAAGCGCAGTGATTGAAGTGGCACCGAGAACTGCAACCACAACCGAAAGGATTGGGCCCAGAGAAGCCCATCGTCCCATTGCGAATGCCATGAGCCCACCAAGCGTTAGGAAAAACAGGATAAGATGCATCTGTTGTCCCTTTCGCTGACCACCGCGATAGATTCCGCAGTCAAGCCTTGAACACTGGCAGCGAAATCTTCCACTGAATGCCCAGCAGGCGCAACGTCAGCACTAGCGCCAAGCCGATCAGCCCCGGCGCGGGATGAGCGACCGGCATCCAGTTTCGCAGCAGCACGAACACGGTTGCTCCGAAGAAAGCGGCCGTGGCGTAAAGGTAGATTTCTTTGCGGAACACCATCGGGATTTCACCAACCAGCACGTCGCGCAGAATTCCCCCGGCCACGCCGGTGATGACGCCGAGCACCACGGCATTCACGTTGCCGGTGCCAAAGTCCAGCGCCTTGGTTGTGCCCATGATCGTAAAGGAGGCCAGAACCAGCGCGTCGGCGATGACCAGTAGTTTTCCGGGCATGACCCAGCCGTGCGCGATGAAGAACATCAGCACCGCCGTGCCGGTCGCGGTGAGAACGAACAGCGGGGCGCCGATCCAGAACACCGGGACGCTAAGGGCCATGTCGCGAATCGTTCCGCCGCCCAACGCCGTGACCAGAGCCAGCACAATAACGCCAAACAGATCGACGCGCTTGCCGTCTGCCGCCAGAACGCCTGAAATCGCGCCCACCACCACGCCGAAAACTTCGAAGAAGAAAAGCATGTGTGCCTGTTCCTGTGTCTTGTGCCGCCTCGCAAGCATATCAGAAAAGGTGGTTGGTGTCTGGTCGTCTGGTGGTCTGGTGTCTGGTGACCGCTTGCATTTTATAGCTTTGGACGGCAGAATTTCATTATGAACCCACAGACTCCCTCCCAAGAACCCAAGCGCCAGATGTCCGGATGTCTGAAGCTTTTCCTTGCGGGCCTGGGTGCTGTCGCGTTTATTACGATCATTATCGGCTTGCTGATCTGGCAGTCGGTAAGCTGGCTGATGAACGCCGCCGAACCGGTTGCCGCGCAGGTCGCACCGCTGAAGCTGTCCGAGGGCGAGCAAGAGGATGTGCTGCGAATTATTCAGCGCGTGAATGCGGCAAAGGCCACGGGTGAACTGGTCGAAGAGTATTTGACCCCAACGGTTTTCAACGGCGTGATGGAGAAAACTCTCGAAACCGATCGGGTCAAAGGCAAAAAGGACGTGCCCCTATGGGTGCGCGGGTCGTTCGCGGGTACGACCGATATGCAACTGCAGATGACGATTCCCATGGAGCAAACCCAGCCGCCGCCGGCAACACCCGTCCCTGCACAACCCGCAAATCAGCCGCCCACGCCGCCGCAAAAGATGTACATCAACACGGATGTGACGTTCCAGTTGGTCGTCGTTGACGGGGCAATTGAGAAAGCGCACATTGACAGCGTCATTCTTCGCGGCCGGCAAGCCCCGCTGCTGCCGCGCTGGGTTCTGAGCTACTTCGTCGATCAGCTTCGAACCAAGACGCAGCAGCAGCGCAACGCGCCGAACAATCGTCTGGCGCCCGTGAAACTGCTGCGCCGGGATGGCGACCGCTTGCACGTTATCCTGGACGGCAAGAAGCTTAAGGAACAGGAAGATCGGGACCAACAGCAGCAGAAATCTGCGCCCGCGCCGGCCGCCCCTGTGGAGAAGAGCGGCAACTTCTAAAACTCGGCGTATCGGGTTCAAGGCCCAAGGTAGAGGCCTTCACTGAACCCTGAACCCTGAACCCTGAACCCTTTTTGATTCCGAGGTAGACATGCGGTTCGGAATGCATTTGTCGTTCAGCAACGCCCCGCAGCTTGCTCGTGAAATCGGCTGCCAGGCGGTGCAGGTGTTCTGCGGCAATCCGCGCGGTTGGAAAAAGAGTCCGCTCGATCCGAAATTCGTTGAACAGTTTCGCGCCGGAATTTCAGCCGGTGGAATTTCGCCGCTGGTCGTTCACGCCACGTATCTGATCAATCTGGCCGCACCGAATGAGCGGATTTACAGGTTGTCATGCGATTCGTTCGTGCTGGAAGTCGCCCGCGCGGCGCAATTAGGCGCTCAGTATTACGTCGTCCACATCGGTTCCCACCAGGGTTCGGGTGCGGCAGAAGGCCGGCGCCGCGTCGCGGCCTGCGTGAAGGCTGCCGTTAGACAAGTGCCGAACGGCCCGACGATTCTGGTGGAAAACACGGCCGGCGGTGGATCGTCGCTCGGTGGTTCGTTCGCCGATATCGCGGCGGTGATTGCCGAGGTCGCGACGGATCGCATCGGTTTGTGTCTGGATACCTGCCATGCCCTTGCCGCCGGTTACGATGTCCGTTCCGCCGACGGCGTGAAGCGGACGCTGGACGAACTGGAGCGCACCGTCGGATTTGATCGACTGCACTGTCTGCATTTGAACGATTCCAAAGGCGCTCTCGGATCGCATATCGACAGGCACGAACACATCGGCGAGGGACAGATCGGCGAGGCCGGTTTTCGGGCGCTCCTGTCGGACAAACGGCTGTGGCAACTGCCCGCGATCCTGGAGACGCCGCGCGATGATCCGATGGTGGATGATCCACTGAACGTGTGGCATGCGATCCAGATCGCGGTGGACGTGGGCGCAGTGAAAAAGGATATTCTGAAAGCACGACCGCTGGAATTACTGCGCAAGGCGGAGAAAGCTCGCGCGGCGCAACGAAAGAAAGAACGAACAGCTTTGGGGCGAGGCCGTAGCGCTCGCGGGCAGAAGCGCCTCGCGAAGAGGTGAAGCATTTTGTTCAACTCTTGCCTGGCGCAAGCGATAGCGGTATCCTATTTCCAGTGCACGGGAGAAGAGCTATGAAGTTTGAGGTCGAGTTGCCCGAGGAACAGCTTGAGAAGAAGTTCAAGGCAGCATTAAGCGCGGAGATTGATGCGTTGGACCTGCGCGCAATAGTCCACAGGGCGGTAGAAGAATTGATGCCGCAACTCGTCCGCATAGCTGTTAGCCGCGCACTAAGGGAGAAGATTGCCCAGGATATTGAGACGCTGCAAGAAGAGGACGCGCTTGAAGAACAACGCTGGGACGAGCAGTTCGAAGAGGATGTCAAATCCGGCAAGCTCGATGCATTGGTTAAGAAAGCAAACCAACAGTTTGAGGCAGGACGCTGCACGAAACTGTGAACCATTTCCCGACTCCGGAGTTTTGGGACTGCTACCGCAAGCTTCCCCTGCCCCTTCAGCATCTTGCTGACGCGAAGTTTCTTCTTTTGAAGCATAATCCCAGTCACCCGTCGCTCCGTCTTAAGAGAGTGGGAGACCGATGGTCTGTTCGAGTCGGGCTGGGCTGCCGGGTGCTGGGCGTCGAAAGACCGGACGGCATGGTCTGGTTTTGGATCGGCAATCACAAGGAATACGAACGTTTAATCGCTGGCAATTGATCGACCGTCCGTTGATGACAGGGAGTCACACGAATGTTTCGAAAGCTTTGGCTGGCCAGTCTTCTTCTGTCTGGCGCGACTGCATGCGTGTATGCCGCTGATGATTTTGCCGAAATCCAGAGCAAGATCGTGTGCTTCACGCTGGATAACGGGCTGACCGTGATCCTGTACCCGCGCGGCGACGCGCCGGTGATTTCATGCGTGACGTATGTGAAGGCCGGTTCTGTCAACGAGCATGTTGGGATCACGGGAATCGCGCACCAGCTTGAACATCTGGCGTTCAAAGGCACCGCAAGCATCGGCACGAAGGATTACGCCGCTGAAAAGCCGCTGTTTGTTGAAATCGATAAGCTGTACGCCGTCATTCAGGAGATCGAGCAGCGCATGCCGGCCGAAGTGCGCGAGGCGTTTTTGTCTCTGCTGGCGAAGCTCACCAGCACGGGCGGCGCGGCGGCGCTCGCGAAGCTGGACGCGGATTTGGCGGCGCTGCAACCCGCGTGGGAAAAAGTGGGCTTCAAGCTGAAGGATGAGGAAAAGGCGGCGCTCGCCGCGCAAGTGAAAGCCTATGCTGAAAAAGTCAACTCGGCCGAAAAGTTCGTCGAGCAGAACCAATATTCGAACCTGATCGATCGCAACGGCGGGGTCGGGCTGAACGCGTTCACGAGCGACGACCGCACGGTGTACCATGTTTCAATTCCGGCGAACAAACTTGAGCTCTGGGCGGCGCTGGAGTCTGACCGGTTCATGAACCTGGTCCCGCGGCAACTCGAAAAAGAGAAGCAGGTCGTGCTGGAAGAGCGCCGCATGCGCAGCGACAGCGAAGGCTTCGGCAAGCTGTACGAAGCGTTCCTCAGCGTCGCGTTCACCGCTCATCCGTACGGCGTTCCGGTCATCGGCTGGCGCAGCGACATCCTGGGCTACACGCGCGGCAAGATCGAGCGATTCTATCAATCACAGTACCGGCCGAGCAATACGATCGTGTCGATCGCTGGCGACATCGATATCGAGAAAACAAAGAAGATTGTTGCCGACTATTTTGGAAAGCTCCCGAAGGCGGCCGCGCCCGAACGGCCTCTGACGGTGGAACCGCCGCAGGAGGGCGAGCGGCGTGTCGAAGTTGAATTCCCGACGCAACCCGCGCTGCTGATCGGTTATCACATTCCGGAGCGCAATCATCCGGACACGCCGGCGCTGGAGATGATGGAAGAAATCGCGACCTCCGGCCGCACCTCGCGCTTTTACAGCCACCTGGTGAAGACGGGCAAGGCCAATTCCGTCGGCTCATGGATTGGGCCGGGTTCGCTGTACCCGCGGCTGCTGTTCATCAGCGGCGAGCCGCCCAAGGGGGTGAGCACGGAGGAATTGGAGGCGGGCATTTTCGCTGAAGTGGAAAAGCTGAAAGCCGAGCCGCCCACTGCCGACGAAATGAAGCGTGTGCTGACGCGTTATCGCGCCAGCGTGCTTCGCGGCCTGAAGTCCAACCTGGGTCTGGCGCAGGAACTGGCCGACTATCAGGCGCTCAGCGGCGACTGGCACAATTTGTTCCGGGATATTCAGCGCATGAGCGCCGTCACACCGGAGCAGGTCACGGCGGTCGCATCAAAATACCTGACGAAGCAGAACCGCACGGTCGGGCGAGTGGTTTCGACGAGCGGCGCACAAGAAGCGCCCGGTGCGGAAAGCATCTTCGGGATGCCGGTCAAATAAGCCTTGAGTCTGGAGTCGAGAGTCTGGAGTCAACGGCAAACGAACGCTTCAGACTCTAGACTCCAGACTCTAGACCCCAGACTCCAGACTCCAGACTCTAGACTTACTTTTTGTGGTGTTTTCCTTTGTGCGCCTGCCGGAAGGCCAGGTACTCCTCGAGGGTGACTTTTCCGTCGCCGTTCGCATCGATCTTGCTGAAGCGCTGGGTCCAGCGTTGCGCCGGGGTTTTCTTCTGACGGTTCTTTTTGCCACCCTTGGCATACGCCGGTGACGCCCCAATCAGCAGCGCGGCCATCGCAGCAGCTACAACACCCATTTTCGTCATCGTTCCACCTCCTTAAACGTTCCCGTTCGTTCTCTGCATAGGTGAAGGCGCGCGGCAGATCGGACGTTTGAGCGAAATTACGCAAACAATCCGACGAAGAACTGTTGGACCTGGATTCGCAACAAAAGGGCCGACTCGTTGCCGATGGGGGCGGGAGTGTGATATAATATGTCGAGCGGCGCGAAGAACACAGGCTCCGCGCCGTCTTACGTCAGGCAACGTTTTTTGGGCGAGAGTCCTATTCAGTTTTTTGGCGTCAATATCGGGAGGAGAGCGATGCTTACACAGCGTGCGTCATTTGCCCCTATGTCGCGGGTTGCCGTTGCTGGAATTCTGGTTCTGGCGATTTCGGCGGTGGCTGCCGAAAAGCCGCTGTCCGTGCCGGATATTCTACCGGAGGGCACGATCGTCTACGCCGAGATCGGCCCGTGGGCTCAATGGTCGAAAGACTTCTCAGAGACCGCCTTGGCCAAGGTTTTTTCTGAGCCGGAAGTTCGCACCTTTCTGGCCGGCCCTTTCGCGCAGGTCGCGGCCCTGATCAAGAAAGTCACAGAGGAGAAGACGCCGCCGAACGCGCCGCCACCGCCGCCAGCTCCCGGCCCGGCAGCCGGCGCTCCGGGCGCCATCGCGTCGTTGTTCCAGGTGCTGGGCGAAGCTGCACGCGGGCCGATGGTTGTTGCCGTCAGGTATTCCGCGGACGATGCGCAGGCCAAGCGCCCGCCGGCGATCGCTGTCATTCTAGGCATCGGCGAGCAGCAGAATCTTGAGGCGAAGAACAACATGGTTGCCTCGCTTCTGGACATGGTTGTGAACAATTGGAAAATCGAAGCCGTTGCGGTGACCGATTACCAGAACACGAAACTTATCTCAATTTCTACCGGAGATGCCGGCCAGCGCCGCAACCTGGTGACGGTGATGTACCACAAAGGATTCCTGGTGGTCAGCAACGAGGTTAAGCTTTCGACGCAGTTCATCGACGGCCTTGCTGGAACGCTTCCGCGCAAACTTTCCGACACGCCGGCGTACAAGGACACGGGGCTCACTGGCAACGAGAACCTCGCCGCATACCTGGACGTCGCGGGCGTGCAGAAAGCGCTTGGCAGCCGGCCGGCTGGCGAGGGCGCGGGACAAGTAAATGAGTATTTCACGCTGGCCGGGCTGGATAAAGCGTCCGTCGCGGCTTGGTCTTTGAAGATGAACGGAGCGGCGTTTGAGTCCCGCGCGGCGATTTTTTCGCAAGGGCAGCGCACCGGTCTGATCGGCATGCTTTCGGAAGACCCGGTCAGCATGGACGCGCTGAAGCTTTGCCCAAAGGTCACGCCAGTGGCCCTCGGCTTCCGCCTGCAACCTGATCGCATCCTACCCTTCCTGCATAACGCCGTGCAAACGTTGCGCGGTCAAAAAGGTCTGGATGATTTCACCGCCGCGGAGAAGCAGATCAACGCGGAACTCGGCAAGGACTTTGAGAAGGAACTGCGAGCCGCCTACGGCAACGAAGTGGTCATCGCCAGCCTCGGGCCGGGAGAGAATGTCGGTGTTGCGGGCGTTTCATCGCTTGCCGCCTCGCTTTCGGTGCAAGACATGAAGCGCGCCGAGGAGCTGCTTTCGCAAATGTTGACGCGTTGGGCCGCTAAGATCGACGAAAAAGGAGCGGCGGGCAATGTGCTCAAAGAAGTGGAGTATGAAGGCCTGAAGATCCGGTACCTGACGATTCCTCGCGTCGTGGGGGTCTTTGAATTTGCGCCAGCGTTTGTGCTGGCCGAAAACCGCTTGGTCGTCGGCATGGACGTGCCCACGTTGAAGCTCGCGCTGCGCACGCTCAAAGAAGCCAGCTCGCTGCAGGACACGGAGCCGTTCAAGACCGCGCTGGCTCAAACCGGCGGGAAGATGGGCCCGTTCTTCACCTATATGGATTGGGCCTACGCGTACCGCTCATTTTTCAGTATGAGCGCCACGGCGCTGAAGCTGATCGCGCCCACAGATGTGCTTCGCGCGGCAGGAATCGACCTGAATCTGCTGCCTTCCACGGACGTGGTGGCCAAGCACCTCTTCCCTGGCTTGGCTGTGGCACGCATCACCCCAAGCGGCGTGGTGATGACCAGCCGCAGTCCGGTGCCGTCGCTGGAGGTGATCGCTCCGCCGATCACAACGGTGGCCGCCATCTTCGCGAGCTTCAAGCCGTTCTTGACGGCGCCAGTTCCGGAGAAGAAGTAGAAGCGGCCGTAGGCACAACGGTGGCTCGGGCAGCGCATCGAAAGGTGTGCTGCCCGTTTTTCAGCGACGTTGACTAGTGTTCATCTGTGGCCAATTTCGGTCTCATCCGATATCTTGAAGGTGTATGGCTCAGTCGCGCCGAACCCCCGATTTGTTCGTGGCCGCTGCCGATAGCGTGCGCAAGCAAGGTGCGCCGCTAGCCGAGCGGCTGCGCCCGCGAACGCTCGACGAGTTTGTCGGCCAGGCGGATATCCTCGGCCCAGGAAAAATCCTGCGCCGTATCTTCGAAGAAGAACAGAAGTCCCGAGACGCCGGTGAGACGGCTCACACCAAACCACTGCCATCGCTCATCTTCTGGGGACCGCCGGGTACGGGAAAGACGACACTCGCGTTTCTGCTGGCTCGCGCGGCCAATGCGCAATTCGAGATGTTCTCGGCGGTCAGTAGCGGCGTAAAGGAGGCTCGCGAAGCGATCCAGGCCGCGCGCGAACGGCTTAGCTTCGAGCAGCGGCGGACGGTGCTGTTCGTCGATGAAATCCACCGCTTCAATCGCGCACAGCAGGACGCTTTTCTGCCCGCGGTCGAGGACGGGACGCTTTCGCTGCTGGGCGCAACGACCGAAAACCCGTCGTTTGAAGTGAACAGCGCGCTGCTTTCGCGCTGCCGCGTTTTCGTTCTGAAGCAGCTTACGCCGCAGGATATTTCGGTGCTGCTCGATCGCGCGCTGGCGGACGCCGAACGCGGGCTCGCCGGGCGCAACGTTGTCTTGCCGCCGAGCGCTCGCGACATTTTGGCGCAACTTGCCGGCGGGGACGCGCGAAGCGCTTTGAACGCGCTGGAACTGGCCGCGCTGACGGCTCCCGTTGGGGTAGCGCCGGCCTCCGTGCCGGCCGAGAGAGACGTCGGCTCCATCTCCGCCGGCACGGAGGCCGGCGCTACCAGCCAAGGCCAGCGCGTCATCAATGACGAACTGGCGCGCGAGGCGCTTCAACGCAACACGATCCTTTACGATCAGTCGGGTGAAGAGCACTACAATCTCATTAGCGCGCTGCACAAATCGATCCGGCATTCGGACCCCGACGCGGCGCTGTACTATCTGGCGCGGATGATCGTCGGCGGCGAGGATCCGCTGTTTATCGCGCGGCGGCTGATGCGCGCTGCGAGCGAAGACATTGGCATGGCCGACCCGAACGCGGTGCTTCAGGCGCTCGCGGCGAAGGAAGCCGTGGACTTCATCGGCTACCCCGAGTGCGACACCGCTCTGGCGCAGGCGACCGTTTACCTCGCCGTCGCGCCGAAATCGAACTCGCTCTACGCGGCCATCGGCGCGGCGAAGGCCGAAGTGGAATCCAGCGGCCCGCTGCCGGTGCCGCTGCATTTGCGCAACGCTCCGACGGCGTTGATGAAGGCGCTCGATTACGGCAAAGGTTATCAGTACGACCACAACTGGCCGGACAAAGTCTCGCCGCAAGAAGCTTTGCCGCAGGAACTCGCCGGCCGGAGTTTCTACACGCCCGGGACGCTGGGCTTCGAAAAAGACGTGCAAAAGCGGCTGGAGTATTTTGCGCGCATCAAAGAGAAACTGCGCAACGGTTCGACAGAGGGGCAAAAGTGAGGACAATTCTCTGTCCGTGCTTAGGCGGGCTTCTTGCGCAACGCGCGCCGGTTGACAGAAAGCACGTTCGGGACCTGCACGAGAATGTCGAGCGGGATGCGCAGTATCTGATGAAGCTTCCGGATCATATTCAGGCTTAGGGCGCGTTTGCCGCTCAGGACCTCGGAAACCCGGCCGCGAGTGCCGAGATATGGTGCTAGATCGGCTTGTGTCAGGCCGCGCTCATCCATGGCCACTCGGATCGCAGCGATGGGCGAAAGGTGGGGCGTAGGCCAGCGCTCGTTTTCGTACAGCTCCACCAGCGTAACCCAGAGATCCAACTCGTTGCCTTCGTTCGAGTTCTTCGCCGGGTTGCGCGCCAGCAGTTCCTCGATGCGGCGCATGGCTGCACGATATTCACGGTCTGTCGCTATCAGCTTGGGCTTCATGCGTTCTCCGCGTCAATCTCGTCGTACTCGGCATGCGTGCCGATGAACCTGATGTAGACGACGTGCCATTCGTACCTGACCAGCGCGACCAACCTGTACTTGTTGCCACAAATGTTGAACACGACTCTGTCGTTGGGCAGAATGCTGGCTGAAGCATAGTCAGCTTTCACGTCCGCGGCCTTTGTCCAATCTGCGCCTTTGGCGCGCCTGAACCACAAAACCAACGGGTCTCTTGCGTCTGGGTGGTGCTCCCAGAAATCCCGAAGCAGCGCCTTCGCGATGACCCTCACTCCATTCCTCCAAGGCCATTGTTCCCATTTTGGGAACACAGTCAACAATAATCCGCAATCGTTCTATTTCCCCGCGCACGTCGGAACCGGCCTGAAATCCGGCAATTCCTTGTACTTCAAATTCCGCCGGCCTTCCCAGCCGCCGTAGTATGGGGCATTGGCATCGATCCACGTCACCAATTTGATGAAGTCCTCTTTGGGAAGTTGAACTTTCTCATGGCCTTTGCGCAGAAGTTCGATCAGCTTGCTCGTGTGCGAACCGTACGTGAGCGGGTCGGCGGAGGCGATGTTGGAGTGTTTGCCGCCGGTGCCGGAGATGCCGATTTCGTCGATCACGTTTCCGCACCAGCGTTTCTTTAGCAAGCTTTCATACGAGACACTAAAGAGATTCGTCAGCGTGCCGGACAGGTCGATCTTGTTCGGATTGGCGGTCGAGTGGCAACTGACGCAGTGCTTGTCCAGAATCGGCTGCACGTCCGTGACGTAGTGGATGGGGCGTGGGACCGTTTCGCCGGGCTGAGCTTGCGGGGTGCTGGGCGAACGCTGGAAAGCGATCGGGAGAGTCTTGATCGGCGGCGCGACGCGTTTCTCCTCGTGACAGCCGACGCAGCCGCGGTACTCGCCGGCGCGCAGGTTCACGAAGCTGCGCATTCGCTGCAGTTCCATGTAATTTTCGTCGAGCGCCTGGAAGAAAACATTTTTATCTGCCGGTACGGTGAAGTATGCCGAACCGTCCTCTTCGACCGGCACGATGCCGTGCGTGTTCTTCGGCGCCAGATGCCCGCCGAAACTGACCGCCGCGTGCTGCTGGCCGATTTCATCGCCGCTCCACGTGCGGCGCGCTTCCCATGGGCGCGGGATGTCTTCCATCACGCGCAGGTACTTCACGCGGCCGCGCTCGATCCCCGTCATGCCAACGTATACGTCTTGAAGCAGCAGCGTGCCGTGGGCCGCGGTAGCTCCGGCCTCCGCGCCGGCAGTTCCGTATCCTGGGACCACCGGAGGAATTTGCGTCGGCAGCGGCCGCGGGCGCAGCGGGTACGGGCCCCAGCAGGAAAACTCCGGGTCCTTGTAGATGAGCTCGCGGTTGCCAAATTCATCGAGCAGATAGAGACCGTACCCCGTCGGTTCGTTCCACGGCTTGTCGGGGTTGTAGGTGACGAGGAAATATTTCTTCGAGAGCGGGTACGGTTCGCGCAGCAACGGGCCGTTCATGTCGTGGACCCACTTGCCGTTCTTCAGATGCTGATAGCCGTGCTCGTCCGGGCAGTAGATTTCGGGCGTCAGGTTCGTGATGGGCTGCAGCGTGCGCAAGGAGTATTGCGTGTCGATGCGCAAGATCGCGCCGACACCCAAGGGCATGTGGGGCGCGCCGACGGACACGAACAAGTTCGGTTCACCGGGAATATCACGGGAATCGATGAAGGTCACGGGGTGCGCGATGTTGTTGCCGTAGATTTCCACCGAGCCGCGGCCGTCCGGATACATGGCCCAGATGCATTTGCAGGCCGAGCCGCCCTTGTCCACGTACTCCCAGCGCGTGTACAGAATGCGGCCGTCCTGGGTGATGGTGGGCGTCGCTTCGCTGACCGAGTTGAAAGAGATCGGCCGCATGTTCTTGCCATCTTTTTCCATGCGGTAGAGCGTGGTCGTGGTCAGCACGTCCGGGCCGTCGCAGAGGATGCCCTTCTTGCAGCGCGTCGTGACAAACGCGATATCGCCATCGGGCAGATAGCACGGGTGCATGTCGTCGGTGCCGCTTTTGTACGGAATTCCTGTCGGCGTGCCGACGGTTCGATATTTCTTCACAAGCTCCGCTTCATCGGGCGCGTCGAAGGTGAGCTGGCGCAGCGCTTTTCCATCGATGCCCACTTCGTAAATGCGGAAGCCCGTTTCGATTGTCTTCTTCCAATCGAAGACGATGCGTTTGGCGTCGTACGAAAGATCGAAGCGGCCGAAGATGCCGTCTTTCAGTTCGGGAATCAAATCAACGACCGTGCCGTCCCTAAGCGAAAGAGTCGAGATGTTTCCGCCGAAGTATTTGCAGCCGTCAATATAGTCCGTGTAGTAGTGCGAGGCCTGATAGGTCTTGCGTTTGATGAATAGGATTTTTTCGAAGCCCAACAGAGGGTTCTTCGTAATCAACGCTTCGCGGCGCAGAGCGCGCAGGGCGGACGCGGCTTGCGCGTCCAATTGCGGATTGCGGATTTCGGATTTCGGATTGACAAGAGCGCGTTCGAGATCGTCCAGTTTCTTCAGATAATCGGCGGCAGAATATTGAGTGGGAAACGTGGTGCCCAGGTCGGCGATGGCAGCGCGGAGCGCTTGCGTGTCCAGATCGCGCGCTTGCGGGAAGATTTCGTTGAGAATGCGCGAGCGATAATAGAATTCGCGGATCGGGGCAAGATCAGAGATTTCCTTGGCCGTTGCAGCCAGGCGCTGAATCTGTTCGGCCAGCGCGGGCACGCGCGCCGCTTTGCTGTATACCGAGGCCAGTGCCGGCGCACTCCAACCGGCTTCGTAGATTCGGTCCTCTTTCTCCCAGCCCATCTGCCGCGTGGATTGCTCGTCAGAGAAGTCTCGCTGTAGCGCGCTCCACAGTTCGGATGAGACCAGCGCGCCTTTTCCGCCGGTGGTTGTCAGATAGGTCTTGCCGTCCAGCGTGAGCGCCTTGCCGATCTTGCCTTCGCAAAAGGCGACCTTGCCTTTGGCGCAAGCCGGGTGGCCTCGGCCGGAGGCGTCGTCCAGATCGCCGTCAAACGCCCAACGCGCGACGGGCCCGTCGCTGGTAGCGCCGGCCTCCGTGCCGGCAGTCGATGCTTGGTCGAACAGCGCCTTGATCTGTTCCGCCGAAAGTTGCCGCGCGTAGATGCGCACGTCGTCGAGCGCTCCGCTGAAGAATGACGGCGCGGGAAAGTTGGTCGAGGTCACGCCAATTTTCAGAACGTTCCCGGCCGGATCGGGGTCCGCGTGGAGGTCGCCGCGCGCATCGAACTTTCCATCGATGTAAAAGGCATAGGTTTGCGGACCGGTGAACGCGACATGATGCCACTGACCGTCGCTCACCGAAGTCTTCGATGAAATGCAGGCGACCCAACCGATGTCGTAGTTGACGCGGCCATCGCGAATGAACAGCGACTTGCCCTGCGGCGCCCAGACGCCTTCGGCCGGCGCTTTGGCGACGATCGTTCCACCGCTGGTCGTCTTCACCCACGCGCAGAGCGTGAAGTTGTCTTTGCCGAAATCGGGCAGCGGAAGCTTGGGACCGTTATCGCTCTTCTGCTGACTGGCGGCTTCAAGCGAGGCAAGCAGCGTCTCCTGCCACGTGGCTTTCTTGACGTAAGGCGCGGGCTCGGAGGCGCTCATCAGACAACACGCAAAGGCGAGCGTGATCAGGCACAGGTGAGGGCGGGGCAGTGCTGCGGCAAGCATGCGGCTTTCTCCGTGCTTTCTTTCGGCTTTCGTCTGCCTTTCTCTAGATTTGCGGCACACTTCTTTTTAGCGGATACACCCGACCTTTCAAGAGGTCAGTGCGAAAACGTCTGCGAAAGTGTCTACGCCGTGCTCGTCCCGCTAATCGCGCGGATAGAGCACGCCGAAACGTTGCGTCTGCTTCTCGGTCGGCTTCGCGTCTTCGTGTGGGCCGCCGGCGGTGAAGACATCGCGCAGCGCATCGACGTAGCCGAAGCCGGCGAGGTTCGATGGCATCAGAAAATGTCCTTCTCCGAATTCATTCCAGTTCGCGAGCATCAGGATGCGGCGGCCGAGCGAGTCAGCGGGCAGGCTGGGCATGAATTCGTCTTTGGCCCACTGGGCGAGCTGCTTGTATTGATCGACGGGCGTCCAGCCGCCGTCCTTCACGCCCCAGGCTTGCCGATCCCAGCCCATGGAGATGCTCGGCAGCGCGTTGAAGCCGGTCGCGGCGGACGCGTCGCGTTGCGCGAGATTGTTGGCGCGCTGCTTGGCGGCGTCGGGCGTGGTCCAGGTGTAGGCGTAGCAGTAATCGACGCCGATGGACTTCATCGCTTTGAACGAGTTGCGGTCGGCCGTGCGGTTTTCCATCAGGACGATGATGCCGGGCAGGCCGGCCTTCGCGACATCTTCGCGCAGAGCTTCGATGGCTTTGCGGCAGCCATCGGCTCCACCGAACATCTTCTGCAAGTTCCCGAGATGGTAAATCGAGAGCACCGGCTTGCCGTCGATCTTCAGATAGCGCGGGTCTTTGAAGAAGTATTCGATCCAGTAGGGGATGATGTTCTCGCGCCAGTCCTGCATGTTCGTGAAGCACGCGCCTTCGTCCGTGCACATGATCGCGAACTTGGCCAGATGGCTGTAGCGCGCGTTGAAGAGGCCCTTGATGATGCCCTGGTCGAGGACGCCTTCTTTGATCGGCTTGCCGATCGCGTTGTTGGGCCGGTACCAGCAGTGCATCTCAAAGCCGATGCCGTGCTCGACCTGCCACTTGATCTCCCAATCGGTCTCTTCCGGATTGCCTTCGTCGTACCAGCCCAAGTACGGCCTGCGCTTGTCGCGGAACGGATAGACGTAGTCCCACCCCGCGTACGACATCCCTTCCTGCCAGAGATTGCAGCTCTGCACGCCCAGCAGGTAGGGCTCCTTGGCGGGGCAGGGCTTGGGTTCGGGGACGTAATCGGCGGGATAGTCTTGGTTGGGATAGACGCGAATGTCGTCGAGCCAGATGGTGGATTCTGCGAGGAATGAAAGGTGCTGACATATTGGGGCCCCCGGCCTGAATCGGGCAGAGGACTTGCCGTTTACAAATACTTCGGCCTGTACATCGGGATCAATTACCAACTTGATCGTGTACCAGAATTCCAAACGTGCTTGAGGAACGAGTTCAATCTCTTTGCCATCGTTTTCGACGCGAATCGATCCATTCCAGATTCCGACGCGGATGTTTGTGAGATGCAACCATCTGTCCAGTTTCGTTTCGGGGATCAGCATTCTGAACTCAACAACATACTTCCCCTTTGGTCGCCACCACCAACCCTGTTCCAACGACCCACCATGGTTCTTTGCACCAAGTTTGATGCTGTAGATGTCCGGCCTGGTGCAGCATTCAAACGCCTGAACAGTTCCTCCTGTAATCTCCCATCCCGCCGGCACCTTTCCCGGCGCGCAGGTGACAAACGTCTCATTGACGATGTACCCCTTGTGGATGTTCACCGGACCAAGAAACATCTCGCCCGTGTCTTTGTCCCCGGTCTTGATGAGGACATAGTCAATCGTCTTCGCCGGTCCGCTGAACGGCAAGGCTTTGCCTTTCTCTTCGCCATCGATGTAGATGTCCGCGGTTCTCGCGCTGATGTCCACGACGACCTTCACGCCGTAATCGTGGCCGGGTTCGCATGGCTGAAGTATCTTCGGGCCGTCGGGAGTTTCGTAACAGATGTTGCCGTCTTTGGTGATGATGCCGACGGCCGGCAGGGACGCCGGCGCTACCTCCAGATCCCGAAGCTGAAAACACGCGCCGTCCATTTTCGCGGGGAGCTTGAAACGGAATTCGAGGACGATCTGGCCTTCGGTCTGGCGGGCGATCTTGTGCTTTATGGTCACGGCCGCCGTCGGACTGGTGTCCACGAGCTTGAACCAGTCGCTGTGGAAGGCGAAGCCGTCGGGATAGTGGCAGTTGGGACTGAAGGCGATGTTTCCGCCGGCGCGATCGACTTCCCAGCCGGAAAGAATGGCGTCCTTCCCCGCCGGCCAGCAATACGGCTGCGGCGAGAGGAAGGAACAGTTCAGCAGATAGCCGACCTTCATGTCGCGGATCAAGGGTTCTTCGGCCGCGAACAACAGCGAACCACAGAGGACACAGAGGACACAGAGATTTTTCATAGTGATTTTCTCTCCTCTGCGTCCTCCGCGTCCTCTGCGGTGAGTTTCTTTTCGGCTTTGGTGACCAATGAGTTTATACACGGGGAATCGGCATTTGGCACTTGGGAATTGGTCGTCACGAGCCATTCCACTCGTCACTCGTCACTCGTCACGCGCTGCATACGCGCTATGCTGCGCTTGAGGAGGGGCTGATTATGCGCGCATTCCGATTCGTCATCGCGATATTGATTTTCAGCGTGGGGTGCGGGTCCGGGCCCCAGGGGGCGGGCTCGAATTCGAGGAATCGCTGGCCAGGCGACGTGAAGAATATCGTTGCGGCGCACAAGGGACAGGTCTTGCTGCTTCTCATGGGGCGCGACGATTGTCCGGGGACGGCGCGAGCGACGGAGATTCTGGACAAGTACAAGCGGCCGGAAGGCGTGGCGGCGGTGCGGGTTGAAGTGCCGCTCCCCGAGGAGGATTTGAAGCCGCCGGAAAGATGGGCGCACACCTTTCCGTACGCGATCGACACCGGGCGGCAGCTCGCGAGCACGCTGGAATTCTTCTACTACCCGACGCTTTACATTTATGATCGCGATGGCCAGCTTCGCTTCACCGGCGATTGCGACGTGAGCGGCATGCCGAAGATGGTCGGCAAGATTGTTGCCGAAGCGCCGGGTTCGCCGAAGAAATCGTACACTTTGCCGCAGCCGGAGCCCGGGACGATTGCGCCGGCGTTTGCGGGGAAGAAGCTGGATGACAGCGCGGTGAAGTTGGATGAACTGCGCGGGAAGCGCGCGACGCTGCTGATGTTTTCGGCGACGTCGTGTCCGTTCTCGGTGGGGGCTCTGAAGCCACTGGCCGCGGTGACGAAAGCGTTCAAGGAGCATGGCGTATCGGCGGTCGTCATCAACCGCGAACAGACCAAAGACGAAATCTCGGATGTCTATCAGGAAAATGTTCCGGGGCTGCCGGTCGTGTGGGATCAGAGCGGCGAAATCTGCAAAAGCTACGGCGTGAGCGCGGTGCCGTTCTTCTACCTGCTGGATGCCGACAGCAAGATCGTTGCGCGCAGATCGTTTACACCCGAAGCGGCGACAGGCGCTCTGAACAAACACCTGGGGCTGGCCGTGCCGACGCCGCGCTACAAATCCAAAGGGGCGGGGTGACGGTAGACGGTGCGCGCGGCTCTGGCAGTCGCGATTTCAGTAGGCAGTAGTCCCTTCGTGCTTGGGGCTTGTCCTTTTGGACAAGATTTTGAAACTCAAAGAAATGATGAATGAGGAATGATGAATGCGGAATTAGGTTTATGGCGTTGGCTCTTGCGCCGTTGCAGCCATATTCATCATTCCGCATTCATCATTCATCATTTGGATGCAGGTTCGGAGTTCGCCGTGTCCGGCTTCTCCGGGCTAGGCAGGAGGCTGGAACGGCGCGGGTAACGGCAAGAGGTGTATACAAAGCATCAGCTTGGAGAAGAAACTCATGTCGCGTACGTTGTGTTTCCGAACGGTGCTGCTGAGCGTCTGCGTTCTGGGTCTTGGTTTGTGCCATGCTGCGGGAGCAGAGAAACCGGGCTGGAAGCTGGTTTGGGCGGATGAATTCGACACCGACGGGGCGCCGGATGCGAAGAAGTGGGCGTATGAAGTGGGCTTCGTTCGCAATCACGAACTTCAATTCTATACGCAAGACCGGCGCGAGAATGCGCGCGTCGAAAACGGGAATCTCGTCATCGAGGCGCGCAAAGAGAAGTTCAAGAATCCGAAGTATTCGCCCGACGCCAAGAAGGACGACTGGAACAAGGGGAAAGAGTTTGCCGACTACACGGCCGCGAGCTTAAACACGCACGGGATCGTGAGCTGGACGTATGGGCGCGTCGAAGTGCGCGCGAAGTTGCCGCAAGGAAAGGGCACGTGGCCGGCGATCTGGATGCTGGGAGACTGCCGGGGCAAAGTCCCGTGGCCGAAGTGCGGCGAGATCGACATCATGGAGTATGTCGGCTTCGATCCGGATGGCATTCACACGACCGTGCACACCGGCGCGTACAACCACGTCAAGAAAACGCAGAAGGGCAAGCGCACGACGATCAAAGCGCCGTACGACGATTTCCACGTCTACGCGATTGAATGGACAAAAGAGGCGATCGATTTCCTCGTCGATGAGACCAAAGTCTTCACGTTCAAGAACGAGGGCAGCGGCGAAGACGCATGGCCCTTCGATAAGCCGCACTATCTGCTGCTGAACTTCGCCGTCGGCGGCGCCTGGGGCGCTGCGAAAGGGATTGACGAGAGTATTTTTCCGCAGAAGTATTTGATTGATTATGTGAGGGTGTACGAGAAGCAGTAGGTTGGTGAGTGGTGAGTGGTCCATTGTTTTTCACTGGCTTGTTGCCCTTGGCCAACAGTCTCTACACAACTCCAAGCGGCGAGAACGCGCAGGCAGTCTCTCGGGACACGGTCCAGGCTCCTCGCGCTGAAAGCGCCGTACAAGCCAGCCCAGGGCGGCGCTCGCGTTGCTCGCTTGCCCTGGGCTTTCATGTTTAGGCCTTTCAGGCCAAACAGCTTCCGTGCTGAAGTCTTACCTGGTGTTCGGTCGTCACTCTAGCCAGAGATGTGTAGAAACTAATAGCCTCTTGCCATGGGCTGCTGACAACGGACTACGGACAACTGGCAACCCTGAACCCCGACCCCCGAACCGCGAACCCTGAACCCCGAACCCCGAACCCTGCCGTTACACTTCTTCCAACCCCAGCGCGTTTCCTTCGGAGTCCCAGATCGTGACGAAGCGCGGGCTGCCGCCTTCGCGGCGGGGCTGGCCGACTTTCACGCCTTGGGCTTTCAGAGCCTCAAGGGTCTCATCCAGATTCGTGACGGCGAAGTTCGGGATAGGGCCGAAGCCGACATCTTTGCCGCCGGCTTCAGTCGGGTGCAGGTCGATGCGGCAGCCCATTTTGTCGTGGCGCAGGGACGCGTAACAACCCGGCGCCACGAAGTTCGGCGTGAAGCCGAGGATGCCGGAGTACCACTTCACGGCGCGGTCGAGATCGGTTACGTACATCATCACGTGCGAGAAGCGGATGAACATGGGGTCTCCCGAAGACTGCCGGGTAGCGGGTATGGGGTATGGGGTATCGGGTATCGGGGTCGCTTGTGATTAGGGCCATCCCGTGACCCCAGACCCTATCCCCGATACCCGTTTGCCGTCCTCACGGCGCCACCCGGACTGCAGCCGTTTGCTTTACGAATTCCCCCAGCGCCGCGCGGCCGGCGTCGGCGGGTTGGAACATCTTTTCGCCGATCGAGCCGTGGTCGTGGCCGGCGATCTCCTTGGCGGTGACCTGCTTGTTGCCGGCGGCTTTCAGCGCGGCGAAATAGAACACGTTTTCCTCAGCGCGCAGAGCCATGTCTTTTTCGGCGTAGAGAATCAGCATCGGCGGCATGTCCTTGCGCGCGTGGTACAGCGGCGCGGCGTCGTCAACGATGAGCGTGGTCTTGGGAATGCCGCGCTCCTGGCGGATGGTGAAGTGCGTCAGCGTCTGGCCACTGACGGGGATCAGGCCGGCGATGTCGGCCAGCGCGATATTCTGCGCCTTCAGCCAGCGTTCGTCGGTGCCGAGCATCGCGGTCAAATATCCGCCAGCAGAATGTCCGGAGATGAAAACCTGTTTGGCGTTGCCGCCGTATTCGCCGGCGTGCTTGATCGTCCACGCGACCGCCGCGGCGGCGTCTTCAAGATAGGCCGGATAGGTGGCCTTGGGGCTGAGTCGGTAATTCGCTGCGGCGAAGACGAGCCCTTCGCTGGCGAGCACGCGGCCGAGTTTCTCCGCGCCTTTCTTGTCTCCACCGGTCAGGCCGCCGCCGTGGAACCAGACGACCACCGGAAGGTTCTTGGCTTTGTCCGGCGCGTAGAGGTCGAGTTTGCAGCGGGTCTGTTCGTATTCGCTGAGTCCGTCGCCCGTTTTGTAGCTGATGTCTTTGGTCGCGGTGGTGGCGGGCTCTTCGGCTCGAATGATGAGCGCGATGAAAAGGAGAACTGCGGGAACGGCGAAGCGGCGGGCGATCATGTGCGGTGTCCTTGTGAGTGCTGACGAAAGGTGTACCCCGAAGCGCTGAAACGCGAGCCTGAATTCTTGAAATTCTTAGCAACATTTTCGGTGTTCATACGTCTAATGTAAGAGAGCCTAACAGCGGCGGTGTGGGTTGTGTGGTGGTGTGTGCGCGGATGCTGCACATGTGCAGTTTTTTACAGGACCGGAGGGGTCGGCGAAACCACGCACCGTGCAGTTTTTTACAGGAATGCGGCGACGATCACGGACGAACACGGACAGGCACAGACGGTTGCGGAGGCGGTTCAACGCCACATGTGCAATTTTTTACAGGTGGCGGCGATCACGGACGAACACAGACGATCGCGGATGCGGTTCAACGCCACATGTGCAGTTGTTTACAGGAAAGTGGCGACGATCACGGACGAACACAGCCGGTCGCGGATGCGGTTCAACGCCACACGCGCAGTTTTTTGCAGGACTGTGGCGACGATTACGGACGAACACGGGCAGACACAGACGGTCGCGGATGCGGTTCAACGCCACATGTGCAGTTTTTTACAGGAGTGACGCAGATGCGCGGGGGATTGGCGGGGCCGCTCCTTATAGTAGTGGCTGCGGCGGCGTGTGGCGCGGCTGAAGAGCAGCCTGCGGTGGACAACATCGCTCTGGGCAAGAGCTACGTTTTGCAGCCGGCACCGAACTATGCGCTGTGCACTGATCCCGGCGACAAGACGCAGCTTACGGACGGCGTGTACACGAAGGGGTATTTCTGGACGCAGAAATCGACCGTGGGCTGGCAGGGCGGCGGGTGCGTCAGCATTACGGTTGATCTGGGCAAGGTCGAGCCGATCTGCGGCGCGGCGCTCAACACGGCGGCCGGCACGGCGGGCGTGACGTGGCCGAAGTCGATTGGCGTTTACGTCAGCGAAACGGGCGCGCGCTGGCGCATGCTCGGCGATCTGGTGACGATGGCTCCGGGCGACGCGCCGAAAGCAGACAAGCCGTATGGCGTCTACAAGTACAGCACGCGCGCGCTGAGCGGGAAGGGCCGCTACGTCCGGTTTCTCATGTCCGGCTATGTGCATTACGCATTTTGCGATGAGGTCGAAGTGTATCGCGGCCCGGAAGCTGTGCTGCAAACGCAGGCGGCGGAACCGTTCGGCAACGAGGACTTCTTGACCCGCATTCAGTATCACGCGCAGAAGCTGGCGGACGTGCGGGCGTTGCGTGCGAAAGTGGCGGCGGCGCAAATTCCTGATGCGGAGAAGGCGCGGCTGAATTCGGAAATCGACAACGTTGAGCAGACGATTCAGAACACGCCGCAGTTCGTCGAGAACATCGGCGCTCAACGGATGATCGTGCCGCTGGACGATCAGCATCGCGAACTGCTTGCGCTGCACGGAAAGTTGCTCGCGTTGCAAGGCTGCGAGGCGCTGACGATCTGGCCCTCGCATCGTTTTGCGCCGCTGGGGTTGTTTGAGACTCCGAACGGGGAACGGCCGGGGATGAAAGTCCGCTTGATGCCCGGCGAAGAGCGCGGCGAGGTGCTGAACTTCACGAACGCCACGGCTTCACCGATCGTTATTCGCCTGAAAGTTGAGAGCTTGCCGACTGCACAAACGGAGTGGGTGAAGTTACACCAAGTCGAGCACGTCGCGGTGCAGGGCGGGGTGGTTGCGGCTGCTCTGCCGGATGCGCCGAACGAAAAGGGATGGGCCGTGATTGCCGTACCTGCCGGCATGACCCGCCAGATTTGGTTCGCGGTAACGCCGCCGCGGGACGTGCGGAGCGGGCTGCAGCAGGCTCGCATCATAATCAAGAATGGCGAACGCGAGCAGATCGTGCCGCTTACGCTTAAGCTGTCAGCCTGCAAGTTTCCAGCGAAGACCGACCTGCGTTGCGGGATGTGGGATTACGTCATCAACCGCTATGGCGCGGTGAGCGAAGCGACGCAGGCCGCCGCGTTTGCCGACATGCGGCGGCACCGGCTGAACGTGACGTGGGCGAATCCAAGCACGGCGGCTTTGCCGAAGCCCGACGGAATCGACGAGAAGGGTAACCTCACCAAGCCGCTGGATTTCACGGAATTCGACCGGTGGAGAAAGATGTATCCGGACGCGGAGAGCTATGCGATCTTCATGGCTGTCGATGCGCCGACGAAGATGGGCAAGCACGCGCGCGGGACGGCGGAATTCAGGGAGGCGGTGAAGCAGTGGGCTTTCGCCTGGGAGAAGCATGCTCAGGAGCAGGGGCTGCGAAAATCTCAGCTTCAATTTCATCTGCTCGACGAACCGCACACGAAAGAGCAGTACGCGGCGCTGCGGGACTGGAGCGAAGCGGTGCGGGCCGGGTCGAAGGAGATCGAGCTGTTCAACGATCCGTGCTTTACGGATGAACTGCTGAAGGACATGGAAACGGTGGAGCGCTCGCTGGAATTCATGAACGTGCTCTGCCCGCAGTTGTCGTACTACAACGAGAAGCTGGCGGTGCGCGAACTGATGTCGCGGCTGAAGGCGAAAGGAAAAACGCTGTACTTCTATATGTGCAGCGGGCCGAACCGGCTGTTTGATCCGTCGTACTTCCGCGCGCAGCCGTGGTATTGCTGGCGGTGGGGCGCGCTGGGGTCGGAGTTCTGGGCGTATAGCGACACGGGCAAGGCGCGTTCGAATTGGAACGAGTTCGCGAGCGACCGCGGGATCAACTATGCGCCGGCGTTCTTCGATCCGCAGTCGATCACGCCATCGAAGCAGGAGAAGGCGATATTGGAGGGCGTTGAGGACTACCAATATCTGCGGATGCTCGACGAGTTGCTCAAGGAAGAGAAAGTGGCGGGTGCAGAACCTGCGGCTGCCGCGCAGAAGCCGAAACTGAACCGAAGCCTCGAATACCTGTTCAAAGAACTGGAGGCTCGCACAAAAGGAAACCCATGCGTGCCGTGGAACGATGCGGAGCTTTCGCGAGTGATGGACAACGCGCGGCTGATGGTGCTGGATGCGCTGGAGAACGGCAGTAAGCAGCGGCAGTAGGCAGCGGCAGGATGGGCTGGCAGGAGGCGGGAGGCAAGGATGGAGTGCTGAGTGCTGAGTGCCGAGTGACGGCAACGGCGGCGCAGTTGGCGAGCGCTCACCACGCCCATTCACCACTCCACCACTCACCAAGTACCAAGCACCAACCTGCGATTGCGCTCTTGAGGCCTGACGCTAACATGTCGCTTCGCCGGTTGAAAAAGGGGTGCTGTGGAGTTGGTATGTCGCGGGCGGGCGGTAACGCGGCACCTGTGGGCCTTTTGATCAAAGAAATGGGGAGGAAAGGGCGCGATGCATCTTGGATTAATGGCGTATCAGTTGGCCAAGGATTGGGATCTAGAAACAACGGCCAAAATGTGCCGCGAAGGCAAAATGGAGAGCTTTGAGTTCTTCGCGGAACCTTCTTACAAACAGAAGATCAGCCTGGAGATGCAGCCGGCTGAAGCCAAGAAGTGCCGCAAGGTCTTCGCGGACAACGGCGTGCACATCGCCGGCCTGGCGATCACCGAACGGTACGACGGCCCGAGCGTCGCGGCGGTGAAAGAAGCCGTAGCACGAACGAAGCAATATGTGCTACTAGCCGTGGACATGGGCGCTCCGCGCCTGCGCTGCCTGGGCGACCGTTTTCATGACGGCGAGCCGAAGGCGTGGACGATTGCGCGCGTTTCGAACGCGCTGAGCGAGATCGTGCAGTATTCGGCAGGTTTGGGCGTGGACATCGGCTTCGAAATGCACGGCAGCTTTTCGGCCTGGGAAGACGCGTTGGAAGTCGTCAAGCGCGTGAACCATCCGCGCTGTTATCTGGTCCACAATAGCCAGCCAGCCAACACGCCGGTGGACGATTTCGATCGCGTGTTCGAGATCATCCGTCCGCACCTGGGCCATGTGCACTTCCACGATCTGCTCGATACGAAATTCCCGTACAAGAAGTTCATCCGCAAACTGCGCGACAGCAACTACGAAGGCTATTGTTCGCTGGAACTGGAGCCTTCGCAGGACCCGCTGCGCGTGATGCACTTGACGCGCGCCGTGTTTGAGGAATTCGTGGCAAAGTAGCGAACGGCAGGGTTCGGGGTTCGGGGTCTAGGGTTCAGGGTTTTGCCCATGAGCTCGCCGAAACGAAAGTAGTTACAGATTCACTTTTCAACGGCCGTCGCGCTCATGTTGCGGCGGCCGTTGTGCTTTGGTTGGTTTAACTTATTCTTGGACGTATGTTGACGCGGATCTCCGATCGGTGGCTGACGGCGGCACTCATCGTGCTGCCGCTGTTGCTGCTGGCGCGGTGCTGGAATGCGGAATTTATCGCGTACGACGATGCCGATCACGTGCAGTTTGCGCTGAGGCCGCAGAACGGCTTTCCGCAGGTATTTCAGCCGGCGGCCGGAAGCACGTATTTTCCGATCACGTTGTTGAGCTACCGACTGGATGCGCAGATGTTCTGGTGGATGGTTCCGTCCGTCGGAACGTGGGCGCCGGGCGTGCGGTTGATGACGGCCCTCTATCATGGCGCGGCGGCGCTGATTCTGTGGAAACTGCTGCAAGAGTTGGGTGTCAAGCGCGGGGCGGCGTACTTTATCGCGCTCGTTTTTGCGATCCACCCGATGGCGTGCGAGACGGTGTGCTGGGCGTCGGAACGCAAGAACGCATTGTCCGCGCTGTTCGGCTTTGTGGCGCTGTGGGTGCAGGTGCGCTATTTCGAGCGGTGCTGGGTGTTGCCGGCGAGTGGATCGCTGTGGCTTCTGGCGGCGATGAGCAAGCCGAGCGCGTTGGGCCTGCTCCCGCTGCTGGTGTTGTTTGTGGTTGTGGACGGGAGGAAGTTCTTCTGCGGAAGACGGGCGGAGTGCCCCCTCACCCCTAGCCCCTCTCCCTCGCGGGGGAGAGGGGAACCGGCGGGCACGCAATCCGGGAGGATTGCGCCAACTGCGTTACATTGGCGAGCGCTGGCGGTGGCGCTGCTGGGCGTCGCGACGTGGCGTATCATCACGTTCAACATGATGGGACATTCGGAGACGCTCGTGGAGCCGCCGGGCGGTTCGATCTTCACGGCGATTCTGACGGACTCTGAGATCATCGCACGCTACATCTATAATCTCTTTGTTCCGGACAAACTCAGCGCGGCGTATTACGTCGCGCCTATTTTCGGATTGGGCGACATTCGCCTGTGGGGTTACGGCGCGCTTCTGCTGGGACTCGTCATCGTGACGGTGTGGATCGCGGAAAACCGGCGATTGGCGCTCCTGGGTTGGTTCTGGTTCTTCGTCGCTCTGGGACCGGTGTTGAATCTGGTCGCGCTGGCGCAACTGATGCAGGACCGGTTCGTGTACTTGAGCACGCCGGGGTTGCTGCTGGTTTTCGCCGAAGCCTATGCCGGAATGGCGGCGCGCATCAAATTCAGTCCGCAACTGACTGGGACGCTTGCCAGTGTGTATGTCGCGGCGCTGCTTGGAGGAGCGATGTGGCGAGGCGGCATCTACACGGATATGTTCTCGCTCTTCCACGACGCCGCACAGAAGCAGCCCCAGGCGGCATACGCGCATGAGTGTCTGGCGGTGGCGTACACGCAGCAGGCGGTGGTGCTGCGGCGAAGCGGGCGGGATGCCGAAGCGCTGGAGGCATCTCATGGAACGGTGAAGGAAATCCTGACCTTTTTGGATTGTCCCGACGCGCCTCGGTACCTCGCTTATGCAAGTCTGGCGTTGGACGCCGGAAAGTACTTAAGCGAAAAGAAGAACGACTCCGCGGGCGGGCTGCGCTGCTTCGAACTGGCCATGCGGGCTCCGCGCGGGCCGCCGAAAGTGAAGAACGAAGCGAAGGAGCGCTACCAGGTTCTCCTGGCAAAAATGGGCCGCCCATAACGGCAGCGGCCCAACGTTGCTTTTCGCCAGATCTTATCGCGCGCTACATTCCCTGCGGCGGACCGCCGGTGGTCGCTCGTCCGACGCTTTGTCGCTGCCCTTCCGACACGTTGCGGAAATCGCCGCGCATGGCTTTCAGCGCGTACTTCTCGGAATCGATCTCCGTCTGTGTGCGGAAGCCGGCTCGGCGCAGCACCGGCACCGGTGGACACCAGCCCTGGATGGCGTGCTGAAGCAGGAATCCGCCGACGATGGCGGTGAATATGTACCACTTGCGGCTCATCGTGAATCCGAGAAACGTGCTGCCCAGAATCAGGCTTGACGCTTGTGTTTCGATAACGCGCTCGACATCCCATTCCTGGTCCAGTTCTGCGAGGCGCTGATCGATTTCCTCTGGATGTGAGCCATAATATGCGATGTTGCGCTCGGTCATCTTGCGAATTCGCTTGTTGATTTCCGGCGCTGTGTTGCAGGGCACTCGGTCTGCGGTAGAAATCATGCGTTTATCTCCAGTGCGTCCCAACTGTGGCGCTGCACGCCGCATGCCGCGGGTTGGACTGGCTGCGCATTTGCGCAAATGTGTCACAAGGAGTTCCTATCATGGCCAAGGTCGAGATGTTGAACGATATAATTGCGTGGGAGTTGCTCTGGAATTCACTCGAGATCCCCGGCGCCGGGCCAGTCCTGATTTTCAAGCGAAGTCCGCGCTGCGCCACAAGCCTGCGAATTGAGCAAGACTTCCAGGTCTTCGTGAAGGATCATGTGGAAAGCGGCAAGGTTCGCGTTCGTTCCGTGGATGTGATCGCATCCCGCGCAGTCTCACAGAAAATCGCAACCGATACCGGCGTCACGCATGAGTCGCCTCAGGCGCTGCTGCTTGGCAGCGGCCAGAAAGTGCTGTGGCACGCCAGCCATCAAGCGATCACGGAGCCCGAGCTTTCCGAAGCGATGAGTTCCGTCGGCGCAGAAGTGAAGGGCTGAAACTGCGCAAGTGAGGGAATACTATGGATGCGTCCGAACTGAAGCCTGGCACAAAAGTCTCTCACACGCTGTTTGGAATTGGCACGGTACGGAATGTTTTGGGAACCGGAGCTTCCGCGAAGGTCTCGATCGATTTCGGCTCTTCGGTCGGCGCGAAGACGCTCGTTGCAGGAGCCGCTCCGCTGCGCCTGGCCGGTGATGCCTCGACAGCCAGACAGCACTGGTGCGAGATACTCATTGCCCGCGGAAGGCTGAAGGCAGGACAGCGCATGCCCGCACTTGCCGGCCTGCGGGAGACGATCTCTGCCTGCGCGAGCAGCTCGGCGTTCTGGTCTTCAGTGCGCGATGTCCTGCGGGCGAACCAGAGTCCCGCGCCACGGGTACTGGATGCGCCGAACGGATGTGTGTCGATTTCGGTTCGCGAGCAACTGGAAATCGAAATCCGGATTCGGCATGAAGAGCTTCTGCAGCCTGCTCAGGTCGTGCTTGGCCGCGCGGTTTTGGACGTCATGGCTCGGGAATGCCTGCGCGAATTTGAGATCGGCGTCGTTCGCAGCGAGTACGCTTCTGGCGTGGAACTGCTGGACGGGGATGTCGTCACGATTGAAGACTCCGCGCCGGAGCAACTGCCCGACAGAGCGCCGCGCCGCGCGCCTGTTCGAGTTCGGCCCAAAGGCGTGATAACGAACCGGCCACGGCGGCGGGACGATTATTGACCGAAAACTCCGACGGCGGGAATCAACAGCGCGCTGTTCGGAATAAAAACAGGCAGTCGATTTCCCGAAAACTTGCGCTATGACTAGCCAGCATAGCAACAGCAGCAAGCTGCGCGGATATTGGGAAGCCGCTGTGTAAAGCGGGATGTCCGCGGGCGAACGGCCGAACTCTTTTGCGAGGTTTAGCGCATGGCAGACCTTTCTCTCTTTGATCTCACAGGCAAGTCCGCGCTTGTGACGGGCGGTGCTGTTGGAATCGGGCGTGCGTGCGCCGTGGCGCTGGCCAAAGCAGGGGCCAACGTGGCGATCGCGGATTTGGATCAGAGGACCGGCGAGGCGACCGCGAAAGAAATTCGTGCGATGGGCCGCGATAGTCTTTTCGTAAAGTGCGACGTGACGAAGAAGGACCAGGTGCAGAGCATGGTCAGCGCTGTTGCCGCGAAATTCGGGCGTCTGGACATCGGCGTGAATAACGCGGGGATTGCGATTCTCGGCGCCGACGAGGAAGTGCCGCAGGCGCAGTGGGACAAAGTCATCGCCGTGAATCTGACCGGAACGTTCCTGTGCGCTCAAGCCGAAGCGCAGCAGATGATCCGCCAGAAACCCGTCGAGGGAAAGATCATCAACATCGCTTCGATGTCGGCGACCATCGCAAACTGCAACGCGTCGTACGACGCCTCGAAGGCCGGCGTGGTTCACATGACGAAGACGCTGGCCGCGGAGTGGGGCCGCTTCAACATCAACGTCAACTGTCTGAGTCCGAGCTATGTGCTCACGCCGATGCACGCGTCCACGCCGCTGCCGGTGCGCCAGCGCATCCGCGATCTCACGCCGCTCGGTCACGTGGAGCGGCCGGAGGACCTTTACGGCGCGGTGATTTTCCTTGCCTCAGCCGCATCGAACTATGTGACAGGGCATGACCTGATGGTCGATGGCGGACACACGCTGAACGCGTGGCTGGTGCCGCTGAGCCGGGAAATTCCGCCGCGCGTGAGCCCCGAGCAAGAAGCCGTGCAGATGAAGCACGACCTGGATATTGCCGGGATTTCTTACGACAAGGACGGCATTAATGCGGACGTGCATCCTGAAATAGCCAGCGTGTTCAAGGCGGCGTTCAATCTGAAGTAACGGAACTTCTCACTAACGCCGCGACGGAGGGGTGATGGATATTGACCGGAAGAAACTGGCGCGGCTGATTGACCTGAGCTGTGTGCAGGCCAATCACACCGACGATGAAATCCGCACGATGGCGGCGGTGGCGAAGAAACATTCGTGTGTGTGCTGCTTCGCGTTGCCGTCGCGGACACCGCTGCTGGTGGAGTCGCTTGCCGGGCGGAGTGACATCGCGGTGGGCGGCACGATTGGTTTTCCTGACGGCGGCGCAACGACGGCGAACAAGACGGCGGAATTGCGCGAACTGCGCTCGATGGGCTGCAGCGAATTCGACATGGTTGTGAACATCGGCTGGATCAAGTCCGGTCGCTACGATCTGGTGGAACGCGACATCCGCGGCGTTCTTGACGCGGCCGCTGGCGCGCCGCTGAAGACGATCCTCGAGTGTCATTATCTCACGAATGACGAGATCGTCCGCGCGAGCAAGCTTGCGGCGGGTTGCGGCGTTGCGTTCGTGAAGACCGGGACGGGTTGGGCGCCGACGGGCGCGACGTTGGAGAACGTGCGCCTGATGGCGGCAGCGGTCGAGGGCAAGTGCCAGATCAAGGCCGCCGGAGGCGTGCGCGATTTGCAGACGCTGCTGGCGATGGTGGAGCTTGGCGTGACGCGCTTTGGAATTGGCGTTCGGACGGCATTGGGAATTCTGGAAGGCACAGACGCAGGCAAACCAGAAACGTACTGAAAGCCTGAGGAAGAATCGGCTGCGGGCGGCTCATCGCTCTTGGAGTGCGTACTCGCTTGCGTGGCCAAGAGCTAAGAGCTAAGAGCTAAGAGCTAAGAGCTAAGAGCTAAGAGCCAAGAGCCAAGAGCTAAGAGCCAAGAGCAGAACGGCTGGAAAAGCACCGCAGGGCGGAGCTTCTTACCAGTTCCTGAGTCCATCTTTCATCCTCAAAGAGAAAGGCCGTCGCATGAAGCACGTGATCGCCTACGACCTTGGAACCGGCGGCTGCAAGACGTCGCTCTACGACGCCGACGGGCGCTGCCTGGCCGGGGAGTTCCACGCGTACGAGACGCGGTATCCGCAGCCGCGCTGGCACGAGCAGCGGCCGGAGGATTGGTGGAAGGCGATTGTCGATGGCACGCGGCGCGTGATGAGCAGCACCGGCGTTGCGCGCGAGTCTGTCGCCGCCTGCGCGATCTCGGGACATAGCCTGGGCGTTGTTCCTGTTGACGCGGAGGGAGGGCTGATTGGCGAGTGGATTCCGATCTGGTCGGACTCGCGCCCTGACGCCGATCAGACCGAGCCCTTCTTCCGGAAGGTTTCGCAGGAAGAGTGGTACGCGCAGACCGGCAATGGCTTTCCGCCGCCGCTGTACTCCGTGTTCAAGATGATGTGGATGCGCGACCACCAGCCGGACGCCTTCCGGCGCGTGTTCAAGATCATCGGCACCAAAGATTATCTGAACTTGAAGATGACCGACCGCGTGGCGACGGATGTGTCGTATGCCTCGGGCTGCGGCGTGTTTGATCTGGTAAAACGCGAGTACTCTCCCGCGCTGCTTTCGGCGAGCGGGTTGCCGGGCGAAATTCTGCCAGACGTGCTCCAGTCCACAGACGTGGTCGGATCGCTGACGGCGCAGGCCGCGGCGGAACTGTGTCTGCCAGAAGGAATGCTTGTGATGGCCGGCGGCGTGGACAATTCGTGCATGTCGCTGGGCGCTCGAGCGTATCGCGATGGGCGGGTGTACAACTCGCTGGGCTCTTCGAGCTGGATCGCGGCATCGACCTCGCGTCCGCTGATGGATGTCCGGACGCGGCCGTATGTTTTCGCTCACGTGGTGCCGGGCCAGTATGTTTCGGCTTGCGGCGTGTTCTCCACCGGCACGTCGATGCGCTGGATGCGCGACCAGCTTTGTTCAGACCTGGTTGCGGCCGAAAAGGCCGGCGGGCCCAATGCGTACAGCGCGATGTGCGATCTGGCGGCGACCTCGCCGCTGGGGTCGCGAGGGCTGCTTTTTAACCCGACGCTCGCCGGCGGATCCAGCCTGGACCAGAGTCCCCATTGCTGCGGCGGTTTTGTGGGTCTGACGTTGGGCCACACGCGAGCCGACATGATCCGTGCGACGTTGGAGGGCGTGGCGATGGCGCTGCGAGTTGCTTTGGATGCGTTGGAAGCGTTGCACCCGATCGAGCGCGACATGATCGTCGTGGGTGGAGGGGCGAAGAACGCCTTCTGGCGGCAGATCTATGCGGATGTGTACGGGAAGCGAATCGTCAAGACGAGCGTCGATCAGCAAGCGGCGGCTCTGGGCGCTGCCGCGCTTGCTCTGGTTGGGGCGGGTTTGTGGAAGGACTTCAGCCGCATCGACGAACTGCATGAGGCTGAGGCGATCAACGAGCCCGATCTGCAAAACCAGAAGGCGTACGCGGCTCGAATGCCGCTCTATCGTGACCTGATGAATTACCTGTCCAGCTATGGCGACGCCGTTGCAGCCGGCCATTTTGCCCAAAAGAGTAGTCATTAGTCATTAGTCATTGGTCATTGGTCATTAGTCATTGACTGCGGGCTGAAAGCTTGCGCAATGACCAATGACCAACCAATGACCAAGCACTCTTCACCAAGTACTGCTCACCACTCCCCACTACTGCAGCGGCACATCCTTCGTTGAGCCGCTCTTGCCAGGCTTGCTTGTGTAGAGCTGGTGCTGGGTCTTCTGGAAGAGCTTGTTGTCGAACAGCACGTAGAGCGGGATATCGACGGCCTTGTTCGTGTACGCGTCCTTGCTGCTCAGACCGGAACTGGCCAGCAGGTCGGCGAAGGAACCCTTCGACAACTTGATCGACAGCTTGCCGGTGCGCGGACTGAGCCCCTTGCTCATCAGCTTCACTCCGGTCCCGAGGCCCTTGAAGCTGCCCTTTGGATCCAGGACGCATGATTTCGCTACGCCGCCGACGCTGTAGGTCAGGGTCTTGCCGCCGACCTGCGTCAATTCGCCGAGGATGATCGTCGCGTTGAGCTGGATGCTGTCGTTGCCCGGCACGGCGAAGTTGAGCCGAATGCGCAGCTTCGCATTTGTCAGCGGGATCGTCGTCTTGATCGGACCCACGTTGTTCGGCGTGCTGGCCGGATTGAGCGGATCGCTGCCGGCGGCAATTTCGACGCTGTCCGGGAAGCCGTCGCCGTCCGTATCCGTCGCTCCATTCGTCGCAATGGTCGGCAAGAACACCACCACGGACGTGCCGCTGATGACCTTGCCGCCGTCGGCATCCGTCGCGGTACCGATGGCCGTGTACGTATTGGCGGTGCTGTAGCGGTGCGTCGCCGCCGTGCCGGCGCCGGTGGTGCCATCGCCAAAGTCCCACGTTACGGTGACCAGCTTGCCTTCCGGGTCCGTCGCGGCCAACGAGAGCACCACGTCCTGGTTCACGGCCACAGGATTGGGCGTGGCGAGCGCCGGGCTGGCGAGCACCGGCGGGGCATTGACGGTGAAGAACTTCGTGTTGGAGGTTCCGCCGCCCGGCGCAGGGTTGAACACCGTGATCGAGACTTGCCCTGGCGTGGTGAGGAGAGTGGCTGGAACCGTCGCGGTAAGCTGCGTGCTGCTGGACATGCTCGTCGCCAGCGGCGTGCTGCCGAACTTCACGACCGAACCACTGGCGAAGTTCACGCCAGAGAGTGTCATGGTGAAGTCCGGAGTGCCGATCGACGCGACTGCCGGCGTGAAATCGGCGATGATTGGCACCGCGTTCACCGTGACAACCGTGATCTGGAACGAGGTCTGAGCACTCAGCGCCGGCGTGCCGCCATCGGTGACGCGCACCGTCACGGTTCCGCTGCCGCCGCCCATTGCGATGCCGCTGAGCACGCCGGTCACGGGATTGATCGAAACCCAGGCCGGAGCGGCCGCCAGACTGTAGGTGAGAACGTTAAACGGTGCGGCCGGATCGATATCGTGGCCGATGGCGATGTTATTGAGGACCGAGCCCTGCTGCAGCGTCATGTCGGCGATCGCATCGATCGTCGGCGCATCGTTCACGTCCGTCACAACGATATTGAACGTCCGCTGCGCGAACAGTGCCGGCGAGCCGCCGTCGGACACGCGAACAGTAACCGGTCCGCTGCCCGCGTTGGCAGCCGTGCCTGTGAGCACGCCCGTCGCCGGATTGATGGAGACCCATGCTGGAGCGCTGACGAGGCTGTACAGGATCGTGCCGTTTGGCGCGGCCGGATCGATGTCGTGTCCGGGCACCGCGAAGTTGAGCGCGGCGCCTTGCAGGAGCGTCACATCGGCGATCGGATCGATCGTCGGCGCGTCGTTCACGTCGTTGACCGTCACCGCGACGGTCTGTTCGGCGAACGCGCCCGCGCCGTCGGTCACCCGCACAACCAGCGTTCCGCTGCCGTTGTTCGCAGCCTGGCCGGTGATGAAGCCGGTTGCGCCGACGATGATCCATGCCGGTCCGCTGGTCATGCTGTACGCAAGCGTGTTGTTCGGCGCGGCCGGGTCGATGTCGTGGCCTATCGCCTGCAAGGTGAGCACAGCGCCCTGCGCTATGGCGATGGGCGCGATCGGGTCGAGCGTCGGCGGATCATTGACGTCCATCACCGAGATCGTGAAGGTCAAGTCGCCGGTAAGTCCTCCGCTATCGGTTGCGCGGAGGGTCACATCGCCGCTGCCGTTGTTGGCAGCCACGCCCGTGATCGTGCCATCGGCTGCGACGTTGACCCACGCCGGGCCGCTGAGCTTTACGAACGTCGCCGTATCGCCCGTATCCGGATCGGTCACGGTCGCGGCGATGTTCAGGGCTGCGTTTTGCGCGATGATAATCGGTGCGATCGGGTTCACCACTGGCGCATCGTTGACGTTGATGACGGTGATAGTGAAGGTCTGTTCACTGTACAGCGTTCCGGCATCGGTCAGCCGGACGGTGACCGTTCCGCTGCCATTGTTCGGCGCCTGTCCGGTGATCATGCCGTTGGCGTCCACGTTGATCCACGCCAGCCCGGCACTCTTGCTGAACACCACAGTGTTGTTTGGCGCGGCCGGGTCGATGTCATAGCCCGTCGCCTTGGCCGTCACCCACTGATTCTGAACAACGGTCATGTCGGCGACCGGGTTGACCACCGGCGTATCGTTGACGTCGGTGACCGTGATGAAGAAGCTGGTTTCATCACTGAGCAGTCCATCGCTGACTCGGACAATCACCTGGCCGCTGCCGTTGTTGGCCGCGACACCCGTGATGGCTCCGCCTGCCGCCACATTCACCCACGCCGGACCGCTGACCTTCGTAAAGGTGAGCGTGTCCGCGAGATCCGGGTCACTCGCCGTGGCCAGCAAGTTCAAGTTCGTGTTCTGGAGCAAGGTGGTGTTGTTCAGCGCCGCGATCTTCGGCGGATCATTTACGTTGTTAACCGTGACCGTGAAGCTGACGTCCGCCGACGAGAGCGGGGGCGTGCCGCCATCGGTGACATGGAGCGTCACGACGCCGGTGCCGGTGCCATCGATCGGTGCGACGCCGCTGATGGTTCCGGAGAATGGATCGAGCGTGACCCAGGGCGGCGCGGTGACCAGAACGTACGTCAGCGTGCTGTTCGGACCCGGCGGATCGATGTCCGTGCCCCGCGCGTAGACGGAAAGCAGGCCGGCTTGCGTCAGAGTTACGTTTCCGATTGCGGCCAGCGTCGGGGCGGTGTTCACGTCGATGACTGTGATGTAGAACGTGATCTGATCGCTCGCCCCGGCGAGATCGCTGACGCGCACGGTCACCGCGCCACTGCCACCGTTAATCGCCGTGCCGGTGACCGCTCCGCCCGGCGCCACGCTGACCCACGCGGGGCCGCTGACCTTTGCGAAGGTCAACACGTCGCCGACATCGATGTCGGTGGCTGTTGCGGTGAGGCCCAGGATCGACTGGCCGGCCGTAAGCGTGAAGTTGGCGATGCTGTTCAGCACAGGCGCGTCGTTCACGTTCGTCACGGTAATCGTGAAGTTCTGCGTGGCGGACAATGTTCCGTCGCTCACGCGCACGGTCACAAGGCCGGAGCCGTTGTTTGCAGCCGTGCCGACGATGGCTCCGGTGTTCGAATTGATGCTGACCCAGGCCGGCGCTACGTCCAGGCTGTAGGTCAAGACATTGTTGGGCCAAGGATCGATGTCGTGACCGGTGGCCTGAATGTTGAGCTGCGCGCCCTGCAACAGCGTCACGTTCAGGATCGCGTCCAGCGTCGGCGCCTCGTTCACGTCGTTGACGGTGATCGTAAACGTGCGCTCTGCATACAGCGGCGGTGCGCCGCCATCGCTCACCCGAACCGTGACCGTCCCGCTGCCGTTGTTCGGCGCAGTGCCGGCGAAGACTCCGCTCACCGGGTCAATCGAGACCCACGCCGGAGCGGCGATGAGCGTGTAGGCCAGCGTGCTGTTCGGCGCTGCGGGGTCGATGTCCGAACCGAAGGCTGCCAACACCAGCGCGTCGCCCTGGTTCAGGGTGACGTTGCCGACTGGCGCCAGCGTCAGCGTGGGGGCGTCATTGACGTCGATCACGGTGATGTTGAACGTCCGAGTTGCGGAAGCGCCCATTCCGTCGGTAACCGTCACGCTGACGCTGCCGCTGCCATTGTTTGGTGCCGTCCCGGTAATCAGGCCGGCGGCGTCCACGTTGACCCAAGCCAAACCGGCAGACTTGGCATACGTGATCGTGTTGTTCGGCGCGGCTGGGTCGCTGTCGTGTCCCATCGCTTGAATCGCGAACGACTGGTTCTGCGTGATTGTCAGGTCGGTGATCGGGTCCAGCGTCGGCGGATCGTTGATATCCGTTACGGTCACGGTGAACTGCCGTTGGGCATACAGGCCGCCGCCATCGGTCGCTCTGACGGTGACAACGCCGCTGCCGGCGTTTGCGGCTATTCCGCCGATAGCGCCAGTCCCAGCATTAATCGTCACCCATGCCGGGGCGCTGATAAGCGCGTAACTCAGCGTGTTGTTCGGCGCGGCAGGATCGATATCGGTTGCCGCGGCATTGACGGCCAGCGTGGCGCCCTGAGCGAGCGTCACATTCACGAGCGGCGGCATCGTCGGCGCGTCGTTGACATCGATGACCGTGACGACGAGCGTCTGTGTGTCGCTCAGCCCGCCGCCGTCGGTCACCGTAATGTCTGCGCTTCCGCTTCCGTTATTCGGCGCCTGCCCAGTGATCAGGCCGCTGGGCGAGACTGAGATCCAGGCGGGCCCCGAGGCCAACGTATAGGTCAGCGTGTTGTTCGGTGCGGCCGGATCGGCGTCATGGCCGCTCGCCTGGATGGTGAGCGAACTGCCTTGCGCCAGGGTGACCGGCGTGAATGGATCCAGCACGGGGGCGTCGTTGGCGTCGGTGACCGTGATGGTGAATGTTGTTTCAGCGTACAGGCTTGGTGTTCCGCCGTCGCTCACGCGAAGGGTAACCACGCCGCTGCCGAGGTTGGGGGCTACACCGGAAATCGCGCCGGTCGCAGGAATGATCGATACCCATGCCGGAGCGGTGATCAGGCTGTAGGTCAGGTTGTGGTTTGCCCCGGCCGGGTCGATGTCGTGGCCGGCCGCCGTCACGTTCAGCGCAGCGCCTTGCGCCAGTGTTTGATTGGCGATTGGATCTATAGTGGGCGGATCATTGACGTCCGTCACGGTGATATTGAAGGTTCGCGTCGCAAAGGCTGGCAGAGCCGCGCCGTCGGTGACGCGCACGGTCACCGCGCCGCTCCCATTGTTTGCAGCCGAGCCGAAGATGGTGCCGGTGTTGGGGTTGATGCTGACCCACGAGGGCGCGGCATCGAGGCTGTAGGTCAAGGTATTGTTCGGGGCAGCCGGATCGGCGTCGTGTCCGACGGCCTGGATATTCAGCGTCGCGCCTTGCAGCAGCGTGATCGGGTTGATCACGTCCAGCGTCGGGGCGTCATTGGTGTCAGTGACGATGACGGCAAAGGTGCGCTCAGCGTACAAGCCGCCGCCATCGGTCACGCGAACCGTTACGCTGCCGCTGCCGGCGTTGGGCGCTGTGCCGGAGACCACGTTGCCGGCAATCGTGACCCACGCCGGGGCGCTGATCAGAGAGTAGCTCAGCACGTTGTTCGGCGCGGCCGGGTCGATGTCGCTGCCTGTGGCGGTAATGCTGAACGAATTGCCTTGGAGCATCGTCTGGTCGGCGATGAAGTTGAGGACGGGCGGATCATTCGCGTCGGTGACCGTAATGGTGAAGGTTCGTTCCGCAAACGCGCCGGCGCCGTCGGTGACGCGCACCGTGACGTTGCCGCCGCCGTTGTTCGGCGCCTGACCGGTGATCAAGCCTGTGGAACCCACGGCCACCCATGCCGGCCCCGCGCTCAGGCTGTAGGTGAGCGTGTTGTTGGGCGCGGCGGGATCGATATCGTGACCAACGGCCTGCAGGGCCAGCCACTGGCCCTGGACGACCGTCAGGTTCGGGATCAGATCCAGCGTCGGTGCGTCATTGGCATCATTGACGGTGATCGTGAACGTTGTTTCCGCGGAGAGGCTGGGTGTGCCGGCGTCGCTGACGCGAACCGTGACGGTGCCGCTGCCATTGTTTGGGGCCGAGCCGGTGATCCAGCCCGTGTTCGAGTTGATGAGAACCCACGCCGGTGCGCTGACCAGCGTGTAGCTCAGGGTGTTGTTTGGCGCAGAGAGGTCCGGATCGGTGCCGATGGCCTGAACGGCCATCGCCCCGCCTTGACCCAGGGTCTGGTTGGCAATCGCGGCGATCGACGGCGCCTGGTTCAGGTTGATCACGGTAATATTGAAACTTGTGCTGGCGAATGCGCCGCCGCCATCGGTCACGCGAACGGTGACCAGGCCGCCGCCATTTGCCGGAGCGATGCCGACGATGGAGCCAATATTCGGGTTGATCGAGACCCACGCGGGTGCGGCCGTCAGGCTGTACGTCAATGTGTTGAACGGCGCAACTGGGTCATTGTCGTGGCCGAGCGCGGCGATATTCAGCACGTTGCCTTGCGTGAGGGTGACGTCGGTGATCGCGGCAATGGTCGGGGCCGTGTTTGCAATGACGGTCTGGGATAGCGATGGCGTGTTGATGCTCAGGTAGTTGCCATCGCTAACATTGACCGCCGAAATGACGTGGTCGCCTACTGGCAGATTTTGCACCAGCGTGGCTTTGCCTCCCACCAGCGTGACGGGCGCTCCGGCATTGGCGCCATCGACGGTGAACTGCATGGCGCCCGTAACCGGGCCGAGCGCGGGCGGGATGACGATCAGGGTGGCGCTGAACGTGACATTCTGCCCGAAGCATGACGGGTTAGCCGACGAACTGAGCGCTGTCACCGCCGGGGCCGCGTTCACGGTCTGGATTAGGTTGGGTGCGCTGGAATTTCCGGCGGTAAAGTACGCTGAACCGCCGTACGACGCGGTAATGGTATGATTACCGGCGGCCATGCTGCCCGTGCTGAACGTCGCCACACCCGAGACGTCCAGGTTGCCTGTTCCCATCAAAATACCATCGGAGTAGAACGTGACAGTGCCGGTGGGTATTGGGCCGCCCGGTGCGCCGGACGTTACCGTCACGGAGAAAGTGACCGACTGGCTGAAGGTCGCTGGATTCGCTGAACTGGCGACAGGGGCTACGTTGACCGTGTCCTTCACGCGGGTGATGACCACGTCGTTGTTGTTGACTCCGCCTGCATAGGTGATCGCGAAGCGGTAGCCGCCCCCCGCCACGGTTTGACCTTCGGCCAGGCCCGTGAAGTTTCCTGCGATCGCGTCGTTGCCGTCGTTGGTCAGAATCGTAAACGCGTCGCCCATCGCCGGGACGAATCCCAGCACGACGTTCAAATTCCCCGCCAGAGCGACGGTTCCAACAACGTTGACCTGGTCGTAGCCGCTTCCCGGCACCGTTGAGGCCAGATTGACGGTGAATGTCGAGGCGCCATTCAGAGCCACGTTGCCAGTGTTCAAAACGCCGGTATTTGCGGCCGGCGAACCTGCGTTCAGGGTGCCGCCAGCAATGGTGCCGGTCACAGTTCCGCACGTCCCGGTGCCGCCGAGCGTGCCGCCGCTGATGGCGACGGGGCTGCTGGGCTGCGAGCCCATGATCAGCAGTTCGCCGGCCGCGGCCGTTGTCGTTCCCGTAAGTGTGTTGTTGGCAGTCAGCGTCAGAGTGCCGGCGCCGACCTTGGTGACGCCGAGCGTTCCGGCCGTGTTCCTGAGCATGCCATCGAACGTGCAGGTGGTGTCTGCGTTACCGATGGACAGCACGCCCGCGCCGCCGCCGTTATCGACCGTGCCGGTGCCGGTCAGCCCATTGATGGTATCCAGATGGCCGGCGACATTCAGCAAGCCCGTGAGGATCACATTGCCCTTGCCCGCGCCGTCGGGCAGCACATTGTCTGCGCCCAGGACGATCGTTCCCTGGGAGATGGTCGTGTTGCCGTTGTAGGTGTTCGAGCCCGAAAGCGTCAGCGCGCCACCACCGATCTTGGTGACGGTGAGCGTGCCGGCCGCATTCCGGATAACACCGGCGAAGGCGCTCGTGACATTGTTGTTGCCGACCGTGAACTGCCCGTTGCCGGCGCTGTTATCAACGAATCCGGCGCCGCTCAAACCATTGATCGTTTCCGCGTGCCCGGCCAGGTCCAGAGTGCCGCCAGCATTGATAAGCACGTCGCCTCTGCCGCCGCCGTCCGGAATGACCTGATCGGCGCCCAGAGCCAGCGTTCCAGCGGAGATGGTTGTCAGGCCGCTGTAAATGTTGGTGCCGGAAAGCGTCAAAGTCCCTGTGCCGACCTTGGTCAACGCCAGCGTGCCGCCCGTGTTGCGCAGAATGCCGGGGAAGGTGCTTGTGGCATTGTTATTGCCGACGTTGATCTGCCCGTTGCCGGCGCTGTTATTGACAAATCCGGTGCCGCTGAGGCCATTGATGGTCTCTGTGTGGCCGGCCAGATCCAGTGTGGAGTTGACGATCACGTTGCCTTTGCCCGCGCCGTCAGGAATGACCTCGTTGGCGCCAACCGCCAGTGTGCCGGCACTGACGATTGTATCGCCGTTATAGGTATTGGCGCCGGTGAGGGTGAACGTGCCCGTTCCGACTTTGTTCAGGGATCCCGCGCCGATGCTGCTGATCACGCCAGAGTAGGTTGTAGACGTGTTGTCGCTGCCGGTCGAAAGCACTGGCGTACCGGCGCCCAATGTTACAGACCCGGCGCCGGCCAGTGAACCGATGGTGTCGCTGAAGCCGGCCAGGTTGAAGGTCGCTCCCGCGGCCACTGTCATCGCAGAGCCGTCCGGCATGCAGTTCGATGCGCCGAGCGCCAGCGTGCCCGTGCTGATCAGCGTGGCGCCGGAGTAGGTGCTGGCGCCGCTGAGCGTCAGTGTGCCGGCGCCGATCTTCGTCAGGTTCAGCGTTCCGATGGCGTTTGTGAGCACGCCGGCGAAGGCGGAGCTTACATCCGCATTCCCCACGCTGAGCGTGCCGTTTCCAATGCTGTTGTTGACGGTGCCGGTGCCCGTTAACCCATTGATGCTTTCGGTGTGGCCGGCGATATCGAGCGTGCCGTTGAGAGCCACGGCCACGTTGCCCTTGCCCGCGCCGTCGGGAATGACGTTGTCGGCGCCCAATGCCAGCGTGCCGGTGGTGATGGTCGTATCGCCGCTGTAGGTGTTCGCGCCGCTGAAGGTCTGCGTCCCGGTGCCGGCTTTCGTCACGGCGCCTGTTCCGGCACTGCTGATGACGCCGGAGAAGTTTCCGGCGCCGTTGTCGCCGCCGATGGTCAGCAGCGGCGTGCCGGCGCCCATGACCACCGAACCTGCGCCGCTCAGCGTCCCGATGCTCTCATTGAAGCCGGCCATATTGAACGTTGCGCCGGCCGCGATGTTCATAGGTGAGACATTCGCGATGCGTTCAGAGGCCGAGATGGCGAGTGTTCCGGCGCTGATCGTGGTTGTGCCGATGTAGGTGTTGGAGTTGCTGAGCGTCATCGTGCCGGCGCCGACCTTTGTCAGGCCCAGCGTGCCGACCGTATTCTGTGCGACGCCCGCCCAGGTGAACGTTGCGTCCGCGTTGCCGGCAGAAAGCGTGCCATTGCCGGTGCTGTTGTCCACGATGCCGGTGCCGGTCAGAGCGTTGACCGTGTCGGCGTGGCCGGCGACATCCAACCTGCCGTTGACGATCACGTTGCCCTTGCCCGCGCCGTCCGGCAAAACGTTGTCGGCGCCCAGGCCGAGCGTGCCGGTGGTGATGGTCGTATCGCCGGTATAGGTGTTGCTGCCGGCGAGAATCTGCGTGCTCGCGCCCGTCTTGACGAAGCTGATCATGTTCGCCGCGCCGCCATCGCTGATGACGCCGCTGAAGCTGGTGCTTCCGGACGGCGCACTGATGGTCAGGCCGATGGGCGTGGTCGCATTTCCGTTGACGATGGAGCCGCCGCTGCCAGCGTAATCAGCCAGCGAGGCGAGAGTCTGATTAAACCCGTTCAAATCGAGCGTGCCGCCAGCGGCGATGATGACCGGCGATCCTGGCGGGATGGCGGATGGAATACCGTTGGGATCGAACGCGGTTGCGTTGACGACGATCTGCAGGCTCTTGATGATGTAGGTGCTTACGTTGTCGTTGAATGTCCAGTCGGGGTTGCCGCTACCACCAACCTGGTTTCCAATTCCCAAGCTGCCATTGTTTACCGCACCAGTGGTCCAGTGCTGGAAAGCGAAGAGAACCTTTCCGCTGCCATAATCGTTGATCTGCATAGACCCATGTCCGGCGCCGAGTCCAGCTCCGCCATCACCGAAATCGAAGGTCGCGGGGTCGGCGCCAGGCACAGCGTAATCATTGGCCTGCGTATAATTGCTGGGCCAGAATTCGACGTTGCCGGTTGCACTATTCGTTCGGTTTGGGCCGACCAGGGCAGGTACATTGGAGAACACATTCATATTACGGACCTGTCCGGGGAGCAGTCCGGCGGCGTCGTAATGATAGAATTCGCCCGACGAGACGTTCGGCACGCCAGTCTTGCTGGCATTGGTGGCGAACGGCGCGGCGTCGAAGGACGCGTACACCCACTGCAGCGCACCTGTAGCGGTCTGGAGTTCATAGTAGTACCCAATTCGACTGAAGAACCCGCTTGTTACCGCCGCGGCATTGTTCACTGAATATGGCACACTGCCGGCGTTGTAGTTGAGCGTGTTCTGAATCGGGAGTTGGTAGACCAGCGTATAGTTCGCCGCTTCTGCAACATTGGCGGTGGCGCCGCCGCTGGCGGTCAGGCCTTTGCGAATCGTGCCGGCCAAGATGGTGGTGGTGCCGGTGTATGTGTTCGCACCGCCCAGCGTGAGCACGCCCGTGCCCACTTTGACCAGTGACAGTGCTCCGCCGGTGTTCTTGATCACGCCTGCAAACGCGGTCGAGGCATTGTTAAGGCCTGCGGTGAACGTCACCGCGTTGCCCGCGCCATTGGTGACCGTGCCGGTGCCGCCAAGGCCGTTCACGGAGACGCTGAAGCCGTTCATGTCGAGAGTGCCATTGAAGACGGTCAGGTTTCCCTTCCCTACGCCGCTGGGAATTGCTCCAGCGCTGGCGAGCTTCAACGTGCCGGTGTTCGTATCGACGAGTGTGTCGCCACTGTACGAATTAGGCTGCAAACCGCCCAAGGTCGTCACAGCGGTTCCGGTGGCGGTTATGCCGCCGGTTCCCGTGACCGGGCCGGCGATCGCCAGCGCCGCAGTTGTAGGATTGAGCGTAGCATTGCCGGTGAGCGTGCTAGTGCCATCGAAGCGCAGGCTGTAGCCGTTGCCGCCGGTGACATTGAGGGTCTGAGCGCCGATGTTGAGGCCGCCCAAGCTCAGCGCGTTGTTCGTGTTTGCGCCGACACGATTGACGTCAATGCCAGCATAGAGCCCGCCGACGATGACGTTGGCGTAGAAGCCGACAGAGACATTGGATCCCAAGCCGTCACTGCGCAACTGCAACTGCGCGCCGCTTTGCAGAGACACGGTTGCCGGTGCGGCGGGTAGCCCCAGGGAGCCGGAGTTCTGGGCTTGCAGCACGGCATTGGGGCCGTTGACGGTGATCGTGCCGGAGTATGTGTTGAGGACGTTGGTGAGTTGAACGATCTTGCCGGCTGCTAACGGGTTGGGCACATTGGTGGCTGCCGAGCCGGACATGACGCCGCTGATTGTCACGGAGCGAATATTCGCCGCCGCGGGCGCAGCGATGTCGTCCAGCGAGATCGTTGACGGCGCCGTGACGATGAGACTTCCCGCGAAGGTGCGGTCGGCATTCGCCGAGCCCAGCGTGCCGCCATTCAGGATAATCGGGTTTGTCCCGCCGTACCCGGTGCTGCACAGGGCGCCGCTGGTCACGGTGATCGGGCTGGCCGAGTTGCCCAGCGAGTTGTTGTTGTCCATGTTCAGTATGCAGTTGCCGGCGCCCGGGTTGAGCAGCCAAGCGCCAAGGTAGGTTCCAGCCGCTTGCAGTGACACACGGCCGGTGCCAATCACCGTGATCAGAGCCGTGCCGCCGCCGCCCGCAACGCCGGCGCCGATGTTTTCCACATCACCGGCGGCGGGCCCACCCTGCAACGTCACCTGCGCATCGCGCGAGACGGTAATGGCGCCGGACAAGGTCGGACTGGCATTGCCGCCGCTGTGCTGCAGCTTGGCCAGGTTGTTAGCCGTGATCGGATTTGCGATGGGGACATTTGCGCCGCCGAAGACCAGGGTCGTCGGGATGGTTCCAAACGGCTGGCCCAAGGTTAACGTGACCGCTGCCGTGCCCAGCGCCGTGGCGTTGCCCACGTTCAGTGTGCCGGCATCGACCTGCACTGTGCCGGCGTTGCGAGCCGCGTTGGCGGCTTGTGCCAGTACGACGGTTCCGGTCGAGCCGTTGGGGTTGATGGCGAGTGCGCCGGTGCCGGATAGACCGGTGTTCAGGGTGAACGTGTTACCGGCTGTGACATCGATGCCGCCGACGTATGGGAGACCAGCGGGCGCGTTGGCGGAGTATGTACGCGTCGCAGCCGAAATAAACGTGGCCGTAACGCCCAGAGTTCCGCCGTTGAGGTTCACTGCGTTGGCCGGATCACCCAACACAGTATCGGATGCGATCAGCAGTGTCCCGCCATCAAGGTTGGTTGCGGTTGTGTAGGTGCTTCCGGCGTTGGTCAGGGTGAGCGTGCCGGTGCCGGACTTGGTCAAGCCGCCGGACCCGGTGATCGGGCCGTTCACGGTGAACGTGCCGGTGCCGCTGGTGTTGATAATGCCCTCGCTGGCGCCGAATGCCGTCGTCACGTTGACGCCAATCGTCGGGGCGGCGCCGCCGGTGACACTGATCGCTCCGTTGACGGTCAGCGTCTGGGCGGCGGCGGAGGTGATGCCGTAGGGGTTGACGCCGCCATGGTTATCCTGGTCGAAGGCGATGGACTTGGCTCCGCCCGCTCCCAGTAACACCATGGCATGGCGCACAATGACATTCTTCGTGCCGTCAGGCGCGATGCCGGTCGTACCGGTGATGGCGTCCACCCAGTTTGCGCCGTTATTCCAGTCGCCGTCCGCCTTGGTGACGAGCGTGCCAGCGTAGTTCTCGATCAGCCCCTGTCCGGCCGTGCCCGCGCCGTTGTAAATCGAACTGATGCCGTTGACGGTGGCGAAGGGGACGAGCGTGGCATCGACGCCGCCGCTGAAGAACAGGTTGGCTGTTCCGGTGGCGCTGGTGCGGATGACGTTGAGGGTTGCGCTGTTGTTGCGGACGGGAAGCGCGCCGGCGGTGCCGAGCGTCAACTGGCAACTGCCGGTGCCCGCGGCGGTGAGCGCGATGGTGCTTGCGCCGCTGTTGAAGGTGACCGTCCCGACAGTTTCCGTGCGGTTGGTGTTGTTCGGCGCGGTCATGCTCAGCGTTCCGCCATTCATGGCTAAGGTCGCCGTGTCGGCAATTCTGCCGCGGCCAGGTCCGCCGCCGGGGCTGTTATCGATATCGAGCGCGCCACCGAAGTTGAGGGTGATGCCGGACGAGGAGGCGATGGTTCCCATGTTGCCGTCGAGGCGCAGAATGCCGCCGTTTACGGTCGTCGTGCCGGTGAAGATGTTGTCGGCGGCCAGCTTCATGATGCCGTTGCCGCTCTTGGTGATGCTAAAGCCGCCTTGCATGACGGCGTTCACCAGCAGGTCTGTGCTGCCAGGCGCTCCGCCAGCGTTAACGGTGAAGTTGCGATTGGCCAGCAGGGTTAGATTGCCATTGATTACTGCCGGCACGCCGGCGGCTTGCGTCGCGACGACGTCGCCATTCAGGTTCAGTGCGCCGATTCCGGTGGTGACCAGGCCGGCATTCATGGCCAGACCAGCGACCGTGTTGTAGTTGCCCAGCAAGTCGAGCGTGCCGCCTGGATTGACGACGACGATCGAGACAGCCGACAAGCCATTGGGCTGTGGGGTGTTGAGCGTGCCCTGGTTGATCGTCGTCTGGCCAGTGAAGTTGTTAGCGTTGTTGCTGAGCAGAGAGAGCGTGCCGGCGCCCGTTTTGGTCAGAGCGACCTTGTTCGTGATGGCGCCGCCATAGGTGCACGCGGCGGCGTTGTTGACGGTCAGCGTGTTGATGCTCGATGCGTTGCTGTTAGTGATGATGCTGTTCTGCGGGACGGCCGTATAGGTGCCGTAGTTGGTTGTCGGGCCGGTGCTCAGGGAGATTGAGGCCACCGTCTGGTCGTAGCCGTTCAAGTCGAAGGTCGGAGTGACAGCCTGACCGTAGTTGAAGCCGGTTTGTATCTTGAGGTTTGTGGTTACTGGCAACGCATTGGTCGTGCCGAGCATCAGCTTGTTGCCGAAGTTGTTGCCGGCGTTATTGCCGAAGTAATGACCCAGGATGACGGTGCTGCCGCCGTAGGTGCTCTGTCCGGCCAGGATGAGGTTGGCGCTGCCGGCTCGGATGAAGGAATAGTTCAAGCCGCCATCGGTGATGGGGCCGGCAAAGGTATCGACGGCATAATTGTTGAGCGCCCAGACGGTGCGATCGGAGGTCATCAACATGCTGCCGCCGAAGACAACCGCGTAAATGTTATTTGCCAGAGCGAAATCGCCGGCGGCCGTGATGTTGTTCGGAACGACCACATTGGGTGCGCTGGCACCGATGGTTCCGGCTTGAATGGTCAGGTTGCCGCTGCCCAAGGCCGTGTTGGACCCGAGCAAGAGGGCGCCGCCGGTCAGGGTTGAACCGCCGGTGAAGGGATTCGCGCTGGCCAGGACGAGGGTGCCGGTCCCGCCGACTTCCACGCCGGCCGCTGGCGAACCGGACAATGCGCCGGTGACCGTGACGACGCCTGCTCCGAAGTTGCTAATGTTCGCCGTGGCGCCGGTGCCAAGATTCAGGTTGGAGATGCTGATTGGGCCAGCGGCAGGATACAGGCTGGATGCGGGGACATGGACCTGCACACCACCGGTTTGCAGGGCGCTGCTCCACCACAGTTCGGCGTTTCCGCCGCCGCCGGTATTGACGTGCTCAATGCGCACCGGGTATTTGACACCCGCCTGAAGCGATATCTGTCCGGTGTATCCGGTTCGTCCCTGTGGGAGCCAACTCTCCGCAATGACCTGGTTGTTGATGAACAATCTGAAGGAATCGTCAACGTAGTAGGTAAACTGATAGGTGTCGGTGAAGTCGGCTTGCACGTAGCCGGCCCAGATCGTCGAGAATGGGCCGGTCAGCCCAACAATATTCGGGAAAGCGGCGACCACGTAAACCTCTGGATCGACGCGCGCCCCGCCGAAGGCCGTGAAATTGGTGCTGTTGTAGTAATCGCCGCGCAGGCCGCCGCTGATCGATGGCGGCGTGACTTGCACCACACCGCTGGTGACCGTCAACGTGTCTGTGCCGGCGATCCCGCTTTGCTGCGTGAGGACAAAGGTGTCGCCCACGCCCGGCGTGTTGCTGAAGGCTGTCGTGACAGTTATCACGCCGCCGGCAGCAACAGACTGAATTTGCCGCGTCTGTCCCACCAGCGCCGCGGTGCTGGATCCGATGAACGTGATGTAGTTCGTGCCCACCGAGACCGATGCCGGCGCGAGGGCGCCCGCAGTGAAGGTCGTCGCACTGCCGGCGGTGGTCACGGCCGCCGGAGCAATCGTAAACGTATCGTTCAGCGCTGGAGAGGCTCCGAAAGCCGCGCCGACCGTCACCGTGCCTGTGGCCGAGTCGAAGCCCGTGATCTGGCGTGCCTGGCCGGTGGCCGGGCTGGAGAGGCTGGTGATCGCGACGTATTGGTTGATCAGAGAAGCCGGTTGTCCGATCAGTCCGGCCGCGACGAAGCTGTTGACCGTCGGGCTTGATGTGATCTTGGCCGAGGCGGTTGCGTTCGTTGCAGCCGAGAGGAACGTCACTTGGTTGATGGTGCGGTTGCCGTTCAACGTAATCGTGTCGTTGCCGCGAATGATGATGTTGTCCGTCGCGCCCGGCACGCCGTTGGGCGTCCAGTTCGTATTCACATCCCAATTGCCACTGGCCGCGGAGACATAGGTCGATCCCGGCAGTGTTCCGGCAATGATGCCGCTGGACTGGCCGTTGCCGGCGGCGTAAACGCCGGGGCCGGCGGCGGCCGGTTCGATGACAGAGATGTACGGATAGCTGGTGCCGGGAGCCGGCGCGGGGCTCAAGTACAGGTTCGCCTGATTGCTGGCGGTGAAGGTGCGGTAGAAGTCCAGCACGCCTGTCGTGCGCGTGATGGCGCCAGCGGTGAGCTGTGCCTTGCCCGCGCCGCTGGCGGCGAGCAGGTTGAGGGTGCTGGAGCCATTGAGCGCAAGGGTGCCGATGGTTTCGGTGCGATCGCCGCCCGCAGGAGATTGCAGGGTGAAGGTGCCGCCATTGAGCGTCACGGTCGCGCCGTCCGGGAGGTGGTTGGGGTTCGCGCCGGCAGTGCCATCGATGAGGAAGGTGCCGCCGGAATTAGCGACGACGTTGCCAGCCAGGCTGCCGCTTGCGCCATTCAAACACACTGTTCCGGCGTTGACGACCACGGGTCCAGTCAACGTGTTCGCGGCGCTGAGCGTCAGTTGCGCGCCGCCGATCTTCGTGAGCGAAGACGCACCGGTCACAGGGCCGGCGAGGGTCAGCTTGGCGTTGGTCGGGTTGAGGGTTGCGTTGCCGGTGAGCGTCGTCGTGCCGACGAAGCCCAGTTCGTAGAGATTGGTGGAGTTATTGACCACGGTCAGGGTCTGCTGCCCGATGTTGAGTGCGCCAAGAGTCAGCAGGTTGCGGCTGTTGGCCGCGACGCGATCGATGTTGATGACGGAGTTCGCATTGACGGTGACGCTGGCGTTGAATGTGGCGGGAAGATCACTGCGCAGATTGAGCTGGCCGCCGGCCAAGGTGACCGTACACGGCGTGGTGCTGGTTCCCAGCGCGCCAGAGACCTGGGCTTGCAGGATCGCGGTCGGCTGAACGGTGACGTTTCCAGAGTAAGTATTGAGCGGGTTGCTGAAGGTTACGACGGCATTATTGTCGTTGCCGGGAATATTAATGTTGCCCGAGCCGGTCAGGAGGCCGCTGATCAGCAGGGGCTGCACCGTATTGCCGTTCCACTTGCCAACAGTGGTGAAGGTCGAGGTCTGCGGGCCGACAACGTTGATTGGGATGCCGGTGTAGTTCGAGTTCGCGTTGTTTCCGGCGGTCAGCGTGCCGCCCAAGAGCGTAAACGGATTGGGGATGGTCTGGCCCCAGTTGACGACCGTGGCGTTTGCATTCACCGTCACGATATTGGAGGCATCGCCGCAGGCTCCACCACTATTGAGGAAGAAGAGCGCGTTGCTGGTGACGTAGATGCTGGCGCCAAAGGTGTTGGTGCCCTGGAACATGGTGGTGCCGGGGCCCGTGATGGTGACCGTGGCGGAGGCATCGCCGCCGGATATGACGCCCATGTAACGGAGAATGTCGGAGGCGTTCAATGTGTTGAAGGTTACATTCGCGCCGCGGCCGATGGCGACGGTACCCGTGTAAGGGAAGTTGCCTAAGCCCGCGACTCCGGTGCCCTGCACCGTAGCCGAGTTGTTGAGGATGAGCGGGTTGGTGAAGGCGATGTTGCCGCTTTGGGCGTCAGTCTGAAGCACGGCATTGTTGTTTACGGTTACGGTGCCGCCACCCAGCACGGAGCCGGCTGCAAGGGCGGGCACCTGCAAGATTCCGCCATTGACAATGGTATTACAGGCAAATGCCGTTGCCGCGGTCTGCACCGACAACGTGCCGGAGTTGCTCTTGATCAGCGGGCCGACGCCGCTGATGCCTGTGACATTCGTGGTGAGCGGCGTCAGCAAGACCAGGCTCTGCCCGCCGGCAACATCGATGGCGCCGCCGGCCAGCCCAGTGCCGTTCACGTTGATCGTGCGCGAGGTCGAGAGCGAGTTGGCCACCGCCAGCGTGCCGCCATTCAGGTTGACGGGGTTCGTGGCAAAGCCCAGCGGAGCGTCGGTGTTCGTGTTCAGCAGGACGCTGCCGGCGGAGATCGTGGTCGAACCCCGGTACGTGTTCGTCCCGGACAGAAGCAGTGTACCCGACCCGGCCTTGGTCAGTCCGCCGGATGCGATTTCAAAGGAGCCGGTCGCCAACTGGGTGATTTCAGCCGGCGAGAGCACTCGGTTGTAGATGCGGAAATCGTCCATGCTGCCGGTAAACTTGGTTGCCCCGGCTTCGCCCGAAGTGCCTACATAGAGCCCAGGCAGGAGATACGTGGGCGCGGTCGAGACGGCTGCCGATCCGGCCTGGAGCACGCCGTTGATGTAGATCGCCTGCCAGTTTCCGCCGGCACCCGCGGACACCAGTGTGATGTGGGTCCACTGGTTGAGGTTCGCGGCGCCATAGGCGCACTGCACGCGGCCCGTGCCGCCGCTGCTGCCGTAATCCCAATAGATGTTGCCGTCACTCCACGGGCAATGGCTTTGGAATCTGCCGCCAAAGCCGGCATTACCGCCCGGACCCATGCCGAAGTTCACATTCGTCGTATTGGCAGTCACGTAATTCCAGAACGAGACCGTCACCGGGCTGCCAGGTGACCATGTGAAGTTCGGAGCGTAAACGTAGCCGGTCGATCCGTTGAACGTGTAGGCATTGCCGATCTTGCCTGCCGCGGAGACAATACCGCCGTTCCATGTCGCGGGGTAGCCGTTGCCAGACGCATCCGCCGCGGTCGGCCCAGCGGCTTCATCGAACATATAGTGAACCGCTCGCGACGGAACCATCGTCGCGCCACTGATGCTCCCAGTGATAGCCAACTGCCCGCTGCTCTGCTGGTTGACGATCCATTCGGCGTTCGGACCCAGCGCCAGATTTACCCCGATGGTGGGCGCGACTGTGCCTCGTGCGGTGATTTCGCCGGTCGTGACCGTCAGTGTCTGCGGAACCGCGGAGGTGATGCCGAACGTGCCCAGCGTGTGGCTGTCCACATCGAAGCTGATCGACTTGGCCGCTTGGGCTCCCGAGAGCGTAACGGCGTGGCGAATGATGACATTGGTGGTGCCGTCTGGAATCGGGAGTCCGCCGTTCCATGTTCCCGGCACGTTCCAGTCGCCGTCGGCAACCGTCCAGCGCGAACCGCCGGACCCGTCGATCAATCCTTGGCCCGCAGTTGCGTTTCCGTTGTAGCTGGCAAAGTTGCCGTTGACCGTGGCGAACGGCACGGGCGTGGTATCGACGCCGTTGGAGAAGAACAGGTTTGCAGTGCCGGTTGTCCCATTCGTGCGCACGAAGTTGAAGGTCGCTCCCGGCGCTCGGTTGGGCAAGGCGTTCGGTGTGCCCATGATCAACTGGCAGTTTCCGGTGCCGGACGCGGTCAGGGCGATGGTGCTGGAGCCGCTGGCAAACGTGACGTTGCCGATGGTATCCATGCGGCTGATGTTGCTGGGCGCAGTCATGCTGAATGTGCCGCCGTTGAAGAAGACGTCGGCCCAATCGGGGACGCGGTTCACGTTGGCGGTGCCGGTGTTATCGACGACGACGCTGCCTCCGGTATTGATCGTCAAGGCTCCAGCCAACGAACCTGTATCGCCGCTGAAGAGGAGGGTGCCGGCGTTGACGGTCGTGAGGCCGTTGTACACCATCGGTGCGGCGATGATCATCGTGCCGCCGCCGGCGAGGGTCAGGCCATTATTCACGGCTCCGTTGCCGCCTACGGAACCGGTGAACTTGAGCGTGGCGGCGGGCATAATGGTGAGCGTGCGCGTTGTGTTGGCGCCGCTCCAAATCTGGGCCGCAAGCTGCGGTCCGCCGATGCCGCTGCCAGCGTAGCCTGGCAGGGTGAGGGTGCCCGTTCCAAAGAGGGTGAAGTCACTGCCGATGCGGATGGTGCTGTGGATCGTCACATTGGAATTGACTTTCAAGTGTCCGCCGCCCATATAGACGGTGTTGACGCCCAGCGGACCGGAGACGATGTTGCCGCTGTCCGGATCGATGGTATCGCTGGCGCCGACGGTCACCAGGCCGGCGGTGACATCGATGGATGAATTGCCTGCAATCGTATTCTGGCCGTTGAGGACCAGTTCGCCGAGGCCCTGCTTGTTGATATGGCCGGTCGCTCCAAAGATGACGCCGTTGATGGTGACGTTGGGAAGTGTCGCGTTGATCGTGAGGACGCGCGTGCCGTTCATGAAGCAGTTGCCATTGAACACGAAGCCGTAATTGCCGTTCACCGTCAGGTCGTTGTTGATGAGCAGCTTGTTGGCGATGGTGCGCAGGCCGTTGATGGATTGGATGTTGCTTGCGCTAAGGATCGTGAATGGCCCGGCGCCGAGCCCGCTGTCGTGCCCGATCGTCGTATTCGCGGAACAGGCCAGCATCAGCCCCTTGCCAAGCGCAACCGAGCCGAATGTGTTCGCGCCGTTGAACTGAACCGTGGCGCTGCCGCTGCGAGTCAAGGATCGCGGCGTGCTGTCGTTCTGAATGGTACCGTTCAAGACGATCAAGTTGTTGTTGAAGTTGATCGCGCGGTCCCCATTGGCAAGCGTGATGGCGCCGTTGAACGTCAGGTAACCGTTGAGCGTGCAGTCGCCGCCCAATGTGATTGGGTTGGCAAGGATGCGTCCGGCGTTGGTGCTGGGGCCGAGGATCCCGCCGAGGATGACCACCGAATTGGCAGCGTTACCGAAGGCCTGATCGTTGCCGATATTTAGCGTCCCGCCTTCCAGAGTGACGTTTCCGGTGAAGGTATTGGCGCTGTTCAGGACGAGCGTTCCGAGGGTTCCAGCCTTAGCCAGACCGGCCGTTCCGTTGATGACGCCGCCCAGATTGCCCAATGCGCCGGATCCGCCAACGGTCAGGGTTTGGTTGGTGGCGAAGCCGAAGGTGCCGCCGGCAGCGCCGAAGTCCAGGTTGCACGTGATGGACGGATTGGTGTTGCCCGAGACCATGACCGACCCGCCGGTGACGGTCAGCGTGTTGTTGTAGCCGAGCACCGACTGGATCAGGCCCGTTCCGCCGGTGTCGAAGTTGACGGTGGCAACCGTCTGGTTGGCAGGCGTGCCCGCGGCATCGGCGAGTGAAACCGTGTGGCGGACGAGAACGTTGGCGTTGATGGGCGGGACAACGCCGTTGATCCAGGGCGAGGTCGCGACGTTGCTGTCGCCCCAGTTGCCGTTGCGGACGGTGTAGTAGGGCGCCGTGGCCGACTGGAGTTGGACGACTCCATCCTCCTCCGTGCCCGCCGTATTGGTGTAAACAGCCGCGGCCGTGGTTGCCGCCGGGAGGTTGGTGACGGTCACGCCGGACAGCGTCGCATCGGCCTGACCGGTGATGTAGAGGTTGGACCAGATCGGCGAGCCAGCCGTGCCCGACTTCACGCGGGTGAAGTTAAGGAACCCGGCGGAACTCCGAGAGAGACTGGTGGCGGTAATGGTCGCATCGCCATTGAGGCCATCGGAGCTGTTGGCGGTTGCATAGATCGTGCTGGAGCCCGGGCCGAGCGTGATGGCATTGACGGTTTGCGTGCGCTTCAGATTCAGCGGTGCATCGAGCCGGAAGGCGCCGCCGTTCAAGGCCAGGACGCCCGCGGCCGGCAGACGGTTTTCGGTTGCCGGAGAGGGGCTGTTGTTATCGATCAGCAGCATGCCGCCAGCATTCACGGCGATGTTCGGGCTGCTGGTGATACAGGTCGCCAGCGAGCCGTCGATCTGGACCGTGCCGCCGTTGATCACGGTATTGCCTGCGTAGTCGTTGCTTGGGCCGCGCAGGTACATGTCAATGCCCGTGTTGCGGAACTGAGTGGCCGGGATGACGACTTTGACGATCGTCGGTGTGCTGAGCGAGAGGTCCGCGTAGGCTCCGCCGCCGCCTTGCCGCTGCTGGAACTCGATATTGTACCAGTTTCCGGCAACGAACGCGTAAGGCATGGCGCCGTTGGCGTTCTGTGGGCCGCCGGCAAGCTGGTTAACGAGCGTCTGGCCATCGACGGTCAATAGGCATCCGTCATCGGTGTGCCAGTAGAAGGTGTATACCTCATTGGTTGTCGCGAGGAATTGGCCTGTCCAGCGCACCGAGAAATTGATGTCGTTTATCCCGTAGCCCGGAAGCCCGGTGCCTTGGCCCCACACGAAGTTAATCTGCGGGTCCACACGCGTGAATGTCGGCGGATTGGTCACGCCCTGATTCGCGTAATACTGCCCCAGCAGGCCGTTGCCTCCCAGTTGAGCGAATCCGCCCTGCTTTGTGAAGCCGCCGGGGCCGGTCATATTGCCATAGAACGTTAAGCTTCCCCCCATGGTGTTGAAGATGGCGTTGCCGTTGAGAGTTGTCGTTCCGGCGAAGCCCAAGCCGAAGTTGTTGCCGCTCGAAGTAATATCCAGGGCTTGCGAGCCAATGGTCAGGTTGCGCAGTTGCTGAATAACCCCCGTGTACGCGCCGGCTTGGCGGTTCACGTTAATGCGGGAGCGAGTGGCAATGCCGTTGACCACAGTGGAATCTTGCACCGTGACATCGTTGTTATAGGTTACCACTGAGTTGTTGGCCGACCCTGGGGCGAGCAGTTCGAGCAAGCCGCCCTGGAGGTAGATCGAGGCCTGGCCGAGGGTGCCGACGTTGTAGTTTCCAGCGCTTTGGAGCTGGCCCTGGAGGTAACCGAAGGTCGGGACATAGATCTTGCCGGAGTAATCGTTCAGCGCACTGACCATCTGGAAGGCACCCGTGCTGTCAATGCCGGTGACGGTTAGATCGGCACTGCCCGAGATCTTGAATTGCACCCAGACGTTGCGGGCTGTGCCAGGCTGCAACGGATCCTCGCAACGGATCGTGGACGGGGCCTGGACCAGCAAGTTGGGCACGCTGGCGTAGCTGAAGCCGGCCTGCAGATTGTTCAGGTTGAGGCCGTTATTGCCGTTCGTAGAGGCGAGCGTGCCGCCGTTGAGGATGACCGGAGATCTGAGATTGCCGTTCTGAAGCAAAAGCGTCGCGCCAGGGTTTACGGTTACATAGTTCGGAACGGGATTATTGTCGCCGAAGGCATTGTCATTATTGGTGTGGCAGATGCCGGAGTTAAGCTGCCAAACACCGGAGTAAAATCCGTTGTTCTGATTGTAAATGTAGAATCGTCCCAGGCCGGGGTTGGCGCCAGCGTTGACGTTGATCGTCGCAAATGGATCGGCGACGCGGCTAATCTGGCTGAATATCTGGCCCGCGTAGAAGAAGTAGTCGTTGGCGGCCAGCCCGAAGTGCTCGAAGGTAACGTTGGCGCTCTTGACGATGGTCATGTTGCCGCCGCTGCCGCAGAAGCCATTGCCGCGGAGCTTTGTGTTGTTGTCCATCCACATTGGGCGGTTGAGCGTTATGCCGTTAGCAATTTCCAGTGTGGCGGGCGCCGAGCCGTTACCCACGTAGTCGGTGCCGGTGGTGCCGAGCGCCATGCCGTGTTCACAACGGATCGTGCCGCCATTGATGTAGGCGTTGCCGGTCCTGAAGCTCGAACCGCGCAGCACGAGCGTGCCGGCGCCTGCCTTGGTGAGCGGGCCGGGGTCGGTGCCGAGAGAGGAGTACCCCGCCCGGTCCCAGACGACGCGTCCGTTCTGTTGGGTGAATGCCCAGCCTTTGAACGTGGTCGCGGCGCCGATCAGCAGGCTGCACGGCACTTCCAGGCGCACCCACTGACCTAGCGGAGGCAGCGGCCCCATGTAGCGGCGCTGCGCGGTTGCATCGGTCCCGCTATTGATGACGTTCGCGCCCCAGTAGGCACGGTAGTTCCAGGCTCCGCCGTTATCCATCCACTGCATCATGATTTCGGCCGGCGGATCGTTCGGATCGAGCCATGCATAGCAGAAGAGCGTGTTTGTTGTGCCGACCGTAATCGTTCCAGTCGCGTTCTGGAAGAAATGTTGATACAGGCCGTTGCCGGAATGGTACTGGTTCGTGTGGGCGTATAAACCGCCGCCTGGGCAAACCGGTACGCCAGGGAGAGCCGTGTATGGAATCAAAACAATGGGCTCATCGGTCGCGCTGGCCGCAGGGAAAGCCGCGCCGGCCGGAAGGGCGTCATCAACATAGATCGTGTCCGCACCCAGCGTGGGGCTGCCCAAACCGTTGTTCAACGTCAATGTGACGCCAGTGGCGACGTCGAGCGTGCCGTTGGTATTGATCGTGCGGTTGGAGGTGAAGCTGGCGGTTGCGCGCAGGGTTGCGCCGGGGAGGCCGCCCGCGACGTTGACAATGGTTCCCGCGCCGAGCTGGCCGTCATTGGAGACGCTCAAGACCCCGCCGAAGATGTTCGTGACGCCTGTGTAGGTGCTGGCTACGGGGGTGGTGAGAGTCAGTGTGCCGGAGCCGTACTTGCTCAGTCCGGCGCTTCCGGCGATGAGGTTATTAATGGCCAGACTGCCGGTGCCATTTACGGCGATGGAGGCTTCGTTTGCGCCGAAGTCCAGGTTGAGCTGGTTAGCGCCGCCGATGACGTTTCCGATGGATGCGGCGACGGTGTCTGACACTGTGACGCCACCGGAGCCGACGGTCAGCGTTTGCGGCCCGCTGGTGGTCGTCAGGTTGCCGCCGGTGTTGAAAGTGATCGAGTATGGCGTGCCGCCGGTGCCCAGACCGTCGAAGTTGACGGTGTGTTGCAGGATGACTTGTGAATTGGCGCTAGGCGGCGTAGCCGGCACTGAACCACCCACCAGCCACGTGGCCGGCGCGCTCCAGTTTGCGGCCGCATTTGAGACGTAGACGGCCCCGACGGTGGTGGGGACAGTCACGCCGTTGACGGCGCCATCGGCCAGAACAGTGATGTCATAGGCGGCTGTGCCGCTGTTTACATACGCGTTGGTGAAGGGGTTCACCGAGGCGGCTTGACCTGAGAAAATCCAGTGCGCCAGGCCGGTGCCGCCGCCGGTATTGCGCACGAAGTTGGCTCTGGCGGGGGCCGTGATGGCTGGGAGAGCGGCTGTGCTGGTCAGGATGCAGCGGCCGGCTCCGTTGGGGGTCAGATTGATCGTGCTGGTGTTGCTGCTGAAGGTCATGGCCGCGACGGTCTCGGTGCGGTCCACACCGGCCGGGGCGGACATACTGAAGGTGCCGCCGTTGAACGTCATCGCGGTGGCGTCGGGGATGCGGTTGGGGTTCAGTGTGCCGGAGTTATCGATGGCGAGTGTGCCACCCAAATTCAGGGTGATTGCGTTGGTGGCGAGGGTGGCGGTGTCGCCCTTCAACCGCAGCAGGCCGTTGGTGACGATGGTCGGGTTGGTGTAATTGCAGACGCCGTTGATGACGATGGTGCCCAGGCCGTCTTTGGTCAAGCCGCGTCCAGCGGCGTCGCCGCCAATGCCGCCGAATGTGAGCGTCCGGCCGCTGGCGACGGAAATGGTGCGGTCAGCGCCCCAGATCATCGCGTCGCCCGGCGTGTTGATGCGGCCCTGCGTGTTGAAGATCAGATCGTTACTATTGCCTGTGCCGAATGTAAAATTGGAGTTGAATAGGAAGCCGCAGGTGAGCGTGAGCGGCGCACCCGGCGTCGTCCGCAGTTCGGTGCCGCCGTTGATGTAAAGAGTGCCGGTGCCGACGCACTGCGGGCTGCCGAGAGTCAGAATGCCCGCGGCGTGAGTGATGCTGGTGATGTTGCCGCCATTGTCGCCCGACATGAGGTTGTTCCCGGTCAGAACCAACTCACCCCAACCGCCCTTGTACAAGCCCTTGAAGGAGCCGCTGACCACGCCGTTGATAGTGGCCACGATGTTGCCGGTAACGTTGACGTAGCGGCTGCCGCCGGAGAGCAGATACGGCCCGTTGAGCACGAAGTTGTCTAGGCCACCGATCGTCAAGTCGGCATTGGCGATGATGCCGTTGGCCAGCGTGCGCGTCGCATTCGGGATGGTGGAGATAAAGGTGGTGGCGGCGGTCAGATTGAACGGTCCGGGGCCCAGCGCGCCGTCGTTATTCAGCACGAAGGTACCGCCGCCGGTGCAGGTCAAGCCTTTGGCGTCCTGCACGGAGCCGAAGGTGTTGGCGGTGTTGAATTGAACGTTGCCGGCGCCGGCCTTTGTGAGTGCACGCGGCGTGTTGACCGGATCGTCGCTCTGCACCACGTTTCCGAAAACGATGAACGAGGGGTTGGCGTTGACGCAAGCGATCGTGCGATCGCTGTTGCTCAGCGTGACGGTCCCGGCGAAGACAAGGTTGATGGTGTTCACGGCCGTGGTTGCATTGAAGTCGCCGAGCACGTTGACGTTGTTCGAGATCGTGCGCGTGACCTGATTGGCTTGGACGGTGCCTGCGTAAATGTTGAACGGGTTGGCGGCATTGCCGAGGGCGGCATTGTTGTCTATGGCAAGGGTTCCGGCGTCCAGGGAGACTGTGCCAGTGAAAGTGCTTGTCCCGTTGAGCACCAGTGTTCCGATTCCGGTCTTGGTCAAACCGCCGGTGCCGCTGACGGCGCCGCTGATGCCGCCATAGACGTAGTTGTTGCCGATCGTGAGCGTGGTTCCGATGGCCACGTTGAAGATGGCGTCTGTCGGTCCGGTAGCCAAAGCCGTAGCGATTGCCGGATTCACGGCCGTGCCATAGACCGCAACCATACCGCTAGTGACGGTGAGCGTGGTGATGGCGCCGGCGACGGGGTTGATCACGCCGGTGCCCTGGTCGAAGGTGACGGACTTGACGGTCGCGTTTCTCGCGGTTCCGTAGATGGTCGCGAGTGTGACGGTGTGACGAATGAAGACGTCGGCGGGAGTGGCGTCCTGCGGAACGACGCCGTTGAACCACACGGCTGGATCACTCCAGTTGCCGTTGGCGATGGTGTAGACTTGTGGCGCGTTGGGTTGCTGGATGACGCCATTCTCGACGGGTCCCGTGGCTGTCTGGTAGTAAGCCTGCACGGGGCACAGCGACACGACCTCCGCCTGGGTCAGAGCGCGGTTGTAGAACCGGAAGTCATCGATCATGCCCGGATAGTAGGTGTCCGCGGCCCAGTTGCTGCGGCCGATGTAGTTGATCGTGCGCGCGACGGTCGGGACGACGCCGACGCTGCCCGAAACCTGCAGAATTCCGTTCCAGTAAATGGATGCGTTGCCTGCGGCGTCGATGGTGACGGCCACATGGACCCAAGTATTTGTGGGGAATGGATTCGGTGCGGTGACTTGCGGTCCCGCAGCCGCGCCGTTGTAGATCTGGACCGTGTGTTGCCGGCTCGTGCCGTTGAACCCAAGCAGAATGTTCTGGTTTGCTTGTCCGATGCCCCAATCGAAGAACCTGCACCAGTTAGAGCCTGGATTGGTGGAGTACAGCCAGCCGGCGAAGGTCATGGCGCCGCCAATCGTCATCGTGGGCGCCTGGACGTAGGTGTTGACGCCATTGAACTGGACGCAGTTGCCGGAGAGGCCTGGACCCTGCAGACCATTGAAGACGGTGGCGGTGTTGTTATTGCCGGACGCATCGAAAGCACTTGCGCCGCTGGTTTCGTCAAACTTGTAGAAGGCGGTCAAACCGGTTGCGAGCGAGCCCGCAGTAGAACCCAGGGGGGTGACGGTGGCATAGGGCAGAACGCCATCCGCCTGGCCAGTGATGAACCAGTTCGGCCACACGGGCGCGGGCACCGTTCCAGAAATGTTGCGCACAAAGTTGACGGTGGCCCCGGCGTTCCGGGTGAAGTTGGCCGCGATGATCTGGGCGTCGCCGTTGACGCCGTCGGTGCTGTTTGCGCCGGCGGAGAGGGTGCTCATCCCCGAACCGAGCGTGATTCGGTTGACGGGCTGCGTGCGCGTGACGTTGAGGGGTGCGGCGACGTTGAACGTGCCGCCGTTCATGATCACGTTGGCGTTGCCGAGACGGTTCTCTGTCGCCGGAACGTTGCCCAGGTTGTCGATGGCCAGCGTGCCGCCGGCGTTGACGTTGATGTTCGGGCTGGCGGTGATGCAGGTGGCGAGCGAGCCATCGATGTCGAGCGTGCCGGCGTTGATGACCGTATCACCGGTGTAATTGTTTGCCGGGTTGCGCAGGGTCATCGTTCCCGGGCCTTGCTTTACCAGGTTGTAAGGTCCGGTGATGTTGCCATAGAAGACAATATAAGGCAGAGTGCCGGCAATTGGCGAGGCCGCAACATAGGTGTTGAAGATGGCCGCTCCGCTGGGCGCCGCGCCGTTCAACGTCGTCGTGCCGGTGAAGCCCAGGCCGTAGTTGTTGGCCGCAGTGACGTCGAGTTCGTTAACGCCAATGGTCAGATTGCGCAGGCGCAGAATACCGTTCACGTTTGCGCCGTTATTGTTCACGTCGATGCGAGCGGCCGTCTTGTAGCCGACGGGCGCGACCGGATCCTGCACGGCCACATCGTTTAGATAGTAAACCTGGCCGCCATTGCCGGGGCCGTTGGCCTTCAGGAACAACTGGCCGCCTTGGAGGACGATGTTGGCGGAGCCGAGATTGCCCACGTTGCCTGTACCTTGAATTTCGGACTGCAGCCTGCCGAAGCTCTGTATGAAAATAGTGCCGGAATAGTCGGTGAGGCTGCTGCGGAAAACCAGCGCGCCGTTGCCGGCGGTCGGATCCTGCCCCTTGACCGTCAGGGGCACGCTGCCGGAGACCTTCTGATTGACGTAGATGCTGCGCGAGCTGCCTGACTGGAAGAAGTCGTTGCACATGACGGTGGACGGTGTCAGCACGAGCAGGTTGGGGACGGTTCCGTAGGTGTAGCCCTGACCGTTTTGCAGGTTTTGCAGGGCGAGCGTTCGATCGCCGCCGGTTGCGGCCAGCGTGCCGCCGTTCAGCACGACGGGGCTATACAGATTTCCTGTATTCAGCACCAGGGTGGAGTTCGGGTTGACGGTGATGGCGGAGGGTACGGGGTTGTTGTCGCCGAAGGCCGTGTCGTTGTTGACCTGAAGGATGCCGGAGTTCAGTTGCGAAAGGCCTTCAAAGGCGCCGCTGCCCACTGGCAGGATGATCCGGCCGGTAATGGCACTGGCGTTGCCGTTGAACGCGACCGTCTGGTTGGGTGTGTAATTGCCGCCGTTATTCTGGGTCGTAAACGCAGCGTTGATGGTAAAGGCGTCATTAGCTGCATTGGCAGAGTGCTCAAACGTGATGGTGGAGGTGTTTCCGGAGGCTACTGTGATTGCGTTGTTGGTCTGGCAGGTGCCTTCGCCGCGCAGTTTGCTTCCATTATAGATGAACGTGGTGCGCCCGCTGGCCATGGTCAGGCCAGGAGCGAGCGTCAGCGTGCCGGTGTTGCCGTAGTAGTCGCCGAGATTGTCGTAAGACGTAAAGGTGCTGTAGGTCAGCACGCCGCCGAGTGCCGTGGAATTTCTGACATAGATGGTTCCACCGAGGATGTTTGCGTCGCCGACGCGCGTGCTGGCGGCTCCCAGGTCCAGCGTGCCCGCGCCGAGTTTGTACAGCGGCCCGGCGAACGAATTGTACTTGCCGAAGCGGTCCCAATAGACGAGGCCCGAGCCGCCGGCGGTGTTGTGCTGCGCAAAGGCCACGCCGCCTAACATGCGCCCGGCCATGTCTACGCCTGTGGCCGCATCGGTCGGAACTTCCAGGCGTAGCCAGGATCCGGTGGCGGGCAAAGCGCCCATCACACGACGGGCCGGGCTAAGGTCAACACCCCAACCGATGGCGTTGGCCCCCCAATACGCACGGTGCTCCCAGCTATTGGCCACAGCGTCCCAGAACTGAAGCATGATTTCGTCCGGGGGAGTCGTCGCGTTGATGTACACATATACAAACAGCTTATCGCCCGCCTGGATCGGTAACGGGTCTGTTGACGCGTTGAACCAGTGCTGATTGGTAGCATTGGCAGGGTTGTTCTGGTACTGCCAGTGGCACAGGTTGCCGGAATACGGCGTTGGGTTCGAACTGGTCATCAACACGATAGGCGTATCGTTGGCGCCAGAAGCGTCAACTGCGACCTGGCCCGGGAAGGAATCGTCGCACCAGACGGTATCGCCAGGAACGGTCTGGCCCAGCGGGCTGGTCAACGCGAGCGTTACGCCACTTGGCACGTCGATGGTGCCCGCGTTGATCACGCGGTTGGTGTTGAAGGTGGGCGTTTGCAGGGGGCGGAAAGAGGCAGTGCCGGCGATGGGCAATCCAGCCGCATCCAGTACCGTGCCGCGATAGACGTTGACGGACGTACCAGCCGCGCCGAGCGCTGCGTCGGTGGCGGCGCTTAGCCGGCCGGCCACGATGTTCGTTCCGCCCAGATAGGTATTGACGCCGTCCAACTCCAGTTCACCCGTGCCCAGCTTGTTCAAGCCGCTCGCGCCCGTCCCGGCGACGGCGTTGAATACCGTCAACTTCGAACCGGCGCTGACCATGAACGTGGGCGCGTTGGTGGTGAAGTCGATATTGATGGCGTTCGTGCCGCTGCCGATGGTGGCTCCAGCCCAGCCAGGCGTGCTGACGGTGATGCCGGCGGCGCCAACGGGCAGGGTCTGCGCAGCGGCGGTCGTGAACAGCTTGCCGGGTTGCTGAAGAACGACGCCCGCCGGGGTATTGGCTACGCCCGCGTTGATGCTGACGTTGCTCTTGACGATGACGGTTGAGCCCAGAGTCGGCACCGCGTTCTTGTCCCAGGTGCCGGGGGTGGCCCAATCAGTGTCGGCGACGCTGGTGAAAACGGAAGCGCCTGTGGTTCCGACCAATCCATTCACGAAGGTGTCCGGCATAACCGTGGTGTCATAAGTGCCCGGCACACCGTTGACGTAGGCATTGGTTACCGGACCAGCCGCTTGCCCGGCGAAGATCAAGTGCGAGACGGCCGTATCGGTGGGGTTCACGGTGCGCTGGAGGAAGTTGACCGTTCCGCCGCTGGCGATGTTGATCGGGTTGGTCGAACGGAGAGCGCACGTGCCGGTGCCGTTGGAAACCAGATCGATCGTGCTGGTACCGGGATCGAAGATCAGGTTGTTGATGGTCTCGGTCCGGTTGACGTTCAGGGGCGCGGTCATGCGCAAGGTCGCATTGGCCAGGATGATGGTGCTGGTGTCGAGAATCCGATTGGCATTCACTGTGCCTTCATTGGTGATCTCGAGCGTTGTGCCGGGGCGGGCGGAGATGGCCGTGGTGGCCAGCGTGGCGGTATCGCCCTTCAGTTGCAGCGTGCCGTTGAGAATGGTTGTCGCGCCCGTGCCTTCATTGGCGCCTGCACCGTACAGGCCGCTATAGGTGCTCTGTCCCTTGAGCACCATCGTGCCAAAGCCGTCTTTGATCACGTTGACGCCCGTGCTGACATTCTGCAGGCCGAGGCCGTTGAAGGTGACTGTCTTGCCGGCTGGCACGACGAACGTGTAGGTGTAGTTGTTGAGCCAAAGCATCACAGCGTTCTGCCGGCTAATGAGACCGGGACGGGTGAATTCGATATTGCCGCTGCTGCCGGTGCAGAAGGAGACGGGGGTCGTCTGGAAAATCAAGCCATTGTTGAATGACATATTGGCGCCGGTCGTGCGAAATTCCTGACTGTTGCCCGTCTTTATGTTCAATGTTCCGGCGCCAAAGGCCTGCGGGTGACCCGCGGTCAAGATGCCTTGGTTAAAATCGATGCTGATGTTGTTTCCGTCGTCGCCGCCCATTGAGTTTGCGCCATTCGTGAGCACCAACTCTCCCCAGCCGTTCTTACCGAGCCGCCACCTGCCGGAAACTACGCCGTTGACCGTACAACGCAGGCCGCTCACAACACTGATAATTCGAGGCGTGCCGGCAACCGAATTGAGGAGCAGATAGTTGCCATTAAAGGTAATACTGCTCAAGCCACAAATCGTCAGGTCAGCGCTCGCGATGACGTTGTTTGCCGGCGGGATGTTCCGAGCTCCATTCACCGCCGCCAGGCTCATGTTGGCGCCGATCGTCAGCGGGCCGGCTCCCAGCGCGTTATCGTGACCCAGACCGATCGTCGGAGTGGCAGCGATGACGTTCAAGCCCTTCTGCTGTGCAGCGGAGCCGAAGGTGTTATTGCCGTTGAGCGTGAAGGCACCGCCGCCGGCTGCCAGCAGAGCTCGCGGGCCGGATCCGGCCGGCGGGGTGGGCAGGATGTCGGCGTCGTTCTGGACGACGCCATTGAAGACCACGGCTGCGCCGCCCGCGGTCGTGAAGGTGATGGTGCGGTCGCCGTTGTAGAGCGTGACGGTGCTGTTGAGATTCAAGTTGATGTTGGCCGGAACGTTGAAGGTGAAATCGCCGATGACGCTGACATTGTTGGCGACGTTGCGCGTCACCAGATTGGGCTGCAGGATGCCGGAGAGGATCGCCAGCGTGCCACTGCCGAAGGCGTTGTCGCTATCGATAGTGATGGTGCCGTTTTCGAGCGCCACCGTGCCGCTCAATGCGGTGCTGAGGCCATTCAGGACCAGCGTGCTGGTGACGAGCGGCGGCTGGCAGCCACACTTGGTGAAGCCGGAATCGCCGATGATCGCGCCGCTGGGATTGCCGTAGATGTAATTGTTGCCAAGCGTCAGGGTGCTGGCGGGCATCAGGTTGAAGACACCCATGGTGCCGCTGGGGAACTTGACCTGCGTATGGATTGAACAGGCTCCGGCCAGGTTGATCGTGCGGATCAAGCCGCTGTTGACGGTCAGGGTATTCACGAGATTGACGCCGACGGGAAGCAGCGACCCGGCGCCCTGGTCGAAGGTGACCGATTTGACCGTGGCATCCATCGGCGCGCCGTTGGCATCGGCAAGCGTGACGGTGTGGCGGATGATAACGTCCACGCCGGCCGGCGGAACCGCGCCGGCATTCCAGGTGGAACTTGTGCCCCAGTTGCCAGTGGCGATCGTGTAGTACGTTGTCGTGCCGGTGTCCGGGACGACGCCCGAGACCGTGGTGTACTTCGCCGGCTGGGGCACGCCGTTGGTCACCACATTTGCGTAGGACATCGGCGTTCCATCGGCCAGACCGGTGAGGAACAACTGCGAGTAGTCGGCCGGCTGGCCGGTGAGGCTCCGAACGAAGTTCAGCATGCCGCCATTGGTTGGTGGGGTGAAGCTTGAGGCGGTGATCGCGGCGTGGCCGCTGGCGCCATTAGTCGTGCCGCCGTTGATCTGGACGGTGCTGAGGCCCGGGCCGAGGATGAGGGCGCCGATGGTTTCGGTGTGATCGATGTTGAGCGGGGCATCGAGCCTGAGCGTGCCGCCGTTGAGGGTGACGGTGGCGCCGTCGCCAATGCAATTGTTGCTCGGCAAAACGGTCGCGGTGCTGCCTGTGCCATCAATAAAGAACGTACCGCCGGCATTGACGTTAAGGTTGCCGGGGATCGAGCCGGTCACGCCGTTGACTTGAAGTGTGCCGGCGTAGACGTTGGTGGTGCCGGTATAAATGTTCGCTGTGAGCAACGGCGGGTTGATGTACAGCGTGCCAGCGCCCAGTTTGTTCAGGTTGCCGGTTCCGGCGATCTGGCCAAAGAACGTGAGCGGCGCGGTGGTCACATTGAAGGTATCGTTGCCATTGAGCGTGGTGGTTCCAGCTACTCCAAAGCCATAGGCGTTCGCGCCCGTGATGTTGAGCGTCTGGCTGCCGTTGACCGTCAGCGAGGGAACCTGGATCGTATTGCTGCCACCGCCGCCGTTGTTCTGCACATAGATGGTGGCATTCGCGGAGATGCCGCTCACCGGGGTCGGCGTGTTGACGGTCACAGGGTTGTTGAACAGGATGTTTTCATTGTTCGCGGCCATGCCGCCCGAACCATTCGCCCACAGGTTCAGGGCGCCGCCCGCCAGGACGATATTGGCGTTGCCCAAGGCGCCGAGGCTGCGGCCTTCGAGCGCGGCGAAGCTGTTGATGGTGATCGTGCCGGAGTAATCGCTGCTTTGCAGTGCGTTGGTGAAGCGCAGCGTGCCGTAGCCGCCGGTGCCATTGAGTGTCAGCGGGGCGGTGCCGGAGAAGATGCCGTCCACCTGGATGATGCGTCCGGTGCCGGGCTGTGCGCCGTCGTCGAGCTTGATGGTCGAGGGGGCCATGACGAACAGGCCGCCCATGTTGTTGCCCGTCGCCACTGTTCGGTCGCCGTTCCAGGCGCCCAGCGTGCCGCCGTTCAAGTACACCGGGGCGACGATGGTTCCGGCGAGATAGAGCGTGGCTCCGGCGTTAATCTGCACGAAAGCGGCGGTGGGGTTATTGTCGCCGAAGCTGTTGTTGCCGTTGCCGGTGGCGACGACGGTGCCGCTGTTGATGTACCAGTAGGGGCCGTCGTAGGCATTGTTGTTGCCGCCGATCTGAATATAGCCGCCGTTGCCGTTCTTGTTTCCATTCAGATTGATCCATCCGTTGCTGGGATTGGCGACGGTGTTGATGTTGCTGTTGACCAGGAACCAGTCGCTGTAGCGCAGCGGCCAGTGTTCAAAGGTCACGTTGGCGGAACCGTTGAGGCAGGTAATGGTCGGCGTGATGCCGCAGTCCCCGTTGCCCTGGAGCAGCACGTTCTGCCATACACTCGTCGTCGGGCCGCTCACAGTGACGCCATCGGCGATGCCGAGAACCGTGCCGGGGTAATAATAGGCGGTACCGCCGAGACCCAGATAATAATTGGTTCCCGCGGTGACTTGCCCGGTCCAGACGTTTGTGGTCGCGTAGCGCGCGCCGGCGGGGCTTTGGATCGCCAGGGTGCCGGAGCCGAACTTGTTCAGCGTGTTGTTTCCGAACAGGGACGGAGCGGCGATGTAGAACCAGTCGCCGGGGGCTGGGGCGGCGGTGATGGCCGGAGCGAAGGTGACGGCGCCGGTGCCGGTCGTGTTGGCGGTGATCGTGCTGACCTGATTTTTGGCTCCGCCGCTGGTGAAGACGACGGTCTGGTTCACCAGCGCGTTGGTGGCGAAACCGGCCAGCGAGGCGGCGGTGAAGGTGGTTGTGGACGCCGGGCCGGTGACGGTGCCGGACGCGGTATTGGCGTTGTTCAAGGTCAGGTTGAAGCCAGCGGTATCGATATTGCCGCCGCCATTGCCGAGCGTGATCGTGCGGCCGGAGCTGAGCGTGACGTTTCCAGTGATGGAGAGCGTTCCGCCGCCGCCGGCGCCCGTATAGCCGGTCGGCACAATGGCGAAGAAATCGCCAGCGGCTGCAGCGCCACCCAGCGCGGTCCCGAGCGTCAGGCTGCCGCTTGCCTGTGTGAACGCGGTGATCGCGGAACGGTCGCCAGCGCGAGCGCCGCTGACCATGATCAGGAACATGCCCACTGGAGAAACGGGATAGGTGCTCAGGGACGTGGACGCGATGTGCGTGGTATCCGTATAGGTCGTGATCGCCACCTCCGTCACGTCGCCGTTCTGGAGCGTAACGCCGTTGCCGGCGATGCCGAGATTGTTGTCGTTGGAGATGCTCAGCGTGCCGCCGCTGACAATTGTTCCGCCGGCAAAGGACTGCGGGCCGGAGAGCGTGCAGAGCCCGCCGGTGACGTTCAGGCCGCCGGTGAACGCGTTGTTGCCGGAGAACACGAGCGGGCCGCTGGCGGCTTTGGTCACGCCGGCGCTGGAGCCTGCGTCGATGGCTCCGCTGATCGTGACGGTGCCGGAACTGTCCTGCTTGAAGATGCCTTCCGTGGCGCCGAAGACCAGCGTGTTGGCGATCGTGGGCGCGACGGAGCCGCTGAAATTGACCTGGCCGCTGGTAATGGTGAGCTTGCCGGACAGCGTGGTGTTGGCGCCAACAGGCCCGATGCTGGAGATGCCGCTATCGAACGAGACCGAGTTCACGGTGGGGTTGATGGCGGTATTGGTATTCGAGCCGTTGGTCAGCGACACGTTGTGCTGAATGACGACGTTGTCGGTCGCGACCGGTAGAACGCCGCCGAGCCAGGTCGCCGTGTTGCCCCATTCGCCGTTGGCGGCCGTGACGACCGTGCCTGTCGTCTTTGGAATAAGTCCGAAGGGCCCGGCAGTATCGTAGGTTGCAAAGCGTCCGTCGACCGTGGCGCGCGGCACATCGCCGGCGATTCCGCCGGAGAGGAACAGCCTGGCGACCGCGGCGCCAGGCATCACGCGCCGGAAGGCGAGCGTACCGCTTTGGCCACCGGTCGTCGTGAAGTTGAAGGCCGATGAGGTGGTTGTTAACAGGCAGTCTCCGGCGTCGCCGATGGCCGTGAGCACGACGCTGGCGCCGGCGCCCAGAGTCAGCGCACCGATGGTTTCGATGTGGGGGTTACCCGCGTCAAAGGCGCTCATGCTGAAGGTTCCGCCGTTGATCGTCACCATCGCGCCATCGGGGAGACGGTTTGGGTTGCCATAGACGCCGGTTCCGGCGGAGATGTCAAAGACCGCGCCGTTGTTGATGGTCAGCGCGGAGGTGCCGCCGAGCGTGCCGGTGTTGCCGTCCAGCCGCAGGGTTCCGGCATCGACCGTTGTGGCTCCCGTATACGAATTTGCCTTGGTCAGAAGCAGCGTTCCAGAGCCAGCCTTTGTGAAGGCAAAGCCGCCGGAGAGGATGCCGTTGAAAGTGGTCAGGCCGGTGTTGCTGATGGTCGCGGCGCGGTTGGCGTTGAGCGTTGCGTTGCCGCTCAGCGTCAGATCGTTGCTGCCGGAGATGACGAAGTCGCCGTTGAGAGCCACCGTATTGGTGAGAGTCCGCGCACCATTTACGGCCTGGATGAAGACGCCGTTGGGGGTGCTGGGCTGGATGGTGAACGTACCGGCGCCCAGGGCGAAATTCGATCCCAACTGCAGCGTGCCGCAATTCAAGGTGAAGCCGGAGTTGAAGACATTGAGGCCGCTCAACCTCAGCAACCCGCCCCCATTTTGACTGAGAGCGTTGCCGCCGCTGATCACGCCGCTGAATTCCGTCAGCCCGGTGCCGTACACGTTGAGGGTGCGGTTGGCGCCATTGAGATATGCACTGCCGGCAAAGGTCATATCCTGCGCGCCGGTGACGAAGAAATTGGTTCCAAAGAGCAGCGGGTTGCCGATGGTGAGCGGGGCTGCGGGGAGGACGCTGTTCTGGACGATGCCGTTGACGGTCAGCACGCCGGTGCCGAGCGGGCCGCTGGTGACCGGGCTTACGCCGGTGCTGTTGGCGCCAAGTTGCAGAGTGGCGACGGCGCCCAGGGCGTTATTGATCGTCTGGGAGCCATTGAGCACGTTGCCGCCAGCCATGATGACGCCGCCGCTGAACGTGGAGTTGGGGCTGTTCAACGCGAGAGTGCCGATGCCGGTGAACACGAGTGTGGCCGAACCGGTTTCGGTGATCGTGCCATTGAGCGTCAAGGTGTCGCCTTGCGGCACGTCAACGCCGATGCAGCACGTCTGGATCGTGTAAGTGTCACCGAAGTTGGCTATCCCGGAGAACGCAACGCCAACGGTTACCTGACCGAAAAATGGGTTGAAGCCAGTGATCTGGCGCTGTTGTCCAGCCAGAATGCCACTGGTCATGGTGACATACTGTCCGACTTGCACCGGCTGGCCGATCAAGTTGACGTTATCCGTGAAGACAGTGTTGCTGTTGCCCGTCGTGACCGATCCGGAGATCAAAGCGGTGCCATTGTCCAGCACGAGATTGGCGTTAATGGCCGGCGAGACGCCGGTGCCCATGACGCAGGAAATCTGAGAACCGACGGTCAGGGTCTGTCCGGCGGCTCCGTTGATCTGGCCGTTGCCGGTAAACTTGATGGCGCTGATGGAGCGGCTGGCGGCGAGCGCGATGACGTGATTGGATTGAACGATGATGGAATCGGTCGCATCCGGGTGCAGGGCCGGCGGCGCCGGAGTCCAGATGGCCGGGTTGTCCCAGTTGCCGCTGGCGACGGACGTATAGACGGTGCCGGTCGAGAGAGCGGGGACGATGCCGAGATTCGTGGGCAAAGAATCGTACTTGGCGGGCAGGGCCAGCGTTGCGCCCGGGCCGGTGACCGTGACGAATGGCACCGCCTGTTCATCGATGACGGCCAGTCCTTCGATCTGATTGGCCAGCAAGATGGAATTACCCGTAGCGCCGGTGCGGGTGCGGAGGAAATTGCAGGTTGCCGCGCCCTGATAGGAGAGGCCGCTGGGGACGCCGTTCTGGCCGCCTCCGCCGGTGGTCAGGGCCAGGGTGCAGTCGTTGCCGCTATTGCTTTCCACTTCGATGGTCGTCGTTCCGCCGCGGGCCATGATGCCATTGAGCGACTGGATGGTTGCCGCGCCAGTGTTGCCGCGCAGTCGCAGGGTGGTGCCAGGGCCTTGCATCGAGATGTAATCGGCGGCGTTCAGCCGCGCGACGTTGCGCGTGCGGTTGTCAAGTTCCAAGGTTGTGCCGGGGAACATGGTGATGCCGTTCCAGGGAGCGCCCGGGGCGAACGCTGCGCCAGACGAGAGCTGGCCGTCAGGGTTGCCGCCGTAGGAGCTCGATGACAGGGCGACCTTGCCTCCATAGATCAAGAAGGCCCAGCCGATGGTGCAGGGGCCCTGAAGCGTCAGCACGCCCGGGCCATCCTTATAGAAGGTGCGGGTGCCCCCGCCGCCGCGGCAGAGCGCGCCGGTAGTGTTGCCCTGGACGCCGTTGTTGCTGAGGATCAGCCCGTTGGCGGAGGTACTGGCGACGTTGATCAAACGGTCGCCATCGTTCATGTTCCAGGTGCCGAAGACTTCCAGATCGTACTTGCCGGCGATGGTTACCGGCGCCCAACTGTTGTTGCCAGCCGGGAAATAGTAGGTTACGGGGTTGGTGATCTGCTGCTTCTGGTTAAGCGCCAATAGCGTCACCTGATTTCCGACTGCCGCGTGGCAGAACCGAAGGGTGCCTCTGCCCAGCGGGCCGCTGGTGGGCGCGGCGGGGGCGACCGGCGTGGAACTGGAGCCGAGGCCCAGTGTGGTGTTGGCGTAGAGGTCGGTCGTGCCCGTGTAGGTGTTCTGGCCCTGCAGGTTCAACGTTGCGAGGCCGGCAGCGGGGTTGACGACGATCATCGGCGAGGTGGTTATGTTGGAGATGACGCTCGCGGCCGCCTGTGTGACCGTGCCGGCGTTGACGGTAATCTGGCCGGTGCTGGTGAAGTTGGCGTTGAGGTTGACGGTGGTTGTGGCCAGGTTGATGCCGCCGGTGCTGGTCACCGGAACGCCAAAATCAACGCGACCGACGCCACTGGTGGTGATCTCGCCGCCGATACCCGAGATCGCACTCGTTCCGGTTCCGGTGAACAGGATGTTGCCGTTGGCGATGAGCAGCAGGCCGCTGTTGGTGATATCCCAAACGTTATTGGCGCCACCGACGTTCAACGTCAGGTTCTGATCGACAAGGATGGGCGGCACCTCGCGAACCATGATCACCATGGTGCGGGTGTTGTAAGCACCACCATTGTTGGCGAAGGTGTAATCGGGGTTGCCTGCGCCTTGGTTGCCGATTCCAATATCCAAAGCGGCCACGCTTGGGCCCCAATCGTTGAAAGCCATCACAACCTGGGAGGCGCCGAAATTGTGGATCTGCATGCTGCTGTAGCCTGCGCCTGTGCCGGCTCCGCCGTCGCCGAAGTCAAAAGTACCCGCGTTGGCGTTAGGGACGCCATAGTCGTTCTGCCCCCCATAATTGCTGGGCCAGAACTCCAGGTTGCCCGTGGCGATCCCCATTCCGTTGACGACGCCCGCAACATTGGAAAACACGTTCATGTTGGAGATGCTGACGCTGCCTACGCCACCGTTGCTGTAGTGGTAGAATTCGCCAGAGGCGACGTTGGGCACGCCGATCTTGCTGGCGTTTGAGGTAAAAGCGTCCATGGAGACATAGACCCATGATGGCGCCGTTGCTCCGGCTTGCAGTTCCAGGTAATAGGCGACTCGGTCGAAGATCTGAGAGCCCGCGTTGTTAGCCGTGTACGGGATGGCCGCACCGTTCCAATTGGTGCTGCCGGCCGGAATGGGCAACTCATAGATTCTGGTGAAGCCGCTGGCTTCAGGGACGTTCTGGAGCACGCGCGAGATGGTTCCTGCGAAGCTGGCCTGGCTTTGCGGCGGGGGCAGACTACCGCGTTTGATCCCGATGTTGAAGTTGACGTTGGCGGCTTCTCCGGTGACCCAAAGCGTTCCGTTGAGCGTAATGGCGTTCCCGTTGAGCGTGTAGCCGTTGCCTGTGAAGGTCAGACTGCCGAAGTTGGTGCCGGCGGCAAGATTGTTGTTCGGGTTGAAGTTGGACGCACTGGCAGGGAACAGCAGATTCTGTGTGACACCTCCGGTTGGCGCAACTCCGCCGAGCCAGTTGCCGGCAGTGCTGAAGTTCTGGTCGGCGCCTGCGCCGGACCAGACGAATGTGGTCGGCGAACCGCCGGAGCTATCGGCGACGATCTGGATGGCATTGACAGGAGCGCGCGGCGGGGTGCCGCCGAGCAGGCTGCCGGTGGCGGTGAGGGTGAAGCTGGGCGCGGTGAGGCCTCTGAAGAGGAGGTAGTTGCCGGCCGAGTTGGCCGCGCGCGTGAAGGTGCCGGCGAAGTTTGCGTTGTCGTAGAGCAGGGCGGAGGTGTTGCCGATGGTGTAGAGGCCGGCGAGGTTGGTGACGTTATTTCCGTCCGCGTAGACGTAGACGCTGTAGCCACCGCTGGTCAGGAAAGCTGGAAGCCCCGAGACGGTGACGGTGGTCGTGGACGCGTCGTTGGTGTCGAGGTAACCGCGCATCATGCGGTACTGGCCCTGATTGTCCTGGATGCCGCTGTTGAACGTCGATTGCGCGGAGTAAGTGACCGAACAGCCTGCGACGGCGGCGCCGCTGCTGTCCAGGACCGAGCCGGCGGCGAGGGTGCCGCTGGCGTTGGCGGCGTTGTTCCAATTGGCGCGCATCACCACGCCGGCCGCTTCGGTGTTGCCGATGGCGCTGCCGGTGCCCTGGAACTTGATGCCGATGGCATCGGCGGGCGGCGGAGCGCCGAGGAGGGTGGCGGCGCCGAGTTTGACGTTGACGTTGGCGCCGACGCCTGTACCGACGAACTGCACTTTCATCGTCTGGCCCGGAGTGGCGGCCGCGTAGGTGATGGTGTACTGGCCGTCCCAGGAAGGCGCATTGGCGGGGATGTTATAGGTGGTGTCGATGACGACGGGCGCCGAGCCGTCGCTCATGGTGAGCGTCAAGACGGCCGCATTTCCCGCGGCAGCGGGATAGACGCCAGCGTAGAGCTTGAGCGTGCGCGGCGTGGGGTCGGCGGGAACGGTGAGCATGTAGCCGGTAGCGGTGGCGGCGGCGGTGGTGACGTTGCGGCCGGCGCCGACGCCCTCGCTTGCAGCGAGGGTCGGTGTTCCGTCGGCCCAGCCATAGCCGGTGCGCATCCCGCCGTTGGTGGGAGTACCGTCGGCGCCGTAGACGGCGTTGGTGCCGTTGGGCTGCGGATCCCAGTTGCTGATCTGCCGCGTGACGCCTGTCTTTCGTACGAACAGGGCTGCGCCGTTATCGGCGCCGGTGCTGGTGCCCCAGTGGACCCAGTCGTAGTTCGGGTTGGGACCGGACTGACCCTGATCGGTGCTGAGATTGACTTGGCGGGGCAGGCTGTTGGGCTGCACGCCGATGGCGATGCCACCGCCGCTGAGAGAGGCCGAGGCCAGGCTGACCCATCCGCCGGCGCCCAGTTGCTGGGGCTCCCACTTTACCGCTAAAGTCTGTGCGGCCGACGCGGCGGCATAGGTGATCGTATAGGCGCCGTTGGCGTAGGCGTTGAGCGGCGCGTACAAACTGGTATCCACCGCGACGGGCGAACTGCCGTCGCTCAGGGTCAGCGTGAGTTTGCCGATGGTGGGGCCGGCGGCGGTGCCACCGTAAGCGCCGACGTAGACATTCAGGACGTGTGGGGCGGCCGAGGCCGGCACGGTGAAGGACAGCGCGCCGCCGGCGCCGACTTGCACAGCGGTGCCCGCTCCGGCCACTTCTGTCAACGCAGCAGTGGGCGCGCCGTCGGTCCACACGAAGCCGGCGGGGTGGTTGGTGACCTGCGTGGCGACGCCGGTGACGGTGAGGGCGGAGATTTGCGCGGAGACGGCGGCTTTCCGGTCTACTCCACCAGCGCCGCCGTTGCCCCAGTGGACCCAATCGCTAGGCGTGCCCATGTCGGTGCTGAGATTGGCCGTGCCGTTGGCGGGCACGACGATGAAGGTATCGCCCACCGCGGCGGCTCCGCCCAATGCCGCGCCCAAGGTGATCGCTCCAGTGGCTGGGGTGAAGACGCTGATGGCTCTGACGTCGCCGGCTCGCGCGCCGCTGGTCATCATCAGGTTCAGGCCCAGGGGCGCGGTGGACTGGCGGATGAGGTGCGTGGAGGTGAACTGGGTCGTGCTGGTGTAGGTCGTGATCACACCGCGGACGGCGGACAGCGAGCGCGCCAGCACGGGGGCGTTAAGGGTTGCGGCAGCGAGACTGATGAGCGAGCCGGCGCCGCCCGCGGCGTTCGGTTGCCAGGTGACGTTGAGCGTCTGGCCTGTGGCGCCGGCCGCGAAGTTAACGAAGTAGACGGCGTTGGTCCAGGTGGTTGCGGTGGCGGGGGTGGCGACGGCTGTATCGATGACATCCGCGACGCTGCCGTCGCTGAGGTGCAGCGTGAGCTTGCCGGTGATGGCTGTCGCAGCCGTTCCGCTGTAGAGGCCGACGTGGATTCTGAGCGTCTGCAATTGGGTGGAGGCGGGGACGGTGAACGAGAAGCCGTTGGCGGCAGCCGTGGCGACGACGGACATGGCGGTACCGGCCGCGGCGGCTTCGTTGCTGTAGGTGTTGGTGACGCCGTCGGACCAGAGATAACCGGTGAGGTTGGTGGCGACCTGAACGGCGGATGCGGCGGGAGTGTCGGTGAAGTCGCTGATTTGGGTGGTGACGTTGGCTTTGCGATCCAGGAGACGATTGGCGCCGACTCCGCCCGTCTTGCCCCAGTGCACCCAGTCGATGGGCAGGCCCTGGTCGGTGGAGAGGTTGGCGGTGGCGGAGGCTGGTGTGCCGCCCGTCTGGGCCGTAACCACGACGGTTTGAGTCAAGGTTGCCGCTGGCACGGACGATACCAGCAGAGTAGCGAATGTGAGTGCAAGGATGTAGCGGCCCATGTCGGACTCCGTTATTGAGCTTGCGAAGCTGTCATTTGGCACCATGACGAACCTGCGTTGCAAAAAGATTAACCCTTGAATAGCGCAAACCTCACACCTTAATTTCGATGCAGTCTGCACTTGTGCGACAAAACACCGGAAGAAGTGGCAAACGAAAGCAGCGCCCCTAACCGGAGCGCAACACAAGTTCTTCAGCGCGAAAAGATAAGCTCAGAGTGCGACAGGCTGAGCTTACCTTGGGTGACTAATGAAAGTCTTGCTGTTCGCTCGAAAAAAGATGCGAACGCGCAGCGTGGCGTCTGACGGCTTTCTCCCAGTTGCAAAACACAGCGGTTGTAGCCGCTCTAAGTGCTTGCCAATTTAGCCAGTTGACACTTGTCTATACCGGTGAAGGCAGGTATAGATTAGGTCAAAGACAGGACTTTGTTCATGCGATCGGCGATGTCTTTCAGGGCGTCCTTCTTGCCGCCGCTGACTTCAGCCGTTGCCCATCCAGTGTAGCCGACTTCTTTGAGTGCTTTGACGACCTCGGGCCAGTTGACATCCCCGTCACCGATCTTGACGCCAAAGTTCTTCTCTTTGCTGAATTCCTTGACGTGCAGTCGCAGGATGCGTTTGCCGAGGGTGCGGACCCAGTCTTCGGACTTGCCGTATTTCACGTGGTTGCCGATGTCGAAGAAGGCGCCGACCCATTTGCTGCCGATCTCGTCAACGTACTTGGCCATGTCTGCCGGATCCATCAGGAAGTTATTCCAGACGTTCTCGATGCCGATGTACACGCCGTTTTCTTCGGCGAAAGGCACAACGGTTTTGATCTCCTTTATGCTTCGTTTCCATGCATCTTCTTTGGTGACATCTTTGTTAACTACTCCGGGGACGAGCAGCACGGCGGTGGCGCCGACAAACTTGGCGTCGGCGATGGCGGTCTTCAAGCCTGCAACGCCTTTGGCGCGAACGGCTTCGTCGGGGTGCGAGAGCGTGTCGCGCCAGTGGACGGAGTCCATGATTTCGGAGACGCCGAGGCCGGTTTCGTCGATGGCTTTTTTGATGTCTTCCTTGTTGCCGATGCCGGGGCTATTGAGTTCCACACCGTCGAAGCCGAGGTCTTTGATGAGCTTGAACTTTTCAAGGACGGTCGCGCCTTCGCCGACCATGCCGATGCCGAGAGCCTTCTTGACCTTGCCGGTGAGTTCGCCGGACTGAGCGGACTGGCCGAGGAGCGAGGCGGCGGCCACGGCGGCTCCGCTGCGGACGAGGAAATCACGGCGATTGCATGACGAAGGCATGGTGGTCCTCCAAAGTTGGTGAAGTTAGCGGGGCGAGAGGTTACGGCACATTGTGAGGGAAGTCAACGGGGTAGGTGAGGAGAAGGGGAGACGGGGAGAAGGGAAGACGGGGGGACGGGGAGACGGGGAGACGGGGAGACGGGGCGAAACGGAACGGCGGGGGGACGCGGGGACGCGGAGACACGGAGACGCGGGGAGACGGAAAACGGAGTGGCTGGAAGCGGGCGGATGACGATATAGGCTTTGATCGAGTTACTGGAACAAGGGGAGTGGCGATGGCGCGACGGAAGAGTGTGAAGAGTGAGATGACGGAGAATGTGGAGAGCGCCACCGAAGAAGAGGTCATCAGCGTGGCGGATGTGGTGCCGGTGCAAGGCGTGGGCGCGCAGTGGCGGATTGTCGCGGTGGGGGCGGCGACGTATTACACGGGGTCGGAGATCATTGCGGAGCTGGCTCGGCGGGCGAAGAACGAGCGCAAGCGCGTGAAGGTGCAGGTGAAGGGGGATTCGATGGGGCGCTCGCAGATTGAGTCGATGGTGGTTCTGGAGGAGGCGGCGGGGGATGCGGACGAAGCGGTGGAGTCGGAGAGGGAAGGGTTTCTATTCTGAGTTGGTGAATGGTACTTGGTGATTGGTACTTGGTGTATGGATTCTTCAAACGCAGGTGCGATTGGGAGGCGGTTGGGGCGCAGCGCGGCGTTGGTGCATGGGCTGGGGTTGCTGCTGGGAGGGGGGATTTTTGCGGCCGGCTATGCTCTGGGAATGGATTCGCAGGACGGGCCGGTGTGCATGGGGATCGGGCTGGTTGTTTTTGTGGTGATGGCGGTGTGGTCGGTGGTGTTGGCGGCGAGGGCGACTCAGAGCGGAGAGTTTGTTGGATTGCCGATGGTGATTTGCCTTGCGGCGCTGTGGGAGTTCAGCGTGCCGTGGGTGTGGTTCTGGTATCAATTTGGGCTTTGGGAAAAAGATCCAGTATCGGAATGGATTACGTGGCTCGGGCTGCCGGTGTTCGCGCCGTTTGTGGCGTTTGCATCCACAATCGCCGGGCCAGTGGCGTTGTGGCGCGTGAGGCGGGCGAACGGGCGGCTGGTCTGGCGCGGGGTGCTGTGGTACGCGGGGATTTTTGCAGCGCTGACGGTGTTGGTGTTGCCTTGGCCGCTGTTCTATTTCTTGGCAAGCGCGCGACTTTTCTGTTCTCGCGAAGAAGTTTCAAGTAACTGGAATCGTCGTTGGGGCGACTCGGTGAAGGAGAGGATGCCGAATCTGGTAAGGGATGCAGTTGAGGAATGGAGTGAAAGCTCTTCGGCCCAGCCCAACACAGCGTCCTTGCTTCTTGCAGTCGGGCACGTTTCGGAACAGCGGCTACTGGACCGAATCGGCGATCCGTCGCGCGGCGTGTACGCATTTGAAGGGCTTATACGAAAGAACCGAAGTCGCGCTACTGAATGCGCATGGCAGATCGGCCTCGGAAAGGTGCCGGCCTGGAACGCTCCTGATCTTCTGCCTACGGCTGCAATGCTCTTGGCGGAGAATGCCAGTATAGCGCAGCTTCGAGATCTGATGGACCCGAGCGTCAAACCTGCGCTGGGTTTTCGGTCTGAGCTGATGTGGCGGTACCTCTCCCGGAATGCGTGCGGTTATGAACTAGGGCGGGGGAATCCTTGGTTCAAGGCATCCGATCGAGCTTTGGGGCTGCGGTATCTATGGACGTTGTATGATACCGATGAAGCGCAACGCCGAGCGAAGTGGCTGAGCTTTCTGAGACAACCGGATGCGGCCTTGCGGCAGGAGGCCGCGATGTGCCTCGTATACGATCATGGTTTTGAGTTATCACTTGCCTATATGGACGATCCGGACCCTCATGTAAGGCTGCAAGTCTTGCTTTCGGTGAACGTCTGGACAATCAGAAGTGAACGCGAGCGCGGCCGTTCGTCAAGGCCGTGGTTGCGACGACTTACTGAGTTGCTCGATGATGACGATCATGCGGTAGCGTTTGTCGCAGCATATCGGCTGGCTATTCTTTGCGACGACATCAAGAACGTTGAACTGCGCGACTGTGATGCGGTAGTGGGGGGAATTTCTGCGTCAAAGATGCTTCTGGAAACGGCGGAGACGCGAGCACGCATCGAGCAGTCGCGAAAGGCCGTTCAGAGGTGGGTGAAGGAACACCCGAACCGGTTTGAGCGTGCAAAGCGGAAGTGAAAGCTTCGGCGGCTTCGCGTTTCGCTCACCCCTAACCCCTCTCCCGCGCGGGGGAGAGGGGGACCGGAGAGGCCGCTCCCTGCGTTCAGGAGGCGGGCCGTTGCTTGATCAGAGTTCTGAGGGCTTCATTGACTGAGCGGTCGGTCGGGAAGGCGGCGCGGACATCGGGGGCGAGCAGCGCCAAGTTGACTCCTTCCTCGTAGCGGGCGAGATACTTTCCGCGGACGCCGCCTTTAAGGTCCGGGCGTTGGTATTCAGGGCGCAGTTCATCTTTTCTCGATGTGGCGCTAGCCTTCCTCATAAATTCTCCGTTCCCGACGGGTCGCCACGCGAGCGCTGATGATCCGAGTTGCCTCTTCCCGATCTGTGTGCGAGACGACCAGAAGTCTTCCTGTGCTGGAGCAGCCAAAAGTCAAAAACCGGTCTTCGTCTTCCGAATGGTCGGGATCGCCGAATGTCAGCGCCAAAGGATCGCCAAAAATGGTTGCGGCCTCGGTAAAACCTACTCCATGCTTGGCAACGTTTCGCGCCGCTTTGTCTCCGTCCCATTGGAACTCCATCGGTGTAATCTACCCCACGTTGTCTGGAGCGCCAAGAGGCAAAGCTGCGAGATAAGCGAAAGCCGGAAATGGAGCTTGACCCCGCCACTCATCAATTCAGACTCATTTTGACGAAGGCGGTACGTCAGATTGAACCGGTGGGGGCGCGAGGCATTCGACAGCGCGTGGGGTGGTGGATATCCTAAAGCGTGTATTGATGGTGAGTTGTGTGGTTGGTGCGGTATATTGGGCGTGGCACGGGCTTTGTTAACTGATGGCATCGTTGTGATACGCGTTCACCAGAGCAGAGAACATTTGGCAGGGCTGCTCGTGACCGCGTTTGTGTTTTTACTTGGTTTTTGGTGAGTGGTACTTGGTGAGTGGTGAGGAAGCGGAGGATCGTCAGCTATGGCCAAGCAACTGGCCTTTGATACAGATGCGTTCCAGCACATTAAAGAGGGCGTGACGAAGCTGGCGCGCGCGGTGAAAAGCACGCTGGGGCCGCGAGGCCGCAACGCGATGCTCGACAAGTCCTGGGGCGCACCGACCGTCACCAAAGACGGCGTGACGGTGGCCGAAGAGGTCGAGCTCAAGGATCCCTACGAGAACATGGCCGCGCAGCTCGTCAAAGAGGTCGCCTCGAAGACCTCCGACGTGGCTGGTGACGGCACCACGACTGCGACGGTCCTGGCCGAAGCGATTTATTGCGACGGTTTGAAGAATCTGATCGCGGGCGAGAACCCAGTGCGCATCAAGCGCGGGATCGACAAGGCGGTTGCGGCGGTCGTCAAAGAGATCGACGCGATGGCCGTTCCGATCAAGGGCAAGGACGACATCGAGAAGATCGCGACGATTTCGGCCAATGGCGACACGACGATCGGCAAGCTGATTTCCGAGGCCTTCGAAAAAGTCGGCCGCGATGGCGTGATCACCGTGGAAGAAGGGAAGAGCCTGCAGAGCGAACTGACCGTCGTCGAAGGCATGCAGTTCGACCGCGGCTACCTGAGCCCGCATTTCATTACCAATCCCGACGCGATGACCGTCGAGATGGAAAAGCCGCTGATCCTCATCCATGAGAAGAAAATTTCGAACGTGCGCGAACTGGTCCCCTTGCTCGAGAAGGTGAGCAAGGCCGGCAAGTCGCTGCTGATTATCGCCGAGGAAATCGAAGGCGAAGCGCTGGCGACGCTGGTCGTCAACAAGCTGCGCGGGATCGTGAACGTCGCGGCCGTGAAGGCTCCGGGTTTCGGCGACCGCCGCAAGGCGATGCTGGAAGACATTGCGATCCTGACGGGCGGCAAGGCGATTTTCGAAGACCTTGGCACGAAGCTCGAAAACATCGAGTTTACGGACCTCGGTACCGCCAAGAAGATCAAGATCGATGCCGACAACACGACGATGATTGAAGGCGCGGGCGACACGAAGGCGATCCAGGCGCGCATCGAACAGATCAAGAAAGAAATCAGCATCACCACCAGCGATTACGACAAGGAGAAGCTCCAGGAACGCATGGCCAAGCTGGCCAGCGGCGTGGCGCAGATCAACGTCGGCGCGGCGACCGAGACGGAAATGAAGGAAAAGAAGGCTCGCGTGGAAGACGCTTTGCACGCGACGAGAGCGGCCATCGAGGCCGGCATCGTCCCAGGCGGCGGCGTGGCTTTGATTCGCGCGGCGGAAGGCCTTGAGAAAATGCGGGTCGAAGCAGGCGACCGGGTGGGCGTGGAGATTGTCGGGCGCGCGATACTGACGCCGGCGAAGACGATCGCTCAGAACGCGGGCGTGGACGGTTCGGTGGTGGTGGCGAAGATCAAGGCTGGCAAGGGCGCGTTCGGCTTTAACGCTGAAACCGGCGAGTATTGCGACTTGGTGAAGGCCGGCGTCATCGATCCGGCGAAAGTGACCAAGAGCGCGCTGCAGAACGCCGCGTCGGTGGCGACTCTGCTGCTGACCAGCAACTGCATGATCTGCAAGATTCCCGAAAAAGCCGGCGCAGGCGGCGGCCATGATCACGGTGGCATGGGTGGTGGCGGCGGCATGGGTGGCATGGGCGGGATGGGCGGCATGGGTGGAATGGGCGGGATGATGTAATTGGTGATTGGTGAGTGGTGAAAACGGATTAACGGCAAAAGCTTTCAACACAGAGGCGCAGAGGACACAGAGAGCACAGAGGTTTTTGGAGTATAACTCTTCTCTGCGGCCGTTGTGTTCTCTTTGTCTCTGTGTTGGAGGTCGTTCTTAAGGTTTGGATTTGATTTTTGGATTTCCGATTACGGAGGAAGTTTGACGATGGCAGCAGCAGCGAAGAAGGCGAAAGTGGAACTCCAGCCGTTGGATGACCGGATTGTGCTGAAGCGGCTTGAGGCTGAAGAGAAGACGGCGGGCGGGATTGTGCTGCCGGATTCGGCCAAAGAGAAGCCGCAGCGCGGTGAGATTCTCGCGGTCGGGCCGGGCAAGCTGCTGGAGAGCGGCAAGCGCGCGACGATGGAAGTCAAGGTCGGCGACATCGTCCTGTTCGGGAAGTACTCCGGCAGCGAAGTGAAGGTCGCCGGCGAAGAGTGCTTGATCGTGCGCGAAAGCGATCTGCTGGCGAAGCTCTAGGGGCGGGGTTCAGGGGTCGGGGTTCAGGGTTCAGGGGATGGAACGCTGCACACGTGCACTCTTGGACAGAATGTGACGGGTGACGTGTGGCGAGTGACGGGTGAGAAGGCTTAAGAACCACCACACGTGCACTCTTGGACGGAAGTTTAGGGCGAAGACCACCACACGTGCACTTTTTTACAGCGCGAGAAGGCTGTTTTTGGGGGCTTTGAGGGCTGAAATCACCACAGGTGCAATTTTTTACAGGCGAAGATGAGACGAGTGCACACATGTGCACTGTTGGACAAGAGAGAATATGAAGTTCAATGTAACGATTGATCGGGATGAGGATGGGGTGTGGGTGGTGGAGTGCCCTGCCATTCCCGGCTGCGTGAGCCAAGGGAAGACGAAGGCTCAGGCGTTGAAGAACATCAAGAGCGCTATAGCAGAGTGCTTGGAGGTTCGGGCGGAGAAAGGCATGCCTTTGACTGTTGAGACCCAGCAGGTGGAGGTGAAGGCCTGATGGCGACCGTTCCACTGCTGAGCGGTCGTGAAGTTGTGAAAGTGTTTGGCCGGTTCGGCTGGAGCGTGGCACGGCAGCGCGGTAGCCACATTATTCTGACGAAGCCGGGCGAGATTGTGACGCTTTCCGTGCCGGAACACAGGGAGGTGGCTCGCGGTACATTGCGCAGCCTAGTCCGTTCGGCAGGCATGACGATGGAACAGTTCGTGGCGAAGGTGTAATCAACGCGGAAAATTGACGGGAGAGGTCTGAGACATGGCGAAGCAACTGCTTTACACGGATGAAGCGCGGCAGAAGATTCTGGCGGGCGTGAACAAACTGGCGCGCGTGGTCAAGTCCACCATGGGCCCGGCGGGGCGCTGGGTGGCGTATGAGAAATCCTACGGCGGGCCGGGCGTCGTCAATGACGGCGTGACCGTCGCCAAGGAAGTGGAACTCGAAGACCCCTTCGAGAACATGGGCGCTCAGATGGTGCGCCAGGTCGCCAGCAAGACCAATGACGTCGTCGGCGATGGCACGACCACCGCGACCGTCCTGGCTGCCGCGATTTACTCCGAAGGCGTGCGCTTCGTCACTGCCGGCCACAACCCGATGGCGCTCAAGCGCGGCATCGAGGCGGCCGTCGAGGCCGTGCTGGACAGCGTGACCGAGCAGGCCAAGCCGTGTAGCACCAAAGACGACTTGATGCACGTCGCGACCGTCAGCGCCAACGACGACAAGCACATCGGCAAGCTGATCGCCGAAGCGTTTGAGAAAGTCGGCAAAGACGGCGTGGTGACGGTCGAAGAAGGCAAGGGCACCGAGACCGAACTGGAAGTGGTGACCGGCATGCGCTTCGACAAGGGCTATCTCTCGCCCTACTTCGTCACGAATGCGGACACGATGTCAGTGGACCTTGAAGACCCGCTGATCCTGGTCTACGAGAAGAAGATCAGCAATCTGCGCGAGTTCATTCCGTTGCTTGAGAAGATCGTCACGACGGGCCGGCCGTTCGTCATCATGGCCGAGGAAGTCGAAGGCGAATGCCTGGCGGCTCTGGTGATCAACAAGCTGCGCGGGCTGATCAAGTGCGTCGCGATGAAGGCTCCGGGCTTCGGCGATCGCCGCAAGGCCATGATGGGCGACATTGCGATCATGACCGGCGCGAAGTTCATCAGCGAAGACCTGGGCGTGAAGCTGGAAAGCATCGAAATCAGCGACATGGGCACGGCCAAGCGCGTGCAGGTCGATAAGGACAACACGACGATCGTCGAAGGCGGCGGGAAGAAGTCCGAAGTGCAGTCCCGGATCGCTCAGCTCAAGCACCAGATCGAGACGACGACCAGCGATTACGACCGCGAGAAGCTGCAGGAGCGGCTAGCCAAGCTGGTCGGCGGCGTGGCGGTGATTCGCGCCGGCGCGGCGACCGAAACAGCCATGAAGGAAACGAAGGAACGCGTGAATGACGCGGCCAACGCCTGCAAAGCGGCGGCTCTGGAAGGCATCGTCCCCGGCGGCGGCGTGGCTCTGCTGCGCGCTCAAGCGGCGGTCGAGAAGGCCAAGGGCAAGCTGCGCGGCGAAGAGAAGTACGGCGCGGACATTGTCGCGAAGGCTTTGGAACACCCGATGCGGACGATTGCCAACAACGCCGGCGCGGATGGTTCAGTGGTCGTCGAAACGGTTCGCGAGAGCAAGGGCAACCAGGGCTTCAACGCCAAGACCGGCGAGTACGAGGATCTGTTCAAGGCGGGCATCATCGATCCGGCGAAGGTTGTGAAGAGCGCTCTGCAGAACGCGGCGTCCGTGGCGGCTCTGCTGCTGACCTGCGACACGATGGTCACGGAAATGAAGGAGAAGGGCGAAGGGAAGGATCTGGTAGCAGGAGCGGTGCACTAACGATTGCGGATTGGGGATTGCAGATTGCGGATTGGCGATCGGCGTCTTCGAGGAAATGAAGAAGGAGCCCTCTCGGTCCGCAAGTCGGCTGAGAGGGCTTCTTTACTAAATGATGAATTTGGAATGATGAATGATGAATAGCGGCCGGGGAGCGCGGAGCGACTAACAGCCTTATTCCGCATTCATCATTCAGCATTCATCATTAAAAAGGCATGTCGGTGGCACAACAGAAACGCGATTACTACGAAGTGCTGGGCGTCAAGCGCGAGGCGACGCAGGACGAGATCAAGTCTGCGTTCCGCGGGCTGGCCAAGCAATGGCACCCGGACCGCAATCCGAACAACAAGCATGAGGCCGAAGAGAAGTTCAAGGAAATCGCCGAGGCTTACGCGGTGCTCTCCGACGAGCAGAAGCGGGAACAGTACGACCGCTTCGGGCACGCGGGCGTGAGCGGCAGCGAACCGGACTTCCACGGCGTTTCGGTCGAGGACATTCTCAGCCAGTTCTTCGGCGGCGGCGGGTCGATTTTCGGCGACATGTTCGGGCAGCGCGAACAAGCGAGCACGCAGGGCGCGTCGCTGCGGTATGACATTGAGATCGACCTTGAGCAGGCGTATCAAGGCGTCGCGAAAACCATCGAAATCATGCGCGAGGAGCTGTGCGCAACCTGCCACGGCACCGGCGCGAAGCCGGGCACTCGGCCGACGACCTGTTCGTACTGCCGTGGCGGCGGGTACGTGGTGCGCAGCCAGGGATTTTTTCAGATGCGCAGCACCTGTCCGCGCTGCGGCGGACGGGGGGAAATGATCGATTCGCCGTGCAAGGATTGCGGTGCAACCGGGCGGCAGCCGAAGAAGGTGCGGATTGAAGTCTCGATCCCGGCTGGCATCGAAGACAACACGCGCATCCGGCTCACGGGGCACGGCGAAGCGTCGGCTCACGGCGGCACGCGCGGAGATTTATATGTTTTCGTGCATGTGAAAGAGCACGAGATGTTCGTGCGCCGCGACAACGATATTTTGCTCTCGACGACCATTCCATTCACCATGGCGGCTCTGGGCGGAGAAGTGGACGTGCCGACGCTGGCCGGTCGCGCGCGGCTGACGATTCCGCATGGGACGCAATCGGGAAAGATGCTGAAAATGTCCGGGATGGGAATGCCGGACGTGCACGGCTATCAAAAAGGCGATCAGTATGTGCGCGTGGTGGTCGAGGTGCCGAAGAAGCTAAGCGCCGAGCAAGAGGAACTACTGCGCAAGCTGGCGGCTCTGGAAAAGACGGGCATCACGCCGCAGAAGCGCTCGCTGCTGAACAAAATACGAGACTTCTTTGGTGAAGACTAAACAGCGAGGAGGCCGGACGCAGATGGGGCATTAGTCATTAGTCATTGGTCATTGCGCAGGCGCTTAGGGGCTGTTAATGACCAATGACCAATGACCGGTTCGTTGGCCAGGAACGTGCGGTAGGGCACTGAAGTGTGCAAGATTGAAAAGAGGAAGTACAGGAGATGACTAAAGTCGATAAGAAAGAGCAAACTCCAACAGCGGACGCGCAAGAGTCCGAGCAGGCGCACGCGGAGCCGTCGATCGAGGAAGGCACGCCGGTCGAGGCACCGAAGGCCGAGCCAGCCGCTGCGAAGAAGGAGCCGTCAAAGGTCGAGGCAGCTCGCAAGGAAGACCTGGCGAGCGAGGCGGAAGATTTCTGCACGGATCTGGAGCGGTTCTTCCGGCGCGCTTTCGGCGAAATGCCGAAGGCCACCGAACTCGGCGAACTGCGCGCTCAGCAAGCGACGGCTCGGAGTCTGGTGCGGCGTGCGAGCGCTATCGGCGGCGAGAGCAATGAGAAGGTTGCCGAACTGACGGCGGAGCGCGACAAGCTGAAGGATACGGCGGCTCGGGCTCGGGCGGACTTTTTGAATTATCAGTCGCGGGCGAGCAAGGATCTGGCTCGCGCGGAAGAGCAGTCGCTGCGGAAATACGTTGCCGATCTGCTGCCGATTTTCGACAGCCTGGATCTGGCGCGGCGGGATGCTCAAGGCGAGAAGGCCGACATCAAGCTCCTGCGCGAGGCGCTGGAGATGGTTGGCCAGTCGCTGGATCAGACGCTGGCGGTGCGCGGGTTGGAACGCATTAACGCGGTGCCGGGAACGCCGTTCGATCCCACGCAGCACGAAGCGGTGGCTCAGCGGCCGGTCGATGAGAGCAAAGGCGAAAAGCCGGGCACGGTTCTGGAAGAGTTGCGCGCGGGATATTTGTGGAAGGGGTTGGTGTTGCGGCCAGCGCAGGTGCTCACAGCGGCGGCGGCGAAGGCCTGAAACGGAACGCCAGCGGCATCGGCAGAGTCGTGTGCTGTTTTGTCCTTTCGCACCTGAGCCACGGGCACGATGATTGTGCGCACGATGGACAACCGCACTCGCACCAATCTGCTGATGACCGGCGGAATTCTCGCTGTGGCGGCAGCGTTCGGCTTTTGGGGCGAACATATCCTGCTGAACCTCGGCCTTGGCACCGACGGCGAGTTCTACGCCAGAGCGGTGGTCTGGTTCCCGCGGTACGTCGCCGACGCGAGCTTCGACACCTTTCTGGCGAAGCGTGTTTTTCCCTCAGCGGCATTGCATTACGCGCTGAAAATCTGCGGCATCGCGCCGACGATCCAGAACACGATTTATGCTTTCGAGATATACAACGGCATTTTGCTGGGCCTGACCGCGCTGATGTGGGGACTGCTCGCGGACCGCTTGCCGTTGCGCCATCCCGTTGCCGCCAAGTGGCTGGGCTTCTGCGCTCTGTTTGTCAATTTCTGCTGCCTCAAGTTCAACCTATTTTATCCGACGCTTACGGACACGACGGCCTTGGCGCTGGGGATGCTGCAGTTCTATTTCTTCATGACGGAGCGGCCGGTGGCGCTGGCCTGTACGACCTTGGCCGCGGCATTCACGTGGCCCAGCGCGTTGGCCACGGGCGTCCTCCTCTTGGTGTTTCCACGATCAAGCGTGCCGCGCCGTCCGTTCCGGTGGCTGCATCGGGCGGCGGCGCTGACGATTGCGACCGCGATTGCCGCGGTGTCCGTGTTCAGCACCTGGCGCTGCTATGTATCGCCGGAAATACGCGATTGCGCACCACTCACGGAATGGCTGTGGCTAAGCTGCGCGCTGCTGGTGGCGTATCTGTTTGCCGCGTTGGCTCCGTTGCTGAACTGCCGGCACCTGGCCGAATGGCCCAGCGTTCAGCGCTCCCGGTTGTGGAAGATTGCAGCCGCCGTGTTGCTGGTCATCATCGTCAACTGGATCGCGGGGGCTATCAGCAATGGCGTTGTTCCCGTGACAGGACTTGGAATGGCGCTCGTGTATTCGCAACGGGCCGTCAGCAAGCCGCTGGTCTTTCTGCTCGCCCACATCCTGTATTTCGGGCCGATCATCATCGTGGCGGCGCGGTTCTGGGGCCCGCTATGCCGGGACGTGCAGGACTGCGGCCTTGGGCTGACGGCAGTGCTCGGCATCAACGTGTTGCTGAGCATCGATTCGGAATCGCGCCATTTGACGCTGGCCTTCCCCATGTTGGTGACGTTTGCCGTGTGCTCGCTCGACCGAATGGAATTGCCTCGCTCCTTCTACGTGTGGTTCGTCGCCGCGTCAGTTCTGCTCTCGAAGGTCTGGCTGCAGATGAATGCCGAGCCCGAAAAACTGCAGGCGCTCGACCCTGAGCAAGCTCTCACCTGGCCTTGGCAGCGCTTCATGGCCAGTTGGGGGTTCATCATGTCCAAGCCGGTGTATTGGGTGCAGGCCGCGGTTGTCGTGCTGATCGCCGCGCTTTTATGCGCGCTGTACTTCCGCCGGGTAGAGCGCACGCAAACCGCGGCCAGTGTGGCGCAGGGAAGTTCAGTGAACTGACCGGCATGGCTTAGCTTTGCCGCAGGAGGAACACGACCACCATCGCGACGAAATTGTTGGTGGCGTGCAGGGCCATGCCGGCGACTAGACGGCCGGTGCGGTCGTAGAGCCAGGTGAGGATGAGCGCGAGGGCGAAGAGGCCGAGGACTTGCGACCAGATGCCGTGCATGACGGCGAAGATCAGGGCGGCGGCGCACGCGCCAGAGACGGCTCCAAAGTAGCGGCGCAGGACATTATAGAGGAGGCCGCGGAAGAGCAGTTCTTCCAGCAGGGCGGCGCCGAAAACGGCCATGATGAAGAAGACGCTGATGACCCATGGCGGCTGCTGGTGGGTCATTTCGGTCATCAGCATGTGTTCGTCCGGTGGTCGATTGAACAGCCGCAGCAGCAACTGGTTGGCATACAAACAGACGCTTACGATCAAGACGGAAAACGGATAAGCGAGGATGCCGAGGCCGATGTCGGCCCAGAGGCTGCGCGAGCGGCTGGCGAAATACTGTCGCCAGAAGGGCCAGAGGCCGAACGCGCCGTGCGAGCCGCCAGCTCGGTGACGGGCGAGGAGATTTCCGGTTAGAATTGCGGCGGCGAAGGCCACAGCGTTCAGCATCAGGCCGAAGGCATGGAAGGCGCCTTCGGAGAGCGCCGCACCTGTGCGCAGGAAAGCCAGCGCGAGGATCTGGCTTGAGCCCAGGAAGACGGCGATGGCCGCGAGCAGATCGACCAGGCGCAGTGCGGGGAGCGGGCGCACAGCGAAGCGGCCGAACATCTTCTTGAGAAGCTCGCGAATGTCGGGGGAGATGGACCACAGATACGCCACAACGGTTCCGCCGAAAAGAAGCAGCCAGACCGTTGGCGGGGGCTGCAGCGAGGCGATTTGCGCCGGTGCACTCGCGGCCTGATCGGTGGCCGATAGAACCGGCTTCGGCCGCAGCGCTCGTCCGACGAAATAGTTCATTGCGACTTCGGAGACGATCTGCACGCCGAGGGCAAGGAGAATAACGAGCAGGGGGACGAGATTGTGCACCAGCCAGGCTTCAAACTGGCCGCGCGGTTCGGGCACGAAACTGGTCAGCGGCGGGACGACTTCGATCGGCGCGTCGAGGTCGGGCGCCGATGGTTCCGGAGTGGCTGAGTTCTCGGGCTGCGGCTGCTCGGGAACGGGAGGAACTTCTGGTAGAGGCTGATCAATCACGATAGCAGTCTAGAGGGTAGAGGGGCTCCACTGTCCTTCGCAGGGTATCAGACTACAATACGTGAGGGGCGGGCGCTACCGGTTTCGGCATGAGGTGTGCGGCTTTGCTCGCGGGTGTCTGATGATGCGGATGACACGAGCTCGTTGTCGGCAGAGTAGACAACGTTTGTACATCCAGCGGGCAGTTGCGGCGGCGCCGCAACCTAACCCCCCGACCCCCTTCCCTCGGAGGGAAGGGGGAGAACGACAGAACAATGCGAAAGGCGGGTGCTGAGATGAGGCGAGCGACACGGTGGACGGCGGCGGTGCTGGCATTGTCTGCGTTCTCGGTCGCTGCGGCGGATTTCAGCGCGCTGCTGAAGCAGCTCGGTTCGGAACAGGCTGCGGAGCGTACGGCGGCCATTGCGGAACTGCGCAAACTTGGCACGACGGTGCGCGAGCAGCTTCAAAAATCAGAAAGCACGGAGACGATGTCGCCGCAGCAGATGCTGCTGGTGCGCCGGCTGCAAGGCGAGTTGCTCATCGAGCAGAATTCGCTGCCCGCGGTTGATCTCGCCGGGCTTGTTCCCTTCGGCGAAGACAAAGAGAAGAACCGCGCCGGCGATCCGAATCTGCTGTTCAACAAAGACAAGAAACTGATTGCCATGAAGGGCGATTTTGCGCTTGAGCAAGGGCCGCTGGAATTTCTCGTGGTCTCGCGCGGACCGAACGCGAGGCTTCACGAAACAATCGTCGCGCTTCATGTGCGCCCGCGAGACATCTGCTGGGCTCTGCTGGCCTGCGCGTACACGTATGCGGGAGAACTCAGCGAAGACGGGCAGGTGAATCTGCCGAAGGACGCGGGCGTGATGATCTCGGTGCAGTTCCTGTGGGAGCCGCCGCACGCGTTCAGCGATCCAGGGCTGGAACTGGGGTCGATGATCGCGGCGTTCAAGCAAAAACACGCGATTCTGATGCTCGGGAAGCAGGCCGCTGAAGCACGCGCACAGATGCTGCTTGACATGGAAGGCGACCTGATCACGATTCGCAATCTCGGCGATCATGACGTGCTGAACGACGATACGCAGGCGTTGATCGCGAAATCGCCTTTCACCGATGAGACGCGGAAAGAGACGTGCGTCTATGAGGATGCGCAGCGGCAAGCTCTGGTCGATGCTCTGGATGAATACGTCAAGAAGCAGCCGAAGCTAGCGGCCGCCGTTGCCAAGCCGATGGAACTGCCTGAGAAGAAACTGATGCGCGTTCCGATTGAGTGCTTCGCCTGGAATATGCAGACCAGTTCCATCATGAAGCGTTCGCCGTTTGCGTTTACGGGCTCAAAGTTCGAAAAGGATCCGGACACGAACAAGATGCAGTTCATGGCGGACCTCGAGAAGTCGATCGTCGCCGTGAAGCTGGACCCGTATGCGATTCTCAATACGCCGCTGGACACGCGGGCGATCGATCCGCAGCACGCGGCGGGGTATGGCGTGAACCGCTACGTGGTTCCGAAGCGCGGCGCGAGGTGCTGGCTGGTATTTGAGCCGTGGAATGGCGCGACGCTGACGGCTGCGGACCTGAAGGACACCGGAAACAAGAACGTGCCGCCCGCTCCGCCGCCGCAGCAGTAACGGCTTGTGTGTGGCACGGGCAGCCTCTGTTCGCTGTTGGCTGCCCGTGTTGGCGGACGTCTCGTACAAGGAGCAGTGGTGGCCAACCGAAATCTTGTGGCGGCTTTGCGGGAGCGTCTGCTGCGGCGAGGTGTGCTCGTGTGCGCACTCGTTGCGTTTGCCTGTGGAATTTCTCTGCCGTACCTGATGCGGACCTTTCTGCCGGGAACGGGCGCGCTGCCGTTTACGGCGGTTGCGGCTTCGGTCGTCATCGATTTGGCGGGGCTCGCGTTGGTGCTGGCGTGGATGCCGGTCGAGCGAGGCGAATCCTGGGCGGCTCTAGGCACGTGGGTGGCCGTGACGCTGTGCGTGGGGCCGGCGTTCATCGGGATGGGGCTTGTCGGCGCGCACCAGGAACCGATGTACGTCTTCATCGTTCTTTGGGGGCTGTTCGCTGCACAGGCGGCACTGGTGCTGGCCGTGCACGCGCTGTTGTCCCAGTTTGTCGGCGCTCAAGCGGCGTTGCAGGTGACGATCTTGCTTTTGGGTGCGGCGGTGACGGCGCTGTTCTGGTCGCGGCCGGTCATCCAACGATTGGCAAGCGATCCGTCGAGGACTGTCAGCATGGCGGTCTCGCGAACGTTAACAGACGGCGTGCTGGGTCTCAGTCCGCCGCTATCGCTGTCGAGCGTCTGGAACCAGGAGTCCGCTGCGGCGCGCGAGGCCAACGCCGGGCAAGCGCGTTTCGATCTGATTCGCGCGCCCATGACATACGACGTCTGGCTGGGTTCATACCAGGCTCTGCCATATTCGCAGATTCTGCCAGGAAAGACGCACGAAGGGACGTTTGGTTTGGGATTGATTCTGAAGATGCTGCTGGCGGCGCTGCCGGTGATCGCCGTCTGCGATGTCCTGAGCGCGCGGGCGGCGCGATTCTGAGCAGCGGGGGTTGGTGCCACGGATGTGGCGGCGCGGTTGTTTGCGCCGGCTCATCCGTGCGGGAGACTGACCGTCGCACGGATGAGTTCGCGCCAAATGGACGGCGCGAACACATCCGTGGCACAACGAGAAGTTCTGGCCACAGCACGCCGCGCCGATTATAAGACTTGGAGGATTGGAGAAGAGAACCGGACGTGATCCGTGTCGGCTGCGTTCCTTATCTGTGCTCAAAGGTGCTGATTCACGGCTTGCAGCCGGAGACGGCGCAGTACACGTTGGAGCTGGATGTTCCGAGCTCGCTGGTGCGGCGGTTGCGCGACGGCAGCCTGGACATCGCTCTGGTCAGCTCGATCGAGTACTTCCGCGATCCGGGATATTGCATACTGCCAGACTTGTCGATCAGCGGCCACCGCGAGATGTGGAGCCTGAAGCTGTTTCATCGAGGCCCGTTGAAAGCCGCGCGGCGCTTGGGACTCGACCCCGCATCTGAAACGACGAACGCGCTGCTGCAGATCGTCCTTCAGGACAAACTGCAACTGGGTGTTGAACTGGTCCCTCTTTCGTTCGAAGAAGATCCCGTCAAACGGCCGGATTTGGACGGGTTCTTGAAGATCGGCGACGCGTGCCTGTGTTTCGCTCCGCCGCCGGAATACGAGACGATGGATCTGGTGGCCGAATGGTACAGCTTCACGAGTTTGCCGTTCGTTTCGGCGGTGTGGGTGGCACGCAAGGGCATCGATCTGGAAAGCGTCAATGCCGCGCTGTTCATGGCCAAGCGCGAAGGGCTGCGCCACGTGGACGAAATCGCACGTCAGGCCGCGCCGCGACTGGGGCTCGATTATTTGCGCGCCCGGAATTACATCCTGCGGGTCGTGCACTACGACCTCGGCCGTTACGAATTGGGCGGCTTGGATTTGTTCCGACGGTACTTGATCCGGCAGGGACTTGTTCCGCATGGGGCGGGGTTTGATTTTTATACGCGGTGAGTGGTGGTCTGGTAGTCTGGTGATCTGGTTTTCTGAGTGTCGGCGGCGTGATGGGCATCGAAGCGATTCTTGATAAAGCGGCGGCCGGCGAGCGCATCAGCTACGCTGAGGGCGTGGAACTGATGGAGCGCGGCGATCTCAACGCGCTCGGCCGTGCGGCATTGGCCGTGCGAAAGCGCTTGCATCCGGAACCGATCGCGACGTACGTCATCGACCGCAATATCAATTACACAAACGTCTGTGTGGCCGATTGCGACTTCTGCGCGTTTTACCGTCGTCCGGGCGATCCGGAGCAGTACGTGCTTCCGAAAGAGGAATTGTACAAGAAGATCCGCGAACTGGTCAGTCTGGGCGGAACGCAAATTCTGTTGCAAGGCGGCCATCATCCGTATCTGAAGCTCGATTGGTACGAAGAGATGATTGCTGGCATTCGGCGTGAGTTTCCTGACCTGCACGTACACGCGTTTTCGCCGAGCGAAATCTACCACTTTTCGCGGCTGTTCAAGCTGCCGGTGCGCGAGGTCGTCGCGCGATTGAAGAAAGCCGGACTGCATTCGATCCCGGGCGGCGGCGGGGAGATTCTGGTCGATCGCGTGCGGAAATTGATCGCGCCAAAGAAAGCGATGACCGACCAGTGGCTGGGCGTGATGGCCGATGCGGCGGCCGAAGGCTTGCGCGGGTCATGTACGATGGTCATCGGCCATTACGAGACCCTGGCTGAACGTGTGGAGCACCTGGGGCGGCTGCGGAAAGCTCAGGACGAGCACCGGCCGTTCACGGCATTCATCGTTTGGACCATGCAGCCGCGCAACACGAAGCTTGAGGGAAAGATCCAGTGTTCTGGCGCGATGGATTACCTGCGCACGCTGGCGGTCGCGCGCCTCTACCTGGACAACGTGCCGAACGTGCAGGCAAGCTGGGTCACGCAGGGCGCGGGCATCGGACAGCTCAGTTTTCTATACGGCTGCAACGATTGGGGCGGACTGATGATCGAGGAGAACGTCGTCAGCAAAGCCGGAACGGTACATTCGGTTCAAGTCGAGGAAATGCGGCGGCTGAGCGCTGAGTTGGGGTTGAAGCTAAGGAAGAGGAACTACTTCTACGAGTTAATGGACGGACTTCAAGTGCAACAAAAGTGATCATGCGATGGAGTGCGTGGCACGATGAAACCGACTGTGTATGTGGACACGAACATTCTGTCGCTGCTGTACGTCAGCAGTGCCGATCCCGAGATGATGCGGCAGTCCGGAATCACCCATGATTGGTGGGAGTGTGAGCGCCAGCATTTTCGCGTCTTCGCATCTCAGGCTGTTGATGACGAACTTGCGGACGGCCGCTATCCCGGGCAGGAGCGTGCATTGAAGTGTGTGCGACGACTCCCGTATCTGGGGCCGCGCTCGGCAATACGGGATATTTCGGCAAAGGTGTTGGCAACCGGAATCTTGCCGGAAACTGAAGTTGGTGATGCACTTCAACTGGCGATTGCGACCGCGCACAGTATAGACTACTTATTGTCGTGGAACCGTGCGCACTTGGTCAACCCGATCACGCAGGCCAAGCTCGCGCATTTTCGGGCGGCTTGGGGCTGGCGAACACCACTGGTGGTTACGCCAGAAAGCATCCCAAGCGTAAGGCTCGGCCAGAGCATACGTCGGAGAGATTAAGATGGCGAAAAAGGATGGTCTCGACAGCGAAGGCGACGTGCTCGAACGGTGTCGGCGAGTGCGTGCGAAGATCAGCCGGAAGTATCCAACGGCAGACAAGATTTACGAATGGTTCCTGAGCATTCAGAAGAAACCAGCGCGCGTTGGTGCGAGGCGATCTCAGACTGCGAAGAAGAGCAGGCACTTACCAAACCAGCAAGCTCCGAAGCGCCGGACGACATGGACGAAATAGACTTCTTCGAGGTGCTGCGGTCTTCACTTCCACTCAAACGTGTACTTGCCGTCGCGGCTGCGGACGGCCTGCACGCTGCCGCGGTCTGTTTCCAGTTCGAACAGCATGTCCTCGTCCTCATGAGCAACAAAGGTACAAATGGGTTTTGCGGAGAGGACTTGGACGTGCAGTTCGCGGACGGCGGCGCAGGTCGCATCCTTCAGCTTCAGGGCCCAAGCGGTGTCAGTGCCGAGAGGCGTTTTCCTGTTCGGAGGTGCATTGAGCAGTTCCGTAAAGCGCGCACTGCGCTTGGCGGCTTCTTGAGCCGCAGCGCCACCGGCTTTTCTGGAGTCCCGCGATTCATCAGCCATACGGACCTCATCGGTCGAGCGGCTGGACGGGAATGGCAAAAGGGCCAGTAAAGCAATGTCCTTCCGCCAGAAACTTCCGATGCTCGACTCTACTCAACCACATCCCCGGTTCATGCGCAAGTTTTCAGTCCGTTTCAGCGGTCGCAGCCGAGTAACTTCCGCGGCAGCGCTTGTTCTGCACGTGCAATGCCTCCATCGGACTGGTTATTTAGAACCCATCCACCGGCATCAAAATTCGGTGTATCAAGGAGCATGCCGCGAGTGTCTGACGAGTCACTAATCTTTGAAATGGGTCTCTACAAAGCCAAGATTCCTTCCGGACTGTTGTATTCGCCGATCCACTTCTGGTTGGAGCCTGTTGAGAATCGCACGCGCTGTGGATTGACGAGCTACGCCATGCGGCTGCTGGGGGATGTCTTTAGACTGGAATGGAAGATCCAGGTTGGAGAGCCGTTGGCACCCGCGCAGTTGCTGGGCGAGATCGAGAGCACCAAGGCCGCGTCGGAGCTCTACGCGCCACTCAGCGGCAAGGTGCTGGCTTTGAACGATGTCGTTGTGGGGGATCCGTCGTCCATGTCGGTCGATCCCTACGGCGCGTGGTTGCTCGAAATCGACGGTTGGCCGCAGAACGCCTTGCGCCCCGCGGAATACGTTGCTTTTCTCGCGTCCGGGTGGGAGAAAACAATGCAGATGTTCAAGCAGTAGCGGATTGCGGACACCATGAGCCACGAAGCTTCAACCACAAACCACGAGACAATCAGCGTCGTTCTCTCGCGCGTTCCTGCCGATGAGCAGGAACTTTGGGGAGCGCAGTTCGTGGCGGTCGAGGCGGCTTTGCAGCAGCGCGGGATTTGTGTTGCTTGTGTAGACTCGATTTACGATCTTCGTGAGGACGACCCCGGAGCGGAGTTCTTGCGCTCGTTGACGGGCGAGATGATCGTTCTCGGCTGGCATCATCCGCGCGCGCTGAAGTGGACGCTGGCGAGACAAGGCGTAAACGTTGCTGGCAGAACGCTGTACTGCATGGACCTGCGCGGAGTGAAACCTGACGCGGTTACGTTGCGGGTTTCTGAGATGCTCGCCGGTCGAGTGTGCACTGCGGGAGCCTCGCCGGCTCCGGCGTCGGTGACCGCGCGCTGGTATCCTGTTGTCGATGCCGAAAAGTGCACCAACTGCATGGAGTGCATGGATTTCTGCCTCTTCGGCGTCTACGGTGTCGATCACACCGCCACGCTGCGTGTGGTCCAACCCGATCAGTGCCGCGTCGATTGTCCGGCCTGCTCGCGCGTCTGCCCGGCTGGCGCGATCATCTTTCCAAAGTATCGTTCCAATGAAACAATCGCTGGCTCGTTGGAAGGGGCCGAGCAGGGTGGGGTGAAGCTGAATCTCTCGGACCTGTTCGGCAAACCACAGGGCCGGCACCAGGCGGCGCTCGAACGCGACGGCGAACTGCAGAAAGTCGGACGCAATTCCCGCGGCGCCGAGCAGGTCCAGAAGCTGGCGCAGGAGTTCGAGAAACTGGAACTGTAACGCAATCCTCCTGGATTGCGTCGAGGAGTCGCAATCCAGGAGGATTGCGCTACTTCTTCGGCGGGATTGTCAGTTCCTGTCCGACCTTTAGCTTGGCGGGATTCAAGCCCTTGTTCGCGTCCACGATGCGCGCGACGGACTTCGGCCCGGATGCGCCGTAATACTTCTGCGCAATAGTCGCCACGCTCTCGCCAGCCTCGACTTTGTGCGTCTTGGTTTCGCCGGCAGCTTCGGCGGGTTTCTGTGCAGTGAGGTTCGCGATGGCCGGACCGCTTTCCGCCGGCTTCGTAGCCTTGGGTTCTTTGTCTTTATTCACAGCAACCGCCGGACCGGCCAGGGCGAGCTTCTGCGCTTCGGCAAGGCTGGGCAGCTTCATCAGGATCGTTTTGTTCGGAAGCGCTGGAATCTTGATGACGCTACCGACTTTCATCTTCTGAGCGCTCAGGCTTGGGTTGGCTTCAAGAATCTTCTGCGTGAAGCGGCCATCGCCGTAGACCTTCGCTGAAATCTTCCATAGATTGTCCGTCGGAGCGATTGTGTAGCCGTAACCATCTGCGGGAGCTATCGGGTCGCCAGTCGCCGGCGTGGGGCCGCCATCTTCGTGGTCCAACGGCGCAGTGACGTCAGTCGGGCCGGACTTCGTCGGTGTCGGAGGAGTGTTGGCGGCTTTATTCGTGCTCGTCGTCGGCTGGTTGGGCTGAGCCGCAGGCACGTTGCCCAGGACTGGCGGCTGCTGCGGCTGTGTGGCGCCGGTTGTGGGCGGAGGCTCAACGCCCAAGCGGCGCGTCTGGTCCTGTACGAAGTGAGCGACCGAAGGATCGGCGGCTTCCGCAGGACGAACGGCAGGTTCCGCGACCGGGTTCGTTTGAGCGGACGCTGGAGCGGCGATGTGCGTGGTTTCTGCGCCATCCACGCGCGTAGCTTCGGCGCTGTAGGCGGCCGTTCCGCCAGCCGGGTTTTCACCGTCAGCTTCGGCCAAATCGGCACCGCGCTTGACCAACTGCCGGCCAACCAGCAGCGTGACAGCCAGCCCCAATACCAGCACCACTGCCAGCCCAATCCGTGCGTCGCGCTTCATCTCTTCGCCTCCAGGTGAATGGTCGATCGCAGTGAATGGCACTCGTTCACCAGACACCGGACCACCAGACACCACTCACCGTTGCATTGTGGTGGACAAACCCGTACAAGAAGCATCGTCATCTAAGGGGACTGAACTTGAGCGAAAACGCACTCTCAAACATGCCTATTCTGGCCTTTGATTTCGGGGGCACGCGCGGTCGCTGCGGGTTGGCGTCGCCCGAAGGCCACCACGCGCACGTGGCGATGCTGGAGCGCCAACCGGACGAGGACGGCGCGGCCTGGCTGGCGCGACTGCTGGCTACAGGGAAAACTGTTCGCGCGAATGCTCGAAACCTCCAGGCCGTGGCGATCTCCTTCGGCGGGCCAGTCACTCCAGAAGGACGCGTCGTTTCCACTCACGTTTCAGGCTGGGAAAAAGTCGATCTGCGGCAACAAATGAAATTGGCATTTGGCGTGCCGGTGCATATCGAAAACGACGGCAACGCCGGAGCTGTTGGGGAGCACCGCTTCGGCGCCGGACGCGGCACACGCCACATGGCGTACTTCACTGTGAGCACCGGTATCGGCGGCGGCGTTGTTCTTGACGGGAAGCTCTATCGCGGCGCGCATGGTCTGGCGGGCGAATTCGGCCACATGGTCATGCACCCTGGCCCAAACGCTCCACAATACGCCGCCGGAAAACCCGGCGTGCTGGAAGCGCTCGCCAGCGGTCCGGCCATCGCGCGAGAAGGCCGGGCTGCGCTGCAGCGCCTTGGGCGGAACACGGCCATGGGCGCTCGCCTGGATGCTTTGACTTGTAAGGACGTATTCGCGGCCGCGGAAGCCGGCGAAGTCTGGGCGATCGTTGTTCGCGACGAAGCCATCGCTCATTTGGCGCGCGGCGTCGCAGCCGTGATCTGCGCGTATGACGTGGAATTGGTCGTTATCGGCGGCGGCGTGTCGCAGGCTGGCGAAGCGCTCTTCGGACCACTCCGCGCCGCCGTCAACCGCTACCTGCCCTATTACCAGGAAGGGAAGCCGCGCGTCGTTCAGGCCTCACTGGGCGATGCCGCGCCAATGCTCGGCGCCGTCGCCGCCACCGCCGACGAAGTGCTTCGAAAATGATGAATGCGGAATGATGAATGCGGAATGTGGTCCGTTCCATCTGCTGCTTCGGCCATATTCATCATTCATCATTTCGCATTCATCATTCTCTTTTCCGGTTTTGTGCTAATCGAATGTCGGAAACTTCCTAACGTCTTGTTTGTAGTTCTCTATAATGCGTACACTTGGGCAAGGTGAGTGGGCTGCGGCGTTGTCGCTCAAGCCTCAAGTCTCAAGCCTCAGGACTCAACCATGATCAAGCTTGGCGTGAACTCGGTTCTCTTCGGCGGCTTTGATTTCGCGACGGCGGCTAAACACATAGCGGCGGCCGGCTACGATGGCGTGGAGATCTCCGCCATCAAGGGCATGTGCGAGCACCTCAACCTCGACAACTGGCGCATGCAGGCCAAGGAACTGCGGCAGATTTCGGCCGACAACAAGCTGCCGTTCCTGTCGATGGAAGAAGCCGGGCTCGACGAAGACCGCTTGATGAAAGCCTTCGAAGCCGGCGCGGAGATCGGCATTCCGATCGCTAACATCGGCCCCGGCGGCAAAAGTGACGTGGACGAGGACTTCGTCCGCCAGACCGACCTGATCGCGAAGATGGCCGAGAAGGCGCAGCCTTTTGGCGTCACGCTCTGCTGCAAAGCTCACGTCGGCGGATCGATCTACAACACGCCGACGACGCTTCGCGCGATGGAGAAGATCACGTCGCCGGCCTTCGGCATCGACATGGATCCCAGTCACATCTACCGCGCGGGCGAAGACCCCGCCGCGGCGCTGAAGCCGGTTCTTTCGCGCACAAAGCACATTCACATTCGCGATTGCCTCGGCCGCGGCCCATCGCCGGGCACGCCGCAGAACCAGGCTTGTGGCCGCGGCGACATTGATTTGTTTGCCTACTGCAAAGTGATGGCCGACGGCGGCTACAACGGCCCGGTGTGCCTGGAAGTCATCGGCGCCAGCAAGCTTTCGCTGCCGGAAGTCAGCATCATCGCGGCGGAAAGCTACGGGTACTTAAATGCGTGCCTGAAGCAATTGGGAGTGCGGAAGTAATGGCTAGCCCAGAGGTCACAGAGCGCACAGAGATGGAGTGATGAATGATGAATGCAGAATGATGAATATGGCTTCCTGTACTAAAGCAGCCTTATTCATCATTCATCATTCCGAATTCATCATTCGCTTCTTTAGCTCTGTGAGCTCTGTGTCCTCTGTGGCAAGAAGGGTTCGATGAACGAAGTGCGTCTCGGCATTCTCGGCTTCGCCCACGGCCACATCGGCATGTACTGCTCGCGCTGGCGCGAGCGGCCGGAGCTTGGCGTGCGCGTGGTCGCCGGATGGGATCACAACGCCGCGCGCGCTGCCGAGAACTGCGCGAAGCTGAACATTGAGAATGCTGGGACGCTGGACGCGCTGCTTGACCGTAAGGACATCGGTGCGGTTATCATCACGTCTGAAACGTCGATGCACGCAGATTTGGTTGAACGCGCCGCTGCGGCGGGCAAAGCGATCATCCTTCAGAAGCCGATCGCGCTGACGATGGAACAGGCTGACCGGATTGTTGCGGCCGTATATCGCGACAAGGTGCCGTTTCGCCTCGCCTGGCAGATGCGCGTCGATCCGCACAATTTGCAGGTCAAGTCGCTGCTCGAAAGCGGCGAACTGGGCCGCGTTTTCATGATTCGCCGCCGGCATTGCCTGAATACTCAAACGTGGAAAGATTTCGACAAGACGTGGCACGTTCAGCCGGAACTTAACCGCGACATCTTTGCGGACGACGCCTGCCACGCGATGGATTTCATCTATTGGCTGTTGGGTATGCCGGCGAGCGTCATCGCCGAACTCGGAACGCTGCTCAATCCGAAAGTGCCTAACGACAACGGAATCGCGGTGTTCCGATACGCCGACGGCAAGTTCGCCGAAGTATCCTGCTCGTTCGTCGCGTTGGCCGGCGAGAACACTCTGGAAGTGACCTGCGAACGTGGCGTAATCATCGGCAACTACGGCGACGTGCCAAGCTGCAACGTCCCGCGCCCGCCCGGCGCCGGCCCGCAGCTTAAGTGGTACTTGCAGAAGACCGGCAACTGGACCGCGAGCGAGCTTCCCGAGATCAAGAGCCACGGCGAGCGCATCATGGGCCTGACTGCTCCGCTTGCGGAGTTCCTGCACGGAAAGCGCCCGCCCATCGCCACTGCCGAAGAAGGCCGGGACGTGCTACGAATTGTGCAAGCGTGTTACGAGTCCTTTGAGAAAGGAACGAGGATCGTTTTGTCGCAGAAGTGAAGCGCAAAGGCGCCAAGCCGCAAAGATCTTCTTCGTTCTTTGAGCCTTCGCGTCTTTGCGGTTAAGCAAAGGAGATCGAGAAAATGGCCAACCGAAAACCCAATCTGCTGCTCGTCGGAATCGACAGCTTGCGCGCGGACCACATGAGCCTGTTCGGCTATGGACGCCAGACCACGCCGCACCTCGACAAGTTCGCGGCGCGCGGAGCGGCGTTCAGCCAGTGTTTCAGCCCGAGCATTCCGACCACGCCGGGCTATTCGTCCATGTTCACGGGGCTGGATACGTTCGGCATGGACGTCGTCGCGCTGCGCCATGAAGGCGGACTGGCCAAGCACCTGACGACGCTCGCGGAAATTCTGAAGAAGGAAGGCTACAACACAAGCTGCGTGGGCTTCAGCGGCAACCCGGCCTCGCGCGGTTTTGACAAATATCTCGACTTCTCCGGCTGGGGGTCGTGGGATGAAGGCCGCAGTTCGAAAGCCGAGAATCTCAACGCGGTCGCGATCCCGGAACTGAAACAGCTCGCGGGCGACAAGAAGCCGTTCTTCCTCTTCCTGCGGCACATGGACCCGCACTCGCCGTACCTGCCGCCACGGCCGTTCGAACGCATCTTCTACAACCGCGACGAATTCGATCCGAAGAACAAGTCGATGGAACCAGTGATGAAGTTCAAGCCATTCTGCGATTACTTCGCGAGCTGGTTCCCGCCGGGCTGCAAGGACAAGGACTATATCATCGCGCAGTACGATGGCGCGCTCGCGTACATGGATTCGTGCATCCAGAACATTTTCACGACGCTGAATGCGCTGGGCATCGAGGAAGAAACGCTCGTCGTGATCGACTCGGACCACGGCGAGACGCTTTACGACCATGACTGTTTCTTCGACCATCACGGCATATACGACTGCACGCTGCACATTCCGCTGGTCTTCGTCTATCCAGGCAAGGTTCCCGCCGGTGCGAAAGTCAATGACATCGTGCAGATGAAGGACATCACGCCGACGATTCTGGAACTGATGGGCATCAAATCGAAGATCGCCTTCGATGGCCGCAGCCTCGCGCCGCTCTTCCGCGGCGAAGCGCGCGTGCCGGAGCCTGAATTTTACATCACCGAGTGCACGTGGATGCGCAAACATGGCTGGCGCACGCCGCAGTGGAAGCTCATCCACGCGCTGGAACCCGACTTCCACTTCAAGCCCGAACTCGAACTCTACAACCTGATCACTGATCCCGAAGAGAACGACAACGTGGCTGAAAAAGAGCCCGAGGTCGTGAAGATGCTCGAAGCGCGTATGCAAGCTCACATCGCCAAGCGCGAAAAACAGACCGGCCGCACGAATCCGATCTTCACGAACTTGAACTGGCACGGGATGGGTTGCGGTCCGTTCAAGACTTCGCAACAGGCGTACGATTCGATGCATATCGGCTCGCCCGCCGCCGCGCAGAAACTGCAGGCACAGCTCAAGGAATTGCAGACCCAGCGGGGAGCGAAGAAACTCTAAGGGCCGGGTATGGGGTATCGGGTAGAGGGTATGGGTGCGGCTCATTTGGACGCGTAGCAACCATCCCCATACCCGAAACCCCATACCCGATACCCGCGTTCCCTCAGCGGAGGAGCATCAAGGGTGTTACGAGTGTGTGTTATCGGCATGGGGCCCATCGGAAATCTCCATGCCGAAATCTACAAGTCGGACGCGCTGGCTCAGCTTGTCGGCGTTTGCGACATTCTTCCGCAACGTGCGGAGGCTGCTGGCAAGCGCTTCGGCGTTCGTGCGTTCACGAACGCTCAGCGCATGCTGGAAGAACTGAAGCCGGACGTGTGCAGTGTTGCGACGGGCGGCTTTGAGTACGCGAGCGACCACTACCTTCCGACACTGCAGGCTCTGCGCGCGGGGTGCCACGTTCTGTGCGAGAAGCCCATCTGCAACGACATCGCCAAAGCCGAAGAAATGGTGTCGCTTGCTCGCGAACTAAAGCGCTGCTTAGCCGTCGATATGAATCACCGCTTCACGCCGGCGGCGAAGCTCGCGAAGCAGTGGCAGAGTGAAGGAAAACTGGGCGATCTGCTGTTCATAAATATGGCGCTGTGGATCGGACGCTTCGAGAAATTCGATTCGCCGTACTTTCATCTGAAGGCGCTCAATCCACACTCGATCGATATCATGCGCTACTACGGCGGCGAGATCGCGAAGGTGCACTGCTTCGCCACGAAAGCGCCCGGCCGCAACATCTGGTCCACGGCGTCCTTCAACATGCAGTTTGCCAGCGGCGCCGTCGGGCATTTGACCAGCAGCTACGACATACAACGCGGGCACCCGATGGAGCGATGCGAAGTGGCCGGCACCAAAGGCCGCTTCGTGCTCGAGGACATGTGGCGCGAAGTGACGCTCTATCCAGCCGGCGAGATGGTGAAGTCCGTCTTTACGAATCCGGTCTTCGGCGGCTACCGCGGCTTCGACGATACCTTCCGCGACCGCATTCACTGTTTCCTCCAGCAACTGACCGACGGCGCGACGCCGGATGAAATCGACGGTTCCGGCGAAGCGGGCCTTGCCGCACAGAAGGTGATCGCGGCGGCGATTGAGTCCATTGAGAGCGGGAAAGTGGTGGAGGCTGCGGTAGGAAGATGAAAACACCTACCCAGATTTACCTCGATGTCTCGTGCCTTAACCGTCCTTTTGACGACCAGAGTCAGCCGCGCATTCGATTGGAGGCGGAAGCGGTTCGCCTGATCCTTGAGAATGCGGACAGCAGAAGCTGGCGTCTCCTCGTGTCCGAAGTGGCCATCGCGGAGATTGAAGCCACCCCCGATCCTCGTCGCCGCGCGGATGTTTTGGACCTTTTGCCAGACAATGAAGACGTGGTATCCTTTTCTGTGGAGGCCGTTGGCCGCGGAAACGAGCTGAAAGCGTGCGGGTTTTCCTTTGCGGATGCGCTTCATCTGGCAGCGGGTGAGGAGGCCGGGGCAGCAGTGTTTCTTACCTGTGATCGCCGCCTGCTGAGGCGGGCGAAGCGGCTCGGGGTCGCACTCAAGTTGCGCGTTCTTAATCCGCTGCAATGGTTGGAGGAGCAAGACCTGTGAACATGACAGCAGAACAGATCCGCACGCGCGGGCTGAAAGCCTTGCGCCAGGCGCTGGGACGTGCCGGAACGTTGCGTTTCCTTGATCAATTTGCGACAGGATCCGGTGATTACGCGCGGGAGCGCCATAAGTGGGTGGATACGGTGCGGGACGAAGACCTCTTGGCGGCCGTGTGGCGAGTTCATCGGGCGCGGACACACAAGAAAAACTCCCACTAGACGCATCGAGTCGCCCAATGAACGTCCTCCTCATCGCCATCGACACGCTGCGTGCCATGAACCTGGGCTGTTATGGCTACGCGCGGCCGACCAGCCCGAACATCGACCGGCTTGCTAGCCAGGGCGTGCTCTGCACGCGTATGCTGGCGCCTGGCATCCCGACGCATCCTTCGTTCACGACGCTTTTCACAGGGCAGCACCCGATTCGCCACGGCGTGGTCGCGCAGGGCGGCACGCAGTTGCTTTCCGATGACACCCCGACACTGCCGCAGCTTTTTCTCGAAAAAGGCTATGCGACGGCTTCATTCGATAATCTGCCATCGGGCAAGCCGTACTTCGCTCGCGGCTTTGAGATGCAGATCGATTCGAGCAAGCGGCGTGGCTGCGGGTTGATGGTGACGTGCGAGGAGATTAACGCGCGCCTGTTGCCGTTTCTGAAGAGCTCGTGCGAGAGCGGCGAACCCTTCTTTGCGTTCGTCCATTACTGGGATCCGCACACGCCTTACTGGGCATCGCCTCGATATCGCAGCCTGTTCTACGAGGGCGATCCGTTCGATCCGACGAAATCGCTGGAGCCGCTCTACAAGCACCCGCTGGGAAAACAGTGGCGCGAGACATGGTTCAACCGCGTGCTGGAGGACACCGGGCGCGATGCCAAAGCCGCCATCACCGACCCCGATTATGTCGCCGCACTTTACGATCAGGAAATACGGTGCGTGGACGACGGCGTTGGCGTGGCGCTCGAAGTACTCGACGAAACGAAACTTGCCGAGAACACTCTGGTGCTGCTGCTGGCCGACCATGGCGAATCCATGACGGAGCACGGCATCTACTTCGATCATCATGGCCTGTATTCCGAAACGCTGCATGTGCCGCTGATCGCGCGGCTGCCATCCCAGTTGCCGGCCGGGCGGCGCGTGGATGCGTTGATCCAGCACTCGGACGTTTTGCCGACGCTTTGCGAAGCGGCTGGCTTGAAAAAGCCTGAAAACCTCGATGGCCGCACGGCGTGGGGCCTGCTAACGGGGCAGCGTGCGGACGAGGCGCTCGCGACGCGCTTGGTGTCCGCCGAATGCAGTTGGCAGAAGAAATGGCTGCTACGTGACGAACACTACCATTTCATTCAGGCTCTGGAAGCCGATTGGTACGGCAATCCGCTGCGCGAACTGTACGATTTGCGAAATGATCCGCGGCAGAGGCGCAACATCGCCGAGGAACAACCCGAGATCGTGCGCGAATTGGAGCGCGAGCTTGCCGGATGGATTTCAGACCGATTGACGGCGTGCGGGCGCAGCGTCGATCCGATTGCGGAGACGAAGATCACGATGCTGACCGGCTCGGCGAGCAACGGATCCATGGGAACGAACCGAAAGGACTGAAGCATGCTGACCCGTTTCTTGCGTGAAGCCAGGAATGTGCTCGCGACGTACGGATCGAATCTGGACGCAGCGTCGCGAATCCTCCGCGCTCTGTTTGGTTCGGCGCTAAAAGCTTACGGCGTGACCAGCGTCATCGTGGTGAGCCGGCGGCAGGTTACGCTCACCATTGCCGGCCAGCTTTCGGACGTTCGCACGCAAGCATGCATACGGTCCAATGATCGCACCGTTGACCTCTTCCTGAACAGGATCGTCGAAGAAGATATCGATGTGGCTGGACAGGCGCTGGCGGCAGTTCTGTCCTCCATTGTTCCCGATGGCGACGGAGCATACGTCTGGATCGTGCCCGACGGCTACATGGCGGAACTGAGCAAGAACGAGAAACGCTGGGTCAAAGAAGGCGGCGGATATTTCTCGCACGAATCGATGTGCGTTCAGAACACGGGTGCGCGTTTGACGCGCTGCGAGATTTTCGTGTACTTCGAGGCGCCGGGCCAGGAAGTCCTGCGCCACAGTTTCGAAGTTCCCGCGCACCGGTCGATCCATCTGCGGCTGGACAAGATTCCTGGCGTCGATGGTCAAGACTTCATTCCGAAAAGCACGCCGGCGGGCTACAAGATTGTCAGCTACGACGCGCCGGTCGTCGTGCAAGGTTCGCGCATTCTGACGTCGGGCAAGGACAGCGAATTCGCCAGCTTTGGGACAACGATGGCGTGGACCGCTCAGTAGGCAGGATGCAGTAGGCGGGAGGCAGGAGCAACGGAACGGAGCATGATCGAACGAGCACTTTACCTTGTAGTTTCGTCTAGTGCCGCGGGCGCACGCGAGTGGTTGGGGGAACTGTTGCCCACCGCTCGCACAGGGACGTTGCAGTCCAATTCAGACGCGAGCGTCAGTCTGAAAGCTTTACTGCTGGAGGCGTTGTCGGCGAAGCGGATTCTTTGTGCGATCGGGCGCGAATGGCTGGTGCAGGTTCCCAATCAGTTTTGCGGCGTGATGATCAGCAACCGCGACGAAGGCCGCTGGAAAGTGCTCCCGCAGGACGCGGAAGAACGTGTCCGTAAATGCCTGTCGCGGCAATCCGAGTCGTGCGCTGCGCTGCCATCTGCGAGACGTGCTGCGGCCGCGGTTCGACTGACTCTGAATGAACCGTGGGATGTGCTGGCGTTGTGGCTCACGCCTGTTGATGCTGAACTGCGGCCGACAGGCGAGCAGTTGCGGCGGCTGCTGAAAGTGCTAACGCCTGACATCGCCGTGTGCGCGGTGTTGCTTCTGCCTGGAAATGACGCTTACTGGTGGTGGCGCGAAAAAGGCGCCGAGACGGGCGATCTGCCAAACGCATCGGTCGAAGCCGTTGTGCCCACGCTGCTTCGCGCCATCGGCGTGCCGATTCCCCCGCAGCTTGGCCAGCCCGTCGATCTACTGCAGACGCCGCAGAACTCCGGCTACACCAGTGCCGAGGAGCGCGAAATCCAGAAGCGTCTCGAGGACTTAGGCTACCTGTAGTTCTCGCGGCCAAACCGTGAACCCTGCCGTTAGCTCCGCCACGGCCGCGCGCGATCCTTGATGGCTTCCACGGTGCTTTTGAGAATCTTCACGTCGCCTTCGATCTCGAAGTCGAACATGCCAACGAGGGCGTGATCGGCGCCGTTTTCGAAAACATATTTGAAGGCGTTCTGCGGCGGGATGGCGCCGGCCGCCATGATCTTGAAGGCGATCCAGGGCTTTTCGACGGCCTTCATGACTTCGATCGTCTTTTCGGGGTCTTTGCACCAATAGCCCGGGCACTCGCCAATCGCGCCCTTGACGTCCTCTTTGCGCGGGGCGCTGGGATAGCGGTGATGATGGAAGGTCTTGATGTAGAAATCGCAGGGAACCTTCGTCCGCTCGCATTCTTCCACGACCTTCAGATCGTGACAGCCCACGCCGCAGGGGACGCCGTACTTTTTGGCGACTTCGACGGCTTTGCCGATCAGATCGACTTTGCCCTCGTTGGTCAGCGGGTCGGACCGCACGCCCCAGATGTAGATCGCGTCGGCGCCCTGATCGATCAGTTCCTTGACCTGTTCTTCGTGTTCTTTCATGTCCGGCTTGATCAGCGCGGTCGGGCAGATGATCCACTGCATCTTGCCGCCCTGCTTGCGGTACTTCATCAGGCACTTGATCGGGATCGGCGGGTTGTGCATGGACATCGTGTTGATGCCGTGCTGTTCGGCCAGCGCGAGCGTCTCGATGATCTTGGCCTCGGTATTGTAGTGCGCTGCCAGTGAATAGACGTACTTCAGGTCGCGGCTATGCGTGTAATGCGACAGCAGGTTTCCGCCCAGAAGCATGCGGCTGACGTTCAGTTTTCCGATCTTGCCTGTTGGCAACGTATTCAGCGCCGGACCGAGCGGCTTCGGCGCATCCTTGGGCTCATCGGCTTGCGCTGGCCCACCCATCTTCGCGGCCACGGCTCCGCCGGCCGAAAGCGCAACGGACGCTTTGATAAACTTGCGTCTATCGATGTTTTGTGCCATGGGTGAGCCCCTCCGTGAGCGCGATTCTCTCTGATTTTCTGGGACTAAGTTAATGGTCCGGGCTGTTTGTTCAAGCCTTAAATCCGATTGCACGATCCTGTGCGTATCGGCCAGACCGAAAAACCGGCGGTGCTATCAGCGACAGGTTTAGCGTCTCGCGACAGTGATCATAGCATAGGATGATGCATAAAATATGTATTGCACGTGCAGCGCAGGGAATTAACGAAAAATTAACTCGGCCCACGGCGTGCTATGCGAATTACCCAGATTATGCTGATACTTAATGCGACAGAATACCGTGTACTGAAACGCATGCTCAGCTCGAATCTGCGAAGATTGGGGCGCAGCCGGGCTATGTTAGCCGCCGGCGATGTTCCAACTTCGGAAATTGAACGGCTGCTGGAGCCGCTTAAGACCGAAATCCGACAGATCGAGAAATCTATCGCGGATTTCGAGGCCAGCCAGAAGAAGCAGTAACGCTTGCCGGCCGCTACTGCACGCCCGTTTAGAACTGCCCCTTGAATTGGCTCACATTCTCTTTTGTGACGGCCGGACAATCAATGGGGTAGCGCTTTTCCAGCTTCTCCCCTTTCAGGTGGCGCATGGCCAGGCGAATGGCGCTGCGGCCTTCCTCCTCAGGGCGCTGGAACGAAGTTCCAGTGATCTTGCCATCCTTGATCGCGTCCAGTGCCTGCTGGCTTCCACCCATTCCTACGATAGCGATATCCTTTCGCCCCGCCTGAGCGCACGCATTTCCGGCCGCGATCGCCTGCGGGTCGCCGTGCACGTAAATGCCCTTCAAGTTCGGATGATCCGGAAGGATCGTCCCGAGCGTTGCGACGACCTTCGCGTCGTTGCCTTCGTGTGGATAGCGGCCGATGACCTTCACGTCCGGGAATTGCTTCAGCGTGTCATCCAAGGCCTTGGTGCGCATGAGCTGGGGGCCCGTGCCAAGAACCTGCTGGAACTCGATGATCTCGCCTTTGCCGCCGATGGCTTGCATCAGGATTTTGGCTGAGGCCAGCCCCCCCATGTAGGTGTCGGTGCCCGTATAGGCCACGTACTCGCAGCCGTCGCCGATCTCGCGGTTGACGATGATGACCGGAATCTTGTTCGCATTCAGCGCCGTAACACTGGTGACCAGGCCGTCCGGCTTCATCGGCACCAGGCAGACGATATCGACGCTTTGCGCGATCAGTTCCTGAATCTGCTGGGCTTGTTTCGGCACGTCCTCTTCGGCGTTGAGTATGGTCACCTCAGCGCCCAACTTCTGCGCCTCGTCGATCGCCCCCAGGCGCATGTTCTGCCAGTAGGGATCGTTCAGCGTCATGGCAAAGCCGATGCGCGGCTTCTTTGCGGAACTCGCGCCGCTGCCGCCGCTTCCGCATCCGGCCAGTGCAAGCAGAGATGCGATTCCGGCACCGAGCAACAGACGACGTGTTTTCTCCGGCATGAGTTCCTCCTTGCGACACCCAGACTACCAGACACCAGACCACCAGACACCAACCGTCAGTTCAACCGGCGCTTAAAGTACGAATCGATCGCCACCACCGTAACGATGATCAGACCCGTCACGATCTGGCGGTACTGAGGGTCGATGCCGAACTGCGTCAGAAGCTGTTCAATGGTACAGAGCAGCAGCAGGCCGCAGAGTGTTGAAAGCAAGCCGCCGCGCCCGCCGCTGAGCGGTGTGCCGCCGACAACGACGGAGGCGATCACGATCATCTCTTTGCCATAGTGGTCGGACGCTTGAGCGGTAGTTGAAAGAGCTGTCCAGACCAGTGCCGCCACAGCGCATACCAGTCCGCTGATAACATAGGTACCGGCTGTGACGAAGCGCGTGTTGATGCCCGCCAGCCAGGACGCTTTCTCGTTGCCGCCGACCGCGTAAACGTAATGGCCGAAGCGCGTGAACCGCAGAACGTAGATGCTGAGCAGAAAGACGCCTGCGAAGATGATCACCGGCATCGAAATCTTCAGTCCGCCAATTTCAGCGGCTACGCCCCAGTACAGGCTGCCGAACGCGGGCTTAAAATCGTTTGGAACCTGCTGCGACTGGCCGCCGCTGGTCAGGACCAGCCCTATGCCGCGGAAGATCAGCGCCGTGCTCATGGTTACCACGAATGGATTTACGCCGACGTAAGCGATGAGCGCTCCGTTGATCGCACCGAGGAGGATTCCCACAAGCAGCGTCGCCAGAATGGCCAGCGGCAGCGCGACGCCAATCCCCTGCGCGGCCAAGAGCTGAAGCGTCATTACGCAGACCACGCCGCAAACGGCTGCGGTAGAGCCGACGGAAAGATCGAATCCGCCACCGATCATGACCATCGTCATGCCGCAGGCCACGATTCCGACGCCAGCGGCATACGTCAGCAGGTTGGACATCCACAGCGGGACGCTTCTGGCGTGCGACAAGGCGACGATCAGCAGCACCAGCGTGAGAATGGCGATCGACAGGCGCTGCAGCGTCTCGAAGGTCGTGAGCGCGCTTGCCGAGCGCGTGGCCGGGGCTTGAACGGACGGAGCGGCTGGTGATTCAGTGGTCGAATTCAAAATCATGCTCCCGCGGCAAGCACCTGCCCGTTTCCGACACAAGCGGCAAACAGGGCTTCTTCGTCCACGCCCCGCCCGTCAATCTCTCGAGTGATGCGTCCTTCCCGCACGACCAGAATGCGATGCGCCAGTTCGGTCAGTTCGATGAACTCCGATGACACCAGAATAATCCCGCAGCCGCTTGCGGCCAGTTCAGTAATCAGCCGGTAGATCTGCGCCTTGGTTCCGACGTCGATGCCTTGCGTCGGCTCATCGAAAATCAAAACCTTCGGTTGAACAGCCAGCACGCGGCCGACGATGACTTTCTGCTGGTTCCCGCCGCTGAGCTTCTGGATTTCCATCGCCGGCAGCGGGGGATCGACCTCCATCCGTCGGATCATCTGATCCGCTTGAGCGCGGCAGCGTTTTGGCGACAGGAACCCAAGCGCGCCCGAAAGCTGTTCCAGTATTCCCGCATTGATATTTTCAACAATGGGTCGGCCCGTAATGTTCCCATCGCGCTTGCGGTCTTCGGGAACCAGACACAGACCGAGGCGTCGGCAGGCCTGGGGTGTGCGCCGCGGCAAAGCTTTTCCGCCAAGCTCCACCGTTCCTGCGCTTCGGTCCGCGCCCACCACGGCGCGGACGATTTCTGTGCGTCCGGACCCGACCAGCCCCGCCAGACCGAGGATTTCTCCGGCGTGTAGGTCGAAAGACACATTCTCGAACACCCCACGGCGCGTCAGGGTTGTCACGCGCAGCAGCACTTCGGCTTTGTTGCTCGCTTGCCGCGGCGGGAAGACTTCGGTCAGGTCGCGGCCGAGCATCAAGCGCGTTAGGTCGGAGACTTTGCATTCGTTCATCCGGCGCGTGCCTGCGACCTGGCCGTCGCGAAGGACGGTGACGTGATCGGCGATCTGCGGCAGTTCGGCCAGGCGGTGCGAAATGTAGACGATGCCCATTCCGCGGGCTTTCAGATCGCGAATGGTCTGGAACAGGCGCGTGACATCCTCGTTGCCGAGAGACGCGGTGGGCTCGTCGAAGACAAGCAGGCAGGCCTTGCGCCGCACTGCGCGAGCGATTTCGACGAGCACTTGCCGCGCGGCGCTGAGCTGCGAGACTTCAGCATCCACCGGCAGCGCGTAGCCCAGATAATCCAGCGTTTTCTGCGCTTCGGCTTTGAGTGCGCCGCGGTCCAGCGACGCCGGCAGCTTGCCGTTAGGCTCATGCCCCAGCAGGATGTTCTCCGCGACCGTCAGGTTCGGCAGAACGCTGGATTCCTGGTAGATGACGCCGATGCCCAGCGCGAGCGCCTGGCGCGGATCGGAAAGATGCTTCAGAGCTCCTTGGATTCGGACTTCGCCGCTGTAATCGGAAAAGCGGCCGGCGAGCACATTCATCAACGTGGATTTGCCGGCGCCGTTTTCGCCAATGAGCGCATGCACTTCGCCGGCGTTGACGCTGAAGTCCACGCCGTCGAGCGCGCGATGTCCGCCGAAGCACTTGACGATGCCGCGCATTTCCACCACGGGAGTGTCACTCATGCCATCTGCCATATCAGAAGGAATTAAAAATTAAAAATTCAAAATTAAAAATTGGCCGCTTGAACGGCGAGCCACTTTCGGCTCGCCATTTACCGTAGGTTTGAAGTTTACTTCGTTTCCTCCTTTGCTCGATCCAAAACCTCTGCGCCATCCTTCGCCCAGCCAGCGCTTGATCGAAAAAGAACTCAATACGTATCGAACAAGCTCTTCACGCGCAGAGCTTTCTTGAACTGCGCCAGCGTCAGCTTCTTCGCCGGCTTGGCGACGATGGTCACGGGCAAGCCGGGGCGCAGAGTCACAAAATTGTCGCTGAAGCGCGCGTCTACTCGGTCGAGATCGGCCCATGCCCACAGCGCCGGTTTGCGCGCGGTGAGCGTGACCTGGAACTGACCGCCATCGAGCGGCTTGATGCCGGCTTTGATCTGCGGGTTCTGTAGTTCGAGGTGTTTCGGGCGAGCGAACAGAACGAGGTTATCGGAAAGGACGGTGGCCGTTCCCTTACGGTCGCGGTTCTGATTCAGCTCCAGCCACAACATCAGATTGCGTGCGGTGTGTTTGTCGAGATACTTCTTCAGATCCAGCGTCTGCACGCGCTGGCTGCTCTGGGGCGCGGCGGCGACGTTCTGCGATCCCTTCGCGAGTGTCTTTCCGGACACGTCAGTCAGCGTCCAATTCAACCTCGTCGCGACTTCTTCGCGTTTGTCGTTCGTGACGTGAAGCTCGACCGTGCCGGCCTTGATGTCTTCCAGGCCTGAGACCAGTAGCGGCGAAAAGAACTTTTTGGCGAGGTAGTGCAGAGCTTTCCAGCGGCCGTGGTAATCGATCGACGCCCAACTCGCGACGGGCCAGCAATCGTTGAGCTGCCAGTACAGCGTGCCCATGCCCCTCGGCATGCTGCGGCGCCAGTTTTCGACGGCGTACTTCATCGCCATGCCGTGCAGAATCTGGCTGGCCCATAGAACGTTGTCGAATCCCTGCGGGAGGCGGAACCAGTCGAGCATGTACTGCATGATGACGGTGTTGCCGATGCCGCTGCGCTGATGGTGCTCCATCACGAAGCTGGTGACGTTGCGGTCGCGCGGCTCGGTGATCGCGTAAACGGTCTTCGGTTCGGGGAAGCTCTGAAAGCCGAATTCGCTGTTGAAGCGATGCGTGCAGGTCCGGTACCACTCGAACGGCTTGCGCCCGTGCCACACGTCCCACAGATGCGCGTCGCCGCAGGTCGGATTGTTGAAGTCCTTGCGATCACCGACCGGCGAGTGCGGACTGGACGGCCAGTAGTCGTGTTCGGGGTCGAGGCGCGCGACGACATCAGGCAGAACCTTGTCGAAGACGCGGCCATAATCTTCCCAGCTCATGCGGCGGTCGTCCCACTGATCGCCGACGAGACCCTGCTCCAATTCGTTGTTGCCGCACCAGAGCGCGATCGACGCGTGATGCCGCAAGCGCCGCACGTTCTGCTCGGCTTCCACACCGACGCTGGCGACGAAAGCCTTGTCGAATGTCGGATACGTCGAACAGGCGAACATGAACTCCTGCCACAGGCAGATGCCCAGTTCGTCGGCCAGATCGTAGAACTCATCCTGTTCGTAAATCCCGCCGCCCCAGACGCGCAGCATATTCATGTGCGCGTCGGCGGAGTCTTTCAGCAGACGGCGGTAGTCCTCACGCGTGACGCGCGTGGCGAACGAATCGGCGGGAACCCAGTTCGCGCCCTTCGCGAAAAATGGAACGCCGTTGCAGGCAAACTCGAAGGTCTCCCCCCACTGGTCTTTCTCGCGGCGCAAGCGCAGCGTGCGCAGACCGATGCGTTTGGCGTCGGCATCGAGCACTTTGCCAGTCTCGTCCAGCAGCTCAACATTGACGACATACAGCGGCTGCGCGCCCAGACCGTTGGGCCACCAGAGCTGCGGCTGATCGATAACCAACTCGGCCTGGCCCGTTTGTGTAGGACATTTTGCTAAATTGTCCCCGTCTGAGGCGGCGGGCAATTCGGCGAAATGCCCTACGTCCACCGTCTGCTGCGCCACGTCTTTGCCGTCGAAGCTGACCAAGACATTCGCTTTCAGCGGCGCGCGGCGAGCAACTTCGGCAGCGACCTTCACGGTCAACTTCACTTTTCCTTTTTCGGAATGATCCTGCAGGATGTGAATATCATCCAGCCGCGCGACATCGAAGCCGAGGATCTCAATCTTGCGCCAGATGCCGCAGGTGACCAGCGCGGGCGCCCAGTCCCAGCCGAAGTTGCACGGTTCCTTGCGCAGCCACGCGCGGCCGGTCACTTCCAGCGGCCCGCCCCAGCTCGGGATGCTGCGCTCAGCCATTTTGCGGCGAACGTACTGAGTGGCGGAATCGAAGCGAACTTCGATCGTGTTGCTGCCGCTCTTCAGCACGCTCTTCACATCAAATTCCCACGTGCGGAACATGTTGTCCGCGCCGCCGACTTTATGTCCGTTAATGGTGATTGTTGCCAGCGTGTCGAGACCGTCGCAGTGCAGGAGTACGCGATCGCGAGTGAGCAGCGCGGGCGAAACCTGAAACTTGCGCCCAAAAGTCCATGCGGATTCGCTGATCCATTGCAGGCGCAGCTCGTTATCGCGATAGAAAGGGTCTTCGATTTTCTTCGCGGCCAGCAGGTCGGTGTGGACGCAGCCCGGCACTGTCGCCGGCAGCGTGCCCTTCTTCCGTTCCTGCTGAAGCTGCCAGTTTCCGCACAGATCGAGACATGTCATCATTTCGAAATGAACCCCCTCCATTTGGCTGGAACAAAACCAAGCGGCGAAGTCTAACGGCTGAAAGTCCAGAAGTCGAGGAGTCCAGGAGTCGAGAGTCGATGGCTTGTTAGCAGCCGCGACTTCTGGACTCCTCGACTTCTGGACTCTAGACTTTGACGCGGTGTAACCGGAGACATCACATGCCTTTCAGATTTGCCCGTTGTTCCGAAAACCCGATCGTTCAACCCGGCCTTTACGACTGGCGATCCTGCGTCGTGTTCAACCCCGGCGTGATCTTCGACGACGGCCGCTTCTGCATGTACGAGCGCACTGCGGGCGGCTTGCGCCCCTTCCACTGTTACATCGGCATGCTCGAAAGCGACGACGGCATCCACTTTCGCCATGTGAGCGACCAACCGGTGCTCACGCCGGAAATGGCCGGTTGCAAGTACGGCAGCGTGCAGGACCCTCGCGTGGTGAAGATCGACGGCCGCTACCTGATGACCTACGCCTACCGTCCATATGCGTGGAACTCCAACCCGACCGGCCTGGGTGTGCCCGAGTCGCACGAAGCCTCCTTTCCAGGCTTCAGCGGAAACCCGCAGGAGAACATGACGCGAACTGGCCTTGCGGTTTCGACCGATCGCGTCCACTGGCGGCATGAACGTTGGTTGACGCCGGTGGAACTCGACGACCGCGACGTGATCCTTTTCCCCGAAAAAATCGGCGGCAAGTACGCGCTGCTGCGCCGGCCGCTTCAAAACGTCGGACCGAAATTCGGCACGGACCGCCCGTCGATCTGGCTGAGCTTCTCGGACGATCTGGAGCACCTCTCCGAGCCCATGCTGCTGGCCAAGCCGGAAGCTCCGTGGGAGAGCGGTCGCATCGGCGGCTCGACCCCGCCGATCCGCACCGAGAAGGGCTGGCTGGTCCTCTACCATGGCGTGGAAGATACAAATCCGAAGACGCGGCGCGTGATCTACCGGCTTGGCGCGATGCTGCTCGACCTGAACGATCCCCGTCGCGTTCTGGCGCGCACGCGCCGGTTCATCATGGAACCCGAGACCTATTACGAAAAATTCGGCCTGTACATTCCGAATGTGATTTTCCCGACAGGCGCAGTTGTCAAAGACGGCCTGCTCTACCTCTATTACGGCGTATGTGACACGGCGATCGCGCTCGCGACCGCGCCGCTGAATGAAGTTCTCGCGGAGCTTGATCGTTAAGCGGCTTTGGCGTCGCGGCGGGCGAGCCACAACTCCGAAATCAGATACAGCCCCACGCCCACGCAGACGCAGATGTCCGCGACATTGAAGATTGCCCAGTGGCCGACCAGCGGAATGCGCGGCACGAAGTCGATAAAGTCGCGCACGTACCCGTACGCCAGCCGATCGAGCAGATTTCCAATCGCGCCGACCAGCACCAACCCAATCGCCCAGAGCAGCAACGCCGACGCGCTGCGCCAGCTTCGATAGTAAATCCACGCCAAGACGCTCGTGATGATAAGCGTCGTCCCCAGGATCAGTGCTGAGTGCCCCGTCAGCAGGCTGAAGGCGCCGCCCGTGTTTTGCGCGGGCGTGAAATGCAGCACGCCCGGCCACAGACGATAGTCCTGCTCCAGCCCATGGAACGCAGCCCACTTCGTAAACAAATCGATGGCAATCCCCACCAGGACTAGCGGGACAAAGAAAAACGGTCGGCGCATGGATTTTGGATTCTAGATTTTTGATTTTGGATTGCAACGTAAAGCATCTCCAAGCACGCAGAGGCACAGTGCTCCTTCCCTCTGGAAGAAGCTCTGCGCCTTCTGCGCTCTTAGCAGACCGTCCCTACTTTGGCTTCGCCTTTTCCTGATCTTTCACTTCTTCGGCCGCCACCGAAATGAAATAGGCTTCCAAGCGCTTGCGCCAGCGCAGCGGGACTTCGGGGCGGAAGACCTGCAACAGTTCGTCGCGATCTTTCTCCGGAAGTCGCGCCCAGCGGTCGGCCTTGCCCACCACCGATGCGCTGTCGCCATTGTTTCCCGCGGTCGGATTGCTCTGAAGCTTTTCAGCGGCCCTGCGCGGCGGCTGGCTGGTCTGCGGTTGCGCGCCGAGCATGGCTTGGCGCTGCTCTTGTTCTTTCTGGCGCGGGCTGTTCTGCTGCTGCGAGGATTGCTGCGCTTTCCGCACTTTCTCCAATTCCCGGATGAGATCAGTCAGCCGGCTGTCGATGTTCTCCTGATCGATCTGCACCGTCGTATCATGCCGGTCTTCGCGGAGCTTTCCGGCGACCTCATGCATGTTGTCCGACAGATCCGCCAGATCCTTTTGATAGTCGGCCTGCTCCGGAATTTCCTGCGGCAGCGCCGTGGCGTCGTTCCCGCTCACCGCGCGAATGGCCGCGGCAATCGCAAGCTTCACGCGCTCGTCACTCTCGCTGTCCAGTGCGAAGCTGAGCGTCTCCAGGCTGGTGGGATGCTTGATCTTGCCCAAGCTCAGCGCCGCCTGCAGGCGTACGCCGGGGCGCAAGTCGCTCTGCAGAACGCGCAGCAGTCCTGAAACGGCCCGTTCGTCTTTGATGCTCCCCAAAGCGCTGGCGCAGTGCAAACGCACGTTCTCGGCGCTGTCGCCAAGCGCCATGATCAGAACCTCAACCGCGTCTGCATCGGCCAGGCGCCCGAGCGTAAACGCAGCCGCCGCGCGAACGTCATCGTCGCTGTCTTTTGAAAGCGTCAACGTCAGCGCCTTCACCACCGCCGCGTGATCGCCCGCCAGCGCCAGCACGCGCGCGGCAAGTTCGCGCTGAATGGCCAGCGGCGACGCCAGTGCGCGCAGTATCTCGTCTTCGTTTTCACGCACGTCGTTCGTGAGCTTTTCCATCACGGGCTTCAGGTTCTTTGGCGGCGTTGGAATCGCATCTTCGGTTTCTTCGCCCGACGCTGCCTCTGTCGCGGCCTCTGCAATGACTATGACGCTTGCCCGCAGACTCCGGTAGAGCTCCAAGGTCATGGTTTCCGGCTGGTTGGCGGTCACGGGAATCGGCTTGGGCATGTCGTCTTCAGATGCTACGGCTGTGACCGTTGCAACAGGGAAAAGAAGCCAGAGCAGGGCGCGTTCAACTTTCACGATTCAGGTTCTTTCCGGTTTTCCAGTAGCGGCTTCTTGTCTTGCGAGCGCCGGTCGCCCGTTTGGCATTGGTAACTCAAAAGCTAAGCCAATTGTGTAAGACAAGTTGGCGCCGAAACGGGCCGCCTCCTCCGCGACCCGTCAGCACAACCCGATATGAATAGCTTTTATTTCTGGTTTCCGCGGCTGAGACCCGGGTACCAAATACCAATCACTAAACTACCAGACGACCAGACCACCGCCCCTACTTCTCCGTTTCTTTCGCCTCTTCCGCTGCTACTGATAGAAAATATGCCTCCAGCCGCCGCCGCCACCGTTCTGGCATTTCCTCGCGGAAAGCCTGCAGCAGTTCATCGCGCTGCTGCGGTGGAAGCTTCGCCCACGCGTCCTGCTTTCCGGCGACTTGTGCCACATTGGCAGAACCTTCGGGCACTTTTGAGCCCAGCGACGAATCCTTCAGCGGGTTGCCGGCGGTCTTGCCATTATTGGCCTGATTCCCCTGCTGCTTCTGTTGCTGTTGTTGCTTGTTTTTGTCTTCCGAACCGGAAGATTGGCTGCTGCTGTTTCACCCCTTGTCCAGTTTTTGGATGAGTGCGGACAGTTTCTGCTCAATCCCTTGCCCTTGGACCTGAACCGCCTGATCGTGCCGGTCCTCGCGCAGCTTCTGTTCGACTTCCTTCATCTCCTTGGATAAATCCGAGAGCGCATTGGCCGCTTCTCCGGCCGTGGGGATCGGCTCCGTCTTCGCCGTGTCGCTGCCCATGATGCTCCGGACCGCGCCCGCGATCGCCATCTTCACGCGTTCGTCTTTTTCCGTTTCGAGCGCCTTGCCCAGCGCTTCGAGCGAACTCTTCTCCTTGATCTTCGATAGCGCATTCGCCGCCAGCATGCGCACCATCGGCTTCAAGTCGCTCGCAAGAATCTTCAGCAGCGGTTCGCACGCGCGCGGGTCTTTGATGTTGCCCAGTCCGTTCGCGCAGCTTGACCGCACCGCGTCGGCGCTGTCCGAAAGCCCCTTCATCAGCGCTTCGCTCGCCGACGCGTCCGGCATCTTCGCCAGTCCCGCCGCCGCCGCCCGCCGCACGCCTTCGTCCGTATCGGAATTCACGATCTTTATCAGCGCCTCGACCGCGGCCTTCTTGTCGCCGCAGTATTCCAATGCGCGAGCCGACAATTCGCGGTGAATGGCTGACGACGAACCGAGCGCCTTGATCAGTTCTGCCTTCGCCTCGCTCGCATCGGTTCGCAGAGCTTTCTCCGTATCGGCGCGGCTGACCGGCTGCACGCCCGGCAGCAGCGGCATCTGAGCTCCGTAAAGCGCGTCGAAATGCTGCTTCAGCTTCTGATAAAGCTGCAGCGACATTTCGTTGCCATTGGTCTGCGTCTTCTCGTCCGGTTGCCCAGCGAATGCTGCCGTTGCGAGAAAAACGACCGTGAGGGACAGGACCATCAACTTTTTCATTGTGAGCGCCGCTCCGATTGCAGCCGCGATTCTAAGCGCCCCAAGCAGAAGGGGAAGAGGAATTCGCAGCCGTTACTTCACGAACACTTGACAGCTTTCCCAAGCCAACTCCATCCGCGATTCCAGCGAATGCCTGTAAAAAATTGCACGTGTGGTGGCACGCTTGTGTTCGCGCGTCTTTTTGCGCGAACTCAAGCGTGCGTCACATCGTGCACCGTGCGTCCCTGCCCTCCCGCCAAGGAGGGGTGCCGAGGGCCGCGAGGTGCGCAAGTCTCCGGGTTCTGTAAGAAACTGCACGTGTGCTGAACCCTGAACCCCGAACCCTGCTGTTTTCTGTCCAAAACTGCACATGTGCACAATCCATCGCCACCAAGAAGCCCTTCCTCTGCGCCTTCGCGTCTTTGCGGTTCAAGAGCCGTCCTTATATATGACGCCCCAGCCTCCAAAAAGTTGCATCGAATCTTCGGATTTTGTTTGGATCGAAGAAAGCTGCTCTTGTTGCCGCCGCCTTCTCAGGTTATAGCTTCCCCAGCGCCTCACATTAAAGGAGACTCAAACTCATGGCAGCCCCAACCGAATTCCAAAACGTCACCGCCGTCGCCAAGGCCAACGTCTACTTCGACGGAAAAGTCGTCAGCCACAGCATCCTCTTCGCCGATGGCAGCAAGAAGACCCTCGGCCTGATCTACGCTGGAAAGTTCCACTTTGGCACCGACAAGGCCGAACGCATGGAAATCGTCGCCGGTCAGTGCACCGTCAAACTCGACGGCCAGCCCGACCTGAAGAACTACTTCGCCGGCCAGCTTTTCGAAGTCCCGTCCAAGTCCGGCTTCGACATCGAAGTCAAATCCGGCCTCTGCGAATACGTCTGCTCGTTTATTTCTTAGGGTCCAGGGTCCAGGGTCTAGGGTTCAGGCTTCGAGCATGCCTATACTGAACCCCGACCCCTGAACCCTATCCCCTTTCCTTTTCCTCTGCGTCCTCCGCGTCCTCTGCGGTAAGCAGTTGTAACGCCCCGAATGGGAGACAACCCGATGGCCAAAATCACCCTCGACCTCCACGACATCTTCAACAAAGGCCGCGACATTGAAGACGAACTTCAGCGCGTTATCCGCGAAGCCGGTGAAAAGCGCATCGTCCTCGTCGAAATCATCCCCGGCAAAGGCAGCGGCAAACTGAAGGAAAAGGTCATCAAGTTCCTCAACCGCCCCGAAATTAAATCCCAATACCACCGCATCGAAAAAGACAGCAAAAACTTCGGCCGCCTCTTCGTCCACTTCCGCCACTGATCGCAAAGTTGCGCCAGCGTCGGCCCAGGGGTAGACTATTGACGGCGCAGGAACGCTAGACATGACGATCGAAACTGAGCGAGAAACGGGCGGGCGCTGGATCGCCGAAGTCATGGAACTTCCAGGCGTGCTAGCTTACGGCCGGACGCGCAACGCGGCTCTGTCCAAAGTGCAGGCTTTAGCGCTTCGTGTCATCGCAGATCGCTTGGAGCATGGTGAAGACGTGCCGGAACTCCGCGAGCTGTTTGCGGTCTCAGCATGAGCCAATGGCCATCCACTCGATCAAGCAGAGTCCTCGCCGCCTTGCTGAGGCTCGGCTGGATCGTTAAGCGCCAGAGCGGCTCACATCGTGTTCTCGCTCGACCTGGCTGGCCCGATTTCGTCTTTGCTTTTCACGACCATGAAGAGATTGGCCCCCGTATGCTCGCGCGTATTGAAAAACGTACCGGGTTGAAGCCGGATGATCTTTAGCGCTCCGGCAGCGCTCCCCGCTCGCCACTCCGTTGTGTTTTTTCCGTTTTCTTCTTGTCCGTTTCCTTCGAATTTCGGATTTCGAATTTGAGATTTCCGTGCCTCGTATTCCCCGTTGCTTTGTCCCCTCCTCTGGATAAGATAATTCGTAGTGGTCCTTGCCTGTTATTCGCAGACTCCGCCACTGTTCAACCAACATAGTTTCAGGAACACAACCGTGATAGCCGCATCCGCCAGCCCCATCCGCAAGGATTGGGTCAACATCGTTTTTTTGACGCTCTCTCCTGTGCTGGCCGTCCCCGTCCTCGCCTGGCACACCTTTCACACCGGCTTTCATTGGTGGATGCCGTCGCTCACCGCCGGCCTTTACATTCTGGTGGGCCTTTCCATCTGCGCCGGCTACCACCGCTACTTTTCGCATCGCAGTTATGAATGCTCCCGGTGGGTGCAGCTCTTTTATGCCATCTTCGGAGCGATGGCCGCGCAGAACTCGATCCTGCGCTGGTCCGCCGGCCACCGCAGGCACCACGCTTACCCCGAACAGGAATGGGATCCGTACAGCATCCGGCGCGGTTTCTGGTGGGCGCATATCGTCTGGATTTTCCATATCGATCACTACGCCAACCGCCTCGACAACGTGCGCGATCTGCAGAAAAACCCCGTCGTGATGTGGCAGCATCGCTGGTACAAAGTCCTCCTGCTCGCCGGCGGCTTGGGCCTCCCGACGCTCATCGGAGCGCTCTTTGGCAACGCGCTCGCCGGCCTCTTGTGGGGCGGCTTCCTGCGAATCGTGCTGGTCCATCACTCGACGTTTTTCGTCAACTCGATCGCCCATCAGTTCGGCACGCCGTCGTACGATGAAAAATCTTCCGCGCGAGACAATTGGGCCGTCGCGCTGCTGACCTTTGGCGAAGGCTACCACAGTTTCCACCACCGTTTTCCCGGCGACTTCCGCAACGGAATCAGTTGGTACGCGTGGGATCCCGCCAAGTGGTTCATTCGCGGGCTGAAGTGGCTGGGCCTGGCCAAAGCCCTCAACGCCACGCCCGAACCGGTTATCGAACAGGCCCGCATCAAGGTCACCGCGCGGCATGTCGAAGCCCGCATCGCCAAAGCCGATCCTTCCCTGAAGGCGCAACTCGCCCAACGCATGGCCACCGCGCGAGCCAACTTGGAGGCTGCTGTGCACTTGTGGTCTGAACAAGCCGAACTGCGCCGCCAGGGTCTATCGAAACAATGGCGGACGACCTACCGCAGCTATCGCGCCCGCCTCAAACAAGCCCGCAAAGAATGGCGTTGGATCCTCCGCACCGTCAACCAACTCGCCCCCCGCCCCTGAAAGTAGCGCAATCCTCCCGGATTGCGTGCCGTTCCTTCGTACCGCAGGCCTCCGGCCTGCCGTCCGTCGTGCGGTCATCCTGCCCGTCGCTCCGGTTCCCCTCTCCCCCGCGAGGGAGAGGGGTTAGGGGTGAGGGGGCAAGCGCGCGCCGCTCGCCTTGCGCTTGCATCTCCTCGTCTCCGCGTCCTTCCGTCCCTCAATGCATCCCGTCCTTCCTTGCCACTCGCAATCCAGGAGGATTGCGCCACTTCCTCCCGCCTCCTTCCGTTTTCCCCCCGTCCCCCCGTCTCCCCGTCCCCCCGTCTTTTTTCTCGTCTGCCGTTGCGCTCGCGGCGTATTCCATTAAGCCAGAGTTCATCAAAGCCAGGAGACCCGCCCATGCCCAGCCGCCGCTCATTCCTTAAAGCCGCCGCAGCCGCCGTTGCTGCTCCGTACTTCATCCCTGCGCGAGCCCTCGGGAAAGACGGCGCCGTCCCGCCCAGCGAACGCATCAACATGGGCTTCATTGGCCTCGGCGGACAAGGCAGCGGGCATCTATTCGGCGGAGCTTGGACGTACGTCAGCGGCGGCTACCTTGGCCGCAACGAAGTCCAGGTGCAGGCTGTCTGCGACGTGTGGAAGAACAAGCGCGAAGGCGCGAAGGCGCGCGTCAACCAGCACTACGCCAGCAAAGCCGCCACCGATTCATACAAGTCTTGCGAATGCTACGTCGATTTCCGCGACGTCATCGCGCGCCCCGACATCGACGCCGTCCTCGTTGTCACTCCCGCGCACTGGCACGCCACCATGAGTGCCATGGCGATGAAAGCCGGCAAGGACGTCTACTGCGAAAAACCGACCAGCCTGGTTCTGGCCGAAGGCCGCAAAGTCGCGGAAGCCAGCGCGCGCTACGGCCGCATTTACCAGGCCGGCACGCAGCAGCGCTGCTGCTACCTCGGCATGTTCCGCCGAGCGTGCGAGTACGTCCGCAACGGCCGGCTGGGCGAGTTCAAAGGTGCCTACGCCGCGCTCGGCGGCGGCGGTTTCAACCCCGCGCCGTACTCGGGCCCAGGCAAGCCAGTTCCCGCCGGCCTCGATTGGGAACTCTTCATCGGTCCGGCGCCGTTCGTCAACTACAACGGCAATTGCGGCGCGCACCTTTATGGCTGGGGCAGCGACAACTGGGGCCAGCATCATTACGACATCTGCCAGTGGGCCGTCGATGGCGACACTACCGGTCCGACCGAGATCGATTTTGAAGAAGGCAAACTCGTCTACCGCTATGCCAACAAGATGAACGTTTACGGCTGCCCCGTCCCCGGCGTGAAGACCGACGATAGCGGCCCGATCGGCTTCATCGGCAGCGAAGGACGCATCATCGTCAATCGCGAACGCATCTACTCCGAACCGGCGAAGATTTTGGAACAGCCCCTCACGAGCAAAGACCTGCGCCTCTACAAGTACGAAAGCCACGCCGACAATTTCCTCGACTGCGTGCGCAGCCGCAAAGCCCCCATCTGCCCCGCCGAAACCGGCCACCGAGCCATCAGCATCCTGTTGCTCGGCGGCATCGCCGTGAAACTCGGCCGCAAGCTGACTTGGGATCCCGTAAAGGAGCAATTCCTCAACGACCCCGAAGCCGACAAGATGCTCTCCGTCGCCCAGCGACCGCCGTGGCAGATTTGACGATTGCGGATTGCGGATTGGTGTGTGGCACGGGCAGCCTCTGTTCGCCGTTGGCTGCCCGTGCGGCTGACGATTGCGGATTGCAGATTTCGGATTGCGGAATGTGAGGGGTGGCCCAGCCCGGCCATCGTGCCGGCTGGGCGCCGCAGGCGCAAGAAGCCCTCAAGAAACACCCATCGGCACGACCCGCTTCCAGCCTTCACGGCGCCCACGAATGCGGCACTCGAGCCGCCCGTTCAGAATTGGCGTGCTCTATCCCGAATGGCCTGTCCCGAATGGCCAAGCACGACATCGCGGTCGCCTGTCATCGCTTTCCTTCGGCTTGTTGCTTTTTTATTTGCTTCAGCAAGAGCTGACGACGCTCTGCCGTCCGTTTCGTCAGGGGGTATGACGAGGACGCCAACTCATCCAGGAGCGATACCACTGCCTGCTTCGCCCCCACGTCTTTGCCCGCGACTGCTTTCGAGATCAGGCTGTCGTATCGCTGCTTCAGTAACTTCATTCTTCGATCCTGTTTCCTGCACGCAGGGCATTGTCGCGGTCGGGAATCAACATAGAACCTCCGCTCCTCATACCAGAAACGCTGCTCCTCTGCCGAGAAGACGAACTTGGTGTCGCACGCTTTACATCGAAAGGTTGCATTGACGTACCAGTGTCGTGGGCAGACGGAAAAATCCTGCTTGGCAACGTCCGCCCGCTGAGCGGAACCATAGTCGATATGCAGTGCGCCAAAGAAAAGATGCGTCGGCATTTTCCGCGGATCTGTCTCGCCGAAGCAATCAAAAGAAGCCACCGCCATGATCTCCGCGCTTCGTCGTTCAATCCGTAATCCGAATTCCGCAATCCGCCGTTCCTGCTTACCGACTCCTGCATCCTGCTTACTGCCACTGCGTCCTGCCTACTGCGCCTGCCTCCTGCCTACTGCTTCCCGCCCGCCGCCGCCGCCGTGTTCATCGCATCCAAAACCTTCTGCGCCGTCGCCCGAATCCGCGGCTCCTTGTCGTGCGTGAGCTGTTTCAGCCGAGCCACGTTGTACTCGCTCGCCGCGCCGGCCAGAACATTGACCACCGTCGAACGCGCCCGCGGGTCGGTGCTCTCCAGCCCTACCTCCAGAAATTCCGGCGGCACGGTCCCACGGAAGCACATGAAGCCCAGCAGTCCGTACGCGACGAAGCCTTCGCCCTTCGCCTTCTTCCCGGCCGCAAGCAACGCGGCATCCAGCTTCGGGTCGTTCTGCTTCACGCCGTGATACGCGATCACCGACCGCAGATCGCTCTGCGGGTCCTGCAATAGAGCGATGCATTCAGCCGTCGCTTCCGGGCACGGAATATCGGCGATCGTCGTCGCGATCCACATCCGCGAATGGTCCGGCCGCTTCTCCTTCATCGCCGCCACCAGATCGGGCACGATCTGCTTGCCCAATTTTACGGCGCGTTCGTGAGCCGCCTTGCCGCCGAACGGATCGCGGTCGAACTGCGCCAGCAGTTCTTTCACGACGGTCTTCCGCGCTTCCGGCGAAAGCTTCGTCAGGTCCGGCGAAGTGATCTCGAACTCGAACGTGTTCGACGTCAGCAGCATCGGCGCGTCCTTCGCCGGAAAAAACAGGAACAGCTTCCCGCTCGCCTTTCCCGGCGACATCAGAGCCCCCAGCTTACCCGCCGCCTTGAACTCCCCGCCGTCGGGCGCCACCGGATACCCACCGCTCATCTTCAGCCCTTTTTCGAACTTATACACACTGGCCTCGCCCAGATCGCGCGGCTTGAACTCCACCACTTTGTCCGTCTTCAATTCCGCCGGCCACTCGATGCCCTCGGTGACAAGCAGCTTGTCGGTGAAGTAAGCCTTTTTCCCTTCATCGCTCTGCTGCGAAATGAACAGCCACCCGAAAACATCCTTCCCCGCCGGCAGCGTCACCGCCGCCGCCCCCTGATTGCGCAAGCTCAACCTGATCTCAAACTTCGCCCCCGCCGTCAATTCCCCCGCCGAAAGCGAACTCTGCAGGCCGCCCTTGGACTCTCCCCATGTGCCATCGGCGGCAAATCCCAGGCAGGACAGCAGCAATGCGCAAAGCAAAAGGCTTGTGGGTTTCAACATGGCTTACTCCTTTGACGCCAAGCGCGCGGTATCTGCATGGTACTGAGCGATCATCTCTGCGGCCTGCACGCGGCTGAAATCCTTGAGGTTCGACTTGGCCCACGTCTCAAAATGCGCCAAATCGTTCAGCGTCAGGTCGAGTACGAGCAGTTGCCGCCAAAGTATACTTCCCCCAACGCACCACGGATCGTTTGTCGCAAGGGCATCACGCGCGACTTCAATCTTAGCGAAGCGTTCAAGAAAGGGATCTGCGATGCCGTGAATTGCTGCCACGATCTCTGGGACCAGAGACTCTGGCGGGGAGTTGATGTCTATCGACCAAGTACAGGGGCCGGCAAATCGCAAGCTTTTTGCGTACCTCGTGTTTTGCGACCACTGGTGAATCTGGTAATAGAAAGGGGTAAGGCCGAGGAGCTTTTCTATGGGCTTGGCTGCTGCAAAGTTTCGCCCAACGTGAAAAGACAAATGGATGTGAGGCGACCACTTATTGTTTCCAGACAAGACAATAACGTCGTCGCCTTCTCCGGCGCTCTTTCGAAATTCGCATCGAGATCTGAAGAACTGATACTGCCCGAGCGCGTCGGCGACCTGCGCGCCCAATCCCTCTATAAACTTCCCCGCTGCCGATGCCATAATCTAACGCCTCGCGTACGTCCGCAATTTTTAATTTTGAATTCTTAATTTTGAATTCATTTACTGCTCCACCGGTCCTAATGCCCACACGCCCCGTTGCCCCAAGTCATACAAAAACTCCAGAACGCGCCTCTGCGCCATCGGCCCATGCATGACCAGCAACTTCCGCGTCGGCGGATGATAAAAGATCAGAGCTCCCGGCTCCTTCCACGAGTCCGGATACACCCGCCGCTGAATCGCATACGCGATCGCCTCGCCGCTCAGCAGCATCCCTGCCGCGGGCCCAAGCTGCTGCATCAGCCGCGACAGATCGTACGTCATCACCATGGCGTGGTCCCACAGCAGCTCGCTCGACGGATACGGCCGCGCACCGCGGTAGAACCACAATCCACCCGGCGGCTCTACGCTGCAGCCGTCGAAGCCCGCGACATGTACGATCGTCCGCACCGCATCGCGCAGGGGAGCGTCCACGATGTCTACGTTCACGTACGGCAGACCTTTGGTGAACTGCCGCGGATCGCAGCCCGTCGCCACGCCCGAAACTTCCGCCAGATCGCGCAGCAAAAAGTCCACGCGCCGCCGCTCGCGCTTCAGCGTCACCACTTTCTCCGCGAGCGTCTTCTGTAACCGGAACTCCGCGACCGTGGGTAATTCCAGCGGCGGCAAGCCCTGCCCTTCCGGAATGCGCAACGCCTCACAGATTTCTTTCAGCCGCGCCGACGCCGACGCCGGCAGGCTTCCCAGAATCATCTGCCGCGACGCGTCGAATGTCAGCGACGTCTCCGTTCGGCAATCAATGATCTGCTTGAATCCCGGCAGAATGCACGCCATCAGATCGGAACCGTCCGGCTTCGCATACAGCGCATCGACCTGCACCGGCACCGGTTCCAGCCGCTCTTCTTTCGCCCATTGCAGAGCAGTGGTCAGCCACATCGACCGCCCGCCAGGCTCGCGCCGGTAACGCGAATCCGTCTGCCGCCCGATCCAATCCACCAGATGCAGCACCGCGCCGTCCCGAACCTCCAGAGCCAGCGGAATCTGCTCGAACCGCTCCGGCGCCGCGACTTCCGAATCCACCCGCAGCGTAATCCCGCACCGCGATGGAAAAAGCCGCACCGCTCGGTCCAGGTTGTCCCAAAGCCCCAGCGTGGTTTTGCGGAAGCGTGGATCGCTCCGGTCCACGTCCGGCAGCCACTCTTCCGCAATCTCCTCGGCGGCTACCGGCGGCGTGATCTCGATAAACACATGCTCCGGCGGCTCGGAGTCCAGCCGCCCGTCGCTCACCACCAGCGACACGCTGTAAAGCCCCGGCTTGGGCGCCGTGAAATGCGCGCGCACATTCGCCAGCGGTTCCAGCTTTACGCCGCGATACTTGTCGCCCAGTGTCCAGCGCGCTTGAAGCTGCTGCGTTTCTTCCGCGCCGTCCGGATCGAAGGACAGCATTCCATTAATGAGCAGCGGCTTGCCCGCCTCGCCTTTCAGATTGTTCGTCACTTTTGCGATCGGCCGCCGGTCCCCTAGCACGCCGTCGCGCCCCGGCGGAACCACCGCGCCCCGCCGCTCCGGCACATCGCCCGCTCGCGGTGCCTCAAACAAATACAGCCCGGGCCGAGCCGGCCGGCAGGTCGTGATGCCGTTTTCGTTCCGTAGTTCCAGCTTCCCGCCGCAGACCTGCTGCCACCCTTCGCCCGGCAGCGCGAAAAGTTCCCCAGCGCCCAGCACCTTCCGGGCCTCAGACTCCGGAAGCGGCGGCCGCGTATTGGGAACCGTAAATTTTCGCTCTGCTGGAGCGCTCAGCCCCTTCTTGTTCTTCACGCGCAACACAAAGCGGAATTCGCCGGGGCTGGCCAGAAATAGCCACAGCTTCGCCTGCTTTTGGTCGCCGTGAGCCAGAGCCAGCTTCGGCCCGGCGACTTGCTGCCACTGATATTCGAGCGGCCCACCCAGCGGATCATTCGATGCGCTGCCGTCCAACGCGAGCCAGCAGCCCAGAGCAATCTCGCCTTCGCCCGAAATCTCCGCCCGCGGCAAATCCAGCGCGGACCCATCTGGATCGTGGTCCGGTTCCAGCACCTGCCCCCGGCTGTTCGGGTCTGCCGGCTGAACGTCCGGATCGACAATCTCCACCGGCGGATCTTTGCGCGGCTTCTCCAACGCCAGCGCCGCCGCGCATACGCAGCCCGCCAGAATTGTCCAGAGCATCAGTTTGCAGGGTCGAATCACGCCCGGAATTCTATCATTTTTACCCCGAAAGGCCAGCGTTCTGTGTGGTGCCACGCACGTGACCGGCGCGTTCTTTTGCGCCGGTCTCGTGCGTGCCGTTCCCCGTCCTTCCGTTCCCGCCTAGCCCGGACAAGCCGGAAACAGCGAAATGATCACCTGCATCCGAATGATGAATGATGAATGCGGAATGATGAATATGGCTGCAACAGCGCAAGAGGCAACACTATAGACCTAATTCCGCATTCATCATTCCGCATTCATCATTTCTTCGAGTTTCAAAATCTTATCCAAAGAGCGCAAGATCCAAGCACGAGCGGACTGCTGCCGTTCTCCCCACTAGCAAGAACCCCACAAACTGGATAACATCCTCTTCAACCGGTGCCGGGTGCATCGCGGAGAACTGAGATGGCCCAGGAAAGCCCAGAGAGCCCTGAAGACTTGCGAGAACGCCTGCGCGCTTTGCAGGAGGTCATCGCCAGCGCTCGCTGTGTCTTGTGGGAGGCCCGCGTGAAACGGCTTCCCACCGGCCGCCATTTGTGGGAGGACTTCAAAATCCTCTCGCCCGCCGCTGTACGCCAGGAGCTCGGTTTCGGCACGGATCGCAGCGACGGTGATATCTACGTCGAACACCTGCCGCCCGCCGAACTTGAGCGCATGGACAAGGTCTCTTACATTGCCATCGAGACTGGCCAGCCCGGCTACCAGCAGGAATTCAGCATTTACGCCGCCGACGGCTCGCTGCGGCACATGAGCGAGTATGTGCGGATCAAGCCGCTCAAGCCTGGTGACTTCGCGCTCGTCGGCGTGCAGGTCGATATGAGCGAACGCAAGCGGACCGAAGACGCCTTGCGCAGCAGCGAAGAACAACTGCGCGAATCAAAAGCGATGGAGGCTGTCGGCCGTTTCGCCGCCGGCGCCGCATCGTATTTCGGCCACTTGATGAGCGTGGTCAAAGGCTACAGCAACCTGATGCTCCAATGCCTCGATCACAAGGACGCGCAGCGCCGCAACATCGAAATGCTCCAGAAAGTCGTCGCGCGCGCCACCGAAGTGAACGAGCAGCTCATCATGCTCGGCAGAAGCGGCATGTCCACGCCGCGAGCCTTGGACATCAACACGGTGGTCAGCGATACCTGCGCGCTGCTCAAGCCGCTGCTGGGGCGGGATATCGTCTTTCAGGCCAGCCTGGAACCCGACGTCGGCTATGTGCGAGCCGACCGGACTCACATCGAACAAACCATCATCAATCTGGTGATTAACGCTCGCCAGGCGATGCCCAGCGGCGGCCGGCTTCTGATTGAAACCCTAAGAATCAACCTAAATGACGGCGCCGCGCGCGAACAAGGTCGCCTGCTGCCCGGCCGCTACACGCTGCTCGCCGTCAGCGACACCGGCACCGGCATGAGCGAAGAAGTGCGCGCGCGACTATTCGAACCGTTCTTCACGACCAAAGGCGTCGCGAAAGGCTCCGGCCTCGGCCTGGCCACCGTCGCCACGTACATCCGCCGCACCGGCGGCGATATCGAAGTGTCCAGCGAACTCGGCCGCGGCACGCGCTTCAAAATCTACCTGCCCTACATTTCCCCAGACGAAGCCGCGCGCGAAGCTCCGCCGCCTCAACCCGAAGAAGTCTGATGCTCTAATGTGCCACGGGCAGCCTCTGTTTGCTGTTGGCTGCCCGTGCGGTGCTCTAATGTGCCACGGGCAGCCTCTGTTTGCTGTTGGCTGCCCGTGCCGTTCAACCTTGCCGCTTGCCAGTAGCCGATTAGTAGCCAATTACTGAAAACGGTAGCCGATAGTGTGGAAAAGCTGGTGGAGCATCGGCGTTCACACACCGATGCCCCTGAACCCTATCCGTTAAAGTTTGACGGCCTCGCCCTTGCCCTTCACCGGTTTTGTCGAATGCGAGGCCGGCACATGCTTCTTCTTCGCGGGCGCGTGCTTCTTGGGCGCATGGGTCGTCTTGCTCATGCTTGCCGGTTTGACAACCTTCTTCGCGGCAGGCTTCTTGGCTGGATGATGCTTCTTGCTGACCGAACTGGCCGGCGCGTGCTTGCCAACCGCCAAAGCGGGTGAACAAGCCCCAAATCCGATGGCGGCGCACAAACTCGGCACGAGGAACCACTTGGCTGCGAACATTTTCTTCTCCCCCCGTAAAATCCACGACCTCCACAGTCCCCACGACTGCAAGAGGAGATAATCGGCAGCCTTCAGGTACGGCTTTAGCTAGTAGTTGCCACAATGTCCGCGGCGTAATGTTGCGGTCGGCGCGCGGCGTTGTTAGGTCGAAAAATGACGAAATTGTAGTGACCGCGTGCAGTGCTAAGCGTCATATAGACGTTACCAGTCTGGAGTCTGGAGTCTGGAGTCTGGAGTCAACGGCACGCGAAACATCGGACTCTAGACTCCAGACGGCTAGACTCCAGACTCAATCTCTTGATTTCCGCTGCTCAAAGCGGAAGATGCTTGAGTCGGTTTGCCCTGATGATGCCCCAGGAACACGCACATGATTGAATCCAACATCAAACACCGCCTGCTCGTCCTGCGCAGCAGCCTTCGCAAAGCCTGCGCGCTGGACGGCTTCAGCCGCCTGGTCTTGGTGGGCGTCCTGTGCGTCCTGGGCGCAATAGTGCTGGATTATTTCTTCTTCCGCTCCAATCGGCCCGTCAACACGGCCTTTCGTATTGTTATGTCCTTGGCCATCATCGGTGGCCTGGCCACGCTGCTTTACCGCCGGCTGGTGTCTCCCTTGTTGGTTCCACTTTCTTTGGACGACATGGCTCTGGCCGTCGAGAGAGAATTCCCGCACCTCAACGACAGCCTCATTTCCACCGTGCAGCTCACCCGCATGCTCGCCGACGACCGCACCATCAGCGCGCCGATGGTGGAGGAAGTCGCGCGCCAGGCCTATCAGCAGACGGCCGCGCTGGAATTCTCCCGCGTCGTCAAGTTCAACCGCATCCGCCCGGTGCTCTTCGGAGCGCTCGGCTCGCTGCTGCTGATCGGCTCCCTGGGCGGCATTTCGGTCACTCGCGAATATCTTGGCGTCGGCCTGCTGCGGCTGCTCAATCCGCTTTCGCGGCAGACGTATCCTGTTCGCACGCAGATCGAAGTGACCATCGACGGCCACCGCGGCATCGAAAAGATCGTCCCGCGCAACGAAGGCACTTCGATTATCGCGATTGTCACCGGCGAACTGCCCGGCCAGGCATTCATCGAATTCGATCACGGCAAAGGCTACAGCAATCCGGAGCCGGTCAACGGCAAGACCCGCACCAACGAACAGACCGGCCAGAAGCTCAAGGAATTCCAGTACGACTACAACCCGGTCATTTCCAGTTTCTCGTTCCGCATCAAAGCCAACGACAACGAAGCCGGCCCGTTCAGCGTTCGAGCCGTGGACCGTCCCGACATCGCCAACATGACCGTGACCTACAAATTCCCCAGCTACATCACCGACAAGCCCAGCGAACCCAAGCGCGAACGCAGCCTGCGCGCGGTGGTCGGCACCGAAGCCACGCTGAATTGCACCTTCAACAAGCCCATGCGTTCGGATGATGGCGTGATGATCAAGCTGGGCAACGACGATCCCAAGCCGATGATCTTGACGATCGACGGCATGACTGCCGCGTACCCCTTCACGATGGATGAATCGAAGGACTACGAAATCTTCCTGCGCGACCGTGACGGCCTCGACAACAAGAACAACAAGATCCGCCACAAAGTCTGGGTTCTGCCGGATGCTCTGCCGCGCCTGACCTGGAAGACTCCCGCCGCCGATCTCGAAGTCACTCCCATGGCCACGGTTGCTCTTGCGCTGGGCTTAGAAGACGACTGGGGTTTGCGCAAAGGCGTCATCAAGTTCAAACGCTACAAAGGTGTCGCGCCCGCTCCGCAGCAGAACGTCGCCGGCGCGCGCAACCAGGCGCCCGTCGCCATCGACCCCAGCAGCCCCGTCGTGACCGGCAGTTTCGATCTGCCCGAACCCCAGCCCGGTGCATTCAACAAGAGCGCGCAAAAACTCGACATCACCAAGGACTGGAGCTTGGCGGAGCTCGGTCTTGAATCCGGCGACGTGGTCGAATACTGGGCCGAAGCCTACGACTGGTGTCCGACGGCACGAAAGGGCACCGAACCGCAGGTCTACCATTTCCGCGTGCTCTCTTCGGAAGAAATCCGCCGCAAGCTCGACATCGAACGCCTGCGCCTCATCGAGGATCTGAAAGTCATCATTCGTGATGAGGAAAACGACCGCAAGCAGGTCGACGCGATCAAAGACCACATTTCCGTCGGCAACCCTTTCGCGCCCGCCGACCGGACCAAAGTTTCCGAAGCCGGCGCTTTGCAGGAAGAAGTCCGCCGCAAGACGCACGCGCTCCAAAACGCCTTCGATACGCTCATCCAGCGCTACATCTACAACGGCCTCGACACGCCCGATGACAAGGACCGCCTCACCGCCATCCGCGACGTGCTCGAAACCGAACACACTAAGAAGATGCCCGATGCCTCGCGCGAAATCTCCGCCAGCGCTCTGGCCAGGGCCGATGACGACCGCGTGCTGAACCTGAAGAACGCGATCAAGAAGCAGGACGAAATCATCTCCGACCTGAAAGCCCTGCTCGAACAAATGCAGAAGTGGGCCGAGACCGAAGACCTCCTGCGCATGACGCGCGAACTGCTCCTGAAGCAGCGCAACGTCACGCGCCTCACCGCCGAATTCAAAGACCGCCTGGGCGCGAAGAAACCCAGCGAGGCGACGAAGGAAGAGCAAGGCCAGGTCACCGGCCTCTCGCACGAACAGCGCGACTGCGCCACCGACATGCGCGCGCTCTTCGAACGCATGACGCAGGCCTACGCCAAGATGATGGAACTCGACAAGTTCGTCGCCAAGAACATCGACGACGCCATCAAGATCGCCCAGAACACCGACGCCACGCCCGACAAGCCCGACCTGGCCACGACCGGCGATCCGAGTCCCGGCATCGAAGACAAAATGCGCGCCGCTCAAACGCAGATCAAAGACAACTTCGCCTTCGGCACCGCCGGCAGTAAACAGCGCGGAGCTGAAACGGGTCTGGAACGCATCATCACCGTCCTCAGCCGCCGCCGCGACGTGGACAAAGAGATGATGAAGGACATTCAGCGCACCGCCAACGAACTGCGCAACATCCTCGAACGGCAGCGCGAACTCCTCAAGCGCACCGACGACATCCGGGACAAAGCCGCGCTCGAACGATCCATCGCGCAGGCCAAGCAGCAGCTTCAGGATATCCGCAATCGCCAGGAGAAGCTGAAGGAGCAGACGCAGAACCTTCAGAACACGCCCGACCCGCAAGCCGGCAAACTCGAAGAATCGCTCGCGTCCGCGCAGAAGGATCTGGAGCAGCTCATCAAGGACCAGAACCAGGTCTTCAAGGACACCGTCGATCAACTTAGCCCCGCCGAACGCGAGATCGCTCGCGCCGTACACGAACTGGAGCTCCTCGAAGTCGAAGAGCGCGCTCTGGCCAAGGAAAGCAACGACATCTCCGACGGCAAAGCCGAAAAAGTCCTGCGCGAACACTACGACCGCATGAAGAAGCTCCGCGTTTCGCAGGAAGCGCTGCGCGCGAAGGTCAACAAGGAAGGCTCCGATCTGAAGGCCGTGCAGGACGATCAGGCCCGCCTGCGCGCCGACACCGCTGGCGCTCTGACCGCTCTCGCCCCGGCTGCCGATGACCTCAACAAGACCGTTAAAGAAATTCTCGCCAAAGCCGGCGACGCCGCCAAGGACACGCCCCAAGTCGCTCTGCTGCAAGCCGCCGCGCGCGCGCTCACGCAGGCCGGTTCGCTGGCGTTGCAAGCCCCCGATGAAATGAAGAACGTGACCGTGGCGCTTTCTGAGAACAAAGCCAAGGACGCCGCCGCCTCACAGCTCAATGCCACCGAAAAGCTCGCCCGCGCTGAAGAAGTGCTGCTCAAGGCGCTCGGCATCGAACACAAACGTTTCGAAGACGCGTCCATCGATCAAGCCAATCGCCAGGCCGACACCCGCGGCAAGCTCGACGAACTGACCAATCGCATGGCCAACCTGATCCGCGCGGCAAACACGCCCGATCAGGGTGCCAAAGACAAGAAGCTCGCTGCGGCTGGCAAATCCGCCGCGCAAGCCATGCCCGAACTCGAAGGCAGCAGCCGCGACATGTCCGATGGCTCCGACACGCTCCGCCGCGGCGCGCCCTCCGGCGACCGCAGCAGCTCCATGAAAGCCTCTGGCCTGCAAACCTCCGCCGCCGACCGCCTGAAAAAAGCCCGCGAAATTCTGCAAGGCGCCTCCGGCGAACTGGCCAAAGACAAAGCCGCCGAACACGGCAAAGTCGGCCAGCAGCAGACCGGCGTGCAGACGCGCACCAAGGGCCTGCAAGAGAAGCTCGACAAGCTGGCGAAGGACATCGACCAGGCCCACGCCAGCGCCTCCGGCACGCAGCCCAAGAACGATCCCGCCGGCGCCGCCTCAAAAGTCGCCGAAGCCGCCGACAAGATGGCGCAATCCTCAAAGGACCTCGGCAAACCCGACCCCGCCGCCGCGACAAAGAACGAATCGAAAGCCATCGACGCGCTCGAAGACGCCAAGGACAAACTCGCCGACATGCGCCGTAAGATCGAAGAGCTGAAAACGCCCTCGCGCCGCTTGGAACGCGATCAGAAGGATCTCAAGGACGACGCCCGCAAGCTCGGCGCCGAAGTGAAGAAGCTTCAGGATCAGTTGCCTGAAAATCAGAACGACAAGAAGCCCGCGGATAACGTCAAGAACGCTTCTAGCAACATGCAGAACGCTCAGAACAATCTGGGCAAGGAAGGCAAGAGCGGCGAGGGTGACCAGAAGGAAGGCCCCGACACCAAAGGCGCCTCGCAGGAACAGGAAAAGGCCCTTAGCGAACTCGACAAGGCTCTCGACGCGTTGAATGAACTGGCCGCCAAAGCCGCCAAGGAAAAAGATCCGCGCGCTCCCGAAGTCCTCAACCGCCTGAAGCCGATTCAGAACGCTCTGCGCGACGAAGTGCAGCGCTTGCAGAAGAAGCTCGACAACTTCCGCGACAAGACCGGCAATCGCAACGCCGAAAAAGCCGCCGCCGCGAACGAATCCGCCAGCCGCAACCAATCCGCCGCCGCCGGCCAGATGGGCCAGGGAAACCAAAGCGGCTCCAAGAGCAGCGAGGAGGAAGCGGAGCAGGATCTGCAGGACGCACTCGAGAATCTGGACCAATTCCAGAACCAGATGCAGCAGCAGAACCGCAGCGAACAGCTCTTCCAGATCGAGCAGGAACTGAAAAAGATGCTCGGCGTCCAGCGCGATCTGTTGACTAAAACGCAGGATGTCGAAAAGCAGCGCCCCGCTCCCGCCGGCAAGGAGCCCGCGCCGCTCCCCCGCCGAGCCCGCGGCATGCTGCGGCAGGTCTTCGAAGACCAGCAGAAACTCTCTGATTCGGCGAAGGTCGTCGTGAAGAAGCTCGAAGACGCGCCGGTGTTCCAGTTCGTGCTGCAAGGCGCCGGCAACGACATGTCCGAAGCCGCCGCGCGCCTGGATAAAGAGGAGAGCGGCTCGCTTACGCAGGACATTGAAGACGACGTGATCCGCAACCTCGCCGATCTGATCGAAGCTCTTCGCAAAGAACGCCAGGAACAACAAAAGCAGCAGGGTGGAGGAGGCGGTGGTGGCGGCGGCGGCAAGCAGCCGCTGGTGCCTCCGCTGGCCGAGCTGAAAATGCTGCGCATCATGCAGCGCAACGTGAATTCGCAGACTAAGAAGATCGACGACGAAGTCAACAAGACCAAGGCCGAGCAGAAGGACTTAAACAAAGACCAGAAGGACCGCCTGCGCCGCTCCGCCGTCAAAGAAGGCGAAATCGCCCGCATCACCAAACGCATCGCCGACGAGTTGAACTCCGGCCCCCAAGCCCCCCCGGTGCCCGGCGAAGACGACGCAAAGGACAAAGACAAGGAGAAGGACAAGAAAGAAGAGAAGTAGGCAGTCGGCAGCGGCAGCGCGCTGCGGGTGGTGGTAGGGGTGTGGATCAAAATGACATACAGATTGGAAATCACCCGCCGGGCAGAGAAGGATTTGAAGGCGATTTCAGAAGAAGAAGCTGCCAAAATTCACAAAGCGATCATGGCTCTCAGAGCCGGCTTGGCCGGTGATGTCAAGAAGCTTGTCAACCATGTGCCGGAATATAGGCTGAGAGTAGGCAGTTGGCGGGTTCTGTTCGCAATCGAAAAGGATACAATTGTGATTGCCCGCGTTCTGGACCGCAAGGAAGCGTACAGGAATTGAGGCCATGCATACTCAGATCATCGGCAAGTCAGGCAAGAAAGAATACGCCGTCATTCCGTACAAGGAGTTCCTGCGTATGCAGGAAATGATCGAGGACTACGAAGATCTAAAGGCGTTGCGAAGAGCCAAGGCCGAACCCGACTATCGCAAACGCCGACCGTACGAGGACGTGGCAAAGGAGTTGGGTTTGGTCAAATGAGAATATGTAATCGCCCGAAACCCATGAGTGCTGGGTGCGCTTCTCAGAACAGTGCGCAAGATTCACGGCTCGGTACGCATCAAAGTTATGGGGCACGAAGATCATGTGCTGGTCATGGCTTCGCATCCGGGCATGCCCGCATTGCTCGGACAGCTCGCGCTTGAAGGGCTGGATTTGATTGTCGATCCGATGCGGCAGCGATTGCTTCCCGGCCATCCGGATTATCCGAACGAACAACTGATCGAAATGTATTGAACGGTTCTCCCCGCTGCCTTCGCCTTGCCCCCGCCGTTTTTTCCGCTAAAAACCTTTCATGCGCCGAATCAACTCCGACGAACCCAACCGCCTGTCCTACCGTTCCGGCGGCGGATGCATGGCTCTCTTCGGTCTGCCGTTTTTCGGCTTTGGCCTGTTTGCGATGACCACCGCGTTCAGCGGCATCTGGAATGGCGGAGCGCCCTCTGCTCGCGTTCCCGTCTTCCTGTTCGGCCTCGTCTTCGGTGCCGTCGGCTCCGCTTTCGTTTTCGGACGCAGCGGCGTGATCCTCGACAAAGGATTGAAGACCGTCACGCGCTGGTACGGGCTGCTTTTCCCGATGTGGACCAAAGTCCAGGAACTCGACACCTTCGAAGAAGTGCATATGTCGCGCGAAGAACGTGGCAGCGGCAGCGGGCGCTATACCGCCTACCCCGTGCAATTGAAGGGCTCTGCGGGCGCCAAGCTGGAGATTGCCGAACCGCGAACAGAAGGCGAGTCGCGCAAGTTCGCTGAGGAGGTCGCGAAGTTCGCCGACCTTCCCATTGTGGACCTGAGCAGCGGCATCGAAGTCCGGCGTGAGGCCGGGCACCTCGACGAATCCCTGCGCGAGCAACTCGCCCGCACCGGCCAAGAGGTGGATATCACCACGCCACCCGCCGACATGCGCGCCACGTTCTCCGCTGAAGGCAATGCGGTGCATTTCGAAATCCCACCGCCGCCGCTGGGCTGTGTGCCGGTCGTCGCCCTCGTCGCCGCCATTGGGTTTTCATGTTTCGTTTTGTTTACGTTCGTGCCCGCGCTGCTTTCGTTCAACGGAATGCCGGCAGGGGTTCAGTGGATCTTTGGCGCGTTCATTGGTATCGGCTTTGTGCTGCTGCCGGTCGGCGGAGCGCTCTTGGCGCTGCTCTCGCGCCGGAACCGCCGCGGCGTGGTCGAAGCCGACCCGGAGTGCTTGCGAGTCTCGCACAAAGGCCTGCTGCTCTGGAAACGCGTGGAGATACCGGCTGGCAAACTGGAAGAGCTGCGAATCGAGCAGCCGATTCACGGAAAGAACTCCGCCCCGCAGCTCGCCGCCATCTCCGATGAAAAGACCGCGAGATTCGGCGAGGGCCTCAGCCACGAAGAACTCGAGTGGATTCGCCGCGTGATCCTGAAAGCCGTGACCAGCCAGTAGGCTCTTAGCTTCCGCGCCGTTCCTGCCTACTGCTTACTGCCGCTGCCTACTGAAGCCGCGTCTTTTGCGTATTCTTTGGCCCGCTCCGCGACGTCCTGGTTGCCGGGCGATTTTTCTGCCGCCATCTTCGAATACTTCGCGGCGCCCGCCAGATCGCCGGTGTCGTGCAGCGCCTTGGCGAGTGTATCCAGCACGTGCCCTTCCTCTTCCTTCGTCTCCTTGACGGCCTTGCGCGCCAGCGGCAAAGCCTTCTGCGGATCGCGCACCTTTTCGTCCTTGCAGGTCAACAGGAACCACGCGCATTCGTTCAATGTGTAGGAATCGTCGGAGTGCAGTTTTGCCGCCAATTCATAGATGCGCGCGGCGCCGGCGTCGTCGTTGCACTCGTTGCTCAGCTTCCTCGCTTTGGCGATCAGGCCTTGAGCGGACGGCTTTTCTTTCGGCACGTCCGCAAGCTTTTTGGCGGCCTCCATCTTGTCCAGATTCTTCGTCGCAAACTTGACCACGACTTCTGCATTCGCATCCTTGCTGAATTCGTCCGGGACTCGCCAGGAGCCCCCGCTGAGCCCGCCTCACCCATAACTCAGCGTGGACACCTTCTGTTCCTTCGAGCCGGAACGAAGCCAGACCGTCAGGCTGCTGGAACGTTCCTGGCAATTGTTGCAGGCCTGGTATTCCTCGCCGCCAGTTCCCACCAGCGACACGCCGCCAATCTCCACATCGCCGGCATCTTCCGTGGAGCGCGTCACGGCGAACTCAAGTTTGAACGGCGGTCCGAAGGTGAGGGTGTTCTCGCCGGCGTTGATGCGGATCGGCTTCGTCTTCTCGGTATTGCCCGCTCCGCTGAGCGAAACGCTCGGGTTCTCCGAACCTTTTTCGCCGCGCGCCGCGTTCAGATTTTCGATTTCGTAGTTCCCCGGCAGAAGGGTGCAGGTCTCGCCGGCGTTCAGTGACGTGTTGAAAGAATCGTCCTTGTGGTTCAGTGTCGTGTTGATCGTCCAGCCTTCGGCGGCGCCGAGTTTCAGTGTCGCGGTCTGGCCCGTGTACGGCTTCAGCGTCAGCGACGTGCAGTCGTCCGCAAGTTTGAGTTTGTACAGTTTGCCATCGATGGCGAGATATTCCGCAAGCGTTTGAGCCGGGCGCTGGCCGATCTGGATCATGTCGGAGAGGCCTTCGTTCTTCTTCGCGATCTCGCCGAAGCGGCCGTTTCCGTTCGAGTCGAAGATCTGAAGCTTGGTTTTCTCGAACTCGCCTTCCAGCCAGGCCAGCGTGACGACTCGTGCGTAGAACCACTTCCCGTTGTCGCCCATCGGTTCGATCACAACTGGAATCTGGACATGCTTGTCGCCCAGCACCACCGAGACCTGGACTGGATCGCCGAAGGTGACCGGTTCGCCGTCCGCTGCGTCCAGTTTCCCGTCGTCGTTCCGATCGACGAGAACTTTCTTCTCGCCAACGATCTTGAAGCGCAACTTGCCCGACGGCGACGCGTAAGGCACCTCCCCTTGCATGTTTTGGATCATCGTTCCCGTGCCGAAGGAGGAGGCAGTTTCACGCTGATCTTTCGTCGTGCAGATGATCAGCGTCAGGGGGCAAGTCGTTGTCTGTGCCTGCTCGGCCGCAGCGGTCGCCGTCCCCGCCGCCATCATTACAACACAACACCACAGCAAAAGTTTACGCATAGCGAGTCTCCTTAAAGGAGCGAACGGCTGCTTTGTAGCCGTTTTTACAGTAGACGGCAATATCGGAAAGATGCGTCAAAAAAGCGAGTCGAGAGTCTGGAAGTCTGGAGTCGTTCGGTTCTGTGAGACTCCAGACTTCCAGACACCAGACTCCAGACTGTTCGTTCAAACGTACCGGTACTCTGCCTCCAGTAGCCCCGCCAATTTCATCTCCTGCCAGAACGCCGCGGGAATTTCGGTTTGCGTCAGCCGCACGTTTTCGCCGATCCGCTCGGGCTTTCCCGTGTTCAGAGCGACGCTGACGACGCCCGGCATCTTCAGTGCAAACTGGACGCACGCGGCCGCTGGTTTGATCTCGAACTTTTTGCAGACCGTAAAGAAACTGTCGCGCCAGGCAAACAATGGCGCGTCATCGGAGCTTTTCGGATCCAGCTTCTGGTAATCGAAGAACGCGCCGCCAGTCAGGAACCCAGCGTGAAACACCGCCGAATTCACGATGGCCACGCCTTCGCGCGTGAGTTTTTCGATGAACTCCATTAACTCCGGCGGATGCCGCAGAATTGTGGGGCTGATCGCAAACATCACCCAATCGAAGCGAACCGAGCGGTGCAGTTCCTGAACCGTGCGCCAGTCTTTCGATCCGATCCCGATCCCCTTCACCGCGTGCTTTGCTTTAAGTTCCCCCAGCGCGCGATAGGCATCCAGCACGTCCTGCAGACGCTGCTGCCGTTCGGCCGGCGATGGCGCGGCCATCAAGTACTCGTCCGGATCGTGCACGGAAACCAGAGCGGGCGCGTAGCCGCCGAGCAATTCGCAGCCCTGTTCAAAGCACTCCAAAATTCCGCGATAGCTGATGCGCTGGACGGCGTCGTGCTTTAAGCCTTTCCAAACGCCGGGTTCGAAGGTCGGCTCGGGCGTCGTCAGCGGCGCGCGAGCCCACGCCAGTTTGTTGCTGATGATCACGTCCTTGGCCGGCACGCCAAGCTGCTTGAGGCCACGGCCGATCGTCTCCAGCGCCAGGCCCGCGCCGTACTTTCCGGCGGAATCGAGCACCACCGGCACAGGGACGTGCTTGAACCACTCCCGCATGATCGCCAGCTTCGTCTCGTCGCTCAAAGCTTCATACAAATTGCCGAGGCAACTGGTGCCGAAGATGATCGGCGGGACTTTGAGCCCCGTGCGGCCGAATTCCTTGCGGGCTAACGTAGCAGGCATATATGCGCTCCTTGATTCGACCGTGACAACGTAACGCGTTGGCGAAGATTTGAAATTTGCATTTTTCGACGCTCAATTTTCAATTCGCGGTTGCAGCCTCGCTCACGCGCCTTAGGCTTCGTCTCACGACACCCAAACGCAAGACGCACAACTCTGTTCTCTGCGCCTCTGCGGTGAAGCTCGCGGGGAAACGATGCGAAGAACTCCGCTCCTTACTTATGCCTGCGGATTCCTGATCGCCTTCGTTTCATTCTGCCTGCTGCTCCAGTTAATGGGCTGGCTCTTCCAACCCGACCTGACCATCCCGCCGCCCAAGCATTCGCCCGAAGAAATCGCCGCCGCCGAAAAAGCCCGCGATGTCAGTTTCGACCCGAACAAAACGCCGCGTATCGCGCGGGAGGTCGATTACGCCCAAGGCGCCAGCGCGGCGTGGTTCCCTAAAGGAGAAGCGCCTGTCCTGGCCGATTTGGTGCGCGAGGGCAAGCTGCCGCCGGTCGCCGAACGCGTCGGCCCCGAACCGGTCGTGCTCGAAGGCGTCGAAGGCATTGGCAAGTACGGCGGCACGTGGCTGCGCGTGGCGAACGCGCCGCGGGATGTGGAGATCATCGGCTGGCGCGTGGCCGCTCCGTTTCTCGTGCGCTGGTCGCCTTTGGGCTACCCGATCGTTCCGCATATCGCCAAGAGCGTCGAAGCGTCCGCCGACAAGCGCGAATGGCTTATCACGCTGCGCAAAGGCGTGAAGTGGTCCGACGGCTTCCCATTCACGACCGAGGACATCAAATACTGGTGGGAAGCGGACACGAAGGACCCGCTGATCAGCGGCGTGATTCCGCTATGGCTGAAAATTTCGGGGAAAACGCCGGAACTGCAGATTATTGACGAACTGCACTTCAAGTTTGTGTTTCCTGTGCCGAACGGGCTGTTTCTTGAAATGCTGGCGATTCGCAGCCATGAAATGCTGAATAGTCCTGCGCATTATCTTCGCCAATTTCATCCGCGCCTCGGCGACAAGGCCATCATCGAAAAGAACATGACAGCCTATCGCCAGCCGAGCGACCGTTCGCTTTACACCTTCATGAAGGATCTGTTCAACCCGGAACATCCCCGCTTGTGGCCGTGGGTTTACCGCACGCACAAAAGCAACCCGCCGCAGATTTTCGTGCGCAATCCCTATTACTTCGCCGTGGACACCGCCGGCAATCAGCTTCCGTATCTCGACCGTATTCAGGTTGAGATTCAGGACAGCAAAGTCCTGGCACTTAGCGCCAGCAACGGCCTGATCAGTATGCAGACGCGCCACATCCGCTATGAAGATTACACGGAATTGATGAGCCGCCGCGAAGAGGCCGGGACCGATATCCTGCATTGGTATCCGGGCTCGCGCTCCGTCTACGCGATCAACCCGAACTTGAACCGCTTCGTCGATCCCAACCGGCCCGAGACCGGCTTAAAGGCGCAGCTCTTGGGCGATAAACGCTTCCGCCAGGCGCTGTCGCTGGCCATCAACCGCGCCGCTATTATTCAAGCGGAGCTCAACGGCCAAGCCGAGCCCTACCAGGTCTGTCCCGGTCCTCAATCGCCGTTCCATCACGAGAAACTCGCCAAAGCCTTCACGCAGTACGATCCTCACTCCGCCGACAAGCTGCTCGATGAACTCGGCCTGACTCAGCGCGATTACGAAGGCTTCCGCACCTTTTCCGACGGCACACGCATGGTCTTCTACTACGACTACTGCAACTTCACCGGTATCGGCCCGGCGCAGCTTATCGTAGACGACTGGGCCAAGGTCGGCGTCCGCGTCATCCCGCGCGAACGCTCGCGAACGCTCTTCTACAACGAGAAACAACTTGGTGATTTCGACCTGAACGTCTGGACCGGCGAAAGCGATTACCTGCCGCTGCTCTCGCCGCGCTATTTCGTGCCCGTCAACGGCGAATCGTTCTACGCCGGCGGCTGGGGCCGCTGGTTCGATCGCGGCGGCTTCTACGGCGATCCCAAGGCAAAGGTCGGCAACACTGTCGAAGTTCCCAAAGATCACGCCATGTACCGCGCTTTGCAGCTTTACGATGAAGCCGTGCGCGCCACGACTTTTGAAGAGCAGCATCGGATCATGGACCAAATCCTTGATATCGCCGCTGAAAATCTCTGGACGATCAACATCTCCAGTCCGCCGCCGCAGCTCGTGGTCGTCAAGAAAGGTTTCCGCAACGTTCCGCGCAACGCGCAGTACGGCGTGATTTTCCTGACGCCCGGCAACGCTGGCTGCGATACGTACTATTGGGACAAATCCAACGATTCGGCCGGCGCGATAAACGACGTCAAGCAGGCGCTCATCGAAGCCACGCCGCGACCCGGTGCGATCGCCAAGGCCACCACGGCGCAATCCGGCGGCGGCAAGACGATGAGCAAGGTCATCAAGTACGCGCTCTGGGGAATCCTGCTGCTCGGAACGCTGATGGTTGCGTTCAAGCATCCGTATGTCGGCCGGCGATTGCTGATCATGATCCCCACGATGCTCGTGATTTCGGTCATCGTCTTCACGATCATTCAGATGCCGCCGGGCGATTATCTGACCACGCGCATCATGATGCTGCAGGAATCCGGCGATGAGGTGGACACCAAGCAGATCGATGACCTGAAGCAGATGTTCCACTTCAATGAACCCAGTTGGAAGCGCTACGTGCGGTGGATGGGTTTCAGTTGGTTCACCAGCTTCAGCGAAAAAGACACGGGGCTGCTGCAGGGCCACATGGGCCGCTCGATGGAGACGACCGAAGTCGTCAACGACATGGTCGGCGATCGAATCGTGCTGACTGTGCTGCTTTCGCTCGGCACCATTTTGTTCACATGGCTCACGGCCATCCCCATCGGCATTTACTCCGCCGTGAAGCAGTACACGTTCTCGGATTACGCGCTCACGTTTCTCGGCTTCATCGGCATGTGCGTTCCCGCGTTTTTGCTCGCGTTGATCCTGATGGCCATGGCCGGCGTCTCGGGCCTTTTCTCCGCGCAGTTCGCCGCGCAGCCCGAATGGAACTGGCCCAAAATCTGGGACATGCTCAAGCACATCTGGATTCCGATCGTCGTCCTGGGCGTCGGTGGCACGGCCGGAATGATTCGTGTTATGCGCGCGAACTTGCTCGACGAACTGAAAAAGCCGTACGTCGTCACCGCGCGAGCGAAAGGCGTCCGGCCGCTCAAGCTTCTCCTGAAATATCCCGTGCGCCTCGCGCTCAATCCGTTCATCGCCGGCATCGGCGGTCTGTTCCCGCAATTGGTCTCCGGCGGAGCCATCGTCAGCATCGTGCTCAGCCTGCCCATGGTCGGCCCGATGATGCTGGCTGCTCTTTTCGCACAAGATATGTATCTGGCCGCGTCCATGCTGATGGTGCTGAGCCTGCTCAGTATTTTCGGCACGCTCGTCAGCGATCTGCTGCTGCTCTGGCTCGATCCGCGTATCCGCTTCGAAGGAGGAACGAGATGATTGCGGATTGCGGATTGCGGATTGCAGATTGCGCAAGCGTCCAGTCCGGGGTGCTTGCAGATCGAGGCCGGCGCTTTTCAGATTACGCAAGCGCCCAGCCCGAAGGGCGACAGAATTTAGCCCACGGCGTAAGCCGTGGGTTCCAGCGCCCCATATTTTTCGGTAGCCCCGACAGGGGCGGCAGAAACGCTTCCTTGTCGTTCAATCCGCGATCCGCAATCCGCAATCCGCAATCGAGTACAGGAGGTGCGTGGCGATGGCACTAATGCCCATGACTTCCTGGCGTGTTCTGCAGCCCAGCGCGGGCAAATCGCTGGACACGATGTCGCAGCGGCAGCTCATCGTCTTGCGCTTCTCGAAACACAAGCTTGCCGTCGCGGCGCTCTTCCTGCTCTCGGTGCTCTACTTCATCGCGGTGTTCGCGGAATTCTTCTCGCCGTACACGCGCGAGTGGCGCGATCTGAATCACGCGTACTGCCCGCCGCAGGTTGTGCACTACAGCTTCGCGCAAGGCCTGCACGTGAACGCCGTCACGCGGCACGTCGATCCCATCACGTTTCGCAAAACGTATATGCTCGACAAAGAACGCAACATCCCTGTTGGCTTCTTTGTAAAAGGTGAACCCTACGAAATGTGGGGCTTCATCCCCATGCAACGCCATTTCTTCGGCGTGAATCGCCAGACGTACGAGCGGCAGGAGGCCGCGCGCACGGGCAGCCAACAGCTAACAGAGGCTGCCCGTGGCACACAGGGCGAGCCAGTTCCCACGTTCTATCTCCTTGGCGCAGACAAGTACGGCCGCGACACGCTCACCCGCATGATCTACGGCGCGCGCATTTCGCTCTCGGTCGGCTTGATCGGCATCGCCTGCACCTTCCTTCTCGGTGTGATCATCGGCGGCATCTCCGGCTATTGTGGCGGCTTTGCGGACACGCTGATCCAGCGCCTGATCGAGATCGTGAACTCGTTCCCGCAGCTTCCCCTGTGGCTGGCGCTCGCGGCAATCCTGCCCGGGGACTGGTCTCCGCTGAAAGTCTACTTTGCGATTACGATTTTGCTCAGCCTGCTCAACTGGACGCCGCTGGCGCGCGTGGTCCGCAGCAAGATTCTTTCTTTGCGCGAGGAGGATTACGCGATGGCCGCGCGGCTGCTCGGCGCGAGCCACGGCCGCGTCCTCTTCCGGCACCTGCTCCCCGGCTTCACCAGCCACATCATCGTCACGCTGACGCTCAGCGTGCCGGCGATGATCCTGGGCGAGACGTCGCTGAGCTTTCTCGGTCTCGGCCTTCGTCCGCCGGTCGTAAGCTGGGGCGTGATGCTGCAAGACTGCATGGACATCAAAGTCATCCGCTTCTATCCATGGCTTTTGCTGCCGATGGTGCTGATCGTGCTGACCGTGCTGTGCTTTAACTTTTTGGGAGACGGATTGCGCGACGCGGCCGATCCGTATTCTTCGAAGTGATTGGTGATTGGTGGAGTGGTGAGTGGTGGAGTGGTCGATGGCTGAAGCTAGTCAAAACGTGCTCGAAGTAGACAATCTGAAAGTCTACTTCAACACTGAAGAGGGCGAAATTCGCGCCGTGGACGGCGTCACGTTCAGCGTGCCGCGAGGGAAGATTCTGGCGCTCGTCGGCGAAAGTGGCTGCGGGAAAAGCGTCACGGCGTACTCCATTCTACGACTCATTCAGAGGCCCGGTCGCATCGTTGGCGGAAAAATTACGCTTAGCGCCAAAGACCGGGAGCCCATCGACATCACTGCTCTGCGCGAAGACGCTGAAATGCTCTACACGGTGCGCGGCGGCTTGGCGGCGATGATTTTTCAGGAGCCGATGACGGCACTCAGTCCCGTGCATACCGTCGGCAACCAGATTTGCGAAGCCATTCTGCTTCACCAGAAGGTGACGCCGCAGGAAGCTGAGCGCCTTGCCGCGAACATGCTGAAGAAGGTCGGCATTCCCGGCGCCGAAAAGCGGTTGAACCAGTACCCATTTGAGATGAGTGGCGGGATGCGGCAGCGCGTGGTGATCGCGATGGCTCTGGTCTGCAATCCCGAACTGCTGATCGCCGACGAACCGACGACGGCGCTGGATGTGACGATTCAAGCTCAGATCATGAGCTTGATGAAAGGCCTGCAGAAGGATTTGGGCACCGCGGTGCTGCTGATCACGCACAATCTGGGCGTCGTGGCGCAGATGGCCGACGAAGTGGCCGTGATGTATCTCGGCCGCATCGTCGAAAAAGGCAGCATGCGCGCGATCATGAAGCATCCGCGCCACCCGTACACGATGGGCCTGCTCGCGTCGCTGCCCAGCCTGAACGAACGCCGCCAGCGTTTGCATTCCATTCGCGGCAACGTGCCGTCGCTGACCGACATTCCGAGCGGCTGCCCGTTCCATCCGCGCTGCCCGTACGCCGAACGGAACATCTGCGACGCGGGCGACCGACCGTTGTTGAAGCAGGTCGATGATGCGCATTTTGTGGCGTGCGTGAGAGCGGAGCAGGTGATTGCGGAATGCGGACAGAACAAGCAATCAAATCCGCAATCCGAAATCCGCAATCCGCAATAGGAGAGTACGATGGTCGCCGCCACCACTCACCACTCACCAGTCACCACTCACCAAAATGCGATGCTGCTCAAAGTCCGGGATCTCTGCAAGTACTACCCGGTCTACAGCAAAGGTTTTTTGAAGAACCAGATCGGGCTGGTGAAGGCTGCCGACCACGTCAGCTTTGAATTGCGGCGCGGCGAAACGCTGGGGCTGGTCGGCGAAAGCGGTTCGGGCAAAACGACGACCGGTCGCACCATCTTGCGCGCGACAACGCCCGACAAGGGCTCCATCGAGTTTTTACTGGACGGAAAGACGGTGGACTTGGCCACGCTGCCCGAAGCCGGCCTGCGACCGCTGCGCACGCGCATGCAGATGATCTTCCAGGATCCGTTCTCGTCGCTCAATCCGCGCATGACCGTCGGCGATATCGTCGGCGAACCGCTCGTGATCCACCGCATGGCAAAGGGCGAGGAACTGAAAGACCGCGTCGCGCAGATGCTCAAACGCGTGGGCCTGAAGCCCGAACACCAGCAGCGCTATCCGCACGCCTTCAGCGGCGGACAGCGGCAGCGCATTGGCATCGCGCGCGCCCTGATCATGCGGCCGGATTTTGTCGTCGCCGACGAAGCCGTTTCGGCGCTGGACGTTTCGGTGCAGGCGCAGGTCATCAACCTGCTGAAAGAAATGCAGGAAGAGATGGGGCTGGCCTACTTGTTCGTCGCGCACGATCTCAGCGTCGTGCAGCACATCTGCGACCGTGTCGCGGTGATGTACGCCGGCAAGATCGTCGAACTTGCACCCACCGAGCAGCTTTTCAGCGAGCCGAAACATCCGTACACGCGCGCGCTGCTGGCCGCCGTCCCCAACCCCGATCCCGACGTGCGCATGGCCAGCATTCTAGAAGGCGACCCCGCCGACCCGGGCAAACTTCCACCGGGCTGCAGCTTTCATCCGCGCTGCAAAGAATGCATCGCCGTTTGCAAGGAAAGCGTGCCGGAATTGCGCACGCTCAGCGATGGGCGCGTCGCGGCGTGCCACAGGGCGTAGTGTGGAGTATTTGACGGAGGTACGCTATTAGCGTATAGTGCTTATGGAAGTGATCGAGCTGCCGCCCTTCACGAAGTGGGTGCTGTCCCACATGAGCGATGGTGAGTATGCCAAGTTTCAGGAGGCATTGCTCCGCAATCCCGCTTTGGGCGACGTGATGCCTGGCGGGGCTGGATTGCGCAAGATTCGGTGCAAGCTTGCAGGAAGAGGGTAGAGCGGCGGTGCGCGGGTAATCTATTACTGGGTGGTAAATGCGGAATTGATCTTATTGGTTTATGGTTATGCGAAGAATGAACAAGCCGACCTGAGACAAGATCAATTGCAGGTACTGAAGGAGCTGGTTGAAAGGGAGCTACATGAAAGCTGAAGCCTTCAAGGAACTCTGCGACAGCATTAAGTATGCGGGGAAGGTCTTGCGGGGCGAGGCGAAGCCCTCGCGCGTCTTTACGGCAGACTCTATTTTCATCCGGAGCGCACGCAGCAAGCTGAAACTGTCACAAACCGAATTCGCTGCGCTTCTTGGATTGCCGGTCAGCACTTTACGTAATTGGGAGCAAGGGCGCACAACTCCCGATGGTCCTGCGCGAGCGTTGTTGATTGTCGCCGCCGCGCAGCCAGAAGCTGTCTATCAGGCGCTCCATCAAACGAGAAAGGTTCGCAACCGCAAACGCCGGCTGGCAAGCTGACCCTCGCAAACACCCACATCTGCGTTCATCCGTGTTCATCTGTGGCTAAGCACAAATCCGCAATCCGCAAGCGAAATCGGTGTAATCATATTAAACGTTAAATAAGAAAGGGATTTGCATGAGCAAAAACTGGCTGCTGGGACTGATTTTCTGTGCGCTGACGGCAAGTGCGGCGGAAGAGTTCGCGTGGATCGAGGCCGAGACTCCGAACGAGGCGCCGCAAGTCGAAGGCTGCGCGCCCGGCGGGTGGGGCAACGTGCAGTTCCTCTCCGGCGGGAAAGTGTTGAGCCTCAATATCCCTGAGGGCCAGGGCGAAAAGCGTCTCGGCAAAGAGGGCATCATCTACGGCTATGACTTTGAGCTGAAGAGCGGCGGCAAGCACCAGGTCTGGGCTCGGATTGGCTTCGAATCCGTGCGTGCGGACTTCGACTGGCGCGTGGACTCGGCCGAATGGAAAACGTGCAGGAACACCGATCCGACCTGCGACCTGATGCCGCTGGCGTTCTGGAATGAGATTGCATGGATTATGCTGGGCGAGCAAGAACTCGCAGGCGGGAAGCACAAACTGCAAATTCGCCACGTGCCGCAAACGCGCAAAGACAAGGACAAGGTGGTGCCCGCGCGCACGCTCAATTACACCGATTGCTACTGCATCTACAAAGGCAACTTCCGCCCGAACAGCAAGTACAAACCCGGCGAGGAATTTCAGACCGAAGACGACAGGAAGGCCGGGACGCAGGTTTTCGAAGTGAGCGCGGGCGGGAAGCCCGAGGAGCGGGCCGCGACGTCGCTCACCGGGCCCTGGCAGATCGCGCGTTGGGACGAGGCGGCGGTGAAAGAAGAGGAGCGACTCGAAGGCGAAAAAGCGCTTCCAGAAAATCTGGATCAACTGTTCTGGTTTGGCATCGCCGTCCCCAGCGATCGCGACAAGGCGCGGCCGGACCTCGGCTTTTCGCACCGCAATATTTTCCGCACGAAAGTCAAGCTGCCGGCCGAAGCCAAAGACCGTGGGGTGTTCCTGGATTTCGAATACTTCAACATGGTCGCCAGCGTTTTCGTGAACGGAAAGCTTTGCGGCTGGACGCGGGCCTGTTCGACGGGGTGGCAGTGCGACATCACGCCAGCGATCAAGGCTGGCGAAGTGAACGATCTGGTCGTCGTCATCAAGGACTGCTATTACGCGATCAAAGGCGACGCGAACAACCCGCTGGGGACACGCTCAAATTTCAACCTGCCGCACGATTTCCTGCACAATCAGGGCGTGAGCATGCGCTTCGACATGCCCATCTGCTGGGACACGCGCGCGGGACTGCTGGAGCCTGTGACGCTGGTGCTGTGCGGGAAGACGTACGTGACGGATGCTTTTGCGAAAACTTCGGTGAAGAAGAAAGAAATCGCGTTGGAAATCACGGTGAAGAATCCGGGCGCGGCAGAGGCGAAAGTATCGATCGAGAATGAGGTTATTCCGTGGAACGAAGGCAAGGGCGGCGCGGCGGCGAAGAAACTGGCGCCCAAAGAGATCGTGGTTCCGGCCGGTCAGGAGACGACGTTTGAGGTCACTGAACCGTGGACGGATGCGAAGGTCTGGTGGCCGGATGATCCGCAGCTTTACTGGGCCGTGACGAAAGTCGTGAGCGGCGGCAAGGTCATCGATGTGCGCAAGACGCGTTTCGGTTTCCGCGAATGGGAATGGGACAGTCACGCCTTCAAGCTCAACGGCATTAAATGGTGGATGTGGGCGCACTGCGATTACGGTCCGGACCCGAAGACCTTCGTCGAATCGGCGAAGAAAAACGGTCAGAACATGTTCCGCACCTGGCACACGCGCTTTGGCGGGATGAGCCGGCGGCAGTTCCTCGATTACTTTGACGAAACGGGCATGCTCGTGCGCAACAGCGGAATCTTCGACGGCGAAGGCGCCAATTACGGACTGTCGTCGCAAGGCAAGCCGAACCTGCCGCTGTTTGAAAACTGGAAAAACCAGATGAAGGGCTGGGTCAAGGAGGAGCGCAACCATCCGTGCGTCTTCATCTGGTCGGTCGAAAACGAAATCACGTACATCAACTCGCTGAACTTGGGGCAGGCCGACATCGCCGAACCTGAAGTGCGCAAAGGCGCGGAGATGGTGGAGAAGATGGACCCCACGCGGCCGACGATGGTGGACGGCGGGCGCTGCTTGAAGAGCAAGACGATGCCGGTCAACGGCTGCCACTACAACGACATGCTTTGCTCGTCCTGGCGCGGCTTTCCGGACGCTGCGTACACCGCGCGGGATGACTGGTACAAGAACATCGAGCGCGGCGCGTGGGAAATGGTCCCCAACCGGCCGATGTTGCACGGCGAATGTTTCTTCGCCAGCGGTATCGCTCCGGCCGAATACGCGGCGCTCGATGGCGATCACTGCTTCGTCGGCATCGCGGAAGCCTCGCACGCGAAGGCGCTCTATGGAAAGATCCTGTCGGAAGGCTGGCGCTGGTGCGAAGTCAGCGCGTTCCATTTCTGGGCCGGCGGCGAAGACGGCACGTTCTACAACTCCTGGCAACCGGTGTGCGTTTTCTGCCGGCAGTGGAACTGGACCTTCGCCGGCGGCAGCGAGATCAAGCGCACACTGAAGGTGTTCAACAGCACGCGCTACAGCGATCCGATCGAGATGGGCTGGCAGTTCAAAGTCGGCGACAAAGTTGCTGCCGAAGCAAAGAAGACCTTCAACATTCCCGCGGGCGAAGCGAGCGCGGAACTCGAAATCGGCTTCCAAGTTCCCACGGTTGCAGAGCGCACCCATGGCGAATTTATCCTGACCTGTTCGCGGGCGGCCGGCAGGGACGCCGGCCCCACCATGAAGGAAGTCTTCCGCGAAGTGAAGCAGGTCTCCATCATGAACGCGGACGCGGGGCCGAAACCAACGGCAACGAAAAACGAATTGGTTGTTGTTGATCCAAGCGGCAGCGTGAAAGCGCGCCTGCAGAAGCGCGGCATTGGCTTCACGGAGGCGGCTGCCATCGATCAACTGCCCGCGGACGCGAAGATCATCGTTCTCGGAAAAGACGCGGTGCCCGAAGAGAAGTCTACCGATCCGATGTGGTACAACCTGATGTTGAAAGGCACGCGCCTGCTGGTGCTCGAACAGAAATCGCCGCTGCATTACCAGGCGATTCCCGCGGACCTCGACGTGAGCGACTTCACCGGGCGCGTGGCGTTCCCCGAAGATTACAGTCATCCTGCCTTCGCGGGCTTGGAGCAGAAAGACTTCTTTACGTGGAGCAAGGACCACATCGTCTATCGCAACGCGTACAAGAAGGCCAGCAAGGGCGCGCGCTCGCTGGCGCAGTGCGATTTGCAGCTCAACTATTCGGCCCTCGCTGAATGTCAGGGCGGGGAAGGGCTAATGCTGCTCTCGCAGTTTGTGATCGGCGAGAAACTCGACAGCGACCCCGTCGCGCAGCGGCTCTTCGATAATCTGCTGGCGTACGCGTCGGTCTACAAAGCGGTTCGCAAGACTACGGCGGTGGCCGTCGATGCCGCCTCGCCCAAGGGCCAGCTTATCAAGTCCCTCGGTCTGAAGTTTGACGCGGTAAGCGATCCGCTGGCGGCGCTCGATCCGAAGTACGGCATCGCGGTGATCGATGCGACGCCGGAGAATCTGACGAAGCTGGCCGGTGCGGCCGATCGCGCGAAAACTTTTGCCGAAAACGGCGGCTGGATTTTGCTGTGGGGCGTGACGGCGGATGGGCTGGCTGATTACAACAAGATCGTCGGCGTTGAGCACATGATCCGTCCCTTCCAGATGGAGCGCGTCGTGTTCCCGGCGTCGCGCGATCCGCTGAGCAGCGGGTTGACCCTGCGCGACATCGTGATGGATAGCGGCAAGGATATTTTCGGCTGGATGTCGTTGAAGTTCCCGGCCGAAGACGAATTCACCAGCATTCTGGACTATGACGAAGTCGGGCCGTTCCTGAAATTCCCGACGGCGGCGGAGATGGGAAAGCCGGCGGACGTGGCGCATCCCGGTTGGGATCACTGGCCGCTGAACATGGTGAACAACTACACGGCGGACGACACGTGGCGCTTCTGTTATTCGATTGATTTGACGCGCGGCGACAAGACGAAGTGGACGATGGAATTGCCGCGCGCCGAAGAAATCACGAACTTCGCGATTGTGCTGAACGTGATCTATCACAAGGTCACGAAGATCAATCTGTACTTCGACGACGATCCAATGCCGTTCACGATGAATACGCGGCCGACGCACGACCGGCAGGAATTCGCCGTGCCGAACAAGAAGGCGAAGAAGATCACGATGGAGCTGGCCGAGTGGGAGAAGAGCGGCACGGTGAACGTGATCGGCATCGACAATTTCTGGATCAGCGTGAAGCGCTCGCCGGAGTTCCTGAAAAACGTTCGGCCGCTGCTGAATATCGGCGGTTTGCTGCGCTACAACAAAGGCCAGGGCGGCATACTCACGAATCAGCTCAATATCGTTGAGCACGAGAAGAACCCAATCAACGCCGAGAAGAAAGCCACGATTACCAAGACGCTGCTCAAGAATCTGGGCGCGACCTTCGAAGGCGGCGGGGCCATCGTGGTGGGCGCGAACTTGAAGTTCACGCCGGTGAAGTTCGCGGAGGGCGTTTTCAACGCGTACTTGAAGAAGAACAACAAAGCCGGCTGGTTCGCGAACCACAAAGTCGGCGACATGAGCGGCCTGCCGACGGGCGAGAACAAGTTCGCCGGCGTGACGTACAGCATCGCTGACTTCCGTACGTCGCCGGTGCCGTCGTGCTGCATGTTGCAGGGGCACTTTACAAATGTGCAGACGAAGGAGATCAAAGGTATCGCGGTGAATCAGAAAGCGGATGCGCTGTTTTTCCTGCACACGTTCAACGCGAAGGATCACACGCAACGCTGGAAGCCCGAGCACAACCGGCTCAATCCGCCGACGGTCTTCAAGTACGTCGTTCACTTTGCAGGCTCTGGGCGGGCAGGGACGCCCGCCCCACCTACGGCGGAAATTCCGGTCGTCTGGAATCAGGGCGTCGGCCACTGGCTGAGCAAGTCGCCGAAGTCGCTGATGAACGCTCCGGTCGCGTGGGCGTCAACGTTCCAGAACGACACTTCGGAAGAGAAAGCCGTGCTTTACTCGATGCAGTGGGACAATCCGCATCCGGAACTGGCGATTGAAGCGGTGGACTTCACGTACAGCGCCGAAGGCGATCAGTGGGGCGCGCCGGCGCTGGTGGGGATCACGGGGGCTGTTAGCGGAAAGTGACAGACGGGGGACGGGGAGAGATCAGAACCGCGACCGTAAGGGAGCGGCGGGGCGGGAAGCGGCGGGAATCATCGAGAGGCCATGAGATGGAATGTCGAATCATGGCTCGTCCAGCAAGGAAGTAAGAGACGCTATCGGGTCGATCGTGAAGGCCGGCTGGTGCGTGGCGAATGATGAGTTCGAACGAAACAGCACAACGAAGAACAGCGAAGCAGACCAACTTGGAATACGAAAGCTGGCCTAGATGACGTTCTTGACCCCATCTTGAAACGATGCATAATCGCTCAATGAAACAACGACGCGTTCGCTGATTGGAGACGGCCATGCTAATGAGACGAACCGTTTCGGCTATTTTCTGTGCGGTGCTCGCTTGCTCCCTGCTCCGAGGGGGCGAAGTCAACGAGGCCGACTCCTGCTACAAACTAGGGCTAACGAAGCTGCGCGACGCTCAGAATGATCACTCGGCGCTTATCCCCGCGACGGCGCTACTTGCCAAGGCAGCTATGCTATATGAAGCAGCGGGCGATGAATCCAAAACTGCGGAAGTCAACTCCTGCCTCTACTGGGCCAAGAAAAGGATGACGCTGGCAGACACTGAGGCGATAAAGGCGAGCACGGATATCGCCAAAAGGGTTGATGATGCCGCAAAGGTGTTGCCCGGCGACCAGGCGCAATCCATGCTGGCAAAGGCAGAGGAGTTTGCCAAGACCCATGCCGACGACGCCCTGTTGCTTGCCGTGCGCTACTTCGAGGTTGCCGACCGCTTTAAGGATAGCGATGCCGGGCGCAAGGCAATGGAACTGAGCCTGGCAGCCCTGCAGAAACTGGGTGAGAGAGCCAATCTTGAGGTCTACAAGCCCGCACCTACTGACGGCAAGGCATTCATTAAATCCGAACCGGCTGGAGCTGCAATCATCTTCGTTTCAGCAGAGGGCGGCAAGTTTGACACAGGGAAGATCACGCCATCGGTCGTTCAACTGCCGGTTGGGCGCCAAGTGCTTGAGCTCGCTCTGAAACTCTACAAACGGGCATCCGTCTCTATTGAGATAGACGGCAAGACAATCGCAAAACCTGAGGCTGTGAAGCTGGAAACGCTGACGACTCCTATTGACATCCTCTTCGAGGATGGTTGGCAAGTCTTCGTGGACGGAAAGCCTGCGAAGGGAGCTGGGGGCGCTAAAGCAGAGACACCGTGCACAGTTGAACTACCACTTGGTGCTCACGAGGTTGGGCTGGCTAAAGACGGTTTCTGGGACGTAAAGCAACGTGTCAACGTCGTAGAGGGTGGACTGAGTTCTGCGGGGCGTTTGCCGGCGAACAGCCTCAGCCTGCAAAGTCAGCCGAGCAAGGGGACGTCTGCATTGCTGAGGGCCAAGGCTGACCCCGCATCGTGGAGAAACAAGATTGTGGTTTGGAACTCGCATAATGCAAACTGGGCAAACGCTGGCACGCGCAAGTTTTCTCTGACGCTTTTTTCAGGCGAAAAGACCGTGTTCACCAAAGCGGACGTAGCGATGGACTGGTCACAACAACAGGATTATCCAGTTACTATTCCGGTGGACGACACCCTGAAGTTCGATCGTGTGAGGGTTGTGGTGACGAGTTGGGCGGGACGGCATCCCAGCCTTTCGGAAATTGAAGTTTTTGCAGACGGAAGAAACGTGGCGCTTGGCAAAGCCGTGAAGTCATCAGGCGCGCATAACAACGCGGAACATCGAGATTCCTGGAAGCGCATCAACGACGGAATCACAAATTCAAATAGACAGGGGACTGGGTATTGGCTGGCTCCGCCAGACGGCGAAGCCTGGATCGAGATCGATCTTAGCAAGTCCGCAGGCAACTAGACCTAACACCAAGATCAAACCAGCGCGAACGAGTAACACCGGAAATCGGTGGCGGAGCAGTCTGGCCCGTTCGGTCGCGGGGTGGCCCGGCTCAGCGAGCCGGGTGCGAGCGAATAGCGAAGCACAAGAAGCTTTTCAAAGGGTACTCGAAACACGAGGAGTGCGTCAGGGCGGCCATGAGATCGTAATTTCGACGGGTTTTCCCAGGAGCAGAAATCGAGCGGAACTCCACGGCCAGTCGCACGGGTCCGGGACGAGTTTCAAGCGTACCGGATTGTTGTGCATGTACTCGACTTCTTGCCGCAGCTTGCCGTAACTGTAGATGTTGAAGCCATAGTACCGCGCTTGCCAGATGGGATCGTGTGGATCGATCTTCGACCAGTACGATGGGAACTGCCGCGCGTACGCGGCGGCAATCTGCTTCGAACTGTTCTCTTTCCACTTGTTCATCGGCAGGCTGATCTGGTTTTCATCAGGGAACCACAGAGCGGCATGAACGTGGTCGGGCATGGTTACGAAGCCACAGCATATTCCATTCTGCTTTGCCAAGCAGCTTCCAAGTGTTCTGATGACAATCCGCTTGCAGATGTCGGGCGCCAGGAATTGGCGCCGTTTGTAGCACGAGAACGTGACGAAGTGAGTGTACGTGCCTTCAGCATGGACGCGGCGGGCAGTCATATGGCCGCAGTATACGCGCGCGATAGTCGATGCAAGTTGACGAAAACCGGCGTCAAATGCTATCGGACATTCCTGGAAGAGCTTCTTGTGCTGCGCTTCGCTCGCACCCGGCCCGATGGGCCGGGCCACCCAGCGCCGTACACTTGGCCGAATGGGCAATCGTATTTGACTGGCGGGAAGATTTAGCCAAGATTCTGCATCTCGTTATTTTTGCGGGGGCGCTCAAACAGAAAGGTCTGAGATGGAAACGAAGAAGGATGGAACTGCGGAAATCGATTCGTGGGTCACGTATCGTTCGCAGATCAAGGTGCTGGACTGCACCATTCGCGACGGCGGCTTGATCAACAATCATCAGTTCGAAGACAGCTTTGTGCGGCGCATTTACGAGACCTGCTGCGCGGCTGGTATTGACTACATGGAACTGGGCTACAAGGCCGACAAGAAGATTTTCCCGCGCGCCGAAAACGGTCCGTGGAAGTACTGCGATGAGGACGACATCCGCCGCGTCATCGGCGAGGCCCCGCAGGCTCCGAAGCTGAGCGTGATGGCCGACGCGGAGCGGACCGATTACCACCATGACATTCTCCCTCGTGAAAAGAGCATCTTGAGCTGCATCCGCGTGGCGTCGTACGTGCATCAAGTGCCGACCGCGATCGACATGATCAAGGACGCTCACGACAAGGGCTACGAGACGACGTTCAACCTGATGGCGCTTTCGACGGTGCAGGACCGCGATCTGATGGATGCGTTGGCGGTGATCGCGAAGAGCCCGGTCGATTGCGTCTACATCGTGGACAGCTTCGGCTCGATGTACTCCGAACAGATTCGCGACCTATCGCAGCGCTTCATGAAAGCCATGGCAGGCAGCGGCAAGGCGATTGGTGTTCACACGCACAACAACCAGCAGCTCGCCTATTCCAACACGATCGAAGCTCTGATCGTGGGCGCGACGTGGCTGGATGCGACGATTTGCGGCTTGGGCCGCGGCGCCGGAAACTGTCCGCTCGAACTGCTGATGGGCTTCCTGAAGAATCCGAAGTTCCATCTGCGGCCGGTCATCGCGTGCGCACAGGATGTTTTCGTGCCGCTGCGCCAGAAGATGGATTGGGGTTATTCCATTCCGTACATGATCACCGGCCAGCTCAACCAGCACCCTCGAACCGCCATTAAAGTCCGCGAAGGCAAGACGCCGGACGCCTATCTGGCGTTCTATGATCAGATGGTGGAAGAGGAATAGGCTTGAGGCTTGAGTCCTGAAGCTTCAGTCCTGAGGCTTGAGTCCTGAGGCTTGAGGCTTGAGGCTTGAGTGCTGAGAACTTGCGGCGTTGCCGCAAACCCCTCCCCCGGCCCCTCCCCTCGGCGGGGAGGGGAGAACTGCAGCGCGCAACAGCATTTGCCAGCCGAGCGCGCTTATCGCACAATATCTCGCACCTGTGAAGCGAACCACTCGCACGCATGGCGCGTAATATCTGCAACGGACAACGGACCACTGACAACGGACCATCGACCACGGACAACATGCAAAGTTCCCCCGCTCCCAACAACCCGCACGGCGAACCGGTTCTCTGGTGTTCAGGGCTTACGAAAGATTTTACGGACATTTGGGGCCGCCCGACGGTGCGTTCGGTCGAGAACCTCAACCTGACCGTCCGCAAGGGTGAGATCTTCGGGCTGCTCGGCCCCAACGGCGCAGGAAAGACGACGACGATCAAACTGGTGCTGGGGCTGATTTTTCCGACGGCCGGCACGATCCGGGTGCTCGGCGCCGATCCGCGCGATGTTCAAGCCAAACAGAAGATCGGCTATCTGCCGGAAGAATCGTACCTGCACCGCTTTTTGAACGCCGAAGAGACGCTTGATTTCTACGGCCGGCTGTTCGATCTGCCGGCGGAGGTCCGCCGCGAACGAGCAGCAAAGCTGATCGAGCGGGTCGGGTTGACGCACGCTCGGAAGCGGCCGCTGAAGGAGTATTCGAAAGGCATGGTGCGCCGTGTGGGTCTGGCGCAGTGCCTGATCAACGATCCCGAACTGATCCTGCTCGACGAACCGACCAGCGGCATGGACCCGATTCTTTCGCGCGAGATCAAGGATCTGATCCTGGACCTGAAAGCTCAGGGCAAGACCGTTTTGCTCTCGTCACATTTGCTTGGCGATGTGGAAGACCTTTGCGATCGCATCGCGATGCTTTACCGCGGGCGGCTGCAACTCGAAGGGAAGGTCAGCGACCTGCTCGAAATGGGCGACGTGACCGAAGTCGCGATCCGCAATCTGGATGATACGTCGCTCGCAGTGGTGAAAGCGGAAGTGCAAAGCAAAGGCGGCGAAGTGCTCGACGCCCATCGCCGCCGCCAGCGTCTGGAGACGTTGTTCATGCAGGTCGTGCAGCGCGAGCGGGAAAAACAAGACGGGGCGACGGGGGGACGGGGAGACGGGGCGAAACAGCGCTAGACAGCGGGAGTGGGGGGGCGTAAGAGTACCGAACAAAATGCGAATATTTATGCAAACTTCTTTGGGTTGAGGCGTCACCAAAGTAAGGAGGAGCCAGCCTTAGAAGTTGGCGGGTTCTCTGATGCGATGAACGGGTTGGCGCGCTGCACATGTGCACTTTTTTACAGGCGGCCGATGACGCCTGGGGGCAAGACGCACGGTGCAGTTCTGGACAAGAGAAGCGCTGAAGGACGGTCGCCGCTGCCACTCATTCAGCACCACATGTGCACTTTTTTACAGACTGGACGACCGGACGATGGACAATTCGGCGAAATGTCCTACGACGCACGGTGCAGTTCTGGACAGGACAGCGTACTGCTGGAAACTGCGCTGAAGCGCAGTCAAGCCAGCGGTGGGCACGCGGCACATGTGCAGTTTTGGACAGAATCGGGGCTCTGGGACGGCGTCTGGCGACTCCTTGACGGCCGCTTCCTTACGGTCGCGGTTCTGATGCGCTACACGGTTAGGGTCAGATGAACGAAATCGTGTTTGGGGCTATTCAAAAAGCAACGGGCAGCCGCGGCGCGGCCATCGCGCTGGTCTGGATCGCCATCGGCCTTGTCCTGACGGTGATCCTCTACCCGGGCGGACGCGCGCGACGGCTTCTGCGCCAGATTTTTGCCGTCGCCACGCTGGCGTTTCGCGAAGGTCTTCGCGTGAAGGTGTTGTGGACCGTTTTTGCGCTCGCCTTGCTGGTCGGGTTGCTGGCCTATATGTCAGATGGAGATGGCACGCACGCCGGGCGCGCCGCCGTGGTGCTCAACTACGGCCTTTCCGCCGGCGAGTTTCTTGGCGCATCGCTGATCGTCTTGCTTTCGGCGCTCTCGGTCGCTCAGGAAATCGAGAGCCGGATCATGCACACCTTCGGCACCAAACCCGTGCCGCGCTGGGCCATTCTGCTCGGCAAAGCGCTTGGTTTTTTCGCGCTGGACGTGTTGTTCCTTCTGGGCGTCGTAGCGATGACCGCCGTGTTGGTGCGCGCCGTTCCGCTTCGTCACGAGACTCGCCTGCCCGGAAGCATGATTACCTCCGGCACGTGGTCTGACCTGCGCCGGAGCGCTCTGACCGGCCGCGAGTACCTTCTCGCCAGCAACGAAGCCAGCAAGTACGCGTCGATGAAGATCATCCGACCGGGCACCGCCAACACTTGGCTGTTTAATATCGATCCCGGCGCTCTGGGCGCAGAAGAGCTCTCGCTGAAGTTCCAGATCTCCTCGACTCGCACCTTCGCCTCGCACATTGAGAACTTGGGCTTCCGTATTGGATATCAGGACGATGCAAAGCCGTTGTTGGAGCGCACAACATCCGTTCCACAAGACCGTCCGTTCGAGCTCTACTTCAAGCCAGAGGAGCTCAAGGCCGGCACATTGGCCGTGACTTTGTCCGCTTCGCCACAGGGACGTCTTCCGCCGTCGGTGGTTGCGGGAGTCAAGATTGGCATTCCGGTGGACACGCTTTTCAGCAACCTGGGCAAGTCCCTGCTGTTGATGGCGCTGCAAGGCTGGGTGCTGGCACTGATCACAACTGGTTGGTCGGGCGTGCTGTCCTTCCCTGTCACGATCGCCTTGGGCATTTTGCTGGTTATCAGCGGCGAACTGTCTCGCAGCGCACTGGAACTGATGCAGACCAGCGCCGGCGTCGCTCAAGCCATGGGCACCGATGCCGGCCAGCGCAGCGGAATCGCCGAGTTCTTTCTGAATACCGTGCTGAGCGTCATGCCAGACTTCCGAGCGGCCGGCGGTCCAACGGCATTTGTTGAAGGCAACATCGTGACCGGTTGGGCCGTGGCCGAAGCCATGTTGACCATGGGCGTTCTGCGTGCGCTCGCCTGGGCGGCGCCGGGCGTGCTGCTCTTCCACAAGCGGGAGGTCGGCCGATGAATCTGCTTCGCGACCGCCGCGTCCGCCTGTGGCTTTGCGTTGGGCTCGTGGCCCTGATCCTTTCTGGGATCGTGCAGCAGCGCGTCGAGGCTCGCCGCAAGGAAGCGAGTTTGACATGGGCGCAGTCCGAGAAAGGCGCTCTGGAAGTCAGCTTTCTGGCTCTCGGCGGCTTCCGTGGAATTCTCGCCGATATCCTGTGGGTGCGAGCGACGCGCTTGCAGGACGCTGGCCGCTACTACGAACTGAAGCTGCTCTGCGACATGATCCTGAAACTGCAGCCCACGTTCACGCAGGTGCACGCGTTCCAGGCGTACAACCTTTCGTACAATCTGGCGTACCGCGCGGAAACCGCTGAAGACAAGTGGTACTGGATCAAGTCCGGCCTCGCGACGCTTGAAAAAGGCTTGGAGCGCAACTACCGCAACTACAGCCTTTGGTTTGAACTCGGCTATCAGTATTTTGATCGCCTGGGCGACATCAAGGTCGGCAACTGCAAGGAGCTCGTGAAGAAGGAATTGCCAGCGATCGAGGATCTGACCGACGACCAGCGGCGCACCGTTTTCAGTGGCGAACGAGCCTGGAAGGGTAGCGAACGCGCGGACGAGAACCTGCGCTACGCCGCTTACTATTTCTGGAAATCCATCGAGACCAACACCGATCCCGTCCCGTTGCGCAGCGAACGCCAGTTCGGTCAGTGCATCGAACACCTCGGCCACTGGCGCGCGAAGAAGCCGGCCGCCGAATGCCGCAACTGGGACGACTGGGGCTCGGAAGAGTGGTGGGTCGAAGTCATCCGCCGAAACGTGCACGACCGCGGCATCACCGATGAATTTTCAGTTCCCACGAATCTGAAGTTTTGCCTCTACGAACAGATGGTCTTCCATCTTGACAAAGCCGAACGGCTGAAGAAGGAAGGCAAGTTGGAGGATGCCGCTGCGAGCGTCAAGAACGCTGTCGAAGCGTACAATCGCTTTGAGCACTACCGCCGCCAGAACCTCTTCACCGAGACGGCCACAAACATGCCAGACCTGCTGAAAAAGTACTATGATTACCGTCGCGCCAACGCAGAGACCAAGCGGAAAAACGCGGGGCTGCCTCCATAGGCTGCTGTCTCCCTTTTTCCCCTCTTCGTGTTCTGCCGACTTGCGGATGGACTGAAACTGAGATAGTGTGAGGGCAGCGAACTTCGTTCTACAGCGCTGGAGGCTTATAACTGGATGACTGGCCGGGAGATTGCCATTTTTTCCGCTCGAACCGCGGACGACAAAAAGGGTTCGGATATTGTCATCTACGACTTGCGCGGACTGACCGATATCACGGACTATTTCGTTCTGGTGACGGCACAATCGAAATCGCAGACGCGTGCCATCATCGAGACGATTGCGCATGACCTGAAAGCAATCGGAGTCCACAAGATCGGCCAGGAAGGCAACGCGTCCGGCCGCTGGGTGCTGCTCGATTTCGGCGATTGCGTCATCCACATTTTCTCGCCGGATCTGCGCGACTACTACTCACTGGAATCCCTTTGGGGCGATGCGCCCAAAGTCGATTGGACGAACGAGCCCGCTATGGCGGCGGCCAGAGAGTAGCGCTTTGGGCATGCGGTGGGGAATCCATGGGCCCTCAGTGGATCTGGACCGGCCGGCAGGAGCCCAACCAGCACGTCTGGTTTCGCAGGTCCTTTGAACTGCCGGCGGCGCCGATTCGCGCCCTGATCGTCATCACGGCGGACACTTTCTACCGATTGTATGCTAATGGTGAGTGTGTGCTGCGGGGGCCCGCGCGCGGGTTTCCACACGCACTGCAAGTCGATGGAAAACTCGATATTTCCACATTTCTTCGCCCCGGCCGCAACGTGCTCGCAGTGCATGTGCTTTCATTGGGCGTCTCGACGGGGCTGAGTGTCTTCCGCGACCGTGCCGGACTGTTTTTGGAAGGCTCCGCCGATTGTGGCCCGGGCAAAACGATAGCGTTCGACACGGATGCGAACTGGAAGTGCACGGCCGGAGCATACCGCCAGTACGTGGCGCGCTGTCACCCATCACTCGGTTTCCAGGAGCATCTCGACCTCGCCGCGTTCCCCGTTGGTGGCGACTGGCTCCTCCCAGAGTTTGATGACAGTGGCTGGGACGCGGCGCGAGTGCTCGGCGAACCCGGAATTTTGCCGTGGCGCAAACTGGAGCCGCGTTCCGTCCCGCTGCTGCAAACGACCGCCGTTCAGCCGCGGGAGGTCTGTGCGTGTTTTGAGGCGCCGGATCTTGCGCAAGCAGATTCCGTTGCCGGTCTGCAGCGAGCCGCTGATGTCTCTGAACTGGCGCGCCGCGAGACCTCCGGCCGATCCATCCAGAAAGAGGAACTCCGGCGGTGCCGTTCGCTGGTGGAGCAGGGAAGGGGAGAGATCGCGCCCCAGCCGGCCGGTCGCTGCAGTGGCATGACGCTCGATTTCGGCGAAACGCGCTACGGCTGGCCTCATCTCGAAGTTGCTGGCGCGGCAGGTGGCGAGATCTGTGATCTGCTCTACGATCTGGACGATTCCGGCGCGAGCTTGGGAGACCGGCTGGCTTGCCGCAAGGGTGACAACGTTTTCGAGAGCGTTCAGCCGCGAGGCTTCCGGTATCTGACGCTGGTGGCGCGAAACGTTCGCCAAGCCCTATCGATCCGCAAGCTGAAGATGCTTGATGCAAGTTACCCAGGCGCTCCACGCGGCCGCTTCGCGTGTTCCGACAAGACGCTGAATAAGATTTGGGAGACAGGTGTCCACACGCTGCGACATTGCATGGCGGACACGTTCATGGACTGTCCGGAGCGGCAGGAGCAGGGCTGGGCCGCGGCGCGCATCGCGGGCATGACTGCGTTCTACGCCTTCGGCGATCGGGTGCTGTATCGGCGCGCCCTGCAACTGATGGCGCAGAGCGCCGCGTTGATGCCCGAGGGATTGTTACTTGGCGTTGCGCCGAGCGAACGCGCCGAGAGCGCCCTGCTTGATTACAGTCTGCACTGGCTGATCTCCCTGGACGAGTACTATCAGTTCACGGGTGACCTGGACGTGCTGAAGGAACACCGGGCAACGGTCGAGCGCGTGCTGAGTTTCTTCTCGCTGCACGAAGGCGAGCGTGGCTTGCTCGGCGCCGCGCCAAACTACGCGTTGTTTCTCGACAGCGCGCCGGGACTGGATCGCGAAAACCTCTCGGCCACGTTCAACTTGCTGTATCTCCAGGCGCTGCATGCGTCCGCTCGAATCGGCCACGCACTTGAAGATTCGGGCCTCGCCAATCACTGCACCCGCCACGCCGCTGCGCTCAACGATCGCATCTTTATGGTTTTCGCGACCAGCGGGCGGAATCTGCTGGTCGAAAGCGTGGATGTGCGCACCGGCGAACCGGGTGATGTCGTCAGCCAGCATGCGATCGCGCTGGCCGTGCTGCTGAATGTCCTTGGCAAACGCGATGAAGATCGCACCGGCCCCGTTGCCGATGTCCTCGGTGACTTCCTGCCACCACCCGCGACCGAAGACAGCAGTGGCCGTGTTCGGACCAGCCTGTTCTTCCGTTGCTTCGTGCATCAGGCTCTGGCGAAGTTGGGATTGGGAACTGTTGCGCTCGACGATCTTCGCCGGACGTGGGGCTATATGCTCCAGCAGGGTGCGCCGACATGGTGGGAAGAAATTGCGTTGCGGCCGGGCATCAGTCGTTGCCACGCGTGGTCCACTCATCCCACAGCCTTCCTATCACGAAATGTTCTCGGCCTCTCGCCTCTCGCGCCGGGTTGGAAGCGCTTCCGCGTCGCGCCCGAGAGCATGGACCTGACCGATGCCGAAGGCGTGGTCCCGACGCCGCAAGGGGATATCGAGTTGCTCTGGTCGAAGACGCCTAAAGGTGGCCTGGAGATCGAACTGCGCGTGCCAGAAGGCGCTGAAGCCGAAGTGGGCTCCAGAGTCCTTTCGGCCGGAAAGCACCGGACAACGATTTCTAAATAACAGCGTCTTGCGAACGACCTGCTTGCCGCAGTGCTGCCGGTGCGATATACTGATGGGGTCAGTTCGCCGGGGGCGAAAAGGTTTCGACCGGATCGCGGAAGATGGCGGCTGCGCGTCGAGGTTGCATGGAGGCCTCGTAAAACACCGTGCATGTAACAATTGCCAATAACGATTTGGCCCTTGCTGCCTAACGGAAGTTAGCTCCAGCAACGCGACTGTGGAAGCCCCGCCTGTGGCGTCCTCAGTTGCGTCGCTAAAACAGGCTGGTCTGTGTTGCTCCGGTCCGAAGCGACGCAGATGAGAGCAACCGGGCTGGCCGCGTCGGAGCATGCCAAAGCTGCGCTGACGAGGCGAGGAGATCCGTAAAGTCGCTTGGCTACACGCGTAGAAGCTCCGTTAGATGCATCTTGGGACGCGGGTTCGATTCCCGCCGCCTCCACCATTAAAGGCTCAGTGCAACCAGATGTCGGCTCTTGGGTTGCATTGAAGGCTTCGGCGCCAACCGCCAGCCTTTGGGGCAGTTTTGGGGCGGTTTCGGCCAAAACAACAGCGCCAACACGCTCCGCAACTTCGGCCAATCTGTCTGACCGCGTCCTTGCATAGACGTCCAACGTGAGCTGCGGCGTCGCGTGACGAACGAGCGACTGCGCTTCCTTGACGTTCGCCCCGGCCTCGATCACAAACGTCGTGTAGGCGACGCGGCACGCGTGGAAGTCCAGCTTTCCCCCTGGTGCCCACTTTGGGATGCCCGCCGCCGTTAGGTCTTCGTCGAGTTCCCGCGCTGGATGCGACGGGACGTACAGCAACGGATTTTCTGGCGGCGGCTTGTCCTTCTTGCGCGTGTAGGTCTGGTAGAGTTGCTCGGCCCGACGTTCGCCTGCCCAAGTCCTCAGCCTCGCCACCAACATGGACGGCAACGGCTGGAAACCGCCCTTGCGGTTTTTCGTCCAACTCGCGTCCAGCGTCAACCCGCCCCGCGCATCGTCTAGGTTTGCAGTGGTCAGTGCGCGGAGTTCGCCCGCCCGCAACCCGGTGCAGGAAGCGACTTCATAGAGGAGTCGTCGGTGTGGGGCGCAAGCCTCCAGCAGTCTGCGAATCTCCTCTTGCGTCATTGCGCGGCGGACGGTCTTGGGTGTCTTGTCGAAAGGAGCCAAGCCCTTCAAAGGATCACTCTCCAAGTAACCACGTTCTTCACACCAGTCGCAAAAGGCTGCCAACCCATCCGCATAGTGCGCCAGCGTCTTTCCGGCTTTGTTCTTCCGTTGGAGTTCCTGCAACGCTTTCTCAACGCGCGGCAGGACATCTTCAACGTCGCCAAGCACTTCAAGTCCAAGACGGTCTTTCCACCACGTCAGGTAGGTTTCGCGCATTCGAGCGTGCCCGCGACTCCACGGTTTGCCGCAGCGCCCGCCTTGCGCGTTTCCCCACGCAGTGAACTCGGCAGCGACTTCGTTGAACGGACGCGCCCGGTGCAAGTAGCTGGCCTTGGGCGGCGGGCGATAGCCCTTGCGAACTTCGTAGGCTTCGCGCTCCAGTTTCATCGCCAGTTTCAGCGTCTCGGACTTTGACGCATAGCCAGTTCCCTTCTTCTTCCTCCCCCGCCAGTCGCGGTACTCGAACCGCCAGCGCGGATGCGGCTTCTCGTCTTTCTTGAAGGTCTGGAACACGTGTGCCATCGCCTACTCCTTTCGCGCTTCTTCCGCGTCCGCGCGGTGCGGGCGCATGATGTACTCGCTCACGCTCATGCCCGCCGCGTCCGCTGCTTTCGCCAGTGCCTCGCGCTCGCGCTGGCTGACCCGAACCGTCAGATTGACGGTCCGACCATCCGCCCCGCGTGCGGGGCGCCCTCTTCGCTTCTTTTGTCCGTGTTTACATCTCATTACATGCTTATAATAAAAGCATGGCTGAATTTCAAAAGCTTTTTCGCGCCAAACGGGCAGCATGCTGTCGGGCTTCCGCCGCAAGGCGCTCTGCGCGTTCCGAAAGATGAGCCAACACTTTGTCCGACAGCCAGACTTTGTTCACGCCGAGCTTCGTTCCGGGCGGGAGTTCGCCCCGATCAACCATGCGCCGCAGTGTTCTCGGAGCGACGGCCAGGACTTTCGCTAACGCCTTCTCGTTGAGTACAGTGCCCGGCGGGCAATCGGCCAGGGCGCTGCTGAAGAGAACTCCAGCGGGACTGCTTTTGGGACTGCTTTCAGTCGGTGATGAGGGAGTCGATGCGGAATGGGTGGCTTCGCTGGTCATGAGAGCCTCCCGTGGTAGGCCAGTTCCAGCTCGTTCTGGATCGCTTCAACGAAAACGGCGTCCGGCTTGCCGACTGTTGCCAGCGCGGCTTTGCAGCGAGACGCTGCGATGCTTGCGCCGTTGCCATCCGCCTCAGCCAATCGTAGAGTTCGCTGAAGTTCCCAAGCGAACCTGCAAAGCCTTCGGTAGCGCCACCAGCGTTCGTTCTCTGACTGTGCCAGCCACCGGCGATCCCCAGCGGCGGGCCTGCACGTCTCTTTGCGTCCCCTCATGCCCTTTCCTCCCGTCCTCTGCGCGGGCGCTCGCAGTCGCCCGGCGCTCCGTTTCGGTTTGGTCCCGCACGCCCTTAACCAAGAGGGCCTGCGGTCCCTCTTGGGGTTAAAGGGGGCGCACACACACCACACACACGACAGGTCAAAACTGGTTGGCTGGCGGTCAAGCATTGCCGGCGCCCTCCGGTGGCCGCACCGTGGCGAAACTGGCCGGCCTCTTATGCCCGTTGGACCAGAGAAACACCTTGCCGCCGCCGATGGCCAGGTTTAAGAGTTGCGCTGCCTTAAACGTGCTCAGCCCCTGCGCAGCGGCCTCGGCCAGAAGCACGGGGCGCTCTTTGGGCTGGGCCGTTAGGAAACTGGAAGCGAAACGCTCGGCCGTCCACGCCTCCGGCGCTGGTCCACAAGGGCTTGCGCTGCTTTTGGCCCTACGCTTTCCCGCCAGCGCCGCCGGGTCGAGATCGGGCCTAAGCCGCCATCGGGGGTACTCAAAGCTCACGCAGAACGGGGACGGCGGCGGGAACGTGCGACATCGGGCCTCGACAACGCAAGCGTCAGACGCCTCATGTGACCTTAGAACCATGTGTGTGTCTGTAGCACGCGCGATGGCACCGGCGCCCGCCCCGGTATCGGTAACGCTCTTGTTGCCTTGAGCGCCCTTTGAAGCATGATGTATCAGGACCAACGCTGCGTCTAACGACCGTGCGATCTTGTCAACAACGTTATAGAAGTGGGCTAGGTCAGCGTTGCTGTTCTCGTCCGTGCCGCGCGCAAACAGCCGGTAGAGTGCGTCGAGAACCAAAGCGTCAAACGCTCTTGGCGCCAACGCGGCGAGGCTTCCGGCGAGCGCTTCAATGTCCTTCAGGTTACCTCGCAGTGGGACGAAAGAAATTCGTTCAGCGATGGCTTCGAACGGAATGTTTTTGACCTCGCAGGCTACTTTCAGGCGATGAACACATGTCTCCGGATGAAGTTCGTTGTCAACGATCAGCACCTTTCCCGCCTGGGTCGGGAATTTGGAGAGAAAAGGGGTGCCTGTTGCGACAGCCAGAGCGAAATCCAGTGCAAGCCAGCTCTTTCCAGCCTTTGGCGAACCAATCACATTCATTGTCTCGCCCCGTCGTACTAGGTCGTGTACCACCGGGGGGCGTAGTTCCGGATACTGCTTTGCGAGTTCGGCGGCGGTGAAGACCGTCAGCACTTCTTCGCCGTTCCCGGTTGCCGGTACCTTCACGACAACGGCTGTGTCCAGAACGGCGCGCACCGCCTGCTTGTGTCTTGCGGCCGGCATCTTCGCCAAGAAGTCCACCACGTCACCGCCGTCCCCAAGCTTTGTCAGCGTTTCCGGGTCCACCTGCCGCGCGGTGTTGGACGGCGGCACTCCGGCCAGTGCGTGCGCTACATCCGCAGCATACTCAAGGCCTGGCGCGTCTTTGTCCGGCCAGATGATGACCTCGCGACCCACGAGGGGCGACCAGTCGCTCTTCTTTGCGCTCTTCGCGCCGTGCGCCGAAGTTGTGGCGAGAAAGCCCAACGATGTCAGGCGTTCGGCGCACTTCTCCCCCTCAACGACCACGACAGGTTTTGAACGATCAGCAGAGAGGATGGTCGGAAGGTTGTAGAGTGGCAGCAGCCCTGGAGGATCACCCATCACCCAACCGCCATCAACGCGGTGTAGCGGACGGTATGTCTTGCCGCCGTCGTTCTTTTCGAGGCGAAGGACCGCTATCGTGTCCTTGCCTCTCGCATCCCGGTACACGTCCTGTCGCGTGCAACGAGCATTCAGGATGCGTTCGAGGAACTTGGCAGCGGCTTGAAGGGATGCGAACCGACGAGCAGGTTTCGGCTTCGAGGCGCCCGAGGGGACGCCCGCTTGAACGAAACGCCCGTAGCGGTTCAAAGCCGAGAGTACAGCGGTAAGTTCGCGACGGCCCGTGGTGCGGGCAACGACATCGACGATGGTTCCCGGCTTCGCAAGTTTCCCACCTTCGCCGTGGTCTTTGAAGAACCACTTGCCCTCATGCTTAAAAACCGACAGCGAGCCCGTCTTGTCTTCGCGCCAGGGCGACTTGAGGTGGCTCAGATCGTCGCCGATCTCCGTCCCCGCGTCGCGCAGGGCTTGAAGCAGCGCCTCTTTGCTCTCCTTGAGCCGCTCAAGCGCGGCCACGTCTCTGGCCATGCTCATGCGGCACCGCCGATCTCGTTTGGAAGAGAAGCGCCGCGATCAACGAGGGAGGTCAGTTCGTCGCGTCGGAAAAGGAACGTCTTGCCGTCTGGCGCGATGTGGTGGGGAAGTTTCCCTTTTCGAGCCAGTCGCAGCGCGCGACCGGCTGGCCAGCAAAACAGGCGGTCAACCTCGTAGGCATCTATAAAGTCCATTTGCGTGTCCTCCACACGCGAATGAACCTAACCTGCGGCCCAATGGACCCGTGCAATTAGGGGCGAGTTTCAGCGCTTTTGTGCGGTTTTGTGCAGGTCATCGGACTGGGGCATTTCATCTTCCTGAACCTGCCAGCGCGAACCGACCTTTCGGCCGTGCACTTGATTCGTTCGCAAATATGAGGACATCGTATTTCTACTGACTTGGAAAATGTGAGCAAGTTCCGAGACCGAGTATGGGCGTGTCCACCGATTCGATTCTTTTGGTGCGGCTTTGCGCTTCTGTGCCTCTTGCCAGACCTCGTACCACGTAGCGATTTCCTCTAGGGAGTACTCGTCCATCGCCTGTCGCGAGTGGCCCTCGCTGGCCAGCACCTGAGCTTGCACCGCGAGTTCTCCAAGCCACGCGTTGATTTTGGCGTGGGCGTCGGGAGCCAAGAGGTCCGGCGGAAGACTCCTCATCTTCTCGCGCATTAGCCCTTGAAGTACGCCCCACGCGGCGGCGGCCGTCTTCGGGTCTTGGAGATCCTTAACTCTGTATGTCTTCTGGCGCATCGAAGTCCTTCCCTCTTCGTTCTCGAAGATTAGCATGGGGCGCGCAGCACGTCGAACACCACTTCGAAGCCTCGAAGCCTCTTTGCGCGCGCAAATTGCTTGCGCTTTGCTGCCATTTCGTGAAAAATATGCGGTTCAGTTGTGAAGGTTCAAGACGGGTCGAGGGCGTGACGTAATGTAAAGCTCTGATGAAGTCTTTCGAGCTGGCAGAGCCAGCACGAGCGAGGTAGCCGGACGAAACACGACCCTGACTGCATCCGCAGTCAGCGACGCGCTAACCGATGCTCGGTGCTGCGCTCCCGCGAAAGCGGGGGCGCGCACCGGTGTCGTTTTAGCGCGTCGGGGAGTCGTGTCCCTGTCCGGCTGAACGACATACGGACGCGCCCCTCTTGTTTTCCGGGAGATACATGATCGCCAGCGGCACGCGCCAGGAGCTTGTGGCGAACTACAAACGCCTTGGAGGGGAACCGCCCGCATGGGCATGGAAGTACAAGCCGTCCGTTCCGTTCATCGGCGACGCTTATCGGCCTGTGGACGGCCTCTTGATCTATGCAAGCGCGGAAAACTTGGCATGGATGAACCGAAAGGACGTGCCGGCCAGATTCGAAGACGAGCGTGTGTGGGATCGTTATCGCGCCGTGTATGACGAAGCGGGGCGGACTGGCAGCAGTTTCTTCCCCGACGTGGGTATCCAACCGGTAACGGACGGTGGCCTATTTGCGGCGGGCCTTTTTGTGGCAAGGAAACTCCGAGTGGCCACAGGCGACAGGCCACGGGAGTTTCTGGAAACATTGGCTGTAACGAACTGGTGTAAGTTCTCTGTGAAAGCCGAGAACAATGCCGATTACGTTGCAGATACTGAGAAGCTGGCAGCATCGCTGCCCTATGTTGTCGCGGAGCTAGTCGTGTTAAAGCCGAAGGTCACACTGCTGCCGAAGGCGGTGTGGCAACAGTCGCTTTTACAGGCTGCTATGCGCGGAGCGTCCCCTTGCACGCATTTCGTCCCGGTTCCACAATTCAACACCACGGTGGTGAACTGCCACTTGGACAGTTTCACCGAGAACGGGCTGCGGCTTCGGCGGGAGTTGGCCGGCTCCGTGCTGGCCGAGTGGATGCGGAATCTCTACGGCTTCCATGAAGAACACGCATGGCGTTACCTGGCGTTTCTCGACGAAGCACTTCGTGGGTTTCAGTGAACAACACCCAGGCGCTCTTCAGCGCAGCCGTGGCAGACGTCGCGTGAGTGCCGGTTCTCCGGCGCGACACGCTCACCGCAGAACTTGCAGGTGCGGTACTCGCGCTGCCGGGCTTTTCGTGCTGCTTCGATGAGTTCGGGCAGACGCGTTCCGGTGTCCTCGTTCCACTTGACGCGCTTCCACAGCCGGCTGGCCTGCGCGGGACCGTAGGAGCCGCACGTCCACTCGACCGTGGGCAAGCGCAGTTCCACCGCTTCCGCCGTCACCACGACCACGATGCCTGCGTCGCCGCCTTCGGTGAACTGGAAAACGTCGCGCGTGCGTTCGATTTCCGCGTGCGGCAGCGAGTCAAGAACGATCAACGCGTGCTCTTCGGCGGTCGTGAACCCGTCCGAAGGGTAACGCCTCTCCGGATCAATTCGCTTACGCTTCTCGTCGCTCATTCCGCACACCCCTTGCGTTTGGCAGGCCACATTGCCTGTGGCTTCGTGTTCTAGCGAATGCGAGAATGGTTACGAAGACAAATTCGCTCCCTCTTCACCGCTGCTCACTGCATCGAGTTCGTTGGCGATGCGCTCCAATACTGTCGGGTCTTTGACATGCTTGGCGATGATGTCAACAACCAGCGCTTGCGTCGCCTCAAATTCTTCCGCGCCGAAGCTCAGTTCTGTCTTATTGGGCAGGAGCTTGTTCATCACCGCAATCAGGACGGAGTTGTTCCGACGGGCTTGCCGGACTATGAAGTCGTACAGGTCGAAGCGATCGTCCGCTTCCGCCCGTTCAATGGCTTCCCGCAGCAGCGTGGCTGCGTTGCGTTGCCCGGTTCGTCGCCCTGCCGGGTTCCCGGACGTGCCTGGCCTGAACCAATGGCGCTTGAGATGCGCGGCGGGGGACTGGCCTTTGCCGCTCTTGCCGGTCGTTGCTGTCTGTCGTTTGCTCACGACGCACTCCTTTCGTAGCTATCGTCCTGTGCTCTTGGTGGCAGCGGAGATCATCGCCAGGATGCCCGCCTTGACCGGCTCAGTAAGCGTCGGCCAGGCGCTCACCACTGAGGCGAGATCGGGTGCTAATGCCAGATCGCTTCTTTGGGGCGGATTTGGGGCGAAAGATTGGCCGGTCACACGCGCCCGCTCAACCAGCGTTGGCCGCTCGTGAGCGCTACCCAGTGGCGTAACGTTGGTGGCCGGGCCTGTGTTACGCCCATCTTGACCGCTCTGGGACGCGGCTTGGCCGGTTGCTGTAAGTCTGGACGCCGCCCGCGTTTCGGGTTCGATTCCCGCCGCCTCCATTTTATTGAAATTTCATAATTTATTTCTGCTACCGTATTTGTAAGTTTTAGGTGCGACCAAGGTGGTCGCATTCTGTTACGGGACTTGTTACAAATGGCGGAAATCAGTGAGCGCCCGAAGGCCAATCCGTCGCAAATCACCGCGACGTTCCGAAAGGGAGTCGTCCAATTTCGCCACCCCTGGTTTGCGAACAAAGTGATTCGTTTCGGAGTAAAGCGACTTATCGCCGGCGATCAGGCCCAACTTCTCGCGGAGGTTCAGAAGTTGCTGGACCGCGCGCCGCGATATGAAACCGAGGCACCTGCCGAGATTCGGGAGGAAATTCTGCAGCGTTACTTCGCTGCCTTTGGAGACGCCGACGCGGTCCCCATCGATGCCACCGCTGAGGAACCGGTTGAGATATCCAGCGTTCAGTTGTCCATAATCGAGCCTGGGTACGAAGAGGCCAAAGAAGAAGTAAAGAACTTGAGGGGGCAAGTCGAAGCGCTCCTTCGCGCAACCGGAGAACGCTCTGCGGCAGAGCGCCGCACGCTTATGCGCGTCTGCTGGTCTCGGTTTGAAGCGCGTTTTCACTGTCGCGCGGGCTCAAAAGGCGAAGAACGCACACACGTGCTTCGCCGCATGTAGCGAAACCATCCGAGAGAAAAAGCGCGGGATTCACAGTCCTTTGTTCGCGTAATAACGCCTTTTCGCGGTCCGGTGGGCTGGGTCAGCCACCAAACCGAGACGTCGCTTCGCGATTGGCGAGATCGCCGTAACGCCGATGACGCGCGCTCAGATCAGCGATGCATTTGAACACGGCTGGTTCAGTTGGACGAAGACGGACTTCAGCATGCAAACTAGCGCCGATTTTGCTGACTACGCCCTGAAGAAGTACGTGCTGGTGATTGCGAGCGCCGCGAGCAACAAGGCCCCGAGAAGCAGGCTGTAGCCCACGAGCTTCTTCTCGATGGCAAGCATCGGCTCAACAGCCATCTTTGACATCTCGCTCGCGATCACAGGTTTTTCTTCTGCCACGTTCAGCCCTCCTTGTTAGTTGCCGGCGAGGGGCGGCTTGATCCCATGGAAGAAGATCCAGGAAATCGCCAGCCCGATCCAAAGAATGAAACCAAAAAGACTAATAACGTAGACCGCCACGAGCTTGCCCACGCCTTCTTCCCAGAGCTTTTTGAAATTCGAGACCAGTCCGATGGTGAAGAACGTCATTGCGAAGAAAAGCACGCGAAAGACGTTTCCTTCTTCCGTGACCTGGGTGCAAGCGCCCTTCAGACTAGGTCTGAACAGGCAAACGAGCACCAGCACAAGGAAGGTGATGAAGTAGCCGATGACAAACTTGGGGAAGCGGTCCCAAAGGTGCGAGAAACCGATGCGGCCCTCGGTTTTTGGTTCAATGCGCGTGCACCAGATAATTGAAAGCACGAAAGACCAGACGCCAATGAACACGTCAATAAACATCTTCGTCGTCGTGGTCGTCATGAGCATCCAACCTTCCTTGTAGTGGATGCCCTGTTCGGCGGCGGCCTTGGCGCAGATCAGCGAATCGGTGATGGCGCCGCTGGCCACTGCTGCGCCATCGGTCTTCACTGCCAGGCCCATCCATGCTCCCGCAACCATGGGCTCTTGGTACATCATGTGTTGCGCGACAAAGGGCAGGATCAGCAGTTCCATCACCGCGAAAATCACGACCAGCGAGCTGACAATGATCGGAATAACCGGACGCGCACGAATCGCCGCGCCCGTCGCGATCGCCGCTGAAACGCCGCAGATGGAAACGCCCGAAGCGAGCGGCGCAGCCCATTCCCGGCTGAAGCCAAAGAAGCGCCGCGCAATGAAATAGACAAGCGCCCAGTAGATCAGGTACGCCTCGATGACCGCACATGCGCCGCGGAACATGACGGCGCTCGCCAGACCGGTCGCCTGAGCGGCCTTCGCACCCAGTCCGGCGCCCAGAATCACAATGGCAGTTTTAATGTACCATTCAGGGCGTGCTGCCTCGGTAAGCTTGGCCGCGAATCGAGGAAAGAAGTTTCCGATTGTCAGTCCTGCAATTAGCGCAATAACTAGCCCCGCCTCTCCGGTCAGATTGAGCGACCAGGTTATACCCATCTTCCCGAGTTGGTTGCTTGTTGCCGCGATGTAGGCGTAGTGTCCGGCGACCCAGCACAGGAAGCTAATCCAGAACACCGCACTGAAGCTCAGCGCGAAGCGCTTCACGTTCGCGCCAAGGAAGCGCGCACCGAAAGAGCAGATGCCAAGCAGAAATACGTACGTCAGCAGAATGGATGCCCAACTGGGGATCTGAGCATACTTCGCTGAAACGGGTTTGATCGACGAGCCAACCGCCAGCCATGGGCTCGCCTTTGCGCTCCACCCCAGCAGGTCTATGCCGGCGAAAACGCCCAGCGAAAGCGCGAAGATCGCAAGCCCGATCCAGACGGACCACCAATCCTCGCTGGATAGCATCGTTTGTTTCTTCTCAGCCATTGATCTGGACCCCCCCTTTAGCCGGCATCAGCCTCAACATTCTTGACTGTCCTGCAGCGCGCCCCGCGTCAGCCGTTGGCTGTGCGAGGCCGTGCTGGCTGCAGGTACTTGCGGCGCTTACTTGACCTTCAGCGGCCGCGTGTGGATGCCGCATTCGCCGCCGCATTTGCTGGTGCCGATCCAACGGCCCGCGCGTTCGTTGGGGCCGTTACTGATCTGCGTGCACGGCGCGCAACCCAGCGAGCGATAGCCGGCCGCGTACAGAGGATTGACCGGCACGTTGTTGATCGACATGTACTGCCAGATCTCGCGCTCGTGGAACAGGAGAATGGGGTTGAGCTTGATCAGCCCCCGGTCCCGCTCTTCGATCTCCTGATAGTCAGTTCGCGTGCGCCCTTCGGTGCAGCGCAGGCCGGTCACCCAGCACTCGACCTTCATATCTTCAACGGCCTGCCGGATGGGCAGGACCTTCAGTTTGTAGCAGCACTGATCCGGATCGCTCTTGTAGAAGCTTTCAGGGATGACCTCATCGCTCTTGAACACGCGAAGTTCCGGGTACTGCGCGACGGTCTCGTTCATGAACTTGATGGTCTCTGCCGGCTTGAAGCGCGTGGTGATGATGAAGCCCTTGATCTTCGGACTGACGCGCTTGGCCAGATGCCATACCACGCAGGAGTCTTTGCCCAGGCTGTGAGCGACCGCGAGTCTGTCGCCATACGTCTTGTGCGCCTCATCAATCAGCCGCAGCGCACGCTCCACTTTCTCGGCGAAGTTCAACTCATCGACCAAAGCCTTGACGTCTTCCTGAACTGCAGACAACATGCTTCCTCCTTTTGGCGGCAGAGCCGCGGTGACATTGATGACTACTGGTTTGCTACTTCTTGCGCCGCACCTGCAGCCGGAAACGGTCTCCTTCAGGCGCGATGCTCACCACCTCTTGACCTTGTTCGGAAAAGCTCGCCGGCACATTCCTGATCGGGTCGCCGGAATCGAGTAGCACGCTGAGTGTTTCGCCGACAGGAATCCGCTCCAGCGCGACTTTTGCCTTCACGAAATTCATCGGACATGCCACGCCGCTCAGGTCGAGCGCCTTGGCGGTGCTACTTGTCGATGGCGCGCTCGCTGCCTTCGCTGTTTCCTGCGTAAGCGGGGCCAGTTTGAACTGCAGGTTGGCATCCAGCGAACTGAACAGGCTCTTCACGCGCTGAACGACCTCTTCGATTGCGCCAGACAAATCCGCGAGTGAACTCCGGTCGCCGAGTCGCCAATCCAATGCGCCAGCGATCAGCTCGTTCGTCTGCGGCTTCACCCAAGCTGGCAAAACCAGGCGCTCGCGGAAGGCATCGAAGGCTTCCCGATCCTTGCGTGCCTCGATGCCGAAGATCGGCAGCAGTGCGCGCGCGCTCGCGGCGAGCGCCTTGTACAGCGCGGCGCTCTTTTCAGCGTCGGCGTCGGTTGCGGATGCCGCGCGCAAGGCGTCCTGTGCTTCATCCAGATCGACACGCACGACGTCGAGCACGCCGGCGCCGCACTCGCCAGGGCCCCGTCCGGCGAGCGTAAACGGCGCGATCGAGCCGTAGTCGATGTACCAATCTTCTGGCACGGGATCGGGCAGTGCCGACTTGGCTGCAACCCGTTTCCGCAGACCTTCTACATCCGTCACTCCTTTCGAAACCGCTTCAGCCAACAGCGCTGGAATCTGTTTCGCCGCAACGGTGCCCAGCCGCTGCGCCAACTTCGCCCCGCCTTCGGCCGTTTTTCCGCCAGCGAGCACTTCGTAACAGGGAATCATCCGGCCCTGGTGGCGCTTCACCTTCCCTTCCAGTCCGATAGACGCGATGCAGTGGTTGCCGCAGGAATTCGGGCAGCCACTGATGCGAATGGTTGTTCCGGCGCCGGTCCCTTTTTCGAGCGTCTCCGCGAATTGCTTTTCTAGCGCGTCAGCAAGGTACGGCGAAAGGCATAGGCCCAGTTTGCAGGTCGAAGCTCCGGCGCACGCGACGACTTTCGGCCGCGGCGTCAAAACATCGATGCTGAGATCTTTCAGAACTTGCTGCGCCTTGGGCACGTTCTTGGCGGAAATGCCTGGGATCAGCACATCCTGCTGCTGCGTCGTGATCAGCAGCCCAACCCCGAATTGCTCGGCGACCTCTGCGATCTGATCCGCTTCCGGCGCGGGAACTTGGCCGTTCGAGAGCGCCAGTTGCAGAGTGTACAAACCCGGCTGCTTCTCGGGAATGACGCCCGGCGGCACCGGGTTCAGCACGGCGGACGAGCGCTTCGCCTTCGCGGCGTATGGTGCATAGACGTCGCGAATCTTCGGCAGGGCGGCGCCGAGTCCGCTTTGCCGCACCTGCTCGCGTTCCTTGCGGTACTCGGCGACGAAGCCTTCTGCGCCAAGCCTGCGAACAACATAGCGCAGGCGCGCCTGATGTTTGTTGGCGCGGTCGCCGGTGCGGTCGAAGAGGCGTTTGACTGCCTCCAAGACTTCAAACACCTCGTCAGTGCGGATGAAGGGTTCAACCAGCACGCCGGCAGCCGGCGCGCCGCCGAGACCACCGCCGGCATAGACAGAAAAGCCATTTTGCCCGTCTTCAATATGCGCGAAGAAGCCAACGTCGTTTACCGAGGCGAACGCACAATCGGCTTTGCACCCGGAGAATGCCACCTTGAACTTGCGCGGCAGATTGAACGCGCTCTTGCTCTGCAGCAGATACTCAGCGGCAGCGACCGAATATGGAGCGACATCGAAAATCGCATCGGCGCAGACAGAGGCGCGGGGACATGCGGTTATGTTGCGCACGGTATTTCCGCCGCCGCCGCGCGCACTCATGCCCCCTTCGAGGAGCTTCTCGTGAACGGCCGCGGTTCCTTCCAGCGAAACGTCGTGGATCTGTACATCCTGCCGCGTCGTTACGTGCAGAATGCCATTGCCGTGCTCACGGCTGAGTTTGCCTAGAAGCCGCAACTGACTGGACGTCAACATCCCGCCCCCAACGCGCACGCGGACCATGTAGTGGCCGTCTTGCCGGTGCTCATACACACCCATTGGCACGCGGAATGCCCGGAATGCGACCGCCGAGATTTCGCCGCGCTGAAAGCGCTCCATTTGCGCGCGATAGCCGCGAACGTCTGCTTTCACCGATTCGGGAAGTCTAAAAACGGACTCTGCGGACATGACCATGTCCTCCTGCGTCTTCTCGGCAACTGCGACGGGCACCGTGGTGACGTCTTCACCTTTGATGCGGAACCCTTTGATGACCGGCACTTGGCGCTCCTGAAGCGAGAGGATCACGTAGAGAACATCGGGCGTGGCCGCGAGCCGAATGTCTTCGGTAGATGGACGCGCAGGTGAAGCCGGATGGCTGTGATAGATGGCCAGCATCTGCTGTCCGGCGGCTCGAATGGCTTTGGCCACTGCGAACTGCTCCTTGGGGACCATCATGAAATGATCCGAGCTGTTGTCGGCGTTGGTCATCGGATGGAATGTTTCGACAACCCCGTCCCGGCCGGACAGGATTCCGCACGCCTCAACCGGCGCCGCGGCCAAAGCATGCGCCACTAAGCGGGCGTAAATCTGCTGGGGAATGACAAGCTGGCTCATCGCTTCCGGTTCCTCAGTTCGCATGCGGGAAGTTCACCATCCACCAAAGTGGTGACCGTCGGTTGCTCGCCGCAAATGGGGCACGTTGAACTGCGTTTCAACGACACCTTGCGGAAATCCATGCGCAGCGCATTCCACGTGAGCAGCGAATTGGTGAGCAAATCGGTCCTGCCAAGCAGGTACTTGATGGCCTCTACAGCCTGCAAAGACCCAATCACGCCGGCCACCGCGCCCAGCACACCAGCTTGCGAGCAAGTCGGCACCGCGCCTTTCGGCGGCGGCTCACGGAAGGCGCAGCGATAGCAGGCGCTCTTTCCGGGAACCACCGTCATCAACTGGCCGTCAAAACGCAAGATTCCGGCGTGCGAAAAGGCCTTCTTGCCGAAGACGCACGCGTCGTTGATCAGAAACTTCGCGGCAAAATTGTCCGTGCCGTCAATCACGAAGTCGTATTCTGCAATCAGCGGCAGAATGTTGTCGGCTCGAACGAATAACGCATGCTCGCGGACCTTCACGTCCGGGTTGATCGCGCGCATTTTGGCGGCTGCCGAAACAACCTTGGGCGTGCCGATGTCGCTGCTGTGGTGGATCACCTGCCGCTGCAGGTTGCTGATGTCTACGTTGTCAGCGTCGGCGATCCCGATTGTTCCCACGCCCGCAGCAGCCAAGTACAAAGCGGCCGGCGCGCCGAGGCCACCGGCGCCAATAATTAGGACGCTCGACGAGAGCAGTTTCTCCTGTCCCGTGGCACCAATGTCCACCAGCAAGATGTGCCGGCTGTAGCGTTCGATCTGCTGGTCGTTAAGCTCCACGGCCGCCTCCCATGAAGTACAGGAACTCGACCTTGTCGCCGGTTTTCAGCTTCGTTTTTTCGAAAGTAGGACGGTCGAGGATCTCGCCATTGAGTTCCACCGACACCATGTCTGGGGACTTCACCTTTCGCTCAGTCAGGAGCTGGCGAACATTGATGTCGTTCGGCACCTCCACATCCGTGCCATTCACAACCAGTTTCATGCTTTCTCCTTCTCCACTTGGTCCAGCGCCTGCAGTACGTCTTGTTTAAGTTTGTCGAACTCATCGATGCCGAGCGCCATACGCACCAGGTCGTCCGGAACGCCGAGTTCCGCACGCTGGTCGGCGCTGTACTCGTGGAAGATGGTTGATGCCGGGTGGATCACCAGCGTGCGCGTTTCACCCAGATTGGTTGCGATGCGCACTGTTTTCAGAGAATCAATGAAGCGGAACGCGCGCTCGCGGCTGCCGAGTCGCAGCGTGAGCAAACCACCGCCACGTCCGCCGAAGAACTTCGAAACGCGAGGGTAATACGTCGAGCACTGCAAACCGGGATAATCGACCCGACCGACGCTGCGATGCTGACGCAGCAGTTCGGCAATCTTCAGCGCGTTGTCGCAGTGAGCGCGCATCCGGCTGGTGAGCGTCTCAAGTCCCTGCAACATCAGCCAGGAACTGCCAGGCGCCGCGCACCCGCCCAGATCGCGGTAGATCAGCATGCGCAAATGAGAGAGAAAGGCCAAGCGCCCGGCGCGCTTGGCTAGCGCGGCGACATCGGCGAATGGGCCTGTGGACCAGTCGTATCGTCCGGTATCTATCAGCGCGCCGCCGATCACCGTGCCATGGCCGTTGATGTACTTCGTCGTGGAATGGACGACGATATCGGCGCCGAACTCCTTTGGCCTTATCAGCGCCGGTGACGTCAACGTGCTGTCCACGACGAACAGGATTCGGTGCGCGCGAGCGAGTTCGGCGATCGCAGACAGATCCGGAACGTCCATTCCGGGGTTGCCGATGGTCTCGACAAAGATGACGCGCGTTGCTGGCGTGATCGCTTGGCGGAACTGCTCTGTGTCTCCGGCGCTGACCAGCGTCGTCTTCACGCCGAAACGTCCCAGCACGTTCTTGAACAGAGAGATCGTGCCGCCAAAGATCCCCGCCGCCGAAACGATCTCGTCGCCGCTGCGCAACAGTCCCATCATTACGGCCGTAATCGCGGCCATGCCGCTGGATGTTGCGATGCAGCCGATACTGTCTTCGAGTTCCGCCAGGCGGCGTTCGAGCACCAGCGTCGTCGGTCCGCTGATACGCGTGTAGATGTGCCCCGGCGCCTTCCCAGCGAAGACGTCGGCCAGTTCCTGGGCGCTGCCGTACGCGTAGGACGCGGCTTGGTCGATCGGTGTTGCCGCAGCCGTCTGTGGAAGATCGTCAATTCCCATTTCAATTTCCTACTAAGTTGATGGGGAATGTATAATACAAATGAAAAGGAAATCAACTGCAAACGTCGGATTTCCTGTGTTTTCATAAGCGCTTCATTAAACGGCACTTAGGCGAATAATGATTGGGGAGGGGAAAGACTGCGGCTCTCGTTGACTGGCATGTTTCCGGCATGCGCGGCCAAGCGGTGCCGGCACACGAGTTGCAACTCTGCAAAATCAGCACGCGAGCATGTTCAAGAACGTTCAGCAACTCGTCCAGATCCTGGAGCATACAAGTGTTCAAGTTAGGATGTTTTGTAGTTCTTCTTGCGGCGTTGGCTTCTGCTCCAACCGCCCGTGGGATGGGGTGAGGCGATCTGCCATGTCCGCCGGTCCGGTGGGCTGGGTCGCTGTCGTCAACACAACAGCTTGCTGCGGCAAAGGGCGAGCCCTACATCCTTTACTTCGCCACCAGCAATACATTCAAAGCCGCCGGGGAAGGCGAGAGTGTTCGCGACGCTTTGCAGCGGCATGGCGAAAAACTGGAAAGAACAGTGTTCGAAATCAAAACGGTGTTGTTCAAACTCTATGGTGCTGGAATTAACCAGTTTGTGAAGATTCCCCCATGCGACGCTGCTACGGAGTTGACGAAGGAATACAACGCCGCGCCGAATTTTGCGGTCATCTTAGCGCCCAATGGCGAAAAATTGGCGTCGTTTTCCGGCGCTGAATCGGCAGCGGACAAGATTCTCAAGTATCTGGAGGAGCACAGAGACCATCTTCGGAGCTATAAGAAGACGGCGGCGAAGTGAATCGCCGCCGCCGTCAGATCAGCCATTGGACGCGCACAGGCTAGTGTTTGTGTTCCGCGGGCTTCGCCGGCGCCTTCTCAGCCTTATTCGCGGCGCCTTCATCCTTCTTGGTCTCGTTTGCGGCAGCGGGTTTATCGCTGGCTGGCGCCGCGTTGGCCTCCGCAGGGTTCAGCCTAGCTTCGGCATCGATGAGGAACGAGCCGCGGCTGACGATCTGGTCGCCGAGTTTCAGGCCGCCGAGAACCTGGTAGTACACGCCGGCTCGCGGGCCGAGCGTCACCGCACGCGCGTCGTAAACGCCTGGCAACGTCTGCACGTAGACGATCTGCCGCGTTCCAGTATCCACGACGGCAGTTTCGGGGAGCGACAGCACGCGCTCCACGCGCCATTTGACCATCGGCATCTTGCACCCGCAGGTTGTGCAGGGTCCGCTTTCCGGCACGAGCAAATCGGGGTGCATTGGGCAAGCCCAGCCCTCCACCCAGTGCGCCCGCCCGGGATCGCGTTTGATCTTTGCCGCAGCCTCGTCAATCAACTTCAGATACTTCGCGGGGTCTGCCTTAAACTTCGGCGGGCAGCTATCGCAGCAGAACTTGATCGTGCGGCCTTCGTATTGGTAGACAACAGGATCCCCCATCTCTCCCAGCTTGGCGCCGGTGACAACGCAGTAGTCCAAAGGATATGCCCCGCTCACGGCTTCAGTCTGCTCGCCGGCCTCTGGCTTCGGCTCGCCGGGCGTACCGATTTGGCCATAGCGTCCGAGCGGCGAACGCAGAACTGCGGTGACAAACATTCCGGGCTTCAGCTTCGCCCCGGCGTTGTCTACAGCTAACCGCGCTTTAATCGCGCGCGTTTCAGTATTCAGCGTTGGATAAATCAGCTCCACGTTGCCGTAGAAGATCTCGCCCGGCCAGGCGACATCGGTGATTTCGACAGGCATCCCGACTTTCACGGCCGCCATGTCCGATTCGACGATCTGAACCTGCACCCACAATTTTGTTAGGTCGGCGACCGTGTACAACGTCATGCCTTCTTCAATCTGATCGCCCAGCAACACGTTCTTCTCGATGACGGTGCCGGCCAGTGGCGAGTAAAACGTGACGTGATCGCTGGCCTTTTTTGCTTTCTCCAGCGCCTCAAGCTGCTCGCCAGTGAAGCCTGCCAGGGACAAGCGCTTGCGCGTGCTCTGCACGATCGCATCGGAAAATGATTTCGATTCCGCATTGGCCTGCGGATCGGCGTCGGTCTTGCGTTTGGCTTCGAGCGCCTGGATGTATTCCTGGCTGATGGCCAGAAACTTTGGACTGTATACACTCGCCAAGGGATCGCCTTTCTTGACCTCCATTCCGACGGCGTTGACCATAAGTTCATCGACACGTCCAGGAAAGCGGAGCGTGATTCGCGCCACGCGCGTGTCGTCCATTTCAATCGTCCCATAGGAGCGAACGGTGCGTGAAAGCAGCCGATAGGCAACCGGCTCGATCTGCACACCGGCCTGAATGATGCGATCCGGCGAAATCTGGACGCGCGCCAGTGTGCCCTCCGGCAGCTCGACATGCCCGCCCTTCTTCCGCGGGATCAAATCCATACCGCAGATGGGGCACTTCCCTGGAGTTTCGCGCGCAACAAAAGGATGCATGGCGCAGGTGTACTCAATATCACTCTCGGCTTGGGTGTGCGTGTGCGCCGGCCGCGTCCAACGCTCCCAATAATTCTGGATCACGTCCCAGTAGCCAACAACCAGCGCCGTAATCACAAGAATCGCAACGAAGCGCAACCGAATTTCGATTAGCTTCAAAACGAAGAGCGCCTTCTGCCATCCAGTTTTATGCTCGGTAGTTTCCATGACGTCCCTTTCGTACTTCCCTTAAGCGAGCGCCGCATTTGCCTGCGCGGACCCTCGCACCTCTGTGCCTTGATTGTTGTGAATGCGCTGCCACCGCCGCTTCTCAACCTGGTAGAAGAGCACCGGCAGGAAAATGTCGATCACTTCGTCAGCGATCAGGAGCCCGCCCAGCACCGGCGCAGCCATTGGCGCGATGACCTCGGACCCCACACCGTGCGACCAGAGCATCGGCGCCAGGCCCACGATCGCCGTCCCTTCTGTCAGGAGTTTCGGCCGCAAGCGATGAACTGCGCCGGCCATGATCGCCGCTTCGAGTTCCTCAAGGCTGGCGATCTTCTCCAGGCCGCCGCGCTCGGCGATCGCGTCACGCAGATACACGAGCATGATGATGCCCGTCTCCGTCGCCATGCCGAAGCACGCGATGTATCCTACCCACACCGCCACGCTGAAGTTGTAGCCAAAGAGCGTCTGGAAGATCACGCCTCCAGCCAGAGCGCCGGGAACGGCCAGCATCATCAGCACCGCGTGCGCGAAATCGTTGTAGGTGATGTACAGGATCACAAAAATCAGCAGCAGTACCGCCGGGAAAACAACGCGCAGCGTCTTTTTCGCGCGGACTTGATGCTCAAACTGCCCTGACCACTCCAGAAACGCGCCTTCGGGCAGTTTGACCTTGCTGGCGACGACTCGCTGCGCCTCTTCCACAAAGCCAACGATGTCACGATCGCGAACATTAAGCTGCACGTAGGAACGCAGCAGCCCATTTTCGCTCTTGATCATGACCGGTCCTTCAGTGACCTTCACGTTGGCCACATCGCCGAGATAAACGGTCGGCATGTCGCCGCCGGTGGGCGCCTTTGCTGCCGGCGCGCCACCCGTTAGCCCTCCGGCCATAGCGCCAGTCTTCTTTGCGCTCATCCCGCCGCCTGCCGCCGCCGAGACCAGGATGCGTCGAATGGATTCCTCATCGACGCGGTAATCGCGCGCGTAGCGCAGCCGCACGGGGAAGCGCTCGCGGCCCTCGACTGTTGTCGTGATTGGCTTGCCGCCCAACGCCACTTCAATGACGTCCTGGATGTCTCCCACGTTCGCGCCGTAACGCGCCGCTTTCTCGCGATCGAGCTCGACTTCGACATAGCCCTTGCCGACGGTCTGATCCGCAACAACGTCCACGGCGCCAGCAATGTTTCGCACTACGTTGGAGACATCGTTCGAGGCTTTCTGAATATCGTCCGGGTTCCGGCCGAAGACCTTGATCCCAATCTGCGTGCGCACGCCGGTCGCCAGCATGTCCACGCGGTTAATGATCGGCTGCGTCCAGATGTTCGACCAGCCTGGCACGCGCAGCGCTGCGTCCAGTTCCGCAACCAGATCAGCTTTGGTCTTAGGCCATAGGAATGCCCGGCTGCTCAGTCCATTGGCCAGCGATTGCAGATTCTGCGTCGGCTTCTCAGCCTGATTCTCAAACGTCCAGCCACCTTTTGTCGCTGCCTGCGCGTCCCATGCCTTCTGCATGTTGGCGGCTGAGTGCAGTTCCGTCAGCAGCGAGCGCTCGAATGCTTCCATTGCCGGATAGAAGACGGCGTCGTTGGTCTTACGAATCCACTGCTTGGTTTGACCATCACGCCACTGCTGCAACGATGCCGCCGTACGCTCGTAGAAGTTGACGCGCTCGCGCCCTAATGACTCTGAAATTGCATCGGTGAACTCCTTAAGAGCACTTTCCTCGGAAGCCAACGGGTCTGTCAGCGACTCCGACACGCGCGCCTGACTCTGTAGAGTCTTCAGCGCGTCGTCTACGACGGTTTTTACGTCGGGAACGAGAGGCTCGCGGACAAAATACCGCTGATAGCGGCCAGAGAGGTCCTTCAAGAACGCATCTCTTTCGGCGTCAGTAAATGGCTTCTTCCATCCATGCCGCTGGCCGATTTGTTCCAATAACCTTTCGCTGATGTATTTCACGGACTGGCCGGCCAACTCTTCGTCGAATGTAATCAGCTTCTGAATAATGAAGCGGCGCATCTCGCCATCGAAGCGGTTCAGACTCGCGCCGGCGACGCTGCCGAGGAATGACTTGCGCTCTTCAGGCGTGCCTGTGAGTTTCAGCACGCCGTCTCTTTCCAGCGCGCTGGCCATTCGTTCCGCTTCAGCGGTGGCGTCTTTGAGCTCCATTTTGCGCTTGAGCCAGTGCTCCCTGGGCCGCAGCGTGATAATGGTCTCCACCATATCCAGCGGGGAAGGATCGGTCGGTGTGTCTGCACGTCCGCCCTTGCCCACGACCATTTCCACTTCGGGAAGTTCGCGCAGCATGGCGTCGCGGACTTTCAGGTCGTCGGCGACCTCCGTGACGGAAGCACGCGGCGACGTGACGGGCATGTCCATAATGCTGCCTTCATCCAGCGGCGGCATGAACTCGCGCCCGAGATGTCGCGCGAAATAGAAACCCACCCCCAGCAGCAAAACGAAAAGCCAGATGACCATCTTGGGCCGTTGCATCAGCCAGCCCAGCATGGGCCGGTAGATCTCAACGACGCTGCGCACGATCCAGTTGTTTTCTTCTTTGGAAAGCTTCCCGCGAATCAGCAGGGGGATGATCGCCGGAACCAATGTGATCGAAATGATCGCCGTGCCGATGAGCGCGAACGTTTTAGTGAACGCCAGCGGATGGAAGAGCTTTCCTTCTTGGCCCGTGAGCGCGAAGACCGGCAGGAACGAGAGCACCATGATCACGACGGAGAAGAAAATCGGCCGCCCGACTTGCCGGCAGGCTTGCACGATGATCTCGGTCGTGTCGCCTGTGATTTTCTTATCGCCGAAATGCTTGGCGAGATGATGCGTCGAGTTCTCCAGCATCACGATCGCCTGGTCCACCAGAATGCCGATGGAAATCGCGATTCCCGACAACGACATGATGTTCGACGAGATGTTCAGATGGCGCATCAGGATGAACGCGAACAGAATCGACAGCGGCAGTGTGATGATAATGACGAGAACACTGCGCACATGCGTGAGGATCAGCAGAATCGCAATGGCCGCGATAATCAGCTCGTGCTCAAGAATGGTGGTGACCGTCTCGATCGAACTCTCGATCAACCGCGTGCGATCATAAAAGGGGACGATCCGCACTCCGGGCGGCAGCGCACTTTGTAGATCCTGAATTTTTGCCTTGATGGCTTTAGTCACGTCGAGCGGGTTCTCGCCGTAGCGCATCATCACTACGCCGCCGGTCACTTCGCGGCCGTCTTTCTCCAGCACGCTGCGGCGGAACTCGCTGCCCATCTGAACCACCGCAATATCGCTGACGCGGACGGGCTGGCCGTTGCGCTCGGTGATAACCGTATTGCGAATATCATCGACGCCGCGAATCCAGCCGACGCCGCGGATCAGGTATTCCGCGTTGCCTTTATGAACCACGCGCCCGCCGACCGAGCTGTTGCTGCGAGCAATCGCGCTGAAGATTTCGCCCAGCGTGATGTTGTACGCGCGCAGTTTCTCCGGCGTGACATCGATCTGATATTCGCGCGGGAATCCACCGACACTGCTGACCTGCGCTACGCCGGGAACCGAATTGAGCTGGTAGCGTACCAGCCAATCCTGCGTCGCGCGCAGCGTGCCCACATCCACGTTGTCGCCTTCGACCGTGTACCAGTAAATCTGGCCCAGCGCCGTGGCATCGGGGGCAAGATAAGGGACAACGCCTTCGGGCAAGAAGGTGCTGGCCAACGCGAGACGTTCCAGCACGCGCGTGCGCGCAAAGTAGAAGTCGATGCTGTCCTCAAAGATGATGTTGATCATCGAGAAGTTGAACTCGCTTGATGATCGCACCGCCTTCACGCCGGCCAGGCCCTGCAAGTTCACCGAGAGCGGATAGGTGATCTGGTCCTCGATCTCCTTTGGGCTGCGGCCCATCCAGTCGGTGAAGACGATGACCTGGTTCTCGGAAAGATCCGGGATCGCGTCCACGGGCGTGTGGCGCATCACGTAGTAGCCCCACGCCGCCAAGCCGACAAACAAGGCGATAATCAGGAACTTATTGCGACAGGAGTATTCGATCAGTTTTTCAATCATCTCACGGCCTTTCGGGCAGCGCAGAGGCTGTGGTCTTTCCCAGCGCGTCGAGCAGGTCCACCAGCGCTTGGTTGTGGTCGCGGCGGGTAGTCTGCAACATCAGCGAGTTGTCCAGGTACATCCGTCCGGCATCCAGATATTCGATCAGCGGCACGTTGTTGTTCGAATAACGCTCCCGCAGTGTTTCATAGGCTTGCTTCGACTTCGGAACGACCGTGCTCGCGAGCGTCTCCTGTTCGCGCTTGGCTTGGTCGGCGCGGAAAGAGGCATCATGGGCTGCGAACTGCGCCTGGTTAGATGCCAGGACTGCCATGTCGCTCATCTGATTGATGCGAACACGAAGTTCGTCGATATAGGCTGCGTTGGCGCCGTACGTCATCACTGCACGGGAATCCTGCATCGGCTTTTCCGGAAATGCTCCGGCCAAAGCGGTGGTGCTGTCGCGTGTGGGAGCAGTGCCGGCCGGCATGGAGCGGGTGGTGCCGGCCTCCGTGCCGGCCGTTGCGGCCATCGACCTGCCAGATCTGCCCATTCCAGCGCTTGCCACAGGACTCGTTGAACGCGGCATCGATGAGCCCGCGTTCGCGCTGCCCATACCGGCGTTTTCCTTCATGCCGGGCGAGAACGAAAATTGGCTGTAGCCGACCGAAGCCAATGGTGTGACCTCGACTTCCGCCATGCGCACCATCAGCCCCATCAACTCGACCTGTCGCCGCGCTGCGAGTACTTCATGTCTGCCGGCCGTCGCCTGCTGCTCCAGCTCCGCCGGAGTCTCTTGCGGATCGCGCAGGTCTTCTTCCGACAGCGCGCCCCATTCTGAACTGTTGGGCAGGCTCAGCATCGCATTGATCTTCGCGATCTGGTTCACCCGCTGTCGCTCCAGCGTGATGATCTTGGTATCAAGCGTGGCGAGTTCGGACTGGGACTTCAGCACGTCGGATTGGCTGACATTGCCGGCTTCGAGCTGCGAGCGCGCGCTTTCGGACATCTGCGCGAATAGACCGCGGCTCTCACGGACGTTGGCTATCGAACGCACCACGTAACGCAGCTCGAAATACTCCTTCGCGGTGTCATTGACCATCTTCCTCATTGTCTGCAGATAGCTCAGCCACGCGATGTCGGCTTCCGCATCGATGATCTGTCCCTTCAGCGCCAGGCTGGACGGATAGACGCCTGGCATTCCCGTCTGCGGGCCGACCGTCGTGTTCAACTGGCGCGTAAAAGCCTGGAACTGCGAGACCAGGTCTTCCAGAAACGATGCCTGCTCGAAGCGCCGAGTCGACGCGCGCCAGTTCTGCAGTGCTGCGAGCACATCTGGATTTCGCTCCGCCACCAACGCCAGCACCAGCGGCAAACTGGCGCCCTCTTTCAGCGCCACGCCCGTAGCGGCAGTGTCTGGTGCCAGCTTGGAGGCCCGTTCACGCACCGCTTGTGGAATGCCCGCCAGCAGATCGTCCGCGCCGGCTCGCCGCTCCACTCGCTCGCTCCATAGCTTGGCTTTCGCAGCAATCTCCTCTTTCAGCTTCTGCAGAGCCTGATCGGCGCCCGGTTGTGCCGCCGAAGGTCTAATCGCCTGTGCCTGGGCGAGTGCACCGCTCAGCAGCGCTTCCGCTGCCGGATCGGTCCTGGTGTCGTTCTCGGCCAGAATCGAATTGCAGAGGAGCACCATCAAAGCAGCCAATATCCGTAGCGGCATCATTTGGTGGCCTCCTTTTCGATAGCGGGGTAGGGCGGGCGTCCCTGCCCGCCTGCCGGCTGTAGCTGAAACGCCGTGCCTAGCACCCGCTCGATTCGCGCAACGTTGGCGTAGAAGTCCGCCGTCGCACGCAGGCGAGCCAATTCAAAGTTGTGGACTGTGGCAGTCGTTTCCAGCACCGAAGTCAAGCTGGCGGTGTTGTTGCGATACAGCGTCTCGGCGGATTGCAGCGCTTGCCGGGCCTGCGGGATCAGCGTGTCGCGGTACAGTCGCACGAGGCGCGACGAGTTGGTCAGGCTGAAGTACGCCTTGGCCAGATCGGCGCGAATCCTGAGTTCTTGTGCCTGCTGATCAGCGGCAGCCGCTTTTTCGTTTTCCGCGGCTTCCTTGGCCATTGCCGAGTATTTGGGAATCCAGAGCGGTATCGAAATACCGGCAGTGACACCGACCTGATTGCCCATCGTCATGTGTTCGTAGAAGCCGCCAACCATCAGGTCGGGGATCGGTGCGCGCCGCGCGAGCTGCGACTGGTATTTCGCGCGTTCGACTTCCACGCCGGCAGCCGCCAGTTCCTGGTTGTGCTTCTCTGCGGTTTCCTGGAGCTTTTCGATTGTTTCCGAGATCTCTGTTGGCTCCGCCACGTCTTCGGTCGTTCCCAAAGCGAATCGTTTCGGAGCGCCGATGGTTGCGCGCAGGCGCTCAGTCTCCGATGCGCGGATCTCTTTCAGCAAGATGAGATCGTTGGCCAGTTGCGCGCGCTGACTCTCGGCGCGGAACGTTTCAGGCAGCTTAGTCACTCCGGGCTCTTTGCCGCCAACCGCCAGCGCCGCATAGCGATCATAGAGTTTCTTGATTTCTTCGGTTACGTGCTGCGCGCGGTCGATGTAGTAGAGTTCGAAGAAGCTCTCCTTGGCGTCCGAGAGAGCGTCTCTGACGGTCGCTTCATAGCGCAGACGCGCAGCCTCGGCCTCTTTGTTCGCGACTTTTCCCCCCAGGATCAGCTTGCCAGGGTAGGGAACCTCTTGTGACAGCATGAGCATCCATTTATCGTCCACGCGCTGCGTGAAGTAGCGCGCTTCAATCTTGGGATCGGGAAGCGCGAGCACCTGCGCACGCCGGTGCGTCGCCGCCTGCCAGCGATGATTGGCGGCACTGACTATGGGATTATTCCGCGCGGCCATGCTGAGAATAGCTTCCAGCGTCGTCTTCTCGCGCAGGGCGGTGTCCTCCGTCGCGGCGACATCCGTGGAGAGGGCGGGCTTCACACAAGGTTCTGGACGCGGCATGTCTTGCTGCGCCACATGGTCAGGCGCGCTCGCGGAGATGAACTGCGCGTCGCCTTCCAGTACGGGTGATGGCGTTGTAGTATCTGACGCCAATCCGGCCGCTGCCGTCATGACCGCACAGACCACCGCCAGCAGCAACGGCGCCCTGACGAATGGTTGTTCTGTATTGTCTTGCATCCTCAAACTCCCCCTCCCAGGAAACCTAGGCTTTATTTTCGCCCGATTTTTCCAAGAAGCCATATCTTACTTTTCTGCGCGCCGCACTCGTCGCCGGCGATCATGCCGGCGACGGTGCAGAGCGGTCCCCTACTTGTCCTTCTTGTCCGATGATTTCTCGTCAGCCGCTTTCTTTGCTGCGTCATCGATCTTTTTCAAATATGTGTCCGGCTCTTTCTCGAACTTCTTGATGCAGCCTTTGCAGCAGAAGCGCACCAGCCGGTCCTTGTAGACGTAATCCACCGCGCCGCCCATTGCGCCCAGATCACCACCGCTGACAACGCAGGTCTTGAGCGGGTACGCCGGACCCTGCTTGGCGATGACCTCCTTGTTCTTGTCGGTAGAACCTTGCGCGGTTTGCGCAGCGCCACCACCGCCGCAACAGCCGCCTTCCATCGCGTGCGCACTCCACGCCGTCAGGGCGGAGGCCAACACCAATCCGAGCGACAAACAAATCCTGTTCAACTGCATGTTTCGTCTCCTTTTCGTTTCTGGGGAAGCCGTAGCCGGCCACGCAGGCTGAAAGCCTGACGATTTGGCCGCCAATGGCAAACCAGACCATGACGCAACACCCGTTGCGCCGGAATCAGCGGCAAGAAATCAGGGCAGAATTACAGATTGAGGCGGGAATGAAACCGGAGAGGATCGCTTAAGCTTGGCGGCCAATCGGCCATCCAGTCCGCCGGCGGTCGGCTCCACTGCTCAGCCAAGGCGAGAACGGGCGCGGGAGTCGTAGCGATCCCGAAGACGGGCGCACTCGGCTGCGCCACAGATTCTACTACCGAGTCCGACGGCGGTGCTTCACGCAGAACTGTGTGAATTGGGGTGCAGCAGTCATCAACGGGGCCGGCAGTATCGCCGGAAGGGGCTTCGCGACACGGCTTGGCCCGCAGGTGGCCGTTTTCATCGAGGCAGCAGGGATTATAGGAAGTCAGACGCTCCGGGACCAACAAGTTGGCCGCGATCAGCAACACCCCAAAGAGTCTGGCGCAGGTAATCATCAGGTCACCGGCAAACACTCTATCACGCGCGAGGACAAAACTCCACTGGGGCGAAATTCCGTCCCGTACCGCCCCGTCTCTTCAGTAGACGTGAACAACCATCGGATACTTCACGCTATTCCAGGCACGCTTGATAGCGCCTTGGTCTACTCGCCAAGCGCTTACTGCTGCATTTTTCACCAAATTGGAGTTTTTCCAGAAAGTGTGATATAGAACGCGTGACGCTCGCGGCTGACCTGTTCATATTCGATGTCTCTACCACCCGCACACTGGCCGACGGCTTCGCAACAGGGCCGCCCGCGCTGGCCGATCCGCTTCGGCTTCACTCTCGCCTTAATCTATAGCCACGCCCCGCTCTCTCATGGGTGGCTCCGGCAATCGCCGGCGTCAGGGTCTGGTTTGCCATTCGATTATCGTCGATCCTGGCAACTCAGAGAACGGGGAGATACCACGATGGGCGAGCACACACGGCTGAATGACGAGGTGTTGATGGCTTCGTTTCGTCTATCTGCCGACGAGAAACTGTTTGAAGAGCTTGTCAGTCGGCATACCCAGCGTGCTTTGTGGATTGCCAAGGCAATGTTTGGCAACGAAACCGCGGCGGAAGATGCCGTTCAGGAGTGTTTCCTGCGGCTCATCCGCGCGCGGCATTCCTATGAACCCGGAAGGCGTTTTATCGCGTGGTTCTCCACTATACTCAACAACATCTGCCGCGATGAACTGCTCCGGCGCGCTCACGAGCCGTTGCCAGAGACGGGCATGGTTGCTGCCGCCAACGGGTCACCGGCCGACGCGTCCGCGGAAATGCATGAGGAGTTTCGAAGTGCTCATGCCGCGTTCTGCGAGCTTCTTGTAGAGGATCGCAGAATTCTGCTTTTGCGCATCCACGGCGGATTAGAGTTTTCGGAAATTGCTGCCCAGTGCGGGCTTTCTCTAGAGGCCACAAGAAAGCGCGCGTATCGCGCGATGCAACGGTTGCGCCAGCGTTTGGCATCAACGCGCATATCCGGCAGCAATATGGAAACCGCCAGAAAAGTGTGTCCCGAAGATTCGTGCTTGAGGTCGCGTTTTGGCGATTCTCAGCCAGCAGTTTCAGCCTTAGCAGAGGAGAAGAAACATGAATAAGCAGATGTTCAAGTCCTGCCCACGTGGTTCGGCGCTAATATGGTTGATCATTGTGCTCGCAGTTGCGGCCCTTGGCGGCGGCATCTTTCTTGCCGTAAAGTCGCCAGCAAAGCCGACCGCCAGCCTGTTCCTTTATGAGTCTCTCGGCTTACGTGCGTGCCGGGGAGTGGACGGGGTTCGTGCCGCGTTATGCCGGCGAGAAGTTGCCGCGCGTGTCAGGGAAGCTTCAGCGCAAGGAGGGACTGCGTGTAGCGCTGACTGGAGACAGCATCTCCGCGGGCGCCAATGCGTCTTCAAAAGGCTATCCTCCTCATGAGCCGCCGTATTCCGTGCTGCTGGCCGCGGAACTAGAGGTGATCTATGGCGGCAGAGTCGATCTGGTCAATGTCTCAGTTGGCGGAGCCACGGCGGATGGCGGGTTCAAGGGGATTCAGAAAGTCCTCGATGCCAAGCCGGACCTCGTGATCATTTCCTATGGCATGAATGACGTGGCCGGCCGCAATCCAACTCACTACGCCGATACGATCAAGGCGATGATCTCCGCCGTGCGCGCGAGCCAGCCGGACACCGAGTTCATGCTGGTCTCAACGAGCTTGGCTAACTCGGAATGGAACTGGACCCCTGCCGACCAGTTTCCAAAGTACCGTGACGCGTTGACGGGATTGCTCGGGCATGGCATGATCCTCGCTGACTGTACCGCACTGTGGACCGATCTGCTCGCGCGCAAGCGCTACCATGACCTGACCGGCAACGGCGTCAATCATCCCAATGATTTTGGCCATCGCCTCTATGCTCAGGTGCTTCTCTCGCTTCTGGTGGACGAGAAGCGCATGCAGGCGCAGCATTAACTGTCGCGATGGTTTGCTGGAGGGATCAGCGCCTCAAGGATCGGCTTCACCCAATCATCGCGTTGCATGTCCCGCAGAATGAAGTTGCTGTCGAACTGCCAGTACGCCCATCTCCAGCCCAGCGATTCAGCGGCGCGAGCGACATGGCTCTATCTGGCACGTGACTCCATCGGTCCTTTGTCGTATGCGCCAAACTCGCCCAGGAAGATGGGGCTATTCTTCTCCCTAGACCAGGCATCGACTTTGTTGAAATCGTCGCGTATGGCTTGCGTCTGCTTCTCCGACCGGCCCAGGAGGCGCCCTGGTGCGTGAATTCCATCGGCTTGTAGTGCAGGCTGTTCACGGATCGGATGGCGGAGTCTACGATGCGGTGCTAAGCTTCGATCCGAAGGGTTCCGGCAACAGGAAGAGAAGCATGCACAGGGGTCTTGTCCTCGTCTTCATCATCGTCGGATCACGCGTGGCTTGTGGAACTGACCGGGACGCCAAAGCCGGAGAACTACACGCTCGATGGTACGAGCTATGCCAACGTGCTGACCAGCGCGGCGAAGTCCGAACCCATGCCCCTGTTCTGGCATTTCCCCGGCTATCTTGGCGCCGGGGGCGACACTTGGCGCACGACGCCCGCAGGCGCCATTCGTACAGGCGACTGGAAACTGCACGAGTTCTTCGAAGATGGGCGGCTCGAACTCTACAACCTGAAGGACGATATCGGAGAGAAACACAATCTGGCAGCGGCGCAACCCGATAAGGTTAAGGAACTGCACGCCCAGTTGCTCGCATGGCGTGACGAAATCAAGGCTCCGATGCCGACGAAAAACGCCAACATCGGCGCACCGGAGAAAAAGAAGGCAAGGAAACAGAAGCTGTCCATCGAGGACGAAGCGGAGTGACGGTGCGGCCACGGAGAGCACCGCCAAGGGAGAACTCCATGAAAGCACGAATGCTCATTTGCTTCTTGTTGGCAAGCGCAGTGCTTGCCTTGCGCGCCGAAAGCGTCCCGCCTGTCCAGAGCGGCGTGGCCGCAAACGCGCAGGTGGCGCCGATTACCAAGGGACTGCGCGTCTTCACGTGCGGCCACAGCTTCCACGCGCCGTTCCTGCCCGGGTGGCTGAGTGACATCGCCAAGGCCGCCGGCATCGCGGGCCACGAGATTGCCGGCGTGAACATGATTGGCGGCTCGCGCGTTATTCAGCACTGGGCCGTCCCGGATGAGAAGAACAAGGCCAAGGCAGCCCTCCGCGATGGCAAAGTGGACGTGCTCACCCTCTCGCCCATGCACCAGCCCGATGAGGGCATCGACAACTTCGCAAAACTCGCTCTGGAAAACAACCCCAACATACGCATCACGGTCCAGGAGTTCTGGATTCCCTTCGACAAGAACGAGTGGCCCTTCAAGGGGAAGCAAGCCGACGTGGACCCCAACGCCGCCACCGTCGCGGGGCTCCGCGAATTGCACGAATCTTACTTCAAGGCCATGGACGATTACGTAAGCGCCCTGAACAAGAAACTCGGCAAGCAGGCGCTCTTCGTCGTGCCGGTCGGACAAGCTGTCATCGCCCTGCGAGAAAAGGTGATCGCCGGCAAGGCCCCGGGGATCGAGAAGCAGTCGGACCTTTTCACCGACAAGCTCGGCCATCCCCGCATGCCGATAGAGGTTCTGTCAGGCTACTGCCACTTTGCCGTGATCTATCGTCGCAGCCCCGTGGGCTTGCCGATGCCTCCGCGGCTGGCGGCGAGCAAGTACAATGACAAGGACCTGAACCGACTGCTGCAAGAACTGGCCTGGGACGCCGTGACGCACCATCCGCTCAGCGGCATGAAGTCGGACAACTAGACTGCTCCGGCCCCTCCCGGCCTGAGACGCATGCCAGGCATCGGCATGGCTTCTTGACGTGACAGCGTGCGCATCCATCGCTACAAGTCCGGCTAAAGCACTTTCGGAGGACGCTGGCAATACCTGTGGATCTTATAGTCCAGTGAGTCGAAGGGAGAGGCTGGTTGGGCGGCAGTTACTCGCGAGCCATGGAGGAATGATGAAACTCAGTTGCTGCGTTCTCACGCTTGCTATCGCGATCTCGACTCAGCTTTCCGCTGCAGATGACGTGCAAATGGGAGCCGGGCTCGCACTCGGGCCGTTCGGTGTCGGAAGCTGCTACATCAACAATCGGTCCGTGCAGGACAACGCCCGATGGGTGCCGCAAATGGAGGCCATCGGCCTCAAGTTCTACCGCTGCTGCCACACCGACTGGGGCGCGCTCGAGCCTGAACAGGGCAACTGGAAATGGGAGGCGCTCGACAAACAAATCGCCTACCTCGCCGAACATCGTCTTGAATTTGGCGGTATTCTCATTGGTAACGCAAAATGGAACAAAAAGGACCGACCAGGCACCTTGCCCGTCAATAATCTGGCCGCGTGGTCCACTTATGTTTCCGAACTCGTAAAGCACGCCAACGGTCGCGTGAAGTACTGGGAAGTCTGGAACGAACCGCCGAACTTCACCGGCCGTGATCAAACGCCGTCGGATTATGCAAAAATCGTTGTCGCCGCGCACGACGCTGCGAAAGCCGCTGATCCGAGCTGCCATGTCGGTCTCGCTGCGAAGTCGGCACATGTCAATTACCTTGAGCAGGTCATCCGGGCCGGCGCAAAGGACCATTTCGACTACATCACGCTGCATCCCTATGAAGTTCTGAATGGAATAGCAAAGAACGCCGGCACCGAGGCCGTGTTCATGCATATCGTTCCCAACGTCCGCAAGATGCTCGCCGCGCTAGATCCGGAAAGAGTGAACGTGCCGATCATCTTCACGGAACTGGGCTGCGACGCTAAGTTGCTCGGCGCAGATACCCAGGCGCATACTTTGATCAAGGCGTACAGCATGAGCATCGCTCAAGACGTCGCCTGCGTTCACTGGTTTGAGGGCATGGATGGCGACAGCGGCCCGATGGGCCTGATTCAAAGCAATGGCACGCCGCGACCCGCTTACACGGCTTTGGCCCAGATGATTCAGCACCTTGGGCAGCACCCAACGTATCTCGGGTGGGTTCTGCTTAACGAGAAGCACTATGGATTTCTGTTCCAAGGCCCCAAAAGCACCGTTCTAATCACGTGGGCTTACCAGGGACGCCCTGATCAGATCCACTTCGGCCAGCCAGTGCAATGGGTGAATCCGCTCACTTCGGTGGGCACTACCGCAGACGGCCAGACGTTGACAACTGCGCCGGTCTTCATCCTAGACGTGCCCGCCGACTTGGCGAAGCAATCGCAGGCCAACAAAGGCAAGCTTCTGCCTTGGGGCGGCGATTATGCGAGCGCGAAGTCCGTTTCCATCACGATGGGCGAAGAGCACGCGGAGAAAGGGCTGCATACCCTTGCCGGCGATGCCGTTGCCGAAGCTGTCGTCGCGTATGGAGGCTCCGCGCGCGCCGGCAACATCCCGGGCGGAAACCTGTTCGTCGTTGACCCTGGCTTCCTCGACTATACGACCGTCCCTGTAGAAATCACCGCCGTCGTCCGGCGCAACCCGAACAACGACAACGCTGGCTTTAAGCTCGTCTACGAATCGACCAAGGGCTTCAGAACCGCCGGCACCTGGTACACCATCCCCGATAACAAGCAGTGGCACACGGTGCGGTGGACGATCGACGACGCGCAGTTCGTTAACTACTGGGGCTACAACTTCGCTCTGGAATCCGACGGAAACAAATTCAACAAGTACTTTATCCAGAGCGTTACCGTAACCAAGCTAGATAAATGAGCCGCGGTGTTGCTCAGACCCGAGGACATCGCGGCCAAGGGCGTTTGGGTTCATCGGTGTATCACCAGCAGGGTTCGTTAGTTGCCACGCATGGCGGTATGGTGAATGGTAGACTCGGAAGACACCATGGAATTGTGGACAGGGGTGCTTTCGTTGTTCGCCCTCGCGTCCTGCGTCGGGTCATCGCCGTGCTTTGGCGAGGAAACCGCGGGCCAAGCGGCGTCATGGGGGGCAACCGCAGGCATGCACTTCGAGACAAACCTGCTGGGCTACGTCCGCCACTGGATTGTCGTGGGACTGAACAAAGTCTCCCTACAAAGGCAAGCCGGGCCGCATGACGACATGCGCCGAGAAGCAGTGGGCAAAACGATCGTCGAACCACCGAAAGACGTGCAATTGGGCGGTGCGGGACCGTTCGGGGAGAAATTGTGACGGACTATTGGCTGGTCGCGCGAGCGCTGCTGTTCTCGTACACGGGAATGAGCTGGGCGTCGCGGACCGGCCGCGAATTGTTGAACTTCATCGCCGCCTGGACGCCACCTGGAGAAGAGTTGAGGAGGAATGATTCATGCCCAAAAATCGAGTCGCGAGTCTTTTTGTGATCGCTGTCGGCCTATGCCTTCTGACTGCGTGCGAGTCTCCTGATGACAAGCACCGCGAGCAGAGCGAGTCGTCGGACGCGATTTCGAAAAAGCTCCGCGGCTACGGCACCTTGAAGGTCTCGTTCCAGAAAATCAACGCCGCTGGCGGCACCTGCGATCTCTGGACGTTCCAGACGGAAAGTCAGGAGAAAGCCTGCACCGCGGTGGGCAAGCTGCTGGCGGACTTGACGCTTTCGCCCGGCGTTGGGCGCGAGGAACTCCTGATCGACGGAGTTCGCTACCCGCTCATCGGGGTGTCGGGTGGCGCGAGCTACTCGGGGTTTGTCCTCGACAAGACTGGATACGTTATCGCGGCGGAAAGCAGCGCTCTCATCCAGAAAGCATTCGAGATGCCGGCGGCGCTCGGAATAAAGGATCTGTCGAAGGCCGTCACAGCGCTGCCCTACCCGCAATTCCTCGATCGCTTCGACCGCTACGGCTGGGGATTTTACGGCGTCGAAGCGCCCGGGACTGCCGAACCGAAGGAGGATCCCGCCGAGGATCTGGCGTTCTGCGCCAAGCACAACTTCCGCATCGAAATGTGGCCGCAGCCAGCGAATCATTCCGATTCCTTCAGCGTTACAGCTTGGGAAGCCATGCGCTGGCGCACCACCGAGTGCGAGCGGCTCGGCATTCCGATTTCCGCGCGGCTGTACGGCGGCGGCGGGTTGAACATTCTGCCGATCCGAAAAGAGCTTTCGGAACTGCACCAGTTGCCGCTGCCCTGGCTGGACGGCGGCTGGTACGGCGCCAGCCTGGAGTACCGCTGTGCCCCGCAGCAGTCCTGGTACAACAAAAACGCTCAGCTTTACATGGTTCGCCAGACGCAGGAGCAGATTCGCGGGATGCTGCGGATAGCTCCGCAGGTTGGCAGTTGGATGCTGCCCTACGGCGAACTAGCCAACGAGCCGTTGACGGAGTTTCACGGCGATCATTCGCCTGCGGCGCTCGAAAGCTGGCGCGAGACGCTGCGCGCGGGCAATAAGTTGTCTCTCGATGAAGTCTCCAGAATGTACCGCGTGCCGAAGCCGTTCCGGTCGTGGGACGAAGTGCCGATTCCCGAGTTCGCCACGTTCTTCGGTCTGGATGGAATGGTGAAGCCGCTAGACAATAGTTGGTACGTCCGCCCGGAGGAGACCGCCGACCAGGGCGTTAAGGAGGAATGGTGGAAGGCGGATGTGCAAGCGGGCGGGTGGGAAAAGGTGGACGTTCCGGGCGACGTTCGCGTTCACAAGTACTTTCGAGTTAAGAAGTGGTTCGTTCGAGACTTCGAGCTGAAGGCCGGCGAACTTCCCGACAAGCCAATCTATCTCTACAGCTTCGCGTGTGTATCGAACACGGATGCACGAAACAAGGCCGTCATTTACATGAACGGCCAGACCATCGGCGAAACAGGCAACTGGGGCGCTTGGAGCGTCAGCAAGTATCTGAAGACCGGCATCAACAGAATCGCGTTCCGGTTGCCGACAGAATTCCATGGCCACGTGTTTCTTAGCGTCGAACCGCCGGCCGTCTATCCCTACTTAGGGGCCGAGCGCAATCGGCTGTTCCGGATCTTTACCGAATGGGCGAGCTTCACGGGCAAGTACGCGTCAGCCGAAACGGTACTGGCTGGCATGCGGCAGGCTGATCCCGACCGGCCGATCAAGATCATGTGCATGCCAATGACCATGTTCGATCTCGCCGAGCGCTACGGCGCATGGGGACATTTCACAGGTGAGGGCGTATGGTTTCACCCGTGGTACAAGCGCTACGGTTTTCTGTATGGCGTGCCGGGCACCAGCGAAGGCGGCGGACCGTGTGACACCGTTGAGCAGATGATCATGCTCTATCAGCGCGTGTTCCTGGAGGGACTCAACGCACACGACGAGGTCTTCGTGGTTCAGCACATCACGCGCCGGCCTGCTCTCAAGCAGTGGTGGGAGGAACACATCGCGCTCCTGAAGCAGATGGGCCGCTACGATATCGCGGGCCCCCAGGTGGTGCTCTACCGACCGCTCGACGCCTCGGTTGATTTCACTCCAATCCCTTTGCCCGAAGGCGCAAAGTCGCGCACGGTTCAGCGCAATTGGAACTGGGACATCGGCCGCGGAACGCTGCAGTCCATCGGCCATTCTTATCTCTATGCCGATGAACGCGCGCTTCAGCAGGGAAAGCTCGCGGGCTATCCGGTCTTGATGGACTGCGGCACCGAAGTGCTCACGCCGGATGCCGTATCCAATATCGAGAAATGGGTCCGGGAAGGTGGAACGTTCATCACGTGGCCGTTCACGGGACGCTGCTTGCCGGATGAGCCCGATAGCTGGCCGATCGCCAAACTCACGGGGTGCAAAGTCAAAGCACTGCGCGCTCCCGGCAAAGGCAGCATTACGATTGGCCAGCAACAGTCGATCTTCCGCGAGTTGGCCGACAAGACATTCCCCGATAACGGATCGAGCAAAGACTGGCAGGACTTCGAGCACAATCTGGTCAGCACCGAACTGGAACCTGGACCGAATTGCGAGGTTCTCGCGACATTCGAGAATGGCGCTCCGGCGATCATCCTTCATAAGCTGGGCAACGGACGCGTTGTCTCTCTGGGTAGCGCGTTTTTTCGCGGAGCGCATGATCAGAAAGGCATCTGGTGGCCGGAGGAACTTGAGTCCACGTTCTTCCGCGACCTGCTCAACGGTCTGGGTCTGAAATCGGTCAACACGAGCTCCGATCTGCGTGTCTGGCCGCAGCGTTACCGCACCAACAACGGTCTGGATGAGGTCGTTGTGCTATGCAATTTTGCGGGTGCTGATCGTACCGTCACGCTGAATGTCAAGATGGAGAAGCGACCGACGAAAATCTTCCGCGCCGCGATGAACTCGATGACTGAAGTCATCGATTTCACCTTCGAGAGCGGCAGCGTGAAGATCGCTGGCGTGCAAGTTCCCAAAGACGAAGTGCAGGTTTTCTATTTCCGCGAGAACAGCCCGCTGGCAGCCGCTGAGCACTGGTGGAAATACCAGCAGACGATGTGGCGGCCGTCCGATACCAGCGTCAAAGTTGACCTCGATCCGATTTCGCACGGCCATTGGGTGGACCCGACGCTGGACCTGAAGCGTGACTGGAAATGGACGCAGGAATCTCAAACAAGCGATGCGTGGACGCAGAACATCGATGACAGTTCCTGGAGAAGCTGGGATCTGGACATCTTCAACGCCGTGGGCGCCGATCCGAAGAAGCCGGTTTACGCGCGCAAGGTCTTCTCGGTGCCCTCGGCCTGGCTGAAAGAAGGACACACGCGCCTGACGACGCGGGGGCACGACCGAGACTTCCTGGTCGGCGACAGCACCTGCAAAGTTTACTTGAATGGCAAACTGCTGCCGAAAGCCGGCTACCAGTTCGTTGAGGAACATCTGAAAGAGAAGGACAACGTCCTCGCTCTTGAAATCTCTCCTCCGCGCTGGGGCGGCTACATCGGCGTGTGGGGCTCGGTCTACATGGCTCACGAGAAACTGCCCGTGCAGACTTTAAGCCTGGCTGGCGAGTGGACGGCCGTGCTGGACGGCAAGCCAATTACGGTCCAGTTTCCCGGCAAGGCCAAATGTGTCGAGCCCACGCGCAGCGTTCACATTCCCGCCGAGTGGAAAGACAAGTACGTCGTGACGTACTACGCGCTGGGAGCGCACCCCTGCGCGCTGGGGGCCATCGTCAACAATCGCTTCCCGATACGACAAGGTTTTCATTGCAGCGGCGAAGCCGAAGTGGACATCACGGACTTCCTTGACTTTGGGAAGGACAATCTGATCACGCCGCTCTACTCGATCGGACCTTACGTCGGCAAGAAGGGCAAGCCGCTCGACTGGGAATTCTCAAAGATCGAACTGAGGCTCTATCCCAGGAAAAACAACCGCGGCCAGTAACGATCTGACAACCGTTTATGTGGGGGATCGCAGACGTGAAACGCACGAACATCGCCGGACTACTCTGCGCTTGCGTTCTGAACAGCGCTTTTGCCGCAGCTCAGGACAACGCAGCCAGATCGGACGTGATCAAGATTCCGGCGCGCGAACTGCGTGGGTTCGGAAAACTCTCCGGAAAGTTTACGCGGCTGGAGAACGGCGCCTCGCATCTGGAGATTGCCTGCGAGAGCGAGGAGCGCGCCAGAATCGTCCACGCAAAGTACATCAACGATCTGCAGCTCTTCCAGGAGCCGCAGGCTAAGACGATCTCCGTGGGAACAAGCCAGATCCCGGTTGCCGTTGTACCGCAGGGCGCTGTGACCGCATTCCGGGAGAAGAAGATTGTCCACATCGTCATCGGCAAAACAGAGGCCGCTCTTACGGCGGCGCTGGGCAGCCTGCGCGGTGTCCTGCGTGATGCGGAGCTTGCGCCGAGCGGCACGCTGCCGATGTACCTGGGCGCCTTCGAAAACAGCGGTTTCCGATTTCCGGGCGAAGAGCGTCACTCTCTGCCAGAGTTTGAATGTCTTGAAGAAGCGTTCGACCTTCGCGTTGAATTGCTTTGACCGGTCCCTGCTTCCCTTTGCCAGCTTGATGCGCAGCGGCTCTCTTTTGAGCGCCTCCCTGAATTTCCCTCTGAACTGGCAGCCGTGATCGGTGACGAGAAAACGGGGCCTGCCGAAGAGCTTTACGCAACCGTTGACCAAGGCGAGCATGTTGCACGGGGCTGGCGGTCCTTGTAGACCTTGAGCGCCAGCAGCTTGTGGCTGAAGCCATCAACAATTGCGGCCGCGTAGAAGCGGACGAGGATCAGTTCAATTGTCGTGAGAGCGAGATGCCAGACGCAGCTGACCGCGTCCGGACGCAGATGTGGTGCGGGGCGACGGTTGGCGGCTCAGGGCTCGGCTTTGCAGGCGCAGCGGGCGGCGCAGGTTTCTTCTCGCGAAGTATGCGCTGGACCGTCGAGCGACTCAGCTCTTTTCCTGCGCGAACTCGGAATTCTAGAGAGCTTTGCGATACGGATCATATTCCCGCGATGAGACGAGGTGCCGAAGTCAATATCCACAAGCAGTTTGACCTGGCTTTAGGCATGCGCGGCCTTCTTGAACCGTGTTGGCGATTATCCCAAATGGCCTTGACTACGTATTGTGATCTGCCAGACTCGCGCTGGTCACAACGACAACCTAATCTAAGGAGGGGGCATGCGCATCCTGCAGCGTTTCCGGAAGTTCCGTTGTTTGGTGCTGGCATTGGTGATCATTGGCGCCATCGCCACGCCAGTTTTAGGCATTGGCGTCATCATCGCCACGCTGGGAGGCGGATGCGTCTCGTTTAACGGGACGGACACAAACGTGCAGGTTGACAATGTCGCCGGGCTTTCCGGCAACGCTCCATCGCATACGGTCGAAGCCTGGGTGTACTCGGTGACGCCGGCTGATAATCGGTCGTGGGTGCTGACGCTGGGGCAGATGCCCACAGCGGCTCGCGGTGGACTCCATTGGCTGCATAATTCTGCGGGCAGCCTCACGGTGGGAGTCTCCTTTGGCGGCGCCGGAAGCACGATCGACGTCGCTCTCGACTCCAGCACGTGGACGCATATTGCCGTCACGTTTGACTCAGCGACAGGTTTGATGACGCTTTACAAGAACGGCGCCAGCGCGGGCTCCGTTACTCTGACCACCGCTAACCGCTTCCTTCTCGCGGATGAGGGCACTGGCAATATCCAACTCAATCTGGGCAAGATGCAGGATATCGACGGCACGGGCATTGGTCATTACTTGTCTGGCAATCTGGATGACGTGCGCGTGTGGAATCATGCACGGTCAGCCGGCGAGATCGCCAGGGACTATCACGCGCAGCTCCTGGGAAGTGAGGCCGGGTTGGTCTGCTATTACCGGTGCGAAGAAGCCGACGGCGCGGCGCAGATTGCCGACAGTTCAGGCCACGGCAACAACGGCATCGTGAGCGGCGTGAGCCAATTCTACGTTTCCGATCCGGCGGCAACCGAGCGCGTATACGCGACCTCCGGCACAGACAGGGCTATCACGCTGGCGTATCATTCCTTGTCCGCCAACCCTGTCGTCACGACGATTACGGCTCTGCCCGCGAGTGGCACGCTGTACCAATACAACAACGGCGCGCGTGGAGCGGCCATCGCGTTGAACGACACGGTGACCGACGCCAGCAACCGCGTGATCTATGCAGCTCCGGCAGCCGCAGGAGAACGAACCTTCGAGTACACCTGCACGGTGGACGCGTCCTCCAAGGCGGCGACGGTGAAGATAGAGGTTCAGGACCAGCAGCAGACGATTACCTTCGCACAGCCGCCTGACATCGCGATGCCGGGCAACTCCATCACGCTCAGCGCGACGGCCAGCTCAGGCCTTCCGGTGAATTTCTCGGTGGTTTCCGGGCCGGCCACGGTTGCCGGCAGCGTTCTGACGTCCACCGGCACAGGAACGCTCGTTGTTCAAGCCGACCAACCCGGCGACGTGAACCGGTTGCCTGCCGTTCCTGTGCAGCGCACGCTGCATGTTCTGGGCTCTGTGCAGCCCTTCGTTTACGCCGGGCCGGACCATAAGAATGACTATCTTGGCGATTGGCAAGATTACCCGCCACTCCGCCCGCTGGCAGTAGATGCTGCGGGCAACGTGTACATGACGGGTAGTGCGCAAAGCCAGCATGCCGACACGTATAACACTTTGAATAAAGACATTGTTACAGCGAAGTTTGACAAAGATGGCAACCAGCTTTGGTCGCAGACGTATGATGGCGCTGGTCATAACGATGATGGCGGCTACTCCATCGCCGTTGACGGCGCCGGAAACGTTTATGTTGCCGGCTATGCCCGTGATGCGGCAAACAACGAGAACATGGCCATGCTCAAGTACGACTCCAGCGGGAACCCGTCGGCTACATGGGCGGATTCTGGTGCGGGGCAGGGCGTTCGATTCTTCCTTGGGAGCGGTGCTGGTGCCGAGGCGAATACGCTGGCACTGGCTGCAAACGGCGATTTGATCGTCTGCGGTTTCAGCACTGATGCGAACAACGCCATCACAACTTTGCGGTACGACAGTGCCGGAAATCTTTCTGCCACGTGGCCGGATCTGGGCGATGGCGTGAACGGGCAAGGCGTGCGTAAATATCAGAGCGGAACCAGCCAGGAATCCAAGCCCTACAACATTGCGCTGGATAGCATGGGCAACGTGTATGTGTGTGGTTACTCAAGGGAAAACCACGGCTATGGCGCCAACGGCGACGCACTTGTCATCCAGTATCAACCGAACGGAACTCAGGGTTGGGCGATGACGTACGATAATCCGATTGGGCATTCGTATGACTATTTCTGCGATGTTCAGACCGACAGCCACGGAAACTGCGTCGTGTCGGGATACTCAACTATAAGTGGGCCAAGCGTGGGCTACTTAACCGCTAAGTATGATGGCGACGGCCATCTGCTTTGGATGAACCAGTTCAGCGGGACCAATGGCCGGGATTGCGAGGCCTATAGCGTTGCCGTTGGCCCGGACGACAGCGTCTACAGCTTCGGATATATTGACTATGATGGCAATGTTGACCATTACGGCTTGGTGAAGTACAGCCCCGATGGTGTCCAACAGTGGGTTGCTGTGGAATTGGCGCGCCAAGCGCCCAGTGGACCGAGTAGATACTATAATGACGGTCAGGTGGTTAAGGTTGGCAAGGACGGCAATATTTATGTGACCGGGATCCTATGGGATGGAGTGCAACATGATTACCTAACTATCGAGTACGCTCCGGACGGCACTAAGCTTTGGGAGCATGTCTACAATGGAGCGGCTGCAAACTCCTGGGACGAAGCGTATGCACTGATTGTCGCTGATGACGGAACGGTTTACGTGGGCGGGTCCTCCCAGCGCGATGCGGCCGAAGGCTACGATATGGTGGTTGTGAAGATTTCGCAGGTGCAGCAGACGATCGACTTCGCGGCCATTGCCGATCGCGTTTACACCAATTCGCCACTCGGCTTGACGGCGACAAGCAGCACGGGGCTGCCGGTGACGTTCTCGGTTGTTTCGGGGCCGGCGACGTTGAACGGCAATGTGCTGAACATCACCGGGCCGGGAAGCATCACGGTCCGCGCCACTCAAGCAGGGGAAGGTGTGTATATGGCTGCCTTCGCAGATCGAACGTTCGTCGCGAAGGATACGCAGACGATTGCCTTCAATGCGCTGAGCGACAAGCTGACGACCGACGCGCCGTTTGCGCTCTCGGCGACGGCAAGTTCCGGCCTGGCTGTCAGCTTCAGCATTGTTTCCGGTCCGGCGACGCTTGATGGCAGCACTCTTACGCTGACGGGTGCTGGCAAAGTCACCGTTCGCGCCTCACAGGCCGGAAACGCCACGTACGTTGCCGCCCCCTTGTTGGACCGGAGCTTCAACGTGTACGGTCCGCCGGAAATCAGCAGCGCGGCAACGGCCAATCCAAATCCGGCGAATGTCGGTGAGTCCGTTCAGTTCTCGTGTTCCGCCAGCGACGTTCTGACGCTGACGTACGCCTGGACTTTCGGCGATGGCACGACCGCGACCGGTTCGGCCGCGTCGCACGCGTTCAGCCCGTCGGGAACCTATGCCGTCCAGTTGACGATCACGAATAGTGCAGGGGCGAGCGTCACGCAGTCGCTCAGCCTGCAGGTCAATCCGGCCGGCGCGGCGGAGCCTGCGAAGACTGACAGTGACGGCGATGGTTTCGGTGACCAGCTTGAGGCTGCGATGGGGACTGATCCCATGAGTGCTGCCAGCACGCCTTTTGAGGGCGCAGCAGCCACTTCGGAACAGCCTATCGCCGACGTGAAGTTGTCGATCAAGCTGAACTTCGCCAAGCCGGGCAATGATGCGATCGGGGTTTCAGGAACGATGATCGTTCCGGAGACGGCAATGCTGAGCGGCGCGTTCGACATTGTTGTCGGCGGAGTGGCGGCGAAATTCACTCTACAGAACGGTGCGGCAAAGACGGCCACGGGCGCCGTGAAGCTGAGCGCGAAAGGCAAGGGCTTCCATAGCGCGAAGTTCAGCGCGAAATTGAGCAAAGGCAAATTTGTTGATCTACTGAAGGACCAGGGCTTGGTCGATGCCAACAAGTCGAACGCTCCCGTGAAGATCCTGGTGTCTGTGCTCTTTAATGGGACGCTGTACCAGGCGGATGTCTCGCAAACCTACAGTGCGAAAGCCAAGAAAAGCGGAGCAACGAAAGATGTGAAGTAATCGCTTCGACGCAGTCTGAATTAAGACGAGCTGGTGTTGGCTTATGATGTCGCACCAGCTCGCCTTATTCTCAGGCATAGTGGATGCTCAAGACAATCTTCCCTGCAACAGCGCGTAGAATCTTGCAGCGTCGGTGTCAGAAATCATGGCGTGACGGCCATGTGGTGGCCCATGATTCTCGGCCGGTGCTGCCGGTCTGGCGCACCTAACACTTACAATCCACGCCGGCAGCAGCGTTTGTAGCGCACGTTGTCGGCAGCGTTACTCCGTTCCACCCATTAAGCTGTTCGAGAGTAACTCGCCGATCAAGGCGGACTGATCCGCAGCCATCCAGAAGTTGTTACTTTGCCTTGGTTAGGCTGATTTATCCATCCCCATCGAGGAAACGGCAATCAGCTAGAACAATAGCGCTACCTACTCGGGAGCGCAAGACAAGCGATAGGAACACCACGCTTCACGAACCATTTGACCCTAGGAGTAGTGCCGCGCACCAGTTGATGATCAACGCGGCAATGGTCGTCAGGGCAGAGAAATGCTGAAAGCTCGTTAACGGCTCTGATCGGCAGAGGTCAGGTTTTCGCAGCAAAGCCACACGAAAAAAGAGCTGATAGAGAAAAAAGGCGTAAACGAGAATTCCGGCCCGATGGCAGCGAAGCGATTCGCGAAACTGCCCATGCGTCAGAAGCACGAACGCGCGTGTCAGGCCGCAACCTGGGCATTCCGTGTGGAACAGGTACTTGCTTGCGCACAGCGGCGGTAACTGCAGCCCAAAGAAGCCGAGCGAGTGCTCTGCGCCGGGCCGGACAGAGAGCAGAAAAGGCCCCGCGAGCAGCACGATCGTGATCCACAGGTACGTTCGATGTGTGGACGCATCCGGTGTGATTGCGCGCTCCACGTAAAAGAGCGAGGTGAGCGTCTTGCGGAGCATCGCGCTATGCTCCTGGAACACAGTGGGTGCAGGTGTATTTCGTCACACCATCGTCAGCCTTTACTTTATGAATGTGCTCCATGCACGCATGGCCGCCACAGGTATGACAATCGACAAGACACTCGTGACAGCGCCCATTGCCACATACGCCGCAGCGGTCATGATGCCGGGCGCAGACCAGATGCGTGCACGATCCGCACCGAAAGCTGCAACGCTGGCAGACCGTCTGCTTGCAGATCGTGCAGGTGACGAGCATGCATTTCAGGCAGATGCTGGCGTGACAAGAAGCGCACTCGAGCATGCAGTTCGAGCATGCGACGTGGTTGTTGGCGCAAACCTTCAGTTCCGCCTGGTCTGTCGGTATCCCGCAGTTCGCGCACCTGGCGCCGGCGATCGAGCCGCCATCGGGCGACCGTCCGGTGGCCTCGCCAATGGACAGCAGTGACGTGAAATCGAAAGTATCGAGCGGCAGTTTGTCTTTATTTCGTTCCACCCATTCGGCCGCGTCTCCGTTGAGTGGACTTTTCACATTGTAGGACTGGTACGAGATCATCTCGGCGATGCGGACCACCAAGTTGGGGAGGGGTTCGCCGGCCGCCCAGTGATCGCCGATGCAGACGGCATGCGGAGCAATGTTGGGATGATACACCGGCGTGAGCATGCGGCATTGCGGCGCCAAACGGGGATATGCACCGGTCAGTGTGATCTCCACCAGAAAGTTGTTTCGGGCTTGCAGTTCGCCGTTGAGCTTCTTCTCCAAGCCGGTTACCAGGTATTCGAGTTGGTACCTATCCGGCGGGTCTCCCAGCGTCTTCTTGATGCGTATCCTCGATTTCTGGGTGAAAAGTGTGCAGAGTTTCTCATAGTCCGCTTTTAACCTGCGCAATCGCACGCTCATGGACTGTTCCTCATTCACTTGCCGAAGCACCGCTCGCGCTGGTCCTTGTCGAGAAGCTGCAATATTCCGGTCGAGGCGATCGCAAAGTTGAGCCCTTCGGCGACTGACTTGTCTTCGGTCATCGTGTTTACGCCTATCAAGATGCCATCCATCGTATAGAGACCGCCGCCGCTGTTGCCGGAATTGATTGGCGTTTGAGTCTGGTACAAGGCCATTTCGCGGTTCCCCGCCGTGGTCTTGCGCAGGCCAGAGATCGCCCCTTCCGTGTAGCTCCAAGCCAAGCCCATCGGGTTTCCAACGGCGAAGACCTTCACGCCCGGCGCAGAGAGTTCATTGGCGATCTGAATGGGTTGATACTTGTTCAACGAAAGCACTTGGCAGGTCACAATGGCGACATCGGCATCCGGCGCACACCAGTGGATTTTGCCTTTGCTTTCTTCGCCATTGTGAAAAAGCACCGATATGGCGCCGCTCTTGCCTTCGCCGATCACATGCTTGTTCGTCAGGATATACGCGGTGTGATCGCTCAGCCGCGTGACGACGCCCGATCCATAGCTGGTTGCCTCGACAAACCCGGCCGAGTACTTGATGACGACGTTGGCGCGCATGGCGTTGGCGGCCGCCGGCGGCATGCGCCCGATGTCCTGGTCAGTGGGCATCGTCTCGCTGATGCGTGAATCCGCGCGATGGCGCATGAAACTGTGCTGCAAATGCGCACCGAGGCAGATGAAATACGTAATACAGAGAACAGCCGTCACGCAGACGCTGGACACTGCAAGTCGAAATCCGGAGATGCGGTTTTCCGCGTTACTGATGGCCACCAGCGCGATGACGCCAAACGTCATGCTTCCCAGGGCAAGCGCGATCCCCAAGGTCACCAACTGTGGTTGTCCCAGAAGCGCACCGGCTCCGCCGACGAGTGCACCTCCGCCCAGGGCCAGGCTGGCAATGGCCAGCCTGCTGAGTCGTTGCGGCGCCTTAGGGGCAAACTGCGCGGCGATCTCCTGTGGCGTACGGCGGACTGGCGGTGCCTCCACACGCACCCGGCTCAGTTCCTCATCGCCGATGGTGATGTCGGGGCGCAGGTTCTCGGCGCTAACGCTGACGGTCTTGTCGCAATGGTAGGACGAGCAGCCCTGTTTGCGGCTCCAGCAGTTTTCATGATGCGCGCTGCCGCAATCAGAACAGGTGACAATCCATTGCCCGGCGGCAATCGTTTCCTGACAATGCGGACAGGTGTTTCCTGCATGGAACAGACTTGCAGAAGCCGGCTCGGGTGATGCCATGGGTGTTCCCACTCAGTCCAGTACCGCTACCAACACTGCAATCAGGATCATCAGACCTGCAACTCCAATGGAACTCCAGAGGACGGCCTTCAGTGTCATCGGCAGCCGCTTGTAGTCAATGCCCATGCATTTCTGGCGCGCGATAAGCATGCAGACAGGAATCAGCGCCAGCGGCGCCAGGCAACCGGCCGCCGAAAGAAGAAAGAGACAGACAACCTTATTTCGAGCGACGGCGTACTCACGTCCGTCGTACTCGCGACGAGAGTATGTGTCCTGGTCGATGACATCGCGCGTCTCGAAAGAGGCGCCGCAAAAACGACACTTGAGCGCTTGCGCCTTGATGGACTTCCCGCACGCCGGACAAGGCTTTTCGCCACCCCATGCGTTGGAAAGCGCCTCGACCTCACCGGCTGGCTTAACAGTTTTCGGCGCCGCCTCACAGCCGTAGGCCGAACAGCCCTGGTTCTCCATCCAGCACTCCGCGTGAAACGGCAAAGCACAATAGGGGCACGCCAATACACGTTCACCGGCAATAATGCCGGTCTGGCAAATGGAACACAGCTTCCCGGCCAATGCCCGATCAGCAACCTGGTCCTGGGGCGTTTGCACCTCTTCCCCCACCTTCACCTCCTGCGAAACTACTTGGCGTTTCCAAGTCCACGGACGACGCTCCAGAAGGCCGTCGACGCGATTGCTATCCCGAAAAGCTTCCAGCCTTTCTTCTTTCCCTGAATGATCCAGACAAGCGCCATGATGCAGGCGATGCCACCGCAAAGAACGCCAAACGCGATCTCGGCGCCGGTAAGATTGTCATCAGTATCGACACTGAGTTGCTTGCGTTGTTGAGCGCTGCGCTCCGCTTCGGACTGAAATTCTCCGCAGTGTCGGCACTTCCGCGCTTTAGGCAGGATCTTCTCCCCGCAAAAGCGGCACGCAATCATCGCCACCCCAGGTTGCGCCTGCACCGCAGTCGCGGCGACCGGAGCGGCACCCAGCGCGGCTCGTCTTACCTGAGCTGGACAGGCTGGGTTAAGGCATCCACCGGCGGTCTCGCGGCAGGTCTGATGCATCGTGCTCTGACAGGTTTGACAGTTCCAGACGTTGTCGCCCAGTTCCACCGACTGGGAACAGTGCGAGCAATTCCGGCCTGCGAGCGCTTTGTTTGCTTTCATGCGCTCCGGGAACATCGGCACGCCTTGTGGCAGCGGTTGACTCATGGGCAGCGGCGCGGGAACTGTCGGCGCCAGTACAGGTTCACTGGCGTTGACGACTGAGTTGCACGCCGGACACTTGCCTTGCTCGCCCCGGATCACCGTGATCTGGCCGCAGGCTGGACATTCCTTTTTGGTAAGTTCCACGTTTCAGACCCTCGCTTCAGTTGCTCTTCTGTTTCTCCATGTAGCGCAGGACCGCACTACCGACCGTGATAGTGTCCGATGGTTGCAGGACGTACCTGTCGATGCGCCGGCCGTTTACATAGGTCCCTTTGCTGCTTCCTTCATCTTTGAGCAGATACCTGCTCCCACTCCTCTCGATCCGTGCGTGGAGCGCGGCAATATCGCTGTCTTTGAACAGATACACGTCCGACTTAGGCGAGGAGCCCAGGAGAATGGGGCTTTTGAACAGGATGAACTGCTTGCCCGTGAGAGGCCCTTTCAACATCAGGAGCCATGCCTCCTTCGAGAGATTCTCAAAGATGCCGATGAAGATACCTACGAACAGGCCCACGGCTACGATGCCCACCATCCGGCTCAACCAGGCCTCGGTCGCGTGCGGCGTGATGAAGCGGTTGATGGGATCGAAGAACATTCCGCCCAGCAGGCCACCGACCATGCCGCCTACGAAACCGTTCAGCATCAACTTGCGGGACTTCAAGGCCACGCCAAGGCCCAGCCCAGCGGCCATGCTGATGATCGACCAGGCAATGCCCCGTCCGCTCATGAACACAAAGAAAGCCAGACCGCGAAGGGGAAATTCGCCAGGCGGCACTGCCTGCGGAGACTGGCGCATGCACGCAATGGAGACCTGGATGGCGATGCCGAAGAAAACATCGGCGATGAACGTCGCCAGCAGCGTCGCGCCCAGGCCAACACCCATCCCGACCACCCCGCAGTATGCCGCCTGCTTCGCATTGCGATTCACGACGCCGTAGACGACGCCGATCGAGAGGCTGAGCATGCCGGCAACCGGACCGAAGAGCAGGTAGTCGGAGATGAAGGGAATGTGCGTGTCTTTGTCGCTGTAGAAGGGCTCCGTGATGCTCCAGACTGCCAGCGCCCCCAACGTGGTCGCGACCGAGTAGTAGAAGATGGGATTGAAGTAAAACGGGGTCTTAATATCTTCGATGCGTTCCGCAGTGTGCGGTTGAAGAGATTTCTGCAGATTGATGGCATCATCAATCATGGGAGCGCGTAAATCGTCGTCTGTGATGATGATGTCGGCCATATAAGTGCATCCTTCGCGGTTTCTCGGACCTCAGTCGGAGCATGAAACGAGCTTATTTCTGGTCTCCCTTTGGCGCGACATCTTCTACTTTTCGAGTCCCAGTCGAGTCGGAAAACAGCGCGGGCAGCAGTCTGGGACTGAGCTGCTCGATTTGTGCTTTGACGTCCGGCGCCAGGCGCATCGCGGCCTCAATGTACTTCCTCAAAACGAGGCGCTCTTTGGCACCCAGTTGCTCAGGATCGATGGTCGTTCCATCTTTCGTCAGTGCGTCCAGGACGCGCATGACATAGATCTGAGCCACGAAGAAACCGAGTTCATCCTGGCGGCGCGAGGTCGCATCCACGCGATCCGTCAAGGCCTGCTTGGTTTCCATGATTCGCGCCAAATTGGCACGGAATGTCGAGCGCTTTTGGTCGTACGCGTGCGAGAGCGCCGCAAGATGCTCGGAGAGTTCCTTGATATCTTGACTGGCCTGTTCGCCTTTTTTCAGCTTGTCACCGATAGCCATCAGCTTCTCGTTCGTCTCTGCCATATCATTTCCGGCGGCCACGTTCAGGGCGGCGAATTCCATGACCGAATAGATTTCGGACTGCAGAGACGCCAGCGCCGTGTTCCGCAGTTCGCCGATCACCCAAATCTTCCCGACGAGCAGTCCACAGACGAACAACAGGACCATGAACATTAGCGAGGTGACACCGGGCGCGGCGGAGCGGCCCGACACAGGCCCGGCGTCGGGACTCCGTTCTCGGCTCCCAACTTCCGACGTCGGCGCCGGGTCAAACGCTTCAGCTTCGCCGGCTGCCAGGGCGATCTCGCGATCGCCCACCCAATACCGTCGCAAGGCAGCGGTCTTGCCGTTGATCCAAGCGAAGCAGCCCTCTTTGTTCTGGCGAGTCTCAATGACGATTGCAACCTGGTAGGGATGGTTGAAGTAATTTTCCTGGATGAAGGTATCCATTCCAGAGAGGAACACACCGAATCCGGGATGGGTGTGATACCAGCCGACGATCCGTTGGTTCGGATACTCCTTGTCCTTGGTCTTGTTAATGTGCTCCCAGGTTTGATGCGTGAAGGTCACTTGTGCGCCGTAGTTGTTTGCGTTCTGTCCTTCGATGACTCCAGTGATCAGAAGGAACAAACCCGCACTGTCGCGATGAACGGTTCCGATAAGAACACCGCCCAATTCGACTTCGTTGGTGGTCTCGGCGTGTTTGCGCATGCGTGCATAGGCGCTTTCGGTGATATGCACACGGTATTCGCTACTGGCCTGGGTGGGAAAATGGCCTTCGCTCACGTCGCTCTTGCTGGACTTGCGATAGTCGATGTCACTAACCATAAGCCATCCATTCACTTGGTACTCAGACCAGGCATCTTACGGCGCAAGCGGTCCGAGCACCCGCTTTGCATCGCCGTCAAAAAGGTATGAAATCATCGTCTCGCCCGCCCGCGCAGTCACGATGTCTAGCGGCGGCACGCCCAGACCCGCGAATTTGTCGCTGAGCGCCGCGTTCTCAGCACTGAGGGTGCTGATGATGTCCGGTGCTCGCATCTCGCCGCAGCGCGGGCAGCGTCCGTCTTTTTCGGTGATCTTGCCGAGCGAACGAAAAACCGTTTCCTCGGTCTGGCATCGGTTGCAGATCAACGCTCGAATCACGTCGCGGCTCAATTGGATGACCGCGGCGGCGCCAAGCGCCTTGCGCGCCTCGGAAAGCAATTCACCGAGCGTAACTTCCGCGACGCCCGCACCCAACTTCTGCAAAGGTCCGCAATGATCATGAGCCATGCAGTCAGGCTTGCGGAGATACGAGACGACGTAAGGCTCGAGCGCCAGCCCGCTGTAGACCAGTCCCTTCCCCGCCAGCGAGGGCAGCCCGTGCAGGATCTTGATGGTCTCCTGGACCTGAACGGCAGCAATAATGCTGGCCGTCGTTGGCGTCGTCGGAACTTTTCCTTCGTGGAGCTGGTCGCGGGTCAGCAATGCGCAGGAGCGGCGGCTTTCGAGCAGCTTCCAATCCACCTCGCTCATCGTACATTCGTAACAGGGGCCTTCGGGTGAAAATACGCGTGCTACGCCGTCCAGCACTTCGATCGCGCCGTCTATCCAGGTTTTTCCCAGGAACATACAGGCGCTGTTGATCGCCACGCGCGCTTCCCGATTGTCCAGGCCGCCGATGATCACATCTGCCCACAGGTATGCACCCAGTCCAAGATCATGCACGACGTTGCCGACAAAAGGGTGAGCCTGGATGTCCGGATAGATGCTCTGCGCGGCGCGGCACGCGACTTCGCTCTTAAAGGCGCCATTGTCGGATTCACGAAAAAGAACGGAGCGGGTCAGGTTCGAGTTCTCGACGCGATCCAGGTCTGCGACCAGCAAGTGGCCGATTCCAACCAACGCGCAGTTCTTGACAATCTCGTTTCCCAGCGCGCCGGCCCCGATGACAAGGATCTTGGCACGCGAGAGACGAGGCTGCTCCCACCATGAAATGAGCTCAAAGCGGCTAAAGCGTCCATCCTGTTCTATTCCCTTGCGTACAAGCTCTGCCATAGTGGTTTCCGTTAACCCGCCGTAATCTCGGGTTGCATGCGCAAGACGTCGCCCTCCTTCACTCCGGCCTGCTGCAAGGATTCGTCGTCGAGCAATTGTCTGCCGCTGGCCTTGTGGTGGAATTTGTAGCTCATGAGCTGGCCGTCCGGACTGTGCCGCGGCAAATTCATGCGGTCCACCAGCAATACAATGATGCGGTTACAGGGCGCGGCTTGCGGGACGTTCACCACGACCTTCTTGTTGCCCGTCGCGTCCCAGACTTCTACGTTGATACCGCCTTGCTCCGCCATTCGGTTCTCCTTGATCCGGTGGGAGATTCTTCAGTTCGGAATACGATCCATGAGCCCTTCCAATTCGCCTTCGGCAAAGAACCATCGGCCCTGTCGCTTAATCAGCAGCTTCCGAACGGTCTTTGTTTCCTGCTTCTGAAGTACCACGATCAGGATCACTGCAATCAGCACTCCGAGAAAAATCGTGAGGACTAGGAGAGTGGGATAATTCGTGAATTCGATCTGCGCTTCCACGATGGCGCTGTCCTCGGATTTGTGCACCAACTTAGTCTTTTTCAGGCGCACGCTGCGGGACTGGAGACTTGGTCCGGAGAGAATGCTCTTCCAGTAAGCCGCGAAACTCGCGAGATTATCGATCGAGAAGTTCCCCGTATTGGCCGGTATCTTCGGATTGTCAAAGGTGATAGTCTCCACGGCGCCGGTATTGCGGGCACTCGGCGTTAGGCTGACGAACGCCTTCGCCGTGCGGTTCGTCTGCAAAGCCATGTAGAAACGCTTGAAAGCTGTAAGTGGGTCGTTGGCATCCTGAATGTGGCTAGCCTGGTGGTCATGAACGATCGAGACCAGCAGCGGTATGCCGAGGATCAGACTCCATAGGATCGTGAAGGCAATAAACCCGCCACTGTCGCCGTTCTTCGAAAGAAGAGTCCCAAACACGAAAAGCGAGACCGGCACGCCGTAAAGCACCGCCAGGACAATGCTCTTCGTCGATAGCCACCGTCCCTTGAGCGTCTGATCAGCGACCATGGTTCCCGGGCTTGCCAGGTGCGCGTCCAGTTCCGCCAGCATCTGCGTCAGTCGTGCGGTCTGCTCTTCACCCGAGAGCGCCAACTTGATGCTCTCGCCGCACAGCGGACAAATCTTGAGGTCGGCGGGGATCTGTTCAGCACAAGCTGGACACGCAACGGACTTCGGCGCTGCTCCGCCGGTCTGTTCCGGCATCACAACAATTACGGGTTGTCCGCACTGGTGACAGCTTACCGCCGTGCCAACAGGCGCATTGGTGACATCCAGGATAACTCCGCAGCGGCACTGCATATTGGTCGCCATACTGTGCACCCCCCCCCCATCTGAGTACAACGCTGCTACCGACCGAGATCAGAGCACAAAGTTTTCGAAGATCTAAATTACATGTTAGACGTTACTACGGGTCGTGGCCGACTTCAAGATCCTGTTTATCTGAGTCATCCCCAGTTCTGGAATAGGCAAAGAAGAGCGGCGTGCCGCCCGAAACCCGCCAAGGTGAAGGGATCTGAGGCGACGCGCACGCCGGAACCGCAGAACTGGCACGTTCAGGTGGTGGACTGGGTACTGACCTTCCTTACTGGTCTTTGGCGTCTCCTCACCGATCAACGCGATTTCCGCGCCCGTCCTCCCCAACTCATGAAATAGGCGCCCACACCCATGATTTCCGTTTCCCGCTTGGCTATTCATGGTCGGTCTGTCAGCGCTGAATTGCTCACCCATTGCTTAATGCGAGATCCGCGTCGTCGCTGGCGCGCAGCCACTGCGCTGGTAACATCCCCGAGGTCGTTGATAAAATCGGTATGTTCGAGCGGGCTGAATGGCGGTCGCCAGTCAGCGTCCATCATTTGGGGGAACCGTTATGAGACGATGGTGCGATGCCTACATTCGTCATGCGGGACTGATCGGAGTTTTATACGCCGCTGTGCCCGCGCTTGGCTGGTTCATCTATTCTCTTGTGAATCCTCCATTCCGTGACGTTTACTTGCTTCGTCTCGCGATTGCGTTGGTTGTCGGCTGCGGCATTGGCGCATACCTGAACCGGTTTGGCCTGGAGCTTTGGTTGCTTAAGCATCGCTCTGAGAAAGGGCCGGCAACTGTTCTGGATGGCGCACTGATCGGCGCAGCGATCGGCGTTGGCATTGCGGTGCTACCGCCATTAACAGCCCTCATCTCGACCAATCATCTAGAACTGGCCAAAACGTTCATCATTGTCTCATGGCTTGTCGCATGCTCGTTGGGCCTGTTGATCGGAGCCACGCTTGCGATCATCGGGCGGGCATGCCTGAAGCGGGATGCCAACTAAATGCGCTTCATCCTCCTCGACCGAATAACGCAGTGGAAGCCGGGGCAGCATGGCCGCGCGACGAAGAATGTGGCGCTCAGTGAAGATTTCTTTGACGATCACTTCCCGCTGAAGCCGATTATGCCTGGTGCATTAATTTTGGAGGGCATGGCGCAGCTCTCCGGCTTGTTGCTCGAAGAAGGTATCGCGCAACAGGAGGGGCGACACGTCAAAGCATTGATGAGCATGGTTGAACGCGCCAAGTTTCGCTCTCCAGCTAAACCAGGCGATTGCCTCGAGTATCGGGCTGACGTGCTCTCGACAAACGAACTCGGTGGCAAAACCACCGCGCAGACCCACATCGGCGAAAGCCTGATTGCCGAATGCAGCCTCCTCTTTTCATTTCACATCTATGACAACCCGCGTCTGGACTCTCGGCGCGCCGACGTACTGCACCTCTTGCTGAAGGATGTTGCACGCCATGGTTGCTGAAATCGCAATCACCGGCGTGGGAATGGTGACGCCCCTCGGTGCAGATGCCGTCTCCTCGTCCTCCGCGTGGCATGCGGGCGAATCCGCACAGAAAGAGGCCATCGCAGGGCTCGATCAGACTCGCTTGGCGGGTTCTTGTGCAGCGAGGCTGCCGCATTTCGACCCGGCTGCGCGTCTCGGCAGTCGGCGCATGATCAAATACATGTCGGACGCGGCTCTGCTCGGCTGCCTTGCAGCACACGAAGCGATTGAAGCGGCACAACTGAAGCGACGCATCGCGCCAGAACGAATCGGTCTTTTCGCGGCCACGGGATTGGCCGCCGCCAGCGTAGATGATGTGATTCCAATGCTGAGTCGTTCGATTGAAGCTGACGGCGCGTTCTCCTGCAGGCTTTTCGGCGAGAAGGGGCTCGCGGCCGCAAACCCATTGCTCTCTTTCAAAATCCTGGCGAACATGCCGCCATGCCTGGTGTCAATCATCGAAGCGGTTAAAGGCCCGAACCTGATCTTCAATCCGTGGGAAGGCCAGACGGGCGCAGCCTTTCTCGAAGCATGGTATGCGGTCGCGGATGGGATGATTGACGCGGCTGTGGTGGGAGCGGCCGACAACCCGGCTCACGCCGCAACGTTTGTGTATCTGCGCAGCGCAGGTCTGCTGGCGGCCAGCGAGTTCCCCGCCGCGGCGGCCGGGTACGTGGTTCTGGAACGCGCAGAGCTTGCGCGATCCAGCGGACAGACAATTCGTGCAATTCTCGAACGCCCGGAACTGCGCCCGTCCGCCGAAGTCGCAGACCCTCTGGCGCAACGTATCGGCCGGACGTTTGCCGCAGCACCGGCTGTTCTGATGGCGCTGACCAGCTACTCGGGAGGAGCCATTTCGGTCTCTGGCGTAGATCACCAGTGTTTCACAGGGACGCTGAGGCTGCCCACATGAGCCAGCGACGAGTTGCCATTACCGGGTTTGGGGTGGTCTCGCCGATTGGAAACGGCCGCGACAGTTTCTGGCGTTCGCTGCGCCATGGCGATAGCGGCATTGCCGCGATTACACGTTTCGATTGCTCGACCTTCGCCGTGCAACTGGCCGGAGAAGTGAAGGCTCGCCTGGATCTGCCCCCCGATGTTGGGTTGATAGCATCTCACGATCCGAAGATCGGGTTTGGGTATGCGGCGTGCGTCGAGGCTCTGATGCACGCGCACATCCAGAGTTTCGACGAGCAGACGTTATTGCACCTTGGCGCCAGTCTCGAGATCTTCGATCTGCGCAAGGCTGTGCACGGCGGAAAGCCAGACTTCACCGCACTGGCCGAGCGAAGTTTTCAACCCGGCGCGCAACCGCTGCAGATTCCCTTGGATACGACCGCCCGTTTGATCTGCCAAGCGTTCGGCCGCCCCATCCGGTCGCTAACGAACTGTTCTGCATGCGCTGCGAGTGCGCAAGCCATTGGCAGCAGTTTCCAATCAATTCGTACGGGACGTGTTCGGACAGCAGTCTGCGGCGGGTTTGATTCGATGATCAATCCGCTTGGAATTGGCGGCTTTCAGTTGCTTGGCGCACTAACCACAGAGAACCACCACGGGGCGCACGCTTGTCGTCCGTTCGATGCCGAGCGCAACGGCACAGTACTTGGCGAGGGCGCGGCGGTGCTTGTGTTGGAAGAGATGGAGTACGCGCGTTCTCAAGGCAAGACCATCCTGGCAGAAGTATGCGGTTACGGAAGCACCTTGGATGCGCACAATCTCAGCGCGCCTGATCCAGACGGTGACGGCGCCCTGCGTGCCATGCGAATGGCACTGCAGGACGCCGCGATTCCGCCCACTGCGATCTGGCACATAAGCGCCCACGGCACTGGCACGCGCCTGAACGACGAGGTCGAGGCGGCGGCAATTCGGCGGGTGTTTGAACGCTGGCAGACGATTCCGGTCAGCGCAACAAAGTCAATGACCGGCCACCTGATCGCTGCCGCCGGTTCGGTTCAGGCTGGAGCGTGTTTGCTGCCGCTGCTGGAGAACGTGCTGCCCCCGAACCCGTCGCTTCGAAAAGTGGGCAGTGGCTGTGAACTGTGCCACGTCCAGCAGCCGGAAACCTCGTTTACGGGCGAATACGTACTCAGCAATTCCTTCGGCTTCGGCGGTCAAAATGCTTCGCTCGTTCTGCGGAGGGCGCATGGCTAATTCCAGCACGCGTGTCGCATTGGTTGCGGGGGGCACGGGTGGCATCGGCAGTGCCGTCGTGCGAAAGCTCTCGCAGCGGGGGCTGCATGTCGTGATCGGGTGGCGCTCGAACAGTGCAGAGGCCGAGCGAGTTTCTCAGGGCAAAAATGCATCCGCTATTCGCCTCGACCTTAACGACCCGGCGATGATTGAATCCGTTTGCGAAGCTGTCTACACGCGTCACGGCCGCCTGGACGTTCTGGTGAACTGCGCGGCCATTAATCGAGAAGCGCCGGCGCTGGGTATGGACGACGAAACGTGGCAGGAAGTCCTTCGTGGAAATCTCGATGGCGCATTTCGACTCTGCCGGTCGGCGGCGAAATTCATGTTGCTCGGCCGTTGGGGAAGAATCGTGAACCTGTCATCTATCGTCGCACACCGTGGCGGCCGTGGCCAAATCAACTACGCTGCAGCGAAAGCCGGGATCGAAGCGATGACGCGCGTGCTTGCGGCTGAAATCGGTCGCAAAGGTGTTCTCGTGAACTGTGTCGCGCCCGGCGTGGTTGAGACGGAGATGTCCAAACGGATTCGGGACGAGCATGGCGATCGACTCCGCGAAGAAATCGCCCTGCGTCGCTTTGCCACGCCGGAGGAAATCGCCGAAGTGGTTGCCTTCCTGGTCTCCGAAGAATGCTCGTACATCACGGGCCAGACCTTGCATGCAGATGGAGGTTTCTCGCTGTGATGCCCGCCGACGACCTCTTTGATCTCCTGCGCTCGCGCCGCAGCATTCGAAAGTTCAAACCAGAGCCCGTGCCACGAGCCACCTTGGAACATCTTGTTTCAATGGCGGCGTGGGCGCCGTCAGCCGGAAACCGGCAAGATTGGCTCTTTACCGTTGTGACAGCAGCGGAAACAAAACAGGCTATGGCCGAGATCGTTCGTCGCCGGTGGCAAGAGATCGTGGCTGCGAATTCCGCCGAAAGCGATAACGTGGAATTTGAAGCGTACACGCGCAACTTCGATTTCTTCGCGTCGGCTCCAGCCGTGATTGCAGTTTTCGCGAGGAAGGTCAGCACATTTCAGGTTCACCTCATGGGTGAAGCAGCGCCCATTGCTGGCGGCAGCATCGTTTCCGTCGCGATGGCGACGCAGAACCTGATGCTAGCTGCTCATGCACTCGGCCTGGGAACTTGCTGTCTGACGGGCGCAGTCGCTGCGCGGCAGGCTCTTGAGCAACTGCTGCATGCCGGACGACGGCACGAGTTGATCTGCCTGGTGGCGCTCGGGATTGCTGATGAAACGCCGGCGGCGCCAACACGGAAGGACGTGAGTGAAATCGCGAGGTTCATCGAATGACGCGTGACGAGATCCTGAAGGGCGTTTGTGAGTGTCTCGGGGTTGTTCTGGACACAGCACCGGACGGTATTCGAGAGGATCAGCAACTCATCGCCGATCTGGATGCCGACTCACTGGATCTCCTAGACCTTACATTTCACCTGGAGAATAAGTTCGGCATCAGGATTTCTCCGCGCGACATCGAGAAGCGCGCAAAGGAGAAACTCGGCGACAAACCCTTCACTGTTGACGGCAAGTTCAGTGGCGAGGCGATCGCGGAACTCAGAGCAGCCATGCCAGAGGTTCCGCCCGATGAACTTCCCGAAGGATTGCCGGCAGATGCACTGCCGAAACGTTTGCGCGTTGTAACGATGGTGAATCTGGTTGAGCGGCTGCTGGAGGAATCAAAACGTGCCGGCAAATGAACTTCGGACGGCGCTGGTCACCGGCGGCAGCGGAGCGGTGGGACGCGCCGTGGTGCGTTGTCTTCGCGCCGAAGGCTACGGCGTTGCGTTCACTTACCATAAGAACGCCGACGCTGCGAATGCGCTCGCGCAAGAAACGGGCGCGACAGCGATTCGAGCCGATTTGACGAAGCGCGCGCAAGTGGAGGAGTGCGTTGCGGTCGCCGTACAGGCGCTCGGACACATCCATGTCCTTATCAACAACGCTGGCATGACTCAAGTGATGCCGTTTGCCCTGATTGAAGAACACGATTGGGACACGGTTCTCGCAGCAAATCTCAAAAGCATGTTCCTGGTCACGCATGCCGTTGTGCGCCGGATGATTACCGCGAAAGCCGGCGTCATCATCAATGTCGGATCACTGGCAGGACACCGTTTGCTGGAAGTGCCCGTCCACTACGCGACGGCCAAAGCGGGCGTCAGTGGATTCACCCTCTCATTGGCCAAGGAACTTTCGCGATACAACATCCGTGTGAATTCAGTCGTTCCGGGTCTGCTTAGCGACGGCATTGGCCGAATGGTTCCACAAAAGGAAGTGGCCGAGTACCTGCGCTACTGCAGTGCTGGCCGCCCCGGGAAGCCCGAGGAGGTCGCGGCGACGATCGCGTTTCTCGCGAGCGACAAAGCATCGTACATCAACGCGCAGAACATTTTCGTGGATGGCGGATTGTAACATAATGAAATGGCGCATGATTGACAGAATCGACACGTTCACCGCCTGGCAGCACATCGCGGGATGCAAGAGCATCTCGTTTGAGGAATTCAGCCTGCTGAAACCGTTCGGACGAAAGGGCAGCTTCCCGGAGTCGCTTGTGCTGGAAAGCTGCGTCGAACTCTCGCGCTGGTTGACCGCCGCCAGTTCCAGTTTCGAACGAGCGAGCGTGCTGGAGTCCATTGAAAGATTCGAACTCGGACGCGGGGCCGGGTGTGGCGACGTACTGAGAATTACGGCAGACGTGATCCATCGCAAGGCGCAAGCTCTACGGATTGCGTGCGAAGTGTGCGCAGGAAACGCAACCGTTGCGTCCGGTGAAATCTCAGTGGGGTTGCTGCCGCTAACTGAAGGATTCGATGCCGACCTGATATACGGCATGTGGCGTGAACTTTATCGAGGATCGCATGGCTCGGCTTGAAGAGCGCGATTACACGTATTTCAGCACAGTACGCGGCATGTGCCGTGGTTGCCGTGAAACCGTGCCCGCACGCGTCTTCTTCCGCGACAACAAGGTCTGGCAGCAAGCTCTTTGCCCGGACTGCCGCAACGAACCCGCGCTGATCGCCGCCGACAAGGCTTGGTATCTTGCCAACGTGCTTCAGGCCTTCCCGGACCACGCGCCGCTGAAGCACGCTCATGCGCCGAAGCACGGCTGCCCGCACGATTGTGGTCCCTGCACCTGGCATTCGTCTCCTTGCCAGTTGCCTGTTATTTCGGTGACAAATGCGTGCAACTTGCGGTGTCCGATCTGTTTCACGTACAACCGCGCCGACAAGACCTTCTTCATGCCCGTTGGGGAGTTCCAGCGCACCGTCGCTTGGGTGGTCGAATCTTCCGGTGCTGTCGATCTGATCAACGTCACGGGCGGTGAACCCACACTCCATCCGCAGCTCCTTGATCTGCTGGCATGCTGCAAGCGCCCGGAAATCGGTCGCGTCACACTGAATTCGAATGGCATCCGATTGGCAGACGATATGGATTTCTGCCGGCGTTTGGCGGAACTTGGCGTCTGCGTGGTTCTGTCGTTGCACGCGCTCGACGCGGAAACCAGCATCAAAATTCATGGCCGCGATCTTGTAGATGTCAAACTGCGTGCGATAGACAATCTCACGCGTGCTGGCGCTCGAATGACGTTGCTGAACGTGATGATTCGCAACACCAATGAGACGGTGTGCGAGCGACTGCTGCAAATGATGCGGCAGAATGACCAAATACTGAGCCTCACCATCCAGACGATGACCTACACCGGACAGGGCGGTGGCGGCTTCACGCGCGGTGAACACATTCCCGTTGACGAAGCCGCCCGAATCGTCAGCTCCTCTTCCAAAGGAACGCTGACGTTCAACGATTTTCTCTCCCGGCCGTCCGCTCATCCGCTCTGTTACCTGACCTGTTTTTTGCTGAAGGACGGCGACCGATGGCTGCCGCTTACGCGCTTGGCGCCACGCGACCAGATAGCGGCGAGGATGCACGATTCGTACCTGCTCAGATTGGCCGACGGTGACGACTTTTTCCGCAGCATCATCGATCAACTCTATGCGCGGGGGGAACTCGATTCGCTTCAGGCCATGCGCCGTTTCGTTGAGCGACTCTTTCCAGCAGATCGTGCTTTGACGGCATTTGAACGACAGCGCATTGCCGAATCTGCGGTGCGCACCGTCTACATTCACGCCCACATGGATGAGGACACCTTCGACAGTGCGCGTGCAATGCTCTGTCCTGACCTGGTCCCGGCCCAACCGGGTCGCTTGATTCCCGCGTGCACGTACAATCTGTTTTACCGCCAGCAAGATGACCGGTTTTATGTTAACAGCGAGTGCGGAGGCCGGGCATGAGCAACGGTGCCCTGAATTTCGTTCGCAACTTGCCAGCGGTCGCGCTCGGCCGGCAGCCGCAGTATCCACTGTTGTTCTCCTACGACATCACGCACCGCTGCAACCTGAATTGCCGCTACTGCTGTGATGGGGACGGCAAACGCTTCTTTCAGGAAGAGGGAATTCACGAGTTGTCCACGGCGGAGGCAAAGAGGCTGCTCGGCATTTTGCGCCGCGCGTCCGACACGCTCGATATCACCGGCGGAGAGCCGCTGCTTCGCGAAGACCTTGGAGAGATCCTCGGTGAAGCGAAACGCCTTCGATTCAAGACCGTGCTGAACACGAAGGCGATCAGTATTCAGTCGCGCATTGATGTGCTGAGAAGCGCGGATCTGATCATCGTCGGCATCGATACGTTGAACGCGGACGCGCTTGCGGCGGTGATTGGCCGCCCGAAGGAATGCGCGGAGAGGCTGCTTGAGGGACTCCGCTTTCTGGTCGAACATCGCAGAGAGTATGGGTACAGCGTGGCTTTGAGCACGGTGGCCACGCCGGACAATCTCGACGACGTGGCGCGCGTGTTGAATTTTGCGGTCGAGCATCGCCTTGGCTTTCACGTCTCCCCCGAGATTCTCGGCACCGAGGCGAATCGAGCGTTGATCGGGAACGCAAAGTACGAGGAACTGATCGACAAAGTTAGACTCGCGAAGCGCGCCGGTGGCGCAATTCTCGGGGTGGAGCAGTATCTGATCGGAATCAAATACTTCACAAAATTCCAGTGTTACCCGCTTCTTATGCCGGTGATCCGGCCGGATGGGAGACTCTATTATCCGTGCCTTGAGACCAAGTGTGCCGAAATCAACGTGCTGGAAGCAGGCGATTATCTGCTCGCGTTAAAGCAGGCGCGCGCGACGTGTGGTGAGATCCCGAAATGCGGCAACTGCTGCCACATCTTCTGCCACATGGGCGCCTCGCTGCTTCAGCGACACCCCGTCGCGGCATTGCGCGAACTGAGAAACTGGGGAGCTTGAACTGTGGGCGGCGAACTCAACTATCAGTATCGCAGTCTGCGCCTTGCTTGGGGATTCCTCACACGGCGGTTCATTCACTGCAATCTGCAACTTACGTATCGCTGCAACTTCAAGTGCCAGATTTGCGACTTTTGGAAGACTGAACACGCCGCCGCCGAAGAACTCACCCTGGACCAGATCCGGCACATTGGCGCGCAACTCGGCCGACTCGGTACGCTGATCATCTCCCTGGCCGGAGGCGAACCCCTCATTCGCGACGACCTCTGCGAGGTCATACGGATTTTGAAGGCCGCCGATCACTTCCCGATTTTGATCACGAATGGCTGGTTCGTGGACGACGCCCGCGCGCGTGAGATCCAGAAGGCCGGCTTGCAGGAAATCTCCGTTTCGGTGGATTACGCAAACGAGGCGAAGCACGATGCGCAACGTGGCGCTCCGGGATCGTGGAAACGTGCGGTAAACGCGCTCGAGCTTCTGCTGAAACATCGCAAAGACCGGCGTAATCGCGTTCACATGATCAGCGTGCTAATGGACGACAATCTCGAGGAAATCGAGCCATTAATAAAGCTCTCCCGTGAAATCGGCGTCACGTACATGGTGAACCTGTACTCGTGGAATCGCGGCGCAAAGGCGCGTCGCACGCCGGGCGCCGCGGTTTCGGCACATCTGTTGGAACTGAAGCGCCGCTATCCCGAATTCGTCACGCTGACGACGTACATTGAGCACCTGGACCAGGCCATCGCCGAAGGCGGCATCGGAAACTGCCAGTCTGGCCGTTTGCTGCTCAACATCGATCATCGCGGAGATGTTGCGCGCTGCACCGAGACCATCGACGAACCGGTCGGCAACATTTTGCGGGATGACGTGCTCCAGATTCGAGATCGATTGTACCAGGTTCAGCGGACGCGCTCGTGCAATCAGTGTTGGACGTCGTGTCGTGGTTTCGCCGAAAGCATGTTCATGCCGCCGCGACTGCGTCAGTTGCGCGAGTTCTATCAATCCGTGAGGCCTCGCTGATGAGCACGCTTGGCCAGACCACTTCCACGTGCCCCGTCTGCAAGGCAATGGTCCCGACGAAGATCATTTCCGAAAGAGGCGAGGTCGCGTTTGAAAAGTTCTGCACTGAGCATGGTCTGGTACGTGTTCCCATACGAAGCAATTTGAACAACTATCTTGCTGCGCAGCGATACGTGAAGCCAGCGTGGACACCACAGGAGTTTTCCGGAAAATCGGACGTGGCGTGTCCCGATGGGTGCGGAATGTGCGCGCGTCATGAACAGCACCTCTGCATGCCGATCGTTGAGATCACGGGGCGTTGCGACCTCGCCTGTCCAATCTGCCTTGTCGATGCCGGACATACGCGCGACATGACTCCCGACGAGTTCTCGCATCTGCTCGACTCGCTCATCCGCGCCGAGCGTCAGATTGACGTACTGAACATCTCTGGCGGAGAACCGCTCTTGCACCCGCAGTTGCTTCAGTTGATCGACATGGCGCTCAATCGGCCCGGCATCATTCGCGTCAGCGTCTCCACGAATGGTCTGCGTCTGCTAAAGGATGCGCATCTTGCCCGCGAGCTACGCGCGAGGAACGTGGTCGTCTCGCTGCAATGCGACGGGTTCTCCGAGCACGCATATACGAGGCTGCGTGGACGAGCGTTGCTGGATGAGAAGCGGAGAATCCTGGAGCTTCTTGGCGAATTGGGTGTCACCACGTCGCTGGCAATGACGGTTGCCGCCAGCGTGAACGATGATCAGTTCCGGCCGATGCTCGATTACCTGTTCAACCACGAGCACGTCGTCAGCCTCATGCTGCAGCCGATGGCGTTTGTCGGAAGAGGCGCTGCTGTCAGCATTCCGAAAAGGATGACTCTGCCGGACGTCGTCGTGGCCCTGGGCGCCGCACGCCATCCAAGCGTTCGTGCTGAAGACTTTTTGCCGCTTCCGTGCAGTCATCCGCTCTGTTTCTCGCTCGCCTTTTACTTGATGCTGAAAGACGGCAATGCTGCTTCTGTAAATCGGCTGATTCACGCGAGCACAATGCTTGATGCTCTCGCCAATCGCACCATCTTCGGGCTCGACGCGGACGAGCACGCGCGACTGAAGGAGATGATCTACGAACTGTGGAGTGGGCCGGCGGGCGCCGCCCCCGATGCGCCGGCGGTAATGAAGGTGCTCAGCGAGATTCTGCGCGAACTCTCCAGCAACTGCAGTTGCTTTGATCCGCGAAAAGCCTTCGCGCAATCCGAACGCCGCATGAAATCCATTTTCATTCACGCGTTCCAAGACGCAGACACGTTTGATCTCGCTCGCGTGCGGAAGTGCTGCAACGCATACCCGCAGCCGGATGGGTCGCTGATTCCTGTGTGCGTCAACAACGTCTTGCGACGAAGGAATGTCTGCGTATGAGGAAGGCTGGCGCTGCAGGCATATTAATCTTGCTGCTCGCGTTCGGCGCGGCGCCGGTGGTGTTCTATCTCGCGACTGGCGCAGCGGCGCCCGATCCGGGACCGATCGCATTTCGTGCCTCGCCCAGGCATGAGCAGTGGGCTGCGGTGCTCAGCGGCTTTGTTGTTAAGCCAACGTACATGATTCTTTCGCTCGCGCTGGCTTGGGTTCTGCGCAAGCAGCGCGCACCCGATCTGGTCGCCCTGCAGTGGTCCATGCTCTTCTTCTTCGCCGGCGAGTTTGCCTGTGCTCTGGACTACTGTTCCGTCCTGACCAATCTCTGGATCGAGTATGCCCACAGCTACGGCATGGTGCTGGCGCTTGCCGCCGGAACGCTGGCTTTTTTTGACGCGGTGGACAGACGTATTTTGAGCCTGAGCGATTCCGAACGAAAATGTGCAGCGTTAAACATTTGTAAACGGTGCGCAAAGCACGCAGACGTGCCATGTGGGTTAAGACGTGTTTTTCAGATTGTCGTTCCCGCTCTGATCGTGATGGCTGCGCTGCCGCTTTGCGCGGTGCCCTGCCGGGTCTCGTACAACACCTCCATCTTCAATGTCGCGGCGTACAACTATGTGCACCCGCTTCCGCTGCAGTGGTACGAGCTCCGCTTCTGCCCAGTTGCCGCGAGCGCGATGTTTCTGGTAGCGTTCGTTCTTCTGCTGGGCCAGCGAGGCGGCAATTTAGAGCGCGCGAAATTCTTCACCGCAGGCGGACTCGGTTTTCTTCTGTTCGGATACCTGCGGCTGATTCTGTTTGCCGCCTTCCGCGATAATCTTGTCTGGTTCGGTTTTTGGGAGGAAATCACGGAACTGCTTGGAGTGCTCGCCGTGGCTGCTGTGCTTTGGATCTTCCGCCATGGTCTCTTCGCGAAGGACCAGACGCCATGAATCGCGACGAGGGCCACCGGCTCTGGCGGGAGTTCGTCAATCCCGAGTTCATCACACTGCTGGAAACGCTCGACTTCGGCCGGTGTTTCACGCGAGCCTCGGGTACGCGCCTTTACGACGAAACGGGCGCCGAGTACCTGGACTGCCTTGCCGGCTTCGGCGTGCACAACATTGGCCACAATCATCCGCGCGTCATCGGTGCGCTCCATCAGGCGTTGAAAAGCCAAATGCCATCCATGCTCAACGTTGACGCGCCAATGGCCATCGGAGCTCTGGCTGCACGACTCACGCGCTGTACGCATCCGAGCCTCTGCAGGACGACGTTCGCCAACAGCGGGGCAGAGGCTGTTGACGTGGCCATAAAGGCCGCACGTGCTGCCACGGGTCGGCGCCACATCATCTCCTGCACCGGCGCATATCATGGCCTATCGGTCGGCGCCATGTCGCTGATGGACACGGACGCAAGGCAGCTCTACGGATGCGACGCAGACAGCACGCACGTGGAGTTCGGCGACCTTACTGCTCTCGATAAAGTCTGCGCAGAAAAGTCGCCAGCGGCATTTATTGTCGAGCCCATCCAGGCGGAAGGCGGCATTCGCGTACCCGACAAGAACTACTTGCGCAACGCTGAATGCGTTTGCCGCACGCACGGTTGTCTATTGATCGTAGACGAGATCCAAACGGGTTTCGGAAGGACTGGGCGTCTTTTCGCCACGCCATTTTCTGAAGTGATTCCTGACATACTGGTACTTGGAAAGGGGCTCAGTGGCGGACTGGTTCCGGTCGCCGCGACGCTGATGTCGGCAGAGATCTGGTCTCGGGGCTTCGGGACTGCCCAGCGATGCCGCCTGAATTCGTCCACCTTCGCCGGCGGCCACCTGGCGATGGTAGCAGGACTGGAAACTCTGGATGTCATCGAATCGGAGGATCTTGCGGCGCGCGCCGATCAGCTCGGCGAATACACGCTGAGTCGGTTACGTGAATTGGCCGGCCGCCACCTTATTATCAAAAGCGTCCGCGGACGCGGCCTGCTCATCGGCGTCGAATTCAATGCACCGTCAGGACTGCTGATGCATGCCATCCCTGGCTGGGCTCGCGCCGGATTACTCGCGCATGTTGTTGCGGCGAAATTGCTCTCCGAGAACGGCATACTAGCCGAAGTGTGCAGCCTGGCGCATGGCGTATTACGCTTCGAGCCCCCGCTGATAATTAACACCGACGATGCACAGCGTTTCGTCAGTGCTCTCGATCACGTCCTTGAGCGCATTCCCTCGCATAATGCCGCCGTATGGCAAGCGTTCTGGCATCGACTGCAGAAGGGAAAACGCTGATGTCGCTCGGGCGCTTTCGGGCAATGTTGCGGGGCTTGAGCTGCTATGAGGCATGGACGCTGCCGCCACGTCTTTCCTGGGCACTGCTAAAAGGACTTCGGCTTACCAGGCCTGCAACTGCCGGAACCGGTACATGGCTGCACCCGTACTGTCCGCCGGTGGGAACGCTGGCATACCGTCGATACCTACGCGGCCTGGTTAGGCTTAGTCGTGGCGAAGCAGTGCCACTTGTGGCTCACATTTCTGTGACGGACATCTGTCGAAATCGCTGCGCGCGATGCTCGAATCTCTCAACAGAACCCTGTACGCCCCCCTTAGAGAATCTGCAGGATCTCATCGTGCAACTACGCGAGGCCGGAACTGTGTGCATCGCATTCACGGGTGGAGAACCGCTGCAACGATCTGATCTTGCCGCGCTCGTCGCGGCTTGCGCGCCACAGATCGCAACGATCCTGTTCTCGGCGGGCGATGGCCTCACGGTTGAATGCGCGCGGAAACTGCGTGTGGCGGGGTTGGGCGCCGCCTATATTAGCCTTGATCACTTTGATGCGGGCGAACACGATAAGATGCGCGGGCGCATGGGTGCGTTTGACGATGCCATCCAGGCCATTTCAGCATGTCGCGATGCTGGATTGTACACGGCGGTACAGGCGGTCGTCGAACCGTCGCTCCTGCGGGATGATGGATTACACCAATTCTTAGACTACTGCTCAACATTACGTGTTCACGACATCATGCTGCTCGACATGATTCCAGTGCGCGCTAGCCGGAACTGTGGCGAACTGAATCCGGCGGAGCGGGAAATCCTGGCGGCGGCGCATCGAATATCATTATCGGATGCCAGGAGTCCGAAGGTCTCTGCGATGGCCTTTCTTGAGAGTCCGGATTTTCTGGGTTGCCAAGCTGGTTTCAGTTTTCTCTATGTGGCTACCAATGGCGAGGTCTTCCCTTGCGACCTGGCGCCGGTTTCATTCGGGAACGTGTATCGCGAAGGAGCCGCTGACGTGCTGAGCCGAATGCAGCGATGTTTCCGGACACCGTCCTGTCGTTGTCTCGGCCGCGATTTGGACCAGTTCAGGATGTCTGACTACCAAGCCGGTGAGATGCCCGGATATATGCGCGCAATAATACCAACCAGTGCGAGGCAAACCCGATGACTACTCAAACCGCAAATCCCGCTTCGGCGCATCAACGCCTCGCGGCGTTCTTGACGGGAAAAACACCGGAGCGCGTATTTGTCGAACCGACGTGTCATCCGGCCTTGCCGACGGGGTTCTGCTTCTGCGAACAATCACCGCTCGCAGTGTTTCGGCTGGCGTGGCGTGGCTTCTGGCTGGAGACGCTCCTGCGATTGCCATGGAACGGTCCGAAGCTGTGGTATCTGCGTCGCCTGGGCGCGAAGATCGGCAACAACGTTTATATTTCCGCGAGTGCGTGGATTGATCCGTTGTTCCCGCAATTACTGACGATCGAGGACCAGGTCTTCATCGGCATGGGCGCGCGCATTCTGACGCACGAGTTCCGGGTGGACCAGTTCCGTGCCGGCAAGGTTGTCCTCCGAAGTGGGGCGTTTATCGGAGCGTTCTCTGTGATTGGCAGCGGCATTGAGGTCGGAAACAACGCTACTGTAGCTGCATGTGCGGTGGTCGGTCGTGACGTTCCTGCCCAGGCGACCGCAATCGGAAACCCGGCAACCATGGTGCCACGAATGTGACGACTAATAGACTCTAAACTCATGTCTACAGCGCAGTTCCGCGAATCCGAACATAGCCCGACACTCCTCCCATTTCCGTTGAACGAAACCGCTACGTGGTAGAGCGCGTTGCGGAGCGCGAAGGCTCTGGACCTTTCGCGCCACGTCGGCAGATCGCACAGGGGGACCGAGCCTGTTTAGCACAGCCGGACGCAGCCGTTGGCGAGTCAGATTGCGGACGACCGTCAACAACCTCGCCGGGTCGCGCGATAGTGCGATAGCCGCGTGGAGATGGTCCGATAGAAACGTGTTACGTGCGCCCGACCGGCAGCACCGGCTTGATTAGCATTCCCGTCGGCCGGAAAGAACGCATCGGCTTTCGGGTGGTGATGAAGGTGTCGAGGAGGCCGTAGTACGCGCGTCGATCGAGGTCGCGGCTTCGCTGTGCAAGTTCATCGAGAAGGCAGAAAGCCAGCGGGCAAGTACCTTTCTTAGGCCATAGCCTTCACGCCTGGACCCGGCTTATAGGCCTAACCGCCCCGTTCACGGCATCGCCGCCCGGGCCGCACTGCTGTTTGAGCCAGCAACAGGCCCAACAGCCCGCCAAGAGCTTCTGTAAGCGCGGCGGAAGCGCAGCCCGGTGGCGGGTTACGCCGTCCTCGTCCACGACGCGGTAGCCGGTTTCGCCGATCAACAGCAGACACTTGGCATGTAGCTCGGGGATAGGTCGCGGCGGCGGCCTAATTGCAGGGCGAGGCGGTTCTCGGCAACGTCTGCCTTGTTGAGCTGCAGACAGTTGACCACCAGGTCGCGGGCTACCCGGAGTAGATCAATGGTGTCGGTGCCATTCCTCAACAGGTCTGCCTGCACATGTGCGTCGCACGTCAGCTTTTTCAGAAGGAATGGCTTGTAGTGCTCGGCCATAAGGTATAATTCCCTGAGATATTCACTTGGGTCGTGACTGCATCGATCGCTCAAAGCAGTTCGGTTGTTTGCTCGTTCATGACGAAAAGGACATCTGTGCTGCATGCTCGACGGAGCCGGCGCAGGTGTTCGGGAGCCGAGGCTATGCGTACTTCTCAGTCGCGCAACTGGTGGCGTTGGTTCTGGGTTCTCGCGCTGTTCTTGGCGAGCGCGCAGGCGTTCTGCGAAGACGGCTTGGTCGCGCACTGGACCTTCGACGAAGGCATCGGCACAACGGCAGTGGACTCATCGGGAAACGGCTACGACGGAACGCTGGTGAATGGGCCAGTGTGGACGACGGGAGTACCTCCGGGAAACGCGCTTCGCTTTAACGGCACGAACTCATACGTGAATGTCCCAAGCTCGCCGGATGTCGGCGGAGGCAGTTTCACGGTGGCGTGCTGGATCTTCCGCGAGTCCGGCTCCGAGCGGAAGTTCGTTTCGAAGTGGAATGGCAATTCCGGGAACCTCCAGTTTGACCTCCAGGTCTATAAGGATAACTGTCTGTGGTTTTCGGTCTGCCAGGGCAACAACGTGGTGGTAACTGCGTGGGGTACAACGATCATCCAGGCAGGTCGCTGGTACCATATCGGCGCGGTGGCAGATGCCAGTGGCGCGCTATTGCGCGTCTACATAGATGGTGCGCCGGAAACGTTTCAGTCCAATCCTGGATGGGACGGATCGGTGCGTTCCGTGGATATGGAGTTGAACATCGGGCGCAAAGCGAGTGGCAACGATTACTGGCAGGGGCTTATCGACGACGTTCGCATCTACAATCGCGCGCTTTCCCAGGCCGAGATTCAGGCACTGATTCTGCCGCTGCTGGCGCCGGGCGATTCGTACTCGATGGTGGAGAACACGACGTTGACCGTCCCCGCGCCCGGCGTGCTCGTTAACGATTATGCTTTAAACGGTGATCCGATCAGCGCAACGAACTTCTCCGCATCTACTGGGACACTGACTGGCAATCCGGATGGTTCGTTCAGCTACACGCCGCCGGCGGATTTTCGCGGGACGGTCACGTTCACGTACCAGGCTGATGATGGCCACGGAAACGTCTCCGCGCCGGTAACGGTCACGATCACGGTTAACAAGACGCCCTCGGAACTATACTCCGTCTCGCCAATGAGCGCCGACTTGGGTTTTCCGGTCAACCTGAGCCTGACAGGCGCGCACTTCCCAATCTGGTCGGGGCAGGTCAGCGGCGCGGGGATGGTCAGCTTCGATGGCGTGGACGACAGCTATCACGTGCCAAGCTCCAATCTGCTCAACAGCCCCACGTTTACGATCGAGGCGTGGGTGAAGGACGGCTTCCAGTTCCTGAAGCGCAATGGGTGGCCGGGAATCTGGGAACAGTTCAATTTTTCATGCAATAATGGCGGCCAAGCCGTCTTCTGGGTTGCCAACAATTTCCAGCGCGTGCCGCTCGCGTCCAATGCCAGCATCGGTTCGAGCTGGATGCATGTCGCGGCCACGTACGACGGTTCCACACAACGCATCTACATCAATGGCGTGCTCGACAATCAGAACACCGTCAACATTCCCGTCTGTCCGTGGACGGAGTACATGGTCCTGTACGCGGAACCATTTTGGGGAAATACGTACAGCCGTGGTTCTATGAGCGAGTTCCGCTTCTGGAACGTCGCGCGCACGCAGACGCAGATCGCCTCCACGATGAACGTGGCGTTGACCGGCGGCGACCCCAACCTCGTTGTCCGTTACGATATGTCCAGCGGCGGCCCGAACCTGATCGACACTACCGGGAACGGGCACACCGGCACTCCATTAGGCAGCCCGACCTTTGGCGTGCGCGAAACGGGACCGGTTGGCGTGCGTTTGAGTAATGCGTCAGGCGCGATCTATGCCAGCGGCTCGCTGACCGCCACTGACGCGCTGATCACATGCTCGATCGACCTGACGGGCGCCGCCGCGGGCGTCTACGATGTGGAGTTGCTGGAAAATGGAATCGTCACGGCCACGTTGCCGGGCGCATTCACCGTCACGGTCCCACCTATCCTGCACGTCACTGCTGCCGAAACGGTGCCGCTGCGATTCACAACTTACGACGGCGGCCCAAACCCAATCGACAAGACGCTACAGATCGCCAACACGGGAACCGGTGCGGTTAACTGGCAGGTAACAACCGATGCAGCATGGCTCACAGTTACGCCGACAACCGGCAGCACCACCACGGCCACAGATTCTCTTGTCGTGCACGCGGATGCAACGGCTTTGCTGTCCGCCAACTCGCCCTACAGCGGAACAATTACCGTGACCGCGCCCGGTGCAGCCTGTTCGCCGCAAATGATCGGCGTCCAGGTCTTCGTGACCGATGGCCCCGGGCTGGTGGCGCATTGGACCTTCGACGAAGGCTCGGGGACGACGGCAGCGGACTCATCGGGAAACGGTTACGACGGAACGCTCGTGAACGGGCCAATATGGACGACGGGGTTGATGGGTCCGAGCGATCTGCAGTTTGACGGCGTGAGCTCCTATGTAAACGTGCCAAATGCTCCGGATCTTGGCGGCGGCAGCTTCACCGTTGCCGCTTGGATCTACCCCGATTCTGACAACGCGATCACATTCGTCTCAAAGTGGGATGGCCCAATGGATCGTCGCCAGTTCGACTTCAACATCACGTCCAATCGCGTCGTTGGTTTTCAGGTGATGCAGTCAAATCAAGCTACGCCGTATGCTGTCGGTATTCAACGCATTCTGCCCGGCCGCTGGTACTTCGTCACGGCAGTCGCGGATACGGCTGCATCGCAGCTACGAATTTACGTGAATGGTCAGCCTGAGCCGCTGGGCAATACGCCTGGCTGGAACGGGACGCTGATCAACTGCTCAACGGGGTTGAACCTCGGCCGCAAACTGGACGGTAATTTGCCGTGGCAGGGCAAAATCGACGACGTCCGCATCTACAACCGCGCGCTCTCGCAGACCGAAATTCAGGCGCTCATCCCGCAATTCCCGCCGGTCGCACAACCGGAAAACTATACGATTGGGAAGAACCACACGCTCACTGTCAGCGAGCCGGGCGTCTTGGCGAACGACACGGATTTCAACGCTTATGCGCTCACGGCGGTCCTCGACAGCACCACGACCCATGGGATTCTGGCGCTAAGCGCCGATGGCTCGTTCACGTACACGCCGGACACCGATTACATCGGACCGGATTCATTCACTTATCATGCGGGTGATGGGCACGGGAACACGTCCGCCACGGTTACGGTCAGCCTTGACGTTTATGCACTGACAACGGTCACAGGCATGTCGCCGGCGCCCAATTCGGTGCTGGCGGCGCCGCCCGCCGGAGTCACGCTGCAGTTCAGCCAGGACATCGATCCCGCGACGGTGAACACGAATTCCGTGCGCTTGGTCGGAGCCGGCCCTGATGGTGTGTTTGGGACGGCCGATGACGTGGCCATCAGCCCAGCGTCAATCGCGATCAACGGCGAGCAAGTCACACTGGACTTGCAGGGAGTCACCTTGCCGAACTGCAACGTTCAAATGACAGTCTCCACCTGCAGCGCAGCTTTGGGAGCGCTCGCGTTCAATGGGAGCCAATGTGTACGGATCCCCGGCGCCGGTAGTTGGATGCCGACGCAGGAGATTACGCTGGAGTTCTGGCAGAACGTTTCATCGGCCGATCTAGGCAGCACCTTCGGATTAACACCAGACGACGGGGCAAACCGTTGCCAGGCGCACGTTCCACTTTATTCATACGGCAACATCATCTGGGACTTTGGTGCAACGCGCTGCCAATACACGCAGGAGGCATTCATCAACACGTGGCAGCACTTTGCTTTGGTCTCAAGCCAATCGGGTAACACCATGCAGATTTACCGGAACGGCGTGCTGGAGCAGGAGCAGAGCGGGCACGGCGTCTTCACGCGGGGCGTTTACGATTTCTTGATCGGCCGAAACGGGAACATGCACCGCTTCAATGGCAAGATAGATGAGTTCCGCATCTGGAGCGTAATGCGCACCCAAGCGCAGATTCAGGGCAACATGTATCGAACGCTGACAGGCAACGAGTTCGGACTTGAAGGCTGCTGGGACTTCAGTGAGGGCAGCGGCCAGATCGTTCACGACAAAAGTCCATACGCGCGCCACGGTACTATCGGCTGGGACACTCAGACCGGCAGCGACGATCCGACCTGGCTCACCGATGGCGCTCCCCTGTTACAACCCATCTCTGACCTGAACGGCAACGTCATTGACGGTGAATTCACGGGCACGTTCCCCTCCGGAGACGGCGCGCCCGGCGGAGATTTCGTTGGCACCTTCCGCGTTGACGCGCCGCCGGACTCTGAGTCTCAGGCTGTCACCACGCACTCCGGTGTCGCGAAGGCTATCACGCTCGCCGCCAGCGATGCCGATAAAGACCCGCTCACGTTTACGGTTGGCCTGCCGGCGCATGGCACGTTGAGTGGTACGGCGCCGAACCTGATCTACGCGCCTGCTGCGGGTTACGCTGGCCCCGACAGCTTCACCTACAGCGTCAATGATGGGATCGTGGACAGCAACGTCGCAACAGTCTCGATTGAGGTCGTCAATGCCGCGCCGCTGGCGGCAGATCAGAACGTCAGCACGCATTCCGGCCTGTCGAAATCAATCCTTCTTGGCGGAAGCGACGCGGACGGAGATCCGCTGGTCTATTCGGTTGTGACGCAGCCGGCACACGGAACCCTGAGCGGTACGGCGCCGAATCTCGCCTACTCGCCGGCGGCTGGATATGCGGGAACGGACAGCTTCACGTTCAAGGCTAACGACGGCGTCGCCGACAGCAACATTGCTGTTGTGGCCATTGCGGTGACCAACACAGCTCCCGTCGCGTCCGCGCAGACCGCCGCCACACATTGGGGCACGGCGAAATCGATCGCGCTCAGCGGAACGGATGCGGATGGGGACATTCTGACGTATTCGATTGTGGCGCCGCCGCAGAACGGAACGATCAGTGGTGCGGCCCCCAATCTCATTTACACACCGGCCGGAAACTTCGTTGGCGCGGATAGCTTTACGTTCAAAGTCAACGATGGCGTCGGCGACAGCCCTCCCGCAGGCGTTTCGATTACCATCACGAACGCGGCGCCGACCCTGAACGCCAGCGCGTCGCCAATCAGCGTCGTGCCGAACAGCGAAGTCTCCTTCTCTGCCACTGGTAGCGATCCCGATAACGATGCACTCACGTACCTTTGGGAATTCGGCGACGGGACGACTTCGGCGGAGCAGAGCCCGGCTCACAGCTACGCTTCAGTTGGCACGTACACGGCCAGCGTGACGGTAACCGATGGCGCGGGCGCAAGTGCCTCGGCGAGCGTGCTGATTCAGGTCAGCCAGGCGCCCACTCCAAGGATCACCACGAGCGACGTTGTGGGTTTCGGGAATCTGCCATTTACGTTCGATGCAAGCGCGAGCACCGACCCGGAAAACCAGATCGCATCGTATACCTGGGATTTCGGCGATGGCACGCCTCTTGGGTCTGGGCAGATCATTTCGAAGATCTACGACCAGCCCGGCAGCTACAACGTCACGCTTACGATCGTGGACGCTGCTGGCGTGAGCACCACGTTGCAGCGGGTCGTTGAAGTCCTGCCCGAAAGCGAGGCGGGCCTGTTCAATGCCTTCGTGCGCTACAACGTTCGCTGGAATCGAAAAGCAGATAAGGCTGACGCGTTGATCCTGGAGGCGAAGGTCAACGTCGGCGATACTCTGGTCAAGAAAGGAACGACTCTGGCAATCGAGATCGCAGGGCAGCGGTTTACGGCGGTGCTCGATCGAAAACTTCGAGACTATAATTGGCCCAAGAGCATGTGGCAGGCGAAGTCCGGCATTCGCGGCGTGCCGTACGGGACCGTCTCCCTGAAGGCAAAACTCCAGTATGCGGATTTGGGCGCCGCGTTCAACCGTGCAGGCGCGGTTTTCCACGGCGATGCGGCGAAGACTGTAAACGTCGATATTCCGCTGAAACTTGAGATTGGCGACCGATCCTTCGAAATCGATGTCCCTTCGGCTTTCGAGTTCAACGGCGATGGCACCCGCGCCAACGGCACGGGATCGCTGTAATTCGGGTGGAGATTGGACGAGGTCGGGGACCCGCTTTTGCGCCGTCTCTGAAGATCTTCTGGTTACAGAGTTCAGGAGGAGAGCGATGACGATATCCATGGTCGGAAATCGGCAGGGGCGCTGTCCTTGTGCCACGCTTGCCGCTTTCATCTATCTCGCACTACTACAGTTCGCGTGCGCATCTGATGCCATTTCTACCTCGGTTCCGCCGGTAATTCAGGGCTATGCGACCAATCTGGCCATCGATGGTAACGGCAATCGATACGTTACGGGCTATTTCTCCGGCACCGTAGATTTCAACCCGGCCACCGGTGAGGACTCCAAAACTTCGGCGGGCGGAAACGACGCGTTCATCACACGCTACAACGCCGACGGAACATACGTCTGGACGCGCACGTTTGGCGGTGCCAGCAACGACGCTGGGTACGCCATCGCAGTCGCCGGCACAACCGTGTACGTGACCGGCGGCTTTGACAGCGCCAATGCGGGTCTTGGCGGATCGGGCACTCTTTCAACCACGGGATCGACCGACTCGTTTATTCTTGCGTTAAACGCTTCCGACGGTTCGCAAATCTGGCAGCAGAAGTTCGGCGGCACGGGGAGCGACAATGCTCGCGCGATCGCCCTATCGGATGGCAAGGTGCTTATCGCCGGTTACTTTGGCAGCCCGGATGCGGGGGTGAACGGCACGGGCAGCTTGGCGCAAGCAGGCGGCTGGGATGCATTCGTGCTGGCTCTGAACGCCGCCGATGGAACCGAAGCCTGGAAGCTGGGCTTCGGCGGAACGCAGTACGACACCGCTTTGGCTATTGCCGCCTCAAGCGGAGTCGTATATGTCACGGGCGAGTTCTCCGCCACCGCAAACATCTATGGCATCGGTTCCGGCAGCATGACCAGCACCGGCGGAGCGAACACTTACATCTGGGCGATGAACATCAGCGACGGCAGTAAGATCTGGATGAAGCAGTTTGGCGGCAACAACGGCAACGATGTTGGTCGCGGCATAGCAGTCTCGGGTAGCAATCTGTACGTCGCCGGCTCTTTCGAAAGCACCTCCGTAGGTATGGATGGGAGCGGCCCGCTAACGAAGCTGGGCAACGCAAGTGCGTACATTCTGGCTCTCAATGCAGCGGACGGAACCGAACAGTGGAAGCAGAAGTTCGGGGGCAGCAACGGGTGGGATAAGGGTATGGGCGTTGCCGTTGCGGGCAGTTCGCTGTTTGTGATGGGTGACCTGGAGTCATCCAACGCGGGTGTTGGCGCGCTCGGCGCTCTGGGCACAAGCGGCGGCATAGATGCATTCACCCTCGCACTTGACGCGAGCAATGGCGCCGAAATCTGGAAGCAGAAATTTGGCGGTGGCGGCAACGACAATTGCTCGCGCATCGCGGCGTACGGGAGCACCGTGTGGGTCTCCGGTTATTTCGTTAGCTCCAACGCCGGCGTCGGCGGAACCGGACCAGCATCGGCAAGCGGCTTCAACGGCTTTCTTCTGCCCTTGGATAGTTCGAGCGGAAAAGGACTGCAGAGCATCTCGTTCCCAGCGCTGACAGCGATAGCAGTGGGCAATCCCGACGTTGATCCCGGAGCGACCGCATCATCGGGCCTGGCGGTCAGCTACAGCAGTTCCAATCCTGCGGTCGCGACGATTGTTAGTGGCAAGATCCACGCCGTCGGAGATGGCGCAACGACGATCACGGCGTTGCAGAGCGGCAACGCCAACTACAGTGCCGCGGCAGACGTTGCGCGGGTATTGACGGTCGGCACCGGCCTCGTCGCCCGCTGGATGTTCGACGAAGGCAGCGGTACCACGGCGGCTGATTGCTCGGGCAACGGCAACAACGGCACGCTTCAGAACGGCACGACGTGGTCAACGGGCATGCTGGGAGGAGCTGTCAGTTTCGATGGAAGCAACGACCTGATCACGATTCCCGACAACCTGATCAGGAACTACAACGTCATTACGATTGCGATGTGGTTCAAAACGACGGGATGCGGCGCATTGATTGGCCACCAGAACGATGTCTATCCAACCAATTGTTCGACGTACATACCCGTCATCTATGTCGGCAGCGATGGCAAGCTGCGGGCCGAGCTTTCGGTGAACGCAGTGACGCCGATCGTGAGCACGGTCACCGTCAACAACGGTAGCTGGCATCATGTGGCGTTGACTGGAAATGTGAACACGCAGACCCTGTATCTGGATGGCCAGCCTGTTGGGACGCTGTCCGGAACCATTGATCATGCCAACATGTCGAAGAACCAGATTGGGATGGGCCGCGCTGGCGGCTGGTGGCCGGGCTTGGGCAGCAGTTGGGCTCCGTTCCAAGGCTCCATCGATGACGCGAGAATCTACAGCCGCGTTCTCTCGCAGGCAGAGATTCAGGCGTTGTACGCGATCGCTCCGCCGCAAGCGGGGGATGATTCTTACTCCCCAAGCATCAATACTGAGCTCACCGTCCCTGCTCCAGGTGTGTTATCGAACGACACCGCCCCCAGCGGCAGACCACTCACCGCGATAAAGCAAACAGACCCAACCCATGGCACGCTGTCGCTTGCAGCCGACGGATCGTTCACCTACACACCCAGCGCCGGTTACGAGGGCGCTGATTCATTCACCTATCTCACCAACGATGGCCTTAACGACAGTAACATTGCCACAGTCAAGTTATTGGTGGGCGGACTGCTGGCCCACTGGACCTTTGACGAAGGCAGCGGCACGACGGTCGTAGACTCTTCGGGCAACGGACACGACGGCACGTTGATGAACGGGACTGCCAGGACAACTGGAATCATCGGCTCGGGTGCCTTGTACTTTGATGGTGTGGATGATTATGTCAATATCGGCATGGCGAACCAGCCATTGCCATGGACGTTTGCGTTCTGGTTGAAGCGGCATCCGGTAACCCGTGATTCAGCACGCCTGATGCACGGAACGCCTTACTCGCTGAAGGTCGAACAGTACAGCAATACGAAGAAGATCGGCTATGGCCAGGACTCGGTAGGCAACTACGCATTCAACTATGTTGCTCCTGTCGATTCCTGGGTTCATGCTGCGTTTGTGACTACCGCCAGCGGCACGTCGCTTTACATCAACGGCGCACTGGTTGATTCACGTACAGAAACGATTGCCTTGCCTCTCACGAGCATCAGCCATGCTCCGGAGCCGATCAAAGGCGCTTTGGACGACGTGCGCGCCTACAACCGCGCCCTCTCGCAAGCTGAAATCAAGGCGCTGATTCCACAATTCCCACCGCAGGCCGCAGATGATCACTACAACACGAACAAGGGCGAGACTCTATCCGTGACGGCTCCAGGCGTCCTAGCCAACGACTTTGATTTTAACGGCGATTCGTTCACGGCCGTGAAGAAGACGGACCCCGCCAATGGCAGCCTGACGTTCAACTCTGACGGCTCGTTTACCTACATACCCAACCCGGGCTTCGAGGGCACGGACACTTTCACCTACGTTGGCAATGATGGTGCCGACTCGTCGCCAGCCACTGTAAGAGTCAGCGTCGGCCGCGCTCCGCTTCCGGCGGGCTACATCAAGCGCATGCTGCATCTGGGCGCCAGCGAAACGGACCGCATCACTGGCTATCCGACCAGCGGGCAAGGCGTCCTGTGGGACTTCTTTACGTACGCTGGCGCCGGCCTGGAGCACATTCAACAGCCCAGTCCCGGTCAGGCTGTGGACATGCGTCTGGCTGTGAATGGTTCGACATCGAACACAGTGATGGTCTGGACCGATCTTACGGACGCCGACAACGACGGTGCGTGGGGGGAAAACTGCGGCGACAATTACAGCACGTACTTTGCGATTTACATCTGGGCACCGTCAGACCGCTCCACGAAGATCGTCTCGAACAGCGACGATGACGTGCGCACCTGGTTGGACGGTAATCAAACGCCGCTGCTCTCAACCACAGGCTCAAGTCTTTCGTCCGCAACCTTCACGCTGACTGCCGGCTATCACTCCTTCATCTTCAAGCTGCACGAAGCCAGTGGCAACGACTTCTTCAGCGTGAAATTCTGCAATCCGGACGACAGCGACATGACCGATTTGCAGTACACGCTCTACGACCCGATCCCGCCGCGTGTCGCCGGCGTACTGCCGGCTAATGGCGCAACGGAGGCGGCCGTATGGAACGACTTCGTCGTCACGTTCAGCGAACCGATGGATCTTTCAGTCAATCCAGCAACTGTCGCGATAATCTCCGGCGGGGCCGCAAGCGGCTCGTGGTCGTGGGCCGACAATACGACGCTGATGTGGATGCCCGCCGCGCCACTCGCAGCCGCCACCACCTACACATTTACAATCGACGCGAGCAAGGCCAAGGACCGCAGCGGAAACACGCTTTCGGGCGGCAGCATTTTCAGTTTCACCACACAAACGGCGCTCTCGACGCCATCGTTGTCTGCCATCAGTCCCGGCAGGTCGAAATCTGGAACACTGCACGCAAGCTTGACGGGCGCGGGCTTTATCGAAGGCGGCGTGCAGCACCCCGCCGATGCCATTCCGTTCCAGGGACACTACTATTCATACAAGAATCAGATGACGGACTGGTACAGCGCCTGTTCGCTGGCCGCAGCTCAGGGCGGGCATCTGGTTACTCTGGCTAATGCGCAGGAGGACAATTTCGTCTGGCACTTTGGAGGCATGACGAACAACTGGATAGGGTTGACCGACATTGGCCATTACCGCACGTTCACCTGGATCACTGGTGAGACGGACAGCTATCAGAACTGGTCTTCAGGCGAACCGAACGATTGGGGCGGGGAGGATTACGGCGTCTACTGGTGGGGCTTTAACTGGAACGATGTCGGCACGAGTTCCGACGCACAGCGGCCATATGTAATGGAGTTCGACGCGAAATACCCTCCCGCTGTCAAACTGGCTCGCGCCGGGCAGAGCGACATCCTGGCCACAAATGTGCACTATACGGATGACACGAGTCTGGAATTCGATTTGAACGTGACAGGCGCAGTAGATGGCAATTGGGATGTAGTTCTGACGAATCCGGATGGCGCCACGGCGACGCTAAGTGCCGGGTTCACCATCGACAGCACGCCGCCCCATGTCGTTGGCGTTTCGCCCGCGCCCAGTGAGGCGGACATCTATCCGCCTGCATCCATTCTCGTCGATGCTGATGAGGCTCTGGATCCGGCGAGCGTATCCGCGGTAACCTGCCACTTGACACGAGCCGGCGCAGACGGTCTGTTCGGAACGGCCGACGATGTGACCATCACGCCCGCGGACGTGATGCTGGACACGCCGACGCGAATCAAACTGGACTTGACGGGATTAACGCTTCCAAGCGATTCGTATCGAATGACCATAGGGTGTTATGACATTGTTGGCAATGCGCTCGACGGCGAGTACACCGGCACATGGCCTACAGGCAACGGCTCGGCTGGCGGCGACTTCGTCTCGACATTCACCATCGCCTCGCAACTGTCTGTGGCCAGCTTAAGTCCGGCTCCCAATTCTGCGCAGCTTTCGCCAGCCGCGGTGGTCGCGACATGCAACCGCGATCTGGATGCCGCGACAGTAAATGCGAGTTCGTTTCTGTTGGTCGGTCGCGGACCGGACGGGCAATTCGATACGCCGGACGATGTGCCGATCACTGCCGCTTCCGTCACGGTCGAAGGCACGCGCCAAGCGAAGTTCGATCTGACTGGCATTACGCTTCCCGGCGATCTCTATCGCGTGACGCTGGTGAGCGGCGGAATCAAGGATACTGACGGCCGCGCACTCGACGGTGAGTTTTCTGGTTCGTTCCCCTCAGGCAATAGTCTCGCCGGCGGCAACTTTGTGGCCACGTTCTCTGTGGGCAAGCAGGATCAGACGATTGACTTCCCGACGATCAGTGCCAAGAGCTATGGAAATTCGCCGTTCGACTTGCAGGCGGCAGCCAGTTCGCTGTTGCCCGTCAGTTACGTTATCGATTTCGGCCCGGCCATCGTGAATGGATCGCAACTGACGATCACCGGCGTCGGAACGGTGGCTGTGCGGGCCAATCAGGCCGGCAACGGGTACTGGAATGCCGCGCCGGACGTCACCCGTTCATTCATCGTGTCGAAGGGAACCGCCACTGTAACGCTGAGTGACCTGACACGGGTTTACGACGGCGCGCCAGCAAGCATTGGCATCGCTACGAACCCGTCGGGAATGGCAGTGGACGTTTCATACAACGGTCTGCCAACAGCTCCCACGGAGCCCGGTTGGTACTTTGTGATTGCCGCGGTGAATGATGCGAATTGGCAGGGCACCGGCTCGGGAATGCTGCTGATAGAGAAGATCAGCGCCAGCGTCACGATCGGAAATCTGGTTCAGGCCTATGACGGCACGCCAAAGTCCGTTTCCGCCACAACCAGCCCAATGGGGTTGGTTGTGACCATCACCTACGATGGTTTCAGCACGCCTCCGACCGATGCGGGCAGCTATGTCGCGGCTGCGGTGGTTGACGCTGCTCATCACCAGGGCTCCAGCTACCGGGTGCTGACGATTCTTCCGGCGCCCCTGACGATTACGGCCGACGCGAAGAGCAAGGTGTACGGCGACGACGATCCAGCGCTGACGCGCCAAATCACCAGCGGTTCGCTGTTTGGAACGGATCAATTTACAGGCGACCTGTCGTGTATGGCTGGCGAGAACGTCGGCACCTACGCCATTCAGCAGGGAACGCTCTCGGCAGGTGCGAATTACAGTCTTACATACGTCAGTGCCAACCTGACGATCAGCAGCAAAGCGCTCACTGTTACAGCGGACGCAAAGAGCAAGGTGTACGGCGATGCCGACCCGGCGTTGACGTACCAGATCACGAGCGGTGCGCTCGTTCGAGATGAGGTGCTCACCGGCAGTCTTGTGCGCGTGGTTGGCGAGAACGCGGGATTCTATGCCATCCAGCAGGGCACGCTGGCGGCGACGGGCAACTACAGTCTCGCGTTTGCCGGCAGTACGCTGACCATCGCCAAGGCGGACCAGACGATTTCATTTGCGGCAGTGCCAAAGAAAACCGAAGACGACCCCGATTTCAGTGGGGGCGCGTCGGCAACTTCTTCGCTTCCGATCAGCTACGCCAGCAGTGATGAGAATGTAGCCACAATCGCGAACGGCAAGATCCACATCGTGGGCGTGGGCTCCTGCACAATTACGGCGTCCCAGCCTGGGGACGCGAACTGGAATCCTGCTCCGACTGTCCAGCAAGTGCTGAGCGTCTTGGCTGGCGTTACACCCAAGATCACTTCGCCGCTCACTGCGCAGGCAACTCGTGAAAGCGCCTTCAGTTATCAGTGTGCGGCATCTGGCAGCACGCCGATGACATTCGCAGTATCGAATTTGCCAGCGGGGCTTAGCTTCTCCGGCGATACAATTTCTGGGGCGCCGGCAGTTGCAGGCACAGCAATGGTCTCGATCACCGCATCCAACCGGTTCGGCTTGGATTCGCAGACTCTGCATCTGACTATCGCACGCCCTGCTGGCGCGGCAGACTCGCCGCCGACATTATCTTCGCCTCCGGTTGCAGATGCCGATATTGCGGTCACGGGCAGCACCCTTAACTTCACTGCGACTGCCAACGACGCCGATGGCGACCTGCTCACGTACACCTGGGATTTCGGCGATGGCAGCAGCGGCGCAGGCAATTCGGCTGGTCATGTTTACACGACCGCAGGAGTCTATACGGTCGTCCTTACGGTTTCCGACGGCACCACAAGCACGACGCAGCAGATGGATGTTGTCGTAGCCGAAGCCGCAGTGCCTCCAGGTACAGACAACGGCGGGGATCCGACCTGGACGGAGGGGACAAGCAACGCATTCGTCGTCACAAAAGGCTCCGTGAAGTTCGCGTTTACTGATGGGGCCAAAGATACGCTGCAGTTCTCCGGCTCCATACCCGTTAACAAGTTCTTCAAGCCGCTGGACCGAAAAGTCACCGTTGTTATCGGCGACTTTAGGAAAGAGTTCACACTCAACGCCAAGGGGCAAGGAACCAGCGGTCGGAGCAGCTTCAAGCTGAGCGGCAAGATGAAGAAGGGTATCTTCAAAGCGACCCCCGCGAAATTCACCCTGAGCATCAAGGGCGAAACGCTTCTTTCCGCTCTGAAGGACTTCGGCTTTGCAGACAAAACAACGGCAAAGACCGGCGAGCAGGTGAACATGTCCGCGATCATCATGGTGGACACGCTGGGTTACCAGACCGAAAAGGCCGTGTTCTACAAGGCAAGGGCTGGGAAGAGCGGTTCGGCGAAATGACAGTGTGGGCAGGAAGAACGGGAGTCGACAGTCCGTGCAGGAACTGAATCGGTTTGTCGGATGCTCGATACCGTATCGTCATGGCAGCCGGTTCCCGGACCTTTGCCAAGGCGCGATCCTTCATGCGGATGTCGGCTTCCACGTACATGTGCGTGGTCGCTGGGGCATCCTTTCGCCGTCCGCATACACTCGTAATAGGAGTAGCGTTCTTCGTTCTTCTTCTTGATGTGGAACTGCAGTTGCAGGGATGCTGCATGACGTCAAACCACATAGCCCGTTGAGCGGATTTTCTATACGTTACTGCATTTCACGGCGTATGTGTTTGTGCACGGTTGGGTAACCCGGAGACAGCCGAAGTGGCCGGCGGGAGTGCTGAATCGCCAAGGGAGCAGATGCTGGACAGCGGAGCTGCGCCGCGGCAGGAAGGCAATGATGCACGGCACCGCAGCGAAGAGCGATTCCGTCGATTGGTCGAGGTCTCCTCGCAGATAGTCTGGGTTACCGATGCGCAGGGCTGCGCTGTCGAGGATTCTCCCTCGTGGCGGGCGTATACCGGCCGCAGCCTGGAACAATGGCTGGGCACCGCCTGGCTGGAAGCGATTCACCCCTGTGATCGTCAACGTGTGGCGGCTGCGTGGAACACAGCCGTTGCGACAGCCGGCCCCTATAAGATTGAGTTTCGCCAGATTCACCACAGCGGCGAATACCGCCATATTGCTTGTGATGCAGCGCCGATCCTGAACCCCGATGGCAGCGTTCGCGAGTGGGTCGGGATGAACGTGGATATTACCGAACGGAAGCGCACAGAAGCCAACGGGCTTCTGTTAACAGATGTTCTTCGCCTTCTCAACCGTGGTGGTGAGCTCCGCTCCGTGATTGCAGAGGTGCTGCAGTTAGTGCGAGCCGTGTCCGGTTTCGACGTCGTGGGCCTGCGGCTGCGCCAGGGCGAAGACTTCCCATATTACGAACAGGACGGGTTCTCGCAGGAGTTCATCAAAGAAGAGAATTTCCTTTGTGCCAGAGGCGGCGACGGCGCGATCGTCCGCGGCTCGGATGGCAGCGTCGTGCTCGAATGCACCTGCGGCCTGGTCCTGACGGGTCGAACCGACCCCACGATGCCTTGTTTTACGGCTGGTGGAAGCTTCTGGACGAATGCCTCCCGCGACCTGCTCGCGCTGCCGCCTGAGAACGATCCCCGAATCAACCCACGCAACCGCTGCATTCACGATGGCTATGCGTCGGTCGCCTTGTTTCCGATTCGCGCTGGCGCTGAGATCATCGGGCTGCTGCAACTGAATGACCGCAGACCCGGCCGCTTTACGCCGGAGCTGATCGCCTTCTACGAAAACGTGTCCCAGAATATCGGTATCGCGCTCCAACGCACAATCGCCGAAGCGGCGCTGCGGGACAGCGATGCGCGGCTGAAACGCTCGCAACAGATCGCACATGTCGGCAGTTGGGAGCTCGACCTGCTGAAGAACGAGCTTGTGTGGTCGGACGAAGTCTATCGCATCTTCGGTCTGCAGCCGCAGGAGTTCGGCGCCACCTACGAGGCATTCCTCGATCACGTCCACCCAGACGACCGCACAAAGGTCGATGGCGCTTACACCGGTTCTCTGCGGGACGGGCGGGATAGCTACGAGATAGAGCACCGCGTGATTCGCACGTCGAACGGCGAGATTCGCACCGTGCACGAAAAGTGCCAACATTATCGCGATGGGTCAGGCAAGATCGTGCGTTCCGTTGGGATGGTGCAAGACATCACCGAACGCAAGCGGACAGAAGATGCGCTACAGAAGGCGATGGCAGAGGCCGAGCGCGCAAATAAGGCCAAGGATGAGTTCCTTGCTGTTCTTTCACATGAATTGCGCACGCCGCTGACATCAATCCTGGGCTGGGTGCGTATTTTGGAAAAGCAGCGCGTTGACGATGCGCTGCGCACAAAGGGGCTGAAAGTCATTGAACGCGGCGTAAATTCACAGACCCGCCTGATTGAAGACCTGCTTGACGTTTCCAGAATCATCGCCGGCAAGTTGGATATCGATCGGGCGCCCGTGGACTTCGCCGCGATCACGCGCACGGTCGTGGAATCCTTCAGGCCAGCAGCCGAGACAAAGGGCATCGAACTGCACGTCCACGGCAGCAGAACGGTCTTGCCTGTAGATGGCGACGCCGGCCGGCTGCAGCAGGTCGTCTGGAATCTTGTCTCGAACTCGATCAAGTTCACGCCGGAGGGCGGCCAGATTGAGATCTCTTTGCGGGCTGAACATGACCGCGTGATCATGGCGGTTCGGGACAACGGCAGGGGAATCGTTCCTTCGTTTTTGCCGCATATCTTTGATCGCTTTGCGCAGGAAGACTCAAGCACCACGCGCAGGGAGGGTGGACTCGGTCTGGGACTGGCGATCGTTCAACACATCGTCCACATGCACCGTGGCCAGATCACGGCGCATAGCGACGGTGCAGGCAAGGGTGCACTGTTCACAGTGACGTTGCCACGGACGGCGACGCAAGCGAATCAGGGGGAAGGAAACGTTGGGAAATGAAGATTGTCCGCATTGTTGTCACCGCTCTGCTGTTCGCGACGCTGGCCGCCCACTTGTATGCGGCAGACCTTCCGAAACGGGAGACCATTACTGACGAGTCAAAGGTGCCGCCTTATACATTGCCTGATCCCCTCGTCTGCCAAGACGGAACCAAAGTATCCGATCCCAAGGTCTGGCGCGAGACGCGTCGGCCGGAATTGCTGCAACTCTTCGAGAACGAGATTTACGGGAAAACACGTGTTGGGCGGCCGGAGTCCATGAAGTTCGTTGTGCGCGAGGAGAAGAAGGATGCGCGAGGCGGCAAGGCGACCCGTCTCCGGGTAGGAGTGCTATATGAAGGGAAGGAGGACGGTCGCCAGTTCGAACTTCTCGTCTATTTGCCGAACCAGCTACAGGGACCGGTGCCGATCTTCTTTGGCCTGAATTTCGACGGAAACTACGTGGTGACTGACGATGCGGACGTGCCGCTGCCAAGGCACTTCGTCAACGGTCTTTTCAACAACAAGGTCGAGAACAATGTGGCGACGGAATCGGGCCGGGGAAGCCACAAGGACATGTGGCAGTGCGACTATCTGTTGGAGCACGGATATGGTTTGGCGACGGCGTGCTACTGCGAAATCGAACCGGATGCCAGAAATCACATCAAGGACGGGCCTCGGGGGCTCGGGCCCGAAATCGTCGCGGAAGACTGGGGCATGATTGGCTCCTGGGCCTGGGGCATGAGCCGGGCCATGGATTATTTTGAGACCAACCCGAGGATAGACGCGAAACGTGTGGCACTCATTGGGTTCAGCCGGATTGGTAAGGCAGCGTTGTGGGCCGGAGCACAGGATGAGCGGTTTGCGCTGGTGGTGTCGAATTGTTCCGGCGGGGGTGGTGCGGCGTTGAGCAAGAGGATCTTTGGCGAGACCGTTGCGAACCTGGCTGGCGGTGTGTGGTTTTGCGGAAATTTCAAGAAGTATGCGGACCGGGAGGCGGACATGCCTGTGGACCAGCACGAGTTGCTGGCTCTGATCGCGCCCAGGCCGCTGCTGGTGACGAGTGCCACTGAGGATTTGTGGGCGGATCCAAAGGGTGAGTTCCTTTCCGCGGTTGCGGCGGACCCCGTTTATCGGCTGTTGGGAACGGAAGGCCTTGCTCAGAGAGAGTGGCCGGAAGCAGGAAAACTTCTGGACACCACAGTCGGGTACTTCCTGCGAAAAGGCGGGCACGATGTAACTTCTGAGGATTGGAAAGCCATGGTGGCCTTCGCGGACAAGCACTTGCTTGGCACGACGGCGAAAGCACTGCGATAACGGGCATCCGCGGGCACCGGCGTTTCTTTACCCGTAGCTTACGGCTGTGCTTCGATGCGCAACGTATGGGTCACG
>DASXUX010000009.1:0-34582 GCA_036504595.1 Planctomycetota bacterium | reverse complement strand
CGCTTTGCATTTCATAGACGGCCGGGATCTTTTCAAAGCGGCAGCTTGCCGGCGCGCACATGACTTCTTCGCTGACCGTCTTGAACTGCGGCGGCGTCGTAATCAGACACCAGACCTCACCTGGCTTGGCGTGTTCTGGATGGGCTCCGCCGGTATACGCGACATCATCTGCAGCCCGCGCTCCTCCCACGAAAACCAACGCCAACGTACACAGCAGCAAACAACCCACGCTATTGATCTTCATCTTGCACCGTCCTTCTCAAAACGTGGAGCCCGTCGCCAGGTCGTCCACAAGCCACGAACCAAACACGGAAGTCTTCACCCTCACAGGTAAGTCGGTTCCATTGGGAACGCGGAGCCAGTTCGCAATTGCAGGGCCGCTCGCTATAGATGCCACAAAGCGCGCATGGGGCGTTGATTAGGCTAGTCCGAGCGGACATGTGCAGCGTTGGCCGTATGAAAACACGCCACGTCCAGCGATAATCATCATCGACAGACCAAGTCCCCTCCTTGATGACGAGAAAATCACCACAACGAAAGAGATTGGTGCTGAAGACGCAGCGATTTAAGCGGGAGGCAACGTGTCTTGGGCTCGACGAAAGCGCAACGCAGCGAAGCGCCGGGTTGGAAAGCAGAGCGCACGCCTGTATGTGCTTAGAGATAACGAGCCAGACTTTGTCGCGCTGCATGGCAACCTGAGATTTTGGATGCCTACGTAGTTCGATGCCTAGAAAAGCTCATTTTATTTCAATGTGTGCGAGGATGTCACGGCTCCAGAAGTGGAGCCTGTCGTCAGGTTAGGGGTGGGGTTTTAGCGTGGCCAGGTACAGCGTACAGCACGGCGAGGTTGGTGTTCAGGCGGCGGCGATCCGATACGTCAGCGAGATCTCTGCAACCGTTGCGAATGAAGAGTCTGCGACTGCAGCCATTTTGCGGGAGCTGAACTTCTTGACGGCGACTTCGGCCATAGCCCGGTATGGATAACCCACGCGCGCCAGAGCTTCATACACGACGTCCACGGCGTCGGAGGTGCGGCCTTGGTGGACGAGGTCGGCGGCGATCGCCGCAACGTTGCCTGAAAAGGTAGTGTCGTTCTCCCAGAACATCGTCCTTACCTCCATGCCTGTACATCCGGCCCTTTTGAACGGCCCACTTCGACACACGTCAGCAGATGGGCAGCAAGCGTTAGGCCAGGGAGCATCTGCACCCTGCCAACCAAGGAGCGGTCCATGAGGGTTGCTCGCGATTCCGATTCGGTTCCCTTGCTGACTTGTGGGTAATTGAGAGTGAAATGGAACCTTGCGATTTTCAACTGGCAGCCACCGATTTTCGGACGAAGCGGAACGTGGCGGGTTGCCCTCAGACATCTCTGTTCGGTTTGGTCCCGTGCTACGGCAGGACAAGTAGTGTCGGACAGATTGCAGATCCTGGCACGACAAATGTGTTAACGCGCCGAGACGCCTCTGCAGGACATTTAGTATCGGTGCAACGATGGAGGCTGGCCCAATGGATCACTGTGACGCAGAAGGAGTTTGTATCGTGAAGCCTGTAAATCGTCTGATCCGTCATACTGTCGCGCCATTTGTGGTTGCTGCTACGTCAGATCAACGATTAGGCGCGCGGGTGCTACGCATTGTTATGCTGTTGACGCGATTGGCGTTGGGAGCCGTGCTGATTTACGCGGGGGTCGTCAAGGTGCCCAACACCGCGGTGTTCGCAGAAGCGGTCGCCAACTTCGACATTTTGCCGCGGTCAGGCAACTGGATTGTCGCGCTGACGCTTCCTTGGGCAGAAATTGTGATCGGATTGATGCTGATCTGCGGCCTGTGGTTGCGGTATTCGGCGGCGGTGACGGTGCTAATGTTTCTGGGCTTCGGCGGAGCCGTGGTCTTGGCGTTGGCGCGCGGCATTGACATAGAATGCGGCTGCTTCGGCACGGACGATTACGAGCGCGTGGGCGTGAAGGTGCTGGCTATCGAAGCCGCGATGATCGCCGCCGGAGTTCTCGTATTCATCTTCCCGAGCCAGTCTCTTGCCCTGTTGCGGTTACCTAAGAAGATTCGTGCGCTGTCGAGTCAGAAGTTCCGCGTGTGGGCGCGGGCATACAAACAAAAACACACTTAACGTTCGCCGGAGCTCGTCCTGCGCAAACATGCATTGCAGTTCCGGCCCATGTATTGCACTGTAGCTTGTGGATTGAAAAGATGTCGCGATCCCGCGCTGGTAGTTTCTGTGCTCAGAAATTACGGCTCGGGACTAGATTCAGCAAAGAAGGAGGATTCCATGTTGATGACCTTGGCGATGGTCCTGTTAATATTGTGGCTGCTGGGGATGGTAACGTCGGCTACGTTCGGTGGATTCATCCACCTCTTGATAGTTGTCGCGATCGTCGTTGTGTTGGTCCGTGTTATTTCCGGTCGGAGTCCCGCGTGAGTAAATTGGCTTTTGGATTGCTATATTCATCGCGTCTGAAGACTAGTTACCGCTCAACCTGGAGACTCAAATCGTGTGCACATACAGTTCACCACTACCACTCTTGATGACACCGCTTCTGCTCGTGACGATTCTGTTACCCGCGATTTTGGCTGCTGGGGAGGATGAGGTGCCATGGAAGCAACTGCGGGGCGTGGCCGGCCGCTACCTTACAGCGTGCAGTTCACCTGAGACGATCAAGACGCTGAACCGGAAGCTCAAAGAGCGCGTGGCACAGCGGATCGCCGACAACAGCGTCCTGAACGAAGACAGTGCATTGCGCTCCTTGATGCTCGATTGGGCCGCCAGCAACGAAGAAGCGATCACACGCGGAGATTCAGAAATTCTCACACAAGCATGCCTCTATCTAGTCACGTTCATTGACAAAGGGTATGCCTTTCCAGAGCAGATTCGCGTCCGCTTGAACGCGGACGTCATCGAGCAAATCATGCAGTACATGGAAGGGGAGATTACAGGCGCCGAACCACCCTCTCCACGGCCAAATGTCCGGGTCATCGTCAGATCTAAGTGACCGTTCGTCGCCGAAACACAAAAGCTTGCTCTGAACAAAGTGCTCCTACCAGATAAAGACCGCTCTGAGTCCTTCAGTCTGGTCTGAACCCGAATCCCCGCAGTCTTCTTACCCTTGCGCCTACGGATTAAAAAGTCCGCAGGCGCTGTCTATTAGCCATTTGCGCTAGTAAATGAAGCCCACCCGCCAGCATCGGTACGATGCACTCACGCACGCCAACCAGACAGGCTGCCAAGTGCTGAGGCTGCGGAAGATGTCTTTCGAGATGGAACCGAAGCCTGGCGAGAGCGTGCCAGGCCTTCCTAGATCGTAGATCCAGACCGTACGATAATGAGTGATGTCTAGCCGAATACCGATAGTCCACCGTCAAGCGAGCGAGAGGCGGCGCTTCGCACACCGCAAACAGGGTGCAGGTTCCCCGAACGCTTGCATACGTTGGCAGATGGCATCAGCTTTGCAGTCCCTATACCCCGCAGGTCGCTGCCACCTTTTCCCAAATGCTCCAATGCATACTGTTAGGAGTGCGAATGAACGCTATCCACGAACTGACGCTGAGAGCGCGTACCGACGTTCCGGCGGGCGAGTCTGGTCTCAAAACACGTATTACGGAACTCTTGCGCGCCAACGCATTCCAAGGGGCGGAATTGGTGGCACGGATCGAGTCTGAGCGGCAATTCCGGGTGACCGAAGAGCGCTACGCTCTGGCTGCCCGAGCGGGAAATGAGGGCTTATGGGACTGGAATCTGAGAACCGGTGATATCTTCTTTTCTCCACAATGGAAGTCCATGCTTGGGTTCGAGGAGCACGAGATCGGCAGCGATGAGGATAGCTGGTTTCAGTTGGTTGATCCTCGCGACATTGACGGGCTTAAAACGGATATCCGGCACCACCTCGTAGGAAACAAAGCCGACATTCATTGCGAGTATCGCGTCCTGAACAAGCATGGCGAAACGAGATGGCTGCTCTGTTGCGGCCAGGCAGTTCGCGACAGTGACGGTCGCGCCATTCGCCTCGTGGGCACTCAGAACGACATCACGAATCGCAAAACGGTGGAACTAAAACTGATCCACGACGTATTCCACGACCCATTGACTGGTTTGCCCAATCGCCCGCTGTTTATGGAACGACTTAAATGCGCGCTCAACCGCCTGCAGCGACGACAGCACGACAGCATCGCTGTGCTGTTCATGGACCTGGACCGCTTCAAGGTGGTCAACGATAGCCTGGGTCACAGTGTGGGCGACCAGTTGCTGGCGGCGTTTGCCAAGCGCCTGCAGACGTGCATCCGTCCGTGCGACACGCTGGCGCGTTTTGGCTGCGATGAGTTTTGCGTGCTCATGGAGGACGTCAACGGTCTGGCAGGCGCAAGCGCCCTCGCGGAACGCATCCATCGGGAGCTTAGCCGGACGGTTCTTGTGCTCCAGAACGAATTCTTTGTCACGGTCAGCATCGGGATCGCGCTGGGTTCGCATGATACGCCGGATTCCGAGCACCTGTTGCGCAATGCGGACATTGCCATGTATCGTGCCAAGTCCATGGGACGAGGTCGCCAAGAGTTCTACCAGTCGGGCATGCACACGCAGGCCATCAAACTGCAGAGCCTCGAAAGCGGCCTGCATCGCGCTGTACGTTCGCTCGGCCCCGACTCGGCAGAAAAATGCAGGCTCGACCGGGCGCTGGCGGCCAAGGAGTTCGTGCTGCACTACCAACCCATTGTATCGCTGCAGAGCGGTGAGCTTTCCGGCTTCGAAGCGCTGATCCGCTGGGATCACCCGGCTTCCGGGCGCATTAACCCGGATGACTTCATCCCGTTGGCAGAAGAGACAGGTTTGATCATCCCCATTACGTTCTGGGTTCTGCGCGAAGCGTGCAGGCAGATGGAGGATTGGCGCCGTCGTTACCCTGGCATGGCCAGCGCCAGCGTAAACGTCAACGTCTCTTCGAGGACATTTTCGCAGGTCAGCCTGGTACCGGAGATCGCGACGATACTAAAGGAGACAGGACTACCCGGTTCAGGGCTGAAGATCGAGGTAACCGAAAGCGTTCTGATGGAGAATTCAGAGGCCACGGGGGCTGTCCTCTCGCAGCTCAAAAACCTGGGCGTCAAGTTATGCCTGGACGATTTTGGCACAGGCTATTCATCGCTCAGTTACCTGCACCGCTTCCCGTTGGACGTAGTCAAAATCGACCGCTCGTTCATCAGCGGCCTGAAACCACAGGAAAGCAGGACAGGCGGCATCGTGAAAGCCATCATGGCGTTGGCCCACAACCTGAACATGCGCGTCGTGGCTGAGGGAGTTGAAACCGAACAGCAATTGGCTGAACTGCTCGCCCTGCGCTGCGATTGCGCACAAGGCTACCTGTTCTCCAAACCGGCTGAACCGGTGGCGGTGGAAAAGCTGATGGGCATGAGATGGCGTAGCTGCACAGTCGGCGCAGCAACGTCAATCATTTAGGCGACTCTGGAAAGTGGTCAGTCTTGGCCGTCTGCGTGATGCGTTGAAACAGCGCAGCGACGAGCGATGGCACACTAGCCAGAAGCGCGTCCGTGAGCGGCTTCCATAACGAACGATGCGTGCCGTTGCTTGTCGAAGAAGTTGCATTTGCAGACGGCGCATTCACTGGATCTGCTGCGGGTGCCGGGGGAACCACGAGCATCTTAAACAGCGGCGCCAGAAGAGCGGCTCCCACTAGCGCGCCGAGGGTCGTCCCCCATGGATGCGCCCGCACGATGTTCGCGGGATTGAGACCGCTCTCCACACGGTTGATTGCCGCGCCAATGGTGGTCTTGGTCTGCTCCAACTCGCGGCTATACGCTTCCTGGGCGTGATCAATCTGAGCGCCGACGGCGTCCCGGGTGTGCTCAATCTTCTGGCTCACGAAAGCGCTGATGTCATTTGCGGTGTGATCGAGCTTAGCCTGTGAAACAGCAATGGCCGCGCCCACACTGGCATGCATGCGCGCCAATGCGGCATCGCGGCGGGTAAGCTCAAGTGCGAGTCGTTCATTATAGCGTAGCATGGTGCTCTCCTGCCTCTGGAGTCGGCTTTGCAACGGTCGCTCTCCCACCCGACTCCGCGTCAAACCCAACCATGGTGTTCCAGATGTACAACGACACTGCGAGGGGCGCGCCCAGGTACATGCTTCCGCGAATCAGCGGCGCCAACCAGACCGGCAGGGATGGATGGCTTAGGGCGTACGCGAAGCATCCGTCCAGCAGCCAGAATCCGTACCCAGCGAGGGCGCTCAGCGCAACGAAGGTGATCCCGCAGAACATTGTCATGACGATCACGCGCGTCGCCTTCAATAGGTAAAGGGCGAACTGTGCGTCTGTAGCCTCGACGGCGTGATCCCACGCGTCCGCCAAGTGGCCGGAGAAACTCCTCGAGTGTTCCGTCATGCTGTCAACCGCTACGTTTTCTTCAATTGTCTCTGCATTGATCATGGCAATCTCCTTTCACTGCATCTGCAGCCGGGTTACTCAAGCGGGGACCGGTTGCGGGCACTGACTCTCTGTCGTACGCCTGGCTTGTTTGCGCAGTGAGCCACTGTTGACCAAGCGTAAAATGTGCGTGGCAGCTTCCGCGGCCGTCACAGTGATGGTGTCGTTCTCACCGCAATCCATGAGTCGGCGCGCTTTGTCCTGAGTCAGTTTGCTGCACCAAAGCACAATCACCATGTTCAGGTTCGGATACTTCGCGCGGATGCGCTTGCACAAATACCGGGCATGCCGCAGGCCTGACGACGGCACGGAGGAAATGCAGATCACTTCGATGTTTTCGCGCTCGATCGTTTCCATCATCTCACCGGCCAAGCTGTCAATCGAAGCCATTTGCATTGAAGCACCGGCCTCTTGGACGATCTGCGCCAACATGGTGCCGGCGATCTCGTCGGCCTCATCGCGCGCTGGAAAGCAGATCGCCGGGATACTCGCCAAACGCACGGCTTCGGCTTGCATAATCGGCTGGGCGTCGAGCAAAAGCGCCGCCTTCTGGGCCCGCAACCTTTGCTCACCTAGTCTCTGAACCAGTTCAGACATATTGTCGTGTACTAGCTTCCGGCGCGTTTCATCAATGCGATCCATGCGGAAGTCCAGTTCGGCCAGCACCAACGCCGGCAACGCCAAGGTGTCGTATGCCTCGGCGAGCGATTTTCCCTGCGCGAATTCTTCGAACAGATCTCCTGCCTCGTCAACATCAGTGTTAAGCGTGCGCTGATAGAGGCGCACGTGGGGTTCCAGCACCTGTCCACCGCCCAGAATCACCTGTAGGAACTGCAGCTCTGAAACGTACTTCCCAACGACGACAAGCACGACGGTTAACGGCGTCGACAAGAGCAAGCCGGTCACCCCCCACAACCAAGCCCAAAACAGGGCAGATCCGAGCACCGCGACGGAAGATAATCCGGTACTGGAACCATAGAGCCTAGGTTCCAGATTATTCGCCAGCAATTCAAGGCCGGCGAATAGACAGAGAGTCGCCGCCGGTTGAAACCAGGTGGGTGCGGCCAGTGCGAGAAGAAACGGAATGACCGCGGCGATCCAGAACCCCAGGTACGGCAGGAATCTCAGCACGGTGGCCAGCAGTCCCCACATCAATGCGTTGGGGACTCCAATGAAGTAGAGCCCAATGGCCACTCCGGTTCCGAACACCGCGTTGATCGCCAGTTGCATCAACAGATACCTGCTGACACGCTCCGCCGCATCATCCAGCGCTTGAGTCGTAACGTTCATGTGCGTAATGCCGGCGAGACGAATGAGCCGATCGCGCAGTTCCTCACGCTCAATCAACATGAAGACCACTAGAACAACGACAATTAACACTTTGCCCAACGGCGAAAAAAGCGGCGCAATCACGTTGCGCAGGAAATCGAGCGCGCTGAAACCCTTGCTTGCGATTGGGGTGCCCGCCACCGCCGGCGGCGGAGAAAACTCGACTGCCTTCGCCCGCTCGTCGAGCGGGGCGACACCTTGTCCGGAATCCAAATCAATAGGCAATGGTATTTCCGGCCACGAATCCATTACGGATTGTTGCCCGAGGTCGTTCAGTACTTTGAAGGCCCTGCCTAAGGCTGTGCCGGTCGGACCGTGGAGCGCCTGAAACTTGAGTTCCACGTTCTTCTTATAGCTCGGCAGCTTTTCGGCAAGGTCAACAACCTGGTTGGTGGCCATCCAGCCCATGAGCCCGCAACTCACCAGTGCCAGCGCAGTAACGAGAAGAACGGCGGCAGTTCGTTGCACGCCCCGTCGCTCCAATCGTGTGACGAGGGGCGAGAGCACGAAACTGAACAACGCAGCCAACACGAGCGGCACAAATACGGTTTGCGCGAAGTATAACGCGGCTGTGATCAAGGCCACAACCAGCAGTGTTCGCGGAAAGTGCCAGTATACATCTGAACGAGCCATACACACGCCTCATCGGTTTCGGTCTCGGACGCTTAGTAACAGAATAAGCAAAACGGCGCGCCTATCGTGAGTCGCGTCGAAATAGGAACCAGCCGACCGCAAGACCTGCTGCGCCCGCAATGAGCATAGCTTTCAGAGGCTCGCGCTTGATGAAGCCTTCTGTCTGATTTTGAACCGTTTTGGCTTGCGCCAAGCCTTGCTCATATAGGTCCACCGCGCCGTCTTTCATTTCCTTCGCTCTTTCTTTGGCCGCCTCTACCGCGAGGGAACCCAGTTCAGTCAGGTCCGTCTTCACGTCGTGCGCCTTATCCATTATGGGGGTAGCTCTATGCGACATGTCTCTGTGCTCCTTAATTAGGTACGTGAAATCCGCTTAACAATGATACGACCCGCAAAGTACATGCCGACGTCCTGAGTTTCGCGGCGAAGACCCAACCTTGTACATTCCGTTCGCCAACGGGAGAAATCTTAGGCAAAAAGGCTGGAAGGAGATGTTTGTGTCCCCCTTCCAGCCACGGTGCAAGAGTCCGGGCCCTTAATCTCGGCCGGACTTGCCTTCTTCCTTCTTTGCTTCTGACTTGCCGCGGCTAGGCTCCGTGGCCTTTGGCTCCGGTGTCTTGGCGTCTTCCTTGGCGCGACTAGGCTCTGTCGCCCTCGGCTCCGGCGCCTTGGCGTCTGCCTTGGCACGACTGGGCTCTGTCGCCTTCGGCTCAGGCGTCTTCACTTCTTCCTTGACGCGGCTGGGCTCAGTGGCCCTCGGCTCCGGCGTCTTTGTCTCGGTCTTGGCCGGTTGCCGCGCTTGTTGCGCTGCATTCAGGCGTTGCTCTTCGCTGGCCCGCTGCTGTCCAGTCGGCTGCTGTTCATTGAGCCGTTGTTGATCTGTAGCCCGTTGGCTTCTCTGTTGTTCGCCAGGTGTTGGCTGCTGCTGTTGTACGGCCTTCGGCTCCGGGGTCTTGACCTCGGCAGCGTTCTTCTTGGTTTCTGCCGCTGGCTCCGCTGTGACATGTCCCGCAGGTACAGTGGCGGTAGCACCGGCCTTGCTCTGAACTGCGCCACCATTGGGTTCAACGACCTTTTTATCCGCTGCGGCACCCGCTGGGGCGGCCTTGGGTGTTTCGTTCTTTATCGCGGGCCTGTAGGCATTGATTTTGCCGCCGGTCGCGCCGCCTGATGTCGGAGCCTTGGCGTCGGCTATCGAAGCAGGTTTGATTTCCTGTCTGGTCGCTTTGGCCACCTGCTTTAGTGGAATGCCATTGTTGATCACGCGGTTGTCGTTGTAAGTATAGCTATTGTTTATGACCTTCGTTTGATTGTAGACACCAGCAGCCCGTCCGCGCTCGACAACCACGGTTCCAAGGTTCACCGACAGAAAACTCTGAGATGGAACAAACGTAAATGCCTCCGCCCGCATATCAAGACCGGCGCCGACAAATACGCCGCCCTCGAAACGCGACCCGTAGGGAAGGGGCGCCCAACCGTACACCGAATCGGACTGGCGCCAACTCACCCACGCGGGCGCCCACGTGACATCGGGAGTCCAGAGCCAGCGGTACTGTCCATCCTGATTCCAGCGGCCGTAATGGAACGCCGCCCAGCCCCATTCGTAGGACGAATCCCAATACCAGCCGGCATCCGTATACGTCCAATGGCCGCCATCCACATAAGGCCGCCAATTCTCATCGGTCACCACCAAGGTCGGCTGCCACGCCCGGCCGTACTCGGCCGTTTCGATCCAGCGTCCGTGAGGCGCCATTCGGTCATGGAAACTGCCAATATCCAGTTCAGCGCCGACGCCGATTGTCACGCCAGCTTCGATGGAGACACCGGCCCCCCAGGCATTGCTGCCAAGCAGGCCGAGCGCCGATGCAAGCGCAATAGCGCTCGCTGCCACGTAACGCATGTTTATTTCCTCTCGTTAAGGTTAATGTCTCAAAGCTCGTCCGAGCTACGGCCGTTGGCCGGAAGACCTGGATGAAATGGAAAGCAGCGCAATCCTGACGCCAATACGAAAACAGGCATCCTGTCTGGCCTGTGGCGAAGCAAGCGATGAAATACCGCGTAACTACCTGTGCGATTATGAGCGGTGTCTGACCGAATATCAGCCGACTCGCGCCGAGGTGGCACTCGGCCCTCTGCAAACGTTGCTTTGATACCTCGCCATCCACCTCTGCTTAAGAATTACAGGCCAGCGCGTTGCACCGTCTGCTGGCGCCGGCTCGACACGATGAATCTTCTCGTCCTGGCGTCAGGTTTGCGGCCTGGTTCAGCAATCCAGATCTGCCGGCCAACGGTCATAGCTCAGTCGTTGGTGGGAGGGGCGGATTCACGCATTGCCTACCTGTCCTCGGTGATCCACGCAGGTGAGTACCGGCAAGACGAGCCTCCAGTCAGGAGTTCCGGGTCTATGAGAATGCGTCTCCCCTCACACAGCATTTGGCTCGTCGCCGTGATCCTGGCGTGCGCTGCAGGGACAACGTTCGGTTATCGATGGTATTTTGTCCCAGCCAAGGTGCAGTATGCCACCGCAACAGTCGAACGCGGCGACGTGGAAAGCACCGCCGTGGCGGCGGGAATCATCCAACCGTTGAACTACGTTGACGTGGGCGCACAGACAACCGGCCAACTTAGATCGCTTAAGGTAGCACGCGGCGACAAAGTTGAAAAAGGCCAGTTGCTCGCCGAAATAGACCCAATCCTTGCCGCGACGGCATTGGTGTCGGCTCAGGCTGGAAAGGAGGATCTCACTGCCCAGGGCGAGGTCAAGCGCGCGCAGCTTGTACTCGCGAAGCTGCAAATGGACCGCAATGACATTCTGCTTAAAGCAGATGCGGTCACCGCCTCTGAACGAGACATTGCGAAATCCAACTACGATGTTGCCTTCGCTACCGTCGATTCGCTCTCGGCACAGATCAAAGAGGCAACGGCGGGCGTGGACACCGCGAAGGCCAATATGGGCTATACGAAGATCACCGCACCGATTGCGGGTGAAGTTGTGACCCTCACCGTCCTGGAGGGGCAAACCATCAATGACAAGCAGCAGGCCCCGACGATTCTTCGCATTGCGAACCTCGACACAGTGACGGTTTGGGCACAGGTGTCAGAGGCGGATATCGTGCGTGTCAAAGCAGGCCAGGACGTTTACTTCACCATTTTGGGCAGTGCCGAACGTCGTTGGACCGGAAAGGTGCGCCAAATTCTTCCTACGCCAGAGCTCATCAATAACGTCGTGTTCTATGACGTGCTGTTCGACGTGGCTAATCCAGATAGAGTACTCAAGATTCAAATGACCGCCCAGGTTTTCGTAATTCTAGAGCAGGCGAAGAACGCTCTTCTTATTCCCAACGCCGCAATCGGAAACGCGCTGCCGCACACGCAAACCAAGGTGCGAGTGCTCACAACGAACGGGACCGTCGAGTCGCGCGCTATCAAGATCGGCCTGAAAAGCGAAATCATGGCGGAGGTCACCGAAGGTCTGCAGGAAAACGAGCAGGTCGTCTTAGGTGAAATCAAATCTCAAGACCAAGACAGAACCAAAAGCGCGCTGAGTGCTCAGAGGGGGCGATGATGTCCGCGCCACTTCTCGAACTCCGGAACATCGGGCGCACTTATAACTCGGGCGGCGAGCCCTTAACGGTGCTAAGAGATGTTGGCCTCGCCATTCAGGACGGCGAATTCGTCGCCATTATGGGCGCATCCGGCTCGGGCAAATCCACGCTGATGAACATCATCGGCTGTCTCGACAAGCCGTCGAGCGGCACCTATAGCATTCGCGGCGTTGACGTCGCCAGTCTCGACGGCGATGCGCTGGCCGCATTGCGGCGGGATACCTTTGGCTTCATCTTCCAGCGCTACAACCTGATGTCCGATCTGAGTGCTGTCGAAAACACGGAAGTTCCAGCCGTTTACCGCGGCATGGCGATCACTCCGCGAGAGGCGCACGCCAGCGACCTGTTGCGGCAACTTGGACTGGGCGACCGGCTGCAACACTACCCCAACCAGCTCTCTGGCGGCCAGCAACAACGCGTCAGCATCGCCCGCGCGCTCATGAATGGCGGGCCGGTGATCCTGGCCGACGAACCGACTGGCGCGCTGGACAGCCAGGGCGGCAAGGAGGTCATGGCCATTCTGGTAAAGTTGCATGGTCAAGGGCACACGATCATTGTGGTGACGCATGACAGCGAAATCGCTGCCTACGCGCACCGCCTCGTGCGCATCGCTGACGGGCGTATCACGTCCGACGAGCCGCAGCAAAAGGGAGAGGCCGTTCGTCAGGCGCAGACGGGCGACGCGGGAAAGGACGCCAAACCGGGTGTAGCGGTCGTCGGCGAAGCTCTGAAAATGGCGTTGCGTTCACTGGCGCACAATCGCATGCGGACCGCGCTGACCATGTTGGGTATCATCATCGGCGTCGCCTCAGTGGTCGCATTGATGGCCATCGGCAACGGTGCGAAGCAGGACGTCGTTGAGCGTATTCAGGCCATGGGCACCGACCTGTTGACGGTCATGCGCGGACCGCCCGCAGTTCGCGCTTCAGCCGCACTCGTTACCAGTTTCCTTCCTGAAGACTTACCATCCATCGCCCGTGTCCCCGGTGTCGCGTTGGTTGTTCCGGAGACGTCGCTATCTTCACTGCTGCGCTTGGGCGACCGGGACTTGACGGTCGCGGTGGTCGGAACCGGAGAAGACTTTCCACTGGTGCACGATTGGCCGCCCCAATCCGGGGTCTTCTTCTCTGCGGAACACGTGAAGCGCTATGCCCAAGTGGTCGTGCTGGGTCAGACCGTCGCAAAGAACCTATGCCCCAATGACATGAATCCGCTGGGCCAATATGTGCTCATTGGCAACGCGCCTTTCTTGATCATTGGCGTCTTGAGCAGCAAAGGGTTGACCCCGCGGGGAGACGATATGGATAACTCCGCCTGGCTGCCCTACACAACGGCTGCGGCGCGCGTATTTGGGCAACGCTTCTTCAACGATTTCGTTGTACGAGTGAATCCTGGCGCGGACATGAGCGTGGCGCAAGCCGGTCTTCACACCCTGTTAAAGAAGCGCCATCGCAAGGAAGACTTCAACATTCGGAATCAAGCCGATACTATCGCCACGGCCAACGAAACACAGAACACACTCACCTATCTGCTGGCGGCGATTGCCGTGATCTCGCTTGTGGTCGGCGGCATTGGCGTCATGAACATCATGCTGGTCTCGGTCACCGAACGGACACGCGAAATCGGCATTCGCATGGCGATTGGCGCGCGCAGTTTCGACGTGTTGTTCCAGTTTCTAACTGAAGCGGTCATGGTCTGCTTGATCGGCGGCCTGGCGGGCGTCGTCCTCGGTGTTGGCGGAGGTCTGGGCGTGTCCACTCTGGCAGGCTGGCGGGTGATCTTCACGGTTGCGCCGATAGTGACTGCGTTTGCCTGCGCAGTTGTCACCGGCATCGTCTTTGGCTATCTGCCCGCGAGAAAGGCCGCCCATCTTGATCCTATTGAGGCTTTGGCGCGAGATTAGAAGCCAATGTGCCAGGGCGCCGTTAACAAGCACCGCAGCGACGGCGTCGATATCTTACCCTCGGCCAGCAGCGACCGGTCCGGCGATCTGATAACACATCTGAAAGCAGCAATGGCGGGAAGAGCCCATCCCTACGAGGAACATTGACTTGTTTTCGGTAGTCCGACGATGATTATCGTACGCCGCGTCTCCGGCCGCCTATCGCCCCTCACCGCATTCAGCTCACGCCAGCATCGGGTTCCTGCAGAGGGAGTTAACGGTTAGCAGCGGCAAGTGGCCACCGCTCGGTTTGCGATTGTCGTAACTGGCGCATCAAGTGCGTGTTCGAAGCTTACGCATCGGTTGATAGCGAGCGACGGCCCCGAAGTTTTCGCCATCGGCTGCAGTGCGTGGGGATTCAACGTTTTGAGGAGAAAGCGCATGAAACCAAGACTAATGTGGTCAGTGTTTCCTATCTTGCTGGCGATGTTCATGATCGCGAGCAGCAACAAGGCTGAGGCAGCAGTAAGTGTCGGAATTGGAATCGGTGGAGGTCATCACTACTCTGGTGGTGGCACGGTCATTCAATATCACACATCTGACCCGAGCTACAGCACCTGGTACCCGGATTACAGCACGACGTACGTTGCTCCCCCTGTGTACTATTCGACGCCCACATACGTTTATGACAGCGCTCCCTATGTATACGTGAGCCCTTCGGTTGAGTTCGGCGGATGGTACGGCGGCGGCGGCGGGAATTACAGATATTCGGGGCATTCTGGACGGTCTGGCGGCGGTGGCCATCGGCGGTAAACGCCATGTACAGGCGGCATGCGGAACGTGACCGCAGCCGCTTGCGCTTTTGGACTGAACTTTCTTGGCTAAACTAAAGGAGTCACACATGAGAGCACTGGGTATTTTTGCGGTCGCGGCACTAGTTGTATCAGGAACTTCGTGGGCGGCAGATGAGGCGACCGCAATGCCTCCCACTCCGGAACAAACGGCAGCCGCCGGCCAAGCGCGGGATCAAGCGGTCCAGGTCGGCCTTCCCACACAGACGTCTGGCAAAGTCGTCAGCCTGCACACCGTCAAATTGGTCGGTATGCCCGACGCTCACGTGCTGGTGAAAATCCAGGGTGAGGATGGGGAAATGGATATCGCCGATCTGGGTACGGCTGCGGACCTCAAGAGCAACGGAATTGAGCCGCGCGAGGGGCAGCAGTTGTGGGTTATCGGACGGGTCGGGAAGATCAATGACAAGGCGCTCATTGTGGCCGAACACCTCAGCGAGTCCAAGTTGGTGACTATTGTCCGTACGGCTCCCTTGCGTGAAGAATCGGAGAAGCACGCGGCCGCCCGAACTGAAGGAAAGGACTCCGTGTCCGGAAAAGATGGCACGGCTGCCAAAACAGTCAGCTTGGATGCGGACATGCAGGTACGAACCGTAGAGGGCACCGTGATTCACACCCGCAAAGTGAAAATTGAAGGGGAACTGGAAGAGCACCTCTTCGCCAAGTTGCAGACCGAGAGCGGAATCGTCGTGCTCGATCTGGGCGCTGCCACCACACTGCCGAAAGTTGACCTCGGCGAAGGCCAGTTGGTCGCCGCGACTGGATTTGTCGCTCATTTGAACAGCAAACCTATTATCGTCGCGGATTCAATCGGCAACCTGAGCAGCATTCAGCGAGTTGCTGTCGGCGCGGTCGTTCCGGCCGCCGCCAAGGGTGCGGTCCCAGAGAAATAGGAATCGCTTGTGCGCGATCCGTGAAATTGAGCGGATCGCGCTTAATGGCCGGATCAATCCGTCGAAACGGAGATTGATGTTGATCGGTTTGAACTAAAGGAATAACGCAATGGAGAGTTCAGCGGTTGTGACGAGGTCTACGACGGAAGAGTACGCCCAGTGGCCGTTCGATGGAAAGATCAATAATTGGGCGGAAGGCACGTTGATGTCGATCGATGCCGACGGTGCCACGCTCTCGATCCGCGGTGCAAAACGACCGTATGCATCGGAGTATGCGAAGATGCTGCAAAGCATCCATGAAAAAACGGCGAACATGAAGCAGGCCGAACGCAGAACGAAGACGGCAGAAATCCGCCAGAACTGGGCCGCAGCCCTTGAGACTGCGCATGCGCTGGGCGTGGAGGAAGACAGCGACCTGACGTTTCACCTTCCGAGCAAAAATCACAAGCTCGTCGTCGTGGACGAGACGGCGTTCTACGACCGTGTGACGGTGTGCACGGGATCAACGGCCAGTTTGACCGACGCCGAGTGCGCCGCAGTGCGCGCGATGAAGGACCTGAAGGTGGGTGAATGCGTGGTGGTGGGCTATGAAAGCGGCCTGCTGAAGAACAGTGTCTACGCGGTGATCAAAGCCAACAAGTGCGTGGCGAAGTAGAAGCCACGTCCGTGTTTTTGGTCGCGCGCTTCCAAGGTGAGGCGCCATGGGCTGGTGTGCCAGCCTCCGACTGCCTTAAATAGATAACGAATTCTTCCTCTCGGCGTGAAGCTTGCTTTGAATGAAGTAGTCCTACCGGATAAAGGCCACTCTGAGTCCTTCAGTCTGGTCTGAAACCGAATCCCCGCTGTCTTCTTACCCTTGCGCTTACGGGCTGAAAAGTCCGTAGGCGCCGTCTATTAGGCTCAGGCCGGAACGTGCCGCATTAGAAAAGGCGGGATTGCAGACACCTTCACAATCAGACACCCGCTGGATGATTTTCAGTCAGTCGCCGGCGCCAGAGCGGCTTCTTAGGTTAGGGCGTTCGCGAAATGGAACTTCTTGGAGTTTTTTGACACGGGGCTTCCGTTTCCGAGACTTCCCGTTTCATAGGTGAATCTGCGAGTAGTTTCCCCTGATCCGCCTGGTTTGGAGCGCGTCTGGCTAAAGCCCTCGTGTGTGTGGAGTGAGATTCGCGTAAAGCCGGTTCTAACGTCCCAATCAGGGATGTGGTACAGATGAAAAAGGGGTTCCATTATGGCGAACAGATTAGTCTTGGCTGTAGTGCTGGCGGTAGGTTTGGGGGTTTCTGCGTTTGCAGCCGCAGAGGCGGAGAAGGAAGCCGCAACGGTAACCGTCAAGGGCGTCCTACAGGAAGACAAGAATGGCTTCTTCGTTACGGTCGATAACGTGGTCTACGACATCCGCATTAACGACGAAAGCAAAGCCGACATGCACAAGTTCTACACCGGCTTGGAAGGCGACTTGGTCAAGGTAACCGGCAAGCTCCATGTCGAAGAAGTCGCTGACAAGAAACCGTACATGGTCTTGTATTCCAACGAGATCACGCGCTTGAAAGGTGAAAAGGTAGTCGTGGTACAACAACCGGTCGTAGTAGAACAGCCGGTCGTGGTGCAGCCACGAGTAGTGGTCCGCGAAGTCTATGTTGAGCATCCGCGCAGCCACATCGACGTTCCCTTTGTACATATCCGTTGGTAATACGCAGCCCGCTAACGTCTACTGCCCGGCACCACGCCGGCAGTAGGCGTTGCGCTGTTCTTGGGTCGCGTATCTGCAAAGTCCTAAGACCACGTTCTCGACGAGTTGCGCCGCTTCCCGCTTTACGGCGCAATGCTAAGTGACTGATGTTCCGGCCGTCTTGGATATGAGCCAGTCCACGTGACTGAACTCGCCGCGCGCCCAGGAGAGGGGCGAAAACGAGGAGGTCCCGTGAGTAACGCCACTCTAAGCGAACGCTGGCAACGATCGGCCGTGCGTCCGCTCCGCAGACTATTTGAGCCGCTGGCCATCGAAGAGCCTTTACGCGCGGAGTTGCTAGGCATCGATCAACTCGTCCGCCATGGCAAGTCGCTCGCTGCTGCGCACGAAATAGATTCCCGGCGGCCTGTGGATCGGCTCCTGCCGCGCCTCGGTCAGAATGAAGCAGTTCTCCTTGAGGTGCACCGGATCATCAGCGCGGCTGTCAAAAAAAAGCGTCCCCTTGCGCCCGCGGGGGAATGGCTGCTCGACAACTTCCCCCTGATTCTGGAGCAGATTCGTACCGCACGCCGGCATTTACCGCGCGGCTACTGCCAGGAACTGCCCCATCTTCGCCACAAACCTTCCAATGGGCTACCGCGCGTCTATGACCTGGCTTTAGAACTCATCTCGCATCTCGATGGGAAGGTGGACCGGGGGAGTCTGCATAGTTTCGTTGCCGCGTACCAGAGTGTCATTCCGCTGAAACTCGGCGAACTCTGGGCGATCCCGATCATGTTGCGCCTTGCGCTGATCGAGAACCTGCGCCGCGTGGCGACGCGCATTGCTTCGGGTCGCCACGATCGCGACAGCGCAGATCACTGGGCCGATCGCCTGGTGGAGGTGGCGGAGAAGGATCCCAAGAGCCTGATTGTCGTCCTGGCCGACTGGGCGCGTTCCGAACCCATTTTGTCGAGTGCCTTCGTGGCGGAACTGACGCGGCGGCTGCAGGGACAAAACCCCGCCGTGACTTTGGCGCTGACATGGGTCGAACAGCGTCTGAACGAACAGGGCCATGGCATCGAACGGTTGGTGGAAATCGAAAACACGCGCCAAGCCGCCGACCAGGCCTCGATCGGGAACAGCATCAACAGCCTGCGCCTCCTCAGTGCGGTGGATTGGCGCGAGTTTGTCGAAGCGCACAGCGCTGTCGAGCGCGCGCTTCGCCAAGACCCAGCAGAAGTTCACAGCTTGATGACTTTTGCGACGCGCGACCGCTACCGGCATGTCGTTGAGTCGATCGCCAGGCGCAGCCAGCGCCCGGAAGACGTCGTGGCACAGGCCTGCGTGGCCTTGGCGCGAGCCGGCGCCGCAGAACACAATCACACACACCGCGCTGCGCATGTCGGCTTTTATCTGATCGATGCAGGCGTTCCACAGCTTGAACGTGCCATGGGCGTGCGCACCTCCCCCCGCATGCTGCTCGCGAGTGTTGCCCGCCACACTGCTCTGTTCTGGTACATCGGCTCAATTGCGCTGCTCTCCAGCGTGGCGGCGTTTGCAGCATGGCCGGCGAGCGCGCAGCATCTTAGCGTCGCGCTGCTGGTGCCACTCGCACTGTTGTTCGGGCTGGCCTTCAGCCAGCTTTCAGTGACGCTCGTCAACTTATTCGCTACGTTATTGGTTAAGCCGACCACGCTCCCGCGAATGGATTTTTCCAAAGGCATCCCGCTGCAAGCGCGGACGCTGGTGGTCGTGCCAACGTTGTTGTCTTCGCCGCAGGTGGTCGTGGATCTGCTGCAGGATCTTGAAGTGCGCTACCTGGCGAATCGCAGCGCCAATCTATATTTCGCGCTGTTGACCGACTTCCCGGACGGGCATGGCGAAACGACGCCGAGCGATGAGAAACTGCTGCGCGCCGCGGCCAAAGGCATCGCCACGCTGAATCGAAAACATGCCGACAGCGGCAAGGGTATTTTTCTGCTATTGCATCGTCCGCGCCGCTGGAACGCCCGAGCCCAGGTGTGGATGGGCGAAGAGCGCAAGCGGGGCAAACTTTCCGATCTGAACGATCTGTTGCGCGGCCGGGCAGCTCATGAATGCTTCTCGCTCGTCGCCGGCCCGCTGGATGAATTGCAGAGCGTGCAGTTCGTCATCACGGTGGACACGGACACGCAACTACCGCGTGATTCTGCCTGGCAACTGGCGGGAACCTTGGCGCACCCTCTCAACCGAGCGCGCTACGATGCAACGCAAGGGCGCGTCGTAGCGGGTTACGGAATTGTGCAGCCGCGTGCCGTGATCGATCTGCCCAGCGCGGCCCAATCGCGTTTCGCGGGACTCTGCAGTGGAGACCCCGGCATCGATCCGTACACCCGCGAAGTGTCCGACGTCTACCAGGATCTGTTCCAGGAAGGTTCGTTTATCGGCAAGGGCATCTACGATGTGGACGCCTTCCGCCGCACGTTCGCCGGCCGTCTGCCGGATAATCTGATTCTCAGCCACGATCTCTTGGAAGGTTGCTATGTGCGCTCGGCACTGGCCAGCGATGTGGTGATCTACGAAGGCCATCCCGCCACCTACAGCGCCGACGTCCAACGCCGCCACCGCTGGATTCGCGGCGACTGGCAAATCCTCGGCTGGCTATTTCGCACCGTTCCCAATCCCGGCGGGCAGCGCGTCAAGAACCCGCTCTCATGGCTGTCCCAGTGGAAGATCTTCGACAACCTGCGGCGCAGCCTGGTGGCGCCGGCACTGCTCCTGCTGCTAATGCTGGGTTGGACTTGTCTGGGCGAAACGACGCTATGGAGCTTGCTGGTGGCGGGGATAGCCGTGCTGCCGGCACTGCTGAATGCGGTCCTCACGGGCCTACGCAAGCCGCGCGAATTGTCTTGGGGCGCATGCCTGCGGGGTTCGGCGGGCTCGATGGGCCAGCAGTTCGCTCAAGCCGCGCTGACACTGGCCTTCCTGCCGTACGAGGCATTCTACAGTCTCGACGCCGTGGTGCGCACCTGTGTGAGGCTGTTCGTCACACGCCGGAACCGACTCGAATGGACCACCGCCGCCGAGGCCACACGCTGTGCGAAACACGGGCTACGATCGTATGTGCGCCGGATGTGGATCGGTCCCGCTCTGGCCTTGCTCGCCTTCGCGCTCCCTGGAGTCCCAGTGGTCACAGCGCTGCCCTTTGTGGCCGCATGGCTGCTCTCGCCGCTCATCGCGTGGCGGCTCAGCCGCCCGCGGCCCGACCGCATCGCGCAGCTCTCAGAAACTCAGCAGCGCTTCCTGCGCAAAGTGGCTCGCAGAACCTGGGCGTTCTTCGATACCTTTGTCTGCGAGGAGGAACACTGGCTGCCGCCGGATAACCATCAAGTCTATCCACAAGCCATGACCGCACACCGCACCTCGCCGACGAACATGGGGATGGCGCTGCTGGCGAACCTGTCCGCGCACGACTTCGGCTATATCTCGGCCAGGCAATTGTCGGCGCGCACCCGCCAGACCTTGCACACGCTTAGCGAGTTGAAACGCTTCCGCGGACATTTCTACAACTGGTACGACACACGCTCTCTGCAGCCGCTTCCTCCGCTCTACGTCTCCAGCGTGGACAGCGGTAACTTGGCCGCGATGTTACTCACGCTTCGCGCCGGTCTGCTCGAACTTTCGGGCCAGCCGGTACGGCAGGCCGATGTGTGCTCTGGACTGCGTGACACGCTGGACGTGCTGGCCGACAGTCTGCAGGCCACGCATGGAAGGGAAGGCGTCAACGAAAGCTCGACGGCGGAAGTGCAACAGCACCTGACGCAGTTGCGGGCGGAACTCCAGCAGAAGCCGCAGACGCTCGTCGGCGATTATGCCAGGCTGCAGCAGGCTGCACAGTCGGCCCGCAATCTCGCCTCGAGCATCGCGGATGGCGATGCGCCTGTGCGCGATTGGGCGCTCGCGCTCGAACGGCAAGCGTGCGAGTTGCGCGACGAACTGCTCGAGCTGGTGCCTTGGGTGGCGTTGGCGCTCCCGCCAGCGCCGGCGCCGGATGAATCCGATCACTGCGCCATTTGGCGCCAGATCCGACAGCATCTCGAGCGCATCCCCACGTTGCGCGAAGTGGCGCAAATGGAACAGCAAATTGTGCCGCTGCTTGATCGCATGCTGAAACTGAACCGCGTGGAGTCCATCGCGGCGCAAGCGCAGCTCCTTTCGGAGCTGAGGCGCGCGCTGGCCGCCGCCAGCCGTGGCGCGGGAGAACGCATTGTGCTGCTGGAGCAGCTTGCGCGACAGTGCGGGGAACTGGCGGATATGGAATATGACTTCCTGCTCGACGAAACCGGCAGGTTGTTGACCATCGGCTACAACGTTAGCCACCACCGGCGTGACAGCGGTTCCTACGACCTACTAGCTTCCGAGGCGCGCCTGGGCAGCTTCCTCGCGATTGCGCAGGGCCGGCTTCCACAGGAGCACTGGTTTGCGCTGGGACGCCTGCTGACTGCCGCAGGCGATAGCCCCGCGCTGCTGTCGTGGAGCGGCTCCATGTTTGAATACTTGATGCCGCTGCTCGTGATGCCGAGCTTTCCCGGCACGCTATTGGACCAGACCTGTCGCGCAGTGGTCAGACGTCAGATCGAGTACGGCCGGGAACATAGCGTGCCGTGGGGCGTATCCGAATCGGCTTACAATACCCTGAGCGCACAGGGCGAGTATCAGTACAGTTCATTTGGCGTGCCCGGCCTGGGTTACAAACGCGGACTGTCGGGGGATCTTGTCGTGGCGCCGTACGCCTCGGCATTGGCCTTGATGGTCGCGCCCGAAGCAGCCTGTATAAATCTAGAACGCCTCGCGCGCGAAGGCTTCAGCGGTTTCTATGGCTTCTACGATGCGATCGACTACACGAAGTCGCGCCTGCGACGCGGGCAACCGCACGCCATCGTGCAGACGTTCATGGCTCACCACCAGGGCATGACCCTCTTATCGCTCGCACATGTGCTTCTGGGGCAGCCTATGCAGCGGCGATTTCTATCCGATCCGCTCTTCCAGGCGAGCGTGCCGCTATTATATGAGAAAATTCCGAAGACACCCGTGCTCGACACACTGAGTCTTGAAAGCGCCGAACCGGTTGTCGCGGCGGAAGAACAAGGGTCGCAGTCACGCTCCTTTACGACGCCGCACACGCCGACACCGGAAGTCCATCTGCTCTCGAACGGCCGTTACAGCCTGATGGTGACCGCCGCTGGCGGCGGCTACAGCCGCTGGAACGACGTGGCGCTCACCCGTTGGCGCGAGGATGCCACGCGCGACAACTGGGGTCTGTTCTGCTACATCCAGGATGCGGCCACGGGCCGGATCTGGTCCAACGCATACCAGCCGACATTGCAGAGCGCGAAGCACTACGAAGCGATTTTTTCGCAGGCTCGCGCGGAATTTCGGCGCCACGACAGCGAGTTTGAAACGCTGACCGATATTGCGGTTTCGCCCGAAGATGATATCGAGCTGCGCCGCATCCGCATTACGAACAACTCGAACAAAACGCGCACCCTCGTCCTGACCAGCTACGCGGAAGTGGTGCTGGCACCGTCTGCGTCCGAGGCTACTCATCCGGCCTACGCCAACCTGTTCGTGCAGACCGAACTTCTGCGCGACCAGCAGGCAATTTTGTGCACGCGTCGCCCGCGTTCGGCGCAAGAACACTCGCCGTGCCTGCTCCACCTGATGACGGTGCATGGGTCGGTGCTGGGCAAAGCCTCGTTCGAAACCGACCGTGCGAAGTTCGTCGGCCGCGGCCGGAGCACGGCGGACCCCGCCGCTCTGGATCGCCGAGCAACCGGCAGTGTCGGTTCCGGAATGGTCTCGCCGGAAGCGTTCCGACTCTCGGATAGTGCGGGCGCGGTGCTGGACCCAATCGTGTCGATCCGCAACGTGATCGTCATCAGGCCGGAAGAAACCGTTATCGTGGATCTCGTTTTGGGCGTCGCCGCGACGCGGGAAGCGGCCTTGGTTCTGGCTGAGAAGTACCGCGACCGCCGGCTTGCAGAACGCGTCTTCGAGTTGGCCTGGACACACCGCCAAGTCGTGCTGCAGCAGCTCAATGCCACCGAACCGGACGCCCAACTCTACGGCCGGCTCGCCAGTTCAATCGTGTATTCCAATCCCCTGCAGCGGGCCGCGCCCAGCATCCTGGCGCAGAACGCCAGAGGCCAGTCTGGACTGTGGAGCTATGGCATCTCGGGCGATCAGCCTATCGTACTCTTGCGCATCAGCGATCAATCCCGCCTCGACCTCGTGCGCCAACTGGTCCAGGCGCATGCCTTCTGGCGGCTGAGCGGGCTGGCGGTCGATCTGGTGATCTGGAACGAAGAGCGGAACGGCTATCGCCAAGGGACGCAGGATGAGATCATGGGCGTGATCGGCGCGAGCAGCGAAGCGGCGTTTCTTGATAAACACGGCGGAATTTTCGTTCGCATCCGCGATCAGTTGCCCGAAGACGACCGCATCCTGCTGCAGACCGTTGCGCGCGTGATCATCGCCGACAGTGGCGGCACGCTTGCCGAGCAGGCCGCACGCCACGCTCAAGCCGAAGCGCGTATGCCGTGGCTGCGACCGACGCGCACATCCGCCCCGCGGCTCTCGAGGCGGTTGGACGCCGGCAGTCCGCCAGCTCCGAATCTCATATTTTTTAACGGCCTTGGTGGCTTCACGCCGGACGGGCGCGAATACGTCATTACGCTGAATCCGAGCGTGGATACGTCCAGTGCGGCACAGAACACGCCGGCTCCGTGGGTCAATGTTCTGGCCAATCCAGTCTTCGGCACGGTCGTTTCCGAAAGCGGTGGCGCCTATACCTGGCGCGAGAACGCCCACGAATTTCGGCTGACGTCCTGGTCCAATGACCCGGTAGGCGACTGCACGGGCGAAGCCTTATACATTCGCGACGAGGACTCCGGCCGCTTCTGGTCGCCGACGTCCTTGCCGAAGCGGGGCCAGGGCCGCTACGTCTGCCGCCACGGCTTTGGCTACAGCATCTTCGAACACACTGAGGACGGCATTGCTTCCGAGCTTTGTGTTTACGTCGCCAAAGAATCACCTGTGAAATTCATGGTGCTCAAGCTCCGCAACCACTCCGTGCAGACGCGCCATCTTTCGGCGACCGCATACGTCGAGTGGGTGCTCGGGGAACAACGGACCAAGTCGCTGCCGCACGTGCTCACGGAGGTCGACCCGCAAACGGGCGCGATCTTCGCCCGCAACGCCTACAACACGGAGTTTCGCGGCCGAGTGGCATTTTTGGACGCGGGCGAGAGCGGTGTTGGTGAAGGCACGAATGGAGCTCGCCGCAGCGTGACAGGCGATCGCACGGAATTCATTGGTCGCAACGGCAATCTGGCCAACCCCGCCGCGATGGAGCGCGTGCGACTCGCGGGTAAGGTGGGCGCTGGTCTGGATCCCTGCGGCGCAGTGCAGGTTCCGTTGGAACTGGGCCCCGGCGAAGAGCGCGAGATCGTCTTCACGTTGGGCGCGGGTTTCGACGCCGATGAAGCGCGCAGCCTGCTGCAGCGCTTCCGCGGTTCGCACGCCGCACGCAGCGAACTGGAAGCGGTCTGGGAGTACTGGAAGCACACCCTCGGTGCCGTTTACGTTGAGACGCCGGATGCGGCGCTCAACGTCCTAACCAACGGCTGGCTGCTCTATCAGACACTGGCCTGCCGCGTATTTGGACGGAGCGGGTTCTATCAGTCCGGTGGCGGATATGGATTCCGCGATCAGTTGCAGGATGTGTTGGCGCTGTTGCACACGGAGCCGCGACTGATTCGCGAACAACTCCTGCGGTGCGCGGAGCGCCAATTCCCCGAAGGCGACGTGCAACATTGGTGGCATCCGCCTCTGGGGCGCGGCACACGCACGCGCTGTTCGGACGATTACCTGTGGCTGCCGCTCGTCGCCAGCATTTACGTGCGCAGTATCGGGGACACCGGCATATTGGACGAACCGGCCGGTTTTCTGGCTTCGCGCCCGTTGCAGCCGGACGAACAGGACTATTACGATCTACCGGCCAAGGGGGCAGAATCGGCCCCGCTTTACGATCATTGTGTCCGCGCCATTAAGCATGGCCTGAAGTTTGGCGCGCATGGCCTGCCGCTGATGGGCAACGGTGATTGGAACGACGCGCTGAACCATGTCGGCGCCGAAGGCAAAGGCGAAAGCGTCTGGTTGGCCTTCTTTCTGTATTACGTGCTGACGCAGTTCGCGGCAGTCGCTCGCGCGCGCGGCGACACGGCTTTCGTTGGTGAGTGCCTCGCCGCCGCCCACAAACTGCGCGAGAACATTGAGCGCGAAGCCTGGGATGGAGACTGGTATGTCCGGGCCTTCTTCGACAACGGCGAGGCGCTGGGATCGGTGCGCGGCGCTGAATGCCAGATCGATTCGATTGCGCAAAGCTGGGCGGTGCTCTCCGGCGCAGGCGCTCCCGAACGCTGTTCCGTAGCGTTGGGTGCGGCCCAGCAGCGTCTGGTGCGTACGGACGCGCGGCTAGTCCAACTCTTTGTCCCGCCTTTCGACCGCTCTCCGGTCGATCCGGGCTATATCAAAGGCTACGTACCGGGCGTACGGGAGAACGGCGGCCAGTACACCCACGCAGCAGTCTGGCTCGCTATGGCTCAGGCGATTCATGGAGAACACGAACGGGCATGGCAGCTACTACAAATGCTCAATCCCATTAACCACGGTGCCACGCCGGAGCAAATCGCCACCTACCGGGTGGAACCCTACGTGGTCGCTGGCGACGTCTACGCCGTTGAGCCGCACGTCGGCCGCGGCGGCTGGACGTGGTACACCGGGGCCGCTGGCTGGATGTACCAACTTATCGTCGAAGCGATCCTGGGCTTGAAGCTGGGTGTGCAGGTGCTCCGCATCGCTCCCCGCTTGCCGGCGGAGTGGCCGACGCTTAAGGTCCACTACCGATATCGCGAAACCTTCTACCATATCAGCATCGAGCACACCGGGTCGATTGTCAGTCGCGTGACCGTGGACGGCGTTGAGCAAGCCGACCTGTCGATTCCTCTGCGCGACGACCGCATCGAACACACCGTGGAGGTTCAGATGAGTTGAGGACGCGCAATGGCGCCGCCAGGTTCGACGCTGTGCTCCCGGCGCAAGAGCCTTCGCACTGGCCGCCGTCGCCGCTACGACGATCCCAGCCATTGCGTTCTTTCGCAACTGTCTTGTCGTCAGAGTCTCCCATTATCCTAGGCGGGGCTCGGACCTCCCATTGAGGCGACGGACCGCATCCCTCGACCCCGACACCTTCACCACAGGACAAATCCAGTCGCCCCGATTTTCTGTGGTGAATGAGAATGGCAGACGCAGGTAGGCGTCGCAGCCCGTGATCACGCGGATGCGGCGCTTGCCCCAGTGCCCGTCTCCGAACCGCAGTTCGACCTTCTCCACAAGCCGGCTGAGCACTGCCTTCAGGCGCTCCGGATGCTTGCTCATCAGGTTGTCGAGCAGTCTGGGCGCTTCGGCCATGACCCTTTCCGCGAGTTGCTTCTGATCGACCGGCTTCGGCACTTCTGCAAGATCGTTCTTCAAGCTCTCAAGTTTTTTCCGCAACGTGGTCATGGCGTTGTTCAGCGCGCGCACGTTCTCGGGATCGGCCAAGAGCAGGTTCTGGGTGGCGCGGTCGTACTGCTGTTTCGTGGTTTCGTATTGCCGCAACAACAGCCGCCTGTCTTGCGCTTGAGTCCCCGGCAAGCCCTTCATTCCTTTGTTGATGAGTGCCTTGATGTCACCGCCGCAAAAACAGTTCTCCCTGATATTGTCCTTTAGAACCGCGAGCAAGTTGTCTTGGTGAACGCTGCTGCACGCGCACTTCTTGGCCTTGTAAAAGCTGGAGCAGTAGTACCGCTCGATGCCGCTGGCGCGCGTCCCGACCATCGTTGCGCCGCACTCGCCACATTTCACCAGCCCAGACAAGGGATAGCTGGCTTTTCGCGCCCGCGCAGCGCGGCAACGATCACCTCGCGCGGCGATCTTGGCGTTGACTGCCTCCCACATTTCTGCCGAGACCAAAGCCATTTCGGGCCGCTGATGAACAATCCAGCTTTCCTGGGGCTGAACGGCCACTTTCGGCGCCATCAATGAAATCCAGCAGGTTGATGCGCGGCTCGCTGCGAGCAAGAAGCCCGAAGCATCGGTCACGATTGCGGAACTCAAGCCCGTGATCCGCAGAAATCTGGAACGGGCGCGCGAGCTATTCCGAACCGACCTGGACGTCGACGATCTGCGCTGCCTGCTGAAGAAATGGATTGACGCCAGCCATCGTCGATGAGACTGACTTCCCGTGAAATGAATTGCGCACGAGTTGGTTAACTCGTGCGCAATACAACGGACTCAGAATACAAATGTTACGGAGCAGGTTGCGTAACAGTACTCGATTTCAGTGTCACCGCGGTCTGAGATAGCAGTCTACCATTGATCGATGCGCCCGTATCAAGCGTGATTGCTGTTTGTGACAGGATGACACCTTCGAAGTGCGCGGTCGTTCCCAGCGAGACTACACCGGCCGACTGCCAGAAAATATTTTTGGGAAGTGCTCCGCCGGTCAATATAATTTTGACCCCGTTAGCCTGAGTAATGTCTTTGCTTACTTGGAAGATCCATACATCGTTCGGGCCACCGGCTAGAGTGATGTCTGTATTGATAGATAGACCGGTACCCCATTTGTAGAGACCAGGAACAAGAGTCAACCCGCTTATATCTCCTGCGCCCAGATCTGTGAAGTCTGGTGTCGGCCGTCCGGCAGCGTCGGTGAATGCCGTTTCCATGTCGCTCACGGCCGTGGTCAGGTTACTGGGAGTAGGTACAGCATAGTTGGCTGCGTATACCTTACCGGTTACTTGAGGGGACGTCGCAAACACATTCGAGGAATCGGCTGTTAAGCCAAATCCTGTTATGAACGTGGCGGCGGCTGGACTGACGCCAATGTCTCCAGTTACTGCGGAGGTTGGAACCGTATCGATTCCTGATTTCGCCAGAATCGCGAAGTTTCCGGCCATCCCAAGAGACACCGGCGCTGGGCCTTTCGCTGCGGTTGCACCTGTTGTAAAGCTCCAGATGAAATTTGCTGCCAGTGGGTTGCCCGCGAGGTCCTTGGCCCCGGTAGAAATGGTGGCCGTATAGATGGTACTCGCTGTTAAGTTACCTGTGGGCGCAAAAGTAGCAGTCGTGCCGTTGTAGCTTACGGAACCTTGAACGGCCGTCGTTCCTTGCTGTAGTGTGAAAGTAGTCGTTGTCAAGCTTGAGGGGCTCATGGCCTCGCTAAATGTCCCAGCTATCCCGGCATTGATGGCCACGCCGCTCGCATTGTTGGCAGGATTTGTTGACGTCACAGTCGGTGGCGTGCTGTCCGCGGCTGCACCCGTCGTGAACGTCCACACGACATTTGCTGCCAGTGGGTTGCCTGCCAGGTCTGTTGCCCCGGTGGAAATACTGGCCGTATAGACGGTGCTCGCCGTTAAGTTTGCTGCCGGCGCAAAAGTAGCCGTCGTGCCGCTGTAGCTGACGGAGCCTTGAACGGCCGTCGTTCCTTGTTGCAGCGTGAAAGTCGCCGCTGTCAGGCTTGAGGGGCTCATCGCCTCACTAAATGTCGCAGCGATCGCGGTGTTGATCGCCACGCCGCTCGCATTGCTTGTAGGATTTGTTGACGTCACAGTCGGGGGCGTGCTGTCAGCGGTTGCACCCGTCGTGAATGTCCACACGAAATTGCTGGCCAGTGCGTTTCCTGCAAGGTCTTTGGCTCCAGTGGAAACCGTAGCCGTATATACCGTGTCGGGGGCGAGATCGCTTGATAGCGTAAAGGTCGCGATACCGGCAGCGTAGCTCACAGTACCCGTGACCGGCGTCGTCCCTTGCTGCAAGCTCATGGTAAATGAAGTGATCGTTGAAGAATCCATTTCCTCGCTAAAAGTCGCAGTGACCTGCTGATTGATGAGGACTCCGGTGGCGGCATCCAAGGGGTATGTGCTCGCTATCGTAGGGACCGTTGTGTCTGACTTAGGAGCCGGCCCTTTCCCCGAGAAATTGCCTTTTGTGGCGCTGTAAATCAGCCCTACGGTCTTATCTACCAAGACGACAGCCGTCTGGCCTGGCACGGTGGCGGTAACCTTGAAGTGAACGGCTACGGACTTACCCTTGCCATCGGGCGCCGCGAGAGGCAACAGCGAAATCAACGGAAGGCCCTTGTACTTCAGCGAGAACGTAGTGCCTTTCAGCATCGCATTGAAGGGAGTGGCTACCTTGCCTTTTGAGTCCGCCGTGCCCTGAAACGAAGCATCGCCGATGGTAAATGTGACGGTCTGGCCGGCTAGCGAGGGTACTGGCTTTTTGCCCGTAGTTGGCAAGCCAAGCACGTTGACACCGGCAAAGGTGGTTTGCAGTTGGCTCGCCGTCTCCTTGTCCACCTTATCTTTGAAGTGAATGATGTCCATCTGGTTGCCCGCAGCGTACGCGCCGCCAGCACAAGCCAACAATGTCGCGCAAACCCATGCGGACAACAGACCGAATTTAGCTCTCACAACGCACCTCCTTTGTTTGATCGAAATGGATCTAGTTCCTGACTCACCAGCACACTTATTGTGCCATCAGCATAATTGCCTCACAGCAGGAGCTATCGCGGGCCCGAGCCGGACACCTAATCGCCGAGACCACCGATTTTCATTATTCCATTGATCGATATTCGTATGGTCGGGCAGCCGCCGGATCCCATCATGTCATCGATTGCGAGCTCGAAAGAACTGGGCGTGGTCGGTGAGATCGAAACGAATAGAATCGATCATGGGGCCGAAAATCGACTTCATGATTATTACTAAATGCGAGAGAGCGGACGTTAAGATCCAGGCCGAAGTATTCGATCGCGAGCCACATCGCCAAGCTGCCCACGGCGTTCGGACCGCTGTGCGTAGCCACCAGCGTAAGCATGATGCCTGGCTGGGGCGTGGAGTGATTGACAAAAACGCCAACAAGGGTGCAATTGGCCAGAGTCAAATGCGGCCCGACAGCAACAGAACGATTACTACCACCAGAAGGAGGCTTACCCCGCCACTGGGGTAAAAGCCCCATTCTCGACTGTGATTCCAGGTCGGAATCGCCCCGAGCAAAGCCAAAATCAAGACGACCACTAAGATTGTACCTAGCATGCTATTGTCCTTTAAAGGAATCAAACATCACGTAAAGATGCAAACGTCACGCCGCATCGCTATCGATGGACATACCTTTGTGCCTGCGGTTGGAGTAATTGCTTATCGTCAAAAAGGCTCCGGAACTCGGAGATACTGCCTTTCGCCATTCTATTTTTGGATGGCAACGGAATTCGTGGCGGTGTTGTGGAGCATCTCGATGATCACCGTTTCTGGAACGCCGGCGGCCTTGAGCTTGATCACATCGTCCGCGTTTAGTCGGTATGGATGACTTTCCGTAGCGGTCTTCAGCATCTCCGTCTCGCTGGCGCCGCGTTTCGCCATGCTGACGATTGTGTCGCTGCTGGCTGTCTTCGGCCTGGCAATCCATACGCCGCCCACTGCAAGTGCACCAACCACCGCGGCCCCAACCAGGATTCGTTTCATTTTCCGGCCTCCCAAAGTGTTGTGAGTAAATTAACGAGCACTGGTCGACAGCTTTGTGCTGTTCGGCCAGCGCTCGTCGATGCGAACACTACTTTCTTTCGTGAGCCTTTTCGTCTTTGGCTGCACCGCGCTCTTCGCGTTTGTTGTCTTTCTCGTCCGCCGCTGCGTCTTTCCGTTCGGCGGCGGCTTCCTTGTTCGCACTCCGCTTTTCTTCAGCAGCACTCTGCTTCGCTTCTCGATTAGTCTCTGCTGCCGCTTTATGCTCCACCGCAGCTTCCCTGTTCGCTGAACTGCGCTCTGCTGCAGCTTCCTTGTTCGCAGCGCTCCGTTCGGCGGCGGCCTCGTTGGTCGCACTTTGCTTTTCCTTTGCAGTGTTCTGCTTTACTTCTCGATTGGACTCTGTTGCAGCTTTACGCTCTGCTGCCGCTTCCCTGTTTGCGGCGCCACGTTCGGCAGCCGCTTCGTTGTTCGTGGAGCGTGGTTGTGCTTCCGATTTCGAGGGTTGTTCACTGGTCTTCTCGCGCACCTTGGCTTCCGCCTTTGCCTCGCGCACCTTCTCGTTCGCTTGTTGCTTCTCTTCTGCCGATGTTTTTCGCTCCTTCGCAGCTTCCTCTCTCTCGTGCTGCTTCTCAAAAGAAGCGTCCACTTTGGCGGCTCTATTCGTTTCGACCGTTGCTTTACGATCCAGAGCCGAACTTGTCTGCTTGTCTTTGAGCAGCGCTTTTGTTTCCTCAACTCGCCGGCTGGCAGCCTGGCGGTCGGCCTGACGGTCCACCGCGACGGTCTTGCGGTCCTCGGCTTTGACGGCGACGCTTGCGTGCAGCGCGGCGGCTTTCTGGCGCGCTACCATAACGGGTGGTTCCACCGGCGCTACATTGGCCAACTTGGGCCGGTATGCTTCGATTCGGTTAGCCGTGTGGCGCTCGCCTCGGATAGGCTGTCCCACGGCGATATTGGCATCCACCACGGCGACCCGTTCAATCTTGCGATTCGTAGCGCGCTGAACGCTAGCCACGGGGACGCCGTTGTTGATAATACGGTTGTCGTTGTATACGTATGTGTTGTTGACGACTCTAGTCCGGCCATAGAAATCGTGCCGGCGCCGGTCATTCCGCTCCAGGACGAGGCCCAGGTTGATATCAAGGAAATTGCCAGAGGGCACGAAACTATAGTAGCTCTCGTCCAAGTCGGCGTGAAAGTCAAAGCCCCTGTTTCTGCCGCCAAAACTGAAACCGACGCCTACTTCAAACCGTGAACCGAACGGGAGCGGCGCCCAGCCGTAATAATCATCCGACTGCCGCCAATCAACCCAGGCGGGTCCCCAAACATTGTCCGGCGCCCAACTCCAACGATGGTGGGAGTTGTAACCCCAACGCCCGTAATGGTACGTGGCCCAGCCGTACGGGGATTCAGATTCCCAATACCAGCCATGGTCCGTCCAAGTCCAATGTCCGTCGTTTGCATAGGGGCGCCAACTCGTGTCTCGCATGCCATCCGATGGCTCCCACACCCAGCCATTTCCCTCATCTTGAGACCAGGTGCCGTAGGGGGACAGCGCTTCGTAGAAGAGGGTGATATTCGCCTGCTCGGGGGCGGGCGCGTATACCACAGCAGTTGGGCTGGATGCTGGTGCCACCGTGACCGCCGGCGAAGCCGGAGGGAGCGGCAGGTCGGCGGGCGCACTGCGCAGTTGCTTGCCGTGATCGAGCATTGCCACGATCACAGTTGAAGGCACGTTGGCGTCGTCGAGCCGCTGAATGTCCTCGGCTGTCAAGTCATATGCGACAGTCGAGTCCTGCACAAAAGCGATCAGAACGTCGTCTCCGACTGCAGACCGCTGCAGCTTGATGACGTCGTCCACTCCTGCCGTTGCACCGAACGCGCCGCAACACAGCGCCATCGTAGCTAACAGCAAACAACTGAGTTTATGCAACATGCTTCACCGCCTTTTCTAAGTAAGCCGTATGACAAGTGTTTGTCTTAAGAGCGCTGCACACGTCGCGCCCTTCAGAAACAGAGCTACTTGTTCATGAAAATCAGAATGCCATCTGCGATGGCCAGAATGCCCATGACCGCGCCCATGCCTTCGAAACTAAGGTGAAAGATTGCTGCTGCACCGTACACAAGCATCCAGATCGCCAACAAAACCAGCCAAATCTTCATAACTCCTCCTTGAACCCACCTAGTACTTCTCGAAAATGGCGACTCAGCACCATCTGAACAGCACGAGCAGACAACGGGACTTCTTCGTGCCCGCTTTGCAGTCCCCACCAGAGGCCGACCGCCAAGCGAATGGACAGGCTCAATTGACACCGCTGTGCGGGAAGAGTCCGAATGCCAGTGTCCGCACGCGGTGTGCCGACAGCGTAAAAGGGCATTGGATGGTTCGTTCCTTAGCCCCTTGTTCGCATTCGGAACGGCGAGTGTGCTAAGGGGGGAAGAACCGTCTCTTACAAGGGTTGCGTGAGTTGATGGCGGTGGCGCTGTGCTGTGCGTCTTGCCGGAAAGACGACTAAGATTCCAAGGTCGAGATGCGCCGAAATGAGGGACGAGATCGATAATCGCTTATCACTGTCCGATTTTCGCTCTCGCAGGTAGAGCGGGATCTTCAAGTGGACTTCGGGCTGTGCTGGCAGGCGTTGTTTCAGAAGCACAGGCTGAACGAATTGTCATAACCGATATATATGAGTGCGCCGTTGCTGAGGATGTCGCGACCTATAAGGATCTCGATGCTCTCCTTGGCGGCGGGAAGTTCCAGCATGATACCTTGCCAAACCACGTCGTTTGAGAAGACGAGTCGCAAGGCGTATTCATAACAAAGGAAGTTCTTCGACGATGGCGTATCGACCAGGCAAACACCGGCCGGCTTCAACCCCAGCCGCGCTGCGATGCCCTTCCCGATCACGCTGCGATCGGCGCCGGTGTCGATCTTTGCATCGGTGAGAATGGGCTGCGGTAAGGCCAGGCCGCTCTTCCTGAAAGACTCCTCCGCAGCGGCGCAGATGCAGACACTCACCGGCGCCACAAGTCCGGCGGAGAGAATCTGAGGATTGTGAATTGTGAACGAAGGCATAACCCGAGCTCTCCATTGGCGGGCGGTCACTGCGATGCAATACGTTTAATGAAGAACGGCACATTTCCGAAGCGCGTGTACGCTTCCGAAATCGCATCGTACTGTTTGCCGTAGGTGCCAATGATATCTTGCCCTTTAATCAGCACGTACTTCCCTGGGTTTGCTGCGCAAAGCGCCCTCTCGTTCAGTTGGAACACCTTAAACTCCCCCAGCAACGGTTCGGTCATGTTCACCTTCCCCAGGCGCAGCCCAGATGCCTTCACAAATGCGCGCGCGATTCGTGTGCCGCATGTGCCAAACTTCTACGCATGCCCAAGCTGCAGCCCTTCAACACCGTGATTATACTTCCAACAAAAGCCCCGGTCCAACCTTTGGTTGGACCGGGTTCCATCATGCTTTTCGATCGCGGTCTAGCGGCGGCGGCCATTGATGTGTGCCGTCAGGCCGTCATTGTAGTTGTTGTCGTACATCAGCACCACTGTTTCGCCGCAGCCCGTATTGCAGGTGTTGCAGGTGTGGCACTTGGCTTTGGGCTGGTCGCAACTGTTGCATCGCGTTTTCGGCTGCTCGCACTTGCCGCACGAGGCGACG
>DASXUX010000008.1:0-32123 GCA_036504595.1 Planctomycetota bacterium | reverse complement strand
TCGGACTGGCGGCGCCGCTCGCCGTAATCGGGTAGCTGCCGACATTGCTGGCGGCTGTCGCCGTGGTCGCCAATGTCGGGGGCGTCGTGAGCTTGCTGGCATCATCGTTATTCACAAAACCGCTATAGGACGCCGTGAACTTCGGCAGCGCCGCGCCATACGCTTTGATCTTGTCGTCCGCCGTGATCGTCAGAGCGACCGCCTGGATGGTCAGCGTTCCATTCACATAAGAGATGGTGTAGTTCGGGCTGCTCGCGCCGCTCACCGTGATCGGATAGCTGCCGGCGTCGCTAGATGCCGTGGCAGTGGTGCTGAGCGTCGGCTGCGCTGTCAGCTTGCTGGCATCATCGCCGTTCACAAAGCCGCTGTACGATGCCGTGAGTTGCGGCAGCGCCGCGCCGTAGGCCTTGCTCTTGTCGTCGGCGGTGATTTTCAGCGGAACCGCCTGGATCGTCAGCAGACCGTTGACCGGCACGAAACTGTAGTTGGCTGCCAACAGCGAACCGATGCTCGCGGTGATCGTGTACGTGCCGGCTCCGCTGCTTGCCGTTGCGGTTGTGCTGAGGTCTGGCGCACCGGTCACGGCGGCTGTGGCAGAATTTTCGCCCTTCACGTACCCGGTGATCGTCGCTGTGAACTGCGGATTCTGCTCGCCATAGTTGCGGCTGACGGAATCAGCGGTAACCGTGAGCACGGCCTTTTCCACGGTCAACGTCTGCGCGACGTCGGCCGCAGCATTCCAGTTGTCGTTGTCGCCCGGCTGTGACGCCGTGATGCTCGTGATGCCTGGGGCGACGACGTGGATTTTTCCGTCCACGATCGTCGCGACGTTCGGATCGGAGCTGGCGTAACTCACCGCCAGGCCAGAAGAGGCTACCGCCATCAGCGCGAGGTCCCCATCGCCATAGTGCATGTTGTTCAGGGGGCCAAAGGTAATGCTTTGATTTCGCTTCACCGTCAGTGTTGCCACCGCACCGTTCGCGCTGCCCGCTACGTTTGTCGCCACAGCGCGGAACTGCGCGCCATAATCATCCGGGAAGGCGGCGACAATCGAGAACGACTTGCCGCTTCCGCCGACAATGTCCGCCCAGGAACCATTGACCAAGCGCTGCCACTTGAACACGGGAGGTGGTACGCCCGTGGCGGCGACCGGACCGAAGCTGGCGGTGTCGCCCACGGTCACGGTCTGGTTTGCCGGGCCGGTCGTGAAGGACGGCGCTTCGTTGACGTTCAGCGTGAAGTGCTGAATCGCATCCGGCGAAATCCCGTTGGTCGCGGTGATGGCGAATCCGTACGCGCCGCCGGTGCCGACCACGGGTGTGCCCGCCAGCGTGGCCGTTGTGCCATCGTTATTATCTTTAAACTTCACCGCATCCGGCAACGGGCCGGGCGTGCTGATAAGTGTCAACTCTGGGAAATCGTGGCCTGTGACAACCGTAAAGTCACCGGCAATCCCGACGGTGAAGGTGGTCGTGCTATCGCTGATGATCGAAGATGCCTCGTTCACCGTCAGCGAGAACGGTTGCACGGCATCTGGCGCGATCCCGTTCGAAGCCGTAAACGAGAACGAGTACATGCCACCGCTGCCTGTGACCGGGTTGCCGGCCAGAGTGGCAGTGCCGTCTCCATTGTCCACAAACGTGACGCCGCCCGGCAAGGTGCCGGACTCGCTCAAGCCAATTGCCGGAAATGCATGCCCTGTGGTGACGGTGAACGAACTCTGTGTTCCGACTTCGAAGGTCGCATTGCCGGCACTGGTAATGGCCGGCGCTTCATTCACCGTCAGTGTGAACGCTTGCTGCGCCGCCGGCGAGACGCCGTTGCTCGCCGTGATCGTCAAGGAATAGCTGCCGCCGGTATTGTGAGCCGCGTTTCCGCTGAGCACGCCCGCGGAGCTGAGCGACAGCCCGTTGGGCAAAGCACCGGCGCTCACTGCAAACGTCGGCGCCGGAAAGCCTGTCGCCGTGGTGGTGAACAAACCGGCCGTCCCGACAACGAAGTTCGCGCTGCTGAGACTGGTGATCGCAGGCTGCTGATTCACGGTGAGCGTGAAGCTCTGTGTCGCGTTTGATCCGACTCCATTGGCTGCGCTGATGGTGATCGGGTAGGTGCCGCCCGTGCCTGCCGCAGGCGTGCCGCTTAGCACGCCCGCCGAGCTAAACGCAATGCCGCTAGGCAGCGTTCCACCCAAACGGCTGAACGTTGGCGCAGGGAATCCCGTTGCAGTGGCCGTGAAGGAGCCTGCGGCTCCTGTTGTGAAGGTCGTGCCGTTTGCGCTCGTGAGAGCCGGAGCTTGATTAATTGTCAGCGTGAAATTCTGCGTCGCGTCGGTTCCGATACCATTCGATGCTTTGATCGTAACAGCGTAAACGCCGCCCATCCCCGAAGCTGGCGTGCCGCTGAGTACGCCCGAGGCCGCCAGACTCACGCCCGCCGGCAACGTGCCGGAAGAAACGCTGAACGTGGGCGCTGGAGAACCGGTCGCAGTGGCAGTGAATGAGCCGGCAGAACCAACCGTGAAGATCGTGCTGTTGCCGCTCGTGATGGCCGGAGCCTGGTTGACCGTCTGCGTGAGTGTCGTTGAGGTGCTCGCAATGAAGTTCGCATCGCCACTGTACGCCGCCGTAATGCTGTGGCCCGCGTTGGCGAGCGTGGATGTGGTGAACGTGGCCGAACCGCTGGCTAGTGTCGTGGTGCTGAGTGTTGTTGCGCCATCTTTAAACACGACGGTCCCTGTCGGTGTGCCGCTGCCAGGCGAACTTGCGCCGACCGTGGCGGTGAAAGTCACCGCTTGCCCTTGCAGCGAAGGGTTGAGCGAAGAACTCAGCGCTGTGGTCGTGGCCGCTTGCGTCACTGTCTGCGTCAGAATAGGAGATGTGCTGCTCAGGAAGTTCGCATCGCCGCCGTACACAGCCGTGACGCTGTGCGAACCGAGGGACAGACTGCTAAGCGCAAAGGTCGCATGCCCAGTCCCATCTACGGTCCCCGATCCGAGAGTAGTGGCCCCATCCTTAAAAGTGACGGAACCTGTCGCCAGCACAAATGTGTTCACGGTCGCGGTGAAAGTAACTGTCTGACCGAACTTCGAGGGATTTGCAGAAGAGCCTAAGCTGACGGTGCTTGTTCCCTTATTAACGGTGATCGAATAAGGATTGGCATCCACCTTCCCTTTGGCGTCTGTGGCCTGAACGGTGAACGTGTACGCCCCGGCTGCCGTTGGTGTACCGCTGATGGTGCAGCTAACATCTGACGCCCCGGCGAGGCTTAGTCCTGGAGGCAACGCACTGCCAGTCGCGATGACGAAGGCGTACGGACGATTGCCGGTGCCGGTCCCCGTGAGGCTGATCGTTTGACTATAAGCCTGGCCAACAGAGCCGGCGGTCAGCGCCGGACCGGTCGGGCTCCAGTTCAGTGCATGCGCGCTGCTCTGGGCAAATGCAGACAGAAGGATGAACGCGCCAAGCACCGAAGCGCGAGCGCATTTGTCGAACGTTCTCATTGACGATGGCATCCGAGCACCCGTTTCTGCTACCCGCCCCATAACCGACCCTCCAGCGTTCGCCTGAAGTTAATGAACGACGACGACCTCTGCGCTCTTGGCACATTCGTCTTGTTGGTCTTTCTGTCGTCGGTCAGACTTCTCAGCACGTCCATCATGGCTGCGCGGAAATCCGGCGGTCGCAAAGATGACGCCGTGAATCAGAGTGCCAAAGAATGTTGGGCGAATGACACGGAGTGTCAGTGCGAGTTGACACAGTATGTCACGTGTTGCGCGCTCGCTGCAACGTGCAGCAGGGGAGTTCGCTCTACCGGTCCTACACTCAGATCATTAACCGGGCTCTATCAGAAGCACGACGCCGATGCGAATAGGCAATTTCTCGCCAGCGGCCAGAAGTAATTTATCAGCATCCGAAAACGATGCGGTGCCGGCCCCGGTGCACTGATCCGAGAGGAACGACCCCGATGGCCCCACCGGTTGACGAGCCCAAACCGATGCGCGAGGCACTCGTCCGGTAAGGAACTCTTATGTGGTGTTCCCGTCTGACACAACAGATCCCCGCTTCGGAGCAACGGCTTCCTCCGGCACCTCCACCACCACCCAGCCGAGGATGTAGTACCGAATATGCGCAGGCGAGTAAGCCTAGTATATGTGCGATTTGACCGATTCACGGGGTTTCCCGTTCGATTATCACCGCTTGTTTAATTCGAACGCGATCTCGGTATCTCGAACCACGGCCGGGTAAGTGAACACGCGGAAGCCAGCCGGACAACGCGCTGGTCGCTCAGCCGTTGTGGGCGCTCTACCACACTGCGGTTTCGTTCAACGCACAGGTCCACTCAGATGAGCAAAACGTTGCGACGACATTCGAGCACAAGCTCAACCTGGCAGGTGTATGAGTCTTACTTTCCCAGGAAAACGACTTCATCAAGGGTGCAACGGGATAGCTGTCGTGGGGCTAAAGAGGCGACACCAGTGACGAGGACATTCCTTACACTCGCCTTGCTTTTGTCTGCGGTCCATTGCCCTGCGGTCGGTTCGCCACGTGTTCGTGAATTGTTTGATTTCGACTGGCGATTTACCAGTTCCGACCCCGCTGGCGCAGAAACACGCGCCTTCGATGACAGACAGTGGCAACCGGTTGATCTGCCACATGACTTCGCCATTTGCGGCCCGTTCGAAGAAAACGTGAAGAACGGCAATTGGAACGGTTTTCGCCCGCTTGGTATTGGTTGGTATCGAAAAACGTTTGCATCAACGGAAGATATTCGCGGCAGGCGAATCTGGTTGGATCTTGAGCCTAGGAACTTACTTTGGGGTGGTTACGAACGTGCCATGCCGGCCAACGCGAACTTCGCCGGCGACGATATGCCAGACGTGACGGTGAATGCCGCCACCGGTGTACCATGTGACGCCGCTGGGCAGGCTATTGTCGGCTCGCACCGCCACGATATTGGACTGCCCTGCCGGTTTAAGGTGTGGCGTGAGTTCACATTCGAAGCTACGGAACCCATTAGGATTTTCTGCGACCAAAACACGCCGCTGAAAATGCCCAAGGCCGAACTGAGTCGTACAACGTTCCGTGTACAAATGAGTTAAGCCACGAATCAGCAGAACAGCTCGATACAGCAAAAGGCACCTTCAGACCATCGACTGGCCCCTGTTGTGGCCCCTGTTCCACGAAAACATCACGTGACGTTTCCCGGATAATCGAAATCATTCGTCGCCGCTGGGCCGGCATGTCGAAGCGGCGCCAAGATGCAATCCTGAAGCTACTTGGGGAACGACCATGAGCATGCATCGTCACGCGACAGCTGGAACACCTGATCTGTTACGCCAACAAATCGAGGTACTTGCGAAGAACCTGCGTGCCCACGTCAAGCTGGATCCCTGCCGCGATCCTGTGATTCAAGGCCGGTGCGGCAACATCCACGCCGATGGATCCGGCTACTCTGTGGCCGTGATGCTGCAGACGGCGAGGCAGTGGACCTCGGCCAAGAACAAGCTTCGGTTCTGTGTCGTTCGGCAGGACGGTGACACCGAAGGAGTTGTCCTTCTGGCTACCAAACCAACGCGATCGCAGGCGGCCGTGCTCCGGCAAATCCTTGGCATCAAGAAGCGGCCTGACTTCAGCGCCGCGACTCTGGCCGCGAAGCGCGCAGCATTCAAGAAGTCGGCTCAAACCCCGATGAACAGGGAACTTCCCGCATCAGGAGCGGCGATCCTGAGAAACATGGCCCGGTGACCAGGGGCAAAGAAGAAACTCGCGGGAGCCAGCCCAAAAACCTCGGTTGGCGACCTTGGACCGTAACTTTGGGGGAGAAACGGAGGAATGATGGACAGCAGCAAGCACGAGCACGCAGGGGCGTTCGCAAGGCTGGCCGAGGCGCAACGCGCAATGGCCGGGGCGAGTTTCCGACGTCCGCCGACCAACGTAGTTTCGGTGGATGAACCGAAGATGAAGGCAAAAGACGGCACAGGCACTACCGCCAGCAAATCCCCCGGCGCTGGGCGGATCACCAACTGCGGGGAATAGGAGCACATCATGGAAGAGTATAACGTCAAGCCCGGCGCCGACGCGCGCATGGCCGAAGCCGTTCCGAGATTGCCGAAACTGCAACCAGCAACTGCCGATGGCAACATGCAAAGCGCCCAGATACCCGGGCCCTCAAACGTTCTTGGGGAGGAACGGCACGCGGAAGCCGCGAAGCGGATCCGTGAAGAGCTACCCGTGCACAAAGACAACGATCCGTTGGACGAGACCATTATGAAGATGTCTGAATCCTGCGATATTGCGACGAAGTGCGAGCTGGACAAATGGGGCGACCTCAGTGCAGCGACCCATGAACTCGCGGCAATTGCCTGTGATTATGCAGTCACTCTATCAGATAGTCGAGGGTCGCCTGCTCATCTGGAGAAGCTCGCCGAGTCCGCAAAGCAATTTCAACTCCGACAGAATGCGTACGAGAACGCGCTGCATGAGGCTGAGGACTGGCGCGCAAAGTATCAAAAAGTGTGTGCAAAGGTTGCGGAATCCAATGGACTGATCCCTGGGACAGGAACGCAGATGGCCGAATCGTTTGCGAGACTGCAGGAAGCGCAGCGAGCAATGGCCGAGGCGACAGTCCAGCAACCCCAAAGTCCGGAAGTCCTTGGTGTCGCTGGCCAGAAAGGCGGAAACCGATATGCCGAAGAAGCGAGGGACGACTCAGACCAGTCATGCGATTACAAACAACGCATTCGCGACGCATGTGCTGATTTGGTGGATAAGCGGAAGACAATGGCTGAACTGATGGGTACGCAGCTGCGGCCGCCGTTGGATCCCAGAACGATGAAGCAGGAACACCCAGCTCGGTGGGAGTATGAGGCGCAGCAAATTGAGCTCCCGGAAGAGATGTGCACAGAACTCGGCATCGAGACCCTCATTGCGAGTCGGCTGGCTAGCCTATTTGCCGAGGTGAGTGCAGGCGACTGGATGGATGCGGCGGATCGCCGTCGAATGGCCGCCTATCAACTGGATGAAATGGTGTGCGACTACACACGCAAGGCCGTCGAGCAAAAAAACACACCAGCAGACGATGAGAAGCTGGCTAGTGTCCCGTTGAACAAGTCGTGCAACGTTGACGCCACGCGTCAAAACGGTTGCGAGTAAAGGACCAGTCGAACGGATGCGCAAACTCCCGGTTGTAATGCGCGGTGCTCGTGCGCACGTGCGGCGCAAATTCCTCTTTCGCGGTCCACACTCGACCGCGGAGATAGTATCGGCTGAAATTGCCCAGCGCAATCTCGGCCTGGTCCAGCCAGGATGCATACTTGGGCGTGTAATGCAGGCGCACGCGCCCGCGATGACTGGCAACCCATGCTCGGGTGTGCGCGGAGGTGTGCGTCGAATGATTGTCCAGGATGTAGTGCACGCGCTTGGCTGTGGGCACGGTCTTCAGGTGCTCGTCGAGGATTTCGGTGAACTGTTCGCTATTCGTGCGTTCGGGTGTGCGCGTAAAGAACTTGCCGGTGACCACATTCACCAACATCATCAGCAGACCGGTACCCAAGCGCACGTATTCGAATTCTCGTCGCAAGGGGCAACCGGGGCGAGCGGGCTGGTCCGGATGTGCGCGGCCCAAGAGTTGAATGCCGGGCTTTTCGTCGACGCAAAACACGGGCTCTCCGGCCGCCGCCAGCCGCGGAGCATTCTCATAGTACCAGAGCACGTGTTTGGCCTTGGCGTCAAAGTCGGGGGCGTGGCCTTGCTTCCAATACAGCGTGCGGTGGGGCTGCAGGTCGGCGTCCTGCAAAATCAGGCAGACCGACGAATAGTGTATCTCCGTGACGATCTCGTCAGCGACCACCTGGGCCGTCAACGTGCGCACGCTCCACATGCGCAGCGGCAGAGCAAACTCGGCGGGTTGACGACAGGCGAGCGCAACGATCTGTGCTCTGTGCAGAGGGGGAAAACTTTCGGGGGCGCCCCGGTCGCGGCCGATCCTCGATCGCCGCCAAGTGTTCGGCGCGATAGCGTTGTTCGACGCGCCAGACGGTGCAGCGTTCGCAGCCCACTCGCGTCGCGACCTCGGTCGGAGCGATGCCCTCGCCGCGCAAGAGCAGAATTTGGGAACGCCGCGCCGTGCGGTATTCCGTCTTGCCGGTGCGCAGGTTCTGCCGCAAAATCTCGACGTGCTCGTCGTGCAGGACAAGGGCTTGTGCGGGCCGCATGGAACGCCTCCTCCGATAGCTCCTCTGGAGGTATCGGCAGAGCGTTCTCGCAGGACAAGGAAAATATGTTTCATGACTAATTCAACGGGACACTAGGACCGCTGCGGTGTACCTCGCCGCGCAGATCAAGCTGCTGCATTGCGAGATCACCAAATGCGAATGGCAGAGAGACGAAAAGGAAATGGAGAAGCGGGTGGATGAGGTGCTTGGGCCGGCCTTTGGGTAGTCTGAAGAGGAACGCAGGAAACGAGCCACGGTTGGCACTCTCCAGGTGCCCCTTAATAGCTAAAGAAGACGCTCTTGCTGGCCCGCTCCATCTCTGGGGCGGGCCCAGTATTGAGCGTCATCGCCACTTCGAGCGCAGCAGCGTGAGCGTAGCTTGTAAGCCGGCGATCACCGCGGCCATCAGGATAGCGACAACAACCCTTCGGACTCTTCTCGCCAAGCATCCTCCTTTCCACCCTCCTTTTTACTTGTCTTCAGTGTTGAGGAGGATGTCTGGATCGGCCAGCGTGCGGCCACCGGCGCCATAGCTGCCGATTGAAGCGCGGCAACCAGGGCGGCCATGGCCACCACGATGATGATGCGGCACAGAGCGTTTTTCCCGTTCCCGGTATACCGCAACGGGCTCGGCGAATGGTCGCCGGGCTCTCTGGTTGTAGTAATCGTCCTAGTAACGGAATATCAGTCCCGTTTGTCCGCGGCGGCTGGCGCGTCCACGGTCGGCTTATCACCCATGAGCTGCGCCAGTGTCGGCTCGACAGCATGCGCCCAGGCTTCGGCGCCGGCGGGGCTGGGATGCAGCAGGTCCCACATCAGGTCCGTGTTGATGGTGCCGTCGGGGCGCATGAAGATGTGATTGATGTCCAGCCAGAACACCTGTTTAGCATCGGCCAATTTCGCGGTGAGCTCGCCGGCCTTCTGGCAGGTCTCGATGCACTGCTTCGACGAGTTGAAGCTCCATTTGACGGCGGATTTCTCGGAATCGTTACCTCGTGGGAAGATCCGCAGCACCAGAATCTTGCTCGTCGGATGACGTTGCTTGATGGCGTCCACGATTGCCTTTGTGCCCACGAGAATCTCTGCCGCTGTGTGGACCTTCTTGAAGTGGCGATCGTCGCTGTTATTGGTGCCGATGAGAATCATGAACACTTTGGGCGACTGTGCAAAATCGAGTTCGCCATTCTGCAAGCACCAGAGAATCTGCTCCGTGCGGAAGCCGTTGTGGCCAAGGTTAATGGCGTTACGCGGCGCGAAGTGTTTGTTCCAGGTGTCCTCAAGTTTCGCGTATGCCCCGCCGAATTTGTCGAGCGTGTGCGTGATGGAGTCACCGATCAGTACCAAATCGTACTTGCCGGATTTCACGGCTGCGACCTTCTGCGTGTGCCGCGCATCCGCCGAAGGCGCCGGGTAATCGGCGTCGCCGGGTTTAGGTGTCGATTGGGCGGCATTGGCGGGCGCTTCCGTCTTGGGCTGATCTTCTGCCCGAAGATTCAACGCGCAAACGGCAAGGATGGCGATGATGCCAATCAAAAGTCTCTTCATGAGCGGTAGCCCTTCAGCTCGGGACAATTCACCTGAACTTCAACCTCGCGCTGCGACACGTACTCATCCGCGCCCGCGCCGTAAGCCACCGTGACTGCGTCGAACCATACCGGCTTGTCGCTATCGCCAAGCTGTAACATGTACGTCGGCCGCGGCCAGAAACCGTCCTGCGCCACGTTGGGCGTAAAGGTCGCCGTGTAGCGCTTCCACTCCTTGCCGATCTTGACCGAGTGCGCGCCCTTCAAACCCCACGTCATCCCCGCTTTGGCGCCAATCTCGCGTCCGCACGGTGTACACTGCCAGCCGATAGTCATTTCCGAGTCGGCTTTCGCCGAGAAGCTGATCGTCACCGGCTTGCCCGGCTGCAACAGGAACGCGGCGCTCTGGACAAGTCCCTTGGGCAACCGCAGCGCATATTCCCCATGCGCCGCGTCGCCGCGCACGGCTTCCGCGTCGGTTTCGCAGAACCAATATCGCGCGCCGCCCTCGAACGAACCGTTCTTCAACAGGTTCGCGCCGCCGTCGCTCGCGCCGACCGCGCTCATCGCGGCCAGCCACACCGCCACTGCCACACGCTTCATTCGGTTCCTCCGCTGGGATCGCATGTCCACCTCTGATACACCGCGCCTGTTCACGCGCTGTGCCGCCAGTCTGCAACCGCGGCGCAACACCGATGACAGCTTATTTCTTCAGCTTGTAGAGCCTGAGGATGCTTGGGTCTGGAAGCGGTGGGGGCGTGGTTCGTCGCGGTTTGGGCCAAGGGATTCCCAGCGCAGGACATAGGTTACTCCTTCTTCGCCGCTGGTGCCCAGGTCTTCGGCCCATTTGACCGCCATGCCGGCAAAGGACGATTCCACCTTGCCTATCGCCGCCGGGCGAGACGGTGGACGCGTGATGTTCCCGATCGGCTTGAGCGTCTGCTCGTCCAGACGCCAGATGCCCCCGCCGTACTTGCTGTGGCTGTAGCTAAGGCTGAGTGCGCCGTCCTTCTCACGCGTCATCGCGCCGACGCCGACCTCGAACTTGATCGAACCACCGCCGCTGAAGTCCCAGCGATAATTCCAGTCGCTCGTCTGATAGGTCTTCCACTGGCCGTCTTCGAGCCGCGCGTTGTAGACCTGTGTAAAACCCTTCGTGTCGTATTTGTGATATGTGATGATCAAGCGGCCCTTGGCATCGAATCCAATCCTGTTGTTGCCGTTGATGATGCCGCCCTTTGTTGGCACCGGGTCAACAATCTCGCCGCTCTCCAGCGTGATCGGCAACGCCAGCGGCTTTCCATCGCTGCGCTCCCAGTCGAGCATTTCTTTGCTCCGGGCGTAGGAGAGATCGTGGTTGCTCGCGCAATCGCCGCTGTTCCGCCACACCCAGCACAAGTGGAAGTAGCCATCGTCGCCACGCACCGGGCCATTGAAGTACGCATTCATCTTGCCTTTGCCGTCGGTGAGAGGCTTGTCGAGCATGCGTTTCCAGGTCTGCGCTTTGAGATCGTAGACGTTGTAGATCTGATCGCCGCTGCCGCTCCTGCCGTCGCGGTAGGTGAAGAGCAGCTCGTTCTTGGGGCCGCGCAGGAACTGCGGATACGTGCAGCGATTCTCTTTCTCGCCGACCATCGGCGCGAGCCGGATGGTTGCGGCGTCGAGCGGTTTCGCCGAGCGGAAGTACACCAGCGGAACGCAGTGCATGTTGCCACTGACGTGGATGAAGCCGTCGTCGTCGATTGCCATTGTAACATAGTTATGGCTGTCCCAGACGACGTGCTGCGGTAAATGCGTGAGCTGCCACTTGTCAGAATCCAGTGTGCGAGCAGCGACGGTCATTTGCCGTTGCGCGTCGTAGAACGCTGCAAACTGGTGTTTGTCGCGGGTCATCAGGCAGAAGCCAACCGGATGCCCAGACCAGACAGGCGCGATATCCAGACACGCTTCAACCTTCGGGACAACAGTCTCCGCTGCACTGGCAAGAAGACCGACAACGGCCCAGATCAACACGAACTTGCGCGGCGCCATGACCAATCCTCAAGATCGCACTGCAATCTTCACGGATGGTATACCGCAGGCCTGTTCAGCAACAACTGTCCATCCCGGGGGCGCATCCCGGCCCACCCACGCCTGTAACGGCTACGCCATTAGGGCCAGCGGTGGTCTGACCCAGTCATGTTCGGGGAGCCATACTTCAACCGCCCAAATTCCAGGGCCCCTCCTGTTAACGCAAAATCGTATTTCTGCGCTCGTATTAGTTCGCGACCTAGGACCGGGCAAACCCGAAAGAGCACGGCATCAGACCCTAAGACCTTCTCCGCGCGCTGAAACCACTCGCTCCGATCCGGCTTCAATGAAGGACTGATGGAGCGTTCTCCGTCAGCCCTGCAAAGTCGGCCGCTTCCGACGCATCCCGCGACAGAAACGTCCACCGGTATGACCGGTCACTTGCTTACTGACTTGCCGGTTCCTCCCTTTGTAGCAGTGGACTTATAAAGCAGACTCTTGCCGGCCGAGTAGGCCAGCGTATCCACCATGATGATGACCGGCAGGTTGTGCTGTTCGCCGATCTTCGCGGTTGTCGCCTTGGCGAAGCCTAGGTCCTGCAGTGCCGACAGCAGCGGCTGGCCTTTGAGCTTGAGCGTGAACTTGGCCGGAGTGGCCTTGAAGACGCCGTTCTTCATCTTCGCCATCATCTTCAACTGGTTTGCATCGGCGGTGCCCTGGCCCTTGGCGTTCAGCGGAAAGTCCTTGCTGAGGCCGCCGATCACAACGGTGACCTTCTTGCCTTCCGGCTTGAAGAACTTCGCCACCGGCAGAGTGCCAGAGAGCTGCAGGAAGTCTTTGGTTCCATTAACGAAGTCGAGCTTCAGCGAAGCTTTCTGGATCGTGAAGGCACTGCTGCCGCTGTCGCTCCACTTGTCGTCACCGCCGTTGTCGGCGCCTACCGGCGGCTCGGCCGCACCGACGGCGTAAGTCATTTCTTCCGTCGTCGTCGTCGTACCATCTGAAACCGTCAGTGTGACTGTGTAGATTCCCGGTGTTGCATAGGTGTGCGAAGGATTGGGGCCGGTTCCGGTCGTGCAATCGCCAAAGTTCCACGTGTATGAGAGAAGATCGCCGTCGCTGTCCGTGGCATTTGCGGTGAAGGTCACCGACTGGCTGGTCGCTCCCACGGTCACGCTCGGCGACGCCGACGAGATTTCCGGCGCGTTGTCCGTTGTGCCTTCTGGCTTGGCGATCGTCAGGGTCAAGGTCTGGCTGTCGGAACCGACGGCATTAGTTGCCTTCAGGCCAATTGAGACCACCCCGCCAACTGTCGGTGTTCCGGTAATGCGATCGCCAGAGAAGCTCAGTCCGTCGGGAAGTCCAGTGGCATCGAACGCAATCGGCTTGCCGCCCAGAGCGGTAATCGTGTAGGTGAACGGCGAGCCCTGCGTTGCCGAGGCCGTGAGCGGGCTGCTGATGGATGGCGCAACCCCGGACTTCACGTTGATCGTGATCGTGATGCTGGCGCTCGCGTAATTGGTGGCATCCGTCGGCGAGAAGTCGGCGCGCAGGGTCTGCCCGTCACCGGCGTCCAGTACGGTTCCTGCGGCAGGCTGATAGAGGAACGAACCGGTCACGTTGGCTGTGGCGTTGAGCTGCCCGTCCCCAAGAGCGTTGCCCTGGGTGATGTCGGCGGGAGCGCTCCAACTGAGAGCCGGAACGGCCTTCGCGATGGCCAGCGTGCCCGCGGCCGAACCGGAGTAGTTGATGTCAGTGATTGTCGCCGACACCGCATAGCGGCCGGAGTTCTTGGGCGCCGTTGACGACCGGTCATAGGTGATGGAATAGCTGAGTCCTTCCGGCGATGTCGTTGCGCTTGCCGCATGCGCGTTGCCGTCATAAGTTGCCGACAGGCCGCCCAACGTCAGCGTTGCGTTGATCGGTGTTACGGTCAACTGGCCGTCAACGAAGGTAATTGTATAGTTGGCGGCGGTGGCGCCGCTGGCGGTGATTGCATACTGCCCGGCATTGCTCGATGCCGTCGCCGTCGTGTCGAGCGTCACCGGCGTGTCCAGGGATGATGCATCGTCGCCATTCACAAAACCGGAATAGGTGGCGGTGAAAGCAGGCAGAGCCGCGCCGTAAACCTTGCTCTTGTCATCTGCGGTAATCCTCAACGAAGCCTTGGACACAGTCAGGTCCTGCTGCACGTCGTCGGCCGCGGCATAAACGCCGTTCCCGGACTGCGAGGCGATGATCGTCGCCGTGCCGGGGCTTACGACATGAATCTTGCCGCCGACGATCGTCGCCACGCTTGTGTCGGTGCTGGCGTAGGTAACGGCTAGGCTGGAGGATGCCGTCGCGCCGGGATCGCCGTCCGCATCTCCATAGGTTTTCGACGCAAGCGCTCCAAACGTAATCGTCTGTGCGGCCTTGTTGACCGCGAAAGTACTGCTGGGGCATGCCGGCCCGCCTGTGGAAGCCGTCGCAACTAGAACAGTCCTCTCTTGCGCTTCGGTAAAGGTCACAAGGTGAGTTCCGGAAACGCCACCAATGAAATCGCCGACGGCGAGCGGCGCGCCGGTAAATGCATAGTTCGAAGTCAGATACACGGTGCCGCTGAAGCTCGTCAAGAGGTTGCCGGCGGAATCGCATGCGGTAACTTGCACCTGGAAGGGCGCATTGATGGCCTGATCCGGTATCGCGCCACCGCCACCTCTCTCGACAGTGAAGTAGACATTGCCGGCGTCCTGCCCGCTGGAATCCAGCGCAAGAACGTAGCTGCCAAACCCCGTGGAGTCGAACGGGCCAGGTCCGCCCACGCCCATGTCGGTGCTGTTAAAACTGCCAGCCACGTACAAAGTGGTGCCGCTGAAAGCCAGAGCGCACGCGGCATCGTCGTCTCCCGATCCTCCGATATTCTGCACGCCGCCGGTGCCGAAGCCGCTGAGGGCGGTTCCATTGGTGCCGTTTAGCGCCGCCACAAAGCCGTCCCAACTGTTGCTCCATACGGTTCCTACGGCGCCAATCCCCAGTTGGCTGCCGCTGAACTTCCCCGAAACGTAGACGTTGCCGGCGCTGCTGAGGGTCATGGCCCAGCCGGCAACATCGGCGCCGCAGATCTTCTGCGCACCATTGGTGCCGAAGCCTACGATTGGTGCGCCGGTGGCATCGAGGGCCGCCACAAATGCGTTATTGGAGCTGGCGTTCACCGTGGTTGTGCCGCCGACGACCAGGTTCCCGGATTGGAAGCACCCGCACACATAAACCGTTCCGCCGCTGCTGACAGCCACGCCGTAGGCAGAATCGAAACTGCCGCCCCCGATCCTCTGGGCACCGCTAGTGCCGAAGGTGGCCACAGCGGCGCCCGTGGTGGCGTTGAGCGCGGCGACAAAGCCATCGCTGCTTCCGCTCGTCCCCAGCGTCCCCGTGCCGCCGATGCCCAGATTGGTGCCGTTGAAATTGCCGCAGACGTACACCCTCCCGCCGCCGACGGTCAAAGCATAGGCCTCAACGTAAGAGGAGGAGATCTTCTGAACCCCGCCTGTCCCAAAGCCGGCTACCGCGGTCCCGGCCGTCGCATCCAGCGCCGCCACAAAACCATCGTTGTTGCCGCTCCGGTTCAGCGTGCCCGCGCCCCCGATACCCAGGCCGTCGCCGCCGAAATCGCCGCAAACATAAACGCTTGTGCCGCTGACAGCGATGCCGTAGGCATTCACATCACCGGAGCTTGGGATTGTCTGCAGGCCGTTGGTGCCGAAGGTGGCCACCGGCGTTCCGTCCGCTGCGTCCAGCGCGGCCACGAAAGCGCAGTACCTGTTGGGCGCTGATCTTGTCGTCCCGGGCGTGCCCATTCCCAGATCGTAGCCATAGAAATAACCGGTTACGTACACGGTGCCGTTGCTGACAGCCACGCCGGATGAATATGTCGGAGTCGAGCAAACGAACGTCTGTGTCCAGCCATAGGATCCGTCTGCGTTGATACGCGTGACTAACCCGTTGGCGATCATGCTATCGCGTCCATAGGATTGCTTGGGGTCTACACCTATGCCGGGGTTGAAATCGCATGCTCCCGTAAAAGAACCGGCGATGTACCGGTTCCCGGCCGCATCGATCGCCAGCGGCGTCCCACGGCTTGAGATACCCCCTTGGACAACTGGCGGAGCCGTCTTAGCCACCGCGTCCGCAACGACAGTCAATTGCAGCGCCCCGCACACCGTGCCACCCGCGCACTGAACGGTCAACACCACTGGATACGTTCCCGCCTGCGTCGGCGCGCCGCTGATTTCGTTTGCATTGAAGGAGAGCCCCGGCGGCAATCCGGCCGCGCTGCTGCTCACGATCGCTTGATCGGCGGTCAGCAGGTAGTCGTAAGTCAGCCCGACCCCGGCGAGCCCTCGGAGGGGGCTAGTTATATTCGGCGCGTTCGAGGCGCCAGTTGTGGCATCCAAGCCGACCAGGAAGGTAGAGTACTCGCCGTTGCTGGCACACGTGCCAGTTCCGCCGACGCCCAGGTTGTTGCTGTCGAAAGTGCCGAGGACAAGAACGGTCGTGCCCCTGACGGCCAGAGCGTATACATCATCCCCACCTGTCCCGCCGATCGTTTGCAGGCCGCCGTTGCCGAACGCGTTGACGGCCGTTCCATCTGCTGCATTCAATGCCGCTACAAACGCATCACTGCCCGCCGCCGCCACCGTTCCGGTGCCGCCTACGCCCAGAGCACTGCCGTAGAAGTAACCGCCCACATAAACCTTGCCTCCGCTGACCGCCAGGCTGCTGGCCGAACTGCCGCCGTTGCCGCCGATCTGCTGCAAGCCGCCTGTGCCGAAACCGGCCACGGCTGCGCCCGTGCTGGCATTCAGCGCCGCCACAAAGCCACCAGAGTCGCCAAGAGTGGCCATTGTCCCCGCCAGGCCGATACCCAGGTCGCTGCTATCGAAATAACCGCAGGCATAGACCGTCCCATTGCTGACGGCGATACTGTAGGCCTCATCCCAGCCGTCTCCGCCAATCTTCTGCACACCACCCGTGCCAAAGCCGGAAAGAGCCTGGCCCGTGCTGGCATCAATCGCTGCTACAAAGGCATCCCCTGAGACGCTGGTTACGAGGCCCGTTCCGCCGACGCCCAGGTTGCTGCTCTGGAAAGCCCCACCGACGAATAGAATCCCGCTGTCGGCGGCCAGGGCGTACGCGAAGTCGTCGCTATCCGACCCGCCGATCTTCTGCACGCCGCCGGTTGCGAAGCCTGTTACTGGCTGCCCTGTCCTGGCGTCCAGCGCCGCAACAAACCCATCTGAGTTTCCGCTGCTCGCCAGCGTGCCCGATCCGCCAATGCCAAAATCGCTGCCACCGAACTCGCCGCACACGTACACGGTTGTGCCGTTGATGGCAACGCCGTAGCCGTACGTCTCGCTCACCGAATCCCGAGTGCCGATCTTCTGCACGCCGCCGGCGCCAAAGTCGCGGACTGCGCTTCCATCGCTGGCGTTCAGAGCGGCCACAAAGGCATCGCTGGCGCCGCCGCAGGCCAGCGTGCCCGGTCCGCCCACTCCCAGATCGCTGCTGGAGAAGTAGCCGCACACGTAGACAACGCCGTTGCTGACGGCCACGCCCGTTGCCTCGTCGTAAGCGGATCCGGCAATCGTTTGCGTCCAGCCGTAGGATCCGTCGGCGTTGATGCGGGTAACAAAGGCATCACCGTCGGCGTCCACGCAGAGTTTGGGGTCTACGCCGATGCCGGGGTTGAAGTCCAGGTTCTTGTTGAAATACCCGGCTACGTAACAGTTGCCTTCTGCATCGACCGCAAAAGACATCGTGTCGTCCAAGGAGCCCTGTACGACCGGCGGGAAGGTGCTCGCCACACTGTCGTTCAGCACCGTCAGTTGCAGCGTCCCGGTGATGGCGTCATCCACGCCTTGAACGGTCAAGGTCACCGGGTACGTGCCGGCTTGAGTTGGCGTGCCGCTGATCCGGTTTGAATGGATGGCCAATCCAGGTGGCAGCCCCGATGCGCTGCTGCTGACGATCGCCTGGTCGGCCGTCACTGTATAGCTGAAGGACGTGCCTACCCCCGCCGCCGCCGCTAAACGGCTGGTTATCTGCGGCGCCGCCGCGAATGCAGGCGCGGCGCAAAGCAGGATTAGGGCGCAGACTCGCGAGCCGCAAAGGCCCGCTATGTTGAAGGCAGCGATCGTGCCAGATGCTTGTCGCAGGGTTTTCATGGCTCCCTCCAGAGTGAACTGCGTTGGCAGCCTTGCCGCACGCCTGCAAAGATACAGAAACGCGCGCATGCCGCATGTGGGTGTATGATCACGATATAGACGACACCCGGCACATATCAAGAATATTTGGCCCAATGCTCAAAAGAGAAAATTCCGCTGTGGCCAGGTCATCGCACGGGCGCAGACGAAATTGCGATGAAATGACAGAGAGTTGGGCCAGGAGTCTTCGCATTACCGACTGCATTGCATTGGAGCTGTGACTTTGCGTATCTGTGTCAGTCGATCCACGATCCGGCGGTCTTCCGAAGATCAGGCGATCCGTCGTAGTCGTGGTACGGCCCTCGCGTAAGCGATAAGGATGGTTTGATTCTCATCCAGGCCGGGGAGCCAATATCCAAAACATCAAACTTCAACCCCGGTACGCTTAATTTTCGCGTTCGTATAACCCCGTGGTGGTAAAAGCTTGTTCGAGAGCGAGACTCTCTGTTTGGTAGCGGCTACCAGACCGGTCGGCCCCAAAACAGCCCCGACGGTCGGAACGGGCTTCGAACTCTCTCCCTCTCTTAACACCCCCCCAAAGGAAGTACGGGCGCTGAAAGCTGCTTTGGCGGCACCGAAAGGTGAGCGTGCTAGCTTCAATTTTTGGACGAAGGCGCGAGATGCGAAGCGTGATCGGCAGATGTGTAATTGCCGATGATCTCCACTCCGCTCAACATCGCTTCGCCCGCGTGTGACGCAAAGCCAATATCCAGACCGCTCGAAATGCCAATGTCCTTAAACTCCTTCACCAGTTCCCGTTTGGGGCCGCCGGCTTCTTTTGCCACATCCAGATTTTCCAGTACCGTTTTCCCCTGCAAACTCACATCGAAGACGCGTTGGCCGGGCGTCTTCCCTTCCATCTCTGCAAAATAGAGGCGCACGGTATGCGGATGCGTTTCGGTGACGGCGCCGCGGGCAGAGTCTAAATACAAAGGTGTGTACCGTGCGGTTAGCGGGCTACCGGCGACACTGATGTTTATCAGCAACTGTTCCTTCCGCAGTCCCGCAGCAGCCAGAACGTTCCACGGAATGGCAATCTCCGCCGTAAAGGGGTCGGAGCCTGTTGTTGCGGCTGCGAAGGACCAGTTGGCGTCGCGGGGAGAGATCCCCTTGGACTCCTTTTTCTGTTCGTCACCAATCAGAAGACCGGTCAGCACTACGTCCTCGCCAATCCGTTCACGATTGTTAAGCGTCACCACCAGTTGCCGGCGCCTATCGATTTGTTTGGCCAACCATTCGTCGAAGGTGCCCCTGCCAGTCATGCCCACATCATGAAGAACAGGATACTTAGCCTCAACTATGTGCGGCCATCGGCCGAAGCCGGCATGCACTCCAGCGGCTATATACAGATTCGCGTCGTCGTAACATGTCATGGCATAGCAATGCTCGTCCGCTTTGGGCTGACCTGTGTCTTTTACCAAGTCAATGAACATCTTGTTAGCTGCGAATATCAGCCGTTTCTGTGGCTTCCAAAAGTCTTTGCTCAGGTGGCCGTCCAAATTGGGTGTCGCCGCTGTCCGCTTTGCCACTACGGGCTGTGCGAGGTGAACAGTCAGCCCGGTCATGCCCAGCACCTGCGAAGCGGAGACCCAGTTATGATCGCGGGTAGCGATCCTCTCCATCTGCGCGCTGTGGTGATATACACTGCGCACCGAACCGTGGTAGCTCACAGGGACCAGCGGCCATGATTCAGTGATAGTTTCAGGGTTATGGCTAATCAGGCCATAGTTACCGGCAAAGGGGTGATGGGTCCAAAGCACCCCATCCTCAGCAACGTAGCGATCTCCCGGCGCGCCGAAATTGATCCCCACCTTTTTGATCGGCTGATCCTCGATTGGATTGCTGCTTCGTGCAGTCTGGTAGGCAACCCAGCTTTCCTCGCCCTCCATAGGCGCCAGCGTAAATAAGGTGAACTGCGCGGCCGCAACACAACCGCAAACACCGCCCGGCCAATTTCCCGTCTTGGAGCCAATCAATCCCTTCCACATGGTCGTTGAACCGTAACAATTGCCCGTTTGAGGCATAAACATCCGCCCCCAGTAGTTTGACGAGGCATCAAAGAACGACACCACTTTGCCGTGAGTCCACCCAAAATCTCCACGATAGCGGGGGGCTGCATTACAGGATTGTTCATTGCCGGAAACGGGCAACCCAGGAAATTTCTCCACTGCGGAATACAACGGGTTGATCATGGAAGTGAAAACAGATTGCTCGGTGGAGACTTTCTCTGCGGTCAGGTCGGCCTTCGGGTCACGCAGGGTCGCGGCCTTAGGTCCTAAAAGCCAAGGTTTGGCCGTATCCGCAGGCCAGTCATAGTAAGCATCAAAGTCTTTCCAAAACGCGCCGCCGTAGGACACCAAGCCAAAGGGCGGCTTGAGGCGAAGATTATCCTCCGGCATGCCGGTGCGCCGGACTTGCGTGTAACCGCCTGCGCGATGCACTTCGCAAAGCGGCATCTTCTTCGAAGCGGCGACACTGGCGGCGAGGTCCGCCTGTTGTTTGTCGGAAGTGGGCAGCCAGATTTCACCGCCGAACGGCCGCGTACATGCATACAGGCGCTCAAGCACCTCTGGCTTGACGGCCCCGGTGAACTTTGGGTCTTCGCTGGTGACCAGCGCCGCTATATAAGGAGAAAAGGCGAAGTCTAACGGGTTGCCTTCGAGTATGGAGACTCGCTCCCCGGAAAGGCCGGCCGCATCCATCCTGGCTCTCAACGCCTGCAGCTTCTTGTGATCCGGATCCACAGCCACGACCACGAGAGAGGATTGCCTGGCCAGTTCTTCCACCAGCCTGCCGCTCTGAATACCGCAGACCAGCGCCAAGCCCTGTTGCAGGGCTTTCTGACTTAGCATGGTCTTGGCGACGACAGTCCATTCATCTGACACTTCCGGCAGCGGTGACGGTTTATATGGATAGAGCTTGGGTTGAATTTGCGTGCCGCCAAAACAATAGATGCCACCCTCGGCGGTTGTCGCAAAGAGTTTGCCATCGCCGGCTAGCAGACTGGCTACGGTTCCCGTGACGCCCCACGCCGCCACATCCGCTGCACTGATAGTACGCGAACCAACCGTAATGCTCATAGGCTCCCGTTCATTGTGCTCGTTTTCCGCAAGCTCCTTATAGAATTGGGAGCCAGGCGTAACGCTCATAGGTTCCGGGTCATCGTAGACCGTTCCTGGCTTGCGCCATTTTTTCGCCGGTGCAGCGAAGGCCCCCTTGCCATCCACGTACCAACCATTGCTTCCATCGCGGAAAACTCCCGGATAATTAAATCCTACTCCAAGATGTCCGAGAAATTCGCCGGTGGCGGCATTCAATACCCAGGGGCGGCAAGAGCCTTCTACCGAGCCATATAATTTGGTCCCATCATAGGAAAACGCTAGCGGGCCAAAGCCGGAGTTGTTCCACATGTCGGAGATCCGACCATCGTTGACCCAGACCACCGCACCGGTGGCGACATCCAGGCAATAGGCGTAGAGGCCAAAGGTTGACACGTAACCGGCGGCAAAGTACACCTTGCCATCTCTGGCGACGGGCGAAGCCCAGATCGGCCACACCGATGCCAAACGGCCAAAGCCCAGGGCTTTGCGGTTATTGGGCGCGGCACGGAACTTCCAGCGCTCGGATCCGTCAGCGGCGTTCAAACAGTAGACCCAGCCGTCATCGCTGCCAAAGAGCACCACCTTTTCTCCACTGGAAAGTGCCATTGCCACCGGCGGCCGCCGCACCGCGCCATTGGCGTAGAAGCGCCATTGAAGTACGCCCGTATCTGTGTGGTAGGCAGCAAGGCTGTCGCAGGCAGTCGCCGGCACAAAGAGCAGCTTGCCCATTTGTACCGGTCGGCAGTAATCGATGTCCAAATAGTGTTTTTGATTGAAGTGTAGGCTGGTAACCTCGGGTGTGCAAAAGGGGCTTATGGTTGCCGCCTGGTCCCTGCGCCATTGCAGATGAAGCGTGGGCGGAAGCGTCATAGACGTAAAACCGCTCCGGCATTCATCTGCACGCCATTGCGGCCAATCGTTCATGCCGGCCGGTTTGACCACCAACCAGCAGGCGGCGCTTTGCGTGGATGATTGGCCAGCGTTGGCATCTTTGGAACTTGCATAGTCTATTGTCCAGGTGAACCAATCGGTGCCGGTGAAGTGCTGTGCCGGTGTGTAATGAAAAGTGTTACCGCTAAGCGTCAACTTGCCGTGCAAAGGGTTGCCTGGTCTGATTGCATAGACAAACCCGCCTCCGCCTGAAAAAGCAGCGGGAATGTCTATCGCCCGATCTTCAACGGCATACGCGACTTGAACCTTTGGAAACGGATGCTTTGCGTTCACGGTGACCGAACAGGTGGCAACTTCGGATTCAGTAGTGCCATCGCGCAATTTCCAAGTAAAAGAATCGGCACCCACATAGTCCTGAGCCGAAATATAGATGGCGTTATGCGCAGGCAGGCAGGGAAATTTCTTGTGTGGTTCAGGCAATTCGACCTTGCCATGCTTCGGGCCGTCAACCAACACGTAGGTGAGGACTGAATTGGGTCCCTCTTTGCCATATGGCAGTGGAATACCGGTCGGCGTATTGCTGTTCGCTTTGGCCGACGAGTTTTGGGGCGCTGTTACCGCCGATGATGCACCATGAATCGGGCCAGTCCATACGACAAGCATCAGGAGTACAAAAATAACTGCAAAACGTTGTGAAGCATTCATCATGGTTTCCACGAATGGGTTTTCACGCTTTTGATCATTAACCTGAATTCTAGTCGATGCAAGCATCGACATTCCGAACCTTTTCCACGCCGAACTAAGGACGCGGCCTAGATGCCTTCCGGCAGCTTGGCGGCCATCATCTTTTTGCGGTCGAGCTTGCGCCCATCGACAATGAAGGTGCCATCGCCGACTGCGTGGATCATGCGCTTCTCTTGGCGCGCAGCATCAATGTGGGCGGCGACGGCCTCGAGCACGACGATGTTATGCTTCGCGACCAGATCGACGACCTTGCACTCGATATTTGCCAGACACTCCTCGATCAAGGGTGCTTTGACGACCTTACCTCGCACCGCCGTGAGTTTGAACTTGGCAAACTTGTCGGTGTCGGCACCGGAGCACGTCCCGATCCCGACCGTCCGGTCGAGCAGGTCCACGGTCGGAATGGCCAGCACGCACTCCCTCGTCTTGCGCAAAGCCGCGAAGGAGTAGTTCCACTCACCCGTGGTGATGGCGAACAGCGGGGTGAAGTCCAGCACCATGGTCCACGAGATGGTCATGACGTTGTTCTTACCCTCGTCGTGCGTCGTCACCAGGACCACTGGCCCCGGCTCTACCAGCGTGAAGGCCCGGCTCAACTTCAACTGGCGCATGCAAGCACCTCCCGAGCGATTCCGGCTCCAGCCCTGGCGAGGCATGTACTCGATTATCCAGATGAGCAGAACGACTGTTTTCGCCACAAGCGGGCCTCATCTTAGCAATGTTACGGGCAGTTTCACAGCCGTGTCCGGGGTGGGACCATGCAACAATTCGAACTCTTGGCGAGCATGTGAGAGCGGACCAACGTCGCCAGCCAGCGCGATGGTCGCACAGCAACGGCCATTGCGATATCTCCAGCGCGTAGCGGGATCGTTCAACACACAGGTCCAGTTCGATGAGCGCCGACGAACCGAACCCAGCTCAACCAACGCTTCCTCTATTGCCTCTTCGGCACATCCGAAAGTCTATTGCGTCGTCGCGGCCGTCGGGACGTTGTTGGAAGTGAGTTGCTGAATCGCTCAATCTACCGCCTTAATCCTCTTCTCAGCTTGCGCTCGTTGTTCGGTGTCCTGAGAACCATAGATTATTTCTCTAGCGGATTTGGGATGTACCAATTGATTTGCGGGCTGTTCAGGACTTGGTTTTTCTCCTTACCGCTAAGCGCGAGTTGCTCCAGAAATGCTCTTATTGCGACCGTGTCCTTGGCCCCTTCCTGAGTGTGGAACTTATTGGCTTTCCAGTCCGCCACAACTGTCCTGGCGGCGATCTGGGCTTCCAAAGGTTGTAGTTGTTTGACCCATACGGTCGCGGCAGCCATGTTTGCGCGACCCCACAGCAGCGCCACTCCGCTGATCGCAGCCAACCGGTCTTCGTTAGCTTCCAGTTTTGCCGCCCAAGCTGCAGCAAGCGGCGGATCTTTGCGGCAAGCGCCGTCACCGACGGAAGCAAACGCCAAGAAACGCACTTCCTTGGGTATGGCTGTTTGCACACACCACGCTTCCGCCGCGCGAGGATCCGCCACGGCCCAACCAACCAGCAACTGATGCAGCCAGGCGTTTGCCCCTTTGTTAATCGACCAATCTGCTGACACCTTACCATTTGTGCGGGCGCATACCCCAACTACGTTGAGACCAATGCCTTGCTGGTTCCTGGGTAATTGGTGCAGCCACGAAAGGACTGCCGCGGGATGATTCTGGGCCCAGCCCTGCGCCGCTGATTGGAGGGCCTTGGTCCTTTCCGCGCCCACCGGCAACCTCATGGCTCGTTCAACTTCGGCGGGAACACCGCCGTTGTTGTCCGTTTGAGCTGTCGGAGTAGAATTCGGCTCTTCCGATCGTGCCCCCGCCCCGCAACTCACGGCAATCATCAGGGCGCCCCAGCGGATCATCCGCCGATATTCTGCGGTCGGGGATGAGAAGGTCATGGAGTTCTCCTGCTCTGGTCAGCTTCCAGATAGCGCAGTACTTCGGCCAATGGCCTGGCTCCGTCTGTCGAGGTGGAGCTTAATAGATTAAACCGCGCATTGGCATTAGCGAAACGCAGGCACTCCTGTAGCCCCATGCCTTCGTGCAAGGCGAAGAGCATTCCTGCGCAGAACGCATCGCCCGCGCCGACTGTCCCCTGGATTTCCTGGGGCGGCACGCGGAAGGACGATACTGTGGCCTCATGGCCATCGGCAGCCAGCGCATGCGCGCCTTCCGGAAAATGAATGACGACCACCTCGCGCACGCCGGCATCCCGCAGGCTTCGCGCGGCGGCAACGACCGCTTGCCAATCCAGTGCTCCGTCTGCCCGGCGTAGCGCGGCCCCCACGACGCCGCCCGCCTCGATCTCATTGACGATCAGGTAATCGGTATGCGGCAGGCTTGGCAGAACGAGGCGATAGTCGCCACAGGCGGAAGAGATCACGTCCACCGAGGTCTTGTAACCCTGGTGGGTCAGCGAGGCCAGTGCGCGGGCGGCGCCGGTCTGAAACTGCGGATCGGGCGCGTCAAGCAGCGGCAAAAGCAGCAGATAGCCAAGATGAAAAATCCTGGCAGAAACCCCGATGTCTTCGAATGCAGCCGGCGCCAGCAGGGCGTTGGCACCGGCAAAATGGAAAAAGGTGCGGGCATTCGTGTCCCTGGCATTCATCACGTCGGCAAAGGATGTGGGTGCCTGTGGTGTTGTGCGCAGGTGCGAGGTGTCCACGCCATGAGTCACCAGTCTGCGCCTCAGGAAGAGGCCGCCTTCGTCGTCGCCAATCGCCCCGTGAGCCCACAGCGGGAGATCGGCTTTGAGACACGCCAGATCAACCAGCACGTTGTGCGGCGCGCCGCCGCCGGAACGCTCGACAGTATAGACGGTGGCGCAGGCACCGGCCGCTGGCAGGGTGTCAATCGTCTTGACGCTGTCTACGATCCAGTTGCCCGAGGCTATGATTCCGTGGCGCATGGCAGACCTGTTGCCAATCTCTCAGCTCGTCGCATCGCCGTGAATCCCCAGCCAACTCGTCCCACTCCAAGGCTGGATACAGGCCTCACACAGAATCAAAACATCGAACCAGAGAAACCATAGCGAGACTGTAGCCTTATGGCAGCCTGCAGCAAGCCCGAATCGGTGGCTGGTTGCGGGATGCAAGAGCCACGTTATAACCATACCGTGATTCGTTTAACCTCAGGGGTCGAAGGCCTTTGCGAAAGGCAACTAGATGAAAGCGAGATGCTCGATTGTATTCGCAGCCCTTCTTCAGTTAGGACTCTTCTCGTTCGCCTGCGCTGAAGAAGCAGACTCCGTATCTCAGTATGGAATCACCTGGAAGTTCGACAAACTCTGCCCCGTGGGCAAGTTCATCACAGGCGATTATTGGGTCGTCGGGCCGGTCACCGTTGTCAGCGTCACACCTTCACCGGGTTCTGCGCCCGCTACCGAACCGGCGACGGAAGCGAAGAGCCTGTATGGAGCGGCCGGCTTGCGCGACGACCGGCGCATGAGAAATGGCTCCATGATCGTTCGCGGCCCGGCTAACGATGGTCAAACTGGCTTCAGCAAGGAAGGCTACGACTCCCGGGTCATCAACTATGATCCCGCCCTCTCCGTTCCATTTCCATGCAAACTCGATCCCAACGACAGTCTGATCTCGACAATCAGCAGTGAGAATTACGTAGAGGGGAAACTCGTGACCCCCTGCGTCGTGGGGCAAGCCTTCTATCTTTCGAAAAGCGGCCGGAAGGCTCCACTGACCGCGCCAACGAGTCCGTTTGCGCTGGAATCTGCCGCCGTCCTGACCTGTTTGGCCAAAGCCCCGCCGGCGGATGCGTTCCGGCCACCCTACGCGGGAAAGGAGAAGCCAATTTACCAGGCGAAGGATCTCCAGTGGAGCCTTCTGCCAAAACTCAAGCCCGTGCCTGCAATGCCGGACTTTGAACAGATGGCGCGAATTTTTGAAAGGCCCTGGCTGGACCACATGGACGCCTGGACAATTCAATTCATGGCGCCGGGCCTGAACCAGCCGAATTACGGCCGCGAATTCGCCCGCATGACCTCCTACGGCGCGCTCATGCTGCTGCTGGATGTCCCGCAAGAAAAGAAGCAGGCGCTGATGTACGGTTATGTTCAACTGGGCATTGATCTGTCCGGCGTGGCAAAATGCGGACGCCAGTGGTTTGGCGACGGCGGGCACTGGCAAGGAAGAAAGTGGCCGATCCTTTTTGCCAGCATCATGCTGGACAGGCCGGAGATTCGAGAGTTCCCGCTCGTGTCCATGAGCGCCAAGGTGTACGGGGGAACGGGAATTACACCGACGGAAAATGGTCCGCAACCGACGACAATATTCCAAGAGGATCTGGACACGTACTTCGGCAATGGCGGCGACGGCCAGACGGCCCTATGGCAGGCCGGGTGTCACACCGGACCGCGCGAACCGTTTGAGGAGAAGCCGAAGAAGGACTGGGACAAGACCGCGAATTGGCTGTTCGCCTATCATGCCATAAACGCTCAATCATCAGCCGGCAACGCCTTGGCGGCCCTGCTCATGAAAGCCAAAGCCATTTGGAATCACGATGCGTTTTTCGAGATGGAAGATTATTGGATGGGAGCCAAGAACACGATCTATGAGCGTCCCAAGTGGATTCCCGAGGGCGCCCCAAGAACCACGGATCCGTTTTTTGATGAGATGTGGAGCGCCTATCGTAAGGATGTGCCGCGACAACGAGGCGGCAAAGACAATTTGAAATGGGTCTGGAACCAGGACAAGAGAGGTGGACATTTCGTACAGAATCCACCAGAGAAGTAGAATCGCCACAAGGAGAGCAACCGATGAACCGCATGTGGCTTAGGAGTCTATTGGCAGCGGCGCTGTTGGCGCTCTGTGCGAAAGCGGCTCTGGCTGAGGATCAGCCGGCGGGCGCCAATGCCCCAGCCCCGGCGGCGACGGCGGTCACGCCGAATCCGCGGCAGAAGCATAACCTCGAGAAGGCCGATAAGCCACGTTTTGCGCTCAAGGACATCGAGTGGCCGGCCAAAGCCGGCGAGGCCAGTATCTGCCTGTGGAAGGACGACTGCCTTGCCGCAGCCTCGATGGGCGTAGACGACAACTGCGCCTCCAACCTGCCGTGGTGGATGGAGGAGTGCAGGAAGTTTGGCCTGCGGCCGACCTGGTGGCTCGTTACCCGTGACGTTGGGAAAGGGGGGATGGCAGGCACCTGGGATGATTGGCGGAAAGTGGTGGCCGCCGGCTACGACGTGGGCTCGCATTCGGTGGATCATCTGAACCACAAGGTTCCCGTTTGGGATGACATGGAGATGCAGTACGGGGACTCCAAGAAGGCCATCGAGGAGCACGTCGGCATCCGCTGTCTGACCATCACCTATCCTGGCGGGGCGGGGCAGGAGAAGAACGATCCGGAACTGGCCAAGAAGTACTACATCGCCGGGCGTGTCGGGTACACAGTGGTCAATCCGGCCAATAACATTGAATACATGAAGGTTCATGCCACGAGCGCCTTCACCATAGACGATCCGAAGGGGCGTTGGGCCGACTTGGTGACGGTGTTTGACCATTCGCCGAAGAACGGCGCCTGGCGCGGTTGGTGGGTCGGCTTTTTCCACTTCATCAAGGAGAAGGATGAAGCCGAGGTCGCCAAGTGCGAGAAGAAGTTCGCCTACATACAAGAAAAGGTCAAGAGCGGCGAACTGTGGCTTGGTCTTTTCCGCGAAGTGGCCCAGTACGGCCAGGAGCGTGATACGGCCAAGCTTACGATGAAGAGCGCAGCCGCGGATAGGATCGTTCTCGATCTGACGGACGAGATGGACGACGCGCTCTTCGATTTCCCGCTAACGGTGAAGGTGCGGCTCGACGCAAATTGGAAGTCGGCCAGCGCCACGCAGAACGGAGCCGCGGTCGCGTGCAAGGTGGTCGAGCACGAAGGGGCAAGCTTCGCCTTGGTGCAGGTGACGCCGGACAGGGGCGAGGTGACGATTACGCCGCAGGCCGCACGCAATGAACAATAGGCGTCTCGTGCATTCGGCGTCGCCAGAATCATGTCCTCCCTTTTCCGTCGCTGCCTCGGCGTACCGCTGTCGCTTCCGCTTCTTGGGCCAGTTTCGTGCGCAGGAGGCGGCCCCGCGGGGCGAGACGGGGCCAAAAGTTCCGCAGAAGGAAGACGCGGCCGACCTTGCGATGCGCAACAATCCCTCATCGCCGCGGCATCAGCGCGAACACACCCCAGCCCAGGTATTCACGCGTGTAAGCGGCGTAGCGCTCGGGCTCCGAGGTCAGTTTGGCTCGAACATCTTTCGCGAACTCGTCGTCGGGATTGGCTTCAAGCCATCGGCGCATGGTGAGCCATTTGGCCGCCTCATATCTGTCCCAGCCGTCTTGGTCGGCCAGAACCATTTCAACGACGTCGCAGCCAAGATGGTCGAAAGACGCGAGAAGTTCTGGAAGCATGAGAAAGCCGGAGATCGAGTGAGCAAGACACCCCTTGGCAACATCTTCCGTCGGCGGTAACTGTCGCCAGTAGGGTTCGCCGATGAGGATGATCCCTCCGGTGCGCAGGCTCCGCGCCAGAAGCTCGATAGTGCCGCCGACTCCCCCGGCGATCCAAGTGGCGCCGACGCAGGCTGCCACACTGACCTTCTCGTCAGAGACATAGCCGGCAGCATCGCCATGGATGAACTTGACTTGGTCGGCGACACCGAGTTCTTCAGCACGGAGTTTCGCTTGCTCGGTGAACAACTGGCTCATGTCGATGCCGACGCCGATGACGCCGTGATCGCGTGCCCAGGTGCACAGCATCTCCCCCGAACCGCTGCCGAGGTCGAGCACTCGGGCCCCCGGTTCTAGACGCAGCGCCGCGCCGAGAGTGGCGAGCTTCTCGGGTGTGATCGGGTTGTGGATGCGGTGAGCACTTTCAGTGATGTTGAAGATCCGAGGAATATCCAATGCAGAAAACCTCCGTTCGGATGTGAATAGTACCGGACCATCGTAGCACGCGAAGGCTGGGTGGAAAAGCGCTGCCGTGAGTCTAATTCGCACCCCAATCCGACATTTCGAACCACGGCCGGGCAAGTAAACACCCGGAAACCTGCCAGACAACGCGCTGGTCGCCAAGCGAAGGCCGTTGTGGGCGCTCAACACCAAGGAGCCCACATGCCGTCAGACGTCCACCCGTGCGCGCTGACGTCAGATCAGCGCTTCGATGAGATCGCTAAAATTCCCGCCCGCGGATACCTGCGCATGCAATGCCGGCCAGGCGCTTTGCCGCTCTCAGATTCTGGCGTTAATCAGCTTGAGGTTCAGGGCGAACGAGCCCTGATGGCCCCGCTGGTTAACGAACAGAGACCCATGCGGAGGACCAAACGATGAACATCGGCAACGAGATTGCCATGCTCGAAGGGATGACGGTGAAAGAGCTGCGGCGCAAGCACGTTGAATTGTTCGGCGAAGACAACCGATCACGCCACCAGGAATACCTGGTGAAACGAATCGCCTGGCGCATGCAGGCGCGCGCCGAAGGCGGTCTTTCGGAGCATGCCAGACGCCGTGCGATGGAACTGGCCGCCGAGTCCGATTTTCGCACCACCAAACCCGAGCGTGCCGTCCCGCCGTCGGCGCTGCCCGGCCGGATCAAGACGGTGACCGTCCATAATTCCGGCGACGCGCGCATTCCAATGCCCGGCGCCGTGATCAGCCGCGATTACAAGGGGCGGCAGATTCTGGTCAGGGTCTTGCCAAAGGGATTTGAGTTTGAGGGTGAGCTCTACCGCACGCTTTCTGCCATCGCCAAGGTGATCACCGGTGCGCACTGGAACGGCTACCACTTTTTCGGGCTTGAATGCCAAAAGGAGCGCGCATGAGCCAGCCCAAGAAGACGATCAGATGTGCGATCTACACCCGGAAATCAACGGACGAGAACCTCGATCTAGAGTTCAATTCTCTGGATGCGCAGCGCGAATCAGCCGAAGCGTTCATTTCCAGCCAGCGCCATGAAGGCTGGCTGTCTTCCGGAAACGCGTATTAGGAATCGAGAGAGCCCAAGGCGGAAACGAACCAGAAGCGGCGCTCGAAGCATTGCACACTTCTCTATCGGACATGAACTGGGATGACGGCGAAGCAATCAGGCTGCTTTTCCATATTGCAGATGCTCCCCCGCACCTGGATTATGGGCGCCCCTATACCTATTCGGACGAGATTTTCCGAGCAGTCGCCCGTGGCATCAAGATTTACCCCATCGCCGCCTCGGGACTGAACAAAACCGGTGAATACATTTACCGCCAGTGGGCGCAGTTGACGATGGCGCGCTTTCTTTTCATCACGTACCGCGCTGGCACGCCGGCCGGTGGACCTTCGGGAAAGACGCCACATGAAGTAGCGCAGCCGGAGAAGCGCATCGTGCGGCGGCTGAGCGCGGACACCGATCTGCCCTTCCGTCGCATCGAACGGCAGGCGGGTGCGGAGGCCCAGGCCGACTTCGGCAGCGGCGCTCCGATCATCGGAGCGGATGGCAAACACCGCCGCAGCCACGTGCTGCGCGTTTGTCTGAGCTTTTCGCGCAAGGGCTATAGCGAAGCGTTCTTCAAGCAAGAGACACAGAGCTGGCTGGCGGGCTGGGAGAACGCCTTTTGGGCCTGGGGCGGCGTGCCGAAGATCCTGCAGATCGACAACACAAAAGCGGCGGTCAACAAGGCCGATTGGTACGACCCAGAACTCCATCCGATCATCATCTCGTTCTGCAGGCACTACGGCACGGCGCTGATGCCGATCAAAGTTCGCACGCCGCGCCACAACGGCAAGGCCGAAGCCAACGTCGGCTACGTCAAAGGCAATGCGCTGAAGGGCCGAACCTTTCCGACGCTCGCCGCCGAGAACGCGCACCTGACGCAGTGGGAAAGCCGCATTGCCGATCTGCGCATTCACGGCACAACCCGGAAACAGGTTCGGCAGTTGTTCGAGATCGAACGGAGCGCACTGCTGCCGCTGCCTGCCGAACGTTTTCCATTCTTTCACGAAGACCAACGCATCGTCCACCGCGACGGCCACATTGAAGTGGAGCATGCCTATTACTCAGTGCCGCCCGAGTACATGGGGCGCGCCGTGTGGGCGCGGTGGGACTCTCGCCTGGTGCGCATTCTCAATAGCCGACTGGAACAGATCGCGCTGCACCCGCGCAACGAGATGGGCAAGTTCAGCACGCTCACGCAGCACCTGGCATCGCGCAAAATCGCGCTGGTCGAACTGGGCGCTGTCAGCGCCGATCTGGTAGTGCAGTAATCCAGCCGGTTTGAAAATGCGGTGTTCTTCGGTTCGTCTTCTTCGACAACTTCGATTTTGAATCTCTTCTTCTGCTGTTCTTCGTTTTCTTCGGCGTGAGTTTTCTTCCAACGCGGGGCCGTGTGCGGCGCATCATGGCCGCTCCAAATT
>DASXUX010000007.1:0-4778 GCA_036504595.1 Planctomycetota bacterium | reverse complement strand
AGAAGTCGCAGGTCAGTTCTGGTACGTTTCGACGGCCCTCGCGATTTGCAGTTACGTTTTCTGGTTCAGCAAGAAGTCCAGAAGGCTGCTTTGGTTCAACGCTGCACTCTGCATTATTGTTCCGCTTTTGTTTGGGACCATGACCGCCATCTCAATGGCTCAGATTAAAGCGCTCATTGACACATCTCCTGACAGCGCTCCCATAACACGGCGATTGCCTCGTGTGTGGTGATCACCGTCTTTGCGGTTAAAAAGGACAAACGCGTGGCGCTGACTTCGTGGAACTCCGGCGAACCATGAAAGATCCCAGAAACGGAGCGCCCCCGATAGGCGAGTGAAGTTGGTCGAACAGCAAATATGAAGGGAGGTCTATGGGGCGTCACGATTGGTACAGAAACACTGATTGGAATGCCGACATCGAGATGGCGTTCCGCGCGAAGCTTGTTCGCTCACGTGATAAGGGCCAGTACATCAGAATTCATGCGAGTGTACTCACCCAAAAACGCCCGAGGATCGCCCTGCGATTACTGGAAGAGTACTTTAGTCTTGGCGAACATTTCGATCTTGCGCAAGCGTTCGTAGATCAAGGCAATGCATATCGGGCGCTGGGCGAAAAGGAACGCGCGTTTGAGTCGTACCGCCGGGCCATCGCGCGCGAGAAGTCGCACCCGAAATTGCAGACCCAAGCCTATCTCGAACTGTCGTTAATGATCGCAACAGAGAAGATGGCTTGCCACTACGACTTCGCACTTGAACTGCTCAAGCAGCACGCGACGAGGGGTAAGTTTCCAGTAGATCACTTTCGCTGGTACGCTGCTCGGGCTCTTATCTTCAGTGATCGAGGGCAGATCGAGCGGGCGAGGCAGGCAGCACTTTCGGCTTTGTCTTTTGCTGAGCAGGATCACTCGGATGTGCGTTATCACCCCAGCATCGGCATCGTGGGCGAGGACTACGAAAGCGTTCGGTCGAACATGAACGCGATCATCCAAGCTCGGTGATGCGTGCCGCGAATCTGCGCCGGGTCACGAGCTGGAAATGCGCAACTTTTCTGGAACCGAGGTAAGCTAATGAGAAGAAAGTGCCTTTGTCTGGTCGGCGTCTGGTTAGCCTTTGCCGCAGGTTGTGGCAAGCAAGACGTACCGGCGCGCGTTGGGCCTCCCGTCGCGGAGAAGAAGGAAGATTCAATTGCTGAAGTTAAGGGCAAGCAAGACGTGCCAGCGCGCGTTGCTCCTCCTGTGGCCGAGAAGAAAGAAGATTCCACCGGTGCGGCCAATTCAACGAAGCAGGAACTTGAAGTCCTCGACGCGGAGCAGGCGCGAAAAGCACTGCTTGATATGATCGATGCGGGCGGGTTCCGCGCTGACAGCGCTGAACTACTGGCTATCCTAAGGCAGCGCCTACAAACAGCGAAGGTTAAAGAGGCCGATGTCGACACGGTGCGGCTTGGTAAGTGGCACTGTAATCTAAAAACACGCACCTTTTTCATCTCATTCGAGGGAGCAGGCGTCTTGAACGACTACTCGGGCGCTTTTGACTGGTCCAATGATGCCTGGCGGGCCAGTGTTAAGGAGAAAAGATGCTATATACTTCCCAAGTGAGAAATCATCTGGCACGAGTCCGTGTGCGGGAGCAGGAGCTGCACCGTAGACGGGGATGCATGACTTCTCGGGAACAGAGGTAACGGCTATGAGAAGAAAGTGCCTTTGTCTGGTCGGGGTCTGGTTAGCCTTTGCCGCAGGTTGTGGCAGGCAAGATGTACCAACGCGCGTCGGACCTCCCGTGGCGGAGAAGAAAAAAGCAGATTCGACTGCTGAAGTTAAGGGCAAGCAAGACGTGCCAGCGCGCGTCGCCCCACCCGTGGCCGAGAAGAAAGAAGATTCCACCGGTGCGACCAATTCAACGAAGCAGGGAGAACCTAAAGTCCTCGACGCAGAGCAAGCGCGAAAAGCACTGCTTGATATGATCGATGCGGGCGGGCTCCGTACTGAAAGCGCTGAACTACTGGCTATCCTTAGGCAGCGATTACAGACAGCGAAGGTCCAAAAGGATGATGACGACACGGTCTGGTTCAGATCATGGAAATGCAATCTAAGAGCACGAACGTTTGCTCTCACAATCGACGGAACGCCAGCCTTCCTCCACACCTACTCGGGCGCTTTTGACTGGTCCGATGATGCCTGGCGGGCCAGTGTCAAAGGGAGGAGAACCTTTTCATTTCCCCAGTGAAAAGGTCATTTGGCGCGGGTTGGCCAGAGAAGCGACCAATTGTTATTCCAGAACGGCAGAGGGCGTTTGATTTTGGTCGTTCTCTGAACTAGTTCCCTGCTGATTAAGCTGAGTGGCTTCGATTCGCTGAAATGCCTCAATAAACTCTGCATCTGACGCCAGTCGACATCGCTGCTCCCAGGACAACAACCCATATTGATCCTGCACTGCGGTCGCCGTCGACTGCAACGCCACCAATCGTTTTGCGCTAACACACACTACTTTTGTACAGCCATCTGCAAGGGAGTCATCAGCGTTGAAGATTGCCATCACTGCATTAATTCTGTACGCAAAAAATCCGCCGGGCTCTTCGCTGCGACTCATAGTACTTGTAAGACAGCAGCCGGTCGGCAAACGACCGACAAGACCAAAATCTATAACCGATATAGCCCAGAACACATACCAAGCACGCCGTACGACCCTGTCTTTCTCTTCTGGAATCGCAAGATCAAGGTCGAGGACAACGGCAAAGGGAATAACATCCCAGCGGATTGCCACGACCCGGGCGTCCTGCACTCTCTCCAACGCATCGTCTTCTGTGAGCTGCTCAATGCCCATCTTCTCACCTCCATAATCTCTTCACAGCGGAGTGGGGCTCTTCGTCGCCGCACGGTGCCGATCGCGTCTACCCGTCTGGGCTTATCGAGCGACATCTCTCTTCCTTTGCTTTTGGGAACGGAATTGCGCCGGCAGCATCGGTTAGACAATGTTCTTTACAAGCCGAGCGCAGTTTGCCTCCTTGTCGCCTTTTACCGCTTTCCTCTCACCTCTTCTGGTCGACGACATGCACAGCACCCACTCGTCGCAATCTTGCCACGGCCAATAACTCGCCGCACCCCCACGAACTGCGCGCGCAAATGATCTCTTCGGCTTATGCGGACGCTTATCTGAGTTGTATGGGCAGAAAGCATCGGCACACCACTCACCGTAGTTCATTCCTACAACGCCAAAACTGTTCGCGTGCCGCTGGCGAATGTTCGCGTCATCTAAATCGGTGACCAAGCACAGCAAATCTTCAACGTCATCTGGAACAGTGTCTCCCCACGGAAAAAGCGTCGTGCTCCCGGATCGATAGGTATATTCCCATTGTGCCTCGGAGGGCAGAAGCGCATCGTGCTTGGCCGCGATTCGGTCGGCCTGCAACCGCGTCAGGTAACTCGGAAACCAAGCGGGATCAACTCCACACTGGTCCGCAGTCACGGCAGATGGACCCAAATCCATTCCATTTGCGAGCACAAACGCTTCGGACAAGGGATACTTGGTTATCAAGAATGGCTGTACCGACACTTGATGCGCTGGGCGCATTGGCCCCACGTCAACCGGAAACGGGTCTTTGATCCTCAAACCTGCTTCCAGTTCCTGATCCGACATTCCCATGCGGAACTCTCCGCCCAATACGACAACGTACTCGAGTTCCGTTCTCTCGTGCAGCAGCGTTATTGGAGCCTGATGCTGCGTTATCTGCCATTGCCCACCCAAGGCTTTCAGAAGATGCTTTAGCGTCTCCGCGCGCTCATTCTTCTTTAGCGTTAGCCAGCGGTCGCGAAGAAGGTTCTTCATATGCCGCATTACCTTCTCCTTTGCACGATCCAGGTTCAGACAGCTCTGGCTGCTTGCATGCATGTCTTTCGACCTGGGATGGCACCGCTTACGTAAGGTGCCGTCACACACGTTACAGTGATCTCGAATGACCGTGTGCCAATCAGTTGTGTATGCGAGGGTGAAGTATGCCAACCTTGCCCCATAGACTCAATTACTAATCGGCCAAGACATCTGGATCGCTACGAATCTTCGCCATCCCCGCCACATCGTACTGGTTGCCGCGCCCGATGGACGCTCCGCAGGAGTCGTTAGATTCGCTGACCGTAGCACCCCATGCAAAAGACGGATAAACGCTCACGTTCGCCGAATTCCATTAAGGGCACCGGCCCGTCTTTTTTAACCATTCGATGAAACTCGGCCGAACAATGGTCCAACGCGGACCAAATTCAGATTGCCACGGGATTGCCCAGCGCTCTCCGCCTGCAACTGATTCTTGGATCCACGTCTTCATGCCTGCACGGCTAAGTCCAAGCGCTTTCGCAACGCCTGATGCCGTGCCGGCGCGGGGCAAGGCAGCTAATCGCTGCATCGAAATGCTCTTTTTTCCACCGAGGGGTCTAGCAGCCCGTTGAAAAATCGCCGAATCCGCAACCGATCAGCCCGCCGTTCCAGTGCAGCCAAGGCCGAAGCTGGAGACCAAATCCGTCTGTGCCGTGCCACTCCGAGCCGGGCAGGGTGCGCCACAGACGCGGATAACGGCGAAAATAGAAGAAACGATGCTTTTGAGCCTCTGCGCAAGCTCCTTGGGCGTGCCATGGCCGATCAGTTTTCGGAGTATCAGACCGAGATTGAAACCGCACACATGAATCAGCAGTCGTTTGAGTATGTTGGTATGCCCGCGCAAGTGTGTCCGCCGCATTGCTCCTGTTTCATAACAATGGGCAAAGGTGCGTTCCACCAGTTCCCCACGT
>DASXUX010000006.1:0-3671 GCA_036504595.1 Planctomycetota bacterium | reverse complement strand
ACGTGGGGAACTGGTGGAACGCACCTTTGCCCATTGTTATGAAACAGGAGCAATGCGGCGGACACACTTGCGCGGGCATACCAACATACTCAAACGACTGCTGATTCATGTGTGCGGTTTCAATCTCGGTCTGATACTCCGTAAACTGATCGGCCATGGCTCGCCCAAGGAGCTTGCGCAGAGAGGCTCAAAAGCATCGTTTCTTCTATTTTCGCCGTTATCCGCGTCTGTGGCGCACCCTGCCCGGCTCGAAGTGGCACGGCACAGACGGATTTGGTCTCCAGCTTCGGCCTTGGCTGCACTGGAACGGCGGGCTGATCGGTTGCGGATTCGGCGATTTTTCAACGGGCTGTTAGGCGTGGCGATCAGCAATCCCGTTGGATTGCCTGCATGGTCACGCTGTATTTCGCCCGCCATCGGCTCTGGAGTGTCCTTCGTGTAACCGATCGCTCGTAAAGCGGCAGCATTAAGGAACGCTCGGTCGTAAAGATGTAGCACGAACACAGGCGTGTCCGGTGCGGCGTAATTGATTTCATCGAGCGTTGGCATGCGGCGTTCGGCAAACTGGAACTCCGACCAGCCGCCCACAACTCGAACCCACTGGTTGGGCGGCGTGCGCTGCGCCTGCTCCCGCAGCATTTTCATCGCATCGTCAAGCGATGGCACGCCATCCCAGCGAAGCTCCGTCATGTAGCTGAGCCCACCCCGGATCATGTGAAGATGAGAATCGTTCAGGCCAGGGATGACGCTGTGGCCTTGAGCATCAATAACCTGCGTCCTATCGGAGGCGTATGGCATTACGTCGGCCTCGGCACCTGCAACGATGATCTTGTCGCCCTGAATTGCCACGCAATCCACGATGCGCATCTGCTGGTCCATCGTCGCGATGTGGACATTCTTGATCAATATCTCAGCGCGTTCAGAGAACATATCTACAGGTGCCTCCCACCCACGGACAATAGTGGTCACTGAACCGCCCGTCCCCACGGGACGGCAGCCTGCTAGGTACTGTGCATTTCTGCCGCTTCGGAAGCGTGCGCCCCGATCATGCTTTTCGCATAAACGACGCCCATTCCGTAGGCACCACCGTGTGCCTTGGCGATCGCGAGCACAGCATCGTATGTGGCTTCGCGAGCCCAGTCCCGCTGCAGCTCTAAAAGCACCTGCAGCCACGTCACCGGTACGACGCCGGCCTGAGTGAGTCGGTTTACTGCCATGTTATGAGCGATTTCACTCGTGCCGCCGCACGCATCGACGACCATATAAACTTCATAACCTTCGTTCAGCGCGTCAATGGACGGCATGACAAGGCATACTTCCGTCCAGAGCGCCGCAATCACCAGCTTGCGTCTGCCGGTGGCTTTCACGGCCGCCACGAAGTTCTTGTCATCCCAAGAGTTCATGGACGTTCGATCTATTGGCGTGATGTCGGGAAAGACTTCCTGGACTTCTGGGAACAAGGGACCACTGAAGGTCTTTGCGGCGACTGTTGTCAGAACGACAGGCACGTTGAACGTTTTCGCGGCTTTCGCCAATCCGGTAACGTTGTTGACCAGGATCTGCCGGTCAATGGACTGGACGCTGAAGGCCATCTGCGGCTGATGGTCGATGAAGATGATTGTGCAATTATCGGGTGTGAGCAGGGCTGGCTTCATAGTGACTCCTCGTTTTCACTACATGAGGATGAGCAATCGGCATACCCGCGCCGGTAGGTGGGATAGCAGCGAAGATGCGCTGTTCCAACTCGGGAAGAACGACGCATCACGCGCTTCTCGATCTCTGCCTCCCTCTCCGCCGTGGCCGTCCAAAGCTCCGCGCACGCCGTCCTTGCCGCCGTACGCAGCGCTGGTCGTAGGCGTCTTGCGTCGTGCGCGCCGGCGGTGTCGTGAAAGACCTGACGCCACGGGTGCGCCGGCCAGGCGTGGAGCGGAAGCAGGTACCGGCGGGCGGAGAGAGTCCACAACTTGCAGGTCCTGATGACTTCAAGGACAAGTCGATCAAGGCTGAGGGCTAAAACCCGCCCGTTCATTGCGAACGGGGCGTCAGCTTACCTATCGCACGCTTCGCTTTCAGCTTCAGCAGGTTCACGGCGCAGGTCATGAGGCACCAGAACGGTACAGGTCAGCACCGAACTGTTATTGCAGGCATCGGTGCACGTCACGGTCACCGTGTAGACGCGGTCGGTGCTGTCGCCCGCGCGCTCCGATCGGACGCTCAACACGCCGTTGGCATCGACCTTCCAGTCGGGGTTCGTGACGCCCGCGGCTGGCGCGAGAATCTTCTCGTTGCAGCGCACCGAAATGTTCGAATACTTCGTCACCGCGCTGACCTTGTCCGTTCCCACCAACTGGATCGGAACCAGCTTGTGATTGGGCGGCCAGAGCACGTTAGGCTTGGCGATGACGCTGGAAGGCGGAGTCGTATCTTGCACCGTAACTGTGCAGGACTTCCGGCTCATGTTCCCAGCAGCGTCTTTGGCGGTCCACGTAATGGGCGTCACGCCCAGCGGGAACTGGCTGCCCGAACTATGATCACAAGACATCGAAACCACGCCCACATTATCTGTCACCACGGGTCGCGGCAGTATAACTGTGGCGCCTTTCGCTGAAGTCGCCTCGATGACCAGGTTCGCCGGTTGCGTGATCGCCGGCGGCGTCGTGTCGCGCACAGTGATGCTGAAGTGGCCGCTGACAGCGTTACCATGCGCGTCCTTGGCGCCACAGTTCACCGTCGTCGTGCCCAGCGGGAAGGTGCTGCCAGATGTCGGAGCGCTTGATGCGGCAAACACGCCATCCACCAAATCCGTCGCGAGCACCTTGAAATTCACCACTGCGCCGTTGGCGCTTGTCGCTTCGGTTGTGATGCTGCCCAGGCCCGCGACTGCCGTTGCGGCAATCGTCCCGTCTACCTGCATCGAAAGCGTGGGCGGAGTCGTATCCACCACGGTCACCGTGAAGCTGCGGCTGGTTGAATTCCCCGCCGCGTCGGCTGCGGTCCACGTCACGGTGGTTACGCCCAGCGGGAACTGACTGCCGGAAATTGGAACACTCGTCAGCGACACCACGCCAACGGCATCCGCTGCCGCTGGAGCAGCAAAGTTCACAATGGCTCCAGCGGCGGAAGTGGCTTCCGCGACCATGTTGGCCGGCGTGGCCAGCGTGGGCGGCGTCGTATCCACAACCGTGATGGTGAATGCACTGGTCCCCGTATTTCCGAAGCTATCTGTCGCCGAGCAGGTCACGGTTGTCGTGCCGATCGGGAACATGTCGCCCGAGTTCACGACGACGCCGTTTACTGTGTATTGTACCGAGAGCTGGCCATCAACGACGTCCCACGCACTGGCCGAGAACGTCACCGCTGCACCCTTTGCGGAGGTCGCCTCGGCCGTCGTGGGATCTGGCGCGATCACTGCCGGCGGGGTGGTATCGACAATGCTGACCACGAAGTGGCCCGTGCCGGTATTTCCATGCGCGTCCGTCGCGCTGCAATCAACCGTGACCGGATGCCCAAGCTCGAACAAACTGCCCGACGGCGGGGTGCACGACACGGCGACCGCTCCATCCACGAGGTCATTAGCAGCCGGCGCATAGCTGACGGCCGAAGGCCCGGGGCCGACGGCTTCAAAGGTGATCGTCAGGACGCCATTCACCACACTGTTGTCCTTTGGAGCA
>DASXUX010000005.1:0-10397 GCA_036504595.1 Planctomycetota bacterium | reverse complement strand
AACCCAGAACTCCCGCTGCGGCTCCTGCTTCTCACCCAACGCCATGCTCGCCCCTCGCCAGCCCCTTAATATGTGTCGCGCGGGACAAGCATTTCTCTCAAACAATTTTGCGGCGTTTTTTGACCCTTTTTCAACGGGCTGCTAACGCAACGATCCTGTACTCCACGCTCGCGAAAGCGCCGAAACTCCCGCCCGAGTACCAACACAACTCCAGCCGCCACTTTATGCGTGAACTGAACCGGTTTGGAATCACGAGCCTGGTGGATGCTGGCGGCGGCTATCAATACTACCCGGAGGATTATGAGGTAATCCGCGCACTTCATCAGCGCGGCGAGATGACACTGCGCATCGCTTACAACCTATTCACGCAGCATCCGCAGAAGGAGAAGGATGACTTCACCCAGTGGGTGAGGGATGCGAGACCCGGTGACGGTGACGACTATCTGCGCCTTAACGGAGCCGGCGAGATGTTGGTCTTTTCTGCGGCTGATTTTGAGGACTTTTTGCAGCCGCGCCCGGACCTGCCTCAATCACTGGAACCGCAGTTAAAGGACGTGGTCTCACTACTCGTGCAGAACCGCTGGCCATTCCGCCTGCACGCAACATACGATGAATCTATCACGCGGTTCTTAAACGTATTCGAGCAGGTCAATCGCGACATCCCATTCAACGGGTTGCGCTGGTTCTTTGACCATGCCGAAACGATCTCGGATCACAACCTGGAGCGCGTGCGGGCACTCGGCGGTGGCATTGCGATTCAAGACCGCATGGCTTTTCAGGGGGAATACTTCAGAGACAGGTACGGGGCCGGACAGGCCGAGCGGACGCCGCCTCTAGCACGCATGTTGGAGCTTGGGATTCCCGTCGGCGCTGGCACTGATGGGACGCGCGTGGCGAGCTATAATCCGTTCGTCGCGCTCTATTGGCTGGTGACCGGCAAGACAGTTGGCGGCCTAGCGCTTTACCCGGAGTCGAATCGCCAGACCCGAATGGAGGCTTTGAAGTTGTACACGGTCGGGAGCAGTTGGTTCTCAGGCGACGAAGCTCGAAAGGGTGCTCTTGTGCCCGGCCAGTTGGCCGACTTGGCGATTCTCTCCAAAGATTACTTCTCAATTCCAGAGGAGGAGATCAAAGGGCTGGAGTCGGTTCTCACCATCGTTGGCGGTAAAATCGTGTACGCAGCGGCTGAGTTCGCCCATCTTGCGCCGCCAGAACTTCCGGTTATGCCGGAGTGGTCACCCGTAGCCGAGTATGGCGGCTACGCTCGTGCGACGACTCACGCTGGCGCTGGGGGGAATGCCCAGACTGCTTGGGACCCCGGTTGTGGCTGCTTTGCGTTCTGAGGCTAAAGAAAGCGGGCGCAGCAAGCCTGTCGATTACGTGAGCGTATGGGTCACCTACAAGTTCTGAGTTATGAGAAGAGACGTACATGAAAATCGCGATGGGAATTGTTCTCGGCTTGCTGATCGGCGCGGGCTGCCGGTGGTTTGATATTCCTGTTCCAAGCCCCCCGAGACTCGTGGGCGCTCTCCTGGTTGTAGCGATGACGGTCGGCTACATGGTGACGGACAATCTGATGCCACAAAAGCGAGCGACAACAGCGCATCTCTGTGGCGGTCCATCGGGCCAGACGGCGGAGAACACGCGAGCGTTTACGAAGAACGCGCAACAGCCAAATACAGCAAAACCAAAGACGAAATAATACGAAGTGAGGTATTCGTATCACCCGCAACAAAGCCGATTCCACTGCCGCATCTCCATGGACCCCACTGAGCCAACCGACTTTCCGGGACTCTGTGGATCGCCAATGTAATTTCATATCTGGGAGGGTGGATGCCACTTCGGATATCGTACTGAACATTGGCGGCTTCCAGGCCCAGGCCTTCAATATTTGGATACGTGCGATCCAGACAAGGATTTCAGCGCACAATCCAAGAGCCTGTTGCCAGCTCTGGCTGACAAACACACCTTCCAGCGCTGCGTGGCATCACCGCAACAAGCGTACGACAATGTACGGCGTCTCCTTTTTCAGATCCGGATAGATCCCGCCGTTGCCTTGATTGTCCATCACTTCGATGAAGTACATGAAATCCCATGCCGCCACGAGATGCTCTGCCGGAACCACCGCCTGGTAGCGATCCTTCTCGCCGGCTGGCAGCATCGCCAGCGTTTGATAGTCATGATGCTGATTGACGCTGCGGTAGCGTAAGCGAACCCACTTCACGCCGGATGGATCGCGCACCTCGGCGCTGATCGTCAGCGGCTTTCCCGCGGCCGCGCGCGTGATCGGCTGATGAACCACCATCGGCGGCTCGTGGTCGCCGGCGCCGCTCAGCGCGTCATAGTGAGGCGACGCCTTACCGCCGGGTACTGGCCGAAAGTCCTGCCGCTGTCGTTCGAGCGCGGCCAGACCTTTTTCGAGCGCCGTCAGCTCGTCTCTCCAGTGTCCGCACAGAGCCGCGCCGCGCACGCCCATCATCAAGTCGTCGGCGTAGACGTCACCCGCGGCGGCGACGAGTTGCCGCCACGCTTCCACGGCGCTCCGTTCGTGTGCGATGGCCTGGTCGAGTGCGCTGCCGTCTTTCGTGCGTTCGAACAGGCGGTAGCTCACAGCGGCCGGAATCCGCCGCGCGTGAAAAAGCGCCAGGTTGGCGAGAATCTTCAAGTCCACCACCGTTACATCGAATTCCTTGCTGCGCACCGCTCCGATGCGCTTCTCGGCTTCTGCTATTTGCGCGTTAATGTCCGCTGCGGTCTGAGCGAACCAGCGACTGGTTGTTGGCGGGCGGGTTTTCGCGGTCTCGTTGCCCTCGATGAGATTCTGCGCCTCTTCGTCGAAGCTGGCGAATTGCTGGGTATCGCTGCCCTCGGCCTTGGCGTACGCCGGCAGGTCTCCAAGACGCTGCTTTTCCGCCCAGCCGCGCGTCATGGGAAAGTAACTATACGGGTAGCACGCCGCGACGATGCGCGGCAGGATCTGGCTGGCGCGGCGCAGGCCCTTCTCGACGAATGGCGCGGCGTCTTTGCCGAAGCGTTTCTCGAACTCCCGCTGCCACACCTCCGCCGGCGTGTCAGGGTTGTAGCCGAGGCGGCCGAAGACCTGAAAGAAGTGCCAGTAGCGTTCGAATTCGTAATCGTAGTAGCGGTATGGCGCCTTCAGCAACTCGAACGGTTTGGCATCGTGCGGCTGGGCTTCCATTTTTGTGCAGAGCGGCTCGTTGACTTCGAAACCGTCGCCATCGTAAAGGTGAGTGCTCGCCGCGAAACGCCGCGCGTAATCCGGATCGCCCCACAACAGCACCCGCGACGTGCCGCCGTTCCAAAGCCGCCAGTGCATCTTGTAACGCTGCGGGTAGCGCAACAGGTCTGCGTAGCTGTGGCGCCGGTCAAACTGGTTCGGCCGGTTGATGTGCGTGGGATGAAACGGCAGGCCCATCTGCTCCATCCAATACTTTGTGGTAATGCGCAGCTTCACGCCGAGGTTCAGGCCGGTCTCGATCACCGAATCGGGCAGGCCTTTGGCGCGCGCATCGAAGCGAACATTCGGCGCGTGCTCTTTCATCACCTCGAAGATCTTCCGCCAGAACTCCTCCTGCTCGCGATTCTTCAGGCCCGACTCATCGTGCATACGGAACTGAATCGCATCGAGCTTCGGCACCAGGCGGACGAACTTCGTCAGCGCGGCCTGCGTGTAAGCGATGAGGTTCTTCTCGGTCACGCCCCAAACCAGGCCGGCCATCGGCTGCTTCGTCGCGTCGTTGGCGCCGGGGACGCCGCCGCCCTGCACGCCGCCGCGGTAGATATGATCCCAAAGGCCGACTGTGAAATTCAGCCCGCGTTCATGCGTCATCGCGACCAGGCGATTGAGCGCCGCAAGGCTGCGCTCCTGCTGCTCGGGCGTGACGCCGACCATGCGCACGTCCGGGAATTCGGCGACGTCGAAAAAATACGGATACGCCGGCGCAAGAAAACCGCCGTTCTCGTAGCCGAAGATCACGACCAGCGAGTTGAAACGATTCTGCGCCAGCAGGTCGAGGTAACGCGCCCAATACTCCTCGTCGTAGAAGCGGCTCTCCCAATACGCACGGTTCATCGTGTAGATGGACAGCGCGCGCTCAGAAACGGACGGTCGTTCGGTTGTCTCCCGCAATTCTCTCAGCGGCGCGCTGCGATCGCTCCATCCGATGCGTTCGGCCACGTTCAGCGCACCGTACATCACGCCGCGATCGTCGGAGCCGCCGATGACCCAGGCCGGCGTGCCTTGCCATTCGGCCCGCCGGATCGCCAGCGCTTCCGGGCCGTCCAAAGCCGGGGCTTGCGCGGCCTTCAGCAACTGCGCAGCGGGCCCATCGCCGGTAGTCACACCGACAACCACGAGAGTCTTGCCGCGAGCGATGGTCAGGGAATTGACCTTTTCAAAGGTCACGTCTTTGGCGCGCAGCACATCCTGGAGCTTGCTTAATCCGTGCGATGCCGCCAAGCCGGGAGCTGCATCAGTCACCACCGAAATCGCGGACTCTTCCGCTCCTCGGCAAAGAACTCCGGCTGGCAGCGCCAATAGGATGCTCAGCCACGGAATACACTTCTGGCCGATGTGCTGGTTCATTTCTTGCCCTGTGCTTCCGCGCCCTCTTCACACATCACCCGGAATCCGACATTGAAGACCTTCTGCCACGGCTGGTATGCGCCGCGGGACGCGCTGCGGGCGCGCAAGGGCCGGTCGAACCACGAGCCCCCACGAACGACGCGCTTTCCATCGGCCGCCGTATCGTTTCGGCCGTCGGTTTCGACATAAGGGTACGGAGCAAACACGGCGCGCGTCCACTCGGCAGCGTTGCCGTGCATGTCACAAATGCCCCACGCATTGGGCTGGAAACTGCCGACTTCCGCCGTCACCAGCGTGTGGTCGTTGAACCGCGCGTCGCGGATTGCCAGGTCCGGCGCTTTGGGCCGCCAGCCTTGATACGCCAGATCGCGCAGCGTGTAATCGGCCAGGTTGGCGAACGGCGCGAAGTTGGTATTGAGGTCGCCATAAGAGCATGGCGTGGCCGTGCCGGCGCGGCAGGCGTACTCCCATTGCGCTTCAGTGGGCAGAGAGAAGCGCTGCCCCGTTTTTTCAGACAACCACTGACAAAACGCCATCGCTTCCTTCCAAGAAATACGCACAACCGGTTGCTTCGGCCGATTGAGAGGCCAGCCGAGGTAATCCTCGCTGAAGATCCACGAGGTACGATGTTCGTAGCGGCTGTCGTGGCTTGGATCGAAGCGCGCGAACTGCTCATTGGTAATTTCGAAACGTCCAATCCAAAACGAATGCTCGATCGCAACGGCGCTCAGCGGAAGCTCATCATACGCTCCGGCGGCGTCGCCCATCACGAACGTGCCGGCGGGGATGCGAATCATTTCGAGCACCATGCCGCCGCCGAGATCAACAGTGCGCTGCGTCTCACCAAGTGCGGCTTGCCGCGCTTTAGCCTCCGCCGCATCGAATGGCCAGCCGGTAACCGCTGGCGCTGGCGCCGCGGCGCGCTTGAGCGGTTGCGGAATCACGGGCTCCATCTTCGCCGCCGGAAGCTCCGGGATGTCTTCCGCCTCCTGCACCAGCCCGCCGAAGAGCCGCTGCAACTCGCCGCGGCGTTCGCACTGCTTGGCGCCCACTTTGGTCAGTTCCTTCCACGTGCCGTGGCAGGGCGCATTCAGATCGATCCAGGTGGCCAGACGATCCCAGGCTTCGGCATCGAGCTTCACGTTGTGATGCCCCTTGCGCAGCAGTTGGACCAGTTCCGACGTGGCGCCGTGGAATTCCATCGGCGCGAGCGCGTGCAGATCGCTTTCCAGACCGGGCACGCGCACGTAACGGCGCAGCGCGATGTAGCTGGGTTCAAAAATCCCGCCGTACTTTCCCAAGAGCTGTTCCTTCGGCACGCCGCGAACGATCTTGCCCTCGGGTTCCCCGTTGTAGCAGTAGAAGAAGCCCTGCTCCGCACGCAGATCGACGACCGGCGGCGCCTCGGCGGGACTCTTGCCGTCGTGACAGGAGACGCAGTATTTGTCCAGCACGGGCTGAACTTCGCGGCGGAAGCTAAAGCCCCGCGGCGCGCCATACCACGGGCGAATCTCCTGCGGTGCGCGAGACTGCGCCATCGTTTTCCGCACGGGCGGAGCGCCCAGGCGGCTGTCGTGGCAGCCGCCGCAGCTCAGGGTTTCACCGGGCATCGCGGTCATCCAGCTTCGCATGAGCTGCACGGCATGGCCGTCGGTATCCAACGGCTGAACGGTGAAAGGCGTTTTTGCCGGAACGCGAAAGAACGCGGAGCCGTCCGGCTCGATGTCCACCGTGCCGAGCACGCGCTTGACCTCCCACGGTCCGTTGCTGCCGACGCGGTGATCGATGCCGGCGATGCGCTGATAGGCGAAGTGATAGCCGACCACGCGGAGCTTCTTGACCGTACCGCGCGGCACGCCCTGCATCGCCGGGCCTTGATAAACGTCCTGCAGGTAAACGGTCGCATCGCTGGACTCCGAGTTCGTACTTTCCGGAATCACCGGCGGTCTGAGCGTCTTGCGGATGGGAATCGGTTCAAGCAGAACGTGACCTTCCAGTTCCTTCAGCAAAACCATGTTGTCGAAGACATCGACCAGATAGATGCCCCAAAGCGAATCGGGCGTCGGCTTGCACGAAACGATGAAGTACTTGTCGTTGAGAGGGTAGGGATGCAGAAACTTGGGCCAGCTATGCTCCGTCAGCTTGTCCAGGATGAGCGGCTCGACTTTTTTTCCGCGGCCAGGAATCCGCTGCACCACGCCGTCGGCTTCAAAGTGCGATTTGGCGTGATCAAAGACCACCAGTTCGCCCACGCGGCCGACGTGGTGGCCGGTGACGATGCCGACCACCTTGTTGGGATCGTTGGGAATCGGCTTGGCGTAAAAAATCGCGTTCGGCCAGTAGGAGTTCGCGCCGTAGAATTCCATCTGCCCAGTGCCGTCCGGGTTGCAGGTGAACAGCATCCGGTTCCAGACGTGCGGCGTATCCGTGTAATCCCAGCGCATGTACAAAATCCGTCCGTCGGACATCACGGTCGGGCAGTAGTCGTGGTCCTGCTCGAAGCAAGTTTGTCGGATCTTTGAGCCGTCCGCGTTCATCGTATACATCATGCCGACAATCACGCCTGCATTGCACGGGACGCCTTGAAGACACGCCGTCGAAAGGAATGCGATGCGACCATTGGGCAAATAGCACGCATCGTAGCAATGGATGTCCGGCTGATCGGCAGGCGTAAGCTGCTTGACCGAGCGACCGTCGAGCGTTGCTTCAAAAACCTGCCACTTGTCGTAAGTTCCGGGCATTGAGAAGAGCAGCCGGTCGGCATCCCAATGCAGGTCCACATCGTTGATGAGCTTCGGCTTTTCGGGCCGGTAAAGCGTCTTGAGTTCCCCGTCGGGCCGAATCGCCGACAGGACGGCAATCTCGTTGTCCCAGCCGAAGTAGCGATCAATTCCCGGGTCGTGCTTGGAAGTCTGGCGCGGAAGCCCGATGTACTCACCCAAACCGTAACCCGTACCGACGGGCATACGCGGATCACCGTCCGGCTTGCGCTTGAGGACCAGCATGCGATCGAAATCGAGCAGCGGATTGGCCAGAAGTGCTTCGCGCTGAAGTGCATCAAACGCCCGAAGCTGTCGTTCGATACTTTCGACGCTCTCCAGTTTCGCCAGGTCGCATTGGGTCAACGCTGACTTCAACTCGGCTTCGATTTTCGTGAGCCGCTCGCTGTACTCCGGCCCGCGGGAATACTGCGAAACGAAACTGCGCGACAGATCGTCTATCGCCAGGCGAAGCGCCAACGTGTCGAGCTGCCGTGCACGCGAAAGCGTCTCATCGAGCTCACGAGAGCGGTAGTAGAGTTTCACAACGCGCGCGAGGTCTGCGGCGTCGCGCACTTGCGCGGCTGCTTGCCCGGCCAATGCGTTCAGAGCGGGAACGCGCTCACAGGCCTTCGCGTAACGCTGTGCCAGTCCCGCAAAGTCGTCTGCGCGCCAATCGGCATCGAGAATGCCGTCGCAGCGCTGCCACTTCTGCTCGCGCCGAGAACGATCGTCGGAAAAGTCGCGAGCGACAAGTTGCCACAGGTCGAGGCGCGCTGCACCGGCCGCGTCGGCGACAACAAAGCGCACGGCACCGCGGCTCTTGCCGGCTCCCACGCTGTCCACCCAGTCATCGATGCCGAGCTCGCATTCGAAGTTTTTAAACTGCCCATTGAGCGGCACGTACAGCTTGCTGACGCCGTTCGGGTAGACGTGCACGCCATGCTGAAAGGTTCTCCCCGCAATCTGGAGCGGCCCGCTGACGCCGGATTTGAGATTGGCGTCGAGGCTGAGTTGTCCTTCGAGGAGCTTCAGTCCTTTCAGTTCGCAGAGCCGCGTCGTCTTGCCTGCGGTCGTGGTGAGTCTGGCGTCGGCCCACGTGGCGGCGCCAAAAATCACCTCAGGAGCGCCCAGCACATAGAGATAGAGTTCGCTGCGCCCGCGCACATCCACAAACATCGGGGAAGCCGCATGACCGCCGCGGATCACGGCGCTGGTCTGCAAAAGCGGTGTACGGTCGGCCTGAGCTCCAGCGCGCGAAAGTGCTTCACGCGAAGCGCAAAGCGTCTCGATCCACGTATCTTTCCTGATGTAATACGCGGGATCGTTAGCCGTAGCTGCCGCGCTAGGCGCTGCCCAAGTCAGGCCGAGAACGAAGGCGACCCAACATGCCCAAGCCCCTCGGTGCGCACCCAACGCCGGCCTCACTTTCTACGCCGCGATGACGAACTGCTTCTACTCAGTTTGCACCCTGTGGAGCGCTGCGAGCCCGACTGCCGCCAGACTGATCACTCGCGCAAGATGAAACACACCAGCAAAGTCGATCTCCAGCAGCTTTTCACCCTGAACCGCATGCAGCGCGCCAAGACTCCCCACCGCCAGTACACAAATTGTGGCCATGCAGCGTACTGAAAAGCGGGTAACGAGCCCTCGCGCAGCACCAGCGGCAGTCGTATTGCATACCCCGCGGAGCGACGGAGTGTGGCGTCACATCTCGTCTCGCCGGATCATCCGTGCCACGTATTGTTCTCGCGCGGCTCGGGCTCCAGCTTCGATCTTTGTCAACGTACCGGAAATTACCGAGCTGCCGCCAAACAGTCCAGAGGCTTTCTCCAGGGCTCTGAATCGCAGCCAGCGCAGTTTCCGCAGAAGATAGACTGCCGCTTCGCTTGGTGTGAGCCGCACCAGATTCCCGATATGATTGTCGAGAACTTCCATCGTCCTCTGCAAAGACTTGCGTAAGTACCGCCGGCCAGATACGGGGACGCTGGGCGGGCCGGGCGTATCGAACAGCGCCAGAAGCCCGACCTCTGCGCCCTGAGCGACAAGTTGCTGCGCGATCTCGAACGCCACAAGACCGCCCATTGAAGCACCGCCCAGATAGTACGGTCCGTCGGGCTGGAATTGGCGGATTTCTCGGACGTGCTGCTGTGCGAGTTCCTCAATACGGAAGTCAAAGCCTTGCTCGCCGTCCAGGCCGGGCGATTGGAGTCCGTACACGGGCTGATCTTCACCCAGACCGCGCGCCAGATCGTGGTAGCACAAGACATTTCCGCCAACCGGATGCACGCAATAGAACGGCGGACGCGAGCCTTTCGTTTGCATCGGCACAAGCGAAGACCATGACGGCCTCCAGCCTTCCTTCCTCAAGAGTGTGGACAGGCCCGCAATAGTCGGCGTCTGAAAGAACGTGGCAAGTGCCAAAGCGCTGTTCGATTCGAGAGATGATGCTGGCGGCAATCATCGAGTTACCACCGAGTGCAAACAAATCGTCGGTTATCCTGATCTTTGAGACGCCCAACGTCTGCTTCCAAAGCTTCAGCAACTCTGCTTCGATCTCGTCATGCGCGGCAATATGCGCCACATCGTCATCTTTTGAGGCCTGGATCTCCAAAGCGCGGGCGGCGAAAAGCGGCTTAAGTTGGTTGCGCTGGTACTTGCCGGTGCTCGTGACCGGGAATCTCTCGCCAAAGACAACGGCTTTGGGGCACATCCACGACGGCAGGCGCGCGCGGCAAGCCGAGAGGACCGCCTCCGCGGTCAAACCGGAGCCCGGTTTGGGAACGACGTAAGCCCCGACTTCTTCGCCATAGGTGACGTGCTCAAAGCCGACCGCCATAGCGGCTTTGACACTCGGAATTCCGCAAAGCACTTCATCAAGTTCGAGCGGTGAAATCTTCACGCCGCCGCGGATGATGAGCTCCTTGTAGCGGCCAGAGATGAAGAAGTAACTCTGGCCGAGCGCGTCGATTTTGAAGAAGCCTTCGTCGCCGCTGCGAAACCAGCCGTGTGTGAAGGCATTCTGGTTCGCG
>DASXUX010000004.1:0-169645 GCA_036504595.1 Planctomycetota bacterium | reverse complement strand
GCATGAGGCACTGCACGGTTTTTGATGTCTGCGCCGCTGGCGACCAGCATCGTTCCGAGCGTGTGACGCAAGGCGTGAAGATCGAGGTAGCGGCCCGCAGAATCCCGGGTGTCGATGATCCGTCGCTTCGAAATGCGCGTGTCTCTGCCCTGCTCGTCCAGCGGAATGCGCTCGCCGTTCGCGTCAATGGCGCACCGCTTCGCGACTCCAGCGATGACCATGTCGTCGCAGAAGCAACGCAGCATGCGATCGCTCGCCACAATGACTTTTGCTCTGCATCTGGGTACGTTTCGCGCCAGTGCTTCAGGTCGGCGAGCAAAGCGGGCGACAGCGGGAGAATTTCTTCCTTCTTATTCTTGTTTCCGAACCACCATGGGCGGGCGGTAATCGTCCCGGCTTCCAAGTCGGTCCAGACCAGAACCGCAATCTCGCTCTTGCGGAGCCCAAGTTGAGGCATCAGGCGGTAGGCCAGGGCGTTGTTGCGGCCTTTCTCGGCCATCTGCGCCTGAACCGGGAGCGGCAGAGTCTTCTTCTTGTACGTGCCGTCTTTGCGCCGGCGATTCTCGTACGTGCAACGTTCGGCACGCAAAGCCCACCGCTTTTCTTTGCTTAACCTTGGCTGAACAGGGCGCAATTCTTCGCGCACTTCTGCACGGATCTGCAATATGCGCCAATTATGGAGCGTTCAGAAGCTGTTTTGTATTGCTTTGACGTGCGCGGGTTTGCGTTGAATCTCACTCGTCTGCAAAATCGGGGCGACTGGATTTGTCCTGCTGTTAAGATTGATTTTGCTCCGGCGCACGTTCAATCGCTCTGCGCTCGCGCCTGATTTTTCTTATGTGTTCGTCGAATTTCAGAACCCTATCGCCGCGGAAATTCCCGCATTCCAGAATGTTTTTTATTTCTGTTGTTCGGCGCGCGTCTGCGCTTAGCATTTTTTCGGGAGAAGTTCGACATCGTGTATTGAAAGCAGGGCAGGTTCTCGGAGCCCCGGTGTTTTATGGAGGCACCTTAGTGAATGCGTCCCCCGTTCCTCATACGCCGTGCGGGCCAGCAACTGAGCCAGTTGCGACTAAATCAGAGGGCGAGAATCCTGTGATCGAATCGCCATTGAGCGGCTTTCCGGTCGTGGGCGTTGGCGCCTCCGCCGGAGGGCTGGAGGCCTTCACCCAATTGCTAAAGGCTTTGCCTGAAGATACCGGCATGGCCTTTGTCTTCGTCTTGCACCTCGACCCCGAACACAAGAGCATGCTCCCCGAAATTCTGGGTCGGGCCACGCGTATGCTCGTCGCTCAGGCCGCTGACGGCGACCAGTTGGAACCCAACCGCGTTTATATTATCCCGCCCAATACCGACTTGAGCGTCGAGAACCTTGTCCTGCGCCTGAGCCACTGTCAGGAGGTGCGCCGGCCGCATTTGGCCGTGGATCACTTCCTCCGCTCGCTGGCTGAGGACCAGGGCGCCCGTGCAATTGGGATCGTGCTATCGGGCACGGGCTCGGATGGCGCGCTGGGGCTGGAGTTCATCAAATCGAAAGGGGGCATCACCTTCGCTCAGCGCCCGGACAGCGCCAAGCACGACGGCATGCCCCAAGCAGCCGTCGAGACTGGCTGTGTGGATCTGGTTCTGTCGCCGGAGGAGATAGCCGGGGAACTGGTGCGGCTTCGGCGCCACCCGTACGTGCAACTGGCCGAGGCCGAGAAGATCGAGGACGTTGCGTTCGCTGAGGACGAACTGAGGGCCGTCTTCTCCTTGTTGAGATCCCAGTCCAACGTCGACTTTACCTATTACAAGCACTCGACGGTGCGACGTCGCATCCTGCGGCGCATGGCTCTGCACAAGATCGAGACCTTCAACAGCTATGTCGATTATCTCAAGAGTCAGCCCGAGGAAGTCAAGGCGCTCTACCACGACATCCTCATCAATGTGACGAACTTTTTCCGCGATCCGCAGGTCTTCGAGGGTTTGAAGCAAAGACTCCTGCCGACCATCATCAAGAACCGCGGCGCCGGCGCGCCCATACGCGTCTGGGTGCCCGGCTGCTCGACCGGCGAAGAAGTCTACTCCATCGCAATGTGTTTGATGGAGGTTCTGCCGTCTCCCCTCGCCGTCCCGCCGCAGATCTTCGCGACCGACATCAGCGACGCTGTGCTGGAGAAGGCCCGCTCGGCCGTTTACCGCGACAGTATCTCGCTGGATGTGTCGCCAGAACGTCTGAGCCGTTTCTTCGTCAAATTGCCTTCGGGCGGATATCAGGTCGCCAAGGCGATCCGTGAGTGGTGTGTGTTTGCCAGGCAGAACGTGGTGCGCGATCCCCCATTTTCCAGGCTGGATCTGATCAGTTGCCGAAACCTGCTGATTTATCTCGAGCCGGTGCTGCAAAAACAGATCTTGGCACTGTTCCACTATGCCCTTACGCCGAGTGGCTTTCTGATGCTGGGCGGCTCCGAGTCCATCGGCACCTTCACTGAGTTTTTTACGTTGGAAGACAAGAAGCTCAAGTTTTTCTCCAGGAAACAAACGCCGACCCGGGCCAGTTTCGACTATTCGCTTGGCGCCGAAGAACCCCATCGAACGGCCGTGGCCAAACGCCCCGAGAACGGTGTCGTTACCGGTGTGGACGTTCAAAAGGCGGCGGACTTGATGTTGCTGGCCAGGGCACCGGCCAGTGTCTTGATCAATGAGGACTTGCAGATCCTGCAATTCCGAGGACACACAGGCGATTATCTGGAGCCCGCGCCGGGCAACGCAAGCTTCAACTTGCTGAAGATGGCCCGTCCGGGCCTGCTGATGGCGCTGCGCACGGCGATACACGAAGCGAAACAGACGGGCTTGCCTGTGCGCCAGGATAACGTAGTCGTGGAGAGCGGCCCGCAACGCAAACTTGTTGATATCGATGTTCTTCCCGTGAGAGCTGCTACTTCACGTGCGCATTTCCTCGTGTTGTTCAAAGAAAAGGAACAGCCCCCGTCTCCTCCAATCGCCCCTTCGGATACCAACACGCCGTCCGCGACGGCACAATTCTCCGCCGAACGCCAGATCGAGCAGCTTCAGCATGAATTGACCGCTACCAAGGACTTCCTGCTGGCGACCTCGGAAGAGCAGCAAAGCACCACCGAGGAGCTCAAGGCGTCCAACGAAGAGATTCTCTCCAGCAACGAAGAACTCCAAAGCACCAACGAAGAACTGGAGACAGCCAAGGAGGAACTGCAGTGCTCCAATGAGGAACTGAAGACGATCAATGAGGAACTGCAAAACAGCCTCGAACAGACCGCGCACACAAAAGCGTACATGGAAACCGTGGTTGACCACATGTCCAAAGCGCTGGTGGTGCTGGATAAGGGGCTGGTTGTCCAGAAGGTGAATCAAGCTTTCTGCCGAATGTTCCGCTCGTCGCCATCCGAGGCGGAGAGCAAGTTGATCTACGATTTGGGCAACGGTCAGTGGAACATACTGGTTCTGCGTGAGCTCTTGGAGAAAGTCCTTCCCGTCGATCGCGAGACTGAACTGAAGGACTTCGAAGTCACACATGAATTTCCGTTGATCGGCCGCCGGACCATGCTCCTCGATGCCCATCATATTCACTGGGGTTCCGAGCAGGGCGAGATGATTCTGCTGGGCATCGCGGATATCACGGAGCGCAAACAAGCCGACTTGCTGCTGCGAGAACAAGAACATCGCCTGCGCCTGGCGGTGGAGGCCACGCAACTGGGGATGTGGGACTACGATCCCACCAGTGGCAGAATGACCTGGTCGGAACTCTGCCATACCATTCTGGGTCAGCCAACCGAAGCGACTTACGATGCGTTTATGGCGCGCGTGCAGCCTGAGGACCGCGAACGCGTCCATCAATGCGCCCAATTGGCCTTGGACCCGCAGGGATCCGGAAAGTACGAGGCGGAGTATCGGGTGCTGTGGCCGGATGGTTCGATTCACTGGGTTGCCGCCCGCGGCCAGACTTTCTTCCAGGACTCCGGCGGCCAGCGTCGGGCCGTGTCGGTCACTGGTACGGTCCACGACGTTTCCGAATATAAGCAGCGCGAGGAGCGTGAGCGGCTCCTAGTGGCGGAGAAAGCCGCGAATCGCGCCAAGGACGAGTTCATCGCCACGGTGTCGCACGAATTGCGCACACCGTTAACGGCCATCTCTCTTTGGGCCAAGATGCTCCGGGCCGGACAAGTGGACCCACAAAAGGCGGCCAAGGGACTGGAAGTTATCGAACGCAGCGCAAAGACCCAGGGGCAGCTCATTGAGGATTTGCTGGATGTTTCCCGAATCATTGCGGGCAAGCTGAGCATTTCGATGCAGCCGTTCGACCTGAAGCCAGTCCTGGATGCGGCGCTGAATATGGTGCGGCCAGTGGCGGAGGCGAAAGGTGTCCACCTTCAACCGGACCTTGATCCCGCGGTGGTCCAAGTCATGGGCGATGCGCAGCGGATGCAGCAGATCGTCTGCAACCTGCTTACCAACGCCGTCAAGTTCACGCCCAAAGACGGATGCGTCGGCCTGAAGGTAGAGTGTTCCGAGAACGCCGGCGAAGGGCGGATCGTCAGAATTCGCGTTATGGATACGGGCATCGGAATCAGCGCAGACTTCCTGCCACACGTTTTTGAGCGCTTCCGCCAAGCCGACGGAAAGATTACGCGGGAGTGCTCCGGTCTGGGGCTGGGACTGGCCATCGTGCGCCATCTGGTGGAGCTGCATCACGGAACGGTGATGGCGCAAAGCGCGGGAGAAGGCAAGGGAGCCACCTTCACGGTCACGCTGCCGATCTTGACCGCCCCGAAAGCATCCGGGCGATTTCACAGACGCGCCGCGCAAGACGCGGGGGAGGCCAGCCTGTCGTTAAAGGGCTTACGCATCCTGACAGTGGAGGACGACGTAGATACGCAAGAGTGCATTCGGACGGTCCTGGAAAGCTCTGGGGCCGAATTGCGCATCGTGCGTTTGGCTTCCGAAGCATTTGAGATAGTGCAGCACTGGCGTCCAGACATTCTGGTGTGCGACATCGGCTTGCCCGGAGAAGACGGCTATAGTTTGATGCGCCGCATACGTGGACTTGAGCCCGCCAACGGGGGACAAACTCCGGCTCTGGCGCTGACTGCCTATGCACGCGATGAAGACCGCGCGACGGCGTTGGCCGCGGGGTTTCAAGAGCACATGGCGAAGCCCCCAGAACCCGCCGAGTTGGTGGGCGTCGTCGTCGAATTGGTGAGTCAAGTCACGAAGTAGATCGCTGAAATGCCGCGGAGCACACGCAGTAGTCCGCGTGTGCAAGCGCACTCCCATTGTGGCGAGATCTCTCGCTGAGCCTCCTATTTGCTCGTTCCGTTGCCGGAAGGTTCACGGAAATGCCGAACGAGCTTGATGTTGTAACTAATATTCACTTGGCTGAATTCATCCGCGCTAATCGCGAGCCCATGCTAGTGGAGTGGGTTAAACGACTTAAATGCGAGATACCAGCGGCGAGCAGGCATACTTTTGAGGAACTTCGGGATGGGATTCCGCTATTACTCGACAGTTTGGCAGAAGCCCTAGCCTCTGCACACGCCGTAAACGTCACGCAGGTAGGTACAAGCTTCGCAGCACACCGCTTCCAACTCGGCAATTACACCGCGATTGCAATGCTCCACGAATTCAACATCATGCGCCAGGTCGTCTTCGCTTTTCTCGACACCGTGAAGCCGACGCCCGATGAAGCACGCAATCGGGTGCTGGATGTTCTTTTCTCGGTCTACAGCGCGGCTGCGGATAGCTTTGGCGAGGCGACCCGCCGGCAAGAGCACGACACCATGCGGCAACTGCAGGCTGAACGCGACCTGCGCGAGCGCTTCGTGGCGCTGTTGAGCCACGACCTGCTCAATGCGCTTATGGCCGCTCATGCGAACGCACGTCTGGTCGCTCGCGCAGCAGACGACGCGCATCGCGCTGTCCTTTCAGACCGGCTTGTGGATGCTATTCAACGGGCGGAGCACATGGCGCGTGACGTCCTGGATGCGAACGCCATTCACGCCGGTGAACGACTGCGTCTAACGCTGGAAGAGTTTGACCTGCTGAGTTTGCTGCAGGAGTTGGTCCGGGAGTTCGCGTCCACTTACGGGGCGCGTTTTCACCTGCAGGGACAAACGACAACAGGTTTCTCGAGCCGCTCCGGTCTACGCCGTGCGGCTGAGAACCTGATTCAAAATGCAGTGAAGTATGGATCTGAGAATACGCCTATCAAGATCGATCTCTGCTCTTCAAACGAGCAGGTGGAGATCTCCGTACACAACGAGGGTGTTCCGCTTTCGAATGAAGAGCAACGCGCCGTTTTTCAGCAGTTTCACAGAACGGTGGCCGCCCAGAAGTCGAAGAAGAAGGGCTGGGGATTAGGCCTGACGCTCGTGAATGGAATCGCCGAAGCACACGGTGGGTCGGTACGCGTAACCAGTTCGCGTGACGCGGGCACGACCTTCACGATCGTGCTGCCACGTGACGCGCGGGGGTTTCAACCGAGGTAAACTGGAGCGCCGGGAAATGCCGGCAAGTTGAGTCCTCGACAAGGAGCAGTGATGACAGCCACAATTCAAGCCACGCAGGTCGCTCGGAAGAACAAGACACTCACTCCGTTGGGAGCGGTTAAGCAACGATTCGGCGAGAAGGAAGGCTCGAAGCTCCGCATCAATTGGTTATTCAAGGTTGGCAAAATAGATTGTTTTCGCGTGAACTATCTCGCACTGGAGAAGCGCGAACAGAATGCATCCTATTGGGTGGAAGTTCACAACGGCGAGATCATCAACGTCCAGTGAAGACAGCACCCTTGGACATATGCTTCGCGCAAGGAGTTGTTGCCAGAAAATAGAGGTTTATCCGATGAAGCTCGTATCAAGCCTCATTCACTATTGTTCTGCCCCATTCGTCGTTGCTGCCAAATCAGAGCCATTGCTAGGTGCGCGGCTGTTTTCCCTCCTTACGCTGCTGGCGCGCCTGGCGCTGGGAGCTTCGCTGCTTTACGCCGGCCTCGTCAAGGTGCCCAATAGCGCCGCGTTCGCGCAAGCGGTTGCCAATTTCGACCTGCTGCCCCCGTTCGGCAACCAGTTTGTCGCCGTCACGCTCCCTTGGATGGAAATTGTGATCGGGTTGCTGCTGATATGCGGGCTATGGGTGCGCGGTTCGGCGCTCGTGTCGCTGCTGATGTTCCTGGGCTTCAGCGCGGCGGTGCTTTCCGCGTTGGCGCGTGATCTGAACATCGAATGCGGTTGCTTCGGAACAGATGACGGCGCGCGCGTGGGATTGCACACGCTGGCCATTGAATCCGGCGGAATCATCGCTGGAACTCTGGTGTTGATTTTCCCGAAGCATTCCGTCGCGCTCTTGCGTTTGCCCAAAAAGGTGGTCCGTGCGCTGTCGAACCGGACGTTCCGCGTGTCGGCGCGGGAATTCAAGAAGAAGCGCACGTAACGGAAATTCAGGCAGACGGCGACCGCCGGTTTCGCGTTCAGTTTGCTGAGAACTTTACATCTATCCCGGCCTCGGCGATGTCGATGCTCTGCACTTCAACCGTCAAGTTTCCAATCGTGAACGCACCGGCGAGCCGGAGACTGCGCAGGCTGGCACTGATCTTATTGGCGGGCCAGGACACAATGAAATCACCGTCCTTCTGCGTAACCGTCACGCCGAAGTATGTGGCGGCGACCTTCTTCAAGTCCGCTGGGTCCAAGTGCAGTGACGAAGCCATATTCTGCTCACTCCTTCCAATGGAAGTACGCGCTCAGAACAGCGCCACCTTCACCTGGAATGGCAAACTGCGTAACGGTCAGATGGTCCAGGCTTCGCCGAATAGGCTGCTGCAATTTTTCGAGGTGAATGTCGATCTCCGTCCCGGAGACACGGTTCACCGCGGCGCGCACGTCCCAAGGAACAAGCCAGAGCACCAATTTTAGCGCCAGCGGCATCCAGAGAAACCACTTGTGCAGAGTGAGTCGGATCTGCTGGGTGCCGACCACCAACCGCCCGGTGATGCGGAGCTCAAGCAGCGGAAGCTGGACCCTGACTTGGCCGGAGGAATCAAAGCGCACGCTCATGTTCATCCCACGCCGCGCAAGGAGCGTGTTAGCGCTCCTTGCGTCCAGATGCAGGCAAGAGGACATGCTGGACTCCATTGCGGCAAATCAATCTCATCTGGCCGCTGCGGGTTCAGGAACGCTGACTGGCTTCAGATCCGAGACCGCCGGGCCGTTCGTCATTTTGCCTTGGGCCGTGAAGCGTGAGCCGTGGCAGGGGCAGTCCCAACTCGACTCGGCGCTATTCCAGTGGACGATGCCGCCCATGTGCGGACAGACGGCGGAGCAGGCATGCAGAGAGCCCTCTGCATCGCGATAGGCCGCGACTTTGTGCCCTTCGACGCTGATGAGTTTGCCTTCGTTGGGCTGAATCTCGTCCGTGGTCTGCACATCTCCGTGCGCGAGCCGATCGCCGATCATGTGCAGCGGAACATCTTTGTTTTCCGCGATGAAGTTCCCGATCGAGGCTAGCGGATGGAGGCGGGTTGCGGTGTAAAGCGCGGCCCATTCGCTCGGCCGTTCGAGAATCAAATCGGTCAGCAGCATCGCGCCCAAGGTGCCGAAGGTCATTCCATTCCCGTTGTAGCCCGTCGAGACGTAAACATGCTTCGAGAGCGAGTTCAGTCCGATGTACGGCAGCCCATCGAGCGGTTTAATGATCTGTCCCGACCAGTAATAAGGCACGGCGCCAATGTCGAAATGCGCGCGCGCATAGAGTTCCAGTTTCTCGAAGCACGTTACGGTATCTTCCTTCGTCCCGGTCTTGTGGTCCTCGCCCCCGACGATCAAGATATCGCCCTCCGATGGATCGCGGTAGGTGCGGATGTAATGATAGGGATCGGCGGTATCCCAATACAGACCGGGCTGCAGGGGGGTGCGCAACTTTGCGCCTAAAGCGTAGGTGCGATAGGCGGATATTTTGGTGTTCAAGAAGAGCCAGTTCGTCACCGGAACGTTCGCCGCAATGATGACGTGTCGCGCAGTGATATGTCCGCGATCGAACTCGACCCGGCATGGCGTGCCATCCTCGACATGGGTAACGCGGGTGTGCTCAAAGATATGACCATCCTTGCGCACAATCTCGGCGGCCAGGGCGAGCATGTACTGGCGCGGGTGGAACTGGCCCTGGTTGTCGATCCGGATGGCCTGCTTGGTCTTGAAGGGAAGCGGCGCCGCGGGAAGCAGTTCAGCAGAGATCTTTACCTTGCCCATGGCTTCGGCTTCTTGGGCCAGATCGCCGGCAGTGTCGTTTTCGGAATACAGAAAACCGGGCACATGTTCGAATCCGCAGGCAATGCGGTAATCAGCAGTGAGCGCTTCGATGCAGTCGATGGCGGCCCGCTTAGAGGCCGCGACAAGACGGGCCTGGTCTTCTCCGAAGTCTGAAATCAATTGATGGTACCGGTTGTCAAGCACTTGGGTGAGATGCGCGGTTGTATAGCCGGATTCACCCTTGGCGATTTGTGCGTTATCGATCACCGCGACGTGCTTTCCGGCGCGCTGCAGCAGGATCGCCGCCGTCAAACCCGTGATGCCGCCCCCGACGATGGCGACGTCTACATCGAAGTAGTTAGTCAAAGCGGAAAATTCGGTTTGCGGCACTGATTCAGTCCATAGCGATTTGGTCTGCATGCTTCTACCCTTTCAATTCCTGCCGCCTTGAAACCGCACCCTGCAATTGTGGTGTAACGTCTGCCACCGGCAAACAAACCGGCGGCAGACGTTAGCAGTTACTACTTCTCACCAATGAATATGTACAAAGGGAACGTCGATGCCGCTGCTGTGCGGATGCTCAACATAGACTTCGCGGACCGGTCGTTGTGCCACGGGCACCCTTTCACCTTTCAGACGCGTGATATCGTTAGAATAAAGAATCATATACGGTTTATTGTCAGCGACCTCTGTATGGAGCACGCCCGAAACTTCGACTAAGTCGCCTTCCAGGCCGGTATAGAACTTATGCATGTCGGCTTTGCTTTCGTTGTTGATGCGGACGTCATAGATCACGCCATCGGCACTGAGGAAGAAGCCGTTCTTGTCCTCCTGCAGAATGCCTTTGACAGTGATTGTGCTGTCTTCCTTATTTGCCTCTGTGGCCGCAAAGGCAGTTCCCCCCAAGCCTAAGGCCAACACCGCGGCCAAGATAACTCTGTTCGCCATGATCAAAACCCTTCTCGCTGTTCCATACATCCCAGATTGGGACGTTTACCTGAACTTTTGAGCAAGTATCATTCCAGGCAACCGCCAAGCCCTAAGTCGCTGCAAGGGCGTCTAATTCATCTGCGTAAGCCGGGCGGATGCTTGCGAACCCGTCCGGTGGCAGGCTCACCTTGGATTTTACTTTGCCACACATTTATTCGCCTTGATCACTACGTAGGCGGTGTTCCTAAGGATGCCCCTTTCATAGCCCACCACTACGCATTCACCAACTTTCAAGTCCTTCATCGCATGCACCGCGGCGCATTCGGCATCGGTCAAACTGTCCGTCGATCCCGTCGATACCGTCACATGGTCGTATAGCGCCGTCTCGTCCACGATCACGAGACTGTGGTTCTTGCTCGGAAGGTGGAAGGTCAGGTCGCTGTCCGCCTCCACGCCCAGCGCATGCGCCGTTTCGAGGGCTTGGGTCCAGCTCTGGCGGATCTCTGAGGCCTTGATCTTGCGTTCTGCCTGCGTCAGCTTTGCCGTCTTTTCCTGGATGCTTTGCAGCATCTTTGCATACTCCGATGCATACGGGCGCTTTGCTCCACGAATTGAGAGCTTTGCTCCATCGGCATCGATTGACATCAGTGTGCCTTCCGCCCAACTATCGATCCTCGCGTCGAAAGGCCACTGTGCGTACTCTTCGGTCGCACCCTTCGTCACAACCGCTGAACTCTCCATTGCAGTATCCCTTTGCTTCAAACTGATCGGCGTCAATGTGTTTTATGCGTACCTGAAAGCACGGCCTCACAATCTGCTGCGAGCGCACCACTAATCGCCGGCGAAGACTTCCGTTCGGTCCATCAGAATCACCACATCTTCATTATCTGCCCACACTCCCAGAACCAGGTAGATTCCGGTTCCGGTGATGGGAAAGACAAGACCGGACATGACCCGTCCGGGTGCATCCGCAATTGGTACGTCCTTATAATCATGCAGGGTCTTCGCCTTGACCAGCCACAGCGCGCGAATGGGATCGTAGTGCACCACCAAGTCGCGCTTGGCTGATTCTCTCCCGCCGATGACAAAGCGGCCGGACGAACTCACGCGTGCGCTGATCATCATGTCCATCGAACCGTCCACTTGCCGTGCGAGAGAAACGTGCAGCAGGTTGTCCTTTTCAACGGTTAATTCCAGCGTGGCGAAGTCCTTGGCGTCCAGTTCAGCGACGCGTTCGCACCTGACTCTTGGGTCATGCTGCGCAGCGATAACCTCCCTGTACGACGAATCCTTGGAGTTCTGTTTGACGAGCTTCTCCAGTCCGAGCGACAATATTTTGCTGTGGTTATTCTCGTCAACGACGAAGAACAACGACCAAGCGTCACGTCCTTTGTTATGCGGACACAACAGAAATATGGGTTGCTTCAGCCCCTTTTCAGCCGCGAAAGCAGACTCGCCTAATGGAGGAGTGCCTATCAGCACGACCAGCGCAATGCTGCTCAAGAGCACCACCAGGTTTGTGAACATTTTACATCTCCAGGCGATCAGATGACCTTGCCCCAAGTTCTCTGCGGTGAGCCCGTCTTGGGGCAACTTAGAGTCGTCCACTGAGCAGTAAGATAAGGACGATCAGAAGAACGATACCCAAGCCGCCGCTCGGCCCGTAACCCCAATCGCGACTGTGCGACCACGTAGGGAAAGCTCCAAGCAAGGCGAGCACGAGCACGACGATCAAAACGGTTCCAAGCATGACCTATCTCCTTAAATGCGAGTGATGATTGTCTTTGCTCGCGACATAGTGCAACGCAAAGCGTACTCCATATCCTGCTCGCATTGTTCTATTCGCGACATGTGAGATGCATATAGATATTGACCCGCGCCGTGGCCAATGCATCGTGCCGCAGGCGCCCTGCCTGCCGTATTGGCTAAGCGTGGGTCGGTAAGGCTCCAATCCGGACACGTCAGCGAGCTGACGTACGTGACGAGCGAATCGCGGGTGCCGCGGCTTTCCGTACTGCGGCTAGGCTACACCTTTTTCCGGACGACACATCGACGGCGAAGCCCTTCGTTAACTCAGGTTGCGCGCTCAGTTCAACCACGGTGCCCTTCCCGCGTCAGCCATCCGAGCGAATCGGCAATCTTGGCTGTGACCATTTGGGGTTGCATTCGCCATGCCCAGTTGTTTGCGCTGACGGTTCCGGGTGTGTTGGAGCGCGCCTCACTGCCAAGACATAGCACGTCCTGGTAGGGGATGATCATCAAGTCCGCCTTGCTGCGGGTTGCCACTTTCAACAGATCCCAGGAAACGTCGCGCCCGTCGGCTTTCACGTAGTCGCGCACGCGTTGCTGGACGTTAAACGACGCGTGCTGATACCAGCCCTTGGTCGTGTCGTTATCGTGGGTTCCCGTGTAAACGACACAATTGGTGCTATCGAAATTCTCGGGCAGATACTGGTTCTCTCGGCTGCCGTCGAAAGCGTTCTGCAGGATCTTCATCCCCGGAAAATTGAAGCGATTGCGGAAGTCGCGGAGTTCAGGCGTCCATTCGCCGAGATCCTCCGCAATGAACGGCAGACCACCCAACGCTTGCCTTGTCTTTTCGAAAAGATCGTAGGCCGGCCCATTGCGCCAATGCCCTTTGCCGCCGTTGTTCGCCCAGTACCGCATGTAACCCCCAAAATAGTCCAAGCGGACGATATCCACCAGCGTGAGCAGCCACCGGGCACGGTCAATCCACCACCTATAGCCCGTCTCACGATGCTTGTCCCATCGGTAAAGCGGATTGCCCCACGATTGTCCCTGCGGAAAGATGTCGCTCGGCGGCGTGCCTGCCGAGAACCCGCGCTCCTGGTCGAATAGATCGGGCCACTCCTCTTTGTCCACGCTGTCCGAGGCGACATACATCGGCATGTCGCCGACGATCTGGATGCCTTTTTTGTTGGCGTATGCCTTTAACGGCTGGAACTGACGGAAAAAGAGGAACTGTTCGAAACGCGGGAAGCACGAATCGCCGCTATCCCTCTTAGCCATGAAGAGGGCGTAGTGTTCGAGCCACGCGTTGGAACTGCAAAAGTTCTCGAACTCGCCTCGCAGCGGCGAGCCGCGCAAAAAGTTCTTGTACGCTTTCTGCAGATGCGCGTGCTTGTACTCTTTGATTCTCTCGAAGAGCACTTTGTGTGGCGGTCCGTCGTACTTCTCGATATCGCTGGGTTTGAGCAACTCATCCGCGACGAGCCTGTCCAGCGAGATCAGCAGCGGATTTCCCGCGAAAGCCGAGAACGAGGAGTACGGAGAATCTCCGTACCCAGTGGGCCCTAACGGTAGAATCTGCCAGTACTGCTGCTTTGCGGCTGCCAGGAAATCGACCCAAGCGTACGCCCACTGGCCCAGATCGCCGATGCCCTGCTCACTGGGCAGATTGGTGATATGCAGTAAAACCCCGCTCGCGCGTTTCATATGGAGTATCTCCTGACTGACGCAGCAGGAAATATGCCAGCGTCAAGATAATGGGTGAATCTCATCCACGCGCTTTCGGCCACATGATTCAAGATTAGCCCTCGATAGGAGTCCGTGGCGCGCCCGCATGTTAGCCTTCGGGCGGAACATCGTCAGATAGCGGGAATCGGACAGTGTGGAAACACCGCAGATCTTCAAAATCAGACATCCCCAGATGATTTTCAGTCGGTCACCCACATAGATATCGTGGCCTTGGCGCTCCATGGCAGCCCCGAAAGCCAAATACCCCTCTTGCCTCGGCTGATACATTCCGTTCGTTTTGCGTGGGCTGCGCCGCTCCGGAGTTTTGCCACGAAGCCGAAGAACAAGCTGCGATGGCGCATAATTCGCAGGCTGCACGCTGGTCCTGCATTAGGGCAAGGCTGCAGTCGTCCGCGGGACGAAGTTCATGTCCTGTCTGAGTTGACAGCTAAAATCAAGACTCTCTTGAAGGCCTGAGCGCCAAGGTGGAATGATGTTGAGTCGGTCCAAGTCGCGGATGTTGCCCCAAAAGCGAAACTTGAAGAGCGCACAGAGACGAAACGTCGCTGAGCGACCCCGTTTAGCCGGCATCGCTATCGTAGGTTTGCCGTTTGGACACGCCCCGCTCCCAAATTTGAAGATCCGCCGAAAAGCAGCGCCCTTTACCCCGCCCACTGGTCTGCACCAATCCAGCGGACGTCTTCCGCGGGAACGCGTGCCCGTGCCTGCGGTGGCGGCTCCTCCTGTCAAACCTCTCAATATTGAAGCGGCCCCCTTCGTAGACCATGGCCCGTTTCTTTCGGACAATTACGGGCTTGACCGCTTGGTCGCGATGGTGCGCGATCCTGAATGGGTCTTTCTATATTGGGAACTCAATGGTTGCGCACTGCGGCAGTTGACCTCAGTTCACGCGGCAGATGCCAAGCGCGGACTTCGCTGGGTGCTGCGCGTCAGCAGTTTGTGCGATATGAGTTCTTACATGGTGGATGTCGACGTCGGCGCCGGCAATTGGTACTTGAAGGTAGCGCCTGCCGCGTGCTTGCGCGTGGAACTGGGGTTCACGGATATGCAAGACCAGTTCCTCTCGCTAGTGAAGAGCGACGAAGTGCGGATGCCCAAGGCGACAGTATCTGCCTCCCTTGAGGAACGCTGGATGTCCTTGCCAGATGGCGAGGACTACAGCGGAAGAGTAGCTCGCGTTGGCGCAAAAGAAACGAGAAAGGACGAGCGGCGAGCGTTCTTCCGACTTCCCGTCGAGGAGCTCCGCAGTTCCGCGCCGGTGGGATCGAGCAATGCGCGGCGCGCGGCAGCAGCGGAACAAGTGGGCCGAGTGCCCGCTGAACAGCTTGGCGCCATTGCGCCGTCTGTGTCTAGTCCGCGTTCACACTTGGAACTCCGCCGCGATGAAAGACGGAACGTAGGAAGGGGACAAGTATGAGCGGCAACGGCTTGGCGCGCGGCTATCTGGCTATTGTATTGCACGCACATCTGCCATTCGTGCGGCACCCGGAATACCCGGAGTTCATGGAAGAAGAGTGGTTTTACGAGGCCATGTCGGAGACGTACCTCCCGTTGCTGGCGATGTTGGAGGGATTTGAACGGGATGGCGTCAACGCCTGCTTTACAATGGGTCTGAGTCCGCCACTGTGCGAAATGATGGCTGATCCCCTGCTGCAGGAGCGCTATCTTCACAAACTGGTAAAACTGAAACAACTGACCGACATGGAGGTTCAGCGCACCGCCGGTACGGCGATGAATGCCGCAGCCAAAGCATATCAAGAACACTTTGCGCAATGCCGCGAAATCTTCGAGTACAAGTGGGGCCGGAATGTGGTTGCCGGCTTTCGGCACTATCAGGAAAAGGGTTATCTTGAAATCGTCACATGCGGTGCGACGCACGGCTTCCTGCCGCTGATGGCGACGGAGTCCGCCGTGCATGCTCAATTGCATGTCGCGGTGGCGAACTACCGGAAGCACTTCGGCCGCGCTCCGCGCGGGATATGGCTGCCCGAATGCGCCTACGCGCCAGGTCTAGACCGGCACCTGAAGGAAGCGGGACTCCAATTCTTCTTTGTCGATACGCATGGCGTCGCGTTCGGCGCGCCTCGCCCGCGTTACGGGCCATTCCGGCCAGTTCTCTGCCCCAGCGGTGTGGCGGCTTTTGCGCGAGACGGCGAAAGCAGCAAACAGGTATGGTCCAGCGAAGAGGGTTATCCAGGCGACGGGGATTATCGCGAATTCTACCGCGACTTGGGCTATGAGGCCGAGTACGACTACATTAAACCGTTTCTCGCCTCCGACGGCCTGCGGCGCAACGTGGGGATTAAGTATCACCGCATCACCAGCAAAGCCGGCCACGGAGAGAAACAGCCTTACGTCCCTCGTTGGGCCGCCGATAAAGCGGCCGCGCACGCTGGAAATTTCCTATTCAACCGCCAGCGTCAAGCTTGCTGGCTCAACGACACGCTGGGCGTGGCGCCCTGCATTGTCGCTCCCTATGATGCCGAGTTATTCGGGCACTGGTGGTACGAAGGCCCGCAGTTTCTCAACTTCCTCATGCGCAAGGTAGCCTATGACCAAAAGGAAATCGCACTCACCACGCCCTCACGGTTTTTGGACCAGTTCCGTCGCCACCAGGTTGTCGAAGTCAGTGCCAGTTCCTGGGGCGACAAGGGCTACTACGAGGTTTGGTTGAGCGGCGCCAACAACTGGATCTACCGCCATCTCCACGTTGCGGAGAAGCGGATGCAGGAATTGGTTAAGCGATTTCCCTCGCCCAATCCTCTGCAACATCGCGCGCTGAAACAAACCGCGCGCGAACTGCTTTTGGCGCAGTCCAGCGACTGGGCTTTCATCATGAATGCAGGCACAGTGGTCTCTTACGCGGAAAAGCGTACGCGTGAACACTTGCATCGCTTCAACGATCTATTTCATGGGCTTATCCAAAACTGCCTGGTAGAAGCGTCAGTTCAGGATATGGAGTGGCGCGACAATATTTTTCAGGAGATCGATTACCGTGTATACGCGTGACGATAAGAAACCTATCTGATTGATTACCATATTAGTGAGGCCCGGCAGGAGCCGGGAGCGCTTTGGCCCTCTGACAAGAAGAAGTCAGGTTGAAGAAGTGCGGCCTGTGCGCGATTGGCCCAAGCGATTTATTATCCACGCTCCTTGCCGGACATCGCCGCTTCCTGCACGGTTGGCAGGCTCTCGGCGTCGGCCTAATTCGGCCAGCAGTCGCTCCCACTGTGCCCCTCCGTGTCCCTTTACACTTTTGTGTTAAAATCTGCTATTTTCATCTCTATCTTTACATTTTGCGTTTTGAGTTCTTCCCAAGAAAATACCGCCGGCAAACAGAAACAGGAATCCTTCCTCCTCCCGCCGCCGGTGCCACTGTTCACTGATCACTGTTCACAGGTGACTGATCATTGAGATGTTCTTATGTCCACGCATCCGATTTGATTTATTTGCCTCGTGACAAAGCATCATCTTGGGAATATCCTTCTATTTTAGAAAAAGCATATCAGCTAATCAAAAAAAGGGGGAACCTGATGAAGGACCGGGCCGGCGCGCCTGAGGTCAAGCAGTCTCTCCCGAAATGCCCCACGGGAATACAGGGGCTTGATGAAATCACGAAGGGTGGCCTTCCTCGTGGACGGCCCACGCTCGTCTGTGGCAGTGCGGGCTGCGGCAAGACGGTTCTGGCAATGGAATTTGTGGTGCGCGGGGCCATGAAATTTAACGAGCCCGGCGTATTCATGTCCTTTGAAGAAAACCCCCAGGAACTTGCGCAGAATGTTCGCTCGATGGGCTTCGACATCAAGCGCCTGTGAAAGCTTTGCGCGAGACCGCAGAAAAATGGCGGTCAGTCGCAGGGTGGGCGCCAGCAAACGCATAGCTAAATGAGGAGAAGGGCATGAAACTAAGACCCGGCGCAACCGCCAAGGGCGGAAAAGTCTGTCCCGAGCGGTGGAACCTGCGATTATATGTGGCGGGCCAGACGCCCAAGTCAATCCGAGCGTTCGGCAATCTGAAGAAGGTTTGCGAAGAGCACTTAGCTGGACGTTACGCCATCGAGGTCATCGACCTGATCGAGAATCCACAACTCGCCGATGGCGACCAGATCGTCGCAATCCCCACGCTGGTCCGCAAGTTGCCTGAGCCGATTCGCAAGATCATCGGCGACCTCTCTAATACTGAACGTGTCCTCGTCGGGCTGGATATTCGGCCCGAGCCCTAACAGCGAAAAGGTGCGCGAATGCCACAAAAGAAAATACACAACAAGGCCGCTGAATTCGAAAGAGCGCTCCAGCCCGGTGGAAAGCAGGGCCGCTACGTGCTGCGCCTGTACATTACCGGCATGACCCCGCGTTCGCAGTTGGCCATCGAAAACACAAAACGCACCTGCGAAGAGCATCTCAAGGGCAGGTATGAACTGGAGATCATCGACATTTACGAGAATCCCACACTGGCCGAAGGCGAACAAATCATCGCCGCGCCCACCTTGGTCAAGAAGCTGCCGCTGCCCTTGCGCCGGATGGTCGGAGATCTGACGGACGAAGAACGCGTCTTGATCGGCCTGGACCTGCGTCCGCGGAAATAAGTTTCGGCGTGTGAATGTTTAAGACAACAGGAGCAAATATAATGATCGACGAGAACCCACGAGTCTCAGAGCTTGAACGCGAAGTCGAAGAGCAGCGCCGCCAGTTGCAGGAGGCGCAGGATACATTGGATGCCATCCGCAACGGTCAGGTCGATGCATTAGTCACAAAAGGCCCCGCAGGCAATCAGGTCTTCACCCTCGAGAGTGCGGACCGTCCTTACCGCCTGTTCATCGAAGAGATGCAGCAAGGCGCCGTCACACTCAGCGCTGGCGGCACCATTCTCTACCATAATCGGCGTTTTTCAGAGCTACTGGGCATGGCTGGCAAGTTGCCGGCCGCGTTGTTCGAAGACATCGTGGCGCCCGGCAGCCGTGCCGCCTACAAGACGCTGCTGGAAGATGCCCGCAAAGGCTGCCGCGTCACTGGAGAACTCACGCTGACGACCAGAGCGCGCGAGTCCATCCCAACATTCCTGGCCATCAACGCCTTTCCGTCCCAAGGCGCATCGGCCTTCTGCGTGGTTGTCTCTGATCTAACCGAGCAGAAGCAGAATGAAAAACTCATGGCTGCCACAGCGGCCTTGGAGGAGAGCAAAGCGCAGCTACGGGCCACATTGGGCAACATCGGTGACGCGGTGATCGCCGCGGATATGGAACTAAGAGTAGCGTTTTTGAATCCCGTTGCGGAGCAACTGACTGGCTGGAAGTCGGATGAATCCGTGGGGCGACCATTGACGGAGGTCTTCAGGATCGCCAGTGAGCATACGCGCGAGCCGGCCAATAACCCCGTCGCACAGGTGCTGAAGGAAGGCAGTGCGCCGGGCTTGGCGAACTGCACGGCGCTGATTCACAGAGATGGGCACCGGACGCCCATTAGAGTTAGCGCGGCGCCCATCCGCGATCCCGATGGCCAGATACTCGGCGTGGTCGTCGTTCTCCATGATGCAACCGAGAGGCGGAGGGCGGAGGAACAATTGCTGGCCGCGAAACTCGAAGCCGAATGCGCCAGCAAGGCCAACGACGGGTTTCTGGCGGTCTTGTCGCATGAACTGCACACGCCGCTCGCATCCATGCTGGGCTGGGCGAGAGTTCTCCGGTCCCCAAAAGTGGACGCCTCAACTTCTGCGCGCGGACTGGAAGCCATCGAGCGCAGCCTCAAGGAGCAGGTGAACCTGATTGAATATCTGCTGGCTATCTCAGGGCGTATTCCCGGAGATACGGGGACGCACGGAGAGACGGGGACGCGCACGAAACTCCCTGAGTAACGTGCTTAATGGCGGAGGATGAAAGGTTCCGTTATTCCGTTATTCACAAAAACGTCGCCGGCAGCAGAAGGCCGTTCCTGCTCCCGCTGCCGGCGCCACTGTGCACTGATCGCTGAGTTATTTCTGTTGCGGCGTCGCGTCGCACTTCTCCAGCTCCAGCGACCACTTGATGCCGGCGAGAATGTGCTTCTGGTACGCCAGCGAAACCTCCTTCGAGTTCTCGCGCTTGCCCGGAGCGTCCTCGTTCCACACGTCTACGCGGTGGCCCAGCTAGGTACAGAACACGCGCCTCTTGCCGAAATCCTTCGCCCACGCGATCGGGAAATCCCCCGGCGTTGGTGTTCGGGGGGCGTCCAGCGTAAGCAGGCCGTGGACCTTCGAGCGATCGAGCCCTCGCCTGAAGATCGGATAACAACTGGAGTGAAATATAGTTCACCTCGTTCGCAGGCTGCAGCAGTTTCAACCATGGCGCAGAATCCGTGTTTGGTTTACGACTCCGAAGTGTTGCCCCAGTCGATCGCATCCCAATCTGCTCGATACTGCTGCGGCTCACCGTTCTGAATCAGGTCCGCCAGCAGCATGTGTGCCTCGACCGGGCCGACGTTGCAGTCCAGGTTAACAACATAACGCCCATGGTGGGAGCAGCGGTGGCAGATGTAGTCGAAGAATAGGTAGGTTTTCGGCAAGATGCCCACACCGCAGCGGACGAAATCCTCGTCATCCATTGGCTTCTTGCAGAAAAAGCAGTGATGGACGTTCAGGTCGCGGGGGACGATCATTGATCCCTGCCCACAAAAGTAAAGTAACAAAAAAGGCAGGCAGCGCGGAGCGGATACCTGCCGTTCTGGTTTAAGACTTATGCAGCTTGGCGTGCTCCAGAGTCCGAACATACATCAGGAGGCGGAAGCAGGTTCAGGATCTCCTCTGGCCCGCAGGCGCCGTCCGCTGGCAACGGCCGGCGATCGCGATGCGGTACTGACAGCAGATGCCATTCGCGCAGGCCATTCGGACTGTGTCCGGAATCAAGTTGGTGCGTTCTCGCCAACTTCATTTCGGATACCGGCGGCTCGATCTTGAGAATGTCGTAGACCGCCCTTTCCCGCCATTTGATGTAGACTCGGCCGTCCGGATCGATGCGGATCGCATCAATGAACTTCTTGAGGACGCAGCGCAAGTCATCCATGCCAACTGCGTCCTGGACGAGGCCCCGCAAATCCTTGAGTTTTGCTCTGACCATCGGCTTGAGCCGCTCCGGATCAAGCTTCGCTGCTGGCGCAGCCGGTACAGCAGCGTCGATTTTGATCCGCTCCTGTTCCAACTCCCTGATCTTGCCTGCAATCATTTCGATACTTCCGCCAGCCTTGGCCGCCAGATCAGCCAATCTCCCCTGCTCTTCAATCAACTTCTGACGACGCGCTGAACGCGAAGCGTCTTGCCTGCCGCCGGCATCTTGTTCCTGCATCGCGAGGATCGCCTTCGCGACATCGCAGATGAAGTCTTCGTCGAGAAACTCCGACAGCAGCTTCTTGACGACCGCATCCTCAAACTGTTCTCCCCGAATCTTCGTTGTGTTCGCGCAAATATCGCTGCCGTCCATCGCATCGCGACAGCGGTAGTAGAAGTAGTTGCTGTTTTCGCTGAATGTTGAGTTCTTGCTTTTCTGCCATTTCCCGCCGCAGCTATTTCCGCAGACCCCGCAAACGATCTTTCCCGTCAGCAGAAAGGACGCGCGCTTGCAGCCGTGGCCAAAGCCTTCGCGCTGGTTCGCCGCGCGGGCTTTTTGGGCGGCCTCCCAAAGTTCATCCGAGACGATGCGCCAGTCTGCGTTGTATACCGAAACCCATTCCCTCTCCGGCTTGCGATAGCGATGCTTGCTCATGTGCCCGCCGTCGATGCCCAGACCGTTCATGACCTTGCGATAGCCGAATTTATTGTAGATGAAGACGCCCTTGTAGATTGGGCTGCGCAGGATCGCGTTGATGCCGCCGCTGCCCAGTGGTTTGCCGTCATTGCCAAGAACTGGACCGTCCGTCTCTGCGACCAGTTGCTTGCCGATGTTGTCGCTAGTGAATTCGTCGAAGACTCGAACCATGTTCTTGTTCAGTTTCGCCAGCGCCTCGTTCTCTGGCAGGGGCTCGGTGACGCTGATGAGCTTTACGCCCAGACGCTCCAGCCGGCTTTCGTACATGCTGCCATACTCGACGCCTCTGAAGAAGCGCGACATCTTGTAAACGAGAACCGCCTGCGCTTTGACTGTTCCGGATTTGAGATCCCGAAACATCTTTAGGAAGTTTAGACGATCATCATCGCGGCCGGTCGTTGCTTCATCGATATAGTCAGCGACGATAGAATAACTGTTGCGCTCTGCCCAATCGCGAATCGCCTGCAACTGAGTTTCGGTCGAGTTTTCGTTCTGCTCGTCCGACGAAAACCTTGTATGAACTATACTTGATACCATATTCTTTCCTCCGAGTTTTTGCTTTCAGCGCACACGCGCTGTTTCAGTGCAGTTCAACGCCCGCCTGTTCCTGCGGTTCGAGCAGGTGAAGCAAACTAAGCGCGTCACCAACAAGCTGGCTTCCGGCATTCTGACGCTGGGCAGCGCGCCGCCGCCAATCCAGCCCTACCAGGGCCCAACGGGCCGCGGAGCGCTCGCGGCTTTTGCGGCGCCCGCCAACAACGAGATTCAGGATGCGCCCGCCGGGGGCGCATCCACTTCCGGTAGGAAGGTGGAGTTGTTAGGAAATGTAAATCGGGGCGACAGGACACCAATTGAACTTTTTATGAGGGAGGCGTTAGGGCTGGAGGCCGAAATCAGACAGATGATTGCGGCTGCGTAACCCGGAGCAACCGTCGTTCTGCATCATCGCATGCGCCTATCCCCAAAATGCGTTGCAGGAGCGCTGGTAATGCCAGATCCCAAACCTGCTGCAGTTGAGGCCAGAGAGCCTCGTGGATGCCGCCTGGACGCGCGCAAGGACCACCTGGTATCAAGGCTCAAGGCTCTGTCGCCCCGAAAACGAACAGCAAGAAAGCTGCAAGCACGCGCCTTGTCATCGTGCTTTTAGATTTCCCCTGGATTCTCTTGGTTAGGCGCATTCCGGGGCGAGCGTTTCGCGGGCTTTTCGCTTGGCTCAGCCTCGGTTGGCGGAGGCGATGGTGCCTCCCGGCGATCCCTCGACTCTACGTCTTTTGCCCATAAGAGCTGCGGCCGAATCTTCGCAGCGTAATCGGCGTTATCCGTATACTTTGCGGGCGGGCCGGGACACTCAAACAGGGCGCACCCGCCGTTCTTCGAGACAATAAAGGTGTATACGCCCTGCTTGGTCACAATGATCTGCGCACTCTCCACCGGCAATATTCCCCGCAACGCATCCTCCTCAAATGAAGCAAACACTCGAGTGCCCAAGTTAGCGTCCCTTCCCGGTTTTGGAATGCGTTGTATGCGCGCGTTGAGGTTTTGGCAGTAGAAGATAAGAATGCTATTATCCGTGGCGGCAGCGTCTAGGATTTGGTATCTAGGGACGTCACGCCAATACCCGGACGGCGGAGCGGGGGAATCGAAGACACAATCCTTTGAGAGTTCATCTTTTTCGCCAGTTCTAGTATTTTTTCCCCAGAAGGTAAACACGTCAGCGGGACCAGAGAGTATCTGGCCGTTTCCCCAGCGCCACTTAGAATCCTGCGAAAAATCGTTCTGCGTTTCCCTGATCTTCTTTATCACCTCGGGAGGAGGCGGCGGGACATTCTCTCGCCGCTTGGATACCTCCAGGGCGAAATCCTCTGCGAAAGGCTTGGTAAATACGATGGTAGCGTCCCCGGCCATCGAAAGGAGAGTCATCGCACAACCGGCAAGAACAATTGGACAGGCAGTTTTCATTCTCTGCTCCCTGGAATCTCTCGGACGTAGGTGGCGCCGGAGAGTTGCGCGTCCGTATACCACTGGCGCACGTTCCAACTCCGCGTGCCCACCGGCGTTTCGCCCGTCCACGTAAGGATGTAGGAAACAGCAGTAAGAGCATCGTCTTGCCAAGCCTTAAGGCCGCCAAACGGCCCCTTGCCGTAGCTTGGATCATAGTACTTGCCACCATAGATCGTAAGGCCATGATCATGGTACACGCCGTGGGGGTCGTTCCCTCCTTGCGCCGGCGCTTCTGAGAGCCGTATGGGAGCATCAGGATAGTTGTCGTCGCTCGGCATCGGGATGTCCCAACTTTTGACCCACAAATCCTCCGGCGTTACTGCGAGATTCGGTCGCCCCGGGGGAGAAGGCCGGGGAGGAGGCGGGGGCTCCACATTGATGCCAATCTCTACCGAGTTTATTCCTTGTATCTTTAGGCAGTCTCGCATAAAGCGCGCCCATCCGCCACATGTGCCGTCGCCGTTGGCGAGGAGGTCGTCCGTAGTTATGGCGTCGTAAGTCTGGTGATACGTCAGCGGCCCCCGATCATCCCAAGTGTTCACTGCGCGGCTGCCAAAGACTCCCCAGATCGCATCGACAATTGGTTTCTCTGCGTTCATCTGGTCTGCGGCTTTGCACCCAAGATGCGTGACGGTTCTGCATTCCGAAGGCGAGCCGTTGCGCGGCGCGTGCGTAATGTACGCGTTGTGCTGTGTGACCTCGAACTCGATTCCGCCAGCGTCCAGAACGCTGTAGGACCATGTGATCTGCATTGGCCAGTGGAACCGTACCCTGTTGGCCTGGAACGGCGCTTGGGCCTCGACACTGACAGAAACGATGGCGCCGTCTTTGCCCTCGGGAATCTCAGGAACGGCGACCGAGCCACGGATATCAAGCCCGTCCGGTCCCTGGCCTTCGATACCAATCGTTTCGCCTGAGAACATTCGCGCGACGAAGAGGACGACCTGCGCCTTTAGCGTGTCGCCGGCAGCGTACGCAAATGGCCACTGCCGGTCGGTGCTATTGGTCTCGGCGCCGTCCCGCCACTGTGGATTATAGTATAGTTGCCCATAGTCGCTCCGCAAAGATATTGTGTCGGTAAACGCGATCTCGCGAATCAGCACATACCAGCCCTTGAACGTCGTCAACTGCAGCGGATCGTTGGGCGGATCGCCCTGCATAGTGCCGTTTGGAGGGCTGCCATGGCCAGTATCAACTGGGGTAGCGGGACCGAACAACCCTGCCGTTCCACTGGGTGCGCAAAAAGACCAGCCGCTGCTGGCGGTGTTGGTGGGCGTCGCCAGATCGGAGACGCTGACGTTGACGCTGTACGTTCCAGCCGCGAGGTCCTCGGCTGGAATACCCTCGAAATGGGTTGCATCCGCGTAGGTGATGAACACCGGGACACTAACATTGTCGCTCGTAACTAGGGTGACGCTCAGTGTCGAGGGGTCAATGGCTGCGTCGCTATCGGCGAACGATGCTGAAATGACCGGTTGTGAGCCGGCGATGGTCGATCCATCGGCAGGCCCTACGTCAAAAATCGTGATGCCTTGGCCGGCGACGAAGAAGTTCCAATGCACTGTATTCGTGTTGCCCAAATCGTCGGTCGTTGTGATCGCGACGTTATGCCAGCCCACCGCCAGATCGCCGCTGGGCGCGAAGCTCACCTCCAGCCCGCTGCTGGTCACGGCGACATTCGAGTCCGAAGCGTACAAGGTGCCGTCCAGGGTTGCCGTGTAAGAGATGAAGCCGGCGCCCGTGGCCGAGTCTCCAAGGTGCGCCGCGATGAGCGGCGCGGTGTCGAAGCCAACCGAATTGTCCTGCGGGCCGTTGTTGGCAACGCTGAGCGGGCTTTGTACCACGGTGACCGTGAACGTCGTGGTTCCCGTGTTGCCGCTGTCGTCAATCGCATTGGCCGTAACGGTCGTCACCCCAATCGGAAAAATCGTGGCGCTGGGCGGATCGAACCAAATCGCCGGAGAAACGGTGACCGCATCGGTGGCCGCCGCAGCCGGATAACTGACGCCATCCGCGCCCCCCGGCCTGTTTGCCGTAACCGTGATGTTGTCTGTCGGTGGAGCCAAGGTGACGACCGGCGCAGTTGTGTCCACCACCGAGATGTCGAACCACCTTACTTCGGTGCCGCCGCTGTCATACGTCGCCGTCGCCTGCACCCCCGTCAAACCCAGCGGGAAAAGATCCCCGGACGCGACGGCGTTCCCATTCGCGTCCGCGAACGCGATCGTGCCGCTCTGCGCAACCGTAGCCGCGAAGCTCACGTAGGCGCCACCGGGGCACGTGGCTTCGACTTCAATATCATCTGGAACGAGCAGCCGGTCGCTCCGGGTGACGATGTTTAGCGTCGCCTGAGAAGAATTGCCGGCATCGTCCGTCGCGATAATAGTGAAGCTTGCCGTGCCGATGGGCAGGAACTTGGTGTCTTGCGGCGGATACGGAATCGCCGTTCCGCCGTCGAGAATCGTAATCGTGGGGTTCACCGTCACGTTGTCGGTTGCGGCTATTTCTGGCCAATCGGGCGGATACAGCCACGCGCCATCTACGGTCATCGCGCGGATGACAGTGTCGTCGGGTGGGGTGATTACGGGTGGAGTGGTATCTTGCACCGTGATCGTCACAGTGGCGGCGTTGGAGTCGGCTTGGCCGTCATTGGCCTTATAGGTGAAACTGTCCACGCCGGTGTAGCGGGGGTAAGGAGTGTAAGCAAACGTGCCATTGGAGTTCGCCGTCAGCACGCCGTGCGCGGGTTGGCTAAAATCATGCGCGGTCAGCGAATCGTTTTCTATGTCATAGTCATTCAGCAGCACCCCGTACATACCGGACGTGCCCGTGATGGCAACTGTGAACGTCGTTCCCGCCTCCGCCACATATGCGTCATCGCACGCAACCGGCGGATCGTTTACAGGGTTGACAGTGATCTCGACCGTGGCCGGTTCCGAGGTCGCCAATCCGTCGCTTACGGTAAACGTGAAATAATCGGTTCCGTTGAAGTCGGGGGCGGGCACATAGGTGATGCCCTGACCGCTACCGGTCAAGATCCCGTGATATGGTCCCGATGTAATCGTGTACGTGATTGAATCGCCGTCTGGATCATACCCGGAGACAATCATGCAGACGCTTTGGTCTTCGTCACATGACGGCCAGGCATTGTTAGCAACTGGCCGATGATTGACGCGAATGGTGACCGTCGCTCGTGTGGACGAGATCCCGTCGCTAACGACGTAAGAGAAAGAATCTGTTCCTCCGAATCCTTCGTCTGGCGTATACGTCACATTCGCGCCATCAACACTCAGCGTACCGTGGCTCGGTGGCTGCGCGCCAGTAACTTCAACGCTAAAGTAGAACGTCAGCGGGTCGCCATTGGGGTCGCTTGCGTCTAGCGCGAACGTCAGCGACGTAACGTCCTGGAGCACAATCTGCTGATCGGTAGCGACCGGAGCCGGATTGGGCTGCACCGTGATCGTAACAGAGGCTTGTGCCGACGTGTAGTTCTCCGAATCGGTTGGCGAGATCGTCGTCGAAAGTGTCTGGTCTCCAACATCCGGAACCGAGTCACTGGCTGGGGTGTAATCGAAAGTCCCAGCCACGTTTGCAGTCGCGTTGAGCTGCGTTTCGCTGAGCGCCGTCCCGTAATAGATGTCCGCCGGGTTCCCCCACGTTATGACTGGCGTGGCCTTGGCGACATTGATGCTCACGCTCGCGCTGGCACCGCTGTAGTTCACCGTGTCGGTTGGCGTAAAGCTGACCGAGAGCGTCTGAGCATTACCCGCCTGGGGCACGGTCTCCGCTGCTGGCGTGTAGACAAATGTGCCCGGCACGTCGGCAGTAGCGTTAAGCTGCGTCTCGCTGAGCGCCGTTCCATAGACAATGTCGTCTGGAGTGCCCCACGTGATTACCGGCATCGCTTGCGCCACATCGATGCTCACGCTCGCCGTCGCCGTCGTGTACCTGGTCGTGTCCGTGGGCGTGAAGGTAACCGAAAGCGTTTGGCCAACGCCCACATTCAGGATTGCCCCGCTAGAGGGCGAATACTCGAACGTCCCCGGCAGGCTGGCGGTTGCATTAAGTTGCGTGGCGCTTAGCGGCGTTGGGTAGACGATCCCCGAGGGGTTGTCCCACGTAACCTGCGGCGTCGCCTTCACCACGTTTATGCTCACCGTTTTCGATACTGTGCTGTAGTTTGTGCTGTCGTTCGGTGTGAATGTCACCGACAAGTCCTGGCTGTCGCCCACATCGAGCGCGGTTCCCACGTCAGGCGTGTATGCGAACGTACCAGGCACATTTGCGGTTGCATTAAGCTGGCTGGCGCTGAGCTGCGTGCCATAGGGAATCTCGGCAGGATTGCTCCACGTGATCAGGGGCTTGTCGGCAATCGTGACGGTGGCCGAACTCGGCGAGCCGACGCTGTAGCCAGTGCCGTTCCCTAGCGTCAGGATCACCGACTCGCCGCCTTCGGAAACATTATCGTCAACCGGGGTGATCGTGACCGTCCCGGTCGTTGATCCCGCGGGAATGGTCACCGAATTGCCGATCGTGCTGTAATCATTTGTTGCCGTTCCGCCAATCGTGTAAATGACATAGGTCGCAACGCTTGACTGCCGCGAGAGCGTGATAGTGAACGTGCCGGTGTCGCCGGCGGTCTCACTGGCAGTGGCGTCAGTAGCAACAATCGTGGCAACCGGCGCACTGTCGTTATCAGCGATCGTCACGGTAGCCGAGCTGGGCGAGCCGACGATGTAGCCCGTGCCGCTCGCCAGCGTCAAGATCACCGTTTCACTTCCTTCGTAAATGTTGTCGTCAATGGGTGTGATCGTCACAGTTCCAGTCGTCGAGCCCGCCGGGATCGTCAACGACGTGCCGATGGAGTTGTAGTCCGTTTCGTTGGTCGCCGTGCCACCGATCGTGTAATTGACAATCGTGCTGCTGCTGGAAGTCCGGGAAAGCGTGACAGTAAAAGTGCCCGTATCACTGCCAGTTTCGTTTGCAGTGCTATCCGAAGCGGAAATCGTCGCGGTCGGCGGAGGGTCGTCGTCATAGAGCGAAATGGTGAGCGAGTCTGGGGAGCCAACCGAATAATATGATCCTTGGTTTAAGGTTAAAACAATCGTTTCGGTACCCTCATAGACAGAGTCATTCATCGGCGTAATTGTCGTGTAGCAGCTTGTAGAGCCGGGAGATATGGTCACGGTGCCGGAGGGACCACTGTAATCGCTGCCGTTGCTGGCCGTTCCACCAATTGAGTAACCGACTGTTGTAGTGTAGGCGGACTGCCTGGATAAGTTGATATAGAAACCGCTGCTGCTACCGTTTTCATACATGGAGGTGTTGCCGGTGATCGTCGCGATGGGAGGGCTGTCATTCTCCACGATCGTCACTGTCGCGGAGTTTGGCGACCCGATGTTATAACCACTTCCGCCCGTCAATGTCAGCACAACCGTCTCGAAATTCTCATAGAGGTTGTCATCAATTGGACTGATCGTGACGGTGCCAGTATACGATGGGATAGTGATGTAGTTGTTAATGTAGCTGTAGTCCGTGCCATCGATAGCCGTGCCGCCAATCGTATAGTAGACCGTAATCGCGCTGGGTGACAGATGGGATAAGCTGATGGTGAAGGTTCCGGTGTCCCCAGCGGTCTCGTTCGCCGTGGGATCAGTAGCAACAACCGTGGCAACCGGCATGCTCTCGTTGTCCATGATCGTCACCGTGGCCGAACTTGGCGAGCCGACGCTGTAGCCAGTGCCGCTCGCCAGAAATAAGCATACTGTTTCGCTGCCTTCGTAAATGTCGTCGTCAATTGGAGTGATCGTGATGGTCCCGGTCGTCGAGCCCGCCGGAATTGTGACCGAGGTGCCGATGGTGTTGTAGTCGGTGCCGTTGGTCGCCGTGCCACCCATCGAGTAGTAATTCACTGTCGTGCTGTTGGTCGAAGGGCAGGAAAGCGAAACGGTAAAAGTGCCAGTGTCGCCCGCCGTTTCGTTTGCAGTGCTGTCTGTGGCGGTAATCGTGGCAGTCGGCGGGCTGTCAACGATGGTAATAGTCGTGGAACTCATACTCCCGACCGTGTATCCGGTGCCGCTGGTCAGCGTCAACGTAATCGTCTCATCGCCTTCATAGATGTTGTCTTGAATTGTGCTGATCGGAAGCGTAGCAGATGTCAGGCCGGGGGAAATCGTTATCGATCCGGCTATTGAACTATAGTCCGTGCCGTTAATCGCTGTGCCGCCGATGCTGTAATTAACTGTCGTGCTGAACGCGGAAGCCGGCGAGAGGTAAAAAACAAACGAGCCGGTGCTGCCCTCCGATACGCTGCTGCCGCTACCGTAGTAGATGGTCGCCGTTGGCGCACTCTCATTGTCCGCAATCGTCACAGTGGCCGAGTTTGGCGAGCCGACAGTGTAGCCGCTCCCGCTCGTCAAGGTCAAAACAACGGTCTCGTTGCCTTCATAGATGCTGTCGTCGTACGGGCTGAGCGTTATGGTGGCGGTCGTCGATCCAGCAGCGAAATAGACAGAGCTATTAATAGAATTGAAATCCGAACCGCTGGTTGCCGTTCCTGAAACCGTGTAGTAGACGTACGTGTTGCTGGTGGAAGCGCACGAAAGCGTGATCGTGAACGTGCCTGTGTCACCAGAAGTTTCGTTCGCGCTGCTGTCAGTCGCCGCAATCGTCGCAACCGGCATGCTCTCGTTATCGACGATCGTCACCGTGGCCGAATTTGGCATGCCGACGCTGTAGCCCGTGCCGCTCGCCAGAAATAAGCATACTGTTTCGCTGCCTTCGTAAATGTCGTCGTCAATTGGAGTGATCGTGATGGTCCCGGTCGTCGAGCCCGCCGGAATTGTGACCGAGGTGCCGATGGTGTTGTAGTCGGTGCCGTTAGTCGCCGTGCTGCCCATTGAGTAGTAATTCACTGTCGTGCTGTAGATGGAAGGGCACGAAAGTGTGATGGTAAAAGTACCAGTATCGCCCGCCGTTTCGTTTGCAAAGCCGTCTGTAGCGGTAATCGTGGCAGTCGGCATACTTTCGTTGTCCGCGATCGTCACAGTGGCCGAGTTTGGTGAGCCGACACTATAACCTGTGCCGGTCGCCATCGTCAGAATAACAGTCTCGCTGCCTTCATAAATGTTGTCGTCAATCGGCGTGATCGTGATGGTTCCGGTCGTGAAGCCCGCAGGAATGGTTACTGACGTGCCGATGGAGTTGTAGTCCGTGACGTTGGTCGCCGTGCCACCGATCGAGTAATTCACCACGATGTCCGCACCGCGGGTATGGGAAAGCGAAACCGTGAATGTACCTGTGTTGCCAGCACCTTCAGATGCATTGCTATCCGTTGCCGATATCATCACCAGCGGAGGGTCGTTGTCCAAGATCGTCACCGTAGCAGAACTCGGCGAGCCCACCGAGTAGCCGGTGCCGCCGGTCACTGTCAAAACAACAGTTTCGTCGTACTCAGAGATGCTGTCATCAACAGGGATAATGGTTATGGACGCCGTTGTGCTCCCGGCGGGAATGCTCACGGAATTGGATATGGTGTTGTAGTCGGTTCCGTTTGTGGCGGTGCCTCCAATGCTGTAGTTCACAGTCGTGTTGCTGCCCGACGAGCGTGAAAGCGTAACCGTAAACGAGCCGGTGTCGCCGGCAGTCTCGTTGGCGGTAGCATCTGTGGCCGTGATCGTGGCCAGCGGCGCGCTGTCGTTGTCGTTGATCGTCACTGTGGCGGAGTTCGGCGAGTCGACGCTGTATCCTGTGCCGGTCGCCAGCGTCAGAATAACGGTCTCGCTGCCTTCATAAACGTTGTCGTCAACCGGCGTGATTGTGATGGTTCCGGTCGTGGAGCCCGCCAGAATGGTCACTGACGTGCCGATGGAGTTGTAGTCCGTGCCGTTGGTCGCCGTGCCGGTGATCGTATAGTTGACGGTCGTATTACTGCTCGACTGCCTCGAAAGCGTGATGGTGAAGGTGCCAGTGTTGCCGGCCGTCTCCGTCGCGGCACTATCGGTCGCCGCGATCGTTGCCACGGGCGCACTGTCGTTGTCCGTAATCGTCACGGTAGCCGTATTGGGCGAACCGACGGTGTAGCCTGTGCCGCTTGCCAGCGTCAAGATCACCGTTTCGTCACCTTCAAAAATGTTGTCGTCAACCGGCGTGATCGTTATTGTCCCGGTAGTTTGCCCCGCCAGGATTGTTTTTGACGCGCCAATCGAAGTGTAGTCCACTCCGCGCCTCGCGGTTCCGCTGATTGTATAAGTAACGGTTGTGTCGCTGCTGGGAGCCTCTGAAAGAGTAATGGTGAATGTTCCCGGATCGCTGCCTTGTTCGCTTGCCGAAGTATCCGTTGCGGCAATGGTCGCCGTCGGCGTAGCCGCCAGCAACTGCACGGGCCAGCACAAGCAGATGAGGAGTGAGCATCCCAGTGCGCGACGCCACAACTTTGGAACAAGAAAGGCGGTCCTGTTAAACCAAAAGGTCTTACCGACGCGATCGCGCACGTGAACCATCGACCCCTCCTTTTTATCTGCATACGCTGGTCGCAGCCTCTTGGTAGGGCACGCAACCTTAGATTGTTCATTTAGGCAGCTCGATATTGACATACCCTTTGGAAAACGCGCAATGGTGAGTGCACTATGACGCCTCAAAGGGCCGCAAACATCACCGGTAGACGTAACTGGCCCATACGCTCCCTCCTTCCTCATATTGGCCGGACAAAATTGCACACGGTAATTCGGCAACCACACCATCGTCTCCACGCTAACAATTTCGTAACCCGTCATTGCCACGATGGCTATTTTTCCATACAGGCAAGACTTAACTATGTTATTGAACTCGGGCGTGCACTATGAAAACAAAAAAAAAGCATTACAAAACCTTAATAAACACAACCGGTTTCCGAGAGGTTAGGCGGTACTCGAAGGACTTGGGCATTGCTCTCAACTGAGTGTTCTTTTCGGACAAATAGGTTGAAAATAATACACTGTGGGACGACGGCCAGAGAAGAATTGGCTCATCGGACGAGATGCTCGAAAACCGTGCCTAGACTCTCAGTTGGGCGGGCGGGTTGATCTTCTTTCTCTGCCGATCCATACGCCACTTCTGTGCCTCGCAGCCGAGCGATCTGCGGCATCGTGTGCCCGGAGCACAGGCTGAAATCGGCATTCAAGTGCCCGCTGCTTTGGATGAGGCCGAGAGCCCCACGTGACTGCCGCCCCAGATCCGGAAGACTTTTGCTCTCATGGGCCTTCGTCAGCGTGGCTCTGAGGAAGAGAACCGAAGCCGCAGCCACGAGACGTAAGGCCGCTCAGAAAGCTGCGAAAATGAGCCCCATTGTTTCGGCAGCAGTTCAGGCGCGCCGGTCAGGTCAAAGCCGGCGGAGTAGGTGCCAGCAGCCACGAGCCGCATTCCTGCTGTCTTATTACTCTGCTAATTCAGATTCGACATCAGGACGGTATTCAGCGCCTTAAACCCCTCTACCTGGCGCGCCGGCGACTGCCGCTTCATGATTTCCGTGCAGCTCTGGTACAGGCTCCATGCGTTTCGTTCGCTGAACTCGGGGTGACGCGGTTGCTCGAATTCCTGGACGACCGGCAGGATGTCGCTAGACGAAAAGGCTCCGGCCCGTGCCAGTTCCACAACCAACGAATGCGCCGTCGTGCGCCGCAGGCGCCAGGAGCGCAGCCGTTCATATGTCACGTTGAAGCTGCGGAGCGATTCCATGAACGAGTCCAGTGCCTGGTCAATGGCGTTCACGAGGTCAATTCCGCTGGTGTGCTTGCGCGCAACGATGTGCTCGGCACTCAGAACGCCGTTGGCACAGATGAACACGCGGGCACCGGACAGAATCGAGAGCGCGAACGATTTGTCGTGGCTGTTGCGCAGGCCCGCGCTGGGCGTGCAGCCTGCTGGGAACGGCATGCCGGGGATCGGTGCAAAGTCGAGGCTTCCGAACAGCCGGGCGCCGCGCAGTTCCACCTGCACACCGGGTCTCACGTACATCGTGCCCGGCAACACAGCGTAGCGTTCGGATTTGATCGTCAGCCCACAGGTGGCGGCGCGCTCGGTGAGGGTGTCCACAACATCGGCGTGGGCGACCGGCCGCCACGTGTCGGTCGGATCGGGCGTGGGAATGGCTCGCAGATTGGCGCGGGGGACTTCGACGGCATGGGAAAGCATAAGCATCGGTAAGATCTCCTTTGTGAGTTGTGGTTGATGGGGAAGTGGAAAGATCGGAATGGACGGGAACGGCCGGGGCATGAACCGCTCCCGTCCCTACAGGAAGAAGATTTTGCGGCACCTCTTTTTCGCTGAGCTTTTGACTACTGACCGAGGCAACGGGCCTTGAATGGGCACTGCGCGCACTGCCAGCCTTCTCGCTGTACAAAGACTTCCTTCTGAACCGCATCCCAGGTTTCCCCGACCATGCGCTTCAGTCGATCCACATCGGCTTGGCTTGCCTTGGGCTCCAGGACTTGAACGGCAGGTGACTTGGCCTTTGTCACGACGGTGAACTGTGGGACAATCCGCTTCGCCCCAAGCTCGCGCAGCAGTGGCACCAACCCAACGCTGTAAAGCACAAGCTGCGGCAGGTGCTCCTGAGCTTTCATTTCATTCCACCGCGACCTACTGGTCTTGACGTCGGTCACGATCAGGTCCGCGCCGTTCAACTCCAGGAGATCGAGGCGCATCTCGATTGGCGGAACGCCGGGCAGCAGCGTGAAGCGATGCGCGTGCTCGATGGCGATGATCTGCACGCCGGCCGCTTGCGCAGCATTTGCCACGACATGCTGGCGATACGCTGTCAACATGCGGCTGGCCAGTTCCCGAAGCGATGCGGCGTCTTCGCCCTTCGCGTACAGGACTTCGGGCGCCTTTGAAGCATCTTCCTTCCACGCTTGATCGTAGCTGCCGAGCAGGGCCTCGACGGCGGGAAGGGGTGCGCCTTCCATCCGGGCCTGCTGAAGATGCTCTGCGGCGCGATGAAATGCTCCGCCGAACGCCAATGACGCCGGGACAAACTCCACCGGCGCTTGCGCGATATAACGGAAGAAGAACTTTTTTGGGCACTGGCTATAGCACTGCACTCCCGACCACGACAGGTGATCGGGAAGAGCGGCGGCGCCGGCAGAAGACGACACCGGAGCCACCGCAGGTACGGTGGCGATCATGGTTTGGGTTCTCCTGGTTGTGAGATCGTGGCCGACAGCGGCCGGTAAGCGTAACAAGCGGGAGGGAACTACTGCGCGGTCTGATTGGCCGCTTGCCTGTTCTTTAGTTCGTCGATCAGTTTCGACGCATCACGCACGCCCAATTCACTGACATCGGCGACGTTGTATTCCGCGGCGATGGCGGAGAGGTCGAGATTCAGTGACTTGCACAATGCAAAAATGCAGCGGCATTGAGCCTGTGTGGCCGTCGTCTTCCGGCCGTTGCCTTTGGCGCCATTTCCGTTCCCGTTCGCCGCAGCCGGACGCTGCACGCGAGCCGCAAGGGTGGCGGCAGGCACCGCCTGGTCTTGCCGCCAGCGAGGCGCAGTCATTTGCGGTGCAGCAGGCGGCGCTATCGCCCGGTTCTGTGGCACGCCGATCTGCTCATCGACAGCGGCGCTCAACATGCAGTAGAGTTCGCGGATACGGGCCTGGATGGCTTCCGGCGCGTCTGCATCGGAGATTTCAATTTCCATCGCTGCGCCGAACTGCTGGCTAGAAAACTCAATGCCGGGCAGGGGCACTTTCTTGCTGATGTTTGCGCTAATTTTGATCACGCGGATTCTCCTTGTGAGTGGTGTTTTTGGAAGAGCGCGGCCCACGCGGGCCAGCGCAGAGGTAAGGCAACGCATGGCTACTCAACGTTGCCGGCGTTGTGCCATGATGACGCCGCCGACCACCACGATTAGGGTGACCACGACGCCAGCACCGAATCCCCAGCCGCCACCGTCTACCTTTTGTGTCGTAGTGACCTTGGCACCTGGCCCGACAACGAGAGCTGGGCTTTCGGCTCTTCGATGGGTAATCAAGAAACCCAGCAAGACAACAGCGACTACAAGACCGACAAAGTAGAGGATCACCTCGTCGGCGATTCCACGCGCTCGGCGTGGCAGGAATGAAGACATACTTGATCCTCTCGATGTACGTGGCTTTGGGAACAGGCTGTCTCAGCATCAGCCCGAGCCACACTGGTTCGAACAACGAAGAACAGTCAGTTGTGAAGAGTGGAGGCAGATGGTGAATCGAAATTGTGCTGCTAGAGTTGGTAAAACGTTGTCGCGGCCTTGGCACTCACGTCCTGAGTCTAGGGCTCAGTCATGCCGGAATCCGGACGAGCGGCATCGAGGGGATACCTCGAAATGCGGCTCTTGCATAGTTCGGTTAAAGTGTGGTGCGGGTCGAGTGCGTGCCCGATCGCCAGGGACCGCTGAGTGGTAGTAGTTTTCTTGATGGGCGTCCAATGGGTCCAGCCGGATTTTCCAGGCACCGATTTTCACTGCGCTGTGCCGTGCGCGAACAGTTACTTCATCTTCCGCCAGAGTACAACGCCGCCGCCCACAGCCACAAGCGTTACAACGACGCCTAGTCCAAAGCCCCAACCGCCGCCGCCTGACTGCTCGGTCGATGTCATCGTCGTGCCGGGACCGACCACGATCGTCGAAGCTTTCTCAGCGCGTTGGTGGTTCCACATGATCACCAGTACCACTACGACCACGCAGATCCCGATCAGGTATAGAACGGAATCCTCGACTATGCCGCGTGGTCGGCCTCGGCTTGCAAATCGCATAACATTGCTCCTTCCGGTTTCCCAAAGCGGGTCATCAGTCCACAGACCTTTAAGGCGTGTCAGGACATACTTGCTGGCAGGAACCGCCGCAACCGCGATGCAAACTTGCCTCTCGCCGGGGGACTACTGCGCTGCAAGTATTGCGGTCAGGCTATTACCGGCGAGCACATTCGGCGCAAGCTGAAGAACGGCGGCTGCAATGAGCATTTCTATTATCGATGCGGGAATGACATTCAAGGCCCAAACCATCCGCGCGTTCGCTGGAACGGAGACGACGTGGAGCATGCTGTCGAAGCTGAATTAAACAAGCTGCGACTGCCGTCGCTGGAAATTGCCGACTGGCTCAAAGAATCCGTGCAGGCAACTCTCGCCGACGAAGCTGCGCTTCGTCAAAGCCGCGAAACCAATCTAAAGAAGCGGGAAGTGGAGTTGCGCAACAAGAAGGAACGCTTGTTTGACGCCTACCTGGAACGCATGATCGATAAAGCCACTCACGATGCAAAGGCCCTGGAGATTCAGGCGGAACTAGAGCAGGTCCAGCAGGCACGTCCGGAGACCACTACCAGCATCGGTGAACTCGCACGCGTGGCAGCCAACGTCATTGATCTCACACAAACAGCCGCAGAACGCTGGCGCGGTTCAAACTGGCACGGTCGCCGCGAACTATTGGATATTCTCAGTTTGAACCGTCAGTTAGACGAGATAAGTCTAAGCGTCACATGGGCTTCGCCATTCGACGCCTTCGCCGAAATGGCGGATATTAAAGATGGTCGGGGCGACAGGATTTGAACCTGCGACCTCCTGGTCCCAAACCAGGCGCTCTAGCCAAGCTGAGCTACGCCCCGCCAAATGGTGCGGGCAATGAGGTGGTGCGACGGCTGTGCAGCTCTGCATGCGCGAGCCCCGCTGAATCTGGCTAGTGCGACACCTGGATCGCGAGGACGGGCATGCTCGAATCAAGCTCCAGCCATTGTTTTTGTACTCTCGTGATCGACATAGTTCAAGAAAACAAGTGATAAAGACGAGCGGCGCACAGGCGTGCCTCGGCGGCTCAACGACGGACGGCAGAGGGGTCGGGGGGCAGAGTCTTGCGCTACAGTTCTCGGTGGCGCCGGAATGCTTTCGGCAGCCTTCCCTGGACGCCGCACCCATTTCCGGCGGCGGGGTACTTCTGCATGGGCACAGGCTGGACAGCCTGCGCAACATCGCCCCGGTTCTGATCACGCATGGGCGAAGCGGCCATCTTCTCGCTCGGGCATGCCTTCGCGTCCACGTTTTCGGGGCGAATGGGACTCTTCGGCGGCATCTTCTTGTCCGGAGCGCGCCGTGCTCGGCCCGCCTTCCTTCTACATCGATCCGGCGCGGAGGCATGGCTCACCCCGCCCGGTGGGGCCGGCATCGGCAGCTTGAGGTCAGGGATGCGACTTCAGATCGCAGGCTAGGACGTCGCGGGCATTCCAGTTGTCGGTGCGGAATGGGGCTGCGGGAAGATTGGCGGCGTTGTAGAGGAAGCCGGTAGGGTGGAATCCCCAGTCAAAGCGAACGGCGACGGGAGTCTTTACCTGGCCGTCGGCGGCGGTCACGATGACGGTCTGGTCTCGCACAACAGCCGTGCCAGCGTGAAACACTTTGTCTTCACCGGCGATGGCGAAACAAGTGTTGGAGCCGGCGTCTCTTCCGGCCGGCACGGAGGCCGGCACCACCCCGGCATGAATCGGGTCTTTAACGGCCGGCAAAGAGGCCGGCGCTACCACGGCTGGCACAACGCCAACCGGCATGGTGGGGGACCATTCAACGAAACGCATGCCTTCGGCGTGATCGAAGGTGAGAACGGCCTGTTCGCCGCGAATGTCCATCTTCTTGAGGACCGGCCCGGAGAATTTGACATCCTGAGCGTAGTCCTTCGCGAGTGCCAGCAGCGCGAGGCGCTTCCCAACATCCTGCTTGTTGCGCGGATGAATGTCCGGGGCGTCGCCGATGTCTGTCGCGACGGCTTCACCAGTGTGCGGGAGGGCGAGGGCTGAGCGCTGCGCGTCGCGGAGGTCGGCCCAGGAGTTATTGCGCTCGATCGGCAGGCGCTGGCGGCCTTGGTGGCCGGCCAGCGTGACGTAATAAAACGAGAAGTCTCCCTGGCCCCAAGCGTCTCGCCAACCACGAATCATGGCGGGGAAAAGCTGGGCATACAGTTCCGGTTCGTGCGCGTTGGATTCACCCTGGTACCAGAGGGCGCCCTTGATTGCGTAGGGAACCAGCGGCGCGATGCAGAGTTTGTACAACACGCCGAAATCGCCGTCGGCGGTTGGGTTGGAAAGAAGCGTAACTTTGGGTTGGGTACTTAGGTCCAGTTCGATGCCAGTGCGGATTTGCCATGTCCCTGCAAGCGAGATGGGCGGGGCTTGGGGATCGTCCGCACGTTTGAGCGACATCTGTTCAGGCTTACCCAGCATGCCCATCAGACCGAAGACGTTGTAAATGCGGACGGCAATGGTGACGCGCTCGGCGGTGTTCTGTTCGGCCGGAACTTTGTAGCAGCGGGGAATGCGCCAGAAGTCCTTCACGTCGCGCCATGTGCGGCCGATTTCTTTGCCATTCACGTAGGTAAAATCGATTTCATCAATGGGCGCGAGGCTGAGCTCGATCGCTTTGCCGACCCATGGTTTCGGAATCGTGACCTGCCGGCGCAGCCAGACGGTGCCAACGTCGTTGAGGCCCGCGTTGTGGTCGGGCATCGGCAGTTCGATCGTGCGCCAGTTCTTCGTATCGGTCGCGGGATCGAACCAGCGGTCTTTCAGGCCGGGATCGGCAGCGAGAGTGTTCTGCTCCCACTGGTCGCGAGCGGTTTCGATCTGTGCGGCGGCGTCCTTGCAGCGCTGCTCCCAGGCCTTCGGGTCGGCTTTACATTGAGCGACCTGTGCGGCAACGTCGTCCCAGTAGGCTTTCAGGCAAGGCACTGTCTTGGCGCTGGCGGGAGACATCCAGGGCTGGATCGGTGTGCCGCCGCGCGAAGAGTTGATGATACCGACCGGCACCTTGAGGCGCGCGGAGATCTCGCGCGCGAAGAAGTAGCCGACGGCGGAAAAGTCGGCAACGGTTTCGGGCGAGCAGATGTGCCAGCGGTTCGGGCCGACGGTGAGCATGCGGATCGTGGGATGATTGGCTTGCGCTTTTTCCTGATCGGCATTCAGCGCGTCCTTCACACGCAATTCCATGTTGCTCTGTCCGCTGCACAGCCAGACTTCGCCAACCAGCACGTTGTTGATCGCGATGGTGCTCTTTGCGCTGGCGATGGTCAGTTCTGCCGGTTCCAGCGACACTTTGAGCGGCTGCAAATCGGCCTGCCAGCGGCCGTCCTGAGCGGCGGTCGCGCTGACTGTTTGGCCAGCAAAGCGGACGGTGATCTGTTCACTTGGCGCGGCGGTACCCCAGACGGGAACCTTCGTTCCCTGCTGCAAAACCATGTTGTCCTGGAAGAGCAGCGCGGGTTTGAGCGGCGCGTCGGCGGCGGCAGCGATACCGCACAACAACAGCAGCGCGGCTGCGAACGAGCGCGGGTGGAAATGCAGCATGTCCGCTTACCTTGGGCCGATGATGGATGCGAATTTTTCTGACTGAGCGAGGAAACGATAGGGATTGTCCCACACGGTCTGCTCCACCTGCGCGCGGGTAAAACCGGTGTTGAGCATCAGGCGGGCGGCTTTGGGGACGGCCAGCGGGTCGGACCATTCCCAGTCGCAAGAGCTGTTGAGCAGAACGCGCGCGGTGCCGAAGCGTTCGACCATGTCGCGCGCGCGCTGCGGCGTGCATTTGGTGCGCGGGTACATCGTGATTCCGGCCCAGAAACCGCGATCGAGGCTGTGCTGCATCGTCTCTTCGGTGTTGTGGTCGATGTCCACCAGTTCGGGACGGACCTTCAGTTCTTTGCAGATGTCGAGGATGCGCAGCGTGCCTTCGAGCTTGTTGTTATGCGGCGTGTGAACGATCACAAGCAGGTTGCTTTTGCGAGCCAGATCGAGTTGCTCACGAAGAATGGTCTCTTCGTTCTTCGTGATGTTATTGAAACCGATCTCGCCGATGCCCAGCACAGTGGGCCGCGAGAGATAGGTGCCGATGCCCGCCAGGACTTCGCGCGAAAGCGGAACATTTTCGGCTTCCTTCGCATTGACACCGAGCACGCAGAAGTGCTTCATACCGCGTTTGGCGGCGCGATTAGCGGGTTCCCATGCGCTGATGTGTTCGAAGTAATCGAAGAATGTGCCGGCGTAGTGGCGGTCGCTGCCGAGCCAGAACGAGGGCTCCACAACGATCTCGATGCCGGCGAGCAGCATCTGTTCGTAGTCGTCGGTGGTGCGGCTGTACATATGGACGTGTGGGTCGATGATGCGCATGGGAAGCCCTCCTGGACCGGCTCAAAGAAGCAGCACATTGACGTCTGGATATTCCCGGAAGCCTCTGTCAAAGGTGACGACGCGCAATCCAGTAGTGAGCGCAAAGGCGGCCAAATAGGCATCCGTCCACTGAAGCGTACGCGGCTCCGAAACTGACGTGAGCCGTCGCCAGACGACGTCAACATCGGAGGGCTCAGTCAGGAACAGAACACGTTCATCGGAACAAGTTGTGTCGTAAATAGACCATGCTTGCTTGTTGTCGAGAACATCGGCACCCATCACCTTAGGGTTCGTTAGCAGACGCAGAAGCGAGTGCTGCGTAACACGGCAGAACGCCGAGTTACGGGCCGGGACGGCATCGAACCAAGCCAACGCGCGCGCGTGGTGCGCATGAGAGTCGCTTGTCAGTGCCAGCCACAGATTAACATCGGGCAAGTCAATCAAGCAACTCCTCGATCTGACGGTTCGTCAGGTTGAGTTGTCCTGGTGTCCGCGAATGTATCAGCGGGAACTTAACCCGTCGTGCACTCTGCGCTATTTTTGCTGGCCTGAGTTCGTGGGAGAGGGCTTCTGTCACAAGATCCGTAAGCGTAACGCCCCGCCGTTCAGCGTCGGCTTTAGCCAACTGAAGCAACTCTTCTGGAATTTCGACAGTCGTCTTCATACAAGCATATTATCCTGTTTACGCGCTTCGGGCAAGCCGCAGCGGCCAGCTAGTTTCCTGCGGCTCGCAGCGCGTCGCTCAATTCCAGCGCGCCGTCGTACAGGGCTTTGCCGACGATGGCGCCGAAGCAGCCAAGGTCACGGCAAGCACGGATGTTTTCGACGGTGCTCACGCCGCCGGAAGCGATCAGCGGGAACGCGCTGGCTTTTCGCATTGCTTCCAGTTGCCGCAGGTTCGGGCCCTGCAGCATCCCATCGCGGTCGATGTCGGTGTAGATGACTTCGCCGAGTGGCAGGCTTGCCAGTTCCCGCACCAGTTCGGTAGCGATGATGTCGCTTGTTTGCACCCAGCCCTTGGTCACGATCTTGCCGTTTTTGGCATCCAGGCCGACGCTGATTTTGCCGGGATGATGCTTGGCAAGTTCTGCGAGCAGCGCGCGGTCTTCCAGCACCTTCGTTCCGAGAATGCAGCGCGCGGCGCCGGCGGCGATGAATTCACGGACCACGCTCGCATCGCGCAATCCGCCGCCGATTTCGATCTCAACGTTTTTGGAAAGGGCGGCCAGAATGCGCAGGGTGTGCGTGCGGTTGCGCGGTTGGCCTTCGAAGGCACCGTCCAGATCGACTAGGTGCAGGCGCTTTACGCCGGGGACAAACCAGCGCTGCGCGGCGTGCAGCGGATCGGCATCGTAGACCGTTTGCTGATCGGCCTTGCCCTGTTTCAGCCGAACGGCTCGGCCGTCTTTCATGTCTACTGCTGGGATCAAGAGCATCGTTGTTCGCGTTTCCTCTTCAGCGGTTCCCTAGACTGCACTTATATCGCAAGCACTCATGTGTGACGAGTGACGGGTGAAATGGCTGATTATTTCTTTGCGGTTGCCCCCGCTTCAAAACACCAAATGTGGAACTCGTTGGCGCGTTCGGCCAGGACGCCGGTGATTTCGGCGAGCGGCATATCGTTGGTCGTTGCGAAATTCCACACGATCAAAGCGTCTTTGCCGGTGCGCTGGGTCTGCGCAGCGGCCCATTCGAGGGCAGCGGCATGCGCTTTGATCTGAGGAGCATCTTCGCTCCGCGATGCTTTGCGTAGTAGAGACTCCCAATTATCGCACGGGATCGCATCAGAGAACGCCAGACCCGCTAAACCTTCGAGCAATTCAATACCACCACCAGCTTTTACCCATGCGCCTCTCTTGTGTTTGGCGTGGACGGGTTCCGGGACGGGCAACATCAGGTGAATCGTTGACTTGCCGCCAGGAAGGAGCACTGACCGCAAAGCGGCAGCGGCGCAATCTGAAACGGAGGTCGCCATCAGCAGTAGCGGCTGTTGCGGATCGACGGGGATGTCTTCAATGTGGAGCCGAGTTCCGGATTGCACAAAATCAAGCGCGCCGTGGCGCAATTCGTTCATATCGGAATAGACAGGCCAGAGACTGCCGCCGGGCGGACCGTTTGCGGAAATGGGCACCGGCTGCTGGGTGCTTTCCAGCAAGGTCAATTCCTGAGTGCAAAGCGCTCGGCCATCGAGCGAGACGTGATGCAGGATCACGCGCGAAAGCAGCACGTCGCGCGAAGGAAACCAGTGCGCCAGCAGCACGGACAGCAGCGCGGTGACCACCAGCGGCCAGCCGGCGGCGATCCAGCGCGAGCGGCTTGTGAAGCCCAGCACCAGCCCAACGCTTAACGCAGCGGCACCCAGGACAGCCCAGAGCGTGGCGCTGTTTCGGCGCGCGGTGCTGAGCGAGCCGGGGGCGAAGGCGTTGAAGCGGTCGGGTTGGACACGCAGATCCGGCAAACGCTGGCGCGGGTGCCGCAGCACGGGATGATTGACGGCCGCTGCGCCAAGTTCGGTGGCCTCTTCCGGCTTGGTGGCAGGAAACAGAAACGCGACGACACCGAAACCGAGCGGAAGGCTGGCGTACACGGGGCGGTTGTTCTTTTCGGCGAGAATGCGGTCGCGCGTGAGTCCGGCGTGCCTCTCCCACCAGGCCAAATCGGCTCCGACCCAGCCGGCGTTTCCCGATGAATCCAGCGGCAGCAGACCTGCAGTGATTGCCGCGGGCAAGGCGTCGTTGGATGCAATCAGCAAACGGCCGCCGCCGCACAGCCACTGGCGCAACGCTTTTTTCGCTTCGGCGGAGGCATCCCTAAAGGAGCCGTCGGCCAGGACCACAAGGTCCAGGCTCTCGTAGACCCACGGCATTTCGGGAAGTTCGCGGGCCTCGATGCGGACGGCTTCCTGCAGAGCGCCGCCGGTGGCCATATTACTTCCGCCGCCGCAGGACAGAATCAACCGGGTTTCGGGCGGCAGCGGCCGGAGCACTCGCGCCAACGAAGACCGGAAACGCAACGGGCCGGTGGCTCCGCCGGGATCGATCTCGCGCAGAACCAGCGTCAGGTCGGCGCTGACTGGCGGGCCGAGAATCGGGACTGAAACGACGCGCGTAGCCTGCTTGGCCAGTGCAACGGGTTCAGCGACGCCACAGCGGAGTCCTGCGGGGCCGGAGTCGGCGCCGGTCAAGAATGCCGGCGCGGTCCCTTGGGCGATGAAAAGTTGAGCACGGAACTCCGGGCCCGGGTTATGGACGCGGACTTCGAGTGGGAAGGCATAGCCTGGACGGTAGTGCAGCCCTAGCGGCGCTTTAACGCTGACCGACGGACCGCTGAACTTCAGTTCGGTCTGAAGCGGAACTTCGCCGTGGAATTCACCGGCGTTGATAACGCGGATCAGCATCGAGAGCAAGATAAAAGTCGCCAGCCGTCTGAACATGGGCAGCTCAGTTCGCAAAAACGAAGCCCTTCGCGCAAACGCACGGGGCGCCTATGAGGTTTGTAGCTTAATCAGGCCGGTGGCGCCAACGCAGGTGATGGATGGCGCTTAAACCGGCGGAGCATGGCTGTTTTAATGCCATCGCGCTTGCGGAAAACGGATTCAACTGGCAAACGCGAGTTCGAACGTTTAACCTAAGTTAGTTCGCACTGGAAACGTTAAGGAGCGGGGATGACGCAAGCAGGTGTTGTCGGGATGGGCGAAGTGCCATTGCAGACTCGGTTCCTGGGGCGGACTGGCCTGAAGATTACCGAAATCGGCTTTGGAACCTGGGCTATTGGTGGAGGCTTCAACATTGCCGGCCGAGCCTTCGGCTATGGAGCCACGGACGATCAAACCAGCCTGGCAGCTCTGCAGCGCGCGTTCGAATTGGGCGTGAATTTCGTCGAAACGGCCGATGCTTACGGTGCGGGACATAGCGAACTGCTGGTTGGGAAGGCGATCAAGCTTTCGCCCCGGCGCGTGCATGTGGCGACGAAGGTCGGGCATGTGCGGCGCGATCCGGAACCTGGACATCACGACTTTTCAGCCGCGTACATCAAGGCAGCCTGCGACCGGAGCCTGGAACGGTTGGGGGTGACGATTATCGATCTGTACCAGCTTCACAATCCATCCAAGGCGGTCATTGAAGGCAACGAAGTCTGGGACGCTTTGCGCGAGCTGAAAGATAAGACGAAGATTTCGCACTATGCCATTTCGGTCAGCACTCCGGAAGAGGGGCTGCTGGCGATGGAAAAAGGCGAAGTGGAGACAATCCAGGTCACCTACAACATGCTGGATCGCAGCGCGGCAAAGGAGTTGTTCGTCGAAGCCGAAAGGCGCAGCGTGGGAATCATCGCGCGCGTGCCGCTGGCTTCAGGACTGCTAAGCGGAAAATTCAAGCCGGGACACCGGTTCGCTGAGAACGATCACCGGAAGGACACGTATCCACCGGAGAAGCTAGAGGCGGCTCTGGCGCGTGTGGACAAATTGAAGTTCCTGATGGAACACACCGGACGCACGCTGGCGCAATCGGCGATCAAGTTCTGCCTGGCTCACCCCGCGGTGAGCGTCGTCATTCCCGGGATCAAGACGCCAACTCAGGCGGAAGAGAACGTGCTGGCCGTGTCCATGCCGAACCTGACGGAAGCGGAGCTGCACAAGATCGAAGGAATATAGCCACAGATGAACACGGATTGACGGAAAACTGACAACGGACCAATGGCCACTGACGGCCGTTAATTCTTCGCGCGACTGAGGTACTTCTCGGCGTCTTTCTTCACGGTTTCCTTCGTTGTGGACTTGGCGACCTTGGTCATCGTGTCACGGATGATCTCGCGCTGCGCTTCGTTGGGCGTGGTCTTCTTGTCATACATTGCTTTGGTCGCGGAAATTGCGGCGGCGGCGGCTTCCTCCTTAATTGAGTCGTCGTCGAGTTGTGGCGCGATGATCGGGAGCGCGTCGGCGCTCGCCACATTGCCCAGGCCAGCGAGAGCGGCTTTCTTCTCTTCGGGGCGCTTCGCGGCTTTGAGCACGCCGTCAAGCAGCTTGATCTTCTCTTCGGGCTTCAGGTCGGTCTTGTCCACCAAGCGCACGACGCCGCGCAGAGCGAGCACCTGATGCGTGGGGTTGTCGCTGGCCTGAGCGACCTCCAGCAGCGGTCCGGCGGCGAATTTCTCGCGCCATTCGGAAAGAACGCGAACGGCCATCTCCTTCAGTTCGGCGTTGGCGCTCTTGGTTTGAGCGATGGCGCTCTCCATGGCTTTGCGTGTGCCGGCGGCTCCAAGCACGCGAAGCAGCGCGGCTGCATTGGCTGGAGCGGCATCGGCCAGCGCGGCCGCGCTGAGATTCGCGCAGGTGTCGCCTTTGCGGGCGGCGGTGGCGACCAGAGCGTTTTCAGCGGCGCCGAGTTCGCGGGTATCTTTCGTTTCTTTGGCGATCTTGATCACAGCCGGAATCTGCTTGTCGTCGGCGATGACGCCGAGAGCCAGCAAGGCGGCAACGCGCACGTTCAGATCGTTCTCGCCCAAAGCGGCCATGACGGCGTCCACCTGATCGTCGGCGTGCCGCGCGCCGAGCACGCTGAGCAGAGCCGCGCGCGTGACGGGGTCGGCGTTCAGAGACGCAGCCGCAACGATAGCGCTGACATCCTTGCCTTTCATTGCGCCTAACGCCGCGACGGCGGCGTCGCGATCTTTCTCGTCCTTCGCACCGATGATTGCGACGAGCGCTTCGGCCGGGCCTTTGCCGCCAATGGCGGAGGCGGCTTGCATGGCGGCGGAGCGGACTTTGGCGTCGGCGTCTTTGAGCTGCGCGAGTACGGCGGGAATGGCAGTCGGATCGCCGCGCGCGCCGAGAATGGAGAGCAGGTCGGGCTTGTCGGCGGCGGGAGCTTTTTCGAGGGCAGCGACGCACTTTGCGGTGACGGCTTCACCGGGCATGGACGCGGCGATGCGCAATGCGACGGCGCGGATTTGGATGTCGTTCGTCTTCATGGCGGCGAGAACGTCGCTGAGTTCACCGCGGGTTTCGGCCAGTCCTTGCAGCGCGGCGATGCGCAGTTGGCGTTCTTCGGGCGCGGAGCGGGAATCCCAGAGTTTGGCATAGATGCCTTCGGCCTCTTTCTTCTTGCCAGCTTCGGCCAGGCGCGAAGCGAGCGTCAGCAGAGCGTCGGTAATCTTGACGCGATCATTGTCTTTGGCGCTGTCGCCGGCCTTCTGGACATCGTCGATAGCCGACGCGTCGCCGATGTTGGCCACCGCATCGCACGCGGAGAGGCGTGTGACGGGATCGGCATCCGCGGTCAGCTTCTTGATCGCGTCCACGGCTTTCAGATCGCGCAGACGGCCGAGAGCCTGAATCACCGTCAGGCGGTTTTTGCCTTGGGAAGTTCCCAATACGGAGCGGAAGCAATCGGCGACAGCGGTGGCGTCGTTTTCGGCGGGCAGGGACGCCCGCCCTACCCCGCCGATGTTGAGGAGCGTTTGCGCAGCGGGTTCGCAGAGTTCATCGTCGGAGAGGAATTTGGCAACATCGTCGATGGACTCGGCTGTGGCGAGATACTTCAGTTCTTGAAGCACGAAGCCCTTGACTGCTTTGGGAATGTCGTTTTTCAGCGTGGCGCGAAGGCTATCGCAAACGGTCTTACGGGTGTCGCCGGCATCGGCGCGAAGGACATACGTGACCATCCCGTGAAGGACGTAGCGGGGTTTGTAGTCTTCACCTTTGCCGGGTTCGACGAGCATGCCGACCAGAGCGCCGATGCTATCTTTGCCGCCAGCGATGAACTCGTCGTAGACTTTGCGCGCCTCGACCGGATCCGGACCGGTGTAGCGGCCGTCGGCGTCGGCGTTGGGCATGGTGTTGACGAGGGCGGTGAGGTCGGCGGCGAATATGGCGGGGGCGAGCAGCAACAGGGCGAGCAGAAAAGTCGCTCTTAGCTCTTGGCTGTTAGCTCTTGGCTCTTGGTGGTTCATTTCGGTTGTCCTTTGCTCGCTGTTCGGGCCCACCTATCCGGGGCCCCCTCACCCCTAACCCCTCTCCCGCGCGGGGGAGAGGGGAACCGGAGCGCCGCTCCCTTACGGTCGCGGTTCTGATTTATAAGTGCCAGGGTGCTCGCATGGGTTGATTGACCAGGCGGTTGGCTTCTTCGTCACCGACCATTTCCTGCTTGTCGGGGTCGAAACGGATTTTGCGGCCGACGCGGATGGCGATGTTGGCCAGATGCAGGATGCAGGCGGTGCGGTGAGCGGTGAGGGCGCTGCCGCCGGCTTGCTTGCGGGTTTTCACGGCGTCGGGGAAGGAGACGAGCGGTTCGGGGTCGGGAATCGCGAGCACTTTCTTGCGGTCTTCTTCGCTCAGATCGTCCAGGCTCACACCGCGACTCTTCGCGCGGTCATAGGGCTTGCCCCATTCGCCGCTGTTGAGGACGTAAATGAATCCATCGGCAAACTTCATCTCGACCCAGCCCCACATGCCGACGGCTTCGGGATGCGCGGGGGCCGCATTGACATCGATCTCGACGGGGCTGGTCAGGTCTTTGCCATAGGTCCACTGCGGGCCTTCGAAATAGTGCTGGCCCATGTCGGACAAGCCGCCGCCTTCGTAATCCCAGTAGCCGCGATGCGTGCCGCCGGTGCGATGCGGGTGGTACGGTTTGTAGGGCGAGGGGCCGCAGTACATGTCCCAGTCGAGGTTCTTGGGAATGGGCTGCGGCTGGAGGTTGACCCGGCCGCTCCACTCCTTCACTTTGAATCCGCCATTGTGGATGTGCACGCCTTTGCATTCTTTGAGCAGGCCGCTGGTCATGATCTTGCGCGTGAGGATGGAGTTGCGATCATGCGAGGCGCTGAAGCGGCCATAGGTGCCGATCTGGAAAATGCGGCCGTAGCGCTTTTCGGCTTCGATGACGCCGCGGCCCTCGGCGATGAAGCGCGTCATGGGCTTTTCGCAGAGCACATCCTTGCCCGCTTGCATCGCGGCGATGGAAATCAGCGCGTGCCAATGCGGCGGGGTGGCGATGGCGACGACGTCGATATCCTTGCGTTCGAGGACGCGGCGGAAGTCTGTGTAGAACTCCTTGCCGTCGGCCTTATCGAGGAATTTCACGTCGCAGCTCGCGAGACGCTTCACGTTGGCGCCCAGACCCTGGAACGTCCCCGGGCCGCGGCCGCCGCAGCCGATGAGCGCTCCGCCGAGGGTTTCGCTGGGAGGCGTTTCGCCTGCGCCCAGGCAGTGGCGGGGCACAAGGGAGATGGTCGCAGCGGTGGCCGCTAGACCCGTGAGAAACTGCCGGCGGGAAATGGTGCGGCTGGACATGATGAGGGCCTCCGTCCGGGTGCTGGAAACGTATAGCTACACATACACCCTCTGATTGCGGAATGCGGAATTCGGATTGCGGATTAACGGAGCAACGGCAGCCGCGGATGAACGCAGACGATGGGAAGCGGAAAGACGCCGATGACGCGAGTGCCTTGACCCAAATGACTGCAGCATTAAGGTAGATGAAGGGAGGCGTATGCCTAAGCCAAAGCCAAGCCTTTATGTCGAAACCACGGTTGTCAGCTATTTAACGGGACGACCGAGTCGGGATCTGGTCACAGCGGCTAAGCAGGAGGTTACGCGGGAGTGGTGGGACGCCTGCGGGCGCTGGAGGGCTTGCCGCTGTTGGCGCCAATGGCGAGGTGAAGCGCTTAGCGGCAAGTTTGCTTCGCGGAAGGGCTATGCCTATTAAGGCTATTGCTGACTCGCTTCACGTCGCAACCGCAGCGTTCCATGGCATCGATTTTCTGATGACATGGAACTGTGCGCACATTGCAAATGCGGAGAGAATAGAGACTGTGCGCGAGATTATACGCACCTCTGGCTACGTCCCGCCGGTGATCTGCACACCCGATGAGCTGATGGGGAACGACGACCATGCTTGAAGATCCGATTGTAGCGGAAGTGCGCCGGATTCGAGACGAACTGGCTGCCCGTTTTAACTATGACCTCGACGCGATCGTGCGCGACGCTAGAAAGCGCCAGAAGACCAGCGGGCACAAGGTTGTGAATCTCGGCAAACGCCGTCGCGGGAAACAGAAATAGCGGCGACAGGGCATCAGCGCGGTCCCAACTCGACAGTTGCCGTCAAACCGAATTGAATAACACAAAAAAGAAAACGCCCGTGTCGGGGTGACGGCGAAGCCTTAATATATGGAGGCTACCGGGTCGGGTTTTGGCCGAGTCTGGGACTTTATGCCGGCACCACTGGATAAGTTTACGGGTGTGATCAGTGCCGCGGCGCTGGTGGTGATCTGCGCGGCGCCGATGTGCTATGGGTGCCAGCCGCCGTGGGCGAGCGGGTTTCTGCTGGCGGCGATCCTGGTGCTCGCGGCCATACAGATACCGTGCTCGCTGCTGAGTGGCATAAGCTGGCTGGCGGTCCCGTGGGCGCTGCGATTGGCGGCGGGGCTGCTGGTTGTGTGGCTGTGGATCGTGTTCGCGCAGCATGCTCCGAGGTGGTCGAGCCAGCTTCAGATCGCCTATGCGGTCGCGTTTCTTGCAGCGGCGAGTTTGGGCGTGCGAGCGGGGCGTGCGACGGAGTCCTTCCGCAAAGTGCTCGGCGCGCTGATGCTGTCTGCGCTGGTCCTTTCGGGGTTTGCGCTGGCGGAATGGGCGGGCTGGGACGTCAAGCAACTGGCCGGCTTTCATGGCGACCCGCAGCGGCCGAGCGGACTCTACACGAACGCGAACCGCTTTGCGGTGCTGCTTTCGGTGTGCTGGATGTGTGCGTGTGCGCTGTTTCTCGATCTCTTGCGGCGGCGAGAGGCGCGGAGTCTTTCACAGAGACTCTGGCTGGTCTTCTCCGGCCTGGCGCTGGCGGTGATCAGCTTGAGCATCGCCCTGACGCTCAGCCGGCTGACGATTATTGCGACCGCGATTGCGCTGGGGCTGGCGGCGACAGGCTGGCTGATTATGCGGCCAAAGGTGTTGGACGAAGCGCGGGTGGAAGAATCGGCGGTCGCGCGGATGCAGCGGCTGACCCTGCTGGCTCTGCCAATCATGGTGATTTGTGGCTGGCTGATCTGGTGTTTCATGGTCGGAGCGACGCAACTGCATAGCCGGTTCGTGCAGATTGATCTTGCGGAGAACCGTTTGCCGGTTATTCGCGCGGCGCTGCCGCTGCTGAGCCAGCAGCCCTGGTTCGGAACGGGGCTGGGCTCCTTTGAGACCCGTTTCACGGCGGTGCAGCCGGCGAATTTACCGGGGCGGTGGCGTGAACTGCATTGCGACTGGCTGCAACTGGCGATTGAAGCGGGCTTCCCCACCCTGTTCTTTGCTTTGGCGCTGACCGCCACGTGGCTGATGGCGTGTTGGCGGCGAATCAAGGCTGAGGCGGAGGAGTCGGAGCGTTTGCTGCGGCTGCTGCCGGCGGCGGGGATTCTGGTCGTGTTGATCTGTTCGTTGGGCGATTTTCCGCTGCGCGAGCCGGCGACGGCGATGCTGGTGTTCTTTCTGGCAGGGGCGCTCTGTGCGGGAAGGCCACGAGACGGGGAGACGGGGAGACGGGGGGACGGCGGGCAACGGCGTGCCGCGGACGCGGGGGAAAGTTGGGAAGCAGGGGGAGAACGAGCAGGCAACGGGCAGGAGGCAGCAGGCGCGCTGCAATGGCGCGTCTTGAGCCTGCGCCGACTGGTGCGTGCGGTGCTAACAACGGCGACGGCCGTGGTGCTACTGGTGATAGCATTTGTCGTAGGGCGAAATAGTGCCGCCTACGCAGTGAGTCCTTGGGCGGGGCTCATCTATAGTCCGCCGTCGGGGATGCAGAATTTGGATGGATGGCAGCGGGCGGTGCAGTTCGACGGCAGAGATCCCGAATTGCGGTTCAGGCTGGCGGCGGCGGCGCTGGCAACTTCGGCGCAGGATCGCTCGCGATTGGACCTGGCGAGGGTGCACATTCGCGCGGCGACGGAAATGCAGCCGCGGGACTACCGGTTCCCGTGGCTGCAAGCGTCCATTTGCGAGCAGAGCGGCGAGATGGCGCAGGCTACGGATCTGCGGGAGTTGGCGACCCAGCTATTTCCTAACAATCCGAGTCTGCGTGAGCAGAACGGGCGCTTCTATCTTAAGGCGGGCGTGTTGAATAACGCTCCAGGAGAGCCGCTGCGGCAGTGGGGACTGAAGCGCGCGGCGGAGAGTTTTCGGTGTGTGCTGGCGTCTGCGCCGGCTCGGGAACCCGAGTTGATCCAAACGATGGAGATGGCGGGATGTCTGAGTTCGGACATTGTCGCTCTTTGGCCGGGGGATGAGCCCGAGCCGAGATTGCGCCGAGCGAGGTTCTACTGCGAACGGGGGCAGTGGGATTTGGCGGACCGCGAATTGCCGGCTGCAGCACCTGAATCCATGGGCGGGCGCCGCTGGCTCCACAGCGTTCGCGGCGCGCTATATTTTCAGCGCGCGGAACCGGAGAATGGGCTGCGGGAGTGGACTCAGGCGTTGAGTCTGTCTGGACGGGAGGAACGCGAGGCGGTGGACGGGTGGCTGGCGGAGCGTTCGGGAGCGCTCGATCCGCCGATTTGCGAATCTTTGGCTGGCGCGGTGTTGCCTGAACTGATCAAATATCCACTGCTGGCCGGGGTTCTGGCGAAAAAGATGATCAGCAGCCATCGCTATGCGGTGGCGGATAGCATTCTAGAGCCGCTGGCGAGCCGTTCGCCGGACCTGGGGGCTCAGTGGGCCGAGTTGGCTCTGGCAAGCGGGGATGTGGCGGTGGCGGAATCTCGCGCCCGGAGAGTGTGGGACCGCGAGCGGTTTTCAGAGCAGTGGAAGACGTGGTATAAGGATTTTGAAGCGCGTGTGAGCAAGATGAGCGCTCAGCGCGTGCCGGAGCGGTAAGCTTCAACGCAGAGACGCAGAGGGCGAGGAGAACGCAGAGTTTCTTAAGTTGAATTACCGTGCGTTTTGTTCGATCTGAGCGGCTTTGCGTTGCGGAGCAGGCAAAGGGCAGGAAACTGAAGCGATGGCGCGTTCGTCGGCGGGAATTCTTGAATCACTGAACAAGAGCGAGATGTTGCGCGCTCTGGTGCGGCATAAGCTGATGGGGCTGTGCATCATCGTCGTCGGGATGGCGCTGACGGCGGGGTACACCTATTCGCTGCCGGTGCTGTATCGCAGCACGTCGAGCGTTTTGATCGAGAATTACAGCCGTCTTTCGTATGGCGGCGCCGATGAACCGGGCCTCTCGTACATTCAGGACATTACCAAAGCACAGCGCGTTCTGGCGCAAAGCCGGCCGGTGCTGCGGCGCACCTTCGATCTGGTCGGCGAACCGCTGGAAGGCGGGCCGGACGGCGCCATTCCGCTTAACTTCGAGACGCGCGTCGATGGCCAGCTCCTTTATCTGCATGTGGCGGACTTGTCGCCGGAGCGGGCCCAGAAGCTCGCCAACGCGTGGTCGGAAGCCTTCATCAAGGAGATGAAGGAGCGCTCGAAAGAGCCGCGCACGCAGATGGCCTCCTCATTGGAGGAATGGCGACAAGACTGGCTGAAGAGGCTCCAGACGCTTCACAAATTCCAGGCGGAGAACAATTTCCTGGACGCCAAGGAATTCGGCACCAGTCCGGTGTGGAAGCGCTTTGAAGATCTGAGCGCAAAACTCACGGAGAAAAACATTGACTTGGGCCGGCTCGAAGCCGAACAGCAGATGCTGGCCAAAGGAGCGACCGCCGCACTGGATACGCCTCGCGCCAAAGAAGACCTGATGATCCAGAGCGCCATCAAGCAACGCGAGATATGCCAGTCACATCTGCATGAAATTCGCGAGAAGTTCAAGGCAGACTCACCCGAGGTCAAAGCCGCCGAGCAGCGCCTGAGCGCGGCTCAGGGGGACTTGCAGCAAGCGGGCGAAGCGCTGGCGAAACAAGTGCAGGTGCAGTACGCGCAGGTGAAAACAGAGCGGGACGGCCTGCAGAAACTTTGTGATGAGGCGGAGAAGAAGGTCGAAGAACTGAAGGCTAAGGGCATTGAGTTCACGAAGTTGAGCCATGACTCGGAGATGGCGCAACACTTGTATGAGGCGTGGAAGGCCAAGTCGGCCGAGTTGAAGAACAACGTTGAAATGTCTTCGAACGCCAAAGCGTGGGACGCAGCCGAGGCGAGCTTGCTGCCGTACAAGCCGAACTGGCGGCAGAACCTGATCTTTGGTTTCCTGCTGGCCTCGCTGGCGGCGCTGGCGTTCGCTTATGTGCTTGAGAAACTGGATGATACGGTGCGCAGCGGCCGGGATCTGGAGCGGCGCTTGGATGTCGCGCCGCTGGGTGTGATTCCGATCTTTGAGCGCACGCTGGCCGATGCGGACGGATACCTGCTGGCTCAGCGGCAAGCGAATTCCAGCGTGGTGGATGCGATCCGCAACATTCACATCGGACTGGAGGTGACTCACGGCGCGCACCGGACCGGCCAGCCGCTGATCATCACTGTGACCAGCGCGATGCCGAGCGAAGGTAAATCGTTCCTGGCGTCTAATCTCGCGATTCTGTTCGCCAGCCTGGGCCGGAAAGTGCTGGTGGTCGATGCCGACTTGCGCAAGGGGTCGTTGAGCAAGGCATTCAAATGCCGAAGCAAGATTGGATTGCGCGAAGCCATCGCGAGCGGGAAGTGGTCGCCGAGCTACACGATCAACGGCGTGACGCCGGGCTATGCGCTGCTGCCGGTCGCGGAGCATTCTTATACGAACCCTGAGTCGCTGAGCCCGGAAGGATTCGAACAGATCCTGGGAATGATGAAGACGCAGTACGATGTCCTGCTCTTCGACACGCCGCCAGTGCTGGCCGTGCCCGACGCCTGCGTGATTGGGCACCTGTGCGACGTGACGATTGTGGTTGCGCGCAGCCGCCATGCACGTATGGCTCAGGTGGAGCGCGCGGCCGCGAGTTTGTACGCTGCGAACGTGAAACAGCTTTCGTTCGTGGTGAACGGCGTGGATTCGGCCGATGCGGCATCAGACTCGTATGGTTACGGCTACGACTACAATTACGGCTATGGGTACGGTTACGGCTACGGCCAGAAACGCCGTTCGGCGGACGCGCAGGGCGCGAAGCCGGCGAGCCGAGAGGGCGAGCCGGAGAACGAGTGACGGAGTGGCGGGACGAGGAGGGGGAGCAAGGGGCTTGAGGGGCTGGTGTTGCATTTCGCTGGTGCTGACTGTGTGCTCATGCGCAGCTCTGGCCGAAACCTCGACGGAGGAAACCAATCCGTATCCGAGGCGCAGCCCTCTGACGGACACTTCCGCGCCAGAAAGCGACCCCTTTCAGCGGCGGGGCTTCAATTGGGGTCATCTCAAACTACTGCCGACCTTCACGTACGATCTGACGTACACGGATAACTCGACGCGTTCGCCGGTGAGCCCGCAGCAGGATTTAGTCTCGGAGTATGGCACGGGTATCGAGCTGAACTTGAAACCGAGCGAAACGCGGCAGTTCATGCTCAAGTACGACTTCGGCTGGCACGACTATTTACAGAACACGGCGCGCGATTACGCCAGCCACCGAGCGACGACCGAGACGCGCGTCCGCAACATTCTTGTCGAGGGTCTGGAGTTCCTGCTGACGGACACTTACGCACAGACCGTCAACCAGAACGCTCTGGAGCGGGAAGTGCTTTTCTTCAGCCGCTACGACACAGATACCGCGGCGTTTCGCACGCAATACGAGTACAACCGGTTCGCGATCAGCGGGCGGTATGCTTATTCGTTCGTAGACTACTTTGCGCGCAGAAACTCCACACAGGACTATCAGACGCACACGGGCGAACTTGAGGCGTCATACGCACTATTGCCGCGGCGGACAATCCTGTTTGGCAACTACAGCGTTGTCAGCATGTTGCGCGCGATTCCCGTTGAAGATTTTACCACGCAGACATGGCTGGCCGGAATTCGCGGCACGTACAGCAGGCTGGATTACTCTTTGAGCGCAGGCTACCGGCGGGTGGAATTCACGCCCGTTCACCAAAGTGACGGCGGACCGGTGACGACTTTGAAGCTGGCGTATGCGCCGCACACGCGGTTGGGCGCGACGCTGGAGGTCTCACGGCAGTTTGTGGAAGGAGTGCTGACGGGGACGAGCACGGATACGATCGTCAATGCATCGGTGATGGTCGCGTTGACTCGGCGCGGGAAACTGACGGCGGGTTACGTACGCAATGACAGCGAGCACAAAAACGGTCTCCGCGATGTCACTTTGGCGTATAATGCGGCGTTCGAGTACAAGCTGACTCGGTTTGCCTCCGCAACATGGGGCTTTACTCGGAGCGAACGGCAGTTCTCGTCAGGGAGCGGCAGCTTTGCGGCAGACGACGTGCGCGTAGGGGTCCGCTTGGCGTGGTAGATGACTGTATAGAGGGGCGGCAGATGAGCGGGGACGGACGTGGCAGATCGACAGGTGTGCGTATGCAAAGTCACTGGCAGGGTGGCAATCGTTCGATCCTGCCTCTTGGCTCTTGGCTCTTGGCGTGCGGTCGCCGCGACATTAGCCAGAAGCAGAGACGCAAGGAATGTGCTTCGCCTAATACATGCCTTGAGGGCTTGCACGCACCGCCATGTCCGCGTCTCCGCAACAATCCGTTCCTGCTTACTGCCGCTGCCTACTGCCTACTCGTTCTCACGTTCGCCGCCGGCGCTGTCGCTCAAGAAGCGGCGGATGCCTATCGTTTTCGGGGTGGGGAGCGGGTGAAGTTGTTCGTGCCGGCGGCGGTGGGCGAGTCGATCGAACAGCTTGTGCTGGCGGACGGATGGATATCGTTGCCGACGGGCAACACGATCAACTTAAAGGGGAAGACGCTCACCGAAGCGCAGAAGCTGATCAACGAGGAATTGACGAAGCAATCACCGGCACGGCAGATCTACGCCGCGCTGGCCCTGTTGGAGATTCCGCCGCACAAAGTGTATGTCGATGGCGAGATCAAGAAGCCGCAGGCCATCGTGGTGCCGCCGGGATCCAGCCTGAGCCTGGCGGGCGCGTTGGCCGCGGCGGAAGGCTTGCTGCCGGACGCTGACCCAACACAGATCGAGATCGTTCAGACGACGCTCGAAGGCAAGGCGGTATCCGTGACGTTCAACGCGTCTCGGTTCAGCATGCCGGGGAATACCGACCTGGGGCCGCTGCTGCAACCGGGGGCGGTGGTCACGATTCCGCGCGGCGATGTATTTATCGTCGCGGGCGAGGTCGCCAAAGGGGGTTCGTTCAGCCGGCGCGAGCTGGGTATTCCCTTCGGGCAGCCGGCGACGCTGACGCGAGTGCTCTTCGGTTCGGGCGGACTGAAGGCGGCGGCCAACCGGAGGGATGTGCGGATCATCCGCACCGCGAAAGATGGCTCACGCGAAGTGCTGTCGGTCAATCTCGACATTTCGACGCGCGCGACGAAAGAGCAGCGGCCTTCAGCGCCGGAAGGACCGGCGGCCGTCGATCCGATTCTTCAGAACGGCGACATCGTGGTGGCCTCCAGCGCCGGAGGGGTCTCAGTGCTAGGGCGCGTGAGGGCTCCGGGGGTGTATCCGCTGCAAGGTGACAAAATGAAGCTGACGCGGGCGCTGGCGCTGGCGGGCGGGTTCGCTGATTTCGCAAAGCAATCGGCCGTGACGGTGATTCGCGCGGCGGAGCCGAACAAGCCGCAGCGCGTGGACGTAAGCGTTATCGCGAAAGAAGGGACGGCTCAGGATCTGGACCTGGAAGACGGGGATCTGGTGATTGTGTCGGAAAGGCTGTTGTAAGTGAGATTCCTGCGGCGAGGGCGTCTTGCGGTCCCGGCAAAAATCCACGAGAATTTCGCATGCGAGATACTCCGTAAGTTCCAACGAGGTGCCTGCGCCATGATTAGGACCGCCAACTTCGTAATTCTGCTGGCTGCGATAGAGCTGTGCGCATGTGGTCTGACCGCCGAAGCCAACGCCCCGCTCGGATCTTCCACCTTCTCCGCGTCCCCTGAACACCCCATTGGATGGCGCGGCGACTGGACGGGCAGGTATCCGGGCGCGACGCCGCCGCTCCAATGGAGCCGCCGCGTCAAGGGCGTCACGTCCGAGCTGAAGTACCAGGCTCGAAAGCCGGCCGGCAGGGACGCTGGCGCTACCGGCAAGGAGGCGGTGTCGCTCGAATACTTCGCGATCAAAGAGTGGCTGGTGGCCGGGCCTTTTAATGCCACCGATCTTAAGGAGGGCCTCGAAAAGGATTTTCTTGGCGGCGAGACTTCCATCCAACCCAACGAAGGCGACAAGACGGGCGAAGTTGCGTGGAAGTTTCTGCGCGCCAGCATGGAGACGCAGACCACGCACATTCACAACGGCGGCATGTGCAGGCATCTGAATGTCGATTTCGTCTATGCGTTCGGCAAGTTTTCGCGCGACGAGAAACTCAACTTCAAGGTTGAAGGCGATTTTGACCACAAGGTCGCTTACGCGCACACGTACATTCACGCGCCCAACGGCGGCAAGGCCAGCTTGACGAACCTGAACTGGGGAGCCGGCGCCAAAGCTTGGCTCAACGGTGAACCGCTGAAGGTGGCCGTTGAGACCAACAAGAACGTCTGGGACAAGAAAGAAATCGAAGTCACTCTCGCACAAGGCTGGAATCGCCTGCTGATCAAAGTCGCGAGCGGCGCCGATGCGTGGACGCCGGGCCATGAGGTCGTCAGCCGCTGGCGCTGCGTCGCGTATCTTTCTCCGATCCTGCCGGCCAGCTATGAAACCAAGAACATCGCCTGGATGACGCGCGTCACGGGCCGCAGCATGTCGCAGCCCATTGTCGTCGGGGACAACATCGTATTCGGCTCAGCGATTTCTGATCTGATGTGCGTGAGCAAAGCCGACGGCAAAGTCCTTTGGATACGCTCGAACACGCCATGGGACGCTTTGAGCCCCGAGGACCGAGCGCCTTTCAAAGAAACGATCGAACCGCTGGCCGCGCAACTGGAGAAACTCAACCAAGACGCGACGGCAGCCATCAACGGCGCGGTTTCCGCGCAAGGGATGTCCACGACGCAGCAGAGCGAGCTCGACAAATTGCTGAAAACGAAAACGGACTTGGAGATTAAGCTGCACAAGGCATTTCAGACCGCCGACCGCAAACGCTTTCCGCCGATGTCGGGCAATGAAGTGGCCTCCAGCAACGCGGCGCCGTGCAGCGATGGCACGCGCGTCTACTGGGCGTGCGGCGGCGGCATGAAAGGCCCAGGCGCGAGCGTCGTCTGCTGCTTCGATCTCTCGGGCAAGCGCATCTGGAGTTACCACGAAGCGTTTGGCGCGGCGGAGCATGGGCTGCACACGTCACCGCTGCTGGTTGATAACAAACTCGTTTACGCCGCCTGCAAATGGCTGGTGGCCTTCGATGCCGCCAATGGCAAAGTCCTCTGGAAGCAGCCGTGCGACGAAGTGGACGGCGGCTCGCCGCAGGTCGTCCGCATCGGGCAGGAGCCGGCCATACTCACGCGCGGCGGCGGACGCTTCCTGACGCTTTACCGTGCGTCCGATGGCACAAAAATCGCCGCCAACGACACGAATCTCTTTGGAGTAGATACACCCATTGTTGAGAACGGTGTTCTTTACGTTCCCGGCCGGTTCAAAGGTTGGACGGAAGCAAACACCGCCTTCACCGCGTACCAACTTCCGGCTGACACGAACGGCAAGCCCGCGATCAAACAGCTTTTTGAATTGGACTGGCAGCAGGACCACGTGCCGTTGCGCGGGGTTACATTCTGGGTCGCCTCGCCGCTGTATCTAGACGGAATCGTGTACGCGATGGACATGAGCGGCGGGTTGATGGCGGTGGACGTAGCCGCGCGCAAGAGCGTCTATCGCCGCTGGCTCGACTGGTACTGCCGCTACGATCGATTTCTGTATGGCGCCGCTGCCAGTCCGACGCTAGGTGGCAAAAACGTCTACCTCACCGACAACTCCGGCTACACGATTATTCTGAAGCCCGGACCTTTATACGAAGAGCTCGGCCGAAATATCCTGGAGAACATCAGCCCGTCAACGTGGAGCGGCAATGCCTGCAAGCAGGAAGCGTTCTACACCTCGCCGGTGTTCAACGGAAAGGACTTATTCCTGAAGGGCGAAGAGTATCTGTATTGCATGCGAGAACCGTAAAGCGTGCCACGGCTGGCTTGTCCAGCCGTGCGATTGATTTGACTTCCAACGTATTCTATTGTATTCTATCCGTGTACATTGAGTGCTGCGGGGAGGAACACGATGTCGAGAACTGTGACGCTGCGGCTGGATGCCAGTGTGTATGAGCGGCTGCGGCTGTGCGCGCAGCGGGACAACCGGCCGCTATCGAACTTCATCGAAACTGCCGCGCTGCGCTATCTCGACGAAACGGAATACGTGGACGAGTACGAGATGGCGGAGATCGGGGCGAACACCGCACTAAACCGGAGTCTCAAGCGAGGGGTTGCCGATGCTAGGGCCAAGCGCGGGCGCTTCGTCTGAGTTCAGAATTTTCGAAACCCAAGAGTTCGCGCGCAGCCTGGCGAGGCTGCCCCATCGCGAGGCCGGCGCGATCCGCAGGAAACTCATGGACGTCGTTTATCCACAATTCAGAAGGATGCCGTTCTTCGGGCCGAGTATTAAGAAGCTCCGCGGTTATACGCCGGCAATGTGGCGCTACCGGATTGGCGGATTCCGCGTTTTCTACACCGTTGGAGAGGCAGAACGAATCGTGTACATGCTCTCGGTCGAAGCGCGAAAGAACGCATATCGTTGATTGCGGCGCAAGGAGATACGGTCGCGCCTCGCGCGGCGAAGGTTCTGCGCCCACCGCAGGAGCAGCCAACAGCTAACAGAGGCTGCCCGTGCCACAACACAGAATGGCCTCACGCCTGGGGCGTGCGGGTCTTGGCCTGCTCCATCGCAATCTTGTTGACGTGAGACAACGCGTTGGCTCCGGAGGCGCCTTCGATGGCTTTGAGGGCGATGTCCTGAACCTGGCGCTTGGCCTCTTCGACGCGCTGGCCGAGCGCTTCGATCTGCGCGTACTGCCTCGCGACAGTGTCCTCCAGAGACTTGATTCTGAGTTCCGCCAGCCGCTTCTCCGACTCCGCATCCTTCTGCAGCACCAGCAGTTCCTGCTTGTGGCGAGCCTCGACGGCTTTCAGCGCGTCGGCGACAGCTCTGTCGGTCTCTTTCTTCAAGCGCTCCGGGAACGTCGCCGACTCCTGCTTCAGCGCGGCCAGTTCCCCCTCGCTTTCCTTCAGCGCCGCCTCGCGAACTTGCCAGGATTTCTCCAAGGCCTCCTGCCGTTCCTTGTTCTTGCGCTGTTCCAGCCGCACCGCCTCCTCGTGCTGGTCCTCTTCCTTTTTGCGTTCCAGAGCTTTCTGATACTCGTACTCTTCCTTTTCGCGTGCGCGCTGCTTCTTTAGATTCTCGTCGAACTCCTTCTGGTCACTCTCGCGCGTTTCCTGTTCCTGTGCCCATCGCGTGCGCGCATCGGTCATCTCGGTTTGAAACGCCGCCTGCTTCTGTTGGTGCGATTCTACCAACTGATCGAGAGCCGTCGCCGCGACGTCAAGCTTGTGCAATCTCTCGATCTCCTTCCGCTCCAGCGAGACAGCCTCCCCCAACGAAGACAGAAGCGCCGCTTCGGCAACCATTCTTGCGGACAGCTCAGAGAGCGCCTTGGGGACTTCGACTCCGAGTTCGGCCATTTTCTGCGCAATGCTCTCGACGGTGACATCCTTCACCGCCTCGCGCACCTCGGCCTCGACGCGCTTGATCACCTCTTCGGCTTTTGGGCTCGACTCGACCTTCTCGCGAACCACTTCCTCGGTAATCTTTTCGAACTCCTCCTGTACTTCGGCTTTCGTCTTCTTCGCGCGCGTGGGCGTCACCTTTGCAGCCATTTTGTCTCCCCTTTCAATCCGTTGAATCCGCAATCCGATATCCGCATTCCGCAATTACAGCTTCCACCCTTCGCGGTACGGGGGATTCACATATTGGTTCGCGTCGGTGAAGTTGTTGAACGTGGCGTTCGCGGCGTCCCAGTCCAGCCGCTGGCCGGGGAACTTCAGGCCGATCACGCCCAGGAGTCCGATTTCGGTCAACGGGCCGCCGTAGCTGAAATCGGAACCGGCTTTCTTGCCGGACTTGATCGCTGTGATCCAATCCTGTTCGTGGCCGCCGCCGGGGACGCGCGGAATGCTGGGCTCGGGGCGCTTGTAGGTCTTCATCAACTGTTCAGGAATGATGCGCACTCCGCCGGCACCGTGCGAACCGTACATGATCGTGCCTTTGGTGCCGTAGACGACCGCGCCGGTGTCCACGGGCTTGCGTTCGGGTTCCAGTTCCTTCGGGCGCGGGATGGCCTCCGTGCCACTGTGCCACTTGATGGTCACTGCCGGGCGCTTGTCCTTGGCGGGGAATTCGAACGTGATGATGTCGCCTTTTGGGAAGACATCGGCCTGCAACTTCGGATCGTAATTTTTCGGTTCGGCCGTGATGACCGCAGGCGCACCCAAGTCCAGCGCCCAAAACACGGGATCGAGCACGTGGCAGCCCCAATCGCCCATCGTCCCATTGCCGAACGGCACCCAGCCACGCCACGTCTCAGGCAAGTACGCCGGATGGTACGGCCGCTCCGCCGCCGGCCCCAACCACAGGTCCCAATCGAGATTCGCCGGCACGGGCACGGGCTGCTTGATCTCTTTCAAGCGGTCAATACCACTGTTCACGGGCCGAGCGCCGGCGTGGACGGTATGGACATCTCCGATCGCACCGTCCAGCACCCATTCGCAGAACAGGCGAATGCTGTCCGAGGAATGCCCCTGGTTGCCGAGCTGCGTGATGACCTTCTTCTCCTGAGCGGCTTTCATCAACGCGCGCACTTCGCCGATGGAATGCGCCAGCGGCTTTTCGCAGTACACGTGCTTGCCGCGCTTGATCGCGGCCATGCACAGCACCGCGTGCGTGTGGTCGGGCGTGGCGACGATCACGGCATCGATGCCCTTGTCCATCGCGTCGAACATCTTGCGGTAATCCTGGAACTGCTGCGCCTTGGGATATTTCTTGCGCCATTCCGCTTCGCGCGACGTGTCCACATCGCACAGCGCCACGATGTTGTCGGCTGGAGCGACGGCATCCGTGTCCTTGCGCCCCGGCCAGCCCAGGCCGATGCAAGCGATGTTCAGCTTGTCGCTGGGGGCCTTCTCGCCGGGGCCGCCGAGCACATGCCGCGGGATGATCGTGAACGCTGCCGCGGCGCCCGCCGCTTTCAAGAACTGCCGCCGCGTTTTAGTGGAATGGCCCATTGCTTCCCCTCCGAAAAGTCGCGCTGGTTCTCTGACAGAGTACCCCGCAGCCAGGAAACTTCTTGATTGTTACTGCATGAATGCTTTATCGCGCGACTCAGCGCGCCATCAGCCAGACGCGGAATGCCGCCGCCATGCGCGTTGCGCGGGCGCACCTTCAAACGCACACGGTTCCTGCCAGGGCATTGGGTGCAGGAATCCGCTCTTTATGCAAACGCATGCCTTCCAAGTGAAATGCGATCGCCTCCCGCATCCGCCTTGCTGTCTCCTGCCTCGTTTTCCCTGTGGCCACACAACCAGGCAGGTCTGGTACATACGCCGACCAATTCCGTTTGCCGCGTTCGTAGATGACGGTGTATGCCTTCATCGTTGTTCCTCGAGTTGCGCCTGCCGCCAAATGCTCTTGAGCGTGCCTGGATGCAGATCATCGTTCGGATGGCCTGCTACCGTTACCGTGCCTATCTTGACTGGATGTTGCAGTTGCCTGTGGCTGCCACGCATACGCACCACCACCCAGCCGTCTTCGTGTAGACGTTTCAAGACGTCCCGCGTCTTTATTATACCTCCATGTCATCCGATTTCCCCGTCGGCAACGGATTGGCCGACGACGACACCAGCGGCACGGCGGTTACGCCAAGCCGTACGCACGCAGCTTCGCGTACAGCGTGCTGCGATCGATCCCCAGCCGTTCGGCCGCAAGCTTCTTGTTGCTGTCGCACGCCTGAAGCGCGCGCAAAATGTGCTGCTTCTCCACGTCGGCCAGCGGCGCCAATGGATCGAGCGCGGCTGATCGCGCCGGAGCGGCAACAGGCTGCTCGGAACTCGCTTCCGCTGGCACTGCATCCGAAACCTCAGCGCTTCCGACTCGGCATTCGGCCGGCAGGTCGGGCACGCCAACGATCTCGTGCGGGCACAGCACGGCGAGGCGCTCGGTCAGGTTGCGCAGTTCGCGCACGTTCCCCGGCCAACGGTACTGCTGCAGGGCCGCCATGGCGTCGTCCGAAAACTCCATCCGGGCGCGGCCACTGCGGAGCGCTGCATCGCGCAGATAATGTTTCAGCAACAGAGTGACATCCGAGCCCCGCTGACAGAGCTTGGGCAAACTGATCGAGAGCACATTCAACCGGTAAAAGAGATCCTCGCGGAACCGGCCGCTCTTCACTTCAGCCTGTAGATCGCGGTTCGTCGCCGCAATCACGCGCACGTCCACTTTGCGCACGCGGCTTTCGCCCACGCGCGAAATCTCGCCTTGCTCCAGCACGCGCAGCAGCTTGGTCTGGCACGAATTCGAAAGCTCGCCGATCTCGTCCAGGAAAATCGTGCCTTCGTGAGCGGTCTCGAAGCGGCCCGCGCGATCGTTCGTCGCGCCCGTAAACGAACCCTTCACGTGGCCGAAAAGCTCGGACTCGATCAGCGATTCCGTCAATGCCGCACAGTTCACAATGACCAGGGGCGCGTCGCTGCGGCGCGAATTGTAATGGATCGCGCGCGCGACCAATTCCTTGCCGGTCCCGCTATCGCCCAGGATGAGCACCACCGACCCTGTCGGCGCGGCGCGCTCGATAAACGCGGCGACCTCTTTCATACGCGGGCTTTCGCCCAACAGGTTGTGCTGGTTCTTCAGTTCGTCCAGCAGGCGCTCTTTGCGCGAGACGACTTGTTCCAGGCGGCGCAAGTTCGCCAAAGCGGGCGCGGCTTGCAGGCAGGCCGCGGTCAACAGTTCCTGGTCGTCGCGGTCGAAGTCCTGGCCGCCCAGACGGTCGGCATAGATCAATCCGAGCGTCTGCGCCTGCGAGACAATCGGCACACACAATGCGCTGCTGATGCCCTGCTCGCCAATCGATTTCGCGCCGCCAAAACGAGCGTCCGTGCGCGGCGCCGTCAAAACCGAACGGCGCGTGTTCAGCGCGTAATCGACGATCGTTCGGGAGACGGGGATTTTTGCGAACGCGGCCCCGGGTCCAGCCAGTTGCGCGGCGTCCTGTCCGGCTACGTCCCACCCACCCTTCTCGTCCAGCGTCACGGCTGTGACGCGGTCGGCCTCCAAGGCTCCGCGCAAGCCAACGACCAGCGCGCTCAGCAATTGTTTGCTCGCCGTCGCTTCCGCCGCGGTCCGGGCCAGCATATAGAGCGCTCGCAGCGAACGGTTGGTGCGCTCGGAAGGTTCGCTCGCCGGGGCGTCCGTCTTTGGGCGCATGGGAGTGATTGGCGTGGCATCCAGGTCCGCTTCGGCCTGCGCAACGGCGGCACTGCTGGGCGCCGCGGCACCGGGCTGGACTTGGCCGAGGATCTTGAGCGGGGCGTTGAGTTCCATCGTCTCAAAACCTTCGCCGTCGGCCACTCCGGCAGTTCCGAGCGCCGGGACGACGCCAACCGGGACGCGCGGGGCCATCATCGAATCCACGTCGCGGCCTGCCGAGGGGTGCGACGCGGCCTGCATGGAGAAGGCAATGCGCGTCTGGCCGATCTGAATCTGGTCGCCTTCCTGAAGCGTAAGGGCGGTGACGGTGGTACCGTTCACGAGCGTGCCGTTCTTGCTTTTCAGATCCCGCAGCACGTAACGGTCGTCTTTCAGCGTGATCTCGACATGCACGCGCGAAGCTTTGGAGTCACTGATACAAACTTCCGTTGTGGCGTCGCGCCCGATACGGCAAGGCTCGGTGCCCAGCGAAACACTTTTTCCACGCGAGGGGCCATTCAGGATCGTCAGGTGAGGCACGCTTATTCTCGCTCCAATGTGTGGTGCCACGGGTTGGCGGCGCGGCGTCTCACGCCGCCCTCGTCCGCACTGATACGGCTGCCGCTACCAGTGTCAGAGTTTCCCCAGCACTGTCAAGGATACGCGGCAGGGTCGCGAAGTCGCGGGGCTGCCGCAAAGCCCAAGCCTTCTCCTTAGCGGGGGCGAGGAGAACCGGATCAGTGGTTGAACTGCCTTGCCGGGTCCGCTACGTTCTGCGCTACCATGTCACGCTCGACTGAACTTCGCGGTGTAGCCAGCCGCTTTCTAACGCACTACGGAATGGCCGGTGTGCTGGCCCTGCTGTGCGCCTATTACTCCTGGGCCACGCTGAAGGAGCAGCAGCCGCGCGGCGAAGCGGCGGCACGCTCACTGGCCGGCTGGGTGAAGAACTCGCTGCACAAGAATTCCAACGTGCTGATCGTGGCCAAGACGACCGACGAGGATCGCCTGTTCGCGGACACGTTGGAGGCCGAGTTGAAAGGCGGCGGGTATACGGTGGCAGGGAAAGTACTCGGCGATCCGCGCGCGGCACGTGTGGAACTCAAACGCATCTCCGAAACAGGCGCGCCGTTGCCGCTGATCGCCACCACCACCGAGTGCGCCGCGTGGACGGTCTTCGAGAACCTGTCGGAGAAGTTTCCGCAGTTCGGAAAGGTTGAGGTCCGGTGCGCGCCGAGCTACCGCTGGCCGACATTTCTGAAGAGCGAAAACATCCTGAACGTGGCCAACCAGATTGTGATCGTGGCGATCATCGCCGTCGGGATGACGATGGTGATCATCACAGGCGGCATCGATCTGTCAGTCGGCAGCCTGATCGCTCTGGCGGCGGTGCTTGCGGCACTGCTGATCCGTGATTTCGGCGGCGGTGAGCAGGCCAGTGCCGGCACGCTGATACTGTGCAGCGCGGCCGGGATCATCGCGTGCGGCATTGTTGGTTTCTGCTCGGGCGTTCTTGTGGCGATCTTCAAGCTGCCGGCCTTTATTGCGACACTGGGCATGATGCTTATTGCGAGTGGGCTGGCGTACATTTTATCAAACAGCAACTCGATCAACGCCATTCCGGACTCGTACACATGGCTTGGCGTCGGCCGCGGCTTCTTCTCGCTGCCGCATGCCGTCGTGCTGATGCTGCTGATCTACGCCGCGGCGCACGTGCTGATGTCGCGGACCACTCTGGGCCGTTACATCTACGCGGTTGGCGGCAACAGCGAAGCGGCCCGGCTCGCGGGCGTGCGAGTGAACGCGGTGCTGCTGTTTGCCTATACCATCTCGGGATTGGCGGCTGGATTGGGCGGCATTCTGATGGCGTCTCAATTCAAAAGCGCTTCGCCTCAATACGGTGCGGCCTACGAGTTGAATGTGATTGCGGCGGTGGTGGTCGGCGGCACCAGTCTGAGCGGCGGCGAGGGCAAGATCTTCGGCACGCTCATCGGCGGTTTCATTATTGCAGTTGTGCAGAACGGCATGAACCTGACGAGCGTGAACACGCACATGCAGAAAGTCGTGCTCGGCGCGATCATCATCGGCGCCGTCCTGCTCGACCGCGCAAAGAAGCTGCTGGCAAAGTAGTCTACGGCGCCTGCGGAAGAGCGAGCTGGTCCGACCAGATCCCTGTGCCGATCGTGATGCTGAAATGTCCGGTGGGATTCATGTCGTCGCCGTTCATCATCTGTTCGGGCCAGAAGATTCTGACAAAAAAGCGCTCGCTGCTCTCAGGCATCCACTTCTTCCCGATGCCTATCACGAACGGCTGTCCATTAGCACCCAGCTTCCCGATCAGTGTTCCAGGAACATACGGCTTGTTCCCGTTGCCCATGTTTGGGTTTCCGGACGCGGTGAACTCCTGGTTGAACAGGCTGACCGAACCGGCCGCGGTCACCGTCATCGGTATTCCCGCAACGGCATCCACTGTCGTGTCGAGCCAATCCTTCAGGCCGTTGGCCGGATCCAGGTCGAGGCTCTTTTGCGCACCACGCGCCAGCCAGCGGATCATCTCGATGTCTTCCACTTTGATGCGCAGGTCGCCAAGCTTGCTCTTCAGCGCCACCGCCGGCAATTGCAGCGTCCCCTGAGCCTCGAATTCCTCGGCTTTGACGGTGTCTTTGACGCGGACTTTACGCGCGCCGGCGGCGTCGAGTTTCTTCAGCACGGCGTCAATGCGCGCTTTCGATTCGGCGGACGCGCGGGCGTGGGCGTCTTTCAACGCGGACACCGCTTGCGGGCCGAGTTCCTCCAGGCGCCGCTGAGCGGCTGTGCGAACGCCGAAGTCATCGTTGTCCAGATCTTTGAGCACGGCTGCGGCAGCGGTGCTTTCGACGGCGCTCATGCGAGAAGCGCATTCCACGGTCAGGAGGCTGTTTGTGGGGAAGCTGAGCATCCCATAACTGGTTTTTAGATCAATGGATGGGAGGCTAAGCAGTTCGCCACGTATCACCGAGCCATCGCTCAGGCGCACTTCCACATCATTGGGACCAAACCGCATGGCTTTGGCGCGTTCTGGCGCGGGTGCAGCCGTTTCCCCAGCGCTTGCGCAGACCAGCCCGATTGCCGCGATAGCCAGAACGATGCGAAACATAGCGCGCCTCCAGACACTGCTTCAACGTTTTGGACGCTTCAGTCTTGCGGGTGCGTCACAAAAATAAAAAATGGCGGCACACGTGCCGCCAAGTCCCGCTTTGGCCCGATGAGAAGGCTAGTCTTCTTCTTCCATCCGAATCTTCAGCAGCTTCCAGTCGTCGTCTAGCTTCTTAAGCTGCATGCGATACTTCTCGTCTTCTTTGACCTTCGCCAAGACCTGCTTGCTCTTGTCGTTGAGCTCGTCGGCGACGACTTTGATATCGAACTTATCATCCGTGTCGCCTTTACGGTGACCGACGATCTTTTTGATGATCTTCGGCTTGTCCTTCCCGTCGTCGTCTTCGGTCTTGACCTTGTCCACCACGATCCACAGGTTGATCTCTTCACCGACCTTGACCTTCGTGCCGTGAATGTGCACCGGCCCTACGTCTATGCCCAGCGCAAACGCTTTTGGCGATGCAAACAGCCCGATCAACAACAGTGCCGCGAAGTAACGCATGATCTGCCTCCTTTTCCATTCCCCCACCGCTTAATGAACAGCATAGCCCATGACTCGCTTCTGTCACGTAAGGTTATCGGCGAAGAAGTCCTCAGACTCCAGACTTTCATTCCGCGTTCACTATGACGACACGCGCCGGCTACATATTCAATTTGGCCGCCGTAACATGCCTTTTCAGGAATTAGGCCTCAAGACTTCCGTCACTCGTGCCGCAGCGCCACGATCGGGTCCAGCTTCGACGCGCGCCAGGCGGGGTACAACCCGAAGAAGATGCCGATCGCCGCCGAGAAGACCACCGCAACGATGACCGAGAAAATGCTCAGCGTCATCGGCCATTTCAGCAACAAACTCGCCAGCGCCGACAACCCCACGCCGCAGCCCACGCCCACCATCCCGCCGCAACTGCTCAACACGACTGCCTCAACCAGGAATTGCAGCAGAATGGAAAGCTCTGGCGCGCCCACGGCCATGCGCAGACCGATCTCGCGCGTGCGCTCGGTCACGGAGACGATCATGATATTCATGATGCCGATCCCGCCGACCAACAGAGAAATAAGCGCGATGGCTGCGAGCAGCGCCGTCGCCGAGTAGATCACGCGGTCCACCATTTTGGCGATCTCGCCCAGATCGGCGACCTCGACGTCGTCGGGCTTGTTCGCGGCCAGCTTGTGGCTCTGCCGGATCGCCGCGCGCACTTCCTCCTTCATCTTTGGAATCTCTTCGCGGCTGCGAGCGGCCACGAAGATCACATCCACGCGCCGCCAGCCGCTCAGGTATTGCTGCACCGTCCCGAACGGAGCAAGGACGAGCTTGTCTTGGTCCTCCCCGTTGAGAAACGTGCCTTTCTCAGCCATCACGCCGATCACGGTGAGCTGCTGCGAATTGATGCGCAGGCTTTGCCCAAGCGGGTCCAGACCGCCAAAGAGCTTGTCTGCGATCGTCTTTCCGATGACGCACACCTTGCTTGCGCCAGAGACGTCGGCCATCGTGAAGCAATGCCCCTCGGAAATCTTATAGCCACGGATGGAAAGGAATTCCGGCCACACGCCGACCACCTGCGATTCGACGTGCTGATTGCCCCAACCAACTTTCCCGCCCGCGCCCAGCAGCGGCGAAAGCTCGGCGACGGTGGGGCAGCGATCCTGAATGGCCTTGACGTCGGCGTATTCGAGCGGCCGCCAGCGCTCGCGCGGGTTTTCCGCTTCCGCATTGTAGCGCGGATGGACGAAGACGAGGTTCTGCCCGACCGAACTCAGCTCGTTCTGAATCCGCTCCCGCCCGCTGATGCCGATGTTGATCAGCGCCACAACACAGGTCACGCCGATGATGTTGCCCAGCATCGTCAGCGCCGAGCGGAGCTTGTTCGCGGCCAACGCCTGAAACGCCAGTCGCAGCGGTGCCATCATTTGAGCACCTGCGGATCTGGAGTGGAAAGGCCGCTGCCGGCCGGCACGGAGGCCGGCGCTACCTCGCAGGGGAGAGGGGAACCGGAAGAGGCCGGCGGTACAAGGACGGGGGCTTCATCCTCCTTGGGCAGCGCCAGAAGCTGCTGGCGCGCGTCCACAGGCGTGTGGCGCAGGTCGCCGGTCAAGTGTCCATCGCGCAGCAGCAGCCTTCTGCCCGCGCACGCCGCCACGTCCATTTCGTGCGTGACAAGAACGATCGTCAGGCCCTCGCGATTCAGCTTTTGCAGCAGGGAAAGAATCTCCAGCCCGGTACGCGTGTCCAGATTTCCGGTCGGTTCATCGGCGAGCAGAATCTTCGGCCGGTTGACCAGCGCGCGAGCGATTGCGACGCGCTGCTGCTGTCCGCCAGACAGTTCCGTCGGCCGCCGCTTTGCCTTTGCGCCCAGTTCGACCTGCTCCAGCACAGCGCTTGCGCGCTCGCGGCGTTCCCGGCCGGAGACGCCTTTGGCGTAGTGAAGCGGCAGTTCCACGTTTTCCTGCGTCGTCAATCGCGGCAGAAGCTGGAAACTCTGGAAGACAAAGCCCAGTGTAGCCAAACGCAGCCGAGCCAGGCTCTTGCGGCTTTCCGAGGAAATGTTTCGCCCCTCAAGCACATAGCGCCCCTCTGTGGGACGGTCGAGACAGCCCAGAATGTTCATGAGCGTGGATTTGCCGGAGCCCGAGGCGCCCATCACCGCAACGAACTCACCGCGCGCAATGCTGAAGCTCACGTCCCGCAGGGCGCGAACCACGCTGTCGCCTTGGCCATAGTTCTTAACGAGATGTTCAGCGGAAATCGTGGCGCAATCCTCCCGGATTGCGCCGGCGGCGGCAGGAGCAGGCGTCAACGCCTGCGGCACAGTGTTTACGCCCGTTTCACCACTCACCAATCACCACTCACTATTCATCGACGCAATCCAGGATGATTGCGCTACTAATGCATCTCAAAGAACGCTTTTGCCGCGCCCTCGTTGGCGCCGACGACGACTTCGTCGCCTTCTTTCAGGTCGCCGGTCAGCAATTCAAACTTTTCGCCATCGCTATCGCCAACTCGAATCACACGCCGCTGAAGAACGCCCAGCTTGTCCGTCACAAACACGGTTCCGCGCGTGCCCGGCTGTTTCTCGGTTTTTGTCTCACCCGTATCGGTCACCTTGGGTGCGACGTCCGGCGGCGGCACAAAGCGCAGCGCGGTGCCGGGCAGCAGCAGCACCCCGGGGCGCTTGGCGACCACGAACTTCAGCGATGCGGTCATGCCGGGAAGCAACTTGCCATGCGGGTGATCGGGATCGGCGGGGTTACTGGCTTCGACCTGCACGGGATAGGTCACGAGATTGGCCGTGTTCTTGGCCAGCAAGCGCACCAGCGTCACGGTTCCCTTGAATGTCTCACCACGCCAGGCATCGACTTCGAACGTCACTTCCTGCCCGGCCTTGATCTTGCCCACGTCGGCCTCATCGACCTGCGCGTCGATGCGCAGGCTGGACAGGTCCGCGGCGATTTGGAACATGTTGGGCGTCTGGAACGTTGCCGCCAGCGTTTGCCCCAGTTCGATGGCGCGATCCATCACCACGCCATCGATCGGCGAGACGATGCGGGCGTAGTTCAGGTTCGTTTTGGCTCGCTCCAAAGCCGCCCTAGACTGGTCAATGTCAGCCTGCGCCAGTTCCTCGCGAACCGCGATTTGCTTGTAGTCGCTTTCGACTTGCTGCTGATCGAGCTTGAGCAGTTCGAGTTCGATCGCGGTCATGCGCATGTCGCGTTCGCAATTTCCCTCTTCAAGAACGCGCATGTCCACTTCGGTTTGAGACGTGCCGCTGACCACGATCAGGTCTTCGTAGCGCTTGCGGTTTTTGCTCGCCAGTTCCAGCGTTGCCTTCGCACGTTCGACCGCAATCTGCTTCGAGGCCAGGCTCTGTTTCAACCGGGCGTCTCGCAGAACAAGGTTGGCGCGCTCCACTCTTAGCAGGCTTAAGGCCCCCTGGCTCTGGCTGAGATGGACTTCGGCCGTGCGCCGGTCACTTTCGAGCAGTTCCGTATCGAGCAACCCCATCAGTTCGTCTTTCTTGACCGGATCGTTGGGTTTCTTGAGCACCTGCTGGACTTTGCCCGAGACCTGCGAACCCACCCAGACCAGTTGCGTCGGGTTGAGCGTGCCGATGGTGGTGATGCTAAGCGTCACGTCACCGCGCATGAGCTTTTCGGTCTTCCAGCGATTTACCGTCGAGGTCTTCGCGTCGGCTTTCGGCAGCAGCGCCACTTTTGCGCCATAGAGCACGCCGACGATCCCCACGCAGACGAACCCGCGCTTAAACCATGATGCCACGGAAAGAACTCCTAGTTGTTAGGTTGCCATCAGACAACCTCAGGAATGGCGAGTCAAGAGAATTGCGTGTAAGCAGAGGAGTCGAGAAGTCCAGAAAGTCCAGAAGTCCGAGAAGTCGATGGCTTTCTGCAAACACGAAAGCATATATATGGCACGCTGGATGCGATAGGTGCTACTGGATTGTGTTCATCTTCCAGACAGACCTCGGCCCAACTGCTTACTCAACTGCTTTCAACACAGAGCCACAGAGAACACGGAGGAGCACAAAGAGAGAATAGAATAAGAACCTCTGTGAAACTCTGCGTCCTTTGTGCCTCTGTGTTGAAAGCTGTTCCGTTGCTTGCAGATTTCCATTGAAAAATGCAGATCGACAATCTGGGCGGCGTCCCGAAGGTCGCGATTTGTTCATCAGTGACTATCAGAGGGCTGCGTCGCGAAGCGCTTGAGGTGCGGATAGAGTTCCTGGTACTTGCCGGGATAGACGTCGCGGATCCACGTTCGCAAGTCCAGACCGTTGGATGTCTGTTTGTAGAGCTTGAACAGTTCGTCCACCGACGTTCCATCGCCGACCGGCATGTGGCCGAAACGCATGCTCAACTGCGACGACAGTGCCTCATCCAAAGGCTGGTTTTCTTTCAACACGCGGTACAGGACCGAGGCCAGGCCGGCGCGGTCGGAGCCGCTCTTGCAGTGCAGCAGGATCGGATAGGGCCCGGCGTCGATCTGGGCGACGAGCGCCGACAGATCGTTCGGCGACACCAAGCGGCCGAGCGTCAGACTCAATGACAGATAAACGCATCCGGCCTCTTTGCACGTCCGTTCTTCCGCTGCGTGCCACGGATCATTTGCCGAGCCGCCGCGCATGTTTATGACACACTTGATGCCGCTCTCCCGGATGTGCGTAGCTAAGTGGGCGGCGCTCATCTGGCCGCTGCGATAGCACTTCCCCGGAGACACCTCGCGGAAGTTGTCGCCAAACAGCCCGGCGTAGTAGCAGTAGCCCGCCGTCAGCAAACCCAGAACCGCCAACGTCCCGGCGGCATAAAGCAGTCGGCGACGCCACGGGCCGTTCTTCTTTGGTGTCAGATGCGGATCGTTTGTTTCCATCAGCGGGGACACTCTACACGCGGTTGCGACAGATACAAACGACGCCGTTGGGCTTTAGGCTTTGGGAACAGCCATCGAAAAGCAGAACCCAAAGCCCAAGGTCCAACGCCCAAAGCCCGCCTTCCCGGTGTATTCAATTCTACAATCTGGAGGAGTCTAAGACATGAAGCATTTCGGACAGTCGTTGTTGGCGCTATCTTTGGTGAGTTTGCCGTTGGGGGCTCTGCTGCACGCCGAAGACGTCGCCAAGAAGAAAATCGTGTTCATTCACGCCGGAGAAAGCCACGGATACGGCGGGCATTCCTATGGGCCGGCGTTCCGCATGTTCGCGAGGATTCTCAATGAGAGCGTACCGAGCGTAACGTGCAAGGTCATTCCAGAAAATGAAGACCTGACGCCGATGGACAGCGCCGACGCGATCGTGCTCGGCAGCGACGCCGGCGGACTGGTGAAGAAACTCGCCTCGCGCCTGAGCCCGCTGATGGACAAAGGCGTTGGCCTGCTCTGCATCCACTATACGGTCGATCCCGGTCCGAAGGACGCGTGCGACAACCTGATCAAGTGGATCGGCGGCGCATACGTGCAGAACTGGTCGGTCAATCCGTCGTGGGAAGCGGATTTCAAGACGTTTCCCGATCACCCGATCTCCCGCGGACTGAAACCATTCAAGCTAAGTGACGAATGGTACTATCACATGAAGTTCGGCGACGACAAAGACGACGACGTGGGCCTGCCGGTCGTGAAAGGCCTGACACCGATCCTTTACGCCATCCCGCCCGAACGCACACGCCAGGGCAAAGACGGCCCGCACAGCGGCAACGCGGAAGTTCGCAAGCGGACGGGCAAGAACGAAGTTCTTGGTTGGGCTTTCGAGCGCGCCGACGGCGGGCGCGGCTTTGGCTGCACGGGCATGCACGAACACTGGGGCTGGGCGCAAGACAGCTTCCGCAAGTGCATCCTCAACGCGATCGTCTGGATCGCCAAGGCCGAAGTGCCCAAGGACGGCGTGGCGTCGAAAACGATGACGCTCGAAGATTTGGAAGCCGACTTGAACAAGCCGCGGCCGGCGAACTTCAACGTGCAAGCGATGAAGGATCGGATTGCGAAGATGAATCAGTAGTTGGTACTTGGGGAGTGGTGAGTGGTATATAGTGAGGGATCCATGTCGCGTCGATTTTTCATTTTTAATTTTTCATTCTTAATTCTATCTCTGCTCACATCCTGCGGTGGCGGCGGCACTGCTGGGCCAGCCAGCAGTGGCACACGCGTCTACCCCATTGGCGCCGTGTTGGAGAAATCCGGTGAACTGGGCAACTGGGGCGACGCCAGCCAAAAAGGCATGGAACTGGCCGTCGATGATCTCAAAGGCAAAGACGGCATCGAACTCAAGCTCTATGTTGAAGACAACAAATCCGCCCCTGATCAGTCCGCCAACGCGTTTATCTCACTGGTCAACGGCCGAGATGTCCTGGCGGTGCTCGGCTGCGTCGCGTCCAGCGACACGCGAGCGATGAAAGAGCAGGCCAATAAGCTGAAAGTTCCGATCCTCACCCATGCCTCGACCAACGTGCAACTCACCAAAGACACCGAATGGCTCTACCGCATCTGCTGGAACGACAACTTCCAGGGCTTTGTCTGCGCCCAGTTCGCCTACAACAACCTCAAGTCGCGCAAGGCAGTGCTCGTCACGGATGCCGCGCAAGACTACAGCCGCGGCCTTTCGGCGAACTTCCGCGAAACATTTGAGAAGATCGGCGGCAAAGTCCTGGACGAACTGACTTACCAGTCCAAGGACAAGGTTTTCACCGCGCAAGTCGAACGCCTGAAGCAGCTTGACCCCGACTGCGTCTTCGCCTCCGGCTATGCCGCCGAAACCGCCCTGCTCCTCAAGACCGCCCGCGAAGCGGGCTTCTCCAAACCCTTCGTTGGCGGCGATGGCCTTGATGACAAGCAGTTGGTCAGCATCGCTGGCCCGCTGGTGGGCACGGGCGTATATCTGTGCAATCACGCACACAACGACGATCCCGACCCGCGCATCCAGGATTTCGTGAGAAAGTTCAAGGCCCGCTACGGCGAAGTGCCGCAGAACGCGATGGCGCTCCTCGGCTATGACGCCGTCGTCGCCGTTCACGATGCAATCCGCCGCGCCGCGCAAAAAGGCCCCGTCACGCGCGAAACCGTGCGGGATGGCCTGGCGACGATCAAGAACCTCTCGGTTGTCACCGATACCGTAACGATGGGCCCCGATCATGAAGTGCGCAAACGCGCCGTCATGGCCGAATACCAGGGCGACGGCAGTTTGAAATTTGTGTCAGAGGTAAAGCCCTGAAGAGTCCAGAAGTCGAGGAGTCGAGAGGTCGAGAAGTCTGTGGCTGGTTCTCTCTGGTATTGTGATCTTGCTCAAAATCCGCCGACTTCTAGACTGCTGGACTCCTAGACTTCTGGACTGATAACGCGTGACTGAATTCCTTATCCAAACTCTGCATGGCTTGACGCTCGGCGCGCTCTTTGCGCTTGTGGCTGTCGGCTACACGATGGTGTACGGCATCATCAAGCTGATCAATTTCGCGCATGGCGAATTCTACATGGTCGGCGGCTTCACGGGTCTGCTCACGCTGCTTTTCCTGACGGGCCCGGGACGGCCTTTTACGAGCGCGCCGGGAGAACTGAAACTGCTGATCAGCTTGCTCGCGGCCGGGCTGATCGTCGCGTTGCTCGCCGTGCTGACCGAACGCTGGGCCTACCGTCCTCTGCGCCAGGTCGGCCGCATCTCCGCGCTGCTGACGGCCGTCGGCGTCTCCCTTCTGCTGCAGAATATCGGCATTACGGCAACCGGCGGCCGCAGCGCCGGCTTTGCCGAAACGATCGAAGATGAACTCTACCCACGCTACGCAGTGGACCTCGGCAAACTCCAGGCCGGTGAGATCGCAGCACGCACGATCGTCTACCGCGCGCAGTACCGGGACTACAAAGACCAGCCGCTGCTCGGGCCGGGCGGCAAGCCGCTGCAAGTCCCGGTGACCCTCGCCGCTCCGGGCCAGCCTATCGACGCCGCCAGACTGAAGACAGCCGTCGATGCGAAGCCGATCGAAATCTACGCCTATCCCGCGGTGACCATTCACAAGAAGCAGATTTTTATCTTCGTCGCGCTGGCTGTCTCCGCGCTTCTACTCTACCTGATGGTGCAACACACGCAGGTCGGGCGAGCCATGCGCGCGGTCTCTCACGACATGCAGGCCGCATCGCTGATGGGCATCGATTGCTCGCGGATCGTGTCGTTGACGTTCGGCGTGGGCGGCATGCTGGCGGGGATCGGCGGCGTGCTGGCCGGAGGAATGTTCATCTCAGCGGTCGATCCACTCATGGGCTTCATGTTCGGACTGAAAGCGTTCATCGCGGCCGTGCTGGGCGGAATTGGAAGCATCCCCGGCGCGCTGCTGGGCGGATTGGTGCTGGGCCTGATCGAGCAATATGCACAGTACTACGCCGACATTGCTTACCCCGGCGCCGGAGCGTACCGTGACGCAATCGCGTTTGTGATCCTGATCGGCATTCTGCTGATTCGCCCGCGAGGATTTTTTGGAAGAATCGAGGGCGAAAAGGTGTAGTTCAAATTAAAAATGGAAAATGAAAAATTAAAAATCGTGTGTTCGCCTCGCAATTTTTAATTTTTAATTTTGAATTGCCAGGTCGAGGACTTTTGGATGCTGGAAGGGCTTTTTAATTTTCCTATTGTTGCCAACCACCTGATCCAGATCGGGATCTTCTGCATCCTCGCGCTTTCACTGAACCTGATCAACGGCTCTCTGGGCGCCTTCTCGCTTGGCCACCACGGCTTTTGGGGAATGGGCGGCTACGCGGCGGCGGCGTTCGTCTGGGTGCTGGGCTCGCCCGATGGCAGCCTGCTGGTGTTTCTCGGCTCATTCGTGGTGGCGATGCTCGCGGCGGCGATTTTCGGCCTGCTGGTCGGCACGCCGTGTTTGCGCTTGCGCGGCGATTACCTGGCGATCGCGACGCTCGGCTTCGCTGAAATCTTCGTCATCTGCGTGCGCAATTCACAAACGTGGTACTCGATAGCCATCCCGTTCACAAATCGGAACGTCGTTTTCGGCCCGCGCGGACTGGGCGGCGCCGCCGGGTTCTCGCCGGGCGACGGCTTCAACGGCGGGAATGACATCGTGCTTACGCTCGTCGGCGGCTCTGACCCGGCGCGCAAAGCCGTGTACCTGCTCCTGACGTGGTCGCTGGTGGCCGCGACGTTTATTCTAATCCGCAATCTGATTCGTTCCGGCCACGGCCGCGCGATTCATGCCATTCGCGACGACGAAACGGCGGCTGAACTCATCGGCGTAAACCTCTTCCGCTACAAAGTGCTCGTTTTTGTCGTTGCAGCCGCGCTCGCAGGCGTCGCCGGTGCACTCTTCGCGAACTACTCCGCCAACGTCTCGCCCAATCACTTCCTGATGATGCAGGGCATCCGCATTCTGCTGATGGTGGTGCTCGGCGGCCTGGGCAGCATGTCGGGCACGCTCATCGCCGTGATTGTGCTCTACACATCCGAACAACTCCTGGGCACCCTTGAAACGCACTGGCCGTTCTTCTCATTTTCGGCCGGAGAATTCAGCATGGTCTACCGGCCCGTCAAGGATCTCTGGCAGGTGCTGTTCCCTCTGCTGCTGATCGTGATGATGCTCCGCTGGCCACGAGGCATCACGCGCGGTCGGGAGATTTCGAAGGGCTTCCTGATCGATGCTCTCGCCGAACGCCGCGCCACCTTTCAGCGCTGGATCGAGCACCCTATCCCGATGCTCCTTGCCCTTGTCCAGTGGGGACAGTTGCTGTGGGCGCTGCCAGCGTCGGAAACGTTGTTTCAGGGTGCGCCAGACGCCACGCCGAAACGCATCGCATTTCTCGCGGCCAGCTTGGCGATCTTCTCTGCCGGACATTTTGCGCGGCGAGCATACTGGCGCCGGCGTCTGCAAAATGGGTGGGTTGGAGCGGTCCAACCATGAGCGCGCCTATCCTGCAAGCGACCGATTTGCACAAACATTTCGGCGGACTATTTGCCGTCGCCGAGTTCAACCTCGCGATTGAGGAAGACGAAATCGTCGGGTTGATCGGTCCGAACGGCGCCGGAAAGACAACCGTTTTCAACTTGTTGACCGGTGTCTATAAGCCCGACCGCGGTACGATCGTCCTCAACGGACATAACCTGCTACCACTCTCGCCAGATCGCGTCACGGCCTGCGGCATTGCGCGGACATTCCAAAACATCCGCCTGTTCAAAGACATGACCGTGCTGGAGAACGTGAAGGTGGGCTTTCAGGTGCACCTGCGCGCCAACCTGTTGTCATCGATCCTGCGGCGACGCTCGTTCCGGCAAGAAGAGCAGCGGGTCGAAGAGGAGTCCCACAAACTGCTTGAACTCCTGGGCCTTCAAAGCCAGGCCGACAACTTGAGCCGCAACTTGCCGTATGGCGCACAGCGCAAGCTGGAAATTGCTCGAGCGCTGGCCACCGCGCCAAAAGTGCTGCTGCTAGACGAACCGGCGGCCGGGATGAACGAAAGCGAATCGGCGGCACTGCGCGAACTACTGATCGAGATCCGCGAGAAGTTCTCGCTCACGATGCTGGTCATTGAACATCACATGCCGTTCGTCATGGGCCTGGCGCGCCGCCTGCTGGTGCTCGACCACGGCGTCACGATCGCTCAAGGCACGCCGGCGGAGATTCGCAACAACCCCGAGGTCATCGAGGCCTATCTGGGCAAGGAGGTCTCAGCATGAGCGCCGCCGCCTCTGGTCCCGTGCTGACCGCGAAAGCCCTCAGCCCGATCATGCTCGAAGCCGCCAGCTTAAACGTTTACTATGGCGGCATCCACGCGGTGAAAAATGTAAGTCTCCAGGTTCGGCGCGGCGAACTGACGGCGATCATCGGCGCCAACGGCGCGGGCAAGTCAACGACGTTGAAAACGATCATTGGGCTCATGCGCCCCGTCAGCGGCACCATCACGTTCGAAGGCCAGAACATCACCGGCCGCGCACCACACGAAAACGTTTCGCACGGCCTGGTGCTTTGCCCGGAAGGCCGCCGCATCTTCCCCGATATGACCGTGTCGGAGAACCTCGCCCTGGGCGCTTACAGCCGCACCGATCCGGCCGGTGTGAAGGACGATATTGCGCGCATGCAGTCGATGTTCCCGATTCTGCGTGAGCGCGCACCGCAATTGGCCGGAACACTCAGCGGCGGGGAACAACAGATGCTTGCTATCGCGCGCGCGTTGATGTCGCGCCCGAAGCTGCTGATGCTCGACGAACCCAGCCTGGGATTGGCGCCGCTGCTCGTCAGCCGTATTTTTGGCGTGCTGAAAGAGTTGAAGCAACAGCACGTCACGATTCTGCTGGTTGAACAAAATGCGCGACAGGCGCTCGAAATTGCCGATCGAGCGTACGTTCTGGAGACGGGCGATATCGCGAAAGAAGGACCCGCACGGGATCTCATTTCGGATGAGCACGTCGTCAAAGCCTACTTGGGCGCTTGAGACAATCGCACAACTTGTTTACCGCACAAGGCTTACATTATCAGCCAAGTTGATACAAGCCAAGCATTATCTGAGGCGTCAGGTATAATGACGCGTCGATTGAGGGCCCTTGGCGTTTGGTTATGAGACTACTTCGAACCATCTACACTTTTTTGCGCGCGAACTTCCTTGCCGGCCTATTCATCGCCGTGCCCTTCGCGGTCACGATCATCTTCTTGATCTGGCTGTGGGAACAGATCGACGGCCCGCTTAAAACGTTTTTTGACATGGCCAATACGCGTGAGATGCCGTGGTCACGCCTTATGGAGGGATTGCGCACATCCCAGTATGAAAAGACATTGGTGCCGCTGGCCGGCCTGGGTCTGCTGCTGCTGACAATCCTAATCTTCGGCATCATCACCCGCAGCATCATCGGGCGAATGGCCCTGCTGGGAGTCGAAAACGTTGTCGCGCGCCTGCCGCTGATCGGAATGCTGTACATGTCGCTCAAGCAGCTCGGCGAAGCATTTGTCACGCCGGATGGACACTCAAAGTTCAAGCGTGCGGTCGCCGTGCAGTTCCCATACAAGGGTGTTTGGGCGATTGGCTTCGTCACCGGCCAGGGTGAAATGCTGCAATCGGTCATCACCACCGATACGAAGCCGAAGCTGTTGACTATTTTCGTGCCTACGACGCCGCTTCCAACGGCCGGTTTTATGATTGTGGTGCCGGAGAGCGAGACGGCAGCGCTCGACATGACGGTGCAGGACGCCCTGAAACTGGTTGTCTCCGGCGGCATGATCAATCCCGGCGATAGCCACCGCGCAAAACCAGCCAACGAGATCACGCAAATCATCCAGAAGAGACTGAGCGAAGCGGCTGAATCGAACGCTGGCAGCACGACGTCGTAGATATCCACGTCAATCGGAAGGAGGGGCCGTGAACGACGTGCTCGCAAAACTAGGGGCATTCACCGCATGCAAGGACTCCCGCTTGGCCTGCGCGGCCGCCGTCATCCTCGCCGAACTGGCGCCGCATGACCCGTCGCTCGTCCAGCAACTGGTCGATGCGCTGTCGGTGGCGGACGCCTTGCGCCGTCCCTTCATCATCGAAGCGCTTGGCCGCATCGGCACGCCCGAAGCCGCTGCCGCCCTGGTGCCGCTGATCAAGTCGGAAGGTCCGGCGAGCGAACAGGCGCTGCGAGCCATCGCCCACACCGCCAGCGCCGCGCTCAAGCCCCTCCTGAAGCTGGTCGGGACCGTCCCGCCGGCGCTGCTCGAACGCATCGCCGAATGTGCCGCCCGTACGGGCGAAACAGCCGCGTTCCAGGGCTTGATTGGCGCATTGCTGAACGCCGACGTCGATACCTGCCGCGCCGTTCGCCACGGCTTGCGCATCGCCATGAGCACGTTCAGCGACAGTGCAAAAGCCAACCTTCGCAAACAGCTTGAGCATGGCTTCAAGGAAAAAGCGTTGATTGAGCACGCGCCTTCGCTGATTGCCCTGGTCAAAATCGCCGGCGACCTGGGCGATATTTCGCTCCAGCACTACATCCTCGATCGTATTGAGACGGACGAACCGCTGGCTGTCCGTCGCGCGGCCTTGCAGGCGCTGGCGACGCTGCATTACTCGGGCGAGCAGCGTGCGAAACTCGCGCCGAAGCTCCTGCCGATTCTCTCGGAAAGCGACCTGGTGAACCTGGCCGAACCGGCTCTTGAAGCGCTGCGTTCGGCGCATCTGGGCGGCGAGCACCAGGCGCCGCTGCGTAAGCTGCTCTCGTCGCAATCCTCCCGCATCCGCGAATTTGCCATGCAAGTGCTCGCCAGCCAGGCCACCACGCGAACGATGAACGAACTGCTCGCCTGCCTGGATAGCACCGATCGCAGCGTGCGCGAGGAAGCGCTCGGCGCGTTATCTCGTGCCCCCAGCGCCGCCGGAGCCCTCTGCCAGCGGCTCATTGAGATGGAAGGTGGCGAAGCCGCCACGGAGACGGCCAAGGCCCTCGCGCCGCAAGCCGCCAAAGCGCCGCCGCGCGCGCTTCAGTCTCTCGCGCACACCTACGTCGCGCTCGCCGCGCCCAACGGCCCGCGCAAGCCGTCGGATGCCGAATCGATCCGGCGCAGCGACGAGAAGCGCCGGGCCATTCTGAATGTTTTCCGCGCCGGCAACACACCAGAACTTTCTGAAGCGTTGCTCGAGCGCGCTCGCGAACTGCGCAAACACGATTCCCCCATGCAAGCCTATCAGCTTTTGAAAGAAGGCAGCGGCCTGAACGGATGGACCGACGAGCATCGTATCGAGATGGCGCTGGCGGGGCTTTCCGCCGGACCGAAGGAGCTGGGGCGCTCCGCGCGTTCAAGCGACCAGAATCTGCGTCTCCTGGAGGATGTGCTCGGCTCCGGCCGCGTCGAGCCGAAGGTGCTGGCCAGACGGATCACGCGCGATGAATCGCTGAGCCGCAAGACGATCCACTACATCGGCTTTCACTTCGTCGAACGCATGAGCGGCGATCGCCAATTTGGTCAGCTATTGCTGGAGCACTTGGCGGAAGGCCGCAGCGAAGAAGCCGGGCAAGCGAAGGAAAAGCTGGTAATCGAGGGCTTGCTGAAGCTGAAAGGTGCCGAGGTCGGTATTCTGGAACAGCGCGCCAAGGTCATGCTGGCTGCCTCTGACCTGATCGCGACGCCCGCACCCGCTGAAACCCGCGTGCGCAAACCGGTGAAGGCCGCAAGCAAGCCAGCCGCGAAGACGAAGGCGAAAGCAAAACCGAAGCACAAGGCGAGATCGTAGCGGTCTATTCAACGCGGTCACGATGGCGCGGAGCGCCACCCGGAAACGATGAAAATGGTGCCACTGGCTCAGCCGGCCATCCGTTTGGCCGGCTTAGCCAGTGCTTTGGCGCGATCGCACTGGCAAGCGCCCGCAAACGGACGCGGGCGCGTGCCAGTGGCACCAATTTTCGGGCGGAGACACAGCGCAAGCAGATGTCGCGGAGAACTACGTTTCTTCTATAGAGACTCTGCGAACTCAGCGCTCACTGCGTCTCCGCATTGAAAAAAAACATCAGCCGCGCCGCAACTTCTCCAGATCGGCGAAGTAATCCGGATACGTCTTGGAAACGCAGGCAGGATCTTTGATGACCACGCCGGGACGGCCGAGGCCGACGAGAGCCATGGCCATCGCCATGCGATGGTCGTCATACGTCTCAACGGCCGCGGGAACACTGCTGGACGAGGCGGCGGTGCCGCAGCCGGATGCAGTGGCGCGCGGGGTAATCTCCAGGTAATCGTCACCTTCATCGACTTCGGCGCCAAGCCTGCGCAATTCGGTCGCAAGCGCTTTGAGCCGATCGGTCTCCTTGATGCGCAGGTTTCCAACGTTGTGAATCGTCGAAGTCCCCTCTGCGAACAGGCACAAGGCCGCGAGCGTTAAGACGACATCCGGCATGTCGTTGAGATCGGCATCAATGGGCTGGAGCGGTTTCTTCGGATTCCGAATCACTTCAATGCCGCGATTTTCAGGCAAGAATCCTCTGCGTATTTCGCACCCCATCCGCCGCAACACATCGGCGAACGCCGCGTCGCCCTGAGCTGAATCTGCGCCCACGTTCGTGACGCAGCAGCGCCCGCCAGCGATCGCCGCGGCCGCCAGGAAGTAACTTGCCGCGGTCGCGTCACCTTCCACATTGTACGTTCCGGCGCGGTATTGAGCGCCATGGGTGGGCAAGTAAACGCGCTCGCCTTCCGTCGCGGTCAGTACTCCGAAGTCGGACATCGTTCGCAGCGTCAGTTCCACAAACGGCTTTGAAACAAACGTCCCGCCGACCTCAATCCGCATGGGCGCTTTCGCATAGGGCGCCGCCAGCAGCATGCCGCTGACGTACTGACTAGACCGCGAACCGTCGATGACCGTGTTGCCGCCCGGCAGGCCATCCGCCTCAATGATCACAGGCGGACATTGGTTGTTCATCTCACTTCGAGCGTTTACGCCGATCAGGCGCAGGCCCTGCAGCAGGTCTTCAATCGGGCGCTCGCGCATCCGCGCCGTGCCGTCGAGTCGGAAACGTCCATGCCCAAGCGTGACCATGGGCGAAAGGAAGCGCATCACTGTGCCAGCGGCGCCCACAAAAACGTCCGCGCCATGAGCCGGGATCGCGCCCGCCTCACCCCAAACTCGGCAGACCCTGGTCTCCCAATCCGCGTCAACTTTGAATCCCAGTGCCTGCAGCGCCTGCGTCATGTAGACGGTGTCGTCAGAACGCAGCATGCCCGTCAATGTCACGCCGCCGTTGGCCAGAGCGGCCATGACGAGATAACGGTTTGTGATGCTCTTGGAGCCGGGCACAGCGATATCCAGATCGACCGGCCGCGAAAGTGGCACGATCGGCAGTTCGGCCGGCAGCGATGGAGCGGTCGGGGGCGTTTGCGTCATGCGAGCATTCTACGGAAGGAAAGCAAAACGGCAAACCGCATCGACGTCGTAGCTCACGGCAAAGGACTTCGCTGCGCTGATAGTGGGATTATTCGTCGGGCAGAGCGCCTCGAATCGAAAGATATTGCGGTGGCTGATTTTGATCTTCGCGTCTCAGCACGCTGATCAATTGCCAGCATTGTGTCTGTCTGCAAGCCAGTTCAAAACCGAACAATGTGCTGCGGAATCAGATTTTCAACGGCTGTAAAGCTACAGTGTGACTGATTTTAGGCGTTGTGCGCAGGCCAAGAGCGCATACTGGCCGCAGTTTTGCAATTCGGCAACGCGGTTAGGGTTTCCAGGTCGCTCAAACGAGGAGAGCCACTGCAATGTTGCCGTCCATTCCGCTGTCACGCAAAGTCCCGCTGCTGGTCCTGCTGCTCCTTTCTTCGCTTGGCGCCTTCGCCGATGAGAAAGCGGTCGCAATTGTAAATGCCGCGCCAGTCGCCAGCGTCGTCGCACCGGCCGTGGCACAGTGGAAGCCGGACACCGGCGACACGGCGTGGATGCTGGTCAGCACAGCTTTGGTCCTCTTGATGACCCCTGGGCTGGCATTCTTCTACGGTGGAATGGTGCGCCGCAAGAACGTACTCGGCACGATGATGCAAAGCTGGATTTTGATGGGCCTGGTCTCCGTCGAATGGGCCCTGATCGGCTATTCCTTCGCATTCGATAAAGGTTCCTCCTTCTTGGGAGGCACCGGCTTCGCGATGCTGCCGTGGGCGAAATTCAGCGGCAGTGCGCCGTATGGATACGCAGATACGATTCCGCACTCTGTCTTCATGTCGTATCAGATGATGTTCGCGATCATCACGCCCGCGCTGATCTTCGGCGCCGTCGCCGATCGCATGAAATTCAAGGCCATGGTTGCCTTCTCGTTGCTCTGGACGCTGGTTGTCTACAATCCGCTCGCGCACATGGTTTGGGGCAGCGGCGGATTCCTGCGCGGCATCTTCGAGAACGGAAATGCGTTTGCCGAATCCGGCAAGTACCCGGCGTTGGATTTCGCCGGCGGCACGGTCGTCCACATTTCGTCTGGAATCTCCGCACTGGTCTGCTGCCTGGTGTTGGGACGCCGTCATAATTACAACAGGGAGCCGATGCCGCCGCACAGCATGGTGCTTTCGACCATTGGCGCGGGCCTCCTCTGGGTCGGTTGGTTCGGCTTCAATGGCGGCAGCGCCCTGGGGGCGAACGGCTTGGCCGCCACCGCGCTGACATCAACCCATCTGGCCGCCGCTGCGGCGACGCTCTCCTGGGTGTTCATCGAATGGATTCATCGCGGACAACCCAGCGTGCTGGGCGGTATTTCAGGCGCGGTCGCCGGACTGGTTGTCATCACCCCGGCTGCGGGATTCGTCGAACCGATCAGCGGCGTGTGGATGGGCCTCATTGCCGGAGCCGTCTGCTATACCTCCTGCGCGGTTGCGAAGGCGAAGTTCAAGTATGACGATTCGCTGGACGCCTTCGGCGTGCACGGCGTGGGCGGCACAGTCGGCGCGCTGTTGACCGGCGTCTTCGCCTCAGTGGTTGTGAATTCCGCCGGCACCAATGGCCTGCTGAATGGCAACCCCGGCCAGTTCGTCAATCAAACCATCGCCGTAGCGATCACCATCGGAATGGCGGTGGTCGGCAGCTACGTTCTGCTCAAGATCATCGACGCCACGATCGGACTGCGCGTGACGCCCGAACAAGAGATCGAGGGCCTCGATCTGAGTCAGCACGGCGAAGTCGGTTACAACATGTAAGTGAAATTAAAAAGCAAAAAGTAAAAGGTCAAAAGAAAACACGGCGGGAGCAGCCCACAGCTCCTGCCGTGTTTGTTTTTCGCTTTCGCCGTTCTCTTTTACTTTTCTCTTTTGCCTTTTTACTTTTTGCTTTTTACTTTGTTGGCTCCCCGAGCGCGCTGGCAATGTCCACCATCATCTGCTGTGCGCGTTCAGCCACCTGCTCGCGCGACAGGTCTTTATCGACAGTAAAGGGCGTGCCGACAATCACCGTGATCTTCGCGGGCCGCGGAATCCAGGCTCCTCGCGGCAACGCTTGATAGTTGCCCTTGATCGCAACGGGAACCACGGGCGCGCCGGAACGCTGAGCCAAGAACAACGCGCCGCCTTGAGCGGGCTGCAGACGGCCGTCATCCGAAACATGCCCTTCCGGGAAAATTCCGATGCAGGCGCCCCGTTGAAGCGAGCGCACATTGGCCTTCAGAGCCGCCAGCGTGCTCTGCTCATCCACAGGAATGCAGCGCAGGAATCGGAAAAGAGGATGCGCAAAAGACCGATAGTACGATGCATACATCGTGTATTGAACAATCCGGCTGGTCGCGCAACCCAGCAGGATCGGATCGATGAAGCTGGCGTGGTTCGCCGCCAGAATCGCCGGCCCGGTCTTCGGGAGGTTCTCAGCGCCTTTCACTTCGTATCGGAAGAACAGCTTGATCACCAGCCATGAGATCGAGCGGCAGAGCGCAAAGCCGGCGCGGTGCAGCGGCCCCGACCGTTCGACCTCCGGTTTGCGCGACCAGATCGCGGTATCAACCGCCCAACTGAACAGCAGTGCGACCGGCAGCAGCAAGAATAGGATTTGCGGCATCCATTGCGTGATCTGAGCCTTCTCGGCATCGGAGAGTTGCCCTTCGCTCAGATACATGATCGTGACCAGCAGCGTCGCCGCAAACCCCACCGCTTTGATCGAAAACACTCGCCCGCGCATCGGGCCGTCCGCGATCGCCAGCACGTCGGCATCGACACGGCCCAGTAGCGAACCCGCTCCCAGGCCCAGCAGGAACATGACCGGGTAAACCCAGCCGGGCGCTCCGCCGGTTGCCGTCGCGGCCGGTGCATGGAAGAACGCGTACATCGCGCCAGCCAGCAGGAAGAACGCCGGCGCGTATGTCACAATGGGGCTCACGCGCCCGCAGATGCGCCCGACGCCCAGCGCACCTGAAAACAGGCCTACTCCCGCGAATGCGCCCACCATCACGCCGGAGAACAGCGTCAGATCATTGCCTTGCAGGTTGAATACCGTGCGCGCATGGAAATCCACGAGAATGTAGAACGCAGAAGCAATCGTCCAGAAACACGTTTCAAAGAAGATCAGCCCGAAGATCGACGGGCGCCGCAGACAGTACGAGAGACCGTCCCACAGGCCCGCGATGTATGCTTTCGCGCCCAGGCTGGCCGGTTTGGCGTCGGCATCACCCTTCTCCTTCTCGCGCTTATTTCCGGGAACAGCCACCGCATCCGGCAGGCGCGAGAATAACACTGCAGAAAACAGATAGAAGCACGACGCGTACACAACGGTCCAGGCCGGACCTCTCACGTTGGTGCGCGCGACATAGCCGCCCACCAGCATCGCCAGCAGCAGGGCCACTAAGCCGGACGTGGCCATCAAGCTGGCGCCCAGTGAACGATGGCGCTCTGGCACGACGTCTGGAATCGCAGCAGCGCGCGCCGGCCCGAACGGCACGGTGATAATGTTGAGGACGACCACCAGCGACAGACAGAAGGGCCACTGGCTTTTCAGATAAGCCAGCAATGCCGGATCGGGCGCTAGCGGATTGAGTGCGACCACTCGCCATAGGGGAGCCGCCAGCAACAGGACTACGCCGACTTTGATCGCGTGGACCATCGCCAGCAGCAAACGGCGATTGAAGCTGTCGATCAACGACCCGGAAAGGCCATACAGAATCAGCAGCGGGATCGTGGCATAGATCTGGATCTGGCCTTTCTTGTCTTCAACGGCGGATCCGAAGTAGATCACGTTCGCCGCGGCAATCAGCGCAGAAAAGTACAAACGGTCCGCAAATGCGCCGCACAGGGAGCCGAAGAACAATTTGCGGAACCCGGCGTAACTGAAGATGCTGGCATGATCCTGCGTGGAGCCAGATCGGTCAGACGGTACTGCAGACCCTTTAGGCATAGCGGCCGGTTTCTCGGGGGTGTTCATTTGGACCAGAAGTGCCTCTCCTTCAGATAAGCGTAACAAAATGAGACTGTGTGATGAAGTCGCCGAACTTTCCAGCAAAAAAGTAACGCGCCGGCGCGGAAATGCGCAATCTGAGAAGATTGCGCTAGAAAAGCACGAAGGCCGGCAAGTGCCGGCCTTCGTTCCTGACGACGCCCGGGATTGGGTGGGCGGGTAAACTTACTTCTTGCGCGTGGAGGACGCCGGAGCCGGCTTCATCTCGGCCAGTTGCTCCTTCTGAACCTTGATCGTGTTCGGCATGATCACGATTTCAACGCGGCGGTTCTTCGCGCGGTCGGCAGCCGTCTTCTCCGGATGGACCAGCGGCTGGAATTCACCGTAGCCGGCCGTGTACATCTTGCTGGCCGTGATGCCGCCCTGCTTGATCATGAAATCATAGACCGCGCGCGAGCGGGCGATCGAGAGCGACATGTTGTCCGGGTACTTGGCCTTGTTGTGAACGACCGGCGTGGCGTCGGTGTGGCCTTCGACGCGAATGTAGTTGTTCGGGTATCGTGCCTTGATCGTTTTGCAGATGTTCTGCAGCATCGAGTGCGCAGTGGTCTTCAGATCGGCCTTGCCCGAATCGAAGAACGTCTGGCTGGCAACGGTGATGTGGATGCAGTTGTCCTTGTCGCGAGACAGCGAGGCGTCATTCCCCTCAGCAACGGTTCGCCCCTGATTCATCTTCGCGCCGATGTCCTTCATGATGCCTTCGAGATCGGCGACCTGCTGCCGCAGTGCGGCCGTCTCTTTTGCGTTCTGAGCTGCAAGCGTGGCGTTTTTGTCCGCCATGTCCTGGTTCTGCTTGGCAAGTTGGTCGTTCATCTCCGAGAGCTTGCCCTTGTCATCGCGTTCTTTCGCGATCAGGTCTTCCTGTCGCTTGATCGTGTCGTCCTTCGCTGCGATCGCAACTTTCTCGCGACCGCCGCACCCCATCAGGGAAACCATCACGCCTGCCGCAAGCAGGCCCAGCACTGCAATCCGGTAACGACCCATAACCCCACCTCCCACGATTGACCCCACCCCAATCCCTGCCCGCGTTTCGCCCGAGGCTTTCCCCAATGAAAGACGCTCGGGTCGCGGACTAGAATCTCTTATCGGCACCTTCGCGCGCGTACTTAAAGGAGAAACCGCGAGTTTCTGGATTTGGCCTCTAGCCACAGAGGTCACAGAGCGCACAGAGTTTCTTTTTGTTTATCTCTGTGTTCTCTGTGTCCTCTGTGGCAACTGGAACTTCAAGCGTTACAATCTTCACGTATGGCAACGAAACGAGCGCTTCGGCGCGAAAACACTGAGCACACGCCGCAGATTGAAACTCCCGCGCGCGGGAACAAGCCGGGCCTGGTGGAGAGCATGTTCCCCACGGTGGCGCTGGTCGGCCGGCCGAACGTCGGCAAGTCCAGCCTGTTCAACGCGCTGCTCAAACGCGAGGTTTCGATCACCGATGCGAGGGCCGGAACCACGCGCGACCGCGTGCTGCATCCGATCGTCCTGAATGAAAAGCCCTGCGACCTACTCGACACCGGCGGCATCGGCATTGTCGATAAACAGAATCTTTCGGCCGCGGTCGAAGAGCAGATTCAGAAAGCCGTCCACGCCGCAACGGTGCTCGTGCTGGTCGTCGATGCCCAGGAAGGACTGACGTCTCTGGACCGCAAAGTCGCCGATCGCCTGCGCACGCTCAATCGGCCCATCGTGCTGGTCGCAAATAAGACCGAAGGCAAGGAAGCCAAGACGTTGGTCTCGGAATTTTCAGAACTGGGCATTGAGCCCATCGTGATGACCTCCGCCGTACACCGGATCGGGTTGGACGATCTGGAAGATGCCATCGCCGTACATATTCCGCCGGCCGATGCGCGGCCAGCCGAATTCGACGACCTGCCGCGGATCGCCGTCGTGGGCCGGCGCAACGTGGGAAAGAGCAGTTTCTGCAACGTTCTGGCGCGCGAAGACCGCACGATTGTTTCAGAGATTGAAGGCACGACGCGAGATGCCATCGACATTGTGCTCGAAAAAGACAATCAGCGTTTCTGTATGATCGACACCGCGGGCTTGCGCCGCATGAAGGAGGCCGAAGGGCCGGTGGAGTTCTTCTCGCAGGTGCGCACGGAACGAGCCATTCGCCGCGCCGACGTCGTGATGCTGATGCTGTCCGCTCAAGATGGTGCAAGCACGACTGACCGCAAAACCGCCGACCTGATTCTGGAAGAAGCCAAAGCCTGCGTGATTGTCGTCAACAAGTGGGACACGGCCAAGGACGTGCAGACGGGCGAATACGCCAAGTACATCGAAGGCCGCCTGCCCACGCTGCGGCACGCGCCGATCGCCTTCACGAGCGCGATCAACTCGCGGCGCTGCTGGCAGGCTGTGGATGTGGCGTTGGATTTATACAAGCAGACGAGCACGCAGGTGCCGACGCCGCGACTGAACAAGTGCATCGAGCGCGCGGAATATGACCACGAGCCGCCCGCGGCCAAAGGCCGAAAGCCGCGCCTGCTCTACGGCGTGCAAGTGGCCGTTCGGCCGCCGACCTTCGTGATTCATTGCCGGCATTCGGACAAAATCGACAAGAAGTACCGCCGGTACCTGTCGGCCAAGCTCCGCGAGATGCTCGACCTGTCTGAGATCCCCGTCCGAATCTTTCTGCGGGATGCGCCTCGATGAGCACGGCCGTGATTCTCGCCGCCGGGAAAGGGCTGCGCCTGCGGCCGCTCACCGAAACCACGCCCAAGGCGTTAATCCCTGTCGCCGGGAAGCCGATTCTCACGCACATTCTGGAAGCGCTCCGCGATGGCGCGGGCATCCGCAACTTCGTCGTCGCCGTCGGCTACCGAGCCGAAGCCTTCCGCACCTACACGCCGCCCGAAGGATGCGGCATCGAATGTGTCGAAAACGCGCGCTGGGACCAGAGCAACTCGATGCTCTCCCTGGCGCTTTGCATGGAACACCTGCGGAATGGCGGCTACGTTGTCGAAGGGGATTGCTGCTTTAGTTCGAAGCTTCTCGCGGATGGGCCTGAAGTCCAGAAGTCGAGAAGTCCAGAAACTCCCGGACTTGTTTCGACTTGGTTTGTGCATCCCTTCACCATCGCCGATGACGGCTGTTGTCTTCGCGCGGATGACGCCGGCCTGATCCGACGACTCACGATTGAAAAGAAGAATTCTCCCGCCGCCAGCGAAGGGTGCTGGAAAAGCTGCGGCGTGTTGCGGCTGACTGAGCAGACTGCGGGCGCATTGAAGAAATGGCTGAACGACGCCGTCGTGGCCGGCCGCGAAAAGGATTATTACGATCTGATCCTCCGCGACCATCTCGACGACGCCGGCTTGCACGTCGCGGAGATCGGACCTGCGCCGTGGTACGAAGTGGATAATGCAGACGACTTGGCGGCCGCAGAAAAGATTTTCGGAACCACCCGGGAATGAGCGGCGCGCCGCCAGAGAACGCGCATGCATTTTGGGACGCGTTCGCTGCTGCACAAAATTCAGAGTGCAGCGCCGTCGAGGCGAGCCTTGCGCTTTACGAGTCCTGTCCGATCTACAACGCCTATCGCGACCGCTCTGAATGCATCGCCATCCAGTCTCTGATTCCGCGGTTATCGCCAGACTGGCGCGTGCTGGATGTCGGCTGCGGAGTGGGCCGGTGGACGCTGCCGCTGGCTCAAGCGTGCAAAGAAGTTGTCGCGATCGATTTTTCCGAGCAGATGCTGCATCACGCGCGCCGACGTTGCGAGGCCGCTTGCGTGGGCAGCAAATGCCAATTCAAGCAAGGGCGATTGGAGGAACTCGACCCGCAGGCAATGGGAAAGCCGTTCGATCTGGTCCTCGTCGTCGGCGTGCTGCACTATTTGCCGGAGACGGCGCTACCGAACGTCATCGCACGCATCAGCGCGTGCGTTGCACCGAGAGGACTGCTGCTGCACCGAGAGAAACGCGCGCGCCGCATGCTGGAGACGCAGCATACCGATCCGAACAACAAGACCGCGATGCGCTCGTTTTACAAACCATTTGATACGTATCGCGCAGCATTTTCCGAGCACGGAATGCAGCTTATCGATAAACGCTCAATCATTCCGCCGAGCGTTGCGTATTCTGTCTACTCGCGACTGTTCCCGCCGGGAAAAGTGCCCGCGCCGTTGGGCGGCGTTCCGCTGCGCGCGCTACTTTGGGCGCACGAGCGAATCATCGACCCGCTGTGGCGCGTGACGCCGGGGCTGCTTTGGTGGGTGAACTCGCGGCGGGCAACTGATCAGGTGGCGGTGCTGTATAGAAAGAAATAAGCGCCTGCGTCGCTGTCGCCCCGTCTCCCCGTCCCCGCGTCTCCCCGTCTACTCGGCCTTCCGCCCTTTCTTTTCCTTCAACTGCTCAGGGGTCATGTCGGCGGTCGCTTGCTTGCGGATTTCATCGGCCATGCGCGTCCAGGTCTGTTCCATTTCCTTCACCTTCTCTGGTTTCTCGGCGGCGAGATTTTTTGATTCGCAACGGTCGGTGCTGAGGTCGTACAGTTCCCACGGGCCGTTCTTCGTGGCGACGATCTTCATGTCGCCGGCGCGAAGCGATCGATTGCCGACGTGATACCACCAGAGGCAGTCGCGCGTGACCGAGCCATCTTTTGTGAACGTCGGAACCAGACTCTTGCCGGGGCACGCTGGAATGGGCTTTCCATCGATGCTTTCCGCCGTTTTTCCGCCGGCCAGTTCGAGCACCGTCGGCGGAATGTCGATCAAATGCCCGGTGTTCTGGCGCAGTTCACCGCGCGCGGCGATTCCCTTCGGCCAGTGCACGATCAGCGGCGTCGTGATGCCGCCTTCATGTACCCAGGATTTGTGCAGGCGGAACGGCGTGTTCGAGGCGCTCGACCAACCCGGCCCGATGGACAGAAATGTCTTGGCCGAACCCGGCGGCGCGGTCTGGTCATGCTTGTCGCCGCGAATGATCTGCTCAGCGCTGGCGCCGTTGTCCGAGACAAAGAAGATCGCCGTGTTGTCCAGCGCTTCCATTTTCTTGATCTGGTCCAGCACGCGGCCGATCTCGATATCCATCCGGTGCACCATCGCCGCGTGAATCGCCATCTTAACTGGCTGAAACTGCTGCTGTGCGGGCGTGAGCGTATCCCAGGGCACCGCGCGACCGATTTCGCCGGGCCCGATCAGTTCTGCCAACTTCGATTGGCTGAGATTCCATCCCGGAAAAATGTCCGAATCCAATTTTGACAGCGCGCAGTTGATCAAGCCCAGCGACTTCATCCGCGTGTAGCGTTCCTGACGGAGAACATCCCAGCCCGCTTTGTAGCGGTCCTGATAGATCGCTATGTCCTGCGCGGGCGCCTGCACGGGGAAGTGCGGCACCGTGAACGCCAGATACATAAAGAACGGCTTTTCGCGGTCCTTTGCCTGATGCTCGCCAAGCATATCGATCGCGTGCTGCGCGATGGCCGTTGTCGTGTAGAAATCTGTTCCCGGCTGAACGGGCGGGAGCGGTTGGTCGTCGAGCGTGTGCTGCTTGGGATTGAAGTTGTGGTCGTGATCGTTCAGCGAGTACGAATGATCGAACCCGCCGTCCAGAACCTTGCCATCCACGTGCCACTTACCGGAATGATACGAGCGATATCCCAACGGCTTCAACATTTCCGGCAGAAGTTTCGCCCATGCCGGACGCCTGCCGCCATTACCCGCGCCGGGAACGCCGGGGAACTCGTCGCGCCGCACTTGCTGAGCGTAATAGCCGGTCAGGATGCAAGCGCGCGAGGGCCAACAGCGCGCCGTGTTGTAGAACTGCGTGTAGCGCAGGCCGCCGTCGGCGAGCTTGTTCAGATTCGGAGTCTGAATCTCCCCACCGTAACAGCCAGGGTCTGAAAAGCCCATATCATCGGCGACGATGATCAGGAAGTTGGGCTTCGCGTCAGCGGCAGAAACTGCGACGGAGAAGACCAGCGCCGAGACAACTAGCCCGCAGAGATGTTTCATTTTTCAATGGTCCTCACGCTCAACTTTGAAATCGTGCCCGAAAACCGCGCCGGATTCGCGTAATCGGCGACTGGTTTCGCATCGTCGAATCCAAGACAGAAACTCTCCATCGGCTGAATAGAAAGCAGCCCGCGCGCTTTGCCTTCGGCCACCTTTTTGCCGTCGATGAACAAACTCATCGCGCCGCCAGCGGCTAATCGCGCCTCGAACGTGAAACGTCCCGGCGGTGTTTCGCTGGCGACGATATCCACCGCTTCCTTTTTCTCACGCACGGTGAAGACGAGCTTTCCATCGCGCAGATGCACCGCGTAGCCCGTGCCTTCTCCGCCGTGAGCGAGAATGATACCGCTCTTCGCTTGCGATTCGACCTCGGCTGAAATGATCAGCGGCATGCCAGCCACTTGCGGCGCATGCTGGCTGTCGAGCGTGTCGCCAGTCTTCAGCGTATCGAGCGAGGTCGCAGCGGCTCCTGCGGTGGCTGAGTCGAGGACTTTCAAGCCAGACTTCAGCAGTGGAATGGGTTTTTCGACGCGGCCCGGCTCTCTCACACCTGGGCCGAGAGTCGTCGCGCCTAGATCCGCGTCCATTTTCGCAACCAGTTCTTGCAGGCGCTTCACCACGTCGGGATTCTTGGCTGAAACGTCTGTCGTCTCGCCAACGTCCTCAACCAGATTGTAGAGCCGCGGCGTATGCGCTTTGTCGGCATCCGGCGGCGGACCTTTTTCGCCCGGCTTGGCCTCATGCTGCGGCTGAATCGCGAGCTTCCACGGACCGCAACGCACGGCGTCCAGACGGTTGCCGTAGAAGTAATACTGCGCTTCGCGAGCGGACTCTTTGGTCTGACCGCTGAGCACCGGCCAGATATCCACGCCGTCGATCTTCTTGTCTGTCGGCACAGTGCCGCCGGCAAGTTTCACAAATGTCGGCAGCATATCGACGTTGCCCGTGACGGCATCGCAGGCGCTGGCGGCTGCAATCTTCCCGGGCCACCAAGCGATGGTCGGTTCGCGCATCCCGCCTTCCCACGTGGAGCCTTTGCCGCCGCGCAGCGGTCCGGCAGTGCCGCCGTTCTGGCGCTGCGTCAGCCACGGGCCGTTGTCGCTGGTGAAGAAGACGAGCGTGTCCTTTTCGAGGTGAAGTTCTCGCAGCGTGTCGAGCACTTGTCCGACGCTCCAATCGACTTCCTCGACCCAATCGCCATACGTGCCGTTGCCGGATTTTCCCTGAAACTTTTCGCCCGGATGCAGCGGGATGTGCACGGCCGTGTGTGGGAAATAGATGAAGAACGGGTTTTTCTTGTTGTCCTTGATGAAATCAGTGACGGCCTCTGTGTAGCGTTTCGTCAGCTTATCCTGCTGCTTGGGCGAAACGGTTTCGATCACTTCCAGATCGCGCACGAGCGGCAGCGGCGGCTTGCGGCCTTTCGTTGCGCCTTCTTTGGGCCACTCTTCGCCGCCGCCCATGTCGTTCGAATACGGCAGCCCGAAATAGTGATCGAAGCCGTATTTCGGCGGAAGGAACTCGCGCTGGTCGCCCACGTGCCACTTGCCCACGCACAGCGTTGCGTAACCCTGCTGCTTCATCAGTTTTGGAAGCGTGTTTTCGTTGGGATTCAGCCCGATGGCACACGCTGGGAAAATCACATTCGGCAGCGAGACGCGTTTGGCATAGCAGCCGGTCAGAAATTGCGCGCGCGATGGAGTGCAGACCGGACACGCGTAGAAGCTGGTCAGCTTCAGGCCTTCGCTCGCCATGCGGTCAAGATTCGGCGTGCGGTTGAGCTTCGACCCGTACGGCCCGATGTCGCCGTAGCCCATGTCATCGATGAGAATGAGGATGATGTTGGGCTTGCGCGCAGGCTCTTCGGCAAGCAGTCCCGCGGAGGAGAACAGGATCAGGAAAACCAGAGATAAACGAAGCGGCCTCATCGCGCGCCCTCCTCTGGGATGAGTACACCGGGGAGGGGCGCGCTCATACCTCTATGGCTACGCGTCAAGATTGCGGGCCGCGTACGCGACTGCCTGGCGGATGTCGTCATTCTCCAGTTCGGGATATTCGCGCCGCAGTCTGCTGCGGTCTGGATAGAGCACCAGTGCCTCAATCACGCGCCGGACGGTCAGGCGCAGATTGCGGATACATGCCTGGCCTCTCATGCGCTTTACGTCCCGGCTGATACGATCGAAGACCGTGTCCCGCGTGCCCTGTCTGTAATTTAGCTGGCCTTGAAGTTGGCGGAGTTCAACCCGCCGGCCGCTTGCAGGAATTGCCTGAAGCCTAGCGATCTCTTTTTCAAGCCAGTGACACCGCCGCAAGGCGCGTCTATGGCGCGCGTCTTCCTCCTCCAGTCGCTCGCGCTGCATCCTTTCGCACAAGACGCGCCAAGCGCGGGCGTCTCGTTTCGGCGGCACTGGAACTCCGACCCCAAGACAGACACACCTTTCGCCACATTCGGGGCATAGTACGTCGCCAACGTAGTACGTTGCGCGTCGTACAGCCAAACGGCAACCGAAGCAGGCCCACGGAGCGTTTGCCATTACCTTCACTCCTCAAACTTCACCCCGCGGTATGTCGGCCGAACTCACCATGCCTTCCGTTTGCGGCGCATCTTCACTGCAGTCTCAACGGCCTCAAGTTCGTCGCCTAGCCTGTTAAACCCCATCGGGTCAAGACCCGGCCGTAACCCCAAGTCTCGTGCTTTCACGAGGAAGCGTCTGCTTTTCGCCTCCGCCGGCTGCCCTTTCCGTTTCTTCATGGCCATCCTCTCAGATAACGTGCCGCGCAGGAGAGGATGTCGGCGCGTCATTCCGCAATCCGAATTCCGCAATCGTCAGTACGCTTCGCTCATCACCACGCGGCGCGTGCTGGGCTTGCCGGTCAGGATGCAGGTGCCGGGGCCTTCGGCGCCGGCGGGGGCTTGGCCGTCGAGCGGGATGTTGCGGATGCTGGTGGCGTACTTCTTGGCCAGCATGTCTTCGTCTTCGGGGCTGCCGGCCCAGTGCACCCAGGCAAAGCCGCCGCCTTCTTCCTTAAAGTACTTCTCGAATTCGCCCATGGAATTGATCACGCGCGTGCGGCTGGTGCGGAAGGCCAGCGCGCGCTCGAAGAGATCCTTCTGCATTTCGTCGAGCAGCGGCTTGACGCGTTCGATCGCTTCGGCTCGCGGCAAGAACGCTTTCTTACGGGAGCGCGTCGCTTTTTCGTCTTCGCCAGGAATTTCGGTGACGAAACGGCGCGCCAGGCACAGGCTGCCCTTCTCCAAATCTTTCGGCCCGATCTCGATACGCAGCGGCACGCCGCGCATTTCCCAATCGTAGTACTTCGCGCCAGGAGCCAATCCTTCGCGCTTGTCGATGACCACGCCCAAACCGCGCGTCTTCAGTTCCGCAGCGACGGCGTCGGCTTCGGTGAGCACCTTCGCCTTCTCGTCGTCACTCTTGTAGATGGGCACGATAACGATCTGCGTCGTGGCGAGCTTCGGCGGGATGATCAGGCCGGTGTCGTCAGAGTGCGTCATGATCAAGGCGCCGATCAGACGCGTCGAAACGCCCCAACTCGTGGCCCAGACCAGTTCGCGTTGGCCCTGCTTGTTCTGGAAGGTGACATCGAACGCGCGCGCGAAATTCTGTCCGAGGAAATGGCTGGTCCCGGCTTGCAGAGCCTTTCCGTCCTGCATCATGGCTTCGATCGAATACGTATCGACCGCGCCGGCGAAACGTTCGGCGGGCGTTTTCTCGCCGCGAATGACCGGCATCGCCATCACGTTCTCGGCGAAGTCGCGATAGACTTCGAGAATCTTCTGCGTCTCTTCCTTAGCTTCTTCGGCGGAGGCATGAGCGGTATGGCCTTCCTGCCAGAGGAACTCGGCAGTGCGCAGGAACAGGCGCGTGCGCATTTCCCAACGCACGACGTTGGCCCACTGGTTAATGAGCAACGGCAGGTCGCGGTAGCTCTGAATCCATTCTTTGTAAGCGCTCCAAATGATCGTCTCGCTGGTCGGGCGCACAATCAGCGGCTCTTCGAGCTTGCTTTCCGGATCGACCTCCACCCCACCCTTGCCGCTCTGCGAAGCGCGCAAGCGGTAGTGCGTGACGACCGCGCATTCCTTGGCGAAGCCTTCGACGTGCTGCGCTTCTTTGCTCAGAAAGCTCATTGGGATGAAGAGAGGGAAATATGCATTCACGTGACCGGTGGCCTTGAAGCGGTCGTCGAGCTCGCGCTGCATCTTCTCCCAAATCGCGTAGCCGGCGGGCCTAATGACCATGCAGCCGCGAACGGCGCTGTGGTCGGCAAGCTGCGCCTCCTTGACGATATCTAGATACCAGCGCGAATAGTCCTCTTTGCGCGGCGTGATCTTCCGCTCGTCCTTGCCGCCGCCGCCTTTTTGTTGATTGCCCTTCTGCTGCTCAGCCATGCGCCTCGATTTTCTCCTGTAAAAAGTTCCCGTCGTCAGAGAATCAGAATATATGAAAGATGCTTCGATTGCACGGACAAACGCGTGGGGTACACTGCCCCAACTACTTGATGCTCAACTCGGAGGCTTGCTTATGCGCCGCTACGCCGTCCTCGCGCTACTTGGGATGCTCCAATCCATGGCTATTGCTCAGGAAAAAGCCGCACCGCCCGAACCCGTTTCTGAGGAACTGCGTCAGGCGGGCATTGAGAAGCCCTCGGCGATGATGAACCGCTACCTGCTGCGCCAAGTTGAGGACGCGCAGAAGCGCTGGCGCGAGAACTACGAGAAACGAAAAACGCCGGAAGAAATTGTAGCGTACCAAACGCACCTGCGCGCGAAATTCGTCGAAGCCATCGGCGGTTTTCCGGAACGCACGCCGCTCAATGCAAAAGTCACCGGCTCGCTTCAGCGGGACGGCTTTCGCGTCGAGAAAATCATCTTTGAAAGCCAGCCGCGGCATTTCGTCACCGGCGCGCTTTTTCTTCCGGACTTGCCAGTCCACAAACCGCCGTATCCGGGCGTGATCGTGCCGTGCGGGCACTCGAACAACGGTAAAGCGTACGATTCGTATCAGCGCGTGTGCGCGCTAGCGGCGCTGAATGGCGTGGCCGCGTTCATCTTCGACCCGATCGATCAGGGCGAGCGTGCGCAGCTTCTGGACGCCGCCGGCAAGCCGCGGTTGCTCAGCGTTCCGGCGCACAACATGGTTGGCGTGGGGAGCATTCTGCTGGGCCGCAACACGGCGCGTTTTGAAATCTGGGATGGCATGCGCGCGCTGGATTATCTTGCGTCGCGACCCGACATCGATCCGAAGCGTCTCGGCTGCACCGGCAACAGCGGCGGCGGAACCCAGACATCCTATCTGATGGCGCTGGATGAACGCATCGCCGCGGCCGCGCCGGCATGCTACATCTGTGGCCTTTTCGGACGGCTGCTGAAGACGAATGGCGCTCAGGATGCCGAGCAGAACATTTTCGGCCAGTTGTCGTTCGGCATGGATCACGCCGACTATCCGATGATGCGCGCGCCCAAGCCCACGCTGATGTGCACCGCGACCCGCGACTTCTTCAACATTGAAGACGCGAAAGCCAGTTTCGAAGCGGCGCACAAACTCTATTCACTACTCGGCGCCGGCGACCGGATGAGCAGAGTCGAGGTCAACGAGGAGCACGGTTTCACGCTGGGTTTGCGCGAAGCCGCGGTCGGCTGGATGGTCCGCTGGCTGGGCGGACAGCAGCGAGAGGTCGCCGAGCCCAGGGATCTGAAAGTCTTCTCGGAAACAGAGCTGCATTGCACGCCCAAAGGGCAGGTCATGCTGCTCGACGGCGCGCGAAACGTGTACGACCTGAACCGGGACTATTCCGCGACTCTTGCCGCCGCGCGAAAGGATCTCTGGTCGAAAACGCCGCGCGAAGAAATGCTCCAGCGTGTGCGGCCGCTCGCGGGAATTCGGCGCGCCGATGAATTGCCTCAGATCAAGGTCCATAAAGGCGAGACGATCAAGCGGAAAGAGTACCGCATCGAGAAACTTGCTTTCGTTCCGGAGAAAGGAATCGCGCTGCCGGCGCTGTTGTTCCTGCCGAACGGCGCCGCCAAAGGGGCTACGCTGTGCGTGCACGCAGACGGCTGCCAGGCGGTCGCGGGCGAAGGCGGCATCGCGGAGAAACTCGTCGAAGCGGGACGAGCGGTGCTCGCCATCGACTTGCGCGGTTGCGGTCAGACGCTGCAGCATCCGCAGAAATACTTCACTCCCGCGCTGCACGGCCCGGACGGCCAGGATTTTTATATTGCATATCTGCTTGGCCGCAGCTACGTGGGGATGCGCACCGAAGACATCCTCTGGACGGCGCGATGGCTCAACGAGCAGACGAACTGGGATAAAGCGTGCGGCCTGGAACTGATTGCGTACGGGCATTCGTGCATTCCCGCGCTGCACGCGGCGGCGCTGGAGCCGCAGATCTTCCAGTCCACGAAGCTGGTGCGGGGGCTGACATCTTGGAGTAACGTCGTCGATCTGGGCTATCAAAGCACGCCGCTGACAAGTCTCGTCCATGGCGCGCTGACAACATACGATTTACCGGAATTGCGAACTGTTCTCGGCGGGAAACTTACCATAGAGGAGCCGCTGGATGCACTTGGGCACGCGGCGGAGAAATGAAACGCGCTTTTCGTCTTTGCTTCTGCTCACAATCACCAAAATACTGTTGCGCATCACACGAGTGGATGTTAAGAATTCTTGCGGCGAGACGGACGCGACGAACAGTCGTCCCGAGTTAACGACCTGGGCGATTAGCTCAGTTGGTTAGAGCACCTGCCTTACAAGCAGGGGGTCACTGGTTCGAGTCCAGTATCGCCCACCAGCCTTCGCTGGCGGCAGTAATGAAAACAGAATACGCGCGGGCTCGTAGCTCAATTGGTTAGAGTATTGGATTGTCGATCCAAGGGTTGCGGGTTCGAGTCCCGTCGGGCCCGCCAAAAACACAGTAGCAGCACAGCATCGAAAACCCCTCGCGAGAGGGGTTTTTCTTTGGGCGTCGTTTTGTGGCGCCGCCGATCCCAGCGCGCCTTCGCGTCTTTGCGGTTAGAAGAACGTCGCTTCACCTTCGGCAGCGCTCAAGCGAAGCATCACGCGAGACGGGATGCAGGCCACCTCTAGCGCCGCATCACTTCGTTGTGCCCGCTTTGTTCCGCGGCGGCGCTGCCATCAGTTCCTCAATAATGTCGGCCAGCTTCTTCTTGTCGATCTTCACACGCGCGCGGCTGTGCTTGGGATTGTCCGCCTTGGCGTTCCAAAAACTCTTGCCGTCCGCGGTTCGCTCCGACTGGCCGTGACGCTCGAACTCAAAGTATTCCGGCCGCACGGCGGCCAACGCCGCGATCTGATCCCAACTGGAACGGCCTTTCTTCAGGCAATCGCCCCACAACCGGTACGCTTCGCGCACGGGATTGTTTTCGGGTGTCTGCGGCAGGAGTCGATTGCCGGTTGTCACGTCCGAACCATCCGGGCTGAAGATGGCTTCCATCGGCCAGTTCGCGAGAAGTTCCGCGAGATAGTTGCCCATTCCGTTTTGCGTGAAGTTCCAATCCGGCGACGGGCCGTCGCTTGAGCCGCCCATGGCGACCCAGCGGCGCACCTTGCTGCGAATCAGTTCCAGGCCTTCTTTGTCACGCATCAGATGAACCAGGCCGTGTGGGTGGCCGACCGTCAGAATCGTCACGCTTCCGTCAGGCCGGGAGCGAAGCATCAATTTGTAGGCCGCGACCATCTCTGGCGCATTGTCCACGATCTTGTGCGGAAAGGTCGTGGTGTCCTTGGCGATGCGCGAATTGTACGAGTCTCGCGGGTCGCCGACGTCCTTGCCCGCATATTGTCCCAGCGGCAAATCGCCGCGGCCGTACCAGTGGTTGATGGCGTCGCACACGCCCGAGCCGTAGCGGTTTTTTCCGCTGCTGAAAATGACGCCGACCAGATCCACCTCGCCCTTGTCCGCCAACGCATGCAGCAGCGCCAGCGCGCCGGCATCGTCGCAGTCCGATCCGATGTCTGTGTCGAAGATGATTGCGACCGGCGCCTTATCGCTCGCGCCAGCGGGCTTCTCGGCGTCGGCCGCGCGAGCGAGCGAACCAAACGCCACGATCGTGGTCAACAAAATCGCCGCCGCAAGAAACGCTCGCATTCCGACCTCCCCTGTTCTCTTCGCCAATCGCCTTATGCTAGCGGGCAATCGCCGGGTTATGTAGAAGAGATTCCGCGCTTTGAACGAGCACGGAAAATTGAACGCCGCTGCAAGGAGTGTCTCATGCGATCGAGCGCGAACTGCTGGATGGTTATCTTTCTTGCTGCGTTGGCTATGCACGCCCACTCAACGGAAGACGCGAAGGTTCAACTTATCGAAGACTTCGATCAGACGTGGAAGGAAGGGGCGTGGCAGTTCTCGAATGGTCCGGAATTTCCAGGAGCGAAAGGGAGCTTTGAGCGCAGCACCGAGACGGCTCACAGCGGCGCGAACAGCGGCAAGCTGAGCTTCGATTTCAGCGGCGGCGGGAACTACGTTGCCGCCATGCGCAAGCTCAGCGGCGCACCGTTGATTCAATGCCTTCGATTGTGGGTGAAGAACGCATCCGGCAACCGGCTGACCTTCCGCTACACCGATCAGACTGGGCAGACGCTGCAGAAGACCGTCGTCACTCCGCCGTACGGCGAATGGGCTGAAGTGGAGATCGAGTGCTTCAACTTCGGCGGGCACTGGGGCGGCGCGAACGACGGCGCGGTACACGGACCGCCCACGATGATCGCGCTCCTGATGGAAAACGATTCCAAGAAGCAGGGCGCGCTCTTCGTGGATGACATTCAGTTTGTCCTCGGCAAGCCGGTTGTTCCGGTCTGGACATACCCAGCCATGAAGTTCACGCCGGACGAGGGCTGGCACTGCTGGGGCGATGGCCAGGGCGCGAAGACATCACTGACCGACAAGAAGTGGAAATACGACTTTAACAAAGGCGAGGGGATCGTTCTTGGGCCGCGCGATGTTTCACTGCCCGGCACGCCCAAACAAATCCACATTCGCTTCCGCGGCGATGCTTCCGGCCACAGCGCGCGGCTTCGATTCGCCACGCACTTCATGACGTTCGAGAAGAACATCGGTCCGCCGAAGCCCGTCGCCGGCGAGGACGGCGTGCAGGAATTCGTCACGGCCGCGCCGCCGAGCGAAGGCTGGACGTGGCACGGCGGGGAGAACGACGGCAAGTTGCATGGCCCGCTTCGGATCAACGGAATTACGCTGGAATGCAACGGCAAGCGCGATGCCGGCGAACTGGAATTGCTGGACATCCGGGTCGAAGCGGAATGTTCATCGCGCAGGCTGCTGACGATGGTCGCCGATCTGCGCGAGAAAGAGGAAAAGCGCGAGTTTGTGGCGACCATCCGCAGCCTGTCGGACAAGCCCACTGATGCCGAGATGAAATGGACGATCCGCAATTGGGCGGGGAAGACCGTCGCGGAGAGTTCGCGAAAAATCACGATCCCGCCGGCTGCCGAATCCTTTGAAGTTGCCGTACCGCCGCCGGCGGGCGACCAGAAATTTCTGGAAGCGGAGTTCTCTCTGCTGGCGCCGGGCCAGGACGTAGCGCCGATTCAAGCGTACTACATGGCGCCAGTTGTGCCGGCGGAAAGTGTGGCGCAGCTTGAGCCAGCGTCGCCGTTCGGGATGGGGCTGTACTTGTACCGCTATGGCAGCGACCCGCGGGGCCTGGCGGAAATGGAACGCGCCGCAAAGATGGGCGCCGCCGCGGGCGTGAAGTGGTCGCGAGAGGAGTTTTCGTTTCAGCGGATCGAGCCGGCGAAGGGCAAGTTCGACTGGAAGTTTTATGACAGCGTGGTCGCGACAGCCAAGCGCAACGGCATCACTATTTATGGCGAGTTCTCCTACTGGACGAACTGGACGAAACCGTACACGCCGGAAGGAATCGAGGACTACTGCCAGTTTGTCGCGGCTTCCGTGGAGCGTTACCGCGAGGACATTCAGCATTGGGAAATCTGGAACGAGCCGAACATTTTCTTCTGGCAAGGGCCGCGCGAAATGTATGCGGAGCTGCTTAAGCAGGCCTACGCGGCGGTCAAGAAAGCCAATCGGAACGCGCAGGTGCTGGGCTGTTCGACGGCGGGGATCGACCACAACTTCATCAAGCTGACGATGAAACTCGGCGCGCCCTTCGACATCCTGACGATTCATCCGTACCGGGGACATCTCGACGACCGGTCTTTTATCGGCGATCTGCTGAAGGTCGCGGAACTGGTGAAGAAACCGGACGGCTCGCCGCGGCAGGTGTGGATCACAGAAATGGGCTGGGCCACGCATACGCCGCACAACAGCATGGCGATGGATTTCAAGGTCACGACGCAGCGGCGGCAGGCCGAACTGATTGCGCGCGCGTACGTCGATTCCATCGCGTCCAACGTGGCTCCGAACATCTCCTGGTACGACTTCCGCTGCGATGGCGACGATCCCTTCAACTTCGAACATTGCATGGGGATCATCACGCGAGACTTCCGGCCGAAGCCGGCGTACTGCGCGTACGCCACGATGACGCGGATGCTGAAGGGATTGAAAGTCGAGAAAACGCTCAACCTGGGAGCGGATGTCATCGCGTACCGGTTCGGATCGGCGGTAGCGCTGGCGTCCCTGCCGGCTGGCAGGAGCGTGATTTGTCTTTGGAGTGCCGCTGGCAACAGGACGGTCAGCCTTCCTGCGACGAAGCCCATGGTTGTCACGGGGCTGATGGGCGATACCGAGAAACTCGCACCGGCTGGAGGCAACGTAAGTGTGGCGCTGCGGTCGGAGGTGCCGGTGTTCGTCACCGAGGAATAAGGCCCTTGTCCCGCTTTCGCGGTCGCCTTGAAGGCTGGGCGATCGCCGTGCCGGCGGACGTTTTCTGAAGGGCTTCTTGTGCCTTCGGCACCCACCCGGCACGATGGCCGGGTGGGCCACCCCGTGCCGCTGCGGTCGGAGGTGCCGGTGTTCCTCACGGAAGAACAGTGCTGGAGGTGCCATGAAGTTGTTTCGAATGTTTTTCGCCGTCACGTTGTTTGCGACGGCATGGTCCTTGAGTGCCGGCGAGGCGGCGAAACCGCAATTTCGGCCGCCGGCGGGGCAAGAACTGGAATCGAACGTCGTGTTTGGCACCGGCGGCGGGCGCGAACTGCACGCGGAGATTTTGCGGCCGAAGGAAGCGCCAAAGGAACCCATGCCGGCGGTCCTGCTGATTCACGGCGGCGGCTGGTCGGGCGGGTCGCACCTTGGCTACTACGCACCGTGGCTGGTGGAGAAAGGCTACTTCACCGCCTCCATTGAATACCGGCTGAGCGGCGAAGCTCCGTGGCCAGCGCAGATCGAGGACTGCAAACTGGCGGTGCGCTGGCTGCGCGCCAACGCCGAGAAGTTTCACGTCAACCCCAACCGGATTGGCGTGATGGGGCACAGTGCCGGCGGGCATCTTGTCGCGTGTCTGGGCACACTTGGGAACGTCAAGGAACTGGAAGGCAAAGGCGGATTCGACGGTATTAGCAGCCGCGTGCAGGCCGTCGTGGACCAGGCGGGGCCGGCCGAATTCACGCCGGAAGCTGGCGCGGCTCTCGGCGCGAACAACATCAACCATCCGGGACTCGTGAAGTTTTTTGGCGGCACGTACGAGCAGAAGACGGACGTGTGGCGTCAGGCCAGCCCGGCGCTCCACGCCAGCGCCGACACGCCGCCGTTCCTGATCGTGCATGGCGAGCTCGACAAACTTGTCCCGATCTCACAGTCCGAGCGCCTCGCCGAGTCTTTGAAAAGAGCCGGCGTGAAAGTGGAACTGCTTCGCGTCAAGAATGCCGGCCACGGACTGCACGCCGAGAAGCCAAACGATCCGCCGGCTGAACCGGATTGGAAGGCGCAGCAAGGGGCGATGCTGAGGTTTTTTGAGGAGAAGCTTGGGAAGTAGGGGGCTGGGGATAAGGATGCGCGCGAGCGAAAAAAAGGTTCGTGCGCGGCCCTTTTATCTCGTACCGCTGTCGGCTAAGAAAGTTTCGTGCGCGTTCCCGTTACCCCCCCGTTACCCCGTTTCTTTGTCCCCTTTATTGCGCCTTGTCCGTGTCCGCTTGATCTGGAATCGGCTCTGTGATTTTTACCGACGTTTCGGCCGTGAGTTCCAGCGGTTTCTTTGCCGCATCCGTTACGCCATATCTCGCAGCCTTAATTCTGTAAGTGCCAACAAGCGAAAAGTCGAAGAACCGGCTCAGTCTAAAAATTTGGCTGAAACTCTCGCCTTCTTTGAGGAGGCAAAGTTGTATATGTCCGCCTCCGGGCACCTTCGGATGAACAATGCTGTCACCGAATGCGGTCAAGGGCGCGTCCTTGCCGTCTTTGACCGCATTCAGATCAACGAGCGCGAAGTCACCACTCGACACTTCAAAATGTATAGTGGACGCGGTTCTATTGCGCAGCGTGATCTTTAAGTCCAGCACGCAGCCGGCGCTCACCTCCTGTGGACACGCAAGTTCCAGTTCAACACCCGCGGGCTTGGATTCCGCGCCAGCAACAAAAAGTGAAGCAGCAAGAAAAACCAACACTGTAAGGCGTCTCGTCCACATGGGGATTGTGCTCCCTAGGGAACGTTTGACCAAACTGGCCTCCTGATAGGCAGAGTAAATCGCTTCCTCCGAAACAACAAAAGGCCGTGTGCAACGAGCGCGCGGCTGATGGCCACTCGGTGGACGGACGCCAAGTCCGTCCGGGTGAGTGGCGAGTTCGCGAACGGTTTTTGTTGCTGCCGTTCCTCCTGCTTCTCTTGACGGGCTTCGATCTCGAAGTGCTGCACGGTTCTTGTGTCTTCGGCACCCACCCGGCACGATGGCCGGGTGGGCCACCCTGCGACACGAGCACCGCGTCGACAGAGTCAGGCGATGCCCAATGCGATAATATAAACTCAACCGAAATCTTTGCAACATTTTGGCGGCTGGATCGTCATAGTTCTATGGGGCAGATGGGATACTCTGTCTCGGCTGAAGGTGGCCTTTGAAAACTGAGAAGAAACGGAAAGGGTTCTGGTGCACATGTGCACTTTTTTACGGGGTTGGAGCTGAGGGAAAGCGGGACAATTTTGGCAAAATGTCCTACATTGTGCAGTCTTGGACGGGAATGGCAGGGTTCAGGGTTTGGGGTTCAGGGTTTCGAGAACGGCGGGAACGCGGCACATGTGCAGTTCTGGACAAAAGTGGGCGGTGCGGCATTACGGGAGAAGCGGGCGAGACGCCCGCACTACGGTGCACGGTGCAGTTCTGGACGATTTGAGCTGATTGTGAGCGCTCTCGGCGCGTCCGTGGTGTTATCGGACTGGAGGGTCATTGAATGCGGACGCGTGTTCACCTGATAACGTTGATTTTGACAAGTGCGGCCTGCTGCACGGCAGCCGAGTTCTTTGTCGCTCCGGATGCGGCGGCGGGCGGCGATGGGACATCGAAAGCTCCGTTCCAGACGTTGGTTCAGGCCCGAGATGGCGCCCGCGCGGCGCGCAAAGCGGGTACGCTCAAAGTTGGCGAGGCGGTGACGGTCAACATCGCGCCGGGTGTGTATCGCTTGGAGAGTAGTCTCGAACTGACGGCGGAAGACAGCGGCACGCCGGACGCTCCGGTGATCTACCGCGCTCAAGCGGCCGGCAAAGCGCAGATCCGCGGCGGAGTCACCCTGGCGCCGGAGACCTTCAAGCCAGTGACTGACGAGGCTGTCTTGGCGCGGCTCGATGCGTCAGTTCGCAGCAAAGTGCTCGTCTGCGATGTGTCTACGCATGGAAAATTCGAGACCTTCAAGAACGCTTATAGCGCGATGCCCGCGGGACCGTGGCTGTACATGGATGCTCAACCCATGACGCTGGCGCGCTGGCCCAACGCCGATGCGGCGGACGGTGGCTGGGCGACGTTCAGCAAGGCGGTGGACAATGGCTTGCCCAATCCAAAAGCCGACGACCCGGCGCTCAAGAAGATCCACCCGGGTTCATTCATCCCCGATGATCCGCGACCGGAGCGCTGGAAGATCGACGAAGGCGTGTGGCTGTTGGGCTATTGGACGCACGACTGGTGCGACGAAGTCCTTCGCATTGGCAGTTACGATAAGGACAAGAAGATCATCGCCCTGGCCGCTCCACACAATTACGGCATCAATGGCGGAACGTGGGGCGCGGCGAAGCGGCGGTTCTTCGCGCTGAACTTGCTGGAAGAATTGGATGCGCCGGGCGAGTGGTACCTCGACCGCACCAATAAGCGGCTCTATTTTTATCCGCCTGCGGCGTTGAACAATGCGTCGATTGTGCTGGCCACGCTTTCTCAGCCACTGCTGAATCTCAAGGGAACCAAGAACGTCAAGTTTGTGGGATTGCGCTTCGAATATGGGCACTCAGACGGCCTGAGCCTGCAGAAGACCGAGAACGTGGAGATCGCCGGCTGCACGGTCGCGAATCTCGGCGGCCACGGCATTTCCATCGATGGCAAAGCGAACACGGTACGTTCGTGCGACCTCTTCAATCTCGGCACCGGCGGCATTTCAGTGAATGGCGGCGACCGCAAGACCCTGGAGCCCGCCAAGAATGTCGTGCTGAATAATCACATTCACCATTACGGTATCTTCAAGCGGACCTATGCGGCGGGGATCGGCGCGCAGGGCTGCGGCCAGATCGTGCGCAACAACTGCATTCACGATGCGCCGCACAATGCCGTCTTGTACGGCGGCAACGAGAATCTCTTCGAGTTTAACGAAGTCTACCGCGTCGTGATGGAGACCGGCGATGCCGGAGCGTTCTACACGGGCCGCGATTGGACGACTCAAGGCAACATTCTTCGCTACAACTTCATCCACGATCTCGGCGGCGGCGATGCTAAACACGTCAACACGATGGGAGTCTATCTCGACGATTGCGATTCCGGCGACACGCTGCAGGGAAATGTGTTTCTGCGCGCGGGACGAGCGATCATGATCGGCGGCGGCCGGGACAATCCGGTGATTAATAATCTCGTCGTTGACTGTCCGATCGGGCTGCATCTCGATTCGCGCGGCATGACGTGGAAGCAGTGGAACGATCCGAAGGACACGAGTTGGTCTCTGGAAGAGAAAGCGAAGCGGCTGAATTACACGCAACCGCCGTGGAGCGTGAAGTACCCGCGACTGGCGGCGATCATGAATGAAAGTCCCCGAGAGCCGCTGAACAATCCCATCAAGCGCAACGTCTTTGTCGACTGCGGCAAGCAGGTGTGCGACTTTGACGGCAACGTGAAAAAGCTCATCGACAAGCTTGAGATCGCCGACAACCTGGCCGTGAACACGACCGGCGCGAAGACCATCGCGCCCGCGCCGACGTTCAAAGGCTTCGCGGCCCTCTCGGGCACGGCAGAGAAACCGATCGAACTGGGCTTCAAGGATTCAAAAAAAGCAGATTTCTCGCTCAGCAAAGACGCACAGTTGCTGAAGGAACTTCCGTCCTTCGAGCCGATCCCCGTTGAAAAGATAGGGCTCTTCAAGGACGAATACCGGCAGGAACTGCCGGGGCGGTAACGGTGCAGGTCAAGGCAACTTCGGAGCGTCGTCCTCACCGAGCTGTTCGCCCGCTTTCTTGCTTAAGAAACGCCGGAATCGCTCCGCGGCGCAATTGATGTTTGGTGCTCCATGAAAGCTATACCATGCCCTGAGACCCGGCCGGTTCTCCGGATCAAGCAATCGGGCAATGATCTCCTGGACCTGCGGCGATTTCGGATCCCAGTTCTCATCGACAAAGGGATTGTCGCTCCATATCTCCAACCACCTGAATGTATCCATGGACGCCATCAGGTAGTGAATCTCCAGCAATTCCTTGGGGTGGCCGGTCCTGAATGCGCGCAGGTACTCGATGAACTCGTCAACGGAGGCTTGACGCAGTTCCTGACTGTTGCTGTATGGCGGCGGCATGAACATGACAGTACCGTTCGCCGCGAGGGATTTCAATAAAAGAGGTTCGCAAAATCCATTGACACTGCCCGTAGTTGCGTTAAAGCCTCCTTTGCCAATGAGTAGTCCGAAAGGACGTAAGGGAAGACGGTGCAAATCCGTCACGGTCCCGCCGCTGTAACCGGGAATTGACGCCGCAGAGGCCACTGTCGAACTGACGGGAAGGCGCGGCCGAAGAACGACCCGGAAGTCAGAAGACCTGCTCATGGCACGTCGAAGTCAGCACGCTTGAGCTGCCGCCATACTGACGGCGCCAGCACAAGCGTGGCACCCCTCGGGGTAAAGGGGAGCAGCTTCATTGACCGCGGATGAAACACGGCATCCCCGGATCTGATGATGCAGATTCGGGGATGTTTTTTTGTCTGGGTCGAGGGAGCCCTCCATGCGAGCCATCATTCTTCTGGGACACGGAAGCCGAGTGCCAGAGGCCAGCCGGGACATGGAACGCGTCGCCGCAGGACTGCAGCAGACGTACCGGCACGAGATCGTCGAGTTCTGCCACATGTCAATGTTGGGCCCGCATTTTCCAGAGACCTTCGAGAAATGTGTCGCTAAAGGCGCGACCGAAGTGCTGGTCATGCCGTACTTCCTGCATGTCGGACAGCACATGCGTGCCGACATTCCGAACATTCTGCGCGAATCGATCCGCAAGCACCCGCAGGTCAGCGTTGTTCTTGGAAGAAATCTCGGCTTCGACCCAGTCCTTATTGATCTAATGGAAAAGCGCGTCGCCGAATCCGCCGGCCTTCCAGACATCCGCGAACTGCCTGAAGTGCATGAAGACGACCACGCGTGTGCGCAGGAATGCCCTCACGGCGCAAAGGCCTGATCCAAGGAGTCGCGCAATGCGCTGGAGCCGGACGACATTTCTCATTTCAGCCGCCTTGGCGATCGCGGTCTTCTCGCGCCCGGCGTACGCGATGCATATCTCCGAAGGCATCCTGCCAGCGAACTGGGCCGCCCTCTGGCTATGCGTCAGTTTGCCGTTTCTCTGGCTTGGCATGCGTGACATTGAAAAGCGCAGCCGCGAACAACCCTACGCGAAGGCTCTCGTGGCGCTCGTCGGAGCCGCCGTGTTTCTGGTCTCGTGTATGCCCGTGCCCGTTCCGTGGCTCGGAACGTGCTCGCACCCCTGCGGCACGGGATTGGCCGCAATTCTCATCGGCCCGTGGGCCACAATAGTCGTCACCAGCATCGCCCTGCTGCTTCAAGCGCTGTTTCTCGCGCACGGCGGACTGACGACGTGGGGAGCCGACGTCTGTTCAATGGGAATTGTCGGCGCATTCGTGGGCTACGCACTATTCCACGGCGCGAGACGCTGCGGCGCTTCGTTTTTCCTCGCTGCATTTCTCGCCGGAATGATCTCTGATTGGGCGACCTACAGTATGACCTCCCTGGAGCTGGCCTCCGCGCTGAGCGGACACGGATCGTTCTGGCCGATGTTCGCCTCTATCGCCGCCGCCTTCGCGCCGACGCAACTGCCGCTCGGGTTGGCTGAAGGCTTCGTCTCCGGAATGGCCTGCGTCTTCGTGTACTCACGGCGCCCCGAGCTGTTCAACAGGCTATCAGCGGGAGCGTCCGCATGAGATTGCGAGAGGGAATTCCCGCTTTGCCGCTGCTCATTGCGCTCGCATTGTCCTGCGCTGATTCCCGCTCTGCTGAAGCACAACCTGCCGCGGTTTCTGAACACGCCAAGCCGTCCGCGCAAGAGAACAAAAAGCAGTGGGCCGGCGTGGACGAAACGGTGGTCGAGAAGTTTGCTCGAGACGCCGGCCGGCCGCCGCGCGAACCGTTCATCAACACCGATAAAGGGGATCTGCTGCTGTTCTGTTTTCTGTTGGCCGGCGCGATCAGCGGCTTCATCGCCGGGTACTATTTCCGAGCGCTGTTTCCGCCGCGAGTAGGGCGGGCCTCCGTGCCCGCCGAGGAGCCATCTTGCGCCGGCGGGCAGGGACGCCCGCCCCACTCCGAGAACAGCCATGTTTGAGCTCTTCTCCGATATCATGGCCTGCCGAGAAACCCTTTTTTCGCGCATCGACGCGCGCGTGCGCCTGATCGGCGCGCTGTCAGCGTTGGTTGCAGTGCTCTGCTCCACCCAGCCCATTTTGCCTTTGGCCGTGCTGATCGCGGGCGTAAGCTGCATGCTTCTGTTGCGCTTGCCACTGAAGCTCACCCTGCTGCGCCTGGCCGCTCCACTCATGATCGTCAGCATTCTCGTGCTGCTGCAAACGTTCATGTACGGCAGCCGGCCACTCTGGAGTTTTGCGTGCGCCGGCATTACGTTCACCGCGCGCGAAGAAGGCGCGTGGCGTGGCGCGCTGCTCGGCTCCCGCGTGCTGGGCGCGGTCAGCGTCATGCTGCTGCTAAGCTCCGTCACGCCCGCGCACCAGATTTTTCATGCGCTGCGCTGGATGGGCGCGCCCAAGACGTGGGTTGAAGTCGCACTCTTGATGTACCGCTACGTTTTTGTGCTGCTCGACGAAGCGGCTGACGTCGAGACGGCGCAACGCGTTCGCCTGGGCTACACGGGCGTCAGGCGCTCGCTTTCGTCGTTGGGCGCACTGTCCGGAACGGTGCTGGTGCGCTCCCTGGACCAGTCGCAGCGCACGCATCAGGCAATGATGCTGCGCGGCTACAAAGGCTATCTCGTCTTCGGCCCTCTGCGCCCACTGCGGACCAGAGAGCGATTGCTGCTCCTCGTTCTTCCACTAACGATGGCCGGCGCGTTCTATGTTGCGGAGTACCTCGTGCCGCCGTTGCGCTCGATGCCTCTCGCAGCCGGGAGGCAGCCGTGACGAGTCCCGCGCTGCGAACTGAAAACGTCTCCTTCACCTATGAAGAAGGCACGCCCGCGCTGCAACAGGTGGATTTCCACGCTCAAGCCGGTGAGTTCGTCGCGCTGCTTGCCTCGAATGGCTCCGGCAAAACGACGCTGATCAAAGTGCTCGCCGGGTTGCTCAAGCCGCAACTGGGAACGGTCTACATCGGCGAAGAAAACATTCGCGACATTCCCGCGGCGGAGTTGTACCAGCGCGTGGGCTTGGTGCTGCAGAATCCCAACGATCAGCTCTTCGGCGCAACCGTCGAAGAAGACGTCGCCTTTGGCCCGCGCAATCTCGGCTTGGCCGAAGACCAGGTGCAACAGCGCGTGGAACAGTCGCTGGAGGCGGTCGCGGCCTTGCCTCTGCGCAGCCGTGCGATTCACCATCTCAGTTTCGGCGAACAGAAGCGCGTGGCGGTCGCGGGCGTGCTCGCGATGCGGCCGGGGACGCTGATTCTCGACGAACCCACCGCCGGCCTGGATCCCACCGGCGAAGCGCTGATGATGCGTCTGCTCAATCGCCTCAACCGCGAACAGCACATCACGGTCGTACTCGCGACGCACTCCGTTGACATGTTGCCGCTCTTCGCCGCGCGGATCTGCGTGCTCAGCCGCGGCCGCTTGCTCAAGCAGGGCCCGCCGGAGGAAATCTTCTGCGATCACGACATGCTCGATCGCGCCAGCTTGCGCTTGCCTTACGTTTCGCGTCTTCTCCATGAAATGAAGCGCTACGATGGCGTGCCGATCAACGGTTTGCCGCTCACCGTCGGCGAAGCGCGCAAACGTTTGCTCGAACTGCTGCCTGAGGATCTGCTGATCAAGCCAGAGTCAACCAGCGGGGACGCCCTCCCCACCCCACCCGAGGCGCGCAACGCATGACGACGCCACGCGAGGGATACTCGACGGGCACGTGCGCGGCAGCGGCAGCGAAAGCGGCGGCTATGGTGCTTTGCGGCCAAGCCGTTCCGCAGACCATCGATGTGGCTCTTCCCGATGGCACGCGCGCGGCACTGGCCGTGCTTTCCGCGAAGACGTGCGGCGATTCCGCCGAAGCGGCGGTGCGCAAAGACGCCGGCGACGACCCGGATGTAACCGATGGAAAGACAATCATCGCGCGCGTGCGTTGGACGGATGGAAATGAGATTGCGTTCGCGGCGGGCGAAGGCGTCGGCACCGTCACGCGTCCTGGATTATCCGTTCCACCGGGCGAGCCGGCCATCAATCCTGTGCCGCGAGCGATGATCAGGCAAGCCGTGCGTGAGGTCACCGGTCGCGGGCTCCACGTCACGCTTTCGATCCCCGGCGGGCGCGAGATTGCTGAAAAAACGTTCAACCCGCGGCTGGGAATCGTCGGCGGCCTGTCAATCCTCGGCACCACCGGCCGCGTGCGCCCCTTCAGCCATCCCGCGTTGCAGGCCGCGCTGAAATGCGGCATCGATGTGGCGGTGGCCTGCGCGATCAATGCCCCGGTGCTTGTGCCGGGACACATTGGCGAGCGTTCGGCGCGGAGGCATTTTGAGCTGCGGCCCGAGCAGGTTGTTGAGGTCAGCAACGAGTGGGGCTTCATGCTTGACCTGGCCGCGCGCGCGCCGTTCGAGCATATTCTTATCGTCGGGCATCCGGGCAAGCTGGCCAAGCTGGCGGAAGGTGAATGGGACACGCATTCGTCCCGCTCGATCAACGCGGTTGCGCCGGTGATGACGCTCGCGCAAAACGTGCTCGGCCGCGAGATCGCAGAGACGCCGACAGTTGAGGGGCTTTTTGACGCGCTTGGACTCGACGAGCGACGTCTCGTAGCAAACGCATTGGCTGAGCGCATTCGCAGGCGCGTTGAAGACTTCGTTCAGGCCATCGAGAAGCGAGCGCGCGGGACAGCGGTCGTGTTGATTAACATGCAGACGGAATGGCTGGGCAGCAGTGGAGAACTGAGCGCATGGCGCAGGAAGTGATGATCACCATCTGCGGCTGCGGCCCCGGCGCGCCTGAATACATTACGCCGGCCGTGCGGCAAGCCGTGAGCCGCGCCGAGGTGCTCGCTGGCGCGCAGCGCTTGCTCAACGTGTTTCGTGAAAGCGCGGCGGAGCGGATCGTTGTTGGCGCAGACACGAATCGCGCGCTGGACGAGATCGCCGCGCATGTGGAGCGTCATGTTGTCGTGCTTGTGACCGGCGATGCGGGGCTGTACAGCTTCTCGCAGGCGGTCGTGAAGCGTTTCGGCCGCGCCGCGTGCCGGATCGTGCCGGGAATCAGTTCGGTGCAGGTCGCTTTCGCGCGCCTGGGGCTCGACTGGCACGATGCGCGTATTCTGAGCGCACATCATCTAACTCCCGATGCGGACCTGCGCGATCTGACGCGCGGTGGAAAAATCGCGGTGCTTCTTGGCCGCAAAGATTCTCTGACGTGGGTGGAGGAATTGGCGAGAACGCTTGGCGACACGTATCGCATCTTCATCTTCGAGAATCTGACGCTGAAAGATGAGCGCGTGCGGGAGGTCGTTCGCGCAGATCTGTCTGGACTTAACGTTTCTTCCTTGTCGATCGCTCTACTGATCGAGAAAGGTCTGCTGGTATGACGGGCACGCTATACGGCATTGGCATTGGACCGGGCGATCCGGATTTGATCACCGTGAAAGGCGCGCAACTCTTGCAGCGCTGCCCGCATGTTTTCGTGCCCAAGGCACGCACGGCTGCGGAGAGCCTCGCTTTATCGATCGCCGGTAAACACATCTCGCCGTCGGCGGCGATTCACGAGCTCGTTTTCCCGATGACGACTGACGGTGAGAAGCTTGAGCAACGCTGGAACGAATCCGCGCGACAAGTTTGTGCGGTGCTCAGCGCGGGTGCGGATTCGTGCTTCCTTACGCTTGGCGATCCATTTCTGTACTCGACGTACATCTACCTGATGCGCGCAGTACGCAGGCAATTGACGGATGTGCGCGTGGTTACTGTGCCGGGCGTCACAGCGTTCAGCGCCTCGGCGGCGCTGGCCGGTTTTCCGGTGGGCGAAGGCAAAAAACCGGTCACGATCGTTCCGACGTCGGACAACCTGGAGCAGGTCCGGCGCGCACTGTCCACGGGTGGCACGGTCGTGCTGATGAAAATCGGGAAGCGGCTCCCGGAGATTCTGAAGCTGCTGGACGCCAGCGGCGTGATCGAACGCAGCGTGCTGGTTTCGCGCGTCGGCCTGCCGGAAGAGCGCATCGAGACGGACTTGCGCAAACTGCTAACCTCCGGCGTCGAAGCGGAATATCTGGCGGTGATTCTGGTACAGGCGTGAGGTGGCACGCACACGTTCGCGCGTCAGTTTGCGCGAACTTATGCGTGCAGGACGGCAACGGCTGCAGGGGAAACTTTATGAAGGTCTACTTTGTTGGCGCGGGACCTGGCGATCCCGAACTGCTCACACGAAAAGCTGAGCGCATGCTGCGCGCGTGCCGCTTCTGCATCTACGCCGGTTCGCTGGTCAGCCCGGAGGTGCTCGCCCTGTTGCCGGCCCATGCTGAAAAACATGATTCAGCAAAGTTGAACCTTCAAGAGACAACGGCGCTCTGCGTTTCAGCGCGCGACCGAAAAACGGATGTCATCCGTTTGCATTCGGGCGATCCGTCGATTTACGGCGCCACGCGCGAACAGATGGATGCGCTTGATGCCGCGGGAATCGCTTACGAAGTTATTCCCGGCGTGAGTTCCTTCCAGGCGGCCGCGGCCGCTCTGCGCACAGAATTGACTGCGCCTGAAATCGCGCAGACCATCATTCTTTCGCGAGTCGCCGATCGCACGCCCGTTCCGCCCGAACAGCAGTTGCAGAAGCTGGCACAGACGCACGCCACGCTGTGCCTCTTTCTTTCGGTTCACAAGATCAAAGAGATCTGCACAACGCTCGCGGCCGAATACGGTGCGGACTGTCCTGCGGCCGTCGTGTACCGTGTGTCGTGGCCGGACCAGCACGTGATCAACGGCACGCTCACCGATATCGCAGCAAAAGTTGCCGCGGAGAATATCCAGAAGACGGCGCTGATTATCGTCGGACGCGCTTTAGCCCGCGGGCTTCCCGTCTCTAAGCTCTACGACGGGGGGTTTACCCATGGCTGTCGTGAAGGGACTGCCGAATGAAGCTCGCGCTGATTGCACTGTCTCCGCAAGGCGCGCAGTTGGCCGCGAGGGTCGCTCGTGCACTCGGTGGCGCTGACGCCTTCGTGCACGTGACGGGCAATAGAGGAGGAGAAGCGGCTCCCGAGCGACGAGCAGGCCGGAGGCCTGCGGTACGGACGTTCAGCAGTATCCTGGAACTTACAGAAAAGATCTTCCCGGAATATCGCGGACTCGTTTACTTCGCGCCGTGCGGTGTGGCTGTGCGAGCTCTTGCGCCATGCGTGAAGCACAAGCTTTCCGATCCGGCGGTTGTCGTTGTGGATGTGGGCGGGCGCTACGCGATCAGCCTGCTTTCCGGCCACGAAGGTGGCGCGAACGCGCTGGCGCTGCGTGTCGCCAATGTGCTGAGCGCGGAACCGGTCGTGACCACCACAACGGAGGCGCTAAAGACGCTGATCGTTGGCGTCGGATGCCGGCGTGGCGTCCGCGCGACTCACATCGTCAAAGCGCTCCGTTCGGCGCTGAAGATGGCTGGCGCGGAACTCGCGAACGTGCGGCTCTTGGCCTCTGCGGACATCAAGGCGGACGAAGAAGGACTGCTGAGAGCGGCAAGCATGCTCGGTTTGCCGCTGCGGTTCATTTCGTCCGAAGAACTGCGCTCGACGACGAAGGTGTTTCGGCGCTCGAAGTTTGTTCAGGAAAAAGTTGCGTTGCCCGCCGTGGCTGAACCGGCCGCGCTGCTGGCGGGAAGGAGGACTCAATTAATACTGCCCAAGACCATCTTCAAGGGGATCACCATCGCCATCGCGCGGGAAAACTGTTTGTGGTCGGCCTCGGCCCCGGCGGAAAACTCGACCGCACCCATCGCGCCGAGAAGGCGATCGCCGAAAGCCAGGTCGTCAGCGGTTACACAAAGTACCTTGAACAGATAACGGACCTGACGGCCAGCAAGGAACTGATCTCCTCCGGGATGACGCAGGAGATCGAACGCTGCAAGCGCGCGCTCGACCGCGCTATCGCCGGCGCCACGGTATCGCTGGTCTCATCCGGAGACGCCGGCATCTACGGCATGGCTGGGTTGGCTCTGGAATTGGCCGAGCAGTCCGGAGCGAGCATTGACATCGAGATTGTGCCTGGCGTTTCGGCTGCCAACGCTGCCGCCGCGCGGCTCGGCGCGCCGCTCATGCTGGACTTTGCCTGCATCAGTTTGAGCGATCTGCTGGTGCCGTGGCCGGAAATCCGCCAGCGGTTGGAAGCGGTCGCCAAAGCAGATCTGGTCGTGGCGCTCTACAATCCGCGGAGCAAAAAGCGCGTGAACCAACTGGAGGAAGCGGCTGAGATACTGCGCGCGTCGCGTCCTGGCAGCACGCCGGTCGGTATCGCGACGGCAGTCGGCCACGAAGACGAGAAGATCGTGATGAGCACGCTAAGACAATTCCTGGCCTGCGAAATCGGCATGCGCAGCATCGTTATCGTCGGCAATCGCTCGTCAAAGATGCTGAGCCGCTGGTTCGTGACGCCGCGCGGGTACGAGGTTTGACTTGAGACAGAGGGACTGAGAGGCGCGACGACTGCTCCGACGCGGCGCGGGAACCGGAGGCTGCGGCACACAAGAACGGCACGGGAACTCGCCCATGAAAACTTATTTTTGAGTTTTCAATTTTGATGCGCGGCAGGTATGACACAGGTATTGAGGCGGGGATTCTCTGGTCAAACTTCTTCGAGGACAACTCGGATGCCTGAACCTGTTTTTGAAACGCAGCTTCCCGGACTCAAACTGCTCGCCCGCGGAAAGGTCCGCGATGTTTATGATCTGGGCGAGAAGCTCTTGATCATCAGCACCGACCGGCTCAGCGCCTTCGATTGTGTGCTGCCGACGCCAATCCCGGACAAGGGCCGCGTGCTGAACGGGCTTTCCCGCTTCTGGTTCGAATTTCTCGGCAACACGCCCAAGAACCATCTGATCACGACCGATCCCGCGCAGATGGGACACGGCCTGGAGAAGCATAGAGACGTGCTCGCCGGGCGCTCCATGCTGGTTGTCAAGGCGGACGTCTTTCCCATCGAATGCGTCGTGCGCGGTTACCTCATGGGGTCCGGACTGAAAGAATATCAGGAGAAGACCGCCGTCTGCGGCATTCCGCTTCCGCGCGGGCTGAAGAACGGCTCAAAGCTCGACCAGCCGATTTTTACCCCAGCCACCAAGGCCAAGAGCGGCCACGACGAGAACATTACCTTTGAACGCGCCGCCGAGATCATCGGCCAGGACAACGCCGCAAAGCTGCGAGACCTGTCAATCAGCATCTATCAACGCGCCGCCGAACACGCGCTCAAACGCGGCATCATCATCGCAGACACCAAGTTCGAATTCGGCATCTACAAGAATGAAATCATCCTCGTGGACGAAGTGCTGACGCCCGACAGTTCGCGCTTCTGGCCGCGCGATCAGTGGACCCCCGGCCAGACGCAGCTCAGCTACGACAAGCAGTTCGTCCGCGATTACCTGGAAGGAATCGGCTGGGCCAAGAAGCCGCCGGCGCCGCCGCTGCCCGACACCGTCGTCCAGAAGACGCGCGAGAAATACGTGGACGCGTACAAGGTGATTACGGGGCAGGAGAGCCTCTAGAGAAGTACGAAGGTCGAAGTACGAAGGTCGAAGTACGAAGTGCGAACAGGGCTTCTGTCTGCGACGCAAACCGTACTTCACTTCACCCACGCCACCAGGCCCATGCGGCCAGTCTGCTTTGCGCCGCTGCGAACAGCGCGGCGGTGGGAGAAGAGCAAGTCCGCTCGGCAGCTTGTGCACGCGGTATCCAGTTCGATCTGGCTTCCAAGAACGCCGCAGCGCAGCAGCCGGGCGCGAGCAGCGGCGCGCAGGTCGTACATCGCCTTCTCGCCGATCTGCTGAACGACGTGTTCGGAGCCAAGCGCCGAAACCACATCCGCGCCGACCTCAAAGCAGCACGGGCCGATGGACGGGCCACTGACAACCTGAAGATTGACCGGCGATGCGCCGGCTTTCTGCATTGAAGAAATCGTGTTTTCGATCACGCCTGCAGCCATCCCTCGCCAGCCGGCGTGCAGCACAGCCAAGGTGCGGCTTTGTGCGTCGGCCAGAGCCAGTAGCAGGCAATCGGCGCTCAAACACATCAGCGGGAGGTTCGCGGTGCTTGTAACAATCGCGTCTGCGCTTGGAATGGCGTCGCGATGCGTAAAGCCGCCACGGCCAGCGTCGTCGGCAGTCACAACCGCTGCAGTCGCGCCGTGGACTTGCTGAGCGACGACAACTCGGTTGACATCGACTTTTTCCGCGTCGAAAACCAGGCGGCGGTTTTCGCGTACACGGCTGGGGTTGTCACCCACGTGCAGAGCGAGGTTTAAGCTGCCATACGTGCCTTCTGAAGTGCCGGCCAAACGCGTAGTGAAGAACGCTCGAAATGGCGCGGGGAGCGCGGGCAGCGGCCAGAAGGGGCCGACGCCGGCGAGAGTGTCTATGCCGGGTGTATCGAGCGTCAATGTCTCCATACGCAAGCCCTCCTGAACAGGTGAACCTTTTGTATCGGCAAAGTTGTTCGTACTATGCAGGTGAAGCAACAGCGGGTGCCAACGTCATGGGAAAAGCCTTTTGACCGGATATCGTGCCCGCCGATAATTTGGATCCGTACGTCCAGCAGACGCGTCTCGCAACCGTTGCTGAATTCATGGAGAGAACAGCATGCCAGCAAAGCCGGCGGACTACTGGAACGACAGCCTGACGTTGGGGGTACCCGCAATTGACGACCAGCATCGCGGTCTCTTCAAGCTGGCCTACGAACTCGATTGCGCTGTGGATGCCGGAGACGACGAAATCATCGGCCAGGTACTCGATCGGCTGAAGGAATACTGTCAGTCGCATTTCATCGCCGAAGAACGGTTGATGCATGATTACGCTTATCCCGGGTTCCACGCGCACATGATGCTGCATGACGAATTCACGCAAACGGTGATCGAATTCGAATCGCAACGCGACACGGGCAGGCCGGCGCTTGCGCAGCAGATCGCTTCGTTTCTCAGGCGCTGGCTGAGTGAACATATCGCAGTGGAGGATAAGAAACTGGCCGCGCTGATCAAAGCCCCGGTTTCTGAATCGCAAGCGGAACTGGCCGGGTTGCCGGTGTTCGTCGAGGCGGAATCCACGGCATCGCAGTCCAACTCTTCCATATGTACCCAGGCGTCGGCGCTCGCCCTCAAGCAGGGCTTGCCCTTTGTCGGTTTCGCTCACACGATTGAACAAGCACGGCAAGCGGTCGAGATGATCAAGTCGATGAAGTACAATCCCGCGGTTTTTGTAATCAACACCTATGGCGCCAAAGGAATGCTGGCGGAATTGGACGCCCTGATGGGCGAGGTGCCGGTTCTTTTCCTGCGACGCGGACTCTTTGCCGGCCGCAGCGGCTTAATGGACCAGGTCAACCTCCAGGCCTACGGCGCCATCACGGCGACATTGGCGCTGGGCCGGATGAAACCCCGGCTCACGTCGATGTGGTTTTATGGCGCGACAAACTGCAACGTGGTTGCGGCGCGCACGGCGGAAGCCGTCATTGCATTCCTGCGCAGCAACGACTTCAGGCAAGTTGAACGCTTGATGCCCGCCGGTTGACCAAAATGATCGTCGTTCGCGATTTTTTCCTCGCCAAATATTGACAAACGCGCGTTCCGTGGGGTAGTGTTCTGCCATGGAATGGCAAAGTAGCACCTTATCCCTCAGTTCATATTCGCTGGCAACCCGCCGAGGGCTCGCTCACGGAACCGCTCCGTAAACAATGAAACATGTTACAGCGCGGTATCCAGGGTGAGCCCAAAAGGCTCACCCTTTTTTTGTTGCCACGAAAGGAGGATTGCACGGGAGTGTGGTAGCTGTTGGCAGGCTGCACCAGACTGTAAATCTGGACTCGACAACGGGCACCGGGGGTTCGATTCCCTCCACTCCCACCAAAATTCGGCCGGGTAGACCAACTGGCAGAGTCGCCTGCCTCAAACGCAGGAACTGTGAGTTCAAATCTCACCCCGGCTACGGCTGGATAGTCCAATTGGTAGAGACACCTGAGTTAAATTCAGGGGATGCGAGTTCGAATCTCGCTCCGGCCAACTGTGCTGCGGTAGCCCAACGGCAGGAGGCGTGCCGCTTAGAACGGCAACAGTGTGGGTCCGAATCCCACCCGCAGCACCAAAATACACGTCGCGCTGGCCTAATCGGTAGCGGCGTCAGGTCGAGGGCCTGAATATCCGGGTTCGAATCCCGGGCGCGACAGTAACGGAAAGCGAACCGGACAGGCGTCCGGAACGGTTTTGAAAACCGCATGCGCCTTCGCGGCGTGAGGATCGTGCCCTCCGCTTTCCGCCAGTACCGCGACCCTCCCAAGCGAACGCAATCCGGGAGGATTGCGCCACATGGAACGTCAAGCGGACAAGTGCGCCGCCTCCGGCTCGAATCCGGATGGCGCCCGCAAGGGCGTGTGGGGCAGGACCACGGCGTTCCGAAAATTAGCGCGCGATCCCAGGAGGATTGCGTTTTGTGGAGAGCGAACCGGGCAGGCGTCCGGCGGCGGCTGCTAACCGAATGGCTCGCGCAAGTGAGTGAGGATCATGTCCTCCGCTCTCCGAAACTCTCCCACGACGGCTGCTTGCTCTTGAGTCCCGCGCAGCATGCGATGTGAAACCCCAGGAGTATCCAAACGCTGCAACCGACAACTGACAACGAAGCACGGAGATCGTATGATTCAGGCGTCCAGCGGAGCTTACCCATGCGAATCCTCTTTGCCACCATCGTGCTCGCGTGCGCCGGCGCTCACTCAGCGGAATTCTCCTTCAAACAAGGCGACCTCGAGTTGCTCTTCGATGACGGCAGCGGCGCGCTCATGAACATCCGTTACAAAGGCGACACGCTTGCGACCGCGCCGAACGCGCGCTGTCCCCTGTCGCTGGGCATCGGTCCGCAAGACAAAATCAAATGGCTCGAGAACTTTGGCCCGCGCCAATTGCTCAAACGCGAGAAGCCGAGCGCCGACACGCTCGAAGTCTCCGTCCGAATGGGCGACTACGAACTGGTTGAACGCTACAAGCTGGTGGTGCCGGCCTCCGTGCCGGCGATGGTAGCGCCGGCGTCCCTGCCGGCCGGCACGGAGGCCGGCACCACCGCGCGCCTCGACCGTTCGCTCACGCTAATCAATCGCGGAACCGAAATTACGAAACTCCGCAACGTAAATTTCAAGACCTTCGGCATCAATACGACCAAGGACGGCTTCTATCGCATTCCGCAGAACTGGCCGCCGGTCAGCCATCCTTTCAGCGAAATGAAGAAAGGCCGGCACAACGGCTCCGGGAACGGAATCGTCCCCCTGATCGCCCAGTTCTCCCCACAGCGCTCGATCATTTTCACAACGTTTGCGACGGATCCCGCCGGCGTGCGCGTGGACGAAGGCGAAGGCACGTTCGATGTTGTGCAGGATCTTTATGCCTGCGGCTATCTGAAGCCGAATGTGCCACAGGAATTCGGCTTCGTCAGCATGTCAATTGTGGACGCCGGCTATTGGGACGCTCTGCCCGCGCTGTGGAAGTACATGGACAGCGTCGGCCTGAAAGTTCCCGCCGACCGGCCCGAATGGGTTCAGGACGCGATCCTCTACTGTTTCCATCCCGGCGGCACCATCGGCAGCAACTTCAACGATCTCGGTGGATTCAAGAACGCCACCGAGTTTCTGCTGCCGCGCATTCCGAAACTCGGCGCGAATGCCATCTGGATCATGCCGATCGAATCGAAAAGTCCGTACTGGCCCTTCGATTACTACAAATTCATGGACGGCATCGGCACGCCCGATGAGTACAAGACGCTCGTCAAACGCGCGCACGAACTCGGCCTGCGCGTGTGGCAGGACATGGTACCGCACGGCGGCAGCCCGCAAGCCGTCCACAACAAGGCTCACCCCGAATTCATGCTGCACCGCGAAGACGGTTCGACGCTGAATTACTGGCTCAACGATTTCGCGCGTCCCGATTGGCAGAAGTTCATGGCCGATGTCGCCCGCCATTATTGCCGGGAGTATGGCATTGACGGCTTCCGCGTGGATGCCTGCGGCGGCAGCAAGGAGCCGAACTGGAGTCCTGACATCCCTTACGCGCGCGCCAGCCATGCGCTGCTCTGGGGCGGCATCGGCATGCTGAACGGCATTCGCCAAGCCGTGCGCGACGTCAATCCGAAGGACGGCGCGATTCTGGCCGAAGCCGAGAACGCGCGACTGCTGGGCGTCAGTGATGCGCAGTACGATTTCGGCCTCTGCTACAACGTCCTGCATCAGTGGCGCAAAATTCCCGCCGCCGATTTCGTCGCGAAGCTGCAGGACTATCTCGAGGAACAAAAGTACACCGAGCCGCGCGGCACGATCCGCATGCGGCACGTCGAAAGCCACGACAGCCTGCGCGCGGACCTGTGGTACGGCGTGGACGGAATGCATGCGATGTACGCGCTGACCGCGTGGATCGACGGCATTCCGCTGATGTATCAGGGTATGGAGAACGGCCACAGCTTCGAACTGCGCCGCATCAACGAAATCCGCAAGTCCCGGCCGGAGCTCTCGCGCGGCGAAGCGTTCTACAAGGCTGTGAAGTGCGATGCGCCGGGCGTGTTCACGTGTCTGCGCAAACTGGGCGACAAGCAGACGGTGTTCGCGATCAATTTTGGGCGGGAAACAGTGAAGGCGAAGCTGACCTGGGTGGGAGGACAGACGGAATGGAAACTTGAGCCACTCGCCTTCAAGGTTTGGCCAGAGATAGGCGCACCTCCGGGCGTCGGTGATGCGGGCGGGAACTTCGGCACTGCGCCTGAGGGTGACGTGAAATTTGAGGGGGCGACAGAGTGGTGGGTGGAGACGATCTCTGGAACCTTGCATGGAGACTACGCGCCTCCGCCAGTGCCGTCGAAGACCGGCTGGCATTCCGGAATCTACTGGCGTCCTCAAGGCACCGGCGTTGTATGGCAGAATGACCTCATGCCGCTCGATCCGCTCGCCGGATTGCCGCAAATCGGCGCAAGAACACCTAAGGGATGTTTTGACGCCGGACCACAGGAATCCGCGCCGTTGAGCTTGCGCTTGATGGGCGATGCGGACACGCTGCGGCTGACCGGCTTAGGCACCAGCAAATACAACTATGGAATTGTTTCCGGGTCTCCAAACGGTCATCGTAATGGGAATGCGCTTTCTTTCGGTCCCGTCGCCTTCCGCTGCGTCGGCCCCGACCTGATTGTCAGTAACAAGCATTTTGCCGTCGTCCTGCGTCGGCAGGGCGGAGTCATTCGCGAACTGTGCAGCGCCGATGGCAAGCTCGTCGCCGCAGATCAGGACCTTTACGGCGATCAGGAGTATTTCCACGCCTCCGACTCCAACCGCATCGAAGCCAGCAGCGATGTCGAATGCGGCCTGCGCATCGAGAAACTCGAAAACGGCCTGAAGCTCTCCTTCGAAGGCCAACTCCGCGGCTTCCAGCGCTTCGCACTTAAGAAGCCGCCGCTCTGGTTCCGCAATGAGTTCATCTTCACCGATGCGCCACGCTTCCACCAAACGTGGGCCTTCAAAACCGAGAAGTCCTTCAAAGACAAGAAGGCGTTCCTCTCCGCGATCATCCACCTGCCGGCCGGCACGGAGGCCGGCGCTACCCGCGCCGACCGTTTTCGCTTCACGCGCGGCAAAGATGTCCTTGCAGAAGAGAGCTTCGCCGACGCCAGAGGCCGCCGCGGCCAGACTGCTGGGCAGCCTGCGCCCGAAACGATGGAATTCTCCACCGGTGGAAAGAAGCTGTGCAGTCTGAGCGACCTCCGCGTGCCTGAGGGGAGCGCCTGCAACGTTTTCATCGATGGCCGCCAATTCTTCATCACGTTGATCGAAGGCGACCACGCTGGCCTCGACGAAGGCCGCTGGTACGAATTCCAGGCCGACTGGCAGGCGGAGTGAGGCTTGAGACTTGAGGCCTGAGACTTGAGGCCGTAAACTTGGCGCGTCGGGTGCGCGGCACTCAAGCCTCAAGCCCCAAGCCTCAAGCCTTCGTTCGGAGCTGCCATGATCATCACCCGCACCCCCTTTCGCGTCACCCTCGGCGGCGGCGGCACGGACCTGCCTTCGTACTACGAAAAGCACGGCGGCTTCATCTTCGCGATGGGCATCAACCAGTACATGTACGTAACGATCCATCAGTCCAGCGTGGACCGCCGCGTGGTGCTGCAATATTCGAGGACCGAAGTCGTCGATCACGTCAAAGAAATCAAGCACGAACTGGCGCGCGAAGCCCTCCTGCGCCACGGCATCGAGGCGGCAGTCACCATCGCCAGTCAGGCCGACCTGCCGGCGCAGTCCGGCATGGGTTCGTCGAGCAGCTATCTCGTCGGCCTGCTTGCCGGCCTGCACGCCTACCGCCGCGACTACGTGACGGTTCAAGCGCTGGCCGAAGAAGCCTGCGACATCGAACTCAACGTGCTGAAGAAAGGCATCGGCAAGCAGGACCAGTACATGGCCGCGTTCGGCGGCTTGACCGTGCTCGAAATCGCCAAAGACGGCACCGTGAAAGTCGAGTGCCTTCGCCTGCCCGGTTGGATCTACGCCGAACTGCTCGCCAACACGCACATCTACTTCATCGGAAATTCGCGCAGCGCCGAAGCCGTTCTCTCGCAGCAGAACGAAGCAATGAAGCAAGCCGGCGGCGCGGCGCGCCAAACCGTCGAGGAAAGCCTGACTCACATCAAAGACCTCGGCTATCGCATCCTCAGCGCCGTGAAGGAAGGCCGCCTCGACGATTTCGGCCGCATGCTGGACGAACACTGGCAACACAAGAAACGGATGAGCGAGAAGATCTCGCTGCCGCACATCGATAAACTCTACGACCACGCCAAGCAGGAATTCGGCGTGCTCGGCGGAAAAATCATCGGCGCCGGCGGCGGCGGCTGCCTGATGCTCTACTGCCCCAAGGAACACCAGCGCCTCGCGCGTTTCATGCAGGCCAACAAAATGCCGCGCCTCGATTACAGCGTCGCCTTCGAAGGCGCCAAAGTCGTCACCGACGTGTATGCGTCAAAAAATATGAGTTTGAGCCATACTTATGATCCGGAGAACCTCACTCGGATGTAGGCTCTCTTTCAACGCAGAGACCCCGAGTGCTGAGAACGCCGAGAAAGAAATACCTTAGAAAAAACTCTGCGACCTCTGCGCTCTCGGCGTCTCTGCGTTGAATTAGGACTGTCCGTAGTACGCTCCCGGCCCGTGCTTCCGCAAAAAGTGTTTCTTCAGCAACTCGTCCGGCATCGATCCAATTTTCGGATCGATGCGCACCGTGTCGCGAGCGATACACGCGACCTGTTCCAGCACATCCGCGTTGATCACGGCCTGCATCGGCGTCGGCCCCCACGTGAACGGCCCGTGGCACGCGACCAGCACGGCCGGCATGTGCTGCGGGTCGATTTTCGCGAAGCGCTCGACGATGACTTTGCCCGTGTTCAGCTCGTATTGCTCGCGAATTTCCGCGGTGCGCATTTTCCGTGTGCAGGGCACATCGCCGAAAAAATAATCCGCGTGCGTTGTCCCCAAAGCCGGGATGCAGCGGCATGCTTGAGCCCACGCCGTAGCGTACAGGCTGTGCGTGTGAACCACGCCGCCTATTTTCTGAAACGCGCGGTAAAGCTCCAAATGCGTCGGCGTATCCGAGCTTGGTTTGTAGCGCCCTTCGACGACCTGCCCCGTTTCGAGCGCCACCACCACCATATCGCCCGAGCGCATCTTCTCGTACTTCACGCCCGACGGCTTAATGACGACGCGTCCGCTCTCGCGGTCAATCCCGCTGACGTTGCCCCACGTATCGAACACAAGCTTGCGCCGCACAAGTTCGATGTTCGCTTCAAAGACGTCCTTCTTTAGCCGGTTGAGCATTTCGCCTCAGCACTCAGCGCTTACCGTTACCACTCACCACTCACCAACTACGGATTCACAATCGCCTTCACCACCCCGTCCTTGTACCCAGCCGCCGTCTCAAACGCGTCGGTAACCTTTTCAAGCGGCCAGTGATGCGTCGCCAGATTCCGCAGCGGCATCTTGTTTTTCACCACCCAGTTCATTGCGCGGTGGAACGTCAAATTCGCGCGGCGAATCATCAGCACGTCCAGTCCTTTGCGCCGAGCGATCGAGTGCTTGAACGCGAACAGATCCACGTCCGGAATCCCCGCCACACCGACGCGTCCGGCCGGGCACGCCATCGCAACCATTTGTTCGAACGTGTCCTGATGCCCCACGCACTCGAACACCGATTCCACACCCGCGCCGTGCGTCAGGTCCGCGACGGCCTTCACAACGTCTTCGCGCTTCGGGTTGAACGTATGCGTCGCACCCAACTCGCGTGCCATCGCCAAGCGATGATCGATGACGTCCGTCACGATCAGCGGATTCATCCCCATGTGAGCCAGCATCATCACATGCGTCAGGCCGATCGTCCCCGCGCCCAGCACCACCGCGGCGCTGCCCGGCGGCGGCTGAATGCGGTCAATGGAATGCAGTGACACGGCTAATGGTTCCAGTAACACCGCCTCATCGTCGTTGATTTCCTTCGGTACGACTTCGCACGCTTCAGCCGGATGCAGAATATACTGCCCCAGGCACCCGCCGACCGGCGGCATGCCGAGGAAGCGCACATTCGGACAAACGTTCGGCTTGCCCGCGATGCACCAGCGGCATTTTTTGCACGGCATCGAGGGCTCGATCGCGATGCGCTTGCCGATCAGCGACCGGTCCGCGCCGGAGCCCACGTCCTCGACCACGCCCATGCCTTCGTGCCCCGGCGAAAACGGCCCGCCGTGGTCTTCAATGCGCACACCGCCAATGATGCCTTCGCGGAACAAATGCAGATCGCTCCCGCAAACGCCGACTGCCTTCACGCGCAGCAGAGCCTCCCCCGGCCCTGGCTTTGGCGTAGCGATTTCGTCGATGCGAAACTTGTGCGGCCCCGTCAGAATAGCACGTTTCATGTCAGCCCCTCAAAAAACGAATGATGAATGATGAATGCGGAATGATGGATTTGGCCGGCGACCACAGACTGTCACAATCCTTATTCAGCATTCATCATTTCTCATTCATCATTTACTTTCCCCTTGCGGCTCCCCTGATCTCAATCAGCTTCTTCATCACGCTCGCGCATTCACCGTTCGCGACGCCGAAGCTGTCGTGGACCTTCTTGTACAGCGCGTAGAGTTCCTTGTACACAGCGTGAGCGGCCGGGTCGGGCTTGAAGACTTTGGGCTTCAACCCCGTCATCGCCTTCTGTGCCGACAGCACATCCGCGTAACCGCCGGCCGCCTTGCCCGCGACCACCGCGCCGGCAATCGCTGCGCCCAGAGCGCACGTTTGTCCAGAGCGCGACACTTTCATCGGCCGGCCGAGCACGTCCGCGTAAATCTGCATCACCAGCGGATTCTTCTCCGCGATGCCGCCGCAGTTGACGACCTGCTCGACCTTCACGCCGTATTCCTCGAAGCGGTTGATGATCGTCAGCGCGCCGTACGCCGTCGCTTCGATCAGCGCGCGATAGATTTCTGCCGGCGTCGTGTAGAGCGTCTGGCCCAGCAACAAACCTGTCAGCCGCTGATCAACGAGTACGGTGCGATTGCCGTTGTTCCAATCCAGAGCCAACAGCCCGTGTGAACCTGGTTTGAGCTTCGCGGCGGCGGCCGTCAACGCTTCGTGCGAACCATTCTTGCCGAGCGGCTGGATGTAATTCACGAACCAGTTGAAGATGTCGCCCACCGCGCTCTGCCCCGCTTCCAGTCCGAAGTATCCCGGCAGGATCGAGCCGTTCACGATTCCGCACAGGCCCGGAATATCCGGCAGCGGCTTGTCGCTGGGCGCGACCATCATATCGCACGTGCTCGTGCCGATGATTTTCGCCAGCGTGCCCGGCGCGATGCCGCAGCCCACACCGCCCAAATGAGCGTCGAACGCGCCGACCGCGACCGGAATGCCTTCCGGCAATCCCGTCTTGCTCGCCCATTCGGCCGTCAATCGTCCCGCCGGCTTGTCGATCGTCTCAGCCTTCGCTTTCAGTCGCTCCCGCAGCGCGCCCAGCTTCGGATGCAATTTGCCGAGGAACTCAGCGTCCGGGTAGCCGCCCCAGCCGTCGTTGTACATGGCCTTGTGCCCGGCCGCGCACACGCACACCGTCAGGTTCTCCGGCTTCTGCGTGCCCGTCAGCATCGCCGGAATCCAATCCGCGCATTCGACCCACGTGTACGCCGCGTCGAAGACTTCCGGCGCCGTCCGCAGGCAGTGCAGAATCTTGCTGAAGAACCACTCGCTGCTGTACACGCCGCCGCACTTGGCCAAATATTGCGGGCGTATTTCCTTCGCCAGAGCGGTGATCTCCGCGGCTTCAGCAACGCCGGTGTGGTCCTTCCACAACCACGCCATGGCTGCAGGGTTCTTGGCGAACTTCTTCGTGCACGCCAACGCAATACCGTTGCGATCGACGGGGATCGGCGTGCTGCCGGTCGTATCGACGCCGATGCCGATGACCTGCTCGGGCGAAAAGCCTTTCACCGCCTTTTTCGCCTGAGCCAGCACTTTCTTGATCGTGACTTCTGCGCCTTCCAGGTAGTCGTCCGGATGCTGTCGCGCAAGGTTCGGATCGTTCGAGAGGATGACGCCGTTGTCGCCGTGAGCGTACCCGTAGACGTCCGTCGCGATCTCCTCGCCGTCGGCCACATCCACGAGAATCGCCCGCGCCGAATTGGTCCCGTAGTCCAGTCCGATCGAGTACTTGGCCATGACTTCCTCCTCTTAGTATCGCAGACCCTCGACCTGCCCGTCATTTCCTGTAAAAAATTGCACGTGTGGTGGTAAGACGGACCGCCGTGGATGCTTGCGACGATCCCGTCCGCCTCCCGATCTCGTCCAGCCTGTAAAAAAGTGCACCTGTGCAGCGCAGTGCGAGCGTCCCGCTCGCTTTTCCGGTCTCCGTGCTCCAATTCTGTCCAAAACTGCACAATGTGTCCTTGCCAGCCCTGCACATGTGCACCCTGAACCCCGAACCCTGAACCCCGAACCCTAAGTTACATCAGCTCAAACAAATTCTCCCCCGCATACGGCATCGTCGCCGGCAGCGGCACGCTGATGTCCTTCACGCCCAGCATCTTCACGCCATCGAACAGCGCCTTGCCGCAGTGAGTGAACGCCACCGCGCCGTGATGCGGGAAGCGCTGCCCAACCAGCACGTGCCGGTAGAAGCGCGCAAAGTTCGGAATCGCAAACACGCCGATCCCGCCAAAGCTCTTCGGGTCCACGTCCAGAATGTTGCCCGGCGCGATGTAGCTGTGCAGCTTGCCGTCGGCGCTTCCCTGCAGGCGGAAGAACGTCGCCGGCCCGGGCTTCAGTTGCCCTTCCAAAGTTCCGCGTGTGATGTCCGGCTTTGGGGCTTCTGGTTCCATCAGCCGGCGCATGATGAGCTGGTACTTCATGCAGCAGCCCTTCATGCAACACGCCGGCGAATTGCCGCAGTGAAAGCCCATAAACAGATCTTCGCGCGTCGCGCCTTTCAAATCCTCTGAATCGCTGATCAGGTCGTTCGGCACGGTGTTGTTGATGTCGAGCAGCGTTACCGGCTGGTCGCTGGCGAGCATCGCGATGTACTCGCTCAGCGTGCCGTAAATGTCCACTTCGCACGAAACCGGCATGCCCTTGGCCGACAGGCGCGAGTTCACATAGCACGGAACGAACCCGAAGGCGGGCTCAAACGCCGGCCAGCATTTGTCAGCAAAAATCGCGAACTGCCGCGACCCCAGATTCTCTTCAGCAAAGCGAGTGAGCGCAATCTCGAACCGCGCCAGTTTCGGCAGCAAATCGGGATACTGATTGCCGCCGCCCAGTTCCTTCGCCATGCTGCGCACAATCGACGGCACGCGTTTATCCTTCTCGTCAACCTTCTTGTAGAGTTGCAGCAGATCCAATTCGCTGTTCTCGACCACTTCGACGCCTAGATCGTACAGCGGCTGAATCGGCGCATTGCAGGCGTAAAAATCGTGCGGCCGCGGACCGAACGCGAAAATCTTCAGCCCCTTCAGGCCAAGCTGAATCTTGGCGACCGTCTCGAAATGCTTGATGCTCGGAATCAGTTCTTCCGGCAGCCCCACCGGCTTCTGCGGAATGTAAACCTTCACGCCGCGCAGGCCGAAATTGTACGACGCGTTCAGCAGTCCGCAGTACGCATCGCCGCGCCCGCCGATCAAATCTTCAGCGGTCTCTTCCGCCGCCGCGCACGCCATCACCGGCCCGCCGAACCTCTGCGCGAAAACCGTCAGCGGACCCTCCGGCCCGAAGTTGCCCAGATAAATCACCGCCGCATTGATGCCGGCCTTCTGAAGTTCGGCAATGGCCTTCGGCACATCCGCATCCGTCGCCACGATCGTGTTGCACGCATACGGCCGCACGCCGGCCTTGCGGCAAGCGCTCATCAGCTTCGCCATGCGCCGCTTGACCAGCTCAATCGGAAAACAATCGCGGCTGACACCGACAACCGCCAGCTTGACAACCGGTGAATTTGGCATCTTAGGCATTGAACAATCCTTTCAAAAGTAGCGCAATCCTCCTGGACTGCGTGCTGTCCGTTCGTGGCGCAGGCTGTCCAGCCTGCGTGCCGTCCGGTCCCCCTCTCCCCCGCGAGGGGTAGCGCCGGCCTCCGTGCCGGCCGTTAGTAGGGGTGAGGGGGCATCCCCCTGCCCCTTCGCGTCTTTTCGTCTTTGCGGTTGATCGTTCAATCCGCAATCCGCAATCCGAAATTGAAACGCCCCGCATTCTATTATTCCCCGCCGCTCTTGCCAGCGGATGAAAACGCCCCGCTACGATCTTCCCATTCATCGGCGGTTTCGGACAAAGCGTGGGTGGCCCGGCCCAACGGGCCGGGTTCGAGCGAAGCGAGACAAGAAGCCCGTCAAGGAACGTCCGAATCGGCGGGTGACCCCGGACGCCAGCCCGACTCGCGAAGCGACATGTCCGTGGACGTCCGTATACGTCCGTGCCCGTCCGCTTGAGACTCCAAATCCCTTCCTTTGCGCCTTTGCGTCTTTGCGGTTCGTTTTTCCGTTCTCCCCTCCCCGTTTCGGGGAGGGGCCGGAGGAGAGGTTACGGCGCCGGGGAGCGCCTCAACACGTATCTCGGATACTCCGCAGCCCCCAGGTGAAACCAGCCACCCTTGAACGTCGGGCTGGAGTGATGATAGCGGTCCTTCAAATCTCCATTCTGAAACACGGCCAGCAGAGGCATCCCCTGCCCTTCCATCTTCCACGGCCCGTGCAGGCGCTGCTTCGGATTGTCCGGCGACGTTACCCACGTCTGCCGGCTCCGCGGAGCGCCCAGCGCCGCCCACGGGATTCGGATTTCGCCCGTGTAGCCCGTGTCCACGTCGCTGTCGTCGTTGACTGTCGAAGGCTTCCCATCCGCTTTTGGTTTCAGGTACACGCCCGTCGCGACCGTATACGGCCCCTCGTCCTGCAAATACTCCTGAATGCCAAAGTGAATGCCATAGCTGCTCATGGTCGAGTCATACGCCGGGTGATCTTTCGGAATGATCGAACACCAGATGTCGTTGAACTGGTTCGCCGCGTTCTGGTGAATCTCCCAGAAGAAAGACTCGTCGCCCATCGAGATGAAGAACTCCACGACATCGACCGGCTTGCCTTCGACCCAGATTTCGCAACCGTCGCGCTGCTTCCCCGGCGGCCCCTGCTTGTCGCCATTCCCGATCGCGACCAGGTTTTTGTCAAACGTCTCGTAGCCGATGTAAAGGTAATGCTCGTCCCACAGATATTTCGCAATCATCCGCGGCTCGGTGCTCAGCTCACCGGTTTTGCCATAAACATAGTCCACGCGCACAGGCGTCGCCTGCTTCCACGCCGATTCATCCAGCTTCCCATCGATCGTGATCGTCTCGGTCGTCTTAAACACTGCCGTCGGCGCAAGCGCGTGTGCCACGGCTGGCTTGTCCTGCAGTGCCGCCTCTCCCGCCACCGCCGACACGACGAGAAGACCCAGCATTAGACTCAGCTTCGCGTATCGCATTCCCCGCTCCTTTGCCCTAGATCGGCAAGAAGATGTGCCGTCTGTCGCCGTTTCTCCCCGTCTCCCCGTCCCCCCGTCCGGCCGGTTCACTCCTCCACATCCAACCTCGCCTCGCACCAGTCCGCCGCATCGAAACGATTGCCATCCCCGCCGTCCGTAACGACCAATCGCAAACGCCGCACGCCCGCCACGGGTACGTCTACCTTCTTCGGCGCGTCCAGGCCCGACATCAGCGGTGAGTTCCACAGTTTCTTGCCGTCGCCGTGAACTTCAAAGACAACCGACCCCCGTCCCTCCGCCGCCGCATCGACACCAACAGTCGCCGTGAAGCGCTTGAACTGCCCGCCGAGCGGGTACTCAATCAGGCTTTGCGCAAAGCATCCCAGTCCCAGAGCGTACGTCTCCTCGCCCACTTTCAGCTTCGCACCCACAATGTTCCTACTGGTCCGCGGATGCCCGACGTTCTGATTGGCGTGGATCGGCTCCAGCGCCGTCAGCGGAAACGCGCCGCCCCGATATTCCAGAATCGTCCAGCGCGTCGTATTCCCGCCCTGCGGATAGGTAAGCTCAACGGTCGCCTTTTCGCCCGCCAGCATCGCCTTGGGGATCAGGAAAGTCGCGGACCGCATGCCGCCGGAAAGTTCCTTTTCCGAATGCCGCAGATCCCAGGTGCCCGCCGGCTTGCCGTTTACTTTTACTTCCGCGCTGTGCCCGCTTTCATCCAGGAACCAGCCCTTCCGCAACACCAACCCCGACCCGCTCGGAACGCTGACCGTGAAACTTTCGGTTCCACCCGGCGCAAAGCGCAGCCCCGCGCACTTCTTCTCATCTCCGTCCACAGTCTGTCCCGAAAATTCCGCCTGAACACCACCCGTCTGCCGGTAGGACGGGCCTCCGCGCCCGTCGCTCCGGTTCCCCTCTCCCGGTGGCGCCGGCCTCCGCGCCGGCGGGGGAGGGCTTAGGGGTGAGGGGGCTCGCCCGACATCAAATGCCGCCAGCACACGCTGCGGCCACGTGCTCTCTTTTCCGTCGCGAACCCACAGCCGCGCGAGCGCCTCGGCCGCCGGCTCTCCGTTCTCCTTCAGCACGAACATCGCCGGCACTTTTCCAATCGCATACCACTCACCGGCCGGGGGCACGGTCGAACCCAGCAAATCCTCCGCGCTGACAACGTCCAGGCCTGTGTGAGCGAACGAAAGCTCGCCGAAATCGTCATTTCGCCAGACGGCCGCGACCGGTACGCCCTCTTTTTGAAACAGGCAGCAGCGCGTCCGTCCGGGCGTCTCGTCCGCAATTTCGATCTCCGCGGCGAACTTCGACTGCCGCAGCCAGCGGCGCGTGTTCACGATGCCCCACCAGCCCGGCTTGAAAAGATACGTGCTGGGCTTCTCCAGCAGCGGCGGGCAATGCCGGCCCCGGCGCCAGGCTAGTCCCAGCCCTAGCCGCTCCGTGTCTTCGTTGGCAATGCTCAGAGCCGGCTGCAAGCCCTGGCCTGCCATCAGCAGCGCCGAACGGACCAGATACGCCGCCTGGTCGAAGCCGCCGATGCCCTTCGGATCTTTCTCGACCGCCCAGTCCAGGTCCGTGAAGTAGATCGATTTCGGTTTTTCCGCCGTGCCTTTCAGCGCCGCCTTCAGGCGCCGCGTGTAGCGCAACACTTGCGCGTCTTCGGGCGAAAGGCTGCCGACGTCCAGCCGCACATTGACGCCCGTCAAATGTTCGAGCGCCCCCAGGGCGGCAAGCCGTTCGATGTATGGCACCGCTGTCTCGCGGTTCATGCCGCCGATGAGTAACGGTGTGTTCGGACAGTACACTCGCCGCCAGCGATCCGCCCTCTCCAGCAGCGGCGCAAGCCGTTCCGGCTTCATCCCCAGCGGCCCGGAGCCATCCGGATTGTCCCACACGGTCCAGCCCGCGACCTCTGCGCCGGTGGCGCCGGCCTCCGTGCCGGTGAGCGCGCGCATCAGTTCGCAAACATAGTGGTCCCAGTCCTGTACCCGCTCCGGAACCATGAACGTGTCCACCGCGTGGCCTACGTCGCGCTGCCGGCGAACGAATGCGTTCGCCGTACGCTGCTCGAAACCGACGCCTCCCGCCCAATAAGCGCTATAGCCCAGCAATAGCATCGGCTCGCCGCCATTTTTGCGGACGGCCCGCACGCGCTGCAGCGCCGAATCCGTTTGGATGTTTCCAGGGTAGTACTCGACCCAATCCCATTCCTCGTCGATGGGCGCGGCCAGATCGTCCAGCGGTTTGCGAAGCTTCCACGGATCTGCGAGCGCGCCTTTCCACTCTTCTCCCAGCAGCGTCGAGAGGTTTGCCACGAGCACATCTTCATCCAACTTCGCGCGCACCGTCTCGCCTTCCAGCAATTCGCATCGCACCGAATACATGCCCGCGGGCAGAGCCTTGCCAATCACCACGCGCACGCAGTCGCCTGGCGGCACCTTGATTTCCGCTGAATCCGAAAGTCCTGCGCCACCGACACGCGCCCCGCGCCAGTCGAAAGCTCCGCCACGAACACGCACCGCTTTCGCTTCCTGGCGATCGTAATTCGAAACCCACACGGCCGCGTCCGAGCCCGGTAGCAGGACATTCGAATCGCCGCTCTCTTCCAGCGCCAGATTCAGGCGGCTTTCTTTCGGCACATGCGTTTCGACTTCGATGTCATCGACGAAGATGGTTCCCGAACTGCCGCTGGCGGTAGCTGCGTTTATCGCCACATTCAGCCCCAGCGGATAGCTCGGCACAAAGCTCCGCACCGGAAGTTCCTCACTCCACGTCGGAGGAATGATAGGCAGCAGGAATTTCAACTGCCGCCAGCCCTTCCAATCGACGCACACAACGTTCTGCAGGTTAGGACCGGTGGTGCCGGCCTCCGCGCCGGCCGGCAGGGACGCCGGCACCACCCGCGGGAGAAAGAAATCCCACTGCCCGTGGGTAGCGCCTTTGTTCACACCGCGGCGATCGCCAATCAACGGATAGAACAGAACACCGGAACCATCGCCGTGCACCCACATGCTCACGCTTGTCGCTATTCCCGGTATGGGCGGGTCCACGGCGATGAAACGTTCCGCCTTCTCCTTATCCCAAGGCACAGCGAGCGACCTCAGACCACCGTGCGCCTGCTCCGTGCTCGTCTGCGCTGCGGCGCTTCCGACTGGCGGCGTGCCCGCAATCCCATACGCCTTGGTTGCCAGATACCCGCGATCGACTTCGAACGTCGCCAGCTTCACGTGACTGTCCGGCTTCGAGAGCACAATCTGCTTCTCGGCCGTCACCGCCGCATCCTTCGTGTCTGCTGCCGAAACGGAGAGCGTCAGCGGGCCGGCAGCCTTGGCCATCGCAGCGGCATGCGGCGCGAGTTCAATCCGGAACGAACGCGCCTCCGTCGGCGGAAGGACCAGCGTCTGCTGGCCCTTCGCCACGACGTCCCGCGCGCGATCCAGCAGCACCCAGTTCGCGTTGACGGTCCGCTCGCCGCCCGGCCACGCATTCTGCACAGTGGCGGTGGCGCCGGCGGCCGGAACATATTCGTGATTCGGATCATCATATCCAACCGCTACCGAAAGCGTTTCGGCCAGCCGCTGCTGCGTCCACACCGTGATCGGTCCCAGATAGAAAGTTCCGCGCGTCACCGCTGGCTTGTCCTGCCCTGCCGGCGGTTTGTTGCCGGACTTCTTCGGCGTGTCGATGCGGAACGCCGCGATTTCGAGCGGGAAGTCGATCCCGTCGCTCGAACCCCGCCGTGTGTTGCTGCCGACGCCGCCGCCCGGCAAATCGATCTCAACGTAGCGCCACTCGTCGCTGTCCAACACACACAGCGTCTTCTCATCTTCGACGCGTTTCCAGCCGCCCGGCCAGAAGTCGGCCATGTCGCTGTAATCGTGCACGATCACGCTGAGCGCCGCGCCGCTCTTGTCGCCTCTCACCCAGAACCCCGCGCGAAACGCGTTGCCGGGCAAGTAGCGATCGCGCTCGTTACGGAAGTTGAACACCGCTCCGTCGCCATCATAGTCCACGCGCAGAGCATACGGCCCCGTCGGGTGGGGCGGGCCTCCGTGCCCGCCAAGCTGCTCCTGGGAGAGTGCTTCGCGCGAAAGGCTCACGCTCGTCTGCGTAAAAGGTGAGAACCGGTACGTTTCGCCCACCGTGAAGTTCCGCAGCCGGTTCCAGTCGGGCGCGTGCGGCGCACCGGCGACGCGCTCCTGATAGCCCGCCGTCAGCCATCCGCCGCGGACATCCGAGAATGTTTCGAAGAGGAAGCGGCTGTTGGCCAGGACGAGGACTTCCTCAATCCGCGCCGACACATCCGGCATGTCTGGCGAGAGCACATCGCCGACGATGCGAAACGGCGGCAAGAACACGCTCAAGTTCTCCGGTGCCAGATCGAGCGCCGTCTCCTTCTCTTCGCCCGCACCGATTTTGACGTCGAAGTTCCGTTCGACTACCGGACTGTCGTTGCGGTCGGTCACCGCCAGGTGCGCCCGGAACGCCGCCGGCCTGTTGGTGAAGTTGCGCACGTCCAGGAACACGCGCGTCCCAACATCCGCGACGCGCATTTTTTGCCCTAGCAGCCCCGCGACCAGCGCCACGCTGCCTTTGGGCTTCAGTGGCAGCAGCCGCATGTCATCCAGCAGCACCGTGCCGTCCAACTTCGGCTCCTTGACTCCCGGCGCGGCGGAAAACATCATCCCCTGCCACCAGATCGCGCGGTCCTCCGGCAGCTTGCGCAACTCGAAGGAAAGCTCGCGCCAGTCCTCAAAATCCAGCTTCACCGCCTCCAGCCACTCGTCTTTTGCGTCATCGTGACGGCGATGCCCACGCGCATCCGTGACGGCTTTTCCGTGACGAATACAAAGCTGCATCTGGTTGCCGGAGCCGTCGCCTTTGATCCACAGCTTCAGCGTCCCCGGCCCCGGCAGCCGCCGCGTCTCCGGCTCCAGCCACAGCCGCGCCTGCCCACGCGCCTGCGGCAGGCGGTAAACGACTCTCGCCGCGCCCAAGCCGACTTTCGGCTTCTCCTGATCAACTTCGCAGCGCACCTCTTCGCTCGACGGCAGCGCCGCCGAAAAATTCTCCACCAGCGCATACGCCTCGCGCGTGCCACCTTCTCCCGCACCCGCGCAACTCGCGACCGCCAAGACCATCATCACATAGCCACGGAAGATATTTCTCCCCGTCTCGTCCCTAATCACCGGCCACCTCCGGCAGCTTGAGGCCCCCATAACACCGCCGCGCCCTCGAACTTCACGTAATTTCGCCCTTGCGTCTCGTACGATCCTGCCGACGCCGTGATGACGCAGACGCGGCTCCCATACGGAATGGCCGCTATCACATTCAACTGCGCAGGAATCCGCACGCGCTCGTCTGCTTTCCCATCCGCAGTCCGCAGAACTTCCAGCCCGCTCGATGTCGGCACCAGAATCTGCGACTGCGTCGCCAGCGGCTGGCCTTTGACGGCGCCCTCCAGTTTGCGCGACCACTTCAGCGCCCCGCCATCCCCCGCAAGCCCCACGCGCCCATCTTCGCTGACATAAACCGCGCCCGCTTCCGTCACCAGCGGGCAGGCCACGATCCGTCCGCCTAACTCGCCCGACCACAACGCCCGGCCGGATGCCGCGTCGAAGCAGTGGATCTTCCCCGCCTCATCGCCCAGATAAACTTTCCCGTCGGCAACCGCGGCGCTTGCGCGCGTGAATTTCGCAATCGGCGCCTTCCACGCTTCGTGGCCGGTCTCCGCTTCGACCGCATACAGGAAGCCGTCCCACGAAGGCACGAAAACTCTGCCGCCAGCAAACGCCGGCGCTCCGCGGACGGCGCCACCTGTGCTGAACTCCCAGACCAGAATTCCCGAGTCCACGTCCACTTTGTAAAGCTTGCCATCATCCGAACCAAAATAGACATCTTCGCCCACGGGCACCGGCGAAGAGTACGTTCGCGATTCGCTCTGAAATGCCCAAAGCTGCGCGCCGGTGTTCGAGACGGCGTGAAGCTTCCCGTCGGCGCATCCGGCCAGCAGCCGACCCGAAAACCATGCCGGCGTCGTCGTCGGCGTCAGCGTCCCGAGCGTCCATGTCGGCCCCCAATTCAGCCGCGCCTTCGGATCGTTCAGCGCTGGAAGTTTCATCGTGCGAATCGCGCCGTTCGCATCCCCAAAGCCGCAAAGTTCCTGCGCGGCGATCGCTCCGGCAAAGAACGCGGGGTTTTCGAAATGCAAGCGCCCCTGCTCCGCAAAAGTCCCTGTCAGGTCCGCCGGCCTGTCCTTGGGCGCGTGCGAAGGACAACCCATGAACATCGGCCAACCATTCGGATCATCGGGGAAGCGCCGGGACGAACCGTCCTGGTCGGGTCCGCCGAGCGGTCCGTAAACTTCGATTTCGGTCAGACAATCGCGATGCGCGCGCGGCTGGTGGCCGGGGAGAATTTTCAGCGAGTCCGTGCGCAGCGGCTTCTCAAAATGCACGACGATGAACCGGCGCTGATTGTTTCGCACCAGCGCGACGTTCTTCGGAATCTTCGTATCCAGATCGTTGGCGACGATGCTGAGCGTCTGATACACGTTCTCCGGCGTGCTGTTATTCAAATACAGAACCAGGTGCGAGACCCACGCCGGCTGCGTCAACACCACGCTGAATCCCATCGCCTCCGGCGTGTACGTCCACATCGGACCGGCGTCGTCCAACCGGCCGTTATGCAAAAAAGCCTGCTCCTCGGTGTAAAGCGTGGCCGTGTCCGTCTGCCCCTGCTTGTACGCCGCGACACGGTTGCGGCTCATCAGCCGCGATTCCAGCGCCGGCGGAATCTTCGCGTAGCGCACACGGATATCCCGCACGAACGTCGGCTCAATCGCATGCAGCTCTTCGCACGCCAGCAGGTTCGCGGATGGAAAGCGGACCGCCTTCAAACTCGCATCGTCCACCAGCACTTCGCCGCCCGCAGACTCGAAACCGATCTCCATCTGCTTCGTGGCCGCCATCGCCTTGATCGCCAGGCGCCCGAAGGTCCACTCGTTGGGCCGCCCGCGGAATGTCGATACCGTCAGCCCCTCGCTTTCGCCTTTCTCGCCACGAAGCTGCGCGCCCGCAATCAGCTTCGCATCCATGCTCGCCGTGCGATAGAAAAACTCGAGCAGATACGTTCCCGACGGCACAATGCGACGCGACAGCTTCTGCGTGACGCGTTGCCCTGCTGGCAGGCTCAGCGCACGCTGCCCGCCGTGAGCTTGATCGCTGTACCGAACCTGTCCCTCGCCGGCCGTCCATGCCGGGGCTGGAGTGGTGCCGGCGTCCCTGCCGGCCGGCGCGGAGGCCGGCACCACCCCAACTGCGGCACCTTCGAAGCCAAAGTCGTCGAATTGCTCGATTCCCATGCGCAAGATCTTGTCGTACTCGCCTTTCGCATCGGCGTTAACGTGGAAGAGTTCGCCGGTCGAGTCCACGTCCCGCCGCCGCGCCGCGTCCACATATCCGGCGTAATCAGACTTCGGCATCTCATGCAGTTCGCGCAGCCGAACGGTCCAGCGCGGCTTACCGTCCGCGCTCAACGCGGAGATCGTTCCATCCAGCCCGCCCGCAACAATGGTAGCGCCGGCCTCCGTGCCGGCGGGTGCCAGCAGCGAACAGAACGGCTGACGCGCTGTCCAGAGCGTCTTCCCGCTCTTTACCTCCAGGCAGTGAATGCCGCCGTCCTCGTCGCTGCGATATAGCCGCCCTGCCGGCTCATCAAGCACGTCCAGTTCGGGAATGCAGACCGGCATGCCTTCGGCGCGCCACAATTGTTTCTTCTCGTTCAAAACTGCGACGCTCGTTGGGGCCGCGATGAGAACATGGCCATCGCCAAGCTTGCGGCCGGGCGACACGACACGTTCGCCGAGTTTGCCGTCGGGCAGCAGTGGCGCGACAGTGCCGTCAACGTGAACAAACGGATTCTCGGAACCCTTTGGCCAACTGACCGACCACCCGTGGGGATCGGTCTTGTTTCCGGGATCGTCTATGTTGGTAAGCAGCACGGCGCCGGAGCGTGCGTCGAGCACTTTCGGACGAAACGCCCACACGTCCACCACACGTTTCATATCGACCGTCGAACCGCAAACTTCGTATTCGCCATAGACGATTTTTGAGCCGTCCGGGCTCAGCGCAACATTCCCACTCACAACGCTGTTGCCAAATGCTGCCGCCTGCGCCCCCGGATCGGCTTCTTTGGGAATCGCCACAATCGCCTCGGCTCGATCGTAGAACCACTGCCGCTTGCCGTCGTAGTCCACGGCCATCAGCCCCGTCATTCCGCCGATCAGGATTGTCTTGAGCGCGCTGTTGATCTCGATGTGGACCGCCGTGTCCACCGCGCCTTCGTTGTAGTGCGTTTGCAGCCATTCGGTGGATGCGAACTTGCGCAGCACCTTGCCATCCTGCCCATCGAGCAGAAACACGCTGGCGCCGCGGCTTGTCCCTGTGATCGCGCGCCGGCCCTCGTCGTACCATTTGGCGAAATACACGTCATGCTCCGGCAGGAAAACTTTCCATAAGGCCTTGCCGTTGGCATCCAGACAGAACAGATTGTGCCCATACCCGAACGTCCCGATCAGCGCGCGGCCCGTCTTTGCGTCCACATCCAGGCAGCGCACCATGTCCTCGCCGGCGATCGAATCGCCGAAGCCGCCAACGCGTTTCTTCTCCTCGTCCCCGTGTCCCCGCGTCTCCGCGTCCTTCCGTTCCTTCGGCTCCCCCTTCCCTTCGAGCGAAGGGGGTTGGGGGGTTAGGCCTGCTGATATCTTGTTTTCAGCGGTACTGTCGAAAAGCGTCAGCAACTCCGCCACGCCCGCCGAAAGCCCCGCTTCATCCTCGGCCAAAACGCACACCGTATCGTGTTCGTTGCAGAACGCGCGGCGCGTCCAGCACACCAGCGCACGGCCGGGCCCGGGGAACGCCTCGCTGATCAGCGTCGCCAGAGCGTCACGGCCGATCAGCGCATCAATGAATGGATTCTCCCCGCGTTTTCCAAGCAGTATTAGCGGAGCGTCCGCCAGCGTCTCCGGCAGGACCACATCGCCGCGCCACAGCCGCGACCCGTCCAACACTGGCCTGTCTTGATCCCAACGCCCGGGCATGTGCATCGCCGCTACCGCCAAAACGACCTGCGCCTGTCCCCCGCGGCGCGTCAGTTCCCCCTGGAGTTTCTCAGCAATCGGTCGCGCCCAGGTTTGCCGTTCACTGAGCGGAATGCTGATCATCGGCTTTTGCTTCAGGAACGCTCGAATACGCGGCGCGTCTTGCGTGAAGACCTTCCGCGTGTCGAGCGCCGCCGCAATGTTCGCCTCGGCCGCCTGCACCGAAATGCGCGCCTCGGCCGCCGCGCCGCTGATCAGTTCGCACGTGCGCAACGTCCATGTCCCCGCTGCCGCGTTGACCGGAACCATGTACGTACCGCTAAAGACCGGCGACGCAGCCCGGAAGCACTCCATCCGCACCGTGCCCGCTGGATCGGTCAGCTTTATCTCAATGGGAAAACTCGCCTCGATGCGTTTTCCTGCCGAGTCCAGCGCGCACGCCTCAAAGCGCAACGTCTCGCCCGCGCGAATGCCGGCGCTTACCTTAAGCGACAGCGACTCCACCGCCGCAGGCAAGAACGCGTATATCTTGCCGGGGTAGTGACGCATGTCTGCGGCGAGCGTCATCGAATCGCCTTCGCTCTTCACGTCAACGCGGCGCATCTCGAGCACGTCGTAACAGACCGGCGGACGCTTCGGGAACGACAGCGTGACGCACTCCGGCGCCTGGTAGAGCGTCTTGTACAAACCCGTGAAGCCTGTGAACGAGAAATTCGGAATGACCATGTACTGGCCGTCCCCGCAGCGCAGCCAGTCCGGTCCGATGGTGGGGCCGGCGGTGGTGCCGGCGTCCCTGCCGGCCGGTGCGGAGGCTGGCGCAACCCACCGCGCTGCTGGGGGAATGCGCTTGGCTAAGAAGTCGTGCACCAGCTTCGTGGTCTCTTCCGTGCGGTCCCACACCATTTCGGACTCAAAATCGATGAACTTCGGGAACGCGCCGCCGAGCTTGTCGTCGTACTCGTCCAATTCCGATTCCAACCGCGTCAGCCCGTCGAGCGGCAGCTTGCTGGAACGCTCCACTGCAAGCGTTTTTCCGGCTCCCAGCAGTCGTTTGAGCGCCGCCAACGTCTCCGGCGGGCATTCTTCCTCGAATTGGAAACCCGGAGCAAAAATCACGTCGTACGTCATGCCCCGCCCCGCGCGGATATCGCCATCGCGCAGGAAATCAGCGGGGAATCCCGCGCGCATGCACGCCACCCACAGGCCCTCGCACTGGCAGCGCAAGTTGTTCGTTTTCTTCATTCCAAGATAATCCGCGTCCCGCGAGTAATAGATGGCAACCTTTCCGTACCCCTTTTGCAGCGAAAGAAAAAAGTCGCCGTACCGTGTGCAGAGCGTCCCTGCGATGGCGCGGGCCGTTTCGCGGTTGTCTGCATATTGCGGCGAGTGCTGATCGTGCTCAATCGTGAAGTACGTGAAGCCTTCGACTTTCTGCGAGAGCGCAAAGAACGCCTGCCGCAGAAGGTGCGCGCCATAAAGCCCCGACGCGTGGAAATTGTGCAACTGTGTCCAAACCGGAATTCCGGTAGCGCCGGTGGCGCCGGCGTCCCTGCCGGCGGGCGCGGACGCCGGCGCCACCCGCATCACGTCAGCCTGCATCGGCGCGAAGACCGGACGGTCACCCGATCCGCCGTCCTTGTACATCACGCATGCGGCGGCATCGAGCGGCGCGTAAAGCTCCTCCTCTTTTCCGAACACGCTGAGGTTGGAGCCGTTCCCGCCAAAATACCGATTGAGCACAAAGTTGAACGATCCCGGCATCACCTCTTTGGCCGCACCAGCCAGCCGCGCCGAGAAGACTCGCCACGCGCGGTCCTCGTGCGCCGGCCATGTGCGAAACGCCGCGAGGTCCTCGTATGGCCGCTGCCCCGCGGGACGGCCGACGAAGCGCTCCAATGCCTTGATCGCCTTCGCGCTGGTCATGCCCGGATTCAGTTCGCGATAGCTCATTTCGTGCGCGCGTTCGAAAGCCGCAACGACCGAAGAGTTGTCATTCAGCGAGCGCGAGTAGATTTCATCGTACAGGCAAATGCCGCGGAACGCCGGATTGTACCGCAGCGAACTGACTTCCAATCCCGCAAAACGCTCGCACGCCGAAATGATTTTTTCCTCGCGTGGGAGCGAGGTGTCGTTGTACGTCAGCATGTTTTCCCAGAAGGGCAGGTTGTAGCGCACGCACGCGTCCAGAAACCGGTCGCGCCCGCTGGACTGCTGATACGATTCCCACGGCCCAAGCTCCGGGCGCTGCCGCACTAAGCGTTCGATCTCGGCTCTCGGATGCATGACACGGTTCATGTCATACGACATGCCCATGAAGCCGTTGTAGCCGAGCGCGACGATCGTGCGCGCCAGTTCGTCGGCGCCTTCGCCCGTATGAATGACCTTCTCGTACTGCTCACCCAGAACGTTGTACTTTCCCACGAGCAGGTTCGTGAAATGCGTTCGCGGTTGAGGATCGACGATGGCGATGCGCTTCGGCCTGCTAGAGAATCCGCCTAACTTTGCCTCGATGCGATACTCTCCAGCGGCGAGGAGCTGCGAACTGCGCTCGTCCAAACGCACAATGAACGTTTCGCGCCTGTTCACCGGTCCAGCCAACTTCTCCTTCAGGATGTTCAAGCGCCGCTCGTCCGGCCCGACGAGATCAACCTGTAACGGCGAGCCCGCGGCGATCTCCCCCGAGCCAACCAGCGCGCCCAAGCCAATCCAGAAAGATTCGCCGCGGAAGAACGCGCTGCGCCCTCGCTGCGTGAAAACGCCGAGCGCCACCTTGCTCTCGCCAGCGAGCGTGATCAGTGTATCGGCGCTGATTTCGCTCGACATATCTTTGGCGCGGATGCCCAGACGCAAGCGGTAAACGTCGTCTGTCGCGTTCGGCAGGGCAAACGTAATCGCACCGTTCTCTGCCGACGAAATGGCCAGTTCCGTCCAAGCTCCGCCCTCGAACTGCTGCAAACGGCCGAAGACTTCTTCCGGCGCGGTGGTGCCGGCGTCCTCGCCGGCCGGCGCCGCACTTCCACAGACCTGAACGCGCGCCTTGGCTTTTTCGCCAGGGTGATAGTGACTGCCGGCCAGTTCCACCAGCACGGCGCGCTGCACGCCTTTCGCGCGGTCTGCCATGTCAACGCGCATGGATTTGACCGGCATTGCGAGCAGGCCGCCGTCTGCCAGAATCGCCGGTCCGGTGTCGGAGACGCGCAGTTCATAGGCTTCGCGTCGCGGATACCAGTTCGTGTGCTTCGCCCGGCCGGCTTCGGGCTGGGGCCATGCGAGTTTCTCAACGCCCTGAACGACCGCGCTGCAACCGGCCGCGCCGGTGATCGGATACGAATACAGGGGAATTTCGATCGCCCAATCTCTAATCTTCACGCCGGGAATTGCGCCGCCTTCTTCGCTGGGCACGATTCCTTGTGCGCCGAGGCGGAACGACAAGCCCATCGGGTGCAGCACATACCCCTTGCCGTTCTGCGACGCCGGCAGCCATACGGTCAGCGGGGCGAAGCGTTCGTAGCTCGGAAGCAGATCGTGCGGCTTGGGCGCATTCTTTACGTCTTTGGCCTCAAGTTCGGCGGCATCGCGGACAGTCATGTTCGGGAGCGGCGCTGCTTCGGCGGTCGGAGAATCGTCATTTGCGTTGAAAGCGCGAACCGTGACGGGGTAACTCTTGATCCGCACGAGCCCCTTCTCCAGAAGCAAGTCGAGGCTGCCGCTGGTCAGCGAGCCATCGGGCGCAACGGTGAATGCGTGCTCTCCCGGCCAGATGATGTGCTTGCCGGGGTTGACGGGGCGCTTGGCTCGAGGGAAGCGGTCGATGTATTTGCCATCGTGGTAGCGTTCAAAGAGCGGCTGGCCGTCGAGCAGTACGTTTCGCGACCAGCAGACCAAATCCAACCCGATCTGCTGAAATTCAGTGCCGCGGGACGTCGTCACCGGCTCGGTGACAGGCCGCTCGCGCTGCAGCGTCTCCACCGTCACCTCCGGATGATCGTACGGCACGAGCCGGAACTCGATCTCCACGGCCACGGCACTCAATTCAAAACTCAGAACGCAAAACGCAAAAATGAGGACAAACAAGCCCCGAGTGGAACTCAGACGTATGCTGCCGGTTCTTTTTGGCACTGAATTTCTCATCGCCAGACCACCAAACTACCACTCACCAAGTACCAATCACCACTCACCAAGTACCACTCCACCACTCCACCACTCACCAATCAATGCGTGTAAATGAACAGAAGCAAATTCGTCAACCACTGAAACATCACTTCGCGCTGCCGGTTGTCGCCGCCGTGCCCGATGGGTTCTCCCAGCGGATTGGATGCGGTCGGCGGCGTGGAATACTCCCAGCCGCAGCCGTCGTCGTTCGGCGAAAAGACCACTGCCGGGCGGTCATCGAGCATGAAATACTGCCACGGCCGGTTCTCAAAGCTCGCCTCTTCACCCGGCCATGGCGTTGGATACAAGATGCGGAATGCATCCGCGACGCGCGCGTCCTCTTTCAGCAGCATCGCCGGTTCCGCGCCCGGAATCAGCCGTGCGACTTCCGGCCGGACGCATTCGGCAAACGGGCTGCCGCGCAGATAGCAATCATCCAGAAAGAGTGTGCCGCCACGCTTCAGCCAACGGGAGAGGTTCTCGACTTCTTTTTCATTCAGCGACCAGGCGTTGTGCGAGGTCAGGTAGACGACCGTATGCTCAAAAAGCTCGTTCGTCGCCAGGTCGAGCCCGTCATTGTTGATGTACACGGGCATCTCTGCGCGCTTGCTGAATTGATACATCGCCGACGGGATTGCCGTTGGGTCGGTATCCCAGTCCACGCTTTTCATCGCCGGCTTGATCCGGCGCATGCTGACCCTGTTTCGCTGATCCTTATCCTTGTCGCCGCGCGTAGCCGTGGCGTCCGCCGCCGAAATCTCCTTCCGGTTCATTGCCCCCGCCCGTTCCGCCCACGACTCCGCTTTCACCGCGTCCATGACCGCGAGCGCAAACAGCAAGCAGCACAGACAAACGCTTCTCGCCCCGTTGCTCTTTCTCCGCGTCCGCCCGTCTTCTCCGTTTTCACACTTGATATCCCACATTGTTATTTCCCTCCCGACATCAGGCGGAAGTAATCGCCCACGGCATCTTCGGAACCGCTCGGCCAAAGCTCCGGCGCGACGCGCGATTGCAGCGTCTGCTTTTCGACTTTCTGTGCCTTCTCCGTCAGAACATTGCGCGGCGGTTCGACCAGCAGGTCCGTCGCCCGTTTGATTTTCGCCAGTCCGCCCAGCAGCGTGGACGTTTCGAAGCCAAACTGTTTCTCCGTGAACTGCCCCATGTCCGGACGCACCACGATGATCTCGATGGTTTTTGAACGCCCCGTGCCCGGTCCGGTCTCCGTATTGTTGTCTTTTGCGGTCAGGTGCACGCGAATGCGGTCGCCGGGCGCCAGCGGCGGGTCCATCCCCTTGAATACGTCCGCGAACATGCCTTTGGCGCGGTCGCGAGGCGGCTCCATCGCGCGCGTCACTGAATTCTGCCGCAAGGGCCGCGCCAGCAGTTCGTCCACCGCATCGATGCGGTAATTCAGCGTGACCTCGGCCACGCCGAAATCGTCCTCGGCCACGTACGGCACGCTCAGCGACGCCGCTTCTTCGGCAAGCAGGGTCGTCTTGTCGCGCTTCAGCAGCAGTTCGACCGAAGGCGCATTGTCGCGATCGGCGGCGATTTCCATCGCGATCGGCTCCGCCATTTCGAAGCCGCGGCCGTACTTTCCCGTAAGATGGATGAAGGCCCTCGCACTGCTTGTGATCGTAAATGAAAAGTGTCCGAAGCGTCCGTTCGTGTTGAGCGCCTGCCGCGTCCCATCCTGCCACTCCACGTAGCTCATCTCCGGATGCAGCTCGGTGGTTGCCGCCAGGCTGACCAGCGTGTTCGTGCCAGCCAGCGCCTGCAGCTTGGGACTCCGCCCGGTCAGCGTGCGCGAAGGCTGGCCCGTGTAGGCCGGGAAGATCAGTTCGTAACTGATGTTGCTCAGTTCCGGAAGCTCTCCGACCAGAATTTGGTGCCGCGCGCTGCGCCTGCCCGCGTATTCGAATTGGTACCAGAACGATTTTTCCGTCGCCTGTATCGTGAATTCAGCCGCCCAACTCTGCAGCGGCAGTTCGATCGCAGTGGCTTGGTTCGTTTCCACGTCGGTGCGCAACAGCGTGATCTTCGATTGCCTGGCGCCGATCACTGTTGCGCTCAACGTCACCGGCTTGCCGCGCACCACCGCCAGATCGCCGGGGCTGACGCGCAGTTCGACCGAAAAAAGCGAGTCCAGCACCACGGCATACGCCTGCCGCAACCGTTCGATGCGCTGCGAGACCACGGAGCTCGCAAAAATCAAACAACACAGCACCAAGACTGCGACAGCGCCGCCGGCCTGAAGCATCTTCCGCGCGCGGCGCAGGTCCAGCAAACCGCGTAGATCCGTTTGCGCAAGCCGCGCTGCCGTGCGCTGGACGAGAAGCTCCACCAACGCAGGCGAGTGCCCTAGATGGGGCGGTTGTCCCTGCCCGCCATCCCTTGCCGAGGCGGGCACGGCCGGCCCTACCTCCGCGCCCAACTGCAGCGCTCCAATGATCTGGTTATCCAAACGGCCATGTAGCCGTTCAGCCAGCAGCGCCTCGCGTTCAAGCTGCATGCGCCGCAGCAGTGGCCGCAGGAGCCAGCGCACGCATGCCCAAACGCTCAGCGCGCAGATCAACAGGAAGGAGAGGAGGAGCGGCCACGCCGCCAGAGTCAGCAACACGTCCAGCAAGAACCAGAGCAGCAGCAATCCCGGCCCGATCAGCACAAACGTGCCGAGTCCCTCCAGCATCAACCAGCGCTTGCGAAAGCCCGCGAAGCCAAGGACGGCCGCGCGAATGGCTTGGTAGCCTTCAGGATGCGGTGTCGCGCTCATGCCGAGTCCCTCGGCGTTGACTTGCCGCATCGCATCCCGTGAATCCAAGATCCAAAATCAAAAATCAAAAATCCGGTTTTCATGCCATGCCCTTTCGTTTGCGGATCAGGCAATCGGCACAAACCAGCGTGACAAACATCAGCATCGTGACGGGCAAATTCCAGAGCGCCACCAGGTACGACTGCCGCACATGATGTGTCTTCAAGGATAAATTGCTGAGCAACTCAGCGGCTTGCTCCGGCCGGTACATCTCCCCGCCGGTCGCCTTGGCCAACTCCTTCAGCCGGTCCGGTCGCGCGCGAGGATCATCCAGCTCCTCGTCGCCCTCACCGGCCCGAACGATCTCCTCCGCCGTGAATTTCTTGTAGCTGGCCTGGATCGACCACGACCCGGGCTCATCAATCAGCACGTCGTACGCATAGACGCCCGGCGCGTTCCGGCCGTCGCGCGGGAAGATCATGAACGTGCGCCCCGACGGGCTGCGAACCTGCACGGCCAGATCAGCCCCGCGTACCGGTGCATAGATCGCATCGACCAGCCGGGTCGTAAACGTCACCGTCTCGCCCACGGCGGCGTGTTCACGCGAACGCTGAATCTGCGGCTTGCCAGGCTCCAGCCGCGGATCGGGAGCCAGGTGCCGGACGGCATTCCCCCAGAAGCGCCGGAAATAGTCCGGCGCTTGCTCGTCGCGCATCATCTCCCAGCGCCACGTCGTATCGGCCGCCAGCGCCAGAACTTTTCCCTTGCCCAGTTCCTGCATCGCGATCACTGGCACTTCTGCCGGCACGGAGGCTGGAACGGTGGTGCCGGCGTCTCTGCCGGCACGGAGGCCGGCGCCACCGGCGCCACCGACCGCTCGCACCGCCAGCAGTGTGGCGCCGGGCCGGACGGCGCCGACCCGATTGCAGCCGTCGAGTTGCGGCAGGTCCAGCCATGCTTCCCGGTTGCGGCTGGTAGCACCGGCCTCCGTGCCGGTAACGTTGGATTCGAGCTGCATCAGCGGATGCGCCAGTCCCAACGCTGTCGGGGTGACGGCGTAGGTCTTTTCAATCTGCGGGCTGTTGGCTGTGGCGATCTCGAACGGCAGGATGTGCGCGAGCATCGAATCCTGGTAGCCGCCGGCCGCATACACCTTCTGACCTCCAAGTGCGATCAGGCCCCCACCCCGCCGCGCCACAAATTCCGCCAGCCAACGCATCTTCGTTTCCGCCACATCGCCGCCCTGCCGGAAGTACGAGCGCGGAATGTCGCCGAGTATGACAACGTCGTACTGGTAAAGGTCCGCTTCTTTGCTCGGCAAGCCATCACCCTGGTTTGCATGGCGGAGCGAACCTTGAGCGTACCAGCCGCCTTTGGGCATGAGCGTCAGCGCGCCGAGATCGACAACGGGATCTCTCGCCAGCCAATGGCCGAGCACCTTGCGCTCGTCGCGTGGAATGTCGAGGTAGAGCACGCGAATCTTCGCGTCGATCACATCCACGTTTTGTTCGGCCGCCATGCGCCTGTCCGTCACAGCTCCGCGCAAGCCTTCCATTGCGATCTGATAGGTTTTCGCGCCCGGCCGGTCTGGTTTCACGACGAAATGAACCGGCACCGGCTGAGCGCCCAGGCGAATGTTCTCGCGCACGTCCAGCGCCTTGGCTACGCCTTTCTCATAGAGCACGGCGCGCACCGTCTGCTCGGCAAGGTTTTGCGCGCTCAGCATTGCGCTCAGGCTCAGTTCGTCGCCCAAGCGCACGTACGTCGCGCCGCCGGTAAGCTGCACTCGGCCTGTCTTGGGCGAATCTTCCTTGCCGAAGATAACTGGAAATACTGGCACGCCGCGCCACCGCAAAGCCGCGCCCGCCGTTCCACCAGCGCCGTCCGTGCCGGCGCCGCTGCCATCGCTCAGCAGAACGATCGCTTGCAGGTCAGGCTCGCGTCGAGCGGTTTCGAGCAAAGCCGTCGAAAGCTGTGTCGCGCCTGCCGCTTCGAGCGTCCCCGCGTCCGGTTCCAAGCGCCAGTTGAAGCCGTAGCGGCTCACGCTGGCGCGCCCGTTCAATGCACCCAGCGATCCTTGTGCGAAGTCTCGCGCGGCCTGTAGACGGCTAGTCTGGCCGGCATCTTTCAGGCCCATGCTGCCGGAGGTGTCGGTGAGCACCGCGACACGCGCCGGAAGTTCCCGGTCTACGGTGAGCCGCAGTTCGAGCTGGGCAAGCATTCCGATCAACATCGCGAACCCCGCAAGCCGTATCAACGTCAGCGCCACGCGCGTGCGCCAGGCCATCACGGCTTGCGGTAGCAGATTCAGTGCCGCCGCCAGAACGCCGGCCACAATCGCGATGGTCAGCGCCAGCCCAGGCAGCGCCCTTGCGGCACAGAAGCTTACCTCGGCCGCGGAGCGAATGGAGCTCGGATCGTCAATGCCCAGCAGCCAGTAGAGCACGCTCATGCCGTGCCCTCCGGCGTGCTTCTGCTTTCCGGCGTAGCGCCGGCCTCCGCGCCGGCCAGTAGGGACGCCGGCGCTACCCCGCTTTGCTGCCGGTTGCGCACGCAGGCAATCCACCCTGCGAGTGCTTCAATGCAATAGGCCAGCGCCAGCAACGCGACCAGCAGCGTCCAGAACTCGCCGCCGCGGGGCGCCAGTTCGGTGATGTGCGACGGCGAGAGAATGCGCGTCTCCGGTCCCAGCAGCGCCTGCAGTTCGGTCCCGGCAATCGGCGTCATGCAGCTTTCGCGCGGGTCAGCATTCACGGTGACCGGCCGGGCGTAACTAAGAACCTGAGCGTTTCCCGCATTCTGCGATTTGTGGATGAGGTACTGGCCGGTGGGCAGTCCTTTCAAGACGACTTGTCTCTCCGGGCTGATCGGGAGCCGTTCCACGAGCGTGCGCGTTGGCGTGGTAGGGCCGGCGTCCCTGCCGGCCGGCGAAGAGGCCCGCGCTTCTGCACCCTCGATCCGCGTCAGGTCCAGCGACGTTTCAAGCGCGAAGGGAAGCTCAGAGACATCCAGAACGCGCATCTCGCCGGCGGGAAGGACGTCGGGCGGCCGAACGGCAAGCCGCCCGCTCAGATACTGTACAACGCGCGACATGAACGCTGGAAATACTCTGCAGCGAGCGATATTGCCGCGGTCGAGTTCCAATCCGAACGTCAGCAGCATCACGTGTCCCTGGCCCACCTCGCGCTCAACGGCCAGCGGCGTGCCGTCCATGGCGCGCAAGACAACCTTCGCGCCTTCCGGCTGCCCCCGTATTTCGCGCACGCTGGCGAAGCGAATCACCGAAAGATCGCCTTGCATGCGGTCTCGGAAAGGCGCGAGGAGCGGGTGGCTCGCGCAAGCTGGATCGATCCCTGCGGGCGGATTAAGCAGCCGGTCGTTACCAATCTGAACCGGCGCCAGCGGCGGACGATCCTTTGTTCCTGCGGCCAGACTTTTGTTGAAATGCAGCGGACTGCATGCGGCGGAGCAGAACAGCAGGACGGACTTGCCTTGCCGCACAAAGGTGTCGAGGTCCTGCAGACACTTCTCCGGCAGGGAACTCACATCGTAGAGCGCGACGACGTCGTACTTGCTCAGCGGTTGAGCCGAAAGCGTCTCTGCCGTGACAACGGTCGTGTCGATGCCGCTGCTGTAGCTAGCGCCAAGCTCGCGCCCCGGGTTGAGCACGTACCGCAGGATCGTCGCGCCGCTGATCTGCTCCTCGACGGAGGTGGTGCCGGCGTCCCTGCCGGCCGTCACGGAGCTCGTCGCCGCCCTGGCATCTGTGCCCAACCGGCTCAGATCCCCGCCCACACCGCGCGGCTGAGTTCCGGAACCAGCGGGATGCTCATCCGGATTCCACACAAGCAGAACGCGTTGCACATCAGCAACGTTGACCGGGACCAGAAATTGGTCGTCTTGCGGAAGCGCGTCATGTTCTTTGAGTGACACAGATCCAAACGCCCGCTGCGCGCGGTTCACGCGCAGCGTCATATCCACAAACGCCTCAGCACCGGCAGCCAGCGCGACGCCGCGCGGCTGCGGATCGGACTGCCCGCCAATGGACAAGCGCAGCTCGGCCGTCTGCGCACCGGTAGCGCCGGCCTCTGTGCCGGCAGTGGGGCGGGCCTCCGTGCCCGCCGTTGCGCTTCTGGCGACGTGCGCGACCACGTGGACGTCATCGCCGGCCTGAACTTCGCCGCCGCGGACGCGTGCATCGAGTATCGCCAGATTTTCGCTCACGCCACCGGAGACGTCGATGACGGCAACATCGAGATGCGCACCCAAGTCGCGGCGCGTCTGTTCGATCGACTGCAGATCTCGCTGATCACGCGCCTCAAAGGCGGACGCGCGCACGTCTGTAAGCACGACGATCTGGGATCGGAACTCGCGGCGGCCGCGGAGCATTTCGCCGCATCGCGCGATGGCGCGGATCAAGCCCGGCCCGGCGCCGTCGCATGCCTCAATAGAACCCAAGGCGGACAGCGCCCGCTCCGACCCAGGTTCCAGCGTGCTGAGCACATCCACATTCTGCCCGGCAACCACAAGCGCGCATCGGCTGGGTGACCGGACTTCCTGCAGCAGTTCGCGCGCCAGCCCCTTGGCATGTTCGAGGAGCGTCTTCGAGACTCCAGACTCCCGACTCCCAGACTCAAGACTCTTTCCCGTCATGCGCATGCTTGCCGATGCATCGACGACGATCACCAGATTGCGCGGCGCCGGGTCAGAGGAAAGCGAGGGCGAAAAAAAACGCGCCATCGCCAGCACCAGGAGAGCCAGCACCAGCAGGCGCAGCAACAGTTGCTTCAGGTCTACGATTTTCCAAGCAAAGACGTTTGTGCGCCGTTCATATTGCAGCAGCCGGACGCTGGGAAAATCCTGGATCGGAAAACGGTGCCGCGCGATCAGGTGAAGCACCACCGGAACCGCGAGAGCCGCAGCTCCCGCCAGCATCGCCGGCGCAAGGAGGCTCATCGGAGCCTCCTGATTTTAGATTTTAGATTTTGGATTTTGGATTCATAGTGGTGCCGGCCTCCGCGCCGGCCGGCAGGGACGCCGGCACCACCCCGGTGCTGCAATCGAAAATCGAAAATCAAAAATCCAAAATTCGTCATCCGCGCTGCCTCCGGTAGAGCAGGTAATCGCGCAGCACCCGCTCGATCGGCTGAGCGGTATCGACGAACCAGTAGTCCGCGCCGCAGGCGCAGGCGCCTTCGCGAACGGTGTCGCGGAAGGCCGCCACGCGCGCGCTGTATTCACGCCGCTGGCGCAGCGGGTCGCACATGACTTCGGCGCCGGTCTCCAGGTCTCGAAAACTGGTCAACGAATGGAAGGGAAACTCGATTTCGTCGTGATCGAGCAGATGCAGGACGACGACATCGTGCCCACGCGCCGCAAAATGCCGCAGGCCGTCGAGCATGGCGTTCACATCGCCGTGACAGTCACTGACGAGGATAAAGATGCCGCGACGCCGCAGGCGCAGCGCAACTTTCTTTAGGACGTCCTCCAGATTCGTCCGGCCCTGCGGCCGGAGCGCTTGCAAGCGGGCCAGCAGCGTGTACAGATGCCGGTTGCCTTGTTTCGGCGCAAGAAAGTCTTTGATCTCGGTTGTGAACGTCACCAGTCCGGGACTGTCCTGCTGCTTGCTGACCAGGTAGCTCAGTGATGCAACCAGGTAGCTGGCGTATTCCATTTTCGTAAAGCGCCGCGGATCCTGCGGGCGGTAGCTCATGGAGCCACTCGCGTCCAGCAGGCACACGACGTTCATGTTCGATTCCATCTCGAAGCGCCGGACGTAGTAGCGTTCGGTGCGCGCGAGCGTTTTCCAATCGATGATGCGCGGTTCGTCGCCCGCGACGTATTCCCGGTGATCCTTGAATTCCACGCTGTAGCCGTAGTAGCGGCAGCGGTGCCGCGAAGCATAGAGGCCCTCGACAAGAAGGCGCGCTTTCAGTTCGATGGAACTGATGGAGCGCAGCACAGCGGGGTCGAGGAACTTTAGCTCTTGGTTCATGGTTCTCGGTCCGTGATTCACAGTCATGGTTTGCGATTCGTGTTCGTGGCGTTCTGCGGCGGCGGAAAACCATGAACGTGAAACTGCAAACCAAGAATCGTTGTCAGACGCTTTCGGGAACTTCTTCCAGCAAACGGCTGACGATCGCATCCGCGTCGATGCCATCGGCGACGGCCGTGAAATTTGTGACGATGCGGTGCCGCAAGACCGCGTGCGCCACGAAGCGCACATCCTCGGCCGTGGCCTGCAGATTCCCGCGCAGCAGCGCCCGGCTTTTCGCGCCCAGGCTCAGGTATTGCCCAGCGCGCGGCCCGCAGCCCCAGTCCAGGTACTTGCGCGACACTTCCGGAATTTTTGGTTTCTTGGTATGAGTGGCGGTCACGAGGCGGACGATGTAGTCGAGCACGTGGTCGCTGATCGGAATCATGCGCACGGCCCGCCGGAGTTTCAACACGGCCGCGCCGTCCAGAACAGCCTGAGGGGTTTCGAAGCCTCCGGCAGTTGTGGCCTTGATGATCTGTTTCAGATCGGCGTTGTCCGGATAGTCGACCCAGAGATTGAACATGAACCGGTCAAGCTGCGCCTCCGGCAGCGGATAGGTTCCTTCCTGCTCAATGGGGTTCTGCGTCGCCATCACCATGAACGGTTCTTCGAGTTCGTACGTCTTCTTGCCGACGGTCACGTGCTTTTCCTGCATGGCTTCGAGCAGCGCGGCTTGCGTTTTGGGTGGAGTACGATTGATTTCGTCAGCCAGAATCAGATTGGCAAAGACGGGGCCTTGCACAAAGACGAATTCCTTGCGGCCGGTGGCATGGTTTTCTTCCAGCACCTCCGTGCCGGTGATATCCGAGGGCATCATGTCGGGCGTGAACTGAATGCGCTTGTAGCCCATCGAAAGCGTCTTGGCCAAGGTGCTGACGAGCAGCGTCTTAGCCAGGCCGGGAACGCCCACGAGGAGCACATGGCCACCGGCGAAAAGCGCCACCAGCACCTTCTCCACCAAGTCCTGCTGCCCGATGATGACCTTGCGAATTTCGGTCAGGATCCTATCGCGCGCCTGATGGGCGTGTTCGACCAGTTCGATATCCGCCGCAGTATTCGTTGCCTCAGTCTGTGGCATGCACACGCCCCTCTTTGCTGGAGTCTATCGGCTTCCGTCAACGTGGACCCATCTGCATACACCGATTTGCTTGCAGAACTTGCCAACGTGGGCAACTCTCGCGATGATCGCGTACTCGCCGGCACGGAGGCCGGCACCACCACCGCGCGCAGGCCTTCTGCAACACTGGAAAGGTACTCATGAAAAAGACACACAACCTAAGCGAACTCCAGTGGCAACTGACCGGCTTCATTCCATTTCAGTGGCAGTTCGGGGACATCCTGCGCTCCGGTCGCCCGCTGCATGGAGATGTCCCGACCGTGCCCGCGCGCGTGCCGGGATCTGTACAAGCGGCGCTTCGTGACGCCGGTCTTCTGCCAGACTGGAACATCGGCTTGTCGTCGCGTGCGTGTGAGTGGGTCGAACACCGGCACTGGATGTTCCACGCTCCATTGCCATCGGCATGGCTGACGAAGGGGCACACGTGCCGGCTGCGCTGCCTCGGGTTGGACTCCTCGGGTTGGGTGCTGGTGAACGGCACGCAAATCGGCCGCTTCGAAAATTCGTTCCTCCCGCATGTCTTCGATCTCACGCCTGCGCTGACCGACAGCGAGAACACACTTCAAATCATCTTCGACTGCCCGCCACGCTGGCTCGGACAGTTCGGCTACACCTCGCAGATGACTGAGTGGAAGCCGCGGTTCAATTACACGTGGGACTGGACCTGCCGCCTGGTCCAGATCGGCATCTGGGACGCCATCTCACTGCAGGTCACCGACGGCGTCGAAATCCAAAACGCAAGCTGCGTCACAACCGGCGATGGCCTGCGTGTGGCCGCCCAGGGCGGACGAATGCAACTCACGCTTTGCGACGGCGAGAAGATCCTGCGCAGTGAACAGTTCACAAATGAAATCGTCTGGAAAGACCTGCCCGTGCGGCGCTGGTGGCCCGCTGGCCACGGCAAGCAGCCGCTCTACACCGTGACCTGCACGCTGCTTGAGGGCAGCGGCGACACGCACGCCTGGCGTGTCGGATTCAAGTCCGTGGAGTGGCAATCGTGCGCAGGCGCTCCAGCGGGCGCTGATCCCTGGATCTGTGTGGTCAACGGCAAGCCCATCTTCCTGCAAGGCGTCAACTGGACGCCCATTCGGCCGAACTTCGCCGATGTGACAACCGCCGACGTGCGCGCGCGACTGGAAACGTACCGCGACCTTGGCTGCAACATCATGCGCGTCTGGGGCGGTGCCGTGCTTGAACGCGAGGATTTTTATTCGCTATGCGATGAACTCGGGCTGCTGGTCTGGCAGGAGTTCCCGCTCAGTTCATCGGGCATGGATAACTGGCCGCCGGCAGATGCCGGCTCGATCGACGCTTTGGGCAGAATCGCGACCTCATACATCCAGCGACGCCAACATCACGCTTCGCTGCTGCTCTGGTGCGGCGGAAACGAACTCCAGGGCGACCTCGACGGCAACAAGACAGGCACGGGCAAGCCCGTGGACGCAAGCCATCCGCTCATCGCGCGATTGCAGTCGGTTGTGCAAGCCGAAGATCCGGGCCGGCGATTCCTGGCGACATCGGCCTCCGGTCCCCGCTTCACTGCCGATGCGAAAGATTTCGGCAAAGGCCTGCACTGGGATGTGCATGGGCCCTGGAGTGCAGAAGCGGAAGCGTATTGGGCTGCAGACGACGCGCTGTTCCGCTCCGAAGTCGGCGCGCCCGGGGCCAGCAACGCCGAACTCATCGAGGCCACGGCCGGCGGCTTGCCAACGCTGCCAGCCTCGCACGAAAATCCGCTCTGGCAACGAACCGCCTGGTGGATCGAATGGGACGCCTGCATTGCTGAACTGGGCCGCGAGCCGCGCGATTTAGAAGAGTACGTCGCGTGGAGCCAGACCCGTCAAGCCGCCGCTCTGGCTCGCGCCGTGCGTACCTGCAAGTCCCGTTTCCCGCGGTGTGGCGGCGTGATCCTGTGGATGGGCCACGACTGTTTCCCTTGCACCGCGAACACCGCGATCCTGGATTTCCACGGCCAACTCAAGCCCGCCGCACGTGCGATCGGCGAAGTGTTTCGATCCGGGCCGGAGCGCTGACATCGCAAGGCCAGCGCATGCGCCGCGTTATCGCTTGCAGATCGACTATTTCCCGTCCAAAACATCTTGAACCTTGCGGAGAAGATCGCTCGCGGCAAAAGGCTTCTGGATGAAGTGCGTTCCGGGGGATAAGTCTTTGACCCTGACCGCATCGTCCGTGTAGCCGGAGATATAGACGACCCTGATGTCCGGACAGCGCAGTCGTAAACGCGCTGCCAACTCAGGCCCGGTCAGTTGAGGCATGATCACGTCTGTAACCACAATACGAATTTCATCGTGGTGCTCTTCGTATACCTGAAGTGCCTCAAGACCGCCGCTCGCCCGAAACACACGGTAGCCCTCGGCCTCAAGGATATCGGATGCGAGAAGGCGTACCTCCTCTTCATCTTCGACGAGAAGAATCGTTTCTTTGCCGCGATGGGACGCGCCGACCGCGGCCCGTTCAGCGGAAGCTATCGGTCCTTCGGCGACCTGCGGCAGGTAGACTTTGAATGTCGTGCCTTTGCCGAGTTCACTTTCTGCCGTGATGTACCCCCCGCTCTGTTTAACGATGCCGTAGGTCGTGGCCAGCCCCAGGCCTGTGCCTCTATCCCTTCCCTTCGTCGTGAAGAACGGCTCAAAAAGGTGCTTTTTAACGTTATCATCCATCCCGCAACCTGTGTCGCTGACGGATAGCATCACATACTTGCCGGCCTGAGCACCGGCATGGCTGCTGCAATAGGCTTCATCCAACTCAACATCTGCTGTTTTGATTGTCAACGTTCCGCCCTGAGCCATCGCATCGCGCGCATTGACCACAAGATTCATTATTACCTGCTCAACTTGGCTCGGATCGGCCTTCGTGTGATGAAGTTCTGGGGCGAGATCGGTGGTTACCGTGATGTCTTCGGGTACTAGCCGACGCAGCATTTCATCAATGTCCGCCACCACTGCATTCAGGTCGAGCACTTTCGGCTGAAGCACTTGTCGCCGGCTGAAGGCCAGAAGTTGACGAGTCAGCTTGGCGGCGCGCTCGCCTGTCTTGAAGATAAGCTCAAGATTCCTGCGCTGCGAATCGTTGGGCTTCATGCTCTCAAGAGCCAACTCGGCGCGGCCGTTGATCACACACAGCAGGTTGTTGAAATCATGGGCAACACCTCCGGCTAACTGCCCGACCGCTTCCATCTTCTGCGCCTGTAAGAACTGCTGTTCAAGTTGCCGCTGCTTTGTCACATCGCGGGCGATAATCATGAACAACGTTTGCCCACCCGCTTCAGTCTTCGAAATAGAGGCGGCCATAGGGAATTCAGTGCCGTCCGGGCGAAGCGCCCAAAGGGGCTCTCTGTCACCCACGCGCAACTCTCTGATGGCGGATGTGGCAAAGGTGGGGATATGCTTTTCGTGCACGTGTCGGAATCGTTCCGGGATGAAGCGACTGACAGGAGTTCCGATCGCGTCAGCGGCCGAACATCCGAAGGCGCGCTCGGCTGTACCATTGAAGAGAATGATACGCTGTTGATTATCGACGGTAATAATCGCGTCCATAGCTGATGCGATGATAGCACTCAGCCGGGCCTCACTCTGTTGTAGCGCCTCGGCGGCGCGCTTCCGTTCGGTAATGTCACGCGAGATGCCCAGCAACACCGGCCGGCCGGAGAGCTCAGTCACGCGCACGGTCATGCGGATGTCGCGAATCTCGCCCTGCTTAGTCCGGTAACGCGTTTCAAAGTCGGCGTGTTTCGACCGCATGATGCTGTGCATGTTCAGGCGTATTTCCTCACCCGTTTGTGCGGCGTCAAAGTCCGCGACGCGGAGTTTGAGCAGTTCCTCGCGCGAATATCCCAACTGTGCGCACGCGGCGTCGTTGCAGTCGAGCACCTTACCGGTCTGGGGATCGACGAGCATAAGATTGTCGGGGGCCTGTGAGAACAGCGTGCGGTAACGCTCTTCACTTTCCCGCAGCGCCGATTCCGCCCGTCTGCGGGCGTTGATGTCGCGCAATAGAATGATTAGGCCCGCGACCAGCGCTAAGTACGCGAAGGCATCGCCAAGCGGGGCCAGAAAGAATGCTTTTTGCTGGGCGGCATGCACCGCCGTTTCGCGCTGCAGCAATGCTGCTTTCTCAATCCGCTCAATATCAGCAATCGCCGCCCTGATTCGGTCCATGGTATCCTTGCCTTGCAGCGTCAAGGCAATCTGGCTGTCAATCTCGGCGGGCCGATCAGCTCTGAGGTTCAGCCAGAGGTTGAACTGAGCTATCCATTGATCGAGCAACTCTCCCAGCGCGGCCGTGTGCTCCTGCTGGCTTGAATTACGGGCTGTGAGTCTTCGCAGTTCCTCCATATCCTCCCGCAGCTTTTTCGTGCTTCGCAGGGGAGCCCCAAGGAATTCGCGGTTTCCCGTAACCAGAAATCCGCGCCACGCCGTTTCCCGTTCGATGGCTTCGAGCAAGACTGCCTGCGTCTTGTGAAGGACAGTCTGCGAGGTTTGCGCTGCTTGGTAAGAGATTGTCAGATCATGGTCGGTCATGAAGGATGACACGCTGACAAACGACAGGACAACAACTGTAAGCGCAAAGGCGAGAACAATACCTTTTCCCGCGGTCCAGTTCTCGCGCGCCTCCTGCCAGGCGAGCAGCAAAATGGACGCTCCGACCAATACCAGGCTGATTGACGTAGGCAACGCCATTGCCGTGGCACGCCACCAACCCACGAGCGCGGGATCGGCGACGGTATACCCAGTGGGCGAGAATAAGCCGATAAGGGTCAGCAGCGACCCACACACGACCAAGACTCGCATTCGCCACGCGCCGCCACGCCCCAACGACATAAACAACAGTGTTGCGCCCCCAAGCACAACGCCGCCGGCCGCAGCCATCGCAAGTCTGCCTGCCGGCACGTTGCTCAGGACTGGCTCACGGTCTTGAACGAGCAACTGATCAATGCCTGCACTCCAATGAAAGACATATTCGCATACATTCAATAGGCCGATGGCCAGAGTCGTAGCAGCCAACGCCGCTGACATTCGACGATGACCCCCTGCAGTGGGAAGCCAGAGCAGCCATAGCGCTATCCCCAGCAGCAGAAAACATACGGCGGCATTGGGCTTCATACCGATGAGGCCCGGCGCGAAGCTGCATAGGAGCGGTAGGCCAAAGAGCCAGCCCACCAAGTCGAGAACGCCAATGACGAGCAGTAGCACTATCAGGACCCTGGCACCGCTCCGGACGATCCCTGCAGCACCAAGTTCGGCACCTGCAAGCGGGGCGCGCGTCCCTTCTTCCAGCACCATGCTTTCCTCCGACTTTTGCGTCCAAGCCTGCCACGGAATTCTCAATTTGTGGTGCTCCCGCTATTCGTTCGCCAATGCGCGGTGGAATTTTGCGCAGGCACGTCCCTGATCGCAGCCGTCCTGTCTCTCGCGGAAGATTTCAGGGCCGTCATCTTTACTCAACCAGTCGCAATCCACATAACACCTTCGACTTGCGAGTGAATTCCCTCAATACTTCATCGCTAATACGCAGCAATATCGACGTTGGAAGGGGATGCGTGTGGTTTGCGAAGGTGGCTGCGAGTTACGATGCGGGCACACTCGCATGCAGAATAATGTAAATCATCGTTGCACATCGCGACATCGTATCCGCTCAACTCGCAACAACGGTTGAGGACATGAAAACACCGCTCGCTATGTGAAGAGAACCCAATTGATCGGAATTCGTTTGGCACAGCAGTCGCGCCCTAAGCGCACGTCCCGTAGTCGGGCGTCGCACTTTCGACCGCTTCTGAAGCCAGAGGTCCGCACGCGAAGATGGAAGTGGTAACCGCGTCCGTAACGCTGGCGCTCCTTCTCTTGTCCATTCTGCTCGCATGGTCTATGCGGCGCATCGATGCGGTGCGTCGCGCGAACGCCGTTCTGCAGCAAGTCAACCACCAACTGGAGAGCCGCGTTTCGGAACTCAGCCATCAAAGCAACCTAATGGAAGCATTAATGGACAACATCCCCGACCAGATATATTTCAAGGATGTGGAGAGCCGCTTCCTGAAGGTGAACAGGGGTGTCGCCGGTACTCTGGGCCTGAACTCTCCTTCCGAGGCCCTGGGCAAGACCGACTGCGATTTTTACAGCGCTGATGACGCCAGTTCGTTCCGCCTCGACGATCAGAGCGTGATGACAAATCAGAAGCCGCTCCGGGACCGGATTGAACTCGGCCACACGGGTCGCGGCGAGCAGTGGATGTCCACCACGAAGGCACCGGTCTTTGATGCCACCGGAAAAGTAATCGGTTTGGTCGGCATCAGCCGCGACATTACGGAACGCAAACGCGCCGACGAAGTTTTGCGTGAGAGTGAAGAGCGCTATCGGATCGTTGTCGAGAGTCTTACAGAAGGAATCGTGGTCTCCGACCTAAGTGGCCAGACATTGGAGTGGAACCGCGCCGCGCTTGCTATGCATGGCTACGCGACGCTGGACGAAGCCCGCCATCGGCTGTCGGACTTTGCTGCAACGTTTGAGCTGACAACCCTCGGCGAATCGGTGCTTCCGTTGGATCAGTGGCCCCTCGCTCGCATCCTCCGCGGCGAGGATCTGCGCGATTGCCAACTACGCATCCGCCGCGTGGGAAGCAGCTGGCAACGTGTTTTCAGCTACGGCGGCACCCTGGTACGCGACGACCACGGCCAACCGAGGCTCGCGGTGATCACACTCAGCGATATCACCGAGCGAAAGCAACTGGAGGATGAACTTCGTCACTCGGCGACTCACGACAAGCTCACTGGGTTATTCAATCGCCATCAATTTGATGAACGCCTTATTGAGGCTTGGCGAGTGTCAAAGCGCTACTCAATGCCGCTCTGCCTCTGCATGTGCGACTTGGACAACTTCAAAGTCATTAACGACACCTTCGGGCACCAAGCTGGCGATCGCGTGCTCGCCGGCTTTGCAGATTGTATTCGCCAGGTTATCCGCGAATCCGATTTTGCCGGCCGTTTTGGTGGAGACGAATTTTGTATCCTCTTTCCAAACACCACGGCCGAACAAGCTCAGCACGCCGTGGAACGTATCCGCGCGTTTCTTGAACGACAAACGATCCTGTCCGCGGAGGGAACGTCGATCCGGGTCACGAGCAGTTTTGGCCTTGCGATGCGGCAACCCGAGACGACAGAGACTCATCTATTCGCTCAGGCGGACAAGGCATTGTATACGGCCAAAAAAAACGGCAGAAATTGCGTCATCGTGATCTAACGACCGCCGGCGAAAGTGTGATGCTGTCGCAACTTGCGCGTCGCCCTCCAAAGTTGCACCCCCGCCTGAAGATTCTATGGATGTCGGGATATGCGGATCACCCGCTGCTTCGGAACAATCAGCTTGACGTGCCTTTCGTACCGCAGCCTGTCCTTGGTGCCGCGCTTCTTCAACGCATCCGCGAGGTGCTCGATGCTGAACCGTGTGCCCACGCAACTACTCTTCCGCGACCCGCACTGGTTGATTCTGCTATCAGCCCAATCTTTACGTGGCTAACAGCCGCTCCAATGAATCGGGGTCTGCTGGCTTCGTAAGATGATGGTCGAAGCCTGCCTCGCGAGCCTTGCGTCGATCATCTTCTTGGCCGTAGCCCGTGAGTGCGATCAAATAGGTGGAAGCCATCTCGCGGTCGGCGCGGATGGCTCTCGCAACGTCATAGCCATCCATACCGCCGGGCAAACCGATGTCGCACAGAACTACATCAGGTTGGAAGTCGCGTGCACGCTCCAGACCGGCTGCCCCGCTTGCCGCGCAGGCGACATTATGCCCCAGGACCGCGAGCAACATGCGTAGACTCTCGGCCGCATCGGCATTGTCTTCAATGATTAGAATTCGGTGTGCGTGAGAGGCGATCTGCTTGGCCGCTTGCGGCGATATCGGCGTGCAGTCTTTCTCCAATGGCAACACCACGTTGAAGATCGAACCTTTACCCAAACCAGCACTCGCCCCGCGCACGGTGCCGCCATGCAGCGCGACCAAGCCCTTCACAAGTGCCAACCCCAGGCCCAAGCCGCCGCGACTTCGATCGATGCTGTGTTCTGCTTGACTGAAGGGTTCAAAGATGCAGCTCAGCGTGCTCTCGTCCATTCCGATTCCAGAGTCCTGTACGGTGATCTGCGCCGCGTCGTTTTCTTCGGCGTTAAGGCTGAGGCTGATGATTCCGCCAGAGTTAGTGAACTTAGCTGCGTTGCTCAGCAGGTTTCCGATAATCTGCTGTATGCGAGCCGGGTCTCCGCGAGTCCAAAGCGGATGGTCGGGAACGTTCAGTTGCAGCGCTACGCCCGCGCTCTCGCAGAGCGATGCATAATCACGGGCAAATTCCCTGACAAGCGCTGTCAGGTCCAGTGGCTGTTTCTTGAGACTGATCTTGCCGCGTGAAATGCGTGATACATCAAGGAGATCATCGACCAGTCGTGCCAGGTGAGTGACCTGCCGGTCAATCATCTCCCGCGCGCGCATGACCGCCGGTTCTGCAGGCCCGGCGCGCTTCATGATGTGGACAGCATTTCGAATCGGAGCGAGAGGGTTGCGCAGTTCGTGGCCAAGCATCGCAAGAAACTCGTCCTTCCGACGGCTGGCTTCCCTGTCCGCTTCTTCAGCTCGTTTGCGTCCGGAGATGTCCTGCTTGATGCCGACATAGTAGCTGTTGTGTCCTTGCTCATCAGGCACAGGTGTGATTGTCATTTCTTCGTGATAGAAGCTGCCATCTTTGCGCCGGTTGATTAACTCGCCCCGCCATACTTCACCTCGACGCAGCACGGCCCACAAATCCTCGTAGAATTTCTGTTCCTGCTTGCCGGACTTCAGTATTCGAGGATTCTGACCGATTACCTCTTTAGCATCGTAGCCTGTCATTTCACTGAATGCCTGATTCACCCAAAGGATCGTGCCTGTGGCATCCGTGATCACAATCCCATTTGCCGCGGCATTAAGCGCGGCGACTTGCAGCCGCCGCTGAGCGCCGGCACGTTTTCGCTCCTCGATGTCTTCGATCGTTCCGACTGCCCGCACAAAGTTGCCGGCCGCATCACGCACGGCCGAGCAGGTCACATGCACCCAAAGTGATGACCCGTCCATGCGCAGATAGCGCTTTTCGTAATCGAAGCGATCCACCTCGCCGCGACGGAGCTTCCCATTGAGCTCCTCGCTACGCGCCCTGTCCTCCGGGGCGGTGATTTCATGCACCGTTCTGCCGAGCAAATCGCCCCGGCAATAGCCGAGCATCTCGCACATCCGCTCGTTTACCGCAACAAATCGGCTTTCCCTGTCCATTTCGGCGATGCCGAGTGCCGCGCCATCGAAAATCGCCCGCAACCGCTGCTCGCTTTCGCGCAACGCTTGCTCCGCCTGCTTGTGTTCGGTGACATCGCGGACAATTGCAACAGCGCCTGTAATTGCGCCTGTTGGATCGCGGGTCGGCGCGGCACTGAACTGCCGGAAGCGAAGGCGTCCTGTCTTCCGGTGCCGCATGCTCTCTTCGCCACGCACAATTTCACCGCGCAGGGCACGAAGCAACGGAGCATCTTCAGCGGGACGCACGTTTCCATCGGGATTGCAGATCTCGACCTCTTCCAATATCTGCTCAACGGACTTATCGTGAAATTCGGCGAGCCCCATGTGCGTCACTTCAGGTAGGTTGATCAGGCTCATGCGGCCCTTCAGGTCCGCCACCCAGACCTCATCGGCGATGCTCTCGACAACGCCCTGCCAACGCGCACGTTCCGCTTTAAGCTCCGCATTTCGCTGCTCCAGCATCTGTTCCGCGTGTTTGCGAGCTGCAACGTCGCCTTCGAGCTCCCGCTGAACCGTGCGAATACGCCGAAACATTCCTCGAAGGACAGCAAACAGGATGGTGCTGGTGACCGCAACGAAACACCAACCCTTGTAGGTGCTCCATCTCGCGTAGAACTCAGTCGATGGAGAGATTGCGGCCAAAAACGAATCGGAGCCGTAAATCCACAGTGTTGCAACGAACGCATAAATGCCGGCAATCACCAGCTCGGCGGGAATAGCGCGAGGGAACTCATCTTGAGTGCGATGATCAGGCATACGGATTGTCCGTTCTTGCGGAGCTGTTTTTAAGATTCCCCCATAGTTCATGTATCCAGCCTTGGGAAATGTTCATTTGTTGCAAGAAAAACGAAACGGGCGCAGGCTTGGCGACCTCCAGGACGTGCCGAGGCTCAACGCGCAGGAGCTAAAGGACGCGCGTCCTCACAGAATTCAGGGCATTCAAGTGTGTAATTCGGAGCGGCCTTTATCTCTTCATCCCTTTGGCACGGCAAGTGGCCTTACTTGATGAGGTTTGCTACAGCACGTCCGCTATCCAGATGTCATGAACTGCAGCGGACGCCCAAAGGACCTTCGGCTAACGCTCAGTTACCCACTAACACGGCAACGGCCCAGAGCCGAAGGTTAGCGCATTTTTGAGTTTTGGGTGGGTGGCCGTCTCGCCGGACGTATTGGCTAAGCCCTCGGCCTGAGCTTTCTTTAGGCAGTCTCGGAGATGATCGGCCAATACGCTGACGCGGGGCGCGATGAAGATGGATGAGTGGTAACCGGGGATCTCAAAAACGTCTAGTCCGCCCGTCGCGATGCCGTCCCAGCCCAAGTGAGGATCGGGGCGGAATTCATGCGAATAGTGAGTGGCCCGGAACAAAGCAATTTGGCCACGGTACGGCTGCGCCACGTATCGTTCTCGGGCGGCCCGGGCTCCAGCTTCGATCTTCGTCAACGTGTCGGAAACTAGCGAACTACCGCCAAACAGTCCAGACGCTTTCTCCAGTGCTCTGAACCTAAGCCAACGCATTTTTCGCAGAAGATAGACCGCCGCTTCGGTTGGCGTCAGTCGCGCCAGATTCCCGAGATGATTGTCGAAAACTTCCATCGTCCTCTGCAGAGACTTGCGTAAGTACCGCCCCCCGGAGACGGGGACGCTGTGCGGGCCGGGCGTATCGAACAGCGCCAGAAGTCCGACCTCTGCGCCTTGCTCAACCAGTTGCTGCGCGATTTCAAAGGCAACAAGACCGCCCATTGACGCGCCGCCCAGATAGTACGGTCCGTCGGGCTGGAACTGGCGGATTTCCCGGACGTGCTGTCGCGCGAGTTCCTCAATGCGGAAGTTAAAGCCTTGCTCGCCATCCAGGCCCGGCGCTTGGAGTCCGTACACGGGCTGGTCTTCACCCAGACCGCGCGCCAGATCGTGGTAGCACAGGACATTTCCGCCAACGGGATGCACGCAATAGAAAGGCGGACGCGAGCCTTTCGTTTGCATCGGCACCAGCGAAGACCAGGACGGCTTCCAGCCTTCCTTCCTCAAGAGTGCGGCCAGGCCCGCAATGGTCGGCGTCTGAAAGAAGGTGGCCAGCGGCAGGTTTTTGCCGAAGCGTTGTTCGATTCGAGAGATGATGCTGGCGGCAATCATCGAGTTACCACCGAGTGCAAAGAAATCGTCGGTTATCCTGATCTTTGAGACGCCCAACGTCTGCCTCCAAAGCTTCAGCAACTCTGCTTCGATCTCGTCATGCGCGGCAATATGCGCCACATCGTCATCTTTTGCAGTTTGGAGCTCCAGGTTACGGGCAGCGAAAAGGGGCTTGAGTTGGTTGCGCTGGTACTTGCCGGTGCTCGTGACCGGGAACGTCTCGCCGAAGACAACGGCTTTGGGGCACATCCACGACGGCAGGCGCGCGCGGCAAGCCGAGAGGACCGCCTCCGCGGTCAAACCGGAGCCCGGTTTGGGAACGACGTAGGCCCCGACTTCTTCGCCGTAGGTGACGTTTTCGAACCCGACAGCCATGGCGGCTTTGACGCCTGGAATTCCGCAAAGGACTTCATCGAGTTCGAGCGGCGAAATCTTCACGCCGCCGCGGATGATGAGCTCCTTGTAGCGGCCAGAGATGAAGAAGTAACTCTGGCCGAGCGCGTCGATTTTGAAGAAGCCTTCGTCGCCGCTGCGAAACCAGCCGTGTGTGAAGGCATTCTGGTTCGCG
>DASXUX010000003.1:0-1677 GCA_036504595.1 Planctomycetota bacterium | reverse complement strand
GGCTTCAGGGGTCGATGCGGTCTTTCATGCGGTAGCTTTTCCCATCGATAACGATGGTTTCGGCGTGATGGAGGACGCGGTCGAGGATCGCCGAGGTGAGAGTGCTATCGTTATTGAAGATGGACGGCCAGTGTTTGTAAGCCTTGTTGGTGGTGAGCACGATGGAGCCGCGTTCGTAACGCTGGCTGATGACTTGGAAGAGCAGATCGGCCCCGCGCTTGTCGATAGGCAAGTAGCCCAGTTCATCCATGAGAAGAACGCTGGGCCGGAGATATTTTTTGAGTTCGGCGGCAAGGCGTCCGGCGTTCTGTGCGGCGGAGAGAGTATTGACGATGTCAATGGCGGTCGCGAACAGAACGCGGTGCCCCGCCTGGCATGCGGCGTGTCCGAGCGCGATGCTCAGGTGGCTCTTGCCCAAGCCAACGCCGCCGACAAAGATCACGTTAGCTTTGTCGTCGATGAACTTGAGGCGGAAGAGGTCCTGAACTTGGGCGCGGTTTAGCTTGCTCGGCCAAGTAAAGTCGAACTGATCGAGCAGCTTGACGACGGGGAAGTGAGCTTGCGAGATGCGGCGCTGCCGTGCGCGCTCTTGACGTTCATGGGCCTCGCCGTCGATCAGGCGGCTGAGGAACTCGACGTGCGACCACTGGGCCGAGGCGGCCTGTTTGGCCAGTTCGTCGAGGTGCTGCTCAACGAACGGCAACTTCAGGTAGGCGAGTTGCTGGCGCAGCTCATCGTGGAGTTTCTTGGGGTCCTTGTTCTGGCTCATTCTCTTCTCCTTGGGTTGGATCGGCGCTGTAGAGGCCGAGATTGGGTTCGGGGAGTTCCAGGTCGAGCAGGTCTTCGCGGCGCGTGAGATGGAGCGCGCCGGGCTCCGGCAGCAGTCGCTGGCGTTGTTCGAGGAGGTTGGCGATGTACTCGCAGGAGAAGGCTTGGAACTCCAGCGCGTCCTGGATGGCTCGTGCAGTTTTCTCCGTGCCGTAAATTTCGCTGAGCGCCACGATCTTGCGGACGTGATGGGGCACGTTCAGCCGCCGCTCTTGAAGGCCCTGATAAAACGCTTCGGCCTTGGGCGTGAGAGACAGCAAACGCAGGAGCAGTTTCTGATCGCTGGCTTTGCGGCGCTGTAACAGCAGAGCCTGGACGTGATCGGGGTTTTCGAAGTCCTGGCGGCGATCATAGCATCGCGTATGGCGGGCCAGCAGTTTGTTTTGATCGTAGACGCACAGATGATCGGGATAGACCCTCAGACTCAGGTGCGCTCCGGCGTAGCGGGCAGGCACGGAGTAGGTATTGGTATCGAGTGTCACGCGGAACTGGCTATTCGCTCTCACGGCGTGCGTGATGCCGACATCGTAGGGCAGCAGCGCCATGGGCTGGAGCGCGGGTTTTTCTTTGGCAAAGAGTTCCACCGGCTTTTGCTTTACGCTGCCGTGGAGACGGACGTTGGCCACCGTGTCAAGCCACTGGCGCGCAGCGGGAGCGACCAGGCGGAAGTCGGAGAGTTCCGAGCCGGAGAGGAAGTTCTTTTTGACATAGCCGACCGCGTTCTCGACGCGGCCTTTTTCATGTGCCTGGCCCACTCCGCACGCCACGATTTTGAAGCCATAATGGTCGGCGAAGTCCTTGTAGCGCGGGTTGAAGACCGGCGCTTGGCCGACGATGCGGCGCAACACT
>DASXUX010000002.1:0-82195 GCA_036504595.1 Planctomycetota bacterium | reverse complement strand
CGTGAGCGAGCATGCAGCCGCGCCGGAACCGCGCGTAATTCGGAAAGCCGTGCAGCAGCGCCCACGCGCAACCATCGAACCCGTCCTCGCGCCGCTGCTCCCGCACAGCCTCGCGCAGGTCGTCGCCCCACCACGACCCCTGGATGCGATGGTCTCCGCCGGGCGTGTACCACTGGTTCAAAATCCCCGCGATGTCGTCCTCCATCCGCGTGACGACTTTTTCCGCGCGAACCCGGTCCACCACTTCGTGAGCCGCCACGCCCGTCAGCTCGCGCGTGAGCGCCGACAACTTCCGCCGCGAGATTCCCAGCTCGATGCACAACATCGGCACCGGATCCCAAAGAAACGTCCGCTCCTCCTTCTCCGGATCTTTCTCGTGCTCTTCCAGAGCCTCCCGCACCAACTTCTCATAATGCCGAAACAACTTCCGCAGAGCGTGCCGCCGCTCGCTCCGCGACATCTTCCCCTCCGCCTCCACCGTCAGCCCGCTGATCTCCTGCCACGGTGGCGGTGGCACGCACGTGACCGGCGCGTCCTTTTGCGCCGGTCTCGTGCGTGCGCTCCCCGCGTCCGTCGGAGGCGAACTCGTGCGTGCGCTCCCGTCCTCGGCGCTCCCTGGTGGCACGTTTGTGTTCGCCGCGCCCTGTGCCACACCTGTTTCCCCTGACCCTGTTCGCGGCGAACTCAAGCGTGCGTCCCCATTCGTATCGCGGGCATCCCCTCCCGTGCCCTCCGCCACCGTAGCACGCTTCTCATTACTCGTGCTACCAGCGCCGCTCCGGTTCCCCTCTCCCGCGCCGGGGAGAGGGGCTAGGGGTGAGGGTCCGCTCCGTGCCGTCTCTCCCGCCTCCTGCGTCCCGCCTCCCGCCTCCGTCCGTTTCTCCCCGTCTCCCCGTCCCCGCGTCTCCCCGTCCGTCCGTTCCGTGCCTTCACTCCTGCCGCCTGCCGCTGCCTCCTGCCGACTGTCGTACATACCGCCGCCCTCCACCTCATCGCAGACCTCTCCACGCGCCACCCGTCACGCCACGCAACCACGCGACGCCTCCGCCGGGTTCTGGCTTTCCTGAGTTGTTTGTGGATCAGTCCGCGATGTTCGAGACCGCCCGGTTTCCCTCGCCAGCGTGAGCTTACGCCGGTTCGAGCTCAATATGTTTCGGAACGATCTCTACCAAGAGAACCTACTCGACAGCCACCCAAATATCAACTTAATTCATTTATAAATTACTGATCGAAGGGCACCTTGCGCCATGCGCCTTTTTTGCCTGCTCCGCCCTCGTTGTAACTAAATTGGCAATCCCTCGGCACAAAATGATATAATAATGGAGGGATCGCCGCAGCATCCGCGCCTGGCGTTCACGAAACGCCGCCCGGACTACTGCATAACCTAAAATCTGTAAACGACTTGTAAGCTCAAGGTGATTCGGTGCCTCCAGACGAAATAACGCCTGCACCTTGGCACCTTGTTTGATAAGGGAGTCTTTCGCGTGAGGGAGGAATATCTAAATGCCTAGCACCCTATTCAGCACCATCGCCAGCAGTCTTGACACCGAACAATATCGAGCGCTGACGTGGGAAGGCACCTACGACGATTATCTGGATCTGGTGATCAAAGATCCGCGCATCACGCGCAACGCGCACCAACGTTTGTATGACATGATCATCTCCTTCGGGCAGGAAGAGGTGACGGAGCATCGCGAGAAAGTCACGCGCTATAAGTTCTTCTCCGATCCGATTTCAATCGGGCGGGATGGCATCTTCGGCCTCGATCGCTCGCTGATGCGCCTGGTTAGCGTGATCAAGTCCGCCGCGATGGGCTACGGGACTGAGCGGCGCGTGCTGCTCCTGCACGGCCCGGTCGGCAGCGCGAAATCCACGATTGTCCGGCTGCTCAAGAAAGGACTTGAGACCTACTCCAAGACCGACCGCGGAGCGATCTACAGTTTCTCGTGGATGATTCCGGACATGCAGGGGCAGGACTCGATCCAGCCCTGTCCGATGCATGAAGACCCGCTCAAACTGATCCCGCCTGAACTACGCGAGAAGGTGGCGACCGAGATCAACAACAAAGCCAAGAGCGACTACAAGGTTCTCATTGATGGCGATCTCTGCCCGTTCTGCCGCTATGTTTATCGCTCGCTGCTCGAGAAGACTGGCGGCGACTGGGCCAAGGTCATGAAGCACGTTCGCGTGCGCCGCGTCACGCTGTCGGAGAAAGACCGCATCGGCATCGGCACCTTCCAGCCCAAGGACGAGAAGAACCAGGATTCCACCGAACTGACCGGCGACATCAACTACCGGAAGATTGCCGAGTACGGTTCGGACAGCGACCCGCGAGCGTTCAACTTCGACGGCGAATTCAACATCGCCAACCGCGGCCTGATTGAGTTCATCGAAGTGCTCAAGCTGGACGTGGCCTTCCTCTATGATCTGCTCGGCGCCAGCCAGGAGCACAAGGTCAAGCCCAAGAAGTTCGCGCAGACTGACATTGACGAGGTGATCATTGGCCACACCAATGAACCCGAATACAAAAAGCTCCAATCCAACGAGATGATGGAGGCCTTCCGCGACCGCACGGTGAAGATCGACATCCCCTACAACTGCAGGATTCAGGATGAAATTCACATCTACGAGCGCGACTTCAATAAGGAGCGCGTGAAGAAGCACATCGCTCCGCACACGATCGAGATCGCCTCGATGTGGGCCATCCTGACGCGCCTCGAAGAACCCAAGAAGGCGCAGCTCTCCTTGATGCAAAAGCTGAAACTGTACGCTGGGAAAACGCTGCCGGGCTTCACCGAAGACAACATTCACGAACTGAAGATGGAAGCCCCTCGCGAGGGTATGAACGGCATCTCCCCGCGCTACATTCAGGACAAGCTCTCGAACGCCTTGGTTTCAAACACCAGCAGCACCTCCGTCAACCCCTTCATGGTATTGAACGAACTCGAGGCCGGCCTGCAACACCATTCCTTGATCACCAGCGAAGATCAGCGCAAACGCTACCGCGAACTGCTGTCCCTCGTCCGCGAGGAGTACGAGGAGATCGTGAAAAACGAAGTCCAGCGCGCCATCAGCGCCGACGAAGAAGCCATCGCCAAGCTCTGCCAGAACTACATCGACAATATCAAGGCCTACACCCAAAAGGAGAAGGTCCGCAACAAGTACACCGGCCAGGCCGAACCGCCCGATGAACGCCTGATGCGCTCCATAGAGGAGAAGATCGAGATCCCCGAAAGCCGCAAAGACGACTTCCGCCGCGAAATCATGAACTACATCGGCGCCCTGGCCATCGACGGCCGCCAGTTCGACTTCCGCATGAACGAACGCCTGCACCGCGCCCTGGAACTCAAGCTCTTTGAGGACCAGAAGGATTCCATCAAGCTCAGCACCCTCGTTTCCAGCGTCGTAGACCGCGAAACCCAGGAGAAGATTGACATCGTAAAAAGCCGCCTGATCCGCAATTTTGGGTATGATGAAGAGTCGGCGACAGACGTCCTTAATTTTGTGGCAAGCATCTTCGCCCGCGGCGACACTAAGTCGAAGAAGCTGTCGTGAGAATGTCCCCGAGGTGAGCGACCGGCTATGCGCTTCAGCGAATTGGTGCGACTGCTCGAAAAGAACGGCTATCGCATCCTGAGAGAGAAAGGTTCGGTGCGATACTATCAGAAAGATGGCTGGCCGAATCTGGTGCGAGTCGATTTCCATGGGGCCAAGGAGGTGCCATCGGGGACGATGAATGCGATTCTGAAAGCAGCCGGGCTGAAACAGAAAGGAATAGGCCGATGATTGATTTGGACTATGCGCTGGTCATCGAGGCCACCGACGATCCCACGTTCTTCTCGTTTTTCTCGCCAGACCTGCCTGGCTTCACTGGCGTTGGACATTCGATCGAAGACTGCGTATATCAGGCCCGCTGGGGAATGCGCGAACACGTGGAACTCTTGCGGCAGACGGACCGGCCCGTGCCCAAGCCGCAATCAAAGCCGACTATTCTGGTGACTGATGCCGCAGCGGTGGCCACGAAATAAAGGGGACAGCAGGAGTCCACGAAGCGTTGTGTTCGAGGGGTAGGGCGAGATAAGCAGTTCATCGGGGCTCCGCCCTGGGGAGCGGACGTGGGATGAGCGACCAGAAGAAACAACCCATCTTCAGCTCCGGCCTGGCCCCGCATTTTGCCGCCAGCAAGTCCTGGCTTATCGCCACAGCCTTGCAGGGCCTGACGACCGCCGCGCTGATCGCCGTGCTCTATCTGATGCGCGGTTCTGCGAGAGAATCCCACGTCCGCTTCATCGTCGTCATCGGAATTGTCGCCACGTGGAGCTTGGCGCTGCGCACGATCCGCGCCCGCCTGGTCGAATTGATGCGCCACTGGCAGCAGGCCTCCTGCGGCCTGCTTAAACGCGCTTCGCACAGCGGCCGGCATTGGATACCTGTTCCGCTGAACGAGAAACACGACCGCTATATTCGGGATACCATGTGGTGTCTCCGCTTGATCGCCGCCGGGTTAACCATCCCCTTCTTCGTGATGCCGCTGGTCTGTTCGGCAATCGCCGTGCTGGTGGCGTTCAACGTCGGTCCGCTGGCGAAAGAAGAGTGGGCCGGTTTTGCGATGTTCACGATGATCAGCGCCGTCATCGTCGCCGGCTATTTTCACTGGGCCATTCTGCCGCTGCCGGCGCCCGTGCGCGTCGAGGGTCTGCAGCGCCCCGCGTTTCCGTCGCGCATTCGCCGGCGCCCTCACTGAACTTGGTGCCACGGATGCGGCGGCGCGGCTGTTTGCGCCGCCTCATCCGTGCCCGGAATGGAAGCGGGAATGCTTCAGGCCTTTCCATTGTTCTGCCTATGCGGGAATACGGGTTTCGGCGCATTGATGGCCGATGCCTTGCACGCGAATTCGATGTATAATTAGGGTTGGAAAGGCGGATGACGGTCGCATGGTTCCTCAGGACCCAAATTACGAAGCGATCTCTAAAATCGAGCGCGATCATTCGCGCTTCCGAGCGATCGTGCGCGGCAAGATCAAGAAGGAACTGCGTAAGTACATGACGCAGGGCGAGTTGATTGGTAAAAAAGGCAAAGACGTCGTCTCCATCCCCCTGCCCCAGATCGATCTGCCGCATTTCCGCTTCGGCCGAAACATGGGCGGCGTCGGCTCCGGCGAAGGCCAGGTCGGCGACCCGCTCGGCGGGCAACCTCAGGATGGCGAAGGGACTGGCGAAGCGGGCGATCAGCCCGGCGAACACATTCTGGAAGTCGATCTGACGCTGGATGAACTGGCAAAAATTCTGGGTGAAGAACTGGAACTGCCGAACATTCTGCCAAAGGGCAAGCGCACCATTCTGGCCGAAAAGGAGCGCTACAGTTCCATTCGCCGCGAGGGCCCCGAATCGCTCCGTCATTTCAAACGCACGTTCGTCAAAGCCCTCCGGCGCCAGATCGCGATGGGCAATTATGACCCCGACAGACCGAAAATTGTGCCCATCAAGCAAGACAAGCTGTACAAAAGCTGGCAGATCACGCATGTCCCGGAATCGAACGCCGTCATCTTCTACATGATGGACGTGTCCGGTTCGATGGGTGACGAACAGAAGGAATTGGTCCGCACCACCGCCTTCTGGATCGACACTTGGTTGCGCAGCCAGTACCGCACGATCGAAAGCCGCTACGTCACCCACGACGCCGCCGCGCGCGAAGTCGATCAGGAGACCTTCTACAAAACCCGCGAGTCGGGCGGCACCGCGATCAGTTCCGCCTACCGCCTCTGCGCCGATCTGGTCGAAAAACACTACTCGCCGCTGGACTGGAACATCTACGTCTTCCACTTCTCCGACGGCGATAATCTGCTCAGCGACAACGAACAGTGCTTCCAGATTTTGAAAGGCGAGCTGCTGCCGAAAGTGAACCTGTTCTGCTATGGCCAGGTGCGCAGCCTGTACGGTTCCGGCGAATTCAAACGCAAACTCGACGATTCGGTCGAAGGCGAGAACCTCATTACCGCTGACATCAAAAACAAGGAGGAGATCTACGACGCCATAAAGATATTCCTCGGCAAAGGAAAGTGAGCGATGAATCTCACACCCGTACTCGACGATTTGAAAGAAGAGATCAAAGTGCAGGCGATGGACTGCGGCCTGGACTTCTTCGACGTCGCTTTCGAAGTCCTCAGCCACGACCAGATCAACCAGGTCGCCTCCCTCGGCGGTTTCCCCACGCGCTATCCCCACTGGCGCTTCGGCATGGAATACGAACGGCTCAGCAAGTCCTACACGTACGGCCTCTCCAAAATCTACGAGATGGTCATCAACAACGACCCCTGCTACGCCTACCTGATGATTTCCAATCCCGTCGGCGACCAGAAGCTCGTCATGGCGCACGTCTATGCGCACTCCGACTTCTTCAAGAACAACTGCTACTTCGCGCACACCACCAAAAAGGCCATCGATGAAATGGCCAACCACGGCGCGCGAATCCGCGGCATCGCCGAACGCTTCGGCCACGAGACGGTCGAGACCTTCCTCGACTGCTGCCTCAGCATCGAGAACATGATCGACCCGCACTCCACCGGCATTCGGCGCCAGGATGTCGTTCCGGCGGAAACACAACTGGTGGATGAGGAAGACGACACGCTGAAGGTGGAGCGCATCCGGTCGAAGGACTACATGGATCGCTTCGTCAACCCGCGCGAGTTCCTCGAACGCAAACGCCGGGAACTGGAGGACGAGCGCAAAAAGAAGAAGCACATTCCGGAAGAACCGGAGCGCGACCTGCTTCACTTCCTGATCCAGTACGCTCCGCTGGAACGCTGGCAGCGCGAAATCCTCACGATCATCCGCGATGAGGCCTACTATTTCGCGCCGCAGGGCATGACCAAAATCATGAACGAGGGCTGGGCGACATACTGGCACTCGAAGATGATGACCGAAAAGCTGGCGACCGATCAGGAGATCGTGGACTACGCCGATCATCATTCAGGCACCGTGGCGATGGCGCCCGGGCAGCTCAACCCGTACAAGATCGGCCTGGAGCTCTACCGCGACATCGAGGAGCGCTGGAACAAGGGCCAGCACGGCCCCGAATGGGACCGCTGCGACGACTTCGAACGCCGCCGGGGTTGGGACACGAAAGCAAACGCCGGCCGGGAAAAAATCTTCGAGGTCCGCCGCGTTCACAACGACGTGACGTTCATCGACGCATTTCTCACCAAGGATTTCTGCGAGGAGCACAAGCTCTTCGCGTACCGCTACAACCGCAAGAGCGGCCTGTACGAAATCGCCAGCCGCGACTACCTGGATGTGAAGCGCCAGCTCCTCGCGACCCTCACCAATTCCGGCCAGCCCTTCATCTACGTCGTCGATGCCAACTACGCCAATCGCGGCGAACTCTACCTGCGCCACCGTTTCGAAGGCGTCGAACTGAAACTCGATCACGCCCGCGACACGCTGCAAAATATCCAGGTCATCTGGAACCGCCCCGTTCACATTGAGACGGTCGTCTCCGGCAAAGGCCGCCTGCTCTCCTACGACGGCAGCGAACACCACGAATCCGAAGCCGTCGTCGAAGTCGAAGAACAATACGAGCAGCAGTACGAAAGCCAGTACTAGTGGGGCAGGCTGTCTAGCCTGCCATTTTTTCGCCCGTACCGCAGGCGTCCTCGCCGACCCTTCGCCCGCAGTACGGCCGTCCTTCAGGCGACTCGCCCGCTTTCTCGTTAGGATGAGCAGCCGTCCACTCTGAATTCTGAATTCTGATTTCTGAATTCTACTTCACATGCACCAGCACGCGCAAGCGTTTTGATGAATACGACCCGCCGCTGTTGGAGAACGTCCAGTCGGGGTTATCACCGGGGTTATTTCCGATCCCCATATCCGCATTGCCGCCAGCGATCCAGTGGTTCAACGCAAAAACAGTCTGCTTGGCGTCGTGATTGTGGACCTGCATGGAACCATGGTCGCCGCCTGGATTCCATTCGTCGCCAAAATCATACTTATCGTTCGATGCGTCGGGAACGTTGGCGGCGTTCCGCGGACCGTAATTGTGGGGCCAGAATTCGATGTTACCGCCGGCCAGAGCCGTGCCGTTGACGACGCCGGCCACGTTCGAATAGACGTTCATGTTGGCGACGTTCTGCTGAAAGTGGGCGCCGGAACCAAACGTCGGCACGCCGATCTTGCCAAGATCGTCCGTGAACGCGTCCATGGACACGAACACGTATTGCGACGTCCCGCCGCTTGGCTTTAACTCCATGAAGTACCCAATCCGGTCAATGGGCTGCTTGATTTTGCTTCGGTTGTCCACGTCGTAGGTGACCTCGCGCCCCAACCGCGAGAGGTTCAGGTCGTACACCAACTGAAAATCCTTCGCCTCTGGAATGGTCTCCAGTTTGTCCGGAGGAGCCGGCAGCGTCTTCAACTCCGCCAGCAGCTTCGCCGCCTCTCCCGCGGCCGGCGTAGAACGATAGGAGCTGATGAAATCGCGGAGTTTCGACTGATACTCCCACGGATCGGTCGGGTTCTGCTTGAACCACGCCTTGTGCTCTTCCAGCAGCTTCGCCGCCCGGCTGTCGCGGAAATTCTCCATCAGCTTATCGGTTTCCCGGGCACGTTCGGCAACCGAAAGCTCCTTGGTCTCAGGCGCTTGTTTTTCGGCAGCTTCAGGCGTATTGGGTTTGCGAACTGCCGTCGGCGGATGGTCTTTCTCGCGAACGGACGCAGTGCTGTTCTTGGCCGGCGGATCCTTCTTCTGCGCCAACTCCTGGATCGGTTGTTCGGGCGGTTTGGATTCGGCCGTTCTCGTTTTCTGGACGGACCCGCGGCTCATGACCAGCAGCACGATCCCCGCCAGCAACATGCACACGCCGCCGCCCGCAAGCGCGATGAGCGGCAGTGCCGAGCGTTTGGGTTCCGCCGTTTCACCGTCCGGCGCCGGTTGAACCGCGGCCGGGTGCGATCCGGTGGTGCGCCGTGGAAGAGCCACCGCCTTGGCGTGAGCCGTCGAGGGCCGGAACGCTTGCGGCTTTGCCGCAGACGGCGCACACGCGGAACAAAGCCACGCACCTTCGCCAGACTTGCTGGCGCTGCCGCCAGCGATCTCATCTTCTGAGACGCGCCGTCCGCACTTTTCGCAATAAACGATGATCATATAAGAGCGATCCAGTTCGCGATTGAATCCTATTCTGTCCGGCTGCATGCGTCCAGATGCAGTCTGGCAGGCGCTCTGCCCCCTGATCCCTGAACCCTGGACCCCGAACCCCGAACCCTAACCTACCGGCTGGCAAACCCGTTCCCTTTAATGCAGAACCGCAGCGGCAGGTCGGCGGCGACATTGATGCCGATCCGCGTGCTGACCGAGATCTGCGAGCGGGACGGCTTGCGGTACTCCGAACCGAAGCTTTCGTGCGAACGGATGGTGAGCGGACCGGCAGTCAGGGGCAGTCCGTTCAACGCCGGCGTCAGGGCGAGAGCTTGCGCCAGCTTGCCCGGGCCGCTGCAGAGACTCTTGGCCGCCTCCGTTTCGCGCCGTTTCTGCATCAGTGGAATTCCTGCGACTGGTTCCAGCGCGCGGATCAGCACCGCTTCGCCCACGTCCTCCGGCGCGGTCACCACGTTGAAGCAGTAGTACATGCCGTAAATGAAGTAGATGTACGCGTGCCCCGGCGGACCGAACATCACCGCGTTGCGCTTCGTCTTGCCACGGTGCGCGTGGCAAGCGGGATCGTTTTCGAACAAATACGCTTCCGTTTCGACGATGCGTCCCGCGATCAGCCCATCGGGCGTTTCATGAGCCAGAAAGGTCCCCAGCAGTTCGCGCGCGACTGCCACCGTCTTCTTGTCATAAAACTCTGCAGGCAGAATCATGATCGGTATGGGTGTAGCATTCTCCCGGAAACATTATAGCGGCATCAATAAAAACACCCGCACCAAAGTGCGGGTGTGGAAACCCCAACCCTTTTCTGTGCCGATTACGGGAACGACATTCCCTTGGAGCCAAGGCCCTTCTGCCCCGCGGTTGCGTTGTACGCAAAGCGCACGTGCGTAATCACCTCAGTTTCCTTGTTGAAGACAATCTTGATCGGCAAGTCCACGCTGCCGTTGACGACGGTAGTCGGCGTCAGGTTCAGCGCGGCGGTTAGCGCGGCATGGTCAAGCCGCAGGTGCAGGAGGTGCTTCTTCGCGTTGAAATCGAACGTCAATCCCGTGGCCGAATCCTTGAAGCGCCCTTTGATATCCGTGACGAAGTAATCGTTGGGCTTGGACCCTGGAATCGCGATCGGCGTAGGTCCGTTGCCGATAATCAACTGCACCTTCGCATTGGCCACGATATCCGGGAACACGTTCGACTGCAGCACGACATCCAGCTTGTCCGCGTGAGTGTCGCGGAAGTTGAGCTGGAACGTACCCTTCCGCGCCGTCATTCCGCTGGCCACGCGTATGACGATGGAATCCTGCCGCAGCAGCGGATTGAAGCGATCCAGGTTGCCCGCGGAGTTTGGCGGCGCCGTCGCCGTTTGCACCGCCGTGACCGCCTTCAGCGCCGCGTCCGGATCGGAGGGGCCCGGAACGGGCGCCAGAATGGTCCCAACCGGCAGGCGGCCGTTGTCGATGACCGACAAGGTGACCTGATAGATGCCTTGCGCGCTATAGGTGTGGAAGAGCGTTGTCTGCGGGATATTCGGCGGTAGCGGGCTGATCAGTTCCTTGTTGCCATCACCCCAATCGATCGCGGCCCAGGTCACAAATCCATCCTCGTCGAAGCTCTGGCTGACGCTGATCGCCAACTGGTACGGCAACTCGCCCGAGGGCGGGGAACTGAGTTGCTGGATCACGGGCGTCGGCGGCAGATTGGGCGCCGAGATATGCACCTGCCCGGTGTTGAAGGCCGACGGTCCCGACTGTCGCGTGCCAGTCGCCTTATCCAGAATCGTCACATCCAGGCGCAGCGAAACCTTATAGATCTGATCGCCGCAGAATACCTTGGACACGGTGGCCAGAGCCTTCGTGGGATCGGCGTCGGGCGCCCCTGGAACCAGCAGCAACTGCGTGCCATCGCCAAATTCCCACGTCGCTTGGTAGAGGAAAACCTGATTGGGGTCGGACGAGACCGGCAAGTAGCTCGGGGACGGGTCGAACGTGATCAGCACCGGGCCGGTCCCGCCGCCTTGGTCCTGTTTGAAGATCGGGATGGGGATCGCTCCCTGATTGGGTTGCGCAGTGCTGGCCTGCGGAGCATTGATCAGGAAGCGCCCAGGGCAGGGCGGCGTGCGCTGGAAGATGCCGACTCCCCCCGTCCCGCTCAGGCTTCCATTGACCGTAAAGGGCGTGCCCGGCACCGGTGTGGGCGCCGCCGCACCGGCGATCTTGCGGATCACCGAGTTGTTGATATCGGAGAAGTACAGGTTGCCGCTGATATCGATGCAGATTCCAGGCCCGCTGTTTGAGAAATCGACCTGCGCGGCGATGGCCGGGCCGCCGTCGCCCGAAAACCCCGCTTTGGCTGTTCCGCAAATCGTGTTAATGTTGGCGGTGGCCAGATCGATCAACCGAATGCGCCCGGCCAGTGTTGTGGCCTGCTCGTCCAGCATCCACAGGTTGCCATCTCCGTCCATGGCCAGGCCGGTCGGTTCGCCCAGCGTCGCGACATTGGCCGGGCCGCCATCGCCCGTAAACCCGAGTTGCGTCGGCACGCCGGCGATCGTGCTGACCATCATCGTGCTGATGTTGATGGCGCGGATGACACTGTTGGTCTCATCGGCCACAAACACGTTTCCCGCCGGGTCAAGCCCGATGTAATTGCCGCCGAGTTGGAAGCTGAACTCGGCCTGGTCGGCCGGACCGTCGCGAAAACCTTGTGTGCCTCCGGCAAGCTTGTCGATGAGTCCCGTCTTCAGATCGATCTGGCGAATGACCGCGTATGTCCCTCCGCCGACAACGATGTAGTCGGTGGCCATGAAGTAGAGGATGTCTGCGGTGAAGTTGAGGCACACAGTGACCACGGTGCCCACACCAGCCGCGCTCGCAAGCCCGCCGTCGCCTGTCGAGGCCAGTCCGCCGTTTCCGGCGATGGTGGTGATGACGCCCGACGGATCCACTTTACGAATGCGGCAATTGAGTGTGTCGGCAATGTAGAGGTTGCCGGCAAAGTCAACCGAGATGCTGGTGGGGAAATTCAACAGGGCGGACGTAGCCGGCCCGCCGTCGCCGCCATAGCCACCGGCCACCCGGCCGCCGACGCCCGCGACGGTCGTGATGATTCCGTTCGAGAGCTTGCGGATGCAGTTGTTATTGGCGTCCGCGATATAGATGTCTCCATTCGGTCCCGCACTGAGGCCTTCCGAAAAATCCAGCAGGGCGTTGACCCCCGGTCCGCCATCCCCCGCAAAGCCGGGCCGTCCGGGCGTGCCCGCGACCGTGCTGATGATCCCCTGCCCGCCGGCCATGGCGGCCAGCGCGCTGCCACTGGCCAGCAGCAGCGCCGCCATCAGCAGCGCCCGCCCGAACGTGGCGAACGTGAATCCTGGGACACGAATTAGACGCATTATCATTCTCCCGGTAGTAACGCAATCCTCCTGGATTGCGCCGGACGCCGTGCGCCATCCCCAACTGGCTGTTACTTCGACAGACGCACGTAATCGGTCGGCGAAACCTTCTGAATTTCAAAGTCCGATTCGCCATCAAAAATCTGGCTGTTTTCAGGCGAGATCACCAGCCCCAGGCGCAGGGTCTGTTTGCCCAACGCCGGATTGATTCCCACCTGCTCGTTTGGAATCGCGTTCGTCTTGATGCTGAAGTCGCCGATCTGGTTCGCCCAGCTCAGCGTCGCAATGCCCGTCTTGTCGGCGTTCTTCGGCCGCTTGAAGGTGAACTTCAGAGCTGGGGCCTTCCCGCTCGTCTTGAATCCCGCCGTGCTCGTAAAGTTCAAAGTCTCCTGGAAGCCGCCGAGCATGACAACGACATTGGAGTCGTTTGCGGGCCGCAACGGATCGCCGCCGTAACGCGAGATCTTCCCGCTGAGGGTCGCGTAGACACTCTTGCCCAGCAGCTTGATGCGCGCCTGGGTGACCATGAAGGCCCCGGAGATCAGCAGGGAAGGACTCTCCACCTGACCGTTCACACCCGGAGCGGCATGCAAGACCGGATTCTGGTTGCTCGATCCAAAGTGGAAGACGCCCGCCGCCCCGCCCGTGTCCGGCGGTCCCGGCACAAACGCCGTGGATTTGTAGTCGTACGTGATCAGCGCCCCCTGCGGCTGCGACCCCACGGGGTAGATGCCGTCGATGATGACGCTGATGAAGGCCGGCAGCATGCGCTTCTCGTTTACAGCGGACACGCCCAGGTCGGCATACAGGCTGTGCTTGGTATTGAACGTGAACACTCCCGAGGGCAGCGCGATGTTGAAGGCGCCGTTTTCCCCGGTCTCCGGATTCTCGAACGTGGCATTTCCGAACGCGTCCAGATGGCTGTCAAAGATCATTTCCACGCCATTGAGCATGATCATGACCCGCCGGCCGATCAGATCGGACGTCGTCAGGCCGGGCAGATTGATGAGTCCGCGCAGCGTCATCGTGTCCGTGTTGGGGTTCTTCGGTATTGGCGTCGCGGCGGTTGAATTCGCCGCCGGCTGTTTGGCGACCCAGTCGATGGTAATCTTCGAGTCGGTGATCAACAGTGTGTCATTGATCGTATCCGAACCCGGCGCAACAAAAATGAAGACAGTCCCGACGCCGTTGGTGGCCAGCCCGGTAACGGTATCCGTGCCCGCGAAACTCGCCGTGACGCGGTACATGCCCGGCGAATCGAAGAGCGCCTGCACGGGCGTGCCGGTCGTCGTGCCAATGGTCGTGGCCGGCAATGGTGTGCGCGGCGGACCTGCGATGCCATCGGTTGACAGGCGCTCGACCGTCCACGTGGGCGCGGTCTGCAGGTTCGCGGATGAAGATAGGGCAAATGCGTTCAGAGTGACGAACAACGGCGCCAGGCCGCCTTGAGGCGTGGCCGTGACGACGACCGACGGCACGTCGCAAATCTTGACGTTGAACGACAGCGTGCTCTGGGTGCCGAGTTGGTCGGTCGTGATCAACTGGACGGTGTACGAGCCGGGCGTCACCCACGTATGGCAGACGTCGGCTGTAAAGGCTTCCGAATTGTCTCCGAAGATCCAGTGAAATGCGAACGAGACATTGGATTCCGTGGTGTTGGTGGTCGTCGGACCACCGGTGCCGCCCGCCAGGCTCCCGCCATTGGCCGCCGTGGTGTTGGTCGTGTTGGTGGTCACCGTTCCGCTGCAGGCCGACTGTGGCACGGTAATTTTGGACGTGAAGCAGACGTTGAAGGGAATGCATCCGGACGTTGGGGTCGCGGTGACCGTCAGGAACCCGGCCGCCGACCGCGAGAACACAACAGATGTCCCCGGTGTAATCGGAGTAAACTGATTGCCGTTGCCGCCCTGCTGCTGGTTTCCCGCGCCGCCAGGATTGTTCCCGCCATTGCCGCCGAAGAAGCCGCCGCCGCCGCCCAGGAAATTATTATTCAGATTGTTTCCGAAGTTTCCAAAGCCGCCACCGAGGTTGTTGTTGCCGAGGTTGTTCACCGGAATCTGACCGCCGCCGATGCCGCTGTTGAAATCGTATTGGATGCCGATCGCGGCGTTTTCGATCCCCACGGAAGCCAGCCCAAGATCGGTGTCGCCTTGGGTTCCGATAATCACCTGAATCTTGTTCTCACACTCGTACAGCACCAGGTTGAAGCTGATGGTCTGATTGCTCGCGCCCCGCACATGCCCCATCTGAAACCACTCAATCACCAGTCTGCGGTTAGGGAACGTACCGTCGGTAAACCAGTAGATGCCGCTGCCCGGCAGGTTCGTAAACTTCAAATCCGACCAGTACGCGTACAGCGCCGAAATGGGGTAGCCAGCCGTCGGAATCGGCATGTTGTTGCTGTCCGGACAGGAACTCGCCGGCGCGTCGAAGTTCGCAAAACCGTCGATGTGCACGTACAGCGGCGCTCCAACCGCGTATTGCGTGCCGTAGAAGTCGAATGGGAACGGCATCGGGATCGTGCCAAAGCCGTTATCAGGCTTGCCTGCGCACACAGACGTGATCGGCAGCGCGACGCCGCCGGCGTTGGCCGGGATCAACGTGTCCGTACCGACCGCTCCGGTATAGATCGGCGGGTTGCCGTCGGCCAATCCAAACGGGCCCATATTCGGATCGATGGTGACCGGGTAGGCGCGCATCGGGTTCGACAGCCATTCGCCCGGCGTCACGATCGCCAGCGTCGGGCCGCTCTCGTCGAAATCGATGTGGTAGGCGCAGGCGGTCGCAGCGCTGTTATGAGCGTCCGTGGCCTGTTTCTGCTTGTCGAGGCTGCCATCGGAAAGCGTGACGGAAGCATCGTACGCCACTGGCCTGCGCAGGTTGAAAACAACCACGCCGGCGTAGTTCTTGAAGTATACGTCATTGCGCGTGGTGTAGGCTCCGGTGATCTGCTTCTGGCCGTCCCACAGCGTCAGGTCTTTGCTGAGTTGCAGCCGGCCGGTGTACGCGAGGTTATAGCCGCCGTCCAGGTTGCCGGGTTGCTGACTCAGAATGATGTCGTGCTCCAGCCCGCCGTCGAACCGGACGCTCATGCGCTCGTCTGTGTTTGGATACGTGCCCGGATAAACGACGCGCGAAGTGTTGGCCATCGTTTCCAGCGTCGCGCGGGACGATTTCATCTTCCCCAAAACCGACACCGTCTGCGTTCCCTGGCGCAGCTCCTGTGTCTGCGGAACCCAGCGCACGAAAGCGTTGTGGTGCAGCGGCGCGCGATGCACGCAGCCTTCCGCATAGTCCTTCGCCAGCCAGTGGGTCATGTGAACGTTCTGGTTCAGCATTCCATCGTCAACCGCGGTGAAGTTGCGTTCCACGCGGCTCGGCAACGGCGCCGTCTTCCGGGCCGTCGCGGTTGCAGTCGCAGGATACGAAACGTGCGTCGCGGGGACGGCCACGCTGGGAGTGGACGGCGCAGCGACAGTGGCTGGCGCTGGCGAGAAGAACAGACGGCCCGCGCCCAAGGCTGCACAGAAAGCCAGGAACGAGCAAATGCCCAGTCGGCTACGCATGTGTCATGTCCTCCAACTCAGTTGACTGCTTTAGCAGCCGTCCACTGAGCTACTTTTTTCCAACACCCAGAAACCGCCTGACGCGCCGGTCAAGTGTGCTCGGCCGGTCGATGTCGCAACGCCGTTCGTTGAACGTCCGGACTCAGGCAAATCCCCCTGTGACAAACGATTTGCCGCATTATCGCGCAACCTCGCGAGCCGTTCAACGCAAAAAACATATTTCGCATATTCTTCGGCTCGCAAAGTCAACATTTTAGTGACATGGCCGAGCTTGGCGGTTACTTGTATGTGCAAAACCGGCCAATCGCACCCGTCCACCACTACAAAGCGTTTGCTGGCATCGCTCTCCGTTGCCACCAAGCAACGAGGCACACATCTGACGTGCAGCACTTGGTTTTGCTGCCAAGAAACGGCTTGCACTAAGTGAAACTCCTGAACTTGTCTTTTTCCTTCCTTTAGAACGCTTAAACCTTTCCAAACATTGACCTTCTGTTGGGTTGTTCGGATCCACTTCGGGCACGTAAGACGTTAATGCCGTACAATATCTCTTTACCTCTGCCAAATTGCTCATGTATGAGATCACCTTCAGGCTGGACATTTGGCAAAAGAGCTTGTTTTTTAGAGCCCTTGCCTTAAACACATTCCCGACAGACCAAACCGCAACTCGCAGGGTTTCCGATGGGCATCTTCTCTGGTAATTCCGAAAAGGCGTTCTACGAGCTTTTCGAGCGCGCCGGTGCGAATATGGTGCAGACGGCAGAGCTCTTCCGCCGCATGCTCCAGGAGTTCGACTCCCGGGTCGAGATCGCCGCCGCCATCCGTGAGGCGGAGCACGAAGGCGACAGAATTACGCACGAAACGATCAACAAGCTGAACCAGACCTTCATCACGCCGCTGGACCGTGAGGACATTCACTCCCTGGCGACGCAGATCGATGAGGTCGTGGACTGCCTGGACCATACGGCCCGGCGCATCATCTTGTATAAAGTGGACAAGCCCACGGAAGACTTCTACCGGCAGGCCGAGACCGCGGTCCAGATCACTACGGCTTTGCACGGCGCCATCAAGTTGTTGCGGGATCTGCACCGCAACCAGGACGAACTCTCCCGTTTGCTGATCGAGACGCACGAGTTTGAGAACAAGGGCGACGAACAGAATCACACGGCGCTCGGCCGGTTGTTCGAGAACGCGGTCGATCCGTTGTACGTGATGAAGTGGAAAGAACTGCACGACATGGTTGAGTGGTCCATCGACAACTGCGAGACAGTCGCCAACACGATTCGCACGATCATGGTCAAGAACGCCTGATGTCATGAAGAAAAGTGTTGTTTGAGATCAAAATTCCCGGTTGCTTGGAAGCGCCCCGCTGATGTTCTGGATCGTCTTCTCCATCATCGTCCTGGCTCTGGCCTTCGACTTCGTCAACGGCTTTCATGACGCGGCGAACTCCATTGCCACTGTCGTTTCGACGCGCGTGCTGTCCCCGCGGGTTGCCGTTGCCTGGGCCGCATTCTTCAATTTCGTCGCATTCTTGTTCTTCGGCCTTCATGTCGCCACCACGATCGGCAAGGGCGTCGTTCAGCCAGACGCAATTACGCTGCCGGTCGTGACGGCGGGCCTGGTGGGTGCTTTGGTCTGGGATCTGATCACGTGGTACGCCGGGTTGCCGACCAGCTCCTCGCACGCCCTGGTCGGTGGCTTCGCGGGCGCAGCCCTTGTTCACTCCGGCTTTGACACTAAGGTGCTGGTGATCCCCGGCTTGGTTAAAATTGCCGCTTTCATCGTCATCTCGCCGCTGGTGGGGCTGATTCTCGGCTATATCTTGATGAGCATCGTTCATTACTTTTTCTACAATGCCAACCCGGCCAGGGCCAGTTCGCTGTTCCGCAAGCTGCAGATCTTCTCGGCGGCCGCTTACAGCTTGGGACATGGCGGCAACGATGCACAAAAGACGATGGGCATCATTCTCGCCGTGCTGATTGCCGGCGGCTATCTCAATGCCAAGAGTGACATACCCTTCTGGGTCGTGCTCGCCTGCCAGACCGCCATGGGATTGGGCACGCTCTGCGGCGGCTGGCGCATCGTCAAAACCATGGGTCAGAAAATCTGCCTGCTTCAGCCCGTGCACGGCTTCTCCGCTGAAACAGCCGGTTCGACCTGCCTCTATGCCGCGACCTGGCTGGGCATTCCCGTCAGCACCACGCACACCATCACCGGAGCGATCGTCGGCGTCGGCTCCACGCGCAGCATCCGCTCCGTGAAATGGGGCGTCGCCGGCCGCGTCATGTGGGCCTGGGTCCTGACCATCCCTGCTGCAGCCATCATGGCCGTGCTGACCTGGTGGATATTCTCCACGCTCGGCTGGAAGTAACACGAAATTTCACTGTGTTCGCTGTGAACTCTGTGGCAAACCCGTTAAACTTGAATCGATGGAATCCAACGAAATCCAATCCACTCTGTTCTTCCCCACCGAAGGCGCTTTGCCTTCAGCGGCGACCGTCCCCAACCTGATCACTCTTTTCGACACCGATCTGCTGGGCGCGCTGGGGGGGATCAATGGCTCCAAGCCAGGGATCTGGCACACGGCTCCGCCATACGACGAAGACGATCGTTACCAGCCCTTCCGTGAAGACGTGCCGTTTGAATCCTGGTCGCTGGGTTACAACCAGGCCGAACTGCTCGCGCTGACCGGCTACAGCAACACGCTGGTCTTCGCGAACGACACGATGATCGTCGATAGCGCCGCCAGCCAGAAGGCTCTGCTGGCCGCAGACGAAACTCGCGAGCCCGAAAGCGAAACCAGCTACGCCGAACTGCCCGATTTTCCGTCGCTGCTCAAGAAGATCGGCTGGGCGCTGATGGCCGTCGGCCCCGAACGCAACTATGCGCTCTTCGTCACCAGCCCGGATAAGCTCAACTACATCGAATTGCTCGAACGCTGGTGCCACAAGCAGGGCCGCACGTATCTGAACGCCGCGATTCAAGACGAAAAACTGGTCATCAAGGCGGTCCCCGCGCCGCCGGAGTCCCGGCAGGGCGCGGTGCACGAAAACTTCCTGCAAATGATGCACAAACTCGGCCAGATGGGCATCGGCGCCAACGAGGCGCGCCAGCATCTGGAAGAAGTCTTCAAGCAGATGGGCGAATCAGAACCGCGACCGTAAGGGAGCGGCCTCCGGTTCCCCTCTCCCCCGCGAGGGAGAGGGGTTAGGGGTGAGGGGGTGTCCCTGGCCCTGCAAAGAAAGGTCACCTATGCCAAAACAGATTCTCGCCCTTTCGTTGTCTTTCCTTGCCGCCGTCGCCTTCGCCGCCGACTCGGAGCAGAAGCCCAACTTCAACGTTTCGCTCAAAGGCGAATTCGAACACTTCCGCCGCCTGATCGTCAACGTCACCGCCGATGCGTCCGCGGCAGGCAAAACGCTGAAGCTCAAGGATGGCGACAACACGCTGGGCAAAATCAAACTTGCAGCCGTCGATGGCCGCGTTGCCGCGCGCATGGTCCTGCCGCTTCCGGCCGCCGGAAAGAATTACGGTGTGCTCAATGCAACGTTGGACGGCGACTCCGCCGGGACGCTGAAACTGCCCGACTTTCAGGCGCTTCGTCAGCAAGCCCTGCGCGACGCCCCGATTTTGTTCAAGCCCTGCGTCTTCACCGGCAGCAACTTTCCGCGCTGCGATTTTGAACAGCTCTCGTTGGTCGAGGATCTCGTCGGCGAGTATTCGCTCCAGGTCACGTTTTACGACGCGGCTTACAACGAAGTCAAATCAGCCGACAGGCCCGGTCGCTACGGCGCGATCGTCACCGTCAACCCGCAGAATGGCGCGCCGTTCAAGCGCTTCATCACGCTTTACCGGCAGCCGGAGCAGTTCAACTGGTGGCGTGGAAAGTTGCCGGTTACCGCTGAATTCCCAAAGGAATTCGGCGTCTCCCTCGAAGCCGCGAAGGCGCAGGCGCAAGCCGTCAGCGACTACTTCAAAGGCCGGCTTTCCGACGGGGTCAACCGCCAGGAAACGGCCATCTTATTGGCGGGCCTCTCCGAAACCGCTCCCGGCACCACGAAAGTTCCGCAACGCGAAAGCGCCTCCGAGCGCGACCGCCGCTGGTGGTTTGATCTGCGAGCGAAAACCGGCAACGTTACGCACCGCTACCTCGAGTTCCTGCCGCGCGATTACGACAAGGATCCGCAAAAACGCTGGCCGCTGGTGCTCTTCCTGCACGGGTCGGGCGAGCGTGGCGACGACTTGGAGAAGGTCAAAATCCACGGCCCGCCGAAACTCGCGTCCAAAGGCAAAGACTATCCGTTCATCCTGATCGCGCCGCAGTGCCCCGACGGCGTCTGGTGGCTCACCGCCGACCTGAACCATCTGCTGGATGAAGTCTCCGCGAAGTTCCGCGTCGATCCCGAGCGCATCTACGTGACCGGCCTCAGCATGGGCGGCTTCGGCACTTGGCAACTGGCGATGCAATACCCGCAGCGTTTCGCGGCGATCGCGCCGATCTGCGGAGGCGGCGATGCGGACGACGTCGAGCGCATCAAACATTTACCCGTCTGGATTTTCCACGGCGCGAAAGACTCCGCGGTGCCGGTGAAATTCAGCGAAGACATGGAAGCGGCGCTCAAGAAGGCCGGCGGCAACGTGAAACTGACGATCTATCCTGAAGCCAATCACGATTCGTGGACGAAGACGTACGATAGTGACGAATTCTATACGTGGCTGTTGCAGCAAAAACGCAGCCCGTGAAATCCGCCGTGGCCAATAGCCGAACGGAACTGCCTTCAACACAGAGGCACAGAGAACGCAGAGGGCGCAGAGAAAGAACAGAATAAAAAACACTCTGTGAACTCTGTGTCCTCCGCGTCTCTGTGTTGAAGGCTGTTCTTTTGGGCGATGGGACACCGGCTCGCGTCCGGCTTGTCCGGGCTAGGCTGACAAGAAGTTACTCTGCGTCAGCCGCGGCGGGATCTTTCACGCTTCCAATCCGCGTAGTCGTTCCCGCAGAGTGTCCATTTCCTGTTCGACCATGCGCAAACGATCGCGGAGATCATCCGCGTCTTTTTCAAGCATGCGCAAGCGTTCGCGAAGCCCGTCTGCATCGCCTTCCACAAAGCGCAAGCGCACCTTCAGCAGCTTGGCCTGGCGTTGCGGATCGTCCGATACGTCTTGGGGCACATCAACACTTGAGCCGGTCATAGCACCTGCTCCCCGCGCCAGCCTCGCCGGAACCCGCCACGCGCTTAGGCTTTCCTGCTTGCGAATCGTAAGCCACAGAACTTCCCACCAATTGGTAGGACGATTTTGAAACCCCCGGACACGAGAAAAGGTGTCTGGTGCCTGGTGTCTGGTCGTCTGGTGTCTTGTGTCCGGTTCAAATTAGCCTACCAACCAACAGGCCACCAGACCGCCAGACTACCGCACTACCCCCTATAACCCTGCCATAAATGAAAAGATCTTGTCGTTGAATCCCGGCAAGCCTTCGTGCCCGAAATCGGGATAAAGGACCATCTCTTTTTTCGCCGTCATTTTGTTGTACGCCGCAAACTGGCTCGACGGCGGGCAAATCGTGTCCATCAAACCGACACCCATCAGGATCTGTCCGCGAATGCGCTTGGCCAGATGCTGGCAATCAATGTAGCCCAGCCGCGTGAAGATTTCCTGCTCGCGCGCGTGGCACGGGTCGAAATGGCGGAAGAACGTCTTCAGTTCCTGATAGGCGTCCTTTGCGAGATCCATCTCCCACACCCGCTTGTAATCGCACAGAAATGGAAAGACCGGCGCCGCGCGCTTGATCGCCGGTTCCAGCGACGCGCAGGCCAGCGTGAGGCCCCCGCCTTGCGAACCGCCGGTCGCGCCGACGCGATTGGGGTCAACTTCCGGCAAACTCATGACAATGCGCGCCATCTGCGCGGTATCGAGAAAGATATCGCGGAAGAGCAGCTTCGCCGGCGACTCATCGTTCAGGCCACGGATGATATGGCCGTTGTGCGTCGTCCCGCGAACGCCGCCGATGTCCTGCGACAAGCCGCCTTGGCCGCGGCAGTCGAGCGCCGCGACGCAAAATCCCTGGCCCACCCACGCCAGCTTGTCGAACCACTCGCCGCTGCTGCCTGTGTAACCATGGAAAATGCAGACAGCCGGCAGGCGTCCCTTCGCATTCTTCGGCCGCAGATACTTGGCGTGAATGCGCGCGCCGCCCATTCCCGAAAAGTACATGTCGAAACACTCTGCGCCCGGCGCTTGGAACTCCGCCGGCTGCAGTTCGAGATGCGGGTCGAGCTTCCGCATCGTCGCGATGCTGGCATCCCAGAACGAGTCCATGTCTTGAGGGCAGGGATTGCGCCCATTGTAGGTTTGCAGTTCGCTGAGCGGCATGTCAACCATCGGCATGATGTTTTTCTCCATAGCTGAACCCGCTCCTGAATATCAGCCGCCCCGCCAATGTCCAGCGCGAGTGGCGCAGGCTGTCCAGCCTGCGAGTTCTCCGCGCGCAGCCACTCGCGCCGGGAACGCCTCTCATGTAGGATGCGTCGCACATTTGAATGGAGGGAAACAGCATGAACAATCACATCCGGTTCGGCGTTATCGCTGGAGCGCTGCTGCTCTGTGTGCAGTTCGTTTCGGCGGCTGAAGCGCAAAAGGCCGGCTTGCCCGCTGGCGCCAAAGGTTTTGCCGGAATTGTCTCGGGCAAAGTCACCGGCACGCATGCTGACTTTGTGATGTTTGAAGTCAGCAAAATCACGAATACCTGGAAGCACAGCAAGGCCGAAAAGGCTGACGCTTTGGTTGGCCAGAAGGTTCTCGTCACCGCTCCGGCAGAAGGCAAAAACGCCAAGGACATCGCGCGCTACCTGAAAGGTCTGAAGGTCGGCGATGAGACCAGCTTTGACGTGAAGGCCGAAGGCGACAGTCTGGTCGTCCAGGAACTTACTGACGCTCAAAAGGGCAATGCGGGGAGTAAGAAGAAACGCGACTAACGAAGTGGTTTGTGGTTCATGGTTCGTGGTTTGTGGTTTTAACAGCGGCGCTTGCGCAACCATGAACCATGAACCAAGAACCAGCTACTTGGCTTTCGCCACGAACTTCTCGTAGAGTTCGCGCTGCGCGATCAGGCCGGCGACCGCGTCGTCCACCTTGTTGCCGCATTCAAGCAGCACCCAGCCCTTGTAGTCGGATTTGACGAGCAATTCGATCAGCTTGTCCCAAGGGTAACGAGGGGTATCGAGCGGGCGCACATGCGTCGTGGCGCCCAAGCGCGAGCGGACGGCTTTGAAGTTGGCTTCCAGGCCCTCGCCGTGCAGGTCGTTGTCGTTGGAATTCCAGCACAGACCGACGTTGGGATCGGTCGCGACGTCCATGATGGCCTTGATCGTTGGAATCTCGCAGCAGCCGCCGTGAATCTCCAACCGGATCTGCTGGCCGAGCTCGCCGGCGAACTTGCCGACCACGTTGAGGCTCTTGCCGATCTGTTCGATCGTTTTTTCCTTGGCAACTTCCTTGTGTAGGTCGTTCGGGCGTACTTTCACGCCGCTCAGGCCGAGGTCTGCGCTGAGCTTCAGAAAGTCCTTGGTGGTCTGGATCGCTTTCTCCAACTTCGCCGGATCGAGGTGGTCGAAGCATTCCGCGCTGCCCAGCCCAATCACTTTCACAGGGTTGTCAGCAAAGCGTTTCTTCAGCTCCGCGCGCTTGTCGGCCGGCAGAGTGGGCTCGACGCCGTGCTTGTGGCTTGTGCGCAGCTCGACGGCCATTACTTTCGCCGCGGATAGGTTTTTGAATATCGTGTCCAGATCCCAGTTGGCGCCCCACTGATAGGTCACCATTCCGAGTTCCATTTTCGTCGGCGCATCGGCGGCCACGGCGGTCTCCTGTCGGCTGAGCGCTCCGGCAGCCAGAGCGGCGCCCAGCGCAACGGTTCCCTTGGCAAAGTCGCGGCGAGTGATCATGTTGCTCTCCTTATTGTCCAACAGAATGCCGCCCCCCGCCCGAGTGTCAAGCCGAAGGCTCTTCTGACCGCTGCTGTTCTCCCCTCCCCGCCGAAGGAAGGGGCGGGGGCGACGCCGCAACTTCTCCGATGGAGGCCGGCGACCATCTGCCACGAAAAAGATATAAATGCCGCTCGTAAAGGCTTGGCCGGGAACTATGCTCTGTGCCGGTATTTTCCCCCTTTTAGGAGACATTCGATGAATTTTCGCGTGCGGCTCGTGGCTGCTGTTGTGTGTGTGCTCGCAGGAGTCTGCGCCTTTGGTCTGGAGACTGATCCCAAGGCCGAGGAAATCCTGAAGAAGATCGAAGCGAAGTCCGCCGAGAAGAAGGGCCTCGACGCCGACATGACCATGTCGATGAAGATGATGAACATGAAGACCGAAGGCAAGGGGCACATTAAGACGCTGGCCGACGGCAAACACTTCATCATGGATATGACCATGAAGGTGATGGGCATGGAGATGAAGACGCGTTCGGTCTGTGATGGCACGACCATGTGGACGGAGACGGCGATGCCGCAAGGCAAGATGGTGCAGAAGATGTCCATGGCCACCATGGAGAAAATGGGCGGCGGCAATCAGCAGAACCCGCTGGAGCAGGTCAAACAGATGCGCCAGCAGTACACCTTCACCGGCGTCAGCGAAGGCAAGGTGCAGGACACAACCGTCTATATCCTCGAAGGCGTGCCGAATCCCGATGCAGCCAAGAAGGCGGCGGACGCGGCGAAAGAGGCCGGCGGTGAGCAGGCCGCAAAGATGGCTCAGGCACAACTGGAAATGGTCAAGAAGGTGCGCGTTTACATCGGCAAAGACGATCTGATGTTCCGCAAGCTGGAGACACTCGACGCCGGCGGCGAGCCCATCATGAGCATGGAACTGAGCAACATCAAGCTCGACGAAAAGGCGGATCCGGAACTATTCAAGTACACTCCGCCCGAAGGCGCCCAGGTTATGGACATGGACGAAATGATGAAGAAGATGAAACAAGGCCAGCAGTAACACAGTTATCGGTTCATGGTTCATGGTTCATGGTTGACGCGGTCGGGGTTGAAGACCGCGAACTATAAACCATGAACCATGAACCATAAACCATAGTCCGGCTACTTCAGCTTCTTAATGTGCTCCACGCACGTATTCCGGAATGTTTCATCATCCATGAAACCGTCGGGCCGCTTGCTCTGATTGATTCCGATCTTCGCGCTGACATCCTCTAACCAGGCAATCGCCGCCTTGCCTTCCGGCGTGTCTTTTTTCTTCTGAGCCATATTCCAAAGCGTCACCGCGAACCGGAAATCGTCGGCGCCTTCACGGCAGCGGGCCAGATGGATGGTCGGGATGATTTCGTTTTTGCCCCAGTTGATCATCGCGGTGTCGGGCTCGCGGCCGTCCAGATCGAAGAACTGGTAGCCGTGCAGAGCCAGCAGATGCCACTGGATGCGGCCGCGCACGCCCTTGCGGAATTCCGCCCACTGATACGCGCCGAAGCTGTAGCGGCTGGTGCCTTGGTTGTAGATGTATAGTTCCTTGCCAAGCTCCTTCGCCTTGTCGAGGTCAGTCTGCGTGTGCGAATTCAGCGCCGACCAGACGAGCGTCTTGAAAATGTTCTGAATCTCTTTTTCGAGCGGGTCGTTGTTCCACTGCACCGAATACGAGCCGCCAATCTTCACGAAGGGCACGTTATCGCGGTAGGCTTTCATCAGTTCGACCTGTTCGCGAGCGGCTTCGATCACGCGCGGCTCATCGGTGAAGCCATACGCCACCGGCGGCCAGCCTTCTTTCTCCGCGTGCTCCTTCACCGCGCTCCAGACGATCTTCAGCAGTTCGCCAAAGGGCTTGCCGGTTTTCTTTTCCCAACCGTGCCCGGTCTCGCCGATGACATAGCCGTCGTGCAGGCCATGCACCATCGCCGGCCCGCCGTAGCTGTTGAACTCTTTGGTGAAACCGCATTCCTTGGCGATCTTGAAGTACTCATCGCATGCCGCAAAATCGAGCTGCGGCTTGCCCGCCGCATCGAAGCCGGAGAACTGGATGCCCGGCCCGCCGGAAATGCAGTTCATCCCATTCTGCTTCAGGATTGTGAACAGTTCGCGCATCGCCGTCTTCTTGCGCGCTTCCGGAATCCCCGCAGGCACGCCGAAGCCGTAAAAGCCCATTAGGAAATCAGGCTCGTCGAGGGTGAGGTCGAGGACGTCGAGGGTAAGCGGCACGTCGAGAGCCTTCTTCCCTTTCCGAAGCGTTACCTTTCCGGAGAACATTCCGGGCTTTGCATCGGCTGGAACGTGGACGGTAATCCAGAACTGACGGGTGAACCAGGAACCGTCTGGGGGCGTGAGAATGCGGCTTTCACCCCCTTTAATTGGACGCAAGCTCTCCGGTTGGATTGAATACGCGATATCGTTGAACCCACGTTTCGTCGAATGATGTACGTAGCGGAGATCGACCTCGGATGCTGGTATCGTCCCATCTGCGCTTTTCAGGTCCGTCGACGCGAGCTCACATGCGCCTGGTTCATCCAAAACTGAAATTACCTGTACCGCAAATGTGAAAGACACCCGCTGCCCTCGCGCCCCGAAACGGCGGAGCGATCTATCAGAACGCGTCAAGCCATTCTTGAAGTCGATGTCTGACTCAAGACGCTCAACACCGTAGTCCCAACTGCTTTCAGGCACGTCCTTGACGATAAGGCGGGTCGATCCGTCTGCGCTTCCTTTCACCGGCTCACGCTTCGACCCCATGTAAACCGCCCGTGCCTCAAACTCCTTCCGGTTGCGCGCCTCGATTTCGGTGACCCACTTCTCGCATTCGGCTTTCTTTGCGTCGGGATAGACGATGATCGCCGCCACTTTGCCCGCCAGAACGCCTTCGGCTTTGAAGCGCAGCGCAAGCTGGCCGCCGGTTGACGTGGCGTCGAAGCGCTTGGGCTCAAAAAGATACTTCATGTAGAGATCCCACATGCTGTCGCCGGGCTTGGGCTCGACGTTCTCGAAGTGGAAAAGGTAATCGTCGGGCGAACGCTCTTCTGACCACACGGTTTTGCCGGCGTTCTCAATCGAGCGTTTGGTGAAGCGCGCCTGCTCGCCGCCCCAGTAGCCGAGATCGTCAAACACCACCCACACGTGGTATTTCCCGTCCGGCACGCCGACGACGAACTCCTCGCCGGTCATCTCGACGAAATCCTGATACAGCCTCGTCGGAAACGTGTCGTCGCGAGCGGCGTTCGGGCCCCACTTGGCGCGCCGCAGGCCGGCGGTTGCGGTAGCGCCGGCGTCCCTGCCGGCCGGCACGGAGGCCGGCGCTACCCCAAACACCGTGTTCCACGTGATCGGCGTGAAGCCCGGGAAAAGCACCTGGCTCGGCGGGCCGAAGTCGAACGCCTGAATGCCTTCCGGCCGCGACTCCTTCACCAGCCGCATGTAGTCGACGAAGACGCTCGCGCCTTCCTGTTTCGTGCGGAAGCCGAAATCAACACGGATGATCGCTTTCGGGTTGATGTTCGTCTTCAGATCGTTGCCGCGGCTGCCGGCCTCACCGCGATAGAGGCCGTTGACCGGAATCGACACCGTGTTCGCGCCGGGTTTCAGCGTGAAGCCGCCGTTGTGCCGGTTCCAGTACGTGCCGCCCTTCGCCTGCCAGTCTTGGTCGGCAATCAATGTTGAGCCCGCGACCGGTTCGCTGCCGTCGTTGAACATATCCACTTCCAGCGAGTCGTACCCCGACCAGTCCTTCGGCAGCCGCCACGACGACATGTAGCCGCCGTTGGCCGCGAGCTTCAGGCACTTCTGTCCGTGCGTCACGTGCTGGTCGCTCAGCGCGGGCTTACTCTCCTTATGGAAGTCCCACGCCTTGATCTCCGCATCCTGCTCAAAGTCGTCGAGAAGTTTGATGTCCTGAGCAGCGCAAGCGCAGGCGGAGATGAAAAAGGCGAGGCAAAGGTGGCGCATGGTGGCGAGACTCCTGGATGGACATTTGTGATTACACCGGGCCAGCGCCCGGACGCAACGAGTATATGGCCGTTGGGGAACCTCTTGACAAATATGCCAATATTGGCATACTTCGTTTTATGGACTTGGATGAACCCTTGAAACCTGTTCACTGGGTGGGTTCGTCCCTTAAGGATTTGAGGGACTGTCCTGAGGACATCAAAGACGAGTTCGGTTACGCCCTCCAGATCGCTCAAGCCGGGGACAAACATGAGTCCGCGAAGCCCTTACGGGGATTTGGCGGCGCGGGCGTGCTCGAGATCGTCGCGAGCGACGCGAGCAACACCTACCGAGCCGTATACACGGTGATTCTCCCTTCGGCCATTTACGTGCTGCATGTCTTTGTCAAGAAATCTAAGAAGGGAATCAGAACGCCCCAGAAGGAGATCGCCTTAATCAAAGATCGTCTGCGCGCGGCCGTTGAAGACCATAGGGAAAGATACGGAGGAAAAAGCCATGCCTAGTAGGAAATCTGTTGTCGCAAGCAGCGGCAATGTGTTTGCCGACCTCGGCTATTCCAACGCCCAAGAACATCAGACCAAAGCAAAATTGGTGCGGTTGCTGGCTAGAGCCGTCGCACGGCAGAAGCTAACTCAGCGTGAGGCAGCGCGACGATTGGGTATCGATCAACCGAAAATCAGTGCAATCCTTAAAGGAAGATTTCGAGGCTTCTCGGTTTATCGCCTGATGAATTTCGTCGCTGCACTCGGAGTCGAAGTCGAGATCGTAACACGAGACGCGCACCGCGACCCGGCCGAAGTGGTGCAGATTCCGGTGCATCCAGCAATCGCCGGATAGGGGGCGGCAAGCTCACCTTACTGCTTCTTCTTGATCGCATTCCAATACGACGGCACATACTGCCCGCGTTCGATGACCGATGGCGGGGAGTCCTTCAGAAAGACTTGCAGAGCCTGGCACAGCGGCAGCGTTTGGCCATTCTGCTGCGCGGAATGCAGCAGGTATTTCAGTTCGCCAAAGTTGACGCTGATCTGTTCTCCGCCCTGGCGAACGACGTCGGCGGTGAGGTGCTCCAGCGTCGAACGCGCGGCGCTGGATTGATCGAGCGCTTCCCATAGGGCGCCCGCTTCCAGGCCGAAGCTGGCGCCGTACGACAACGCTTCCAGAAAGGCCGCCTGGCTCAAGCCCACCGCAATCTGTTCGACCGCTTTTAGAATCTGCCCGTTCCCAGCCGGTCCGCAGTACGCGATCTTCGTCGCCAGCGGCTTAAAGATCGGTTCGCACCGCGTGGCAATTCTCTGCTGTCCACCGACGAAAATGCTGAGCTGCCCTTTTTGTGCGCGGTGAACGCTGCCGCTGACCGGTGCGTCGAGAAAATGCTTTCCCGGCCCTTCGATTTGCGCCGCGATCCGGCGCGTGGCCTGAACATCCGTCGCACCCAGATCGATGATCGTCTTCCGCGCCAGATCCAACGGCAGTATTTCCTGCTCCAACACCCGCACCGCGGCGTCCGACGTGGGCAGGCAGAGCAGCACGAAGTCGGAGACTTCAATTAGCGATGCAACGGAAGTCTGCGGCTGTGCGCCGGCCGTCTCCATCGCGCGCATGCGCCCGGCGTTGCTATCGTATGCCGACGGCTTCCATCCGGCCGACAGGTAGCGCTGCGCAATCGCGCTGCCCATGCTGCCCACGCCGATGATGCCCAGCTTCGCGTTCGTTGCCATTTAGCCCTCCGGTGTGACGGATGACGAGTGACGCGTGATATGGATTGTGACGAGCCGCTCCACTCGTCATCCATCTCACGCCCCGCGCTCCCCCTTCCCTTCGAGGGAAGGGGGTTGGGGGGTTAGGTCTGCGGCGAAGCCGCAGCTTCGTGCGCCGTCGCCCACGGCTGCCGCGCCACCGGCTTCTCGTACACTCCGCGAATGCCGCGCAGACGGATTGCAAGCAGATCGAATGGATCGTTGATGATGCAGCGCGGAATGTTGATCGTGGAACCGGCCTTGTTGTCCCAATGCACGGGGCCGTACCAGATGTGAATGCCCATGTGATGCGCGATGTAGAACAGCTCCACGTCGATCATGCCGCCGCTGATGCGGCAGCGGGAGAAGAGCTTCTGGCACACGTCGCGTTTGAAGAGCTTGAACCCGCACTGGCTGTCCACGACTGCTTTGCTGAAGACAATGAGATGGGCCAGGATCAGCAGGCTTAAGCCCATAATACGGCGCGAACGGCTTTCGTTCTCCTGGAACGTGCGCACGCCGACGACGACGTCGTAGCCGCTCTCCATTTTGGGGAAGAACGCGCGCAATTCGTCGATCGGCGTGGCGTGGTCGGCGTCCATGAAGAGGACGTAGTCGTTGCGAGCCGCCAGGCAGCCGCGCCGCACCGCGGCGCCTTTTCCAAGATTGCGCGGCTGGCGAATCAGTTCGAGCTGCGGCCAGAGCTTGACCTGCTCTTTGACGATTTCGACGGTGTTGTCGCGGCTGCCGTCATCGACGACGAGCACTTCGTAGCGGCCGGGGAGATTCGCGTCGAGCCACTGCCGAATTTCGGCGAACGTCTGAACAATACGCTTGTTCTCGTTATACGCCGGAATGACGACCGAAAGCGTGCGTCCGGGCGCAAGGCCACTGTCGAGCACGGGGCCTTCGGTACGGCCAGTGGCGGGAACGTCGTTCTTCACAATCGCCTCAGACATTCTGCCCATCCGTTCGGCGGGTGACGAGTGACGGGTGACGAGTGACGAGTGGAATGGCCCAACTTCTATCCGCACGTCGTCGTGTCGCGTGTTGTGGTCCAGCCTCCCGCGTCCTGCCTCCTCGCCGTTCCTGCCTACTGTCGCTGCCTACTGCCTACTTCACGTTCTCCCGCGCCCACGCGATCGTCGCCTTCAGGCCGTCGTCAAAGCCGACCTGCGCCTTGAAGCCGAACAGCAGCGGCGCTCGGGATGTGTCCAAACAGCGCCGGGGCTGGCCGTCGGGCTTGCTGGCGTCCCATTCGATACGACCGCTGAAGCCTGTCAAGCGCGCGATTAGCTCCGAGAGGTCTTTTATGCGAATTTCACGGCCGGTGCCTAGATTCACCGGTTCCGGGCCGTCGTAGTTCTCGGCCGCCAAAACGATCCCTTCGGCGCAGTCTTCGACGTAGAGGAATTCGCGCGACGGCGAACCGGTGCCCCAACACACGACGGTCTGGTCGCCACGCTTCTGTGCTTCCAAGAACTTTCGGATCAGTGCGGGAATGACGTGGCTGGTCTGCGGGTTGAAGTTGTCGCGCGGGCCGTAGAGATTCACCGGCAACAGATAAACGCCGTTGAAACCGTACTGCTGCCGGTACGCCTGCAGCATGACCAGAAGCGCTTTCTTCGCGATCCCGTATGGCGCGTTCGTTTCTTCGGGGTAGCCGTTCCACAGATCTTGTTCGCGGAAGGGAACCGGCGTGTACTTCGGATAGGCGCAGATGGTCCCGACCTGCACAAACTTCCGCAGTCCGACCTTGCGGGCCTCTTCGATGAGATGCAGGCCCATCGCCATGTTCGCATAAAAATATCGGCCGGGGTTCGCCTGATTGGCGCCGATCCCGCCGACTTCGGCCGCCAGATGCAGGACAATGTCAGCCTTGGCCTCGGCATAGAGCCGCCGCACCGCGGTGACGTCCGTCAGATCGTACTGCTGCATCAACGGGACGATGATTTTCTTCGCGCCGCGAACTCTCAGCTTCTCGCATAAGTACGAACCGAGGAACCCCGCGCCGCCCGTGACAACAACCGTCTTTTCCGTCCAATAACCCATAGGTGCCTCCGATCATTAGCCTGCAATTTTTACATTATAACGCTGACCGCCACTCGGTTACTACTCCTTCACTATAGCGGATTGTCGGCAGCGTTGGGCAAGGAAATTCGTGAGGTAGTTAGAGTAATGCAGGCGCGACGGGGACGTGAACAAAAAGGGTATCGGGTATGGGGTATGGGGTATCGGGAAGGCTTGATTGCAGGCCCAATCCCCCATACCCAATACCCCATACCCGATACCCGCGTTCTACTTCACGGCGGCGACAACTTTTTCGGCCGCGTCGGAGAGCGTGGTCGCGCTCTGAATCGGCAAACCGCTGTCGGCGAGCTTCTTCTTGCCGAGATCGACATTGGTGCCTTCCAGGCGCACGACGAGCGGCACGCTCAGCTTCGCTTCTTTCACCGCGGCGATGATGCCTTCGGCGATGACGTCGCACTTCATGATCCCGCCGAAGATGTTCACCAAAATGGCCTTCACCTTCGGATCATTGAGGATGATCTTGAAGGCCGCGGTGACTTTTTCCTGCGTCGCGCCGCCGCCGACATCCAGGAAATTCGCGGGCTGCCGGCCGTAGAGCTTGATCACGTCCATCGTCGCCATGGCCAGGCCCGCGCCGTTGACGAGGCACCCGATGTCGCCGTCGAGCGAAATGTAGCTGAGGTCGTACTTCTTGGCTTCGACTTCGTTGGGATCCTCTTCGTTCAAGTCGCGCAGTTCTTCGACATCTTTGTGCCGATACAGTGCGTTGTCGTCAAAGTTGATCTTGGCATCCAGCGCGATGACCTGTCCTTCTTTGGTCACGACCAGCGGGTTGATCTCGGCCAGCGACGCGTCCAAATCGCCAAAGGCTTTCGCCAGGGCCGTGAAGAACTGGAGGCCGCTCTTGAAAGCGTCGCCCTGCAGCCCGAGGAAATACGCGATGCGCCGAGCCTGGTGTCCCCACAGACCTTCGCGCGGATCGAAATGTACCTTGAGGATCTTCTCCGGCGTGCGCGCCGCGACTTCTTCGATCTCCATCCCGCCTTCCGTGCTGGCCATCAGCACCGGCAGGCCCGTGCCGCGGTCGATGACGATCGACACGTAAAGCTCGCGCGCGATGTTGCTCGCCGCTTCCACATAAATCCGCCGCACAATCTTCCCGGCCTCCCCGGTCTGTTTGGTGACCAGCAGGTTGCCGAGCAACTTCGTCGCGTAATCGCGAACTTCGGCGGCTGAACGGGCGAGCTTGACGCCGCCATCCATGATCAGTTTGCTGCGGTTATTGGGGTCGTAGAGCCTCCCCTTGCCGCGGCCGCCGGCGTGAATCTGGCTTTTCACCACGCACATCGGTGTGCCGAGCGACTCAAAGGCACTGACGGCCTCTTCGGGCGTCGTCGCGACTTTGCCCTTTGGCACTGCGACGCCGTATCGAGCGAGAAGTTGCTTAGCCTGGTATTCGTGAATGTTCATGCTTTTCTTTCATCTCCGTTACGCGTGGAAACATCCTGCTGTTAACAATAGGTGGAGCAAAACGCGGAAGCAAGATATAGTCAATCTAAATTCATAGGCGTTTGACCATCCGGCCAAACGTTTTTTGCCGCACCCTTTTTGCTTGGGGAGCGTCAAAGAGAATAAGGAGGTGGTTATGAATCCCACGCGCGTGATTTTGTCCCTGCTGATGGTCGCCTTCACGGCCGTTGCCGCTGAGGCTCCCGCCAACCCGCCGCCGGAGATCAAACGCATCGAACTTTACAAACACGGCACCGGGTACTTCGAACGCCAAGGCAAGGTGAAGGGCAACGCCAACGTCTCGCTGCCGTTCAAAACGGAGCAGATGAAGGATCTGCTCACCAGCTTCTTCGTGCTGGACTTGAACGGCGGGCACGTCAACGCGGTGATCTATGACGCCAAAGAGCCGCTCAGCAAGCAGCTCGAAGGCATCCTCATCACCGTGCCGGAAAACAGCGCGCTCGTCGCCTTCCTGACGCAGATGAAAGGCGCGTCGATTACGGCACGCATCGCCGGCGAAAAAATCACTGGGCGAATCATGGGCGTTGAACCGGTGACCGAGCGCACAGACGACGGCAAGGTGTTGCATCAGAGCTACAAGCTGGTTCTTCTGTCGGACGCCGGCGCGATCCGGCCGATCGATCTGTTCTCGATTGCGGAGATGACGTTGGGGGACGCGGCGTTGCAGCAGGATTTGGAGCGGCTGCTGAAGCTCACGCTGGATGCGAAATACACCGAACGCAAGACCGTCACGATTCAGGCCCAGGGCGACGGCGAACGCGAACTGCGCATCGGCTACCTGATCGAACAGCCTATTTGGAAGGCCTCCTACCGCGTGCTCTTCGACAAAGACGCTAAGGCCGACGCGCTGCTGCAAGGCTGGGCCATCGCCGAAAACAATACCGAAGAAGATTGGAAAGACGTGGAGATCGCCTTCGTCGCGGGCAATCCGCTTTCGTACAGCATGGACCTGTACTCCTCTTACTACCCCGAGCGCCCACAGGTGCCGATTCCCGGCTTGACTGGTTTGGCGGTGAATTGGGGCGCCGCGCCGGAAGTGGAAGCGCTGGAGAAGCTCCAACAGGCCGCGCAAGGCGCGGACAAAGCCTTGGAGCTCAAGGACGCCAAGGCCGACGATCGCCGGGCGTATTCTCGCGGTTTGAAAAGGGCGGAATTGGGCGGGCCGGGTGCTCCAGCCGCCGCCGGCGCGCTTGCCGGAAAGCAGGTGATGGAACTGGCGGAGAAGAGCATGTCGGCGATGGCGACCGGCACGAAGGTGGGCGAACTGTTCCGGTATCAGGGAAAAGAGAAAGTCTCGATCGGGCGCGGCAAAGCGGCGATGGTGCCGATCCTCTCGCAGAAGGTCAAGGGCGAGCGCGTCGTGTATTATAAGGCGGCATTCTCGCCCAGGCCAGTCGATGCGTATACGCTCAAGAACGACACGACGCTGACGCTGGAAGCCGGCCCGATGACCTTCTTTGAACAGGACTCATCGCTTGGCAATGGCATTCTCTCGCACGTGCTGGTGACCGGAGCGAAGGAGATCATCCCGTACGCTCTCGATGCCGCCATCAGCGTTACGCCGGAAGTGAAGGCACAGTCGGAACCAGCGTATCGCGGCCAGGTCGCCAACGGATACTTGACGCTGACGTCCGTCGAGAATCTGACGAGCACCTGGAAGATCGCCAACAAGGGCGCCGAAGATAAGACGGTGCTCTTCGACCAGCCGATCAGCCCCGACTACAAGCTGATTGAGCCCGCCAAGCCCGAAGAAGAAGTGGAAGGCCACTATCGTTTTCGCGTGGCTGCCAAGCACGGCGAGACGAAGGAATTCAAGGTGCTCGCCCGGCGCGACGTGGCCAGTCGCGTTGCGCTGGCGAACGTCAGCGAGGAGCAGATTCGGCTCTACGCACAGGAGAAGTTCTTCAGCGCCAAAGCCAAACAGTTCTTTGGCGAACTCGCCGCGCTGCAGGCTCAACGAGCGGACATTGTCCGGCAGATTCGCGATATGAGCGGGCAGGTCCAGCGCTTGAGTGAAGAGCAGAAGCGCCTGCGCGACAACCTCAACACGCTGCGCCAGACCGCGAAAGAAGAGGAACTGCGTGCGAAGTGGGTCAAGACGCTCTCCGACACCGAAGATACGCTCTCCGGCCTGCGCACGAAGACGGACGAGGCCAATGCCAAACAGCGCACGCTGGATGAACAGCTCGCGAAAAAGGTGCTGGAGTATCAGGGCGAATAGCCTGTCCTGTTCCCTTTGTGCGGGTGCTCCGGTCCCCCTTGTATGCTCTCCCCCGCGAGGGAGAGGGGTTAGGCGTGAGGGGGCGCCTGCCCGTGTTCTGATATTGCCGATCCCACGCGCCCCGTACACAATCCGCCGCATGGTGATTGGAATGATCGGTTCGGTGTTTGGGCTCGTCTTTTGCGCTCCGATCTCGGCAGGTCTGAATTGGGGCTTCCGGGCTCTGGTCAGGCCGCTCGAGGTGCCCGCGTTTTTTGCGCAGCAGCGCCAGCGTGATCGCTGGATGACATTCCTGGTTTTCCTGTGCGGCATGATCCATTTCCTGGGCATGCTCATTCTGCTGATCTGCTACATTGTATTCATCACGCGACATGTGCGGGAACGGCGGGAGGCGCAAGCGCGGGGTGTCCCTGTCGCGTTGCCGTACATTCCGCAGTTCTCGCTCGGCGATTTGATGGTCATGGCCTTTAGCTTCGGGCTGTTTCCGTTGTTGGTCGGTCAGGTCGTCAGCGTCGCATCCATCTCCGAACAGATGCGGCCTACGCCGGAAGTCATGCAGGGCGTGCACGTGCTGACGCTGACGCTGGGAGGCATGCTGTTTCCCATGGCTTTCTTGAGCGGCCTTACGCGGCTGAACAGTCATCGCGTGCCGCAGGGACGCGCGCGTGCAGCATTTTTGTTTATCTATCCGTATCTGCCGGTTGCGGAGATGGCGGCCTGTGTCAGCCTGCTCGTTCTTCTCTCTGCGGCGGCGGGAAACGCCAAGGGGGATACCTTCTGGATTATTGGCGTTGTCGCAACGGCGTCCATCGGCACCTTGGTGCTGGGAGTTTCTCTGGCGAAAACAGCGCGAAATGCGGCGGAGGCTGAAGCGATGCGCGAGAACTTGAGCCGTGCGACGCAAGCCTCTGCCGCGAGTGATTCGGGAAGCTAGGACGCTGATCGCCGCCCCTTGCGGTCGCGGTTCTAATCCGTTTCTGCTACAATCCCCCCATGCGCAAATCACGAGAACCTGAACCGATCATTTTGCCTCAGGCCGGCGAGCAACTGCCGGTGATCCAGCTCAGCACGCGCCATGCGTCCAACCATCCGTGGATTTTCCGGCGCATGATCGCGCAGCCGAGCGAACTCGACCCCGGCACCATGGTCGAAGTCATCGACAAGCACCGCCAGTTCGTCGGCCGCGGCTTCTACAATCCGAATTCAGAGATCGCGGTGCGACTGCTCACGATCGAGCCCGGTACATTCCCGGAACGCCGCTGGTTTCTGGGGGCGATCACGCGAGCGGTCCGCTTGCGGCACGAAGTTCTCGAACTGCCGAAGGTCTGCGACTCGTACCGGGTTGTTCATTCGGAAGGCGACGGGCTCTCGGGCCTGATCGTCGATCGCTACGGGCCCACGATCGTTGTGCAGCTTTTCAGCGCCGGGATGCATCGCCATCTGGAATGGATCAAGCAGGGGCTCGCCGAACATTTTCCCAGCCATGAAATCATCGTCAAGTCGGATCATCGCACCGAGAAGCTCGAAGGTCTGAAGATGGACGGCCCGCCGCCGCAGATGCGCGAACTGGTCATCAATGAGCACAACCTGAAGCTGCACGTCGATCTACGCCGCGGCCACAAGACCGGCTATTTCCTCGACCAGCGCGACAACCGCCGCCGGGTCGGCCAGCTTTGCGCGGGCCAGGACGTCTTCGATGGCTTCTGCTACACCGGCGGATTCGCGCTTTCGGCGGCGCTGGGCGGAGCGAAGTCGGTCGAAGCTGTCGATCTGGACGAAGAAGCCATCAAGATCGCCGAGAAGAACAAAACGCTCAACACCGCGGGCGAGAACCTTACGTTCGTGCACGGCAACGTCTTCGATATCTTGCGCGATCGCCGCGCGGCCAACCGGCATTACACGCGCATCATTCTCGACCCGGCGAAGCTCGCGCTCTCGAAACTGGAAGTCCCGAAGGCGCTCTCCGCCTACGCGGACATGAATCGCCTGGCGATGCAGTGTTTGGCGCCCGGCGGAATACTGGTGAGCTGTTCGTGCACGGGTTTGGTGAGCGAAGAGGATTTCCTGCTGGCTTTGCGCGCCGCCGCCGAAGAAGCCCGCATGGAACTCCAGGTGCTCGAAATCCACGGCGCGGCGCCCGATCACCCCTGGGCGGTGCGCGTGCCGGAAGGAAGATACTTGAAGGCGGTGTTCAGCCGGCTGATGCCGCTACAGTGATTTTCACCGCAGAGACGCGGAGACGCAGAGAAGCGCGGAGTTAGAGAAGGATGGAAAATAGCAGTGACAGGCCGCTTCACTCGCCACCCGCCACCCGCCACTCGTCACAATCGTGAGGCCGGCTTGGATATCGCAGTCCTCTACACTGATGCATCGCTGCTTGCGATCAGTAAGCCTGCTGGTCTCTCCGTGCATGAAGCGCCGGGGCCGGGGAGTTCGGTGCTTCGCGAATTGCGCGAGGGGCAAGGCTTGAGCGGGCTCACGCCCGTGCACCGGCTGGACAAAGATGCATCCGGCGTCCTGCTGCTGGCGAAATCGAAGGAAATCGCGGCGCTGCTGCAAAGCTTGTGGTCTCGCGCGGAAAAAACGTACTGGGCGATCTGCGAAGGCGTTCCACCGCAGACCAGCGGCACGATCGACGCGCTCCTTCTTGAACATCAAACCGGCAAACCGGAGCGGCTCGCTAACGCCGTGCGCTACTACAAGAAGACGCATCCGGATGCGCCGCTGCCGCCGCTGCCAGCGCCGAAGTCCAGCGCGGTTCATGTGGCCGGGCGTAGTGCGCAGACCGACTACCGCTTGATCGAATCCTTTGGCCGTTGGTCGTGGCTGGAGGTGCGCCCGCATCAAGGGCGCATGCACCAGATTCGCGTGCATCTAGCGCACCTCGGTTGTCCGCTGGCCGTCGATACGCTCTACGGTCGGCGCAAGGTTCTGCTCGCCCGAGATCTTTCGTCTGAAAGTGGCGAGCCGGATGCGGTGATTCTCTCGCGCATGCCGCTGCACGCCGCGAAGCTGGCGTTTCCTGACCCGCGGAAATCAGAGCGGCTGATCAGCGTGGAAGCGCCGCTCCCGGCGGACATGGAAAAGCTGCTAATCGTACTGCGCGCAGGAGCGCACCCATGACACGCATGTCACGGCGCCAACGGCTGATCCATCCGCTCGATCGTTCGCGCGAGCAGATTTCCCGCGCGCAGCATGTCAACGACGCGTGCATATTCGCCCGCGGCGTGAGCTTGCCCGCAGAAACCGGGACCGATGTTCAGCACGTCCATGCCAGCCTGCTTGAAGAGCACCATATCGGTGCGCGCGCGATTCCAGCTATAGCGCGCCTGGCCAAACAGCTCGCGGCTCGCGGCGCTGGCGGCTTGCAGCAGTGGACCATTTTTGTCGCTCATGCATGCGGGCGCGTCGCAGCGGAGCTTTGATGTGATGGTCACGCCATCGAGGCCGCTGGTCAGTTGCTCGACCTCGCGCTCCGCGTTAGCCAGTGTCTCTCCCGGGGCGATGCGGCGCGAAATCGTCAGCTCGCACAAATCGGGAATGATGTTCGGGGCCGAACCGCCGGTGATCTGCGTGACGGCGATCGTTGGCCGCGCGCGCAGATCGGCGATGACCGGAACGTCCGCGTAGCTGCGATGAAGCGCGGCGACGCGCCGGGCGATCTCTGCCGCGGCGTGAATCGCATTCGCACCCAGATCGGGGTTGGCCGAATGCGCCGCGCGGCCGTGAATCGTCACTCGCGCAACGGCGTGGCCCTGGCAGCCGACGGTGAGCGTGGGGCTGATGGAATCGCAACTTGCTTCCAGCGTGATGGCCCATCGCCCCGGTTGGCGCGCGAGAATGGCGTGCACGCCGTTTCGCTTTCCGGGAACGGGGCCCTCTTCGCAGGTCGTGAAGGAGAACGCGAGCCGCAGCTTTTGGAATCGCCGGGACGCATCGGAAAACGCGGACGCCAAGTGCAGCATGACTGCCAGACCGGACTTCATATCCGATGCGCCCAAGCCTACGATACGCCGTTCGTCGCCGGTTCCCAGAATTTGTGGCCGCAGCGGATCGCTCTGCCACCCACCTACAGGAACGACCGTGTCCATGTGCCCATTGAGATGCAGTGTTTGCGCCGCGTCGCCGGGTGTGTGTGGCTCGATCAGCGCCAGAATGTTGCCGTCGCCGTCGCGATGGTGCTGCACGCCGGCGCGCGTCAGCCAGGCTCGCACAAAATCGGCGACGCCGGATTCCGCTCCTGAGAGCGAGCGGATGGCGACGAGGTCAGAGACGGTTTGGGCCAGGGCATCGGCGTCAATAGGGTCAAAAAGCATGGGGTTCGTCTCGCGCCGCGTCACAAGTGTTCCGCCCGAACGTTACGGCGCAGCGTGTCTTCCGTAAAGAGGAATCCGCCCCGGATTCAGAAAAAGGAAAAAATCTTGTGACCTTCGGCAGAACAGATGATTTATTACTTTGTGACACAAAGTGAAGCGTATTGGGGGGGACCATCATGCAACTTTTTACTACGATGGACACGATCTTCCGCGACCGGTCATCGCTCTATCAACGGCTGACGTGGGAGCGCGAGCCGCGCCGGTTGTGCGCCGAACTGCTCGCCATTTTTGTGCTTACCGCGGGTCTGTACGGCGCCTGCATGGGCGCTTTTCGCCTGCTCCACCCGCAGTATTGCTATGCCGACTTCGAGATTAGCGGCCAGAGCACGCCGGCCGTGCGCGGCCGCGTGGCAGGCATCAGCCCGGAGAAGCGCACGGTCTATGTCGATCGTTTGAAGGCGCCGTTTTCCGGCGAGGGGCAGGTGCGTTTCAACCTCTCGCTGCCGTCGGAGGCCATCCAGGTTGTTTCTGTCGGCGAGGAAAAAGACTTCGGAACGATTGTGCTCGCCCCCGACACGCCGCTGGAGGAAGCCGATGCGTGGAAGCTGCCGCTCTGGGTTGCGCTCAAGACGCCGCTCCTGTTCATGCTCACCTTGGCGCTCTGCGCGCCGGCCTTGTACGTGTTGAATCTGGTCTTCGACATTCGCCTGCGCTTTCTTCCAGTCATCGCGCTGATGTCGTTGGCGCTGGCTGCGACGGGAACCATGCTCGCAGTGTTCGCGCCCATCTCGGGGCTCTTCGCGGTGGTGACGGAGAACTACCACTTTATGAAGGTCTTTCACGTGGCCATCTTTGCGATCGCCGGAATGTTTGGCGTGAAGGTCCTGGCTGAGGGACTGTGGCAACTCGCGCCGGAGGGCGCAGGCGCGCGCAAGCTGCTGTGCAGTTGGCTGCTGCTGTACGCTCTGGTGGGAGGGCAACTGGCCTGGACGCTCAAGCCATTTCTCGGCACGCCGTACCTGCCGGCGACGCCGCCATTCCGCGTGGAGGGCGGGAACATCTACGTGAGTTCGTTCAGTTCATTGGGACAGTTGAGCAAGTGACGCCAGGATTCGCTCGCGCATGGATTCAGGAAGTTCGTTCCAGAATGTAGTCGGGAATTTCCAGCAGAGCGGACTTCGCGGCCGACGCTGGGAGGAACCCGATTTCGTCCCGGGCGCGCTGAATTTCCATGCGCGCCATCTGGAGTGCGTAGTCGATCGAATCTGTGCGGTCGAGGTACGGGCGCAGGGCATCGCGGGTCGGGCCGCCGAACTCGGGAGCGAAGAGTTGGAGCAGTTCTTGTCTGCGAGCGCCGCTTGTGTTGGCCACCAGGTGGATCACGGGCAGAGTCAGCTCGCCGTTGCGCAGATCGCTGCCGAGGGATTTGCCGACGGTTTGTTCAACGCCGACCAGATCGAGGCAATCGTCCACGATCTGGAAGGCCATTCCGAGTCTGCGGCCGTAGGCGAACATGCGGCGGCTGTCCGTTTCTGTTGCGCCGGAAAGCATTGCGCCGAGTTCGGCTGCGGCGCCGAAGAGCACGGCAGTTTTGCGTTCGATCATGTCCAAGTACGTGTCTTCGTCGATATCGGTGCGGAAGCGGCTGTCCACTTGCAGCAGTTCGCCTTCGCAGATCAAGCGCGTCGCTCGTGTGAGGACGCGGAACGGGCGCGCGTCATCGAGCTTGGCAAGAACCTCAAAAGCTCGGGCCAGCAAAATGTCGCCGGTCATGACGGCCGTCTTGTTTCCCCACTTGGCGTTGATGGTCTTGACGTTGCGGCGTGTCTCGGCGTTGTCCAGGATGTCATCGTGGCAGAGGGAAGCCAGATGGATCATCTCGACAAGCGCGGCCACTTGGGGCGCGAGCGGAGCTTCGCCTCCGAATGCCTGGGCGGCTAGATGCAGGATGGCAGGCCGCAGGCGCTTGCCTTTGAAGCGCTCGATGTGTTTGACCAGCGTACTTATGTACGCGTACTGGCTGGTGAGGTAATTGGCGAGGTGTTCTTCTGAACGGGCGAGATCCGCCATGACGGGAGCGACGATCTGCATGAGAATGGCACTGCGTTGCTCTGAACTGCGAGGCAAACTACCTAAGCTGATTGGCACGCTCCCTAACCCCCTAGAGATTCCCCAAGTACCGAGCGCAAAGGGACTCAATATAGTAACCCGTCCTCCGCATACAAGTAACCGGCCAATAATCCTGATATTCCCAAAATCGCTCGGATTAATGGCGAAAAAAGGCAATAGGCCAAGCTTGCTAGGATCAGCGTTGAAGGATGAGCTTGCCGTTACCAGCTCGGCCACGAGTCGCCGAATACGAAAAGGGCACGCCCGTGGCGCCGACAACCATGCTATCGCCCAAGTACACAGCCATGGGCAAAACCAGATACACGGGCAGCAGGTCCATGTTCGCCGCGCCGTAGTTCGCCAGATCATTGGCCAGGTTCACGTTTCTCAGCGTGACAGTGAGTTGAGTGCGCGCCGGGTTCAGTTGCAGCCGCAGTTGGGGCGAAACGAACCGGCCTTTGTTATCGAGGAGGAAATCGAAGCGGTTGGTTCCAATCTGTACAGTTCCAATTAGGCCGGAAGTAGTCAGATTGGATGCAATTGGGACAGTTTTTGATGTGAAGGTGAAGCTGTCCAATCCGAAGCGCTTGAAGTTGAGCTTGAACCGGGCGTTCGCTAGCGTCAGTTTCTGTCCGGCCAGAATGGGGATCGTGCGCGAGGCCGTGGCATTCACGACATCGCCGACGGTCAGCGTCGCGAAATAGAGCCCCGGTGAGGCGTACATATGCTGAACGACAGGTCCGGAATTCGACTGGCCGTCGCCACAGTCCCAGATCCAAGTGGCCAGATTGTTATCTTTGTCGTAGCTGCCGAAGGAACTGAGCGTTGTCGTAAGCGGTGCGAGACCGCTGTCCGGGCTTGCCGTTGCGACGGCGACCGGCGGTTTGTTGTCAACGGAAACAAAAACGCTGGCCGTGGCGCTGGCACCCTGATTGTTGATGACCTTGAGAACGGCCTTGAATCCGCCGGCGTAATACGTGTGCTGCGTTTGAACGCCGTCGGCTGTTTGTCCATCGCCGAATGCCCACGTGTAGCTGAGGCTGCTGCCGCCTGGATCGGACGATCCCGAGCCATCGAATGCCACACTGAAGGGTGGGGGGCCGGTTGTGGCCGAACTGGAAATGACGGCCACGGGCGGGAGGACCTCCACAAGATCGTGCGAACTGGCGAGCGTAAAAAAGGTCTGTGAGGCCAGCGTCGTGCCTCGCACAGACAGCAGGTAGTTGCCGGGAACGGGAGTTTCCAGCACCAGTTGCTCGATGGTATCCACGTCGTTCACCGCGCGCGTTGCCGGCCGATCGGGTGCGGTGGGATCAAGCTTGAAGGGATAGGAGACGGCCTGGTCGATGACGCGGATCAGCTTCAAATCCAGATCGTTCACGATTGCGCGGGAAGCCAGAACATCGCCGGCGTCGTCAGTCCAGCACAGAGTGGCTTTGAGCGTGGTCACGCCATCGCTGTTCAGCAGAAAGAACCGTTCGGGCGTCGTCGCGTCAACGTAGCTGGTCATCAGGCGCGGATGCCCGCTGGCGTCCGTTTCGAAAAGCCCGATTGCCGAGCCAAGGTCCAGCAGGCCGAAGCCGTGCAGGTAGTCCGGACCGGCGCGCCCGATGTCCGTGGCTGTCTGCGCATAAAGCGCGCGAACGTAGTGCATGACGGGGTTGAGCGTGCTCGTGTAGCGCTGCTTGTAGCGTTCAAGCAGCAGCGCCGTCGCGCCCGTCACCACGGCGCAGGCTTGCGAGGTTCCGCTGAGCACCACGTATTGACTGCCGGGGGTCGCGTCGTTGTTGGTGGAGTCCACCGTGTCTCCGTTGGCCACGATCTCCGGGCGGAGCCGGCCGTCCTGACACGGGCCGCTTGACGAGCCGTCCAGGACGCTGACGGCGGTGAACACGGCGCCGGGCTGCACTCCATCGATGCTGGCGCCAACGGTCAGCACGTTCTTGCTCGTGGAGGACGAATCGGTTGTGCCGTAGTACTGCCCGTCGCCGGCGAGCGTGCCGTCGTGCGGATGGCCGGGGCCGGAGTCGTTGCGGTCGTTGCCGACGGCTTTGACCATCAGTAGATTCTCAGTGCGGATAAGCGCGTCCCAGTTCTTGGCGAAGGTACCATATTGTCCAAAGGTGCTCTGGTTGTCCGTGAACGTGCCATTGTCCCAGCCGGTCACGAAACTGTAGGAATGATTGGACAGGAATGCGCTGTAGTCCGTTTTCGCGGCCAGTGGTTCAGCAACGTCGTCGCCATTCATGTCGAACGAGATGAGGTTGCAGGCGGGAGCCATGCCGCAAGCCGCTGCCATGGGATCGGCCAGGCCCGAGCCGCCGATCGTGCCGGCCACATGCGTGGAGTGCTGCGAAGTCGCTGCGGAGACGACATCGGGTCCCAGCGTCAGGCGTGTGCCAAAGTCCGGGTGCGCGAAGATAGCCGAGACGTCGCGCACCATCACGTTTATGCCGGAGCCTGACAGATTATGAGGAGCGGCCTGCAGCAGAGTGATGCCGGAGGCGCTGGCGGCTTCCCGATTGCAGGCCTTCTTGGGCGGACGCGGCCAATCGACGACGTAGACATCTTCGATGGACGCGAGCTGTTCGCTCAACGCTCGGCCGGGAGGCCCGCTGACTTCCAGCCCGCGCGTGACGCCGGCAATCGGCGACAGCGGATCGAGGCGCTCGATTCGGCAGCCCAGCGCCTGCGCCTGTCGCGCTACGGCCTGCGCATCGGCGCCTGGATAAAGTTCCAGCCGGCGGAAGGGTCCGTTAGGGCTGACCGAATACTGCGGGCAAGTATTCCTGAGTATAGCCGGAAGCAATCTGTCGGCTGGCTCCAGCCTGCACCAGCCCAGCAGATTAGGGGCGAACTGGCCCTGCACTTTCCTCAGAGCGGCGTGGGACGCTCGCACGTGGAACGCGCAGCCGACCGTTGGCATGAGAACCTGCACCCCGCGCGCAGAGAGTTTTGCGATTTCGGCGGAAGTCAAAGGGCCGCCGAATTGCGCCAGCCAGATCGTTGATTGTTCATCGCGCAGACCGGCTCGCGGCGGATCGGCAGAGGGCACCAATTGGCGATAGAGCATGGGAATGGGATAAGGGTTCTGCGGCCAGAAAGCCGCGTCTAGTCGTGGCCTTTGCGGAGGTGGAGGAGGTACGGCAAGACCGCCGGGTTTCTCTGCTGCTCGCGGAGAGCTGACGAGCGATATTGGCGAGCGCCTCGTGTACAAAATGAAGCACAAAGCCACGCAGGCTATGCTGAAAGCGATAAGCCGTGCCTTATGCTGTACCGTGCGCGAAACTCCTTTCGGCGTGTGGTAGCCACGAACGCTATTTTAGAGCGGCCGTCTGCACGGCTTCCATACGAAAATTCACGGCCGAAGTCAGAAGGATCGCAGCCTATCGCCAGAATAGCGCAAATGCAATCTGCCTCGGCAGTTACTTCGGACGGAGAAAGGGCCAAAATACTGCAAAAGTTGTAACGCAATCCTCCCGGATTGCGCTACAGCAACACCACCACGACGATAATGTCATCCTACGACGGCTGGTTCAGACCGTTCTTCTCTGTGCCTCTGCGGTGAAATTTCACCATCAACAGCGCTGCGCCGCCGCTCCAATAGCTGACCTCATCCATCATGCTGCGGATCAGGTGCACGCCGCGGCCGCTTTCTTCGAGCAGGTTTTCGGCCGCCTGCGGATCGGGCAGGTCTTCCTCGCGAAAGCCTGCGCCCTCGTCCTCCACAAGCACGCTCCAGCTTTTCGGATCGATGAAAGCGCGCACGCGCACGCTCTTGGCCGCGTCGTACCGGTTGCCGTGCATTACCGCGTTGACCAACGCTTCATCCAGGCACAGGCGGAAGCGCAATTCCGCGCTTTCGCCGGACAGGGCGCCAGCGCTGAGCAGCGCCGCCAGCAGCGCCTCGAGCGTTTCGATCTTGGCTTCGCTGGTGGCTGCAAAAGTCCGCTCAAAAATAAGGTTGCCGGCGGGCAGCGGCGGTGCCTGCGGCCGGACCAGGTTGGTCGAACGCCCGAGCTTCTTTCGCATGGAACTATCTTAGCGCGAAGGTCCGTTTCAGCCACCCGCAGTAGACCTCCGGGCTCGCCTCCTCTATAAAGGAGTCGCGTCCCGAGTGTGGGGCGCCAAGAGTCCTTCTGAAAAACTGCGCATGGCTGAGCCGGATACGCATCCTCAACAGTCGAACCCACTGCCGCTTTGGCGCCGTTATTTGCTGCGCTGGTGTTTGTCGGCGGGCCTGATCTTGCTGATTGCGGCGATTGCGTTGGTGGTCGCCAAAATTGCACCCCACGTAACGCACTCCAGTGCCTCAATCGCCAACAAGCCGGAGCACAAGCTCGCGCTTGGCACCGATTCCTGGCCGTTGTTTCATGGGCGTCCGGATCTGTGCGGAGTCAGCAACGCAATTTTCCCCGATGCCCCCGCTCTGCTCTGGCGCTTCAAAGCGGGTGAGGAGATCAAGGGCTCGGCCGCGATCAGCGGCGGGCGAGTGTTCTTCGGTTCGGCGGACAGCAATGTCTACGCGCTGGACCTGCGCACCGGCGCGAAGCTTTGGGAGTCCAAAACCGGCGGGCCTATTGAGTCCACACCCTGTGTTGACGGGCCGCTCGTATTCATCGGTTCCGGCGACGGCTACCTGTACGCCCTCGACGCGGCCACGGGCCAGCAGCGCTGGAAATACCAGACGGACGCGGAAATCAAAGCCGGCCCCAACTTCGCCGATGGAAAAGTGGTGGTCGGTTCCTACGACAGCCGCTTCCACTGCGTTGATGCTGTGACGGGGACGGGGCTCTGGACCTTCGACACCGGCAACTACGTGAACGGAACGGCAGCCATCGGCAACGGTATGGCGATCTTCGCCGGGTGCGATGCGATCCTGCATGGCGTCGATCTCAACAAGGGGACCGAAACGGTGAAGGCGGAACTCGGCGCGTACGTTCCCGCCAGCCCAGCCTTTGACGGCGGCATCGCGTATGTCGCGCATTATGAGCACGAAGTCCTGGCGGTGAATTTGAAAGACGGCGCGGTGCTCTGGCGTCACAAGAACACGCTCTCATTTCCATTCTTCTCCTCGCCGGCCGTGACGAAAGACCGCGTTCTCATCGGCAGCGACGACAAGCGCCTGCACTGCCTGGATCGCTCTACAGGAAAGAATGTTTGGGAGTTCCTCACGCGCGGAAAGGTGGTTTCGTCGCCTGTGGTCGCGCAGGAGAAAGTGTTCGTGGGCTCCCAAGACGGGCGCATTTACATGCTCAAACTAGCCGATGGCTCGCTGCTGTGGAGCTATGACACCGGTTCGGAAGTGGACGGGTCGCCCGCGGTTGTGGATGATGTGTTGATCATTGGGAATTCGAGCGGGACACTGATGGCATTCGGGAAACGAGAGTAGCGCAATCCTCCGGGATTGCGCCGGACGGGGAATCGGCTTGTGAACAAAGCTATCTTTCTTGATCGTGACGGCGTGCTGAACGAGTTGGCGCTCAACCCGCACAACAACGAGTACGAGTCGCCGCACACGCTAACCGAACTGCGGATGATGCCCGGAGCGGTCGGGGCGGCGCGGCGTCTTCAAGATGCCGGCTTCCTGCTCTTCGTCGTCTCCAATCAGCCCAGCTACGCCAAGGGCAAAGCGAGCTTTGAGAACATCCAGTTGATCGCCGAGCACGTTGCCGAAGCTCTCTTTGACGGTGGAGTGAGGCTGTCCAAAACGTATTATTGCTTTCACCATCCCGATGGCACCGTGCCTGGATTCTCAGGCCCGTGCCCGTGCCGCAAACCGGAGCCGTACAATCTGTTTCTGGCGCGCGACGAATTCAACCTGGACTTAAGCCGCTGCTGGATGATTGGCGATCAGGATACAGATATTGACTGCGGCCAGCGCGCCGGTTGCCGGACCGCGCTGCTTAACAATCCACTTTCCGCCAAGCGCCGCAAAGGCGTTCCGCCTCCGACGCTCTGCGCCGCCGATCTGCCGTCCGCCACTGCGGCCGTGCTGAAGTTTGAGAAAACGCTTCAACATAAAACCGCCGAGAACGCGAAGTTTGCAGGGAAACCGTAAAGAAGAAGACGATAAATAGCCGGAGGCAGTGGCAAGTTGTGGCAGCTCAATCCGCAATCCGCGATCCGCAATCCGCAATTGTAAAGTGTCTCGTGCTCGCCGCCGGAATGTCCACCCGCCTGCACGGCGTATCGGGTGGCGCGCCCAAGCCGCTGACGCCTATAGGGGGCGAGCCCGTTCTCAAGCGGAACCTGCGCTGGCTGGCCAGTCACGGAATCACCGAGACATTTATAAACCTGCACTATCGTGGCGCTGAAATCAAAGCGGCCATCGGCGACGGCTCCGGTCTGGGCATCCACGCGAGCTATTCGGAAGAAGTGTCCCTGCTGGGCACGGCCGGCGCTGCCAAGAAACTGGAGCGGGAGCTTTCAGGCGGCCCATTTCTCATCGTTTACGGCGATAACGTCTTCAACTTTGATTTGAGCCACATGGTGGCGGAGCATTTTTCGCAACGGCCGCCGCGGAGCGGTACGATCGCGATCTTTGATCCGAAGACACACCCGCACACCGGCATCGCGGGCGGCGGGCCGGTCGTGGACGGCAGCGGGCGAATCACTGCCTTCCGAGAAGGCTCGGGTCAGCCGCTGCAGTTCGTCAACGCCGCCTGTTATGTGCTTGAAGAAGACGTGCTGCAGTTCGTGCCGCCGTTGCCGCAGCCCAGCGACTGGGCGCGAGATGTTTTCCCGGCCCTGCTCAACGCGGGCAAGCACCTATACGCTCATGTGATCGATGGTTATTGCCTTGGCATCGACACGCCCGAGGCATACCGGCGGGCTGAGGAGATTCTGCGGCTGTCCGGAATCGGAGGCTCGGTGCAGGCGAATCCCCACGCGGGCGAAAATCAGCCCAAACACAACGATCGCAAGTAAGATCGCGAAAAGGGCGCGTAGAAACCAGACTTCGCCACCCGTCAGTCCGCCGAAGGCCAGAACGATCCCAATCAGCGTCAGAAGCATGAAGCCAAGGGCGAGAAGAACCATCGTGCACCCCCCGCAACGCCTTCTTGGGCAAGCAAAGATAAGGCCAGCATTCGCATCCTACCCTGCAGGTTTTCGGGCCCTCGTTCGTTCTATTAATGGAGGCCGAATGCGCTGGTCAAAATTCCTGCTTTTTGGGCTGCTGATTCTTCTCGGCGGCGCCGCCGTGGTCTGGCCGCGGCAGCAGTGGCACATCGCCATGCAGCCTGCGGCCCCAATCCCGGCGGCTGTAGAGAAAGCAACGGTGCGTGTCGCCGCTATCCAGTGCGCACCGCGCTTGGGCAAGGTCCTCTACAACCGGGAACTCCTCACCACTCTGGTCACGCAAGCCGCCGCAAAAGGCGCGAAGATACTCGTGTTGCCTGAGTGCGCCGTGCAAGGTTACATGGATCCGGCTGCCGGCCGCAAATGGGCGGTCCGCGCCTCGCAGGAAGACGAACTGGATGTTTCAGCCGTGGCGGAGCACGTTCCGGGGCCGGCGACGCGCTATTTCGGCCAGTTGAGCAAGCAGCTTGGCGTCTACCTGGCGTTGCCGCTGATCGAAGCCGCCGACGAAAAGTACTTCAACACGCTCGTGCTGCTTGACCCAAACGGCGAAATCACCGCGCACCATCGGAAGAAGGCCCTCTGGGCGCCGGGGGACGGCACGTGGGCGACGGCTGGCGAGCGCCCCGCGCAAGTCGTCGCGACGCCCTACGGCCGACTTGGCTTAATGGTCTGCTATGATCTGCACCAGATGCCGAAGGAATTGAAGCGCGCCAGGGCGGACATCGTTCTTTACGCTGTCGGTTGGTACGGCCCGAACCCCGAGAATTTTTTCGGCGACGTCTTTCCGCGCCTGTATGTGCAGCCCAGCGGCTTAGCTGTCGTGGCCGCGAATTGGTCAGCCGAACCTCGCCAGGACCGCTGGCCGGGTGTCGGCTGCAGTTGCGTCATTGACGCCACTGGCAGAGTGGTCGCGATGGCCAGCACGGCGGAGGGCTCAGAGGTCGTGATCGCAGATTTGCCGCTCCCGCCCCGGATTTCTGTGCAGGAAAAAGAGTAGCCGCGCGTCCTTCTCGCACATTGGTGGTCTGCCGGTCTGGAATCTGAACCGAGGGACCAGACACCAGGCACCAGACCACCAGACACCAATTCTGTTGTGACCTTTCGCGGTGCATGCAGTTGCTGTATGGTGTGCCGCACAACAGCAGCAGAGAGAAAAAACATCTGGGGGGATGGGCGCGCTTGAGTGTAGGGAATGCGTTTGCGCCGGGGTTGGTGCTGGGAGTTTTGATCGCGAGCGGATGCGGCGGCGGCGAAGTCGTTCGCCGCGCCGAAGGGGTCATCGATACCGCCAGCGAAACGGTGCAATCCGATCGTCAGGAACGCCTGCGCCGTTCCGTTGAAGTGCAAAAGACCCAGCGTCGGCAGCAGTCCCCGGAAGCGATCCGCGAAGCGCTCGGCGCACAAGTCAAGGATCTCACAAAGCTCTCGCTGAATGACACCCTGAAGGTCGCCACGGCGTATAACCGCGATTTCGCTACTCAGCGCGATCAAAATCTGAACTCGGGTCTCGGCCTCTTGTCCGCGCGGCATCTCTTTGATCCACGTTTGAGTAGCAGCATCTCTCTGTTGCAGAATTGGGCGCGTACCGGTTCTACCGGAGGCGAATCCGCGCCGGTTTCCGCCAGCGGCAACCTGGGCCTGGACTACGCCACGGAATTGGGCACGCGTTTGCATGCCGGAGTCGCGACCAGCACGTCACATGATTTTCGCAGCGGCGTTAATGCCAACACCAGCACGGTGGACGTCAGCATCAACCAGCCGCTGCTGCGCGGCGCCGGACGCACCATTGCGCGCGAACCGCTCACGGCCGCCGAACGAAGTTTGATTTACCAACTGCGCTCCTTCGACAATTTTCGGCAGTCGTTCACGATCGACACGATCAGCCGCTACTACAACATGGTGCGCGAAAAACAGGTCGTGGACAACAATAAGGAGAACTTCGAACGCGCCGATTTCGAGTACCGCCGCGCCAAGGGCCTGTTCAAGATCGGCCGCGTCAATGAATTGGACGTGCTGCAGGCGGAGCAACAACGGTTGACCGCCGAGAACACTCTGCGCGACGCGGCGGAAACGCACAAAGACTCCCTGCTGGCCTTCAAGACTTTTCTGGGCGTGCCGGACGACGTGGACGTGAACATCCGCACCGATGAATTCCCGGAGTTCCAGAAGATCAAACTCGATCCCGATCAGGCCGTGCAACTGGCGTTAGCCAATCGTCTGGACATGGCCACCGCTCAAGATCAGGTCGATGACGCACTGCGCGGGTTGAAGATCGCCGAGAATGCGTTGCTGCCGGACCTGGGACTGCAGGTTTCGGCGGGCACGGGCGCGTCGGACAAGGAATTCGGCCACCAGTCGTTCAATAATCACAACGCCTCGGCGGGATTGACGCTGACGCTGCCGCTCGACCGGCTCAACGAAAAGATCGCGCTCAAGCACGCTCAGATCAGCCGCGAACAGGCCGACCGCGCGTTGGCGCAATTCCGCGACAATCTCGCCTCTGACGTGCGCCGGCGTTTGCGCAATCTGGACCGCATCGAGGCGTCAATGGAAGTGCAGCGGCGCATCGTTGTGGCGGCCGAAAAGGCGCTGGCGAGAGCGGCCGCATTTTTCCGCCAAGGCAAGAAGGCCAGCCGCGACGTGGCCGAAGCTCAGCAGCAATTGCTGGCTGCGCGCAATACAGACGTGCAGTACGTTGTCGATCACGCGATTGCCGAACTTCAGCTTCGCCAGGCATTGGGCATTCTGACGATCCAGCCCGACGGCCAGCCATCCAACGCGGATTTGGAAGCATTGGGCATTAAGCCAGAGACCGAAACAGTGAAGCCGCAGGCTGTAACTCCGAGTGAAGAAGACGAGATGGAGCCCTGATCAGTGAAGCGCATCCTCATCATCTTACTTGTCATTGGCGCCTTGACGGGGCTGCTGGCTTGGCGTCCCTGGCGCGGCAAACCCGCGGACGATCTGTCGATCAAACCCGGCAGCTTGCAGGCTACGGCGACCGTGCAGCGCGGCGATTTGAAGATCAGCGTGAAGACCGAGGGCCGCATCAGCGCCAAGCAATCCGAAAAAATCGCGCACACCGTTGATGGACAGTTGACCATCTCGAAGATCGTCCCGGAAGGTAAATTCGTCGAGAAGGACGAGGAACTGGTGGTTTTCGACGACAACAAGCAGAAAGAGGCGCTTCAGACCTGCGAAGCGGCTCTGAAGACCGCCGAGACGGACATGCAGATCGGCGAACGCGCCCTGGAAATCGCGCGGCGCGAAAATGCCGAGGCCCTTTCAACGGCGCAGTTCAAGTACAGCGCGGCCAAGCTGGACCTGGAGAAATGCGAGAAGGGTGACTTGCCGCAGACGGAGCGCGGGCTGCTGCTGAAGATCGAACAGGCTGAATCGAATCTGAAACAAGCCAAGGAATCCTACGACGCGATCACCGATAAGGAGATGATCGCTCAAGGTTTCGTCACGCCTGTTGAAATCGAAAAGGAGCGTATCAACCTGCGCAGTTCGCAGATCAACCTGGAACTGGCGCAGGGCGAACTGGAAGTGTTCCGAACTTACACGCGGCCCGTGACGCTCAACAGCAAGCGCGCCGATGGCGAGACCGCTCGCGCCAACGTAGCGATGATCGAAAGCGTCAACGCCAACAAGCTGGAGCAGAAGAAGGCGGAGTTGGAAGCCAAGCAGGAAAAGTTGCGCCAGGCGAAGAACATGCTCGACGAGGCCAAGAAGAAGCTCGCCGGCTGCGTGCTGAAGGCGCCCGTTGCGGGGCTGGTTCTATACGGCGAACAGCACGATAACCAGTATTGGTACCGGCAAGAGGAGAATTTTCGCGTCGGCGGGCAAGTCTACATGAACCAGACCATCATCACGCTGCCGAAGCTGACGGAACTGGTGGTGAAGGCCAACATCGCCGAAACCGACATCAACAAAGTGAAGAAAGGCATGCAGGCGATCATCACCGCCGATGCTTACCCCAACATGCGCGAGGTCGGGACGATCGAATCCACTGGAAATGTCGCGAGCCGCAACTGGATGGACGCGACGAATCAATACCCGCTGAACATCGATCTGCGCAAGGGCGATCTAGGCATCAAGCCCGGCGTCACCACGAAGGTCGAGATCGAAATAACCGAGTTGAAGAATGTGCTGCAGCTCCCCGTTACCGCCGTCTTCACGCGCGATGGACGGAATATCGCCTATGTGAAGGATGGCAAGATCACCGCGCGCGAGGTGAAAATCGGAAGCGCCAACGACCTGTTCGTCGAAATCGTCTCGGGCCTGAACGAAGGCGAGACGGTGCTGCTCTACGAACCGGAGCAGGTCGAACTGCCGCCGCGCAGCCCCGCCGATCCCGCTGCAAAAAAAGACGTGGAGCAGAAGAAGGGCGCAATCGAGAAGAAGGACGCGGCGGGCGCTGAAGCCACTCCCGCCACCAAGCCGGCGATAGACGTCAACATTGGGGGCGGAAAGTGATCGGGCTGAAGGACGTCAACAAGAGCTTCACCACCGCCGCGGGATTGCTGCCGATCCTGAAGGGCATCAATGTCGAAATCGGCAAGGGCGAATTCGTCGCGCTGACCGGCCCGTCAGGTTCCGGCAAATCGACGTTGATGTCCATCGTGGGCTGCCTGGAACCGCCGACGACGGGCAAAGTTTATGTCGAAGGCGTGGAACTGAGTTCACTTTCTGATAACGAACAGGCCGAACTGCGCAGCCGCGCCATCGGCTTCGTCTTTCAGGCATTCCATCTGATTCAGTCACTGTCCCTCGAAGAGAACGTTGAGGTGCCGCTTTTTTACGCCGGCGTGCCGCGCAAAGACCGGCGCAAACGCGCGCGTGAGGCTCTGGCACGCGTGGGCCTGTCCGGACGGACGACGCACAAGCCGTATGAGCTTTCGGGTGGCGAGCAACAGCGGGCGTCGATTGCGCGTGCTCTGATCCGGGAGCCCGGCGTTATTCTGGCCGACGAACCCACAGGCAATCTGGATTCGAAAACCTGTGAGCAGATCATGGCGATTCTGGAAGGCGTGCGCAAAGAGGGGAAGACGATTCTGATCGTCACACACGATCAGAGCATCGCCGCGCGCGCCAGCCGGCAGATTCGTTTGAATGACGGAGTGATCGCGAGCGATAGTCAGCAGGTGTTAACGTGTGCCACCGCTGGCTCGTCCGGCAGTGCGGAATCGATTGTGCCGCGGCAAGCGGAGTTTTGATGTGTGGCACGGGCAGGCCGCCGGAGCGTCTTCTTGCTCCGGCGGATTGCCCGTGAATCCGGGCCCTGCCGCACGGGCAACCCACGCCGCAAACGGACGCGGCGTGGCCTGCCCGTGCCACACAGACGTGAGAAGAGAGATGAACCGACTGTTCGACTATCTATTGGCCGGGCTAAAGGGTGTGCTGCGGCACAAACTGCGCAGCTTCCTGGCGGTCATGGGCATCGTGCTGGCCATTTCGGCGCTGCTGAGCATGCTCGCTGTGGGTGAAGGCGCGCGGCAGCAGATCCTCACCGAAATGGAGCACCTGGGTCTGCGCAACATCATCATCACCTCGCGCAGGCCGCCGCAGAAAGCGACCGAACAGAAACAATCGCAGCGCGGAGAGGTCGTCAGCTTCGGTATCACGAAGCTCGACTACGAGCGCTGCAAGGCGACGATTCCGGGACTGACGCAGGTGGCCATCGTTCACGAAGTCGGCCGCCCTGTGTTGATCCTCGGCCGCAAGGTCAACGCGCGCGTACTCGGCGTCAGCGACGAATACTTCAAGATTCATCAGGCGCGGATTGGCCGCGGGCGAATGCTGACGGCGATCGATTCGCAACGCCAGGCGCAAGTCTGCCTGATCGGAACGCCCATTCCAGCCGAAGTGATCCAGCATAATGACCCGCTCGGGATGACGATCATGGTCGGCGAGCAGGTCTTCGATATTGTCGGCACGATCACAACCGCTGGTGGCGGCGCGGCGGCGCCGGCTTCCGCTCCGGGCGGCAACGGCAATAACAACTCAAACGGCGGCAACAGTGGTGTCGCAGGCTCGAACCTGGTTTCGTTGTACATGCCATTCGAAACAGCGATGGGGCGCTTCGGCGCCTTTACGCAAAAAGTCGATACGGGCTCGCGGCAGTTCTACAAGCAGGAAATCACAGAGATGATCCTGCAGTGCGCGGATCCGTTGGCGGCCGTGAAGCCGCTCGATGCCGTCATGCAGAAAGGCCACAAGGAAGTCGATTACGAGACGACCGTGCCGCTACAGGTTCTTTACCAGCGTCAGCGCACGCAGGAGATTTTCAACCTGGTGCTGCTGATGATCTCCGGCCTGACGCTGCTGGTCGGCGGCGTCGGCATCGTCAACATCATGCTCGTGTCAGTTGCCGAACGCACCAAAGAGATCGGCATTCGCCGCGCCTTGGGCGCGCGGCAGCGCGACATCATGCTCCAATTCCTGATCGAGACTCTGGCGCTGACGATGACCGGCGGAGCGCTCGGTGTGCTGGCCGGTTTCGGCGGCGTGTACGCCGTTGAGCGCTACACCGGTTGGCCGGTCTCGGTGACCGTTGAGACGATCGTCGCGAGCTTCCTGGTCTCGGTTATCGCCGGCGTGCTCTTCGGCATGTATCCGGCGCACAAAGCGTCCACCGTGATGCCGATGGTGGCGCTGAGATACGAATAAGTTACTTCGCTTCCCACACGCTCGATTTTTCCGCGGTCGGGAAGTTGTCGGGCTTGGCGATGGTGACCTTGCCGGTGGCGGCCCATTCAGCGCCGCGCTGTAGCGTTGTCACGAAGCCGACGCATTTGATCGACGGGCCGGCGTGGCCCATGATCGTGTGGAAAATGCGGCCCTTGCCGTAGTTCAGCACCATCAGAGCGGGCTCGTGTTCGCCCGTGCCACCGGTGCTCTTGTCGGAGAACGTCGTCGCCAGCACGGTCATGTTTTCGGCTGGGCCGCGCAGGTTCGCGTAGAGTTCGTCAATTGTGTGCTTCCAGTGTTCCGGCAGGCCTTTCATGATGGGGTGCTCGGGCTCGCGCGTGTCGATGACGTACTCATGCTGCTTGCCATGTCCGCCGCCGCCGCCTGGGCGAGTGTCTTTGACGATCTGGCCGTCTTTCCACTTCACGTACGGGCCGGACTTTTCGTTGCGGCCACCCCAGCCGCCAATGCCGATCATCTTATTGAACTCGACCCATTCCGGGAACGAATTGTCCGCGGCGTGCACGATGACCAAGCCGCCGCCAGCGGACATGTAGGCTTCAAAGGCTTTCTTCGTGTCGGGTGACCACGGGTCACCGTTGTAGTTCGACACAATCACCGCGTACTTGGAAAAGTCCGGCTTGAAGGTGGACATGTCGCCTTTGCCCGGCGGGCTGGTCGCGACATCGACGGTGAAGCGACCGGATGCTTCGAGCGCTTTCTTGAGTAGCGGCGTGTCGGCCTTCCAGTTGTGGTTATTCTGGCCGTCAACGATCAACGCGGCGATTTTGTCTCCCTCCGCCGCAAGAAGATTCGTCAGCAAAGAAGCCAGGAGGGCAGCAACCAGCAGCATCCGCTTCATAGAATTCTCCTCAAGTCAGCTCAGTTTGAGTCTTGGCCAATGACCTTTGGCGTCGAACCGACCACGGCCATGCCGACTTCGCCAGTGTTACGGTGCAATGTGGCCGTGTGTTCACCGCGTTTCATGATCACGTGCGATTGCTCGGGGCCGTAACTGCTGATGCGCCAGCCTTCGTTGATCATCTGTTGGACGGCTGAATCAAAGGGCTGCTGTCCGACGGATGTCCACACTGCACTGCTCTCTGGCGCTGTGTTGCGTCGCATCAACTCCTCCCAACTACCCCCCACGGGAACATCGAACGACGAACAACGAACTACGAACGAATGGGTGCTTTTTACGAGTACACCGCTTTCGACAAGGAGAAATGCAGAATAGCGAAACAGAAGGGAAACAAAAGCGAAAGTCATCGACACAATGCTGGGAAAATTACGCTATATATGTGGGTGTTTGGTGTTTGGTGTCTGGTCGTCTGGTTTACACCCGATCTCGGCAATCGCCGCAGACTCTTCTCGACGGTTGCGGCGTGGCCGGATAGAATCAGCGGGCTTTTTGGCGCAGGAGTATGTGCTTTCGCGTGGCTCGTTCAAAACACCTCCCGCTGTACCCGGCCAATCTTGATCTGTACGGATGGCCTGTGCTCGTCGTTGGTGGGGGCGAGGTCGCGTGGCGCAAAGCGGAAATGCTGCTCGAATGCGGGGCGAAAGTGACGATGGTGGCGCCCGAGCTAAGCCCTCGACCGCCCGCCATGAAAGTGAAGAGCGCAAAAGTTCTGCGGCGACGGTTTCGGCTCTCGGACCTGAAGTCCATGCGGATGGTGTTCGCGGCAACGGACGATGCAGAATTGAATCGACGAATTGCCGAGGAGGGCTGCAAGCGCGGATTGCTGGTGAACGTCGCGTCGCCGCCGTGGGCCGGGAACTTCCAGGTGCCCGCGACCGTGCGGCGCGGACCGTTGTGCATCGCCTTCTCGACCGGCGGAGCGTCATGCGCGCTGGCTCGTTCGCTGCGCCAGCTCTTCGAGCGGCACATCGGCGCGGAATGGGGGCAACTGGCCGAGTTGCTGGAATCGCGCAGGCCGACGGTTTTGGCGCAGGTCACCAATCCGGCGGTGCGGCGCAAGCTGCTCCAGGCGCTCGGTTCGGCCGCTTGGGCACGGCGTGTGAAGCAGCTTGGGCCGGAAGCAGCGGCAAGAGAGATGGACGCGTGCATCGCGAGTTCTGCAAACGGTGCGGCTGAAGGAAAAATCCGCGGCGGGCTGCGAAGCCATCGTGCCGCATTTGGAGGCGAGCGAAAACGGTGATCGACACACTGTCTCTGGCAGCGCTGGTCTGTTTCGCCGTGGCCTCTACGCTGGCGATCGCCAGTTTTTGGCGGGAAGGGCTGCGAGACAACCGCGTGCAGTTTGGGTTGGCGGCGATGGGTTTGGCGCTGAAGACTGCATCCATCGGCGTCTTCTGCGTGCAAAGCGAAACACATTTCTTCAACAGCCCGGCCGAGATCACCGGGTTGCTGGGTTGGGCGCTGGCATTCAGCTTTTTGACCGCGTTGGCGGTTTACGCTACGCGTTCGCTGGGCGCGATCATTTTGCCCATCGTGACTCTACTGATGGCGCTTTCGCACATTTTGCCGAAAGACGGCCCGCCGCTGGCAACTCCCGCCGGCAACCTGCTGGCGCCGCACATTCTGTCGGCGTTTCTGGGCTATGGGTTGTTCCTCACTGCGTGCGGGGCAAGCGTGTTGTATCTGGAACAAAGCCGCATGCTGCGCCGCAAAGTTTTTGGCGTGCTATTCCGCGAACTTCCCAGCCTGGAGCGATTGGAGAAATTGGAAGTTGTCTGCGCGTGGCTGGGACTGCTCGCTTTTGCGATCGCGATTGGCACTGGCGCGGTGATGACCAAGCGCCTCAACCGGCCGTTCTGGACCGATCCGAAGATTTTAGCGGCGGAAGTCACCTGGCTGGTATTTTTACTCCTGTTGCTCGGCCGCGCGATCAACCGGCTGCACGGCCGGCGCTCCGCGCGCTTCGTATTGATTGGCGCCGGGCTGGTCGTCGCCACGTTTGTGCTGAGCCACCCGATCGGGAAGGCCGCGCCGGCAAATTCGAATCCGCAGCCGGCGTCTCTTAACGACAATGGGCCGGCGGATCGCGAAGGGATGTCAGGCTCGTGTGTGCGCGTCAGCTTGCGTGGACTCAGGCGCGCGGAACGGCCGAATCGCACGCATGAGATTGGCGCCAGAAGAGACGGCGCCAGTCACATGCGTGCCACCCGCGCAGTGGAGGCGGCATGAGCGCGTCGCTTGACGACTGCCTCCACCTGGTGGGACTCTCGCACCACAAAGCGCCAGTGGCGCTGCGGGAGCGGCTTGCGTTTCGCGCGGCCGATCTGCCGAACGCGCTTACGAATCTTCTGGCGCGCGGGTTTCGAGAAGCAGTGATCCTGTCCACGTGCAACCGCGTGGAGTTGATCGCTGTCGCCAAAGAGAGCGGCATTCAGCCGGCAAACCAGATTCAGGCGTTCCTCAGTGAGTTCCACCGCGTGCCGGTCGCCGAGCTTGCGCCGTCGCTGTACGAATTCAAAGGAGCCGACGCGGCACGGCACTTGTTCGAGGTCGCGGCGTCACTGGATTCGCAAATCGTCGGCGAAACGGAGATTCTCGCGCAGTCGAAGGAAGCTTTCCGCGTCGCCAGCGAAGTCGGCGCATGTGGACCGGTGCTGCACCGGCTCTTCGAGCGCTCTTTTTTCCTGGCGAAGGAAGTTCGTTCGGATGGCGGCATCGGGCGCTGCCAGGCGTCGGTCAGTTCGGCGGCGGTGGCACTGGCGAACAAACTCTTCGACGTGAAAGGGCGAAAAGTTCTCGTCGTCGGCACCGGCGAGATGGCCACGGGCATCGTGCGCGCGCTGCGTTCGGCGGGCGTGTCCGAAATTCTGGTTGCCGGCCGCACGGAGGCGCGCGTGGCAGATTTCGCTGCTCGCGAGGGCGGCAAGCCGTGCTTGCTGGCGAATCTGACGGATCATCTGTGCAAAGTGGACATCGTGCTGGTGTCCGCGGCGGCGCCGCATTACATCGTCGGGCCGGAGCACGTTTCGGCGGCGATGAAAGTGCGCGGAGGGCGCACGATTTGCCTGATCGATATTTCCGTGCCGCGAAACGTGGATCCGAAAATCCCGGAGTCGTCCGAGGACGCTTTTGTCTACGACATCGATGACTTGGAGGAAGTTGCGCGGGACGGGCGCCGGGAGCGCGAACAGGTTGCAGTGCGCTGGCGGCCGCGCCTGGCCGAAGAGGCGCGCGATCTTCTGCGGACACTCCAGGACAGCGGCACCAAAGATGCGGCGCGCAAACTGCTGGAACACGCCGCCGCTCTGCGACAGGAAGTGCTCGCCCAGGCACGCAGCGATAAACTGGATCCGCAGGCTCTAGCGGAACTCCAGCGCGCGCTGGAACGGTTTCAGGGCCGTTTCCTGCACGGGCCGCTGGAGACGCTCAAGCAGGCCGCGCGGGAAGGCGATGGAGCCGATGCCGCAGGCTGGGTGTCGCGCTTGTTCCGGTTGGAGCGTGCGGGGCCGGCGGGAAAAGTCGTCGTCGATGACGCCGCACCGCCGCCGCCAGCCGGCAGTCCGCAAACGCAAGATAATAAGGCTGTGTGAAGCGGGTTGTTGTTGAATGACTCACGGCTAAAATGCCGCTAAAGCAACAGACTCAATCAAAGGAATCGAGAAGCATGCGGTCAATCTGCATTTCAGTGAGCCTTCTCATGGTCGCGTTGTCGGTCTCCCTTTATGCGGTCGACTGGCAGCCCCAGGCTGCGCCGCTGATGACGCGCTGGGCCAAGGACGTGTCACCGGAAAAGGCGTTGCCTGAATATCCGCGCCCGCAGATGGTGCGCAAGGATTGGCTGAATCTGAACGGCCTTTGGGAGTACGCGATCACCGACAAAACCGCCGATGCGCCGAAAGATTACGCCGGAAGAATCCTGGTCCCTTTTCCGATTGAGTCGGCGCTTTCTGGCGTGATGAAGCGCGTGAGCGAGAAGGAACGGCTCTGGTACCACCGAAACGTTGAGATTCCGCAGGCTTGGGCAGGCAAGCGCGTCCTACTGCATTTCGGCGCTGTCGATTGGGAAACGACAGTCTTCGTCAACGGCAAGGAACTCGGCAAACATCGCGGTGGTTACGACGGCTTCAGCTTCGACATTACCGATGCGATCAAGCCGGGTGCGCCGCAGGAAATTGTGGTCGGTGTTTTCGACCCGACAGACGCCGGACCGCAGCCGCGCGGCAAGCAGGTCCGCAGGCCCGGCGGCATCTTCTACACGCCGGTGACCGGCATCTGGCAGACGGTGTGGCTGGAGCCGGTGGCACAAGTGTACATCGACAAAATCAAAATCACGCCAGACGTGGACGGGAAATGCGTGCGTATAGTCGCGGCAGTGAACGGAAAAGTGGAGAAAGTTTCGGCAGCAGTGATGGGGGGACGCAATCTTCAGTGGGATGGGACTGGAAAATCGGGCGAAGAAATCGTCATCCCAATGAACGAGGCAATGCTCTGGTCGCCGGAGAACCCGATTCTATACGACCTGATCGTTGATTGTGGAGATGACCATGTTCAATGCTATTTCGGCATGCGCAAGATCGCGATGGCGAAAGACGAGAGGGGCGTCAACCGGTTGATGCTCAACGGCAAGTTCGTCTTCCAGGTCGGCACGCTGGATCAAGGTTTCTGGCCGGACGGCATCTACACGGCGCCGACCGATGAAGCCCTGCGCTTCGACATCGAAGCGCATAAGAAACTCGGCTACAACATGCTCCGCAAGCACGTCAAAGTTGAGCCCGAGCGCTGGTACTACTGGTGCGACAAGCTTGGCCTGCTGGTCTGGCAGGACATGCCGAGCGGTTCGGCCGGGAACGACAAAACCGACACGCGCAAATCGGAAGACGGCGCGCAGATTTTCGAGCAGGAACTCAAAGCGCTGATCGAGGGCCGCTACAACCATCCGTCCATCATTATGTGGGTCGTCTTCAACGAAGGCTGGGGCCAGTATGACACGCCGCGCCTGACCAAGTGGACCAAAGACGCCGACCCTTCGCGGCTGGTGAACAATGCCAGCGGCTGGACGGACCGGAAATGCGGCGATGTGATTGACATGCACAACTATCCCGGCCCCGGGGCGCCGAAGCTTGAAGCCGACCGCGCGTCGGTGCTGGGCGAATTCGGCGGCTTGGGTCTGGGTGTTGACGGTCACACCTGGACGCAAAAGACGTGGGGCTACCAGGGAATGGCCAGCTCACAGGCGTTGACGAAGCGCTTTGTGGGCCTGATGCGGAAAGTCTATGAACTGAAAGACAGCGCGGGGCTGAATGCGTCGATCTACACGCAGATCACCGATGTCGAGACTGAGTGCAACGGTCTTTACACCTACGACCGTGCGCTGCTGAAACTCGATGAGGCGCAGGCTGCTGCGGCGAATAAAGGCGAGTTCCCGCCGCCGCCGGAAACCCGCGTGGTGCTGCCGACAGCTCAAAATGAGGCGGTAACATGGCGCTACACGATCGACAAGCCGGCCGACGATTGGTTCAGCGCCGCGTTCGACGCTAGCGCATGGAAAGAAGGCGTGGCGGGCTTCGGCACGAATGGCACGCCTGGAGCGGTCGTGCGCACCGAATGGAAAACGGCGGACATCTGGGCGCGCCGAGAATTCATGCTGGACGAATCGAAGTTGAAAGACCCACAGTTGATGATGCATCACGACGAAGACGCGGAGGTCTACATCAACGGGAAGTTGGCCGCTAAAGTGAAGGGATTCATTAGCGAATACGAGCCTGTCGAAATGAACGCGGATGGGAAGGCTGCACTGAAGCCTGGCAAAAACATTATCGCCGTGCACTGTCACCAAACCACGGGTGGGCAGTACATAGATGTGGGCATTTTCGACATTAAGTGAGTCCCGAGAGGGAAGCGTTCAGTGGATGATCGAGGTCGGTGATGCCCGAAGCGAAGACGGAACTGATCGGCCAGACCATCGGCGGCTGCGCGATCGAGCGCCTGCTTGGCTCCGGCGCGATGGGCGCGGTCTACAAGGGCCGGCATCTGGCGCTGCAAAAAGATGTGGCCGTGAAGATTCTGTCGGCCAAATACGCCTCCGACACTCAGTACGTCCAACGCTTTATCGCTGAAGCGCGCCTGGCCGCGCAGATCGAGCACCCCAATATCGTCCAGGTGCTGAACGTGGGTTGCGAGAACGGCCAGAACTTCATTGTGATGCAGTTCGTGCTGGGCGAGAGCCTTGCCGCCAAAATGTCGCGCGAAGGTCCGCTGCCGCCGCTGGAAGCGGCGAGCATAGCTTTGGGCATTGCACGCGGCCTCGCTGCCGCTCACCACCGCGGCATCATTCATCGTGACGTCAAGCCCCTCAACGTGATGCTGACCGGGCACGGCGAAGTAAAGGTGGCCGATCTGGGTCTGGCCAAAGCACTTTCGGAGGACGAAGACTCGTCGATTACGCAGGCCGGCGAGACCATGGGCACGCCGCAGTATATGCCCCCCGAACAAGCCGCGGACGCGCGCAGCGCCGACCGGCGCAGCGATATTTACTCGCTGGGCTGCACGATCTACCACATGCTCGTCGGCAGTCCGCCGTTCACCGCGAAGACGGCGGTGGGCGTGATTCAAAAACATATACAAGAGGCGGCTCCCGCACCGTCGGCTCGGCGCGCAGGAGTTCCGCCGCCGTTGAACGATCTGATCGTAAAGATGATGGCTAAAGAGCGCGAGCAGCGGCCACAGACGATGGGCGAAGTTGTGTTGGCGCTCGAACGAATCTGCGCGGGAACGTCGTCTGCATCCAAGCGCCGCTTGCATCCGGTAGTCATTGGAGCTCTGGCGGGTGTGCTCTTTCTTCTGGTCGCGGGCGGTATCGTAGCGTTGAGACCCAATCCGGCGCGGCAGGCCTACGATGGCGCGCTCACGATGTGGGAACGCAGTCCGGAAGACTACGAGTCTGCGCTGAGCAGCTTTCATAAAGTGGCGCTCGAATTCGGCGACTCGCGCTGGGGAAAAAAGGCCGAGGAGATGCTGGAGCGCGTGCGCGGGACGCGGCTGAAGGCGGCCTCGGAAGCGTATGACCGAGCCGTGCAGGCCGCTCAGGCGGCGGAGGAGAAGCGGGAGTTTGAAGCGGCGCTGAAGGCATGGGACGATTTTCCAGCGGCGCTGCGAGTGGCGCCGTTTGCTGAGAAGATTCGCGCCGCTCGGCTGAAGGCCCGGTTGCCGGTGCGTGTCGAAGGCTTCTGGAAAATCACGAAGAACCCCGAAAATGCGGACGTGCTTGGGTTTTTCGAGCCCGAGGAAGTGGCGGCGAAAGGCCGCGAGGGAATGCTGGGCTTTTACCGAATATTTCGCGGTCTGATTTCGATCGGCGCGGACCTTGAGGGTTGGGATCTTAAGAAAGTTGACTATAGCCCGGATATGAAGCAATGCACAGCGACGGTCGCTGCCAAGCTGTTCAACAAATTCAAGAAGCAGCGCGAGACTATGGATGCGCCGCAGATCTGGGTGATGTATCAGGACGATTGGTATCTGCGGCTCCAGACTTCGCCGGCGCCTCCGCCAAGAATCAAGCCCTAAGTCCGAGAAATGCCTTCATGGGCATAGTATCTTACCCGTGCTGAAGTTTCAGCAGCAGCGCGCCGGCGGCGACGGCCTGGCCGGGTTGGACTTCAACGGATGTCACCGTGGCGGCGTGTGGGGCGGCGATTTCGTTCTCCATCTTCATCGCTTCGAGGACGATCGCGGTCTGGCCGGAGGCGATTTTGTCGCCGGCCTTTACCAACACGGCTTTCACCAGGCCTGGAATCGGGCTGCGGATTTCATCGGCTCCGCCGACGTGTTGCGAGGCGACGAGCGCCTCGCGCATGGCGTCGAGAGTGGCTTCGCGCAGGCGGAGTGCGTGTTTTCGGCCTTCGACGGCGACGTCGAGCGCCTCGCCGCCTTCGCCGCCGCTGGTGACAATCGCGCTGAGGACTTGGTCTCCCCATAGTACGGTCACCAGGCCGTTGTCATCGCAGCGCAGGATTTTGACTTGCTGCCGTGGATGCTCCGCGACGGAGAGTGTCCCGTCAGGCTCCAGTGTGAAGCGCAGAATCTTCTGCGGATTGTCGCGAGCACGAAGAATGTAACGCTGAGCAGCGAGCATTAGCGGTCCTCCGGCGAAACGCTCAGTTGCCACGGGCTCAGCGCCCGACCAACCAGCCAGCGCGGCATGACCGCGACTCGGCGGCTGCGCGCAAGACATTCCGCCGCCGCGGCGACAGCAGCCTGGGCGGGGATTCCATCCAGCCCGAAACCGTTGCCATTCTCCTGCAGGCGCGCAAGAGTGCCCGTGTCGTACTGGCCGCTGCGCAACGCTTTGGTCGCCAGCAATCGCGCCAGGAACGGCGCGGTGTTGTGTAGCGGACCGATCAGCGTTTCGTGTAATGCCAATTCCAAACGAGCGATGGCTTCGGCGCGCGTCTGACCCCAGGCGATGACTTTACCGAGCAGCGAATCGTAGAAGGGACTGACGCTCAAGCCCGCTTCGGCCCAGCTATCCACGCGAACGCCGGGACCATTCGGCAACAGCACGCAGTCCAGCTTTCCGCACGAAGGCCTGAAATCGTTGTCGGGGTCTTCGGCGATGATGCGCGCTTCGATGGCGTGACCGCGCCGGAGACTGGCGAGTCTGCTTTGGCCGCTCATCAGCGTCTTGAGTCGCTCCGGCAATGCGCCGCGCTGTGCGACTAGAAGTTGCGCTTCGACGAGGTCGATGCCCGTGCACATTTCCGTGACGGGATGTTCGACCTGCAGGCGCGTGTTGACTTCGATGAAGAAGAATTCCTGCGTGCCGAACGGCACGATGAACTCCACGGTTCCGGCGCCGCGATAGTTCACGGAAGCCGCGAGGCCCGCCGCGAGCGCGCCCATCTTCGCCGCGACCGAAGCAACCAGGCCGGGGGCGGGGGATTCTTCGAGCAGCTTCTGATGGCGGCGCTGGATGGAGCAATCGCGTTCGCCGAGCGAGATCGCGCGTCCCTTGCCGTCGCCGAGCACCTGGATTTCAACGTGCCGCGCGCGACGGATGTAGCGTTCGATGAAGACGCGCGGATCGCCGAACGCGGCCTGAGCTTCGGAGCGGGCTCGCGCGAAAGCGTCGTCGAACTGCGCAGCGGCTTTGACCATGCGCATGCCGCGCCCGCCGCCGCCGCCGGCCGCTTTGATCAAGACGGGGTAGCCGACTTTCTGTGCAACCTGTCGGGCCTGCGCGAGGTCTTCAAGCGCTTCAGCGTGGCCGGGGACTAACGGCACGCCGGCCGCCGCCGCGGCCTTTTTTGCGGCGACTTTATCGCCGAGCGTTTCGATCTGCTTCGGAGTCGGTCCGACGAACGTCATTCCCGCGTCATTGACGGCCGCGGCAAATTCGGCTTTCTCAGCAAGGAATCCGTAGCCGGGATGGACGGCATCGGCGCCGAGTTTTCTTGCGGCGTCGATGATCTTGCCGATGTCGAGGTAGACTTTCGCCGGTTCGCCGGTGAGCTCCGTCGCGCGATGGCACAAGCGCAGGTGGGGCAATCCGCCATCGACGCTGGAGAACGCGCCGAGCACCTGCAACCCCATGCGTCGAGCGGTGCGGGCGACGCGAAGGGCGATTTCACCACGGTTGGCGATGAACAGGCTACGCATCTTGCCGCTCCGACTCCAAGACTCCAGACTCAAGACTTACAACGGAATGTTTCCGTGCTTCTTCGGTGGATTCCTGTCCCGCTTGTTGTGGAGCATTCTGAATGCCGCGATCAGCTTGGGCCGCGTCTGGCTGGCCTCGATGACTTCGTCCACAAAACCCCGAGCGGCAGCGACGTACGGATTGGCGAATTTCTCGCGGAACATGGCTTCGAGTTCCGCGGTCTTGGCGACGGGGTCATTGGCTTCGGAAATGGCTTTTTTGTAGAGCACCTCGACCGCGCCTTTGGGCCCCATCACAGCCAGTTCGCAGGTCGGCCACGCGAAATTCATGTCGCCGCGGATGTGCTTTGAATTCAGCACGTCGTAGGCGCCGCCGTAGGCTTTGCGCGTGATGACGGTGATGCGCGGCACCGTCGCTTCGCAGTACGCATAAAGAAGCTTGGCGCCATGCTTGATGATGCCGCCGTGTTCCTGCTGCACGCCGGGCAAGAAGCCGGGGACGTCTTCCAACGTGAGCAGCGGAATGTTGAAGCAGTCGCAGGTGCGGACGAAGCGCGCGCCTTTCAACGATGCATCGATGTCCAGACAGCCGGCCAGGTGCGCGGGCTGATTGGCAAGCACGCCAATCGACTCGCCATCCAGATGAATGTAGCCGGTTACGAGGTTCGGCGCGTAGAGCGGAGCGATTTCGAAAAACTCGCCGTCATCGGCGATGGCTCTGATGGCGGCGCGGATGTCGTACGGCTTGCGCGGGTCGTCGGGAATGAGGGCGTCGAGTTCGGGCGCAAGGCGCGTGGCCGAGTCGCGCGTGTCCCGGTGCGGCGGATGTTCCTGATTATTCTGCGGCAGAAATTCGAGCAGATGGCGCGTCATGGCCAATGCGGCGAGGTCGTTGGCGGCCGTGAGCTGCGCGACGCCAGATTTGCTGGCGTGCGTACGCGCGCCGCCGAGTTGTTCGAAGGAGACGTCTTCGTTGGTGACGGTCTTCACCACGCTCGGACCCGTCACAAACATGTGGCTGGTGTTCTCGACCATGACGATGAAGTCGGTGATGGCCGGCGAATAGACTGCTCCGCCCGCACACGGCCCCATAATCAAACTGATTTGCGGGACGACACCGCTGGCCAGAGTGTTTCGCAGGAAAATGTCCGCGTAACCGCCGAGGGCATCCACGCCTTCCTGGATGCGCGCACCGCCGGAATCGTTCAGTCCGATCACCGGCGCGCCGACTTTCAGGGCCTGATCCATCAAGCGGCAGATTTTCGCTGCATGGCGTTCACCCAGCGAGCCGCCGAGTACCGTGAAATCCTGGCTGAAGACGAAGACGGTGCGGCCGGCGATCGCGCCGTAGCCGGTCACCACGCCATCGCCGGGAATATGGTGCTTGTCCAGGCCGAACTCGGTGCAACGGGACTGCACGAGCATCCCGATTTCCTGGAACGTGTCGGGGTCGAGCAACGCGGCGATGCGTTCGCGCGCGGTGAGCTTGCCTTTTTCGTGCTGAGCTCGCACGCGCTCCGGTCCGCCACCGCCGAGCGCGGCGGTTCGGCGGCGCTCCAGTTCTTCTTTGCGTTTTTCGGAAATGCTCACGTCTAAATCTCGTCCTTAGCCACAGAGGTCACAGAGAGCACAGAGAACGGATTGATCTACGCACGCTCCATCTTTGGGGTCGGCAACCTGCCCTTTCTACTTCGTCGCACCCAGACAATACCTGCGGCGAGCGCCAGGAGAGCGGCGAAGACGTAAAGCCAGTACGATGGTCGTACACGATAACGAGCGGCTAGCGTTTTGCCACTGCCCGCGAGCAGATCGCGTGCTGAAAATTCCCACGTGACGGTATTGCCATTGACCAACGTTCCGTTGTGCACGTCGATTTCATAGGGAGCGCGCAAGGAAAATGTTACAGGAATGTCAAACTGCGCAGTTGCCACGCTGGGCAAGTCGCCACTGGATATGCCAGAAAACCGTCGCGTGATCTCCACGTGCCGGCCATCGCGTACCACGCTAAGATTGTTTAATGGAGAGCTTGTTTGTGCGGCCCAAGCGCAAAACGACGCGATGTCTTCAAAGGAATAGGCGATCTCAAGCTCCGTGGCGGACTCCGTTTGCCGTCGATGAATCTGCCGGCGAATGCCGCTGGCCAACGGATCCGGAGCGAGGCGCTCCTCTATTTGCTTCAACGTGGCGGACTCGGATGCGGCGCGGCTGGGCAGTGTTATAAGGAGCGTCGCGCGGCCTCGACCGTCTTTTTCGATTTCGAGTGTCTCCTGATATTTCATGCAACCCGGCAGCAGGAGCGTGCACGCGATCAGGAATACGTGACGGGTGATGTGTGAGGAGCTAAGTCTGGAGTCTGGAGTCTGGGAGTCTGGAGTCAACGGCATTGGATTTCGATCCTCGCGCAGGTTCCGACTCGAGATTCCAAGACCCACAGGCTCCCCAACCTATAGCTGCTAGATTCCAGACTCCAGATTCCAGACTCCAGACTCCAGACTCTAGACTCTAGACTCTAGACTCTAGACTCCGTCGTTAGGCTTCAGTTCACTCCAAGAGTTTGTATAGGTGACGACGGCAAAGGTAAAGCCGCATCGCATGGGACGACCGTTGCATTTGGGCAGGGCTGCGGATATCTGTGCAGACATAAGAAAAACGGCGAATCTCTCACAAATAGAACCCTGGGGAGAGCATCACAATGGCCAAAGAAAAGAAGAAGCTGCGCGTCGCGATGATTGGCGCGGGCGGCATCGCGGGAACGCATACGGAAAACCTGCAAAAATTCCAGGACGCCGAAGTTGTCGGCGCGTGTGATGTCAGTGAGCAGAACCTGAAGAAATTCAGCGAGAAATTCAACGTTCGCGCGCTGTTCAGCGACTGGAAGACGCTCCTGAAAGAGACGCAACCAGACGCGGTGAGCGTCTGCACGCCCAACGGCATGCATTGGCAGCCGACAGTGGATGCGCTGAACGCGGGGTGTCACGTTCTGGTCGAAAAGCCGATGGCGTTGAACGCCGCCGAAGGGCAGAAGATGCTCGACGCGGCGAAGAAGAACAAGAAGCACCTCGTCATTGCCTTCCAGCACCGCTTTGACAGCCGCACGCAGATGATCAAGCGCGCGGTGGACGAAGGCAAGTTCGGCAAGATTCTGTTCGTGCGCGTGCAGGCGCTGCGCCGGCGCGGCATTCCCAACTGGGGCGTCTTTGGCCGCAAAGAATTGCAGGGCGGCGGGCCGATGATCGACATTGGCGTGCACGTTCTGGAGATGGCGCACTACGCGATCGGGTCGCCCGAGCCGGCCGCGGCGACGGGGAACATCTGGACTTACATTGGCAACAAGTCGTCGGACGTGGTCTCGATGTGGCCGGGGTGGGACTACAAGACGTACAACGTCGAGGATCTCGCGATCGGTCACGTGCGCATGAAGAACGGCGCGGTGATTCACGTCGAGGCGTCGTTCGCCACTCACATCGAAAAAGATGTGTGGAACTTCCAGATTTTCGGCGAGAAGGGTGGGGCGACGTTCGACCCGTTCCAACTCTTCTATGACGATTGCGGAATGATGCTCAACGCGACGCCGGGATACACGCCGAAAGTCGAGATCTTCCCGTACAAGATGCGGCACTTTGTGGACGTGTGTCTCTACGACCGCAAGTGCGAAGCGCCCGCCGAACATGGTTTGATGGTGCAGAAGATGCTCGACGGAATTTATGCGTCGGCTGAGACGGGCAAGGAAGTCAAGATCGACTAAAAGCTCACCGCAGAGGACGCGGAGGACGCAGAGGCGGTTTTGCGATTGTGGTTCATGGTTCACTGTTCGTGGCTTGAACGTCGCATGCGTAACCACGAACCATAAACGACGACGACCTGTTTAGGCGTCACCGGTCACTTGGGCGGCCGAGGCTGCCGCTCCCTCACGGTCGCGGTTCTGATCTTGCGGCTTCAAGTCGTGCAGCGCGCCGATCTGGCGCATCTGCGGCCAGATGACGGCGACGGCGGTGACGGCGAGAATGGTGCCGATGCCGCCGGTGACGACGGAGCCGACCGGGCCGGCGCTCGCACCGAGCAATTCCTTAAGATGCGTGGAGCCGCCGCAGACTTTGGCGGCGACGCCGGATTCGAATTCTCCAAGCTGATTTGACGCGCCAATGAACATGCCGTTGACGGCGGAGACGCGGCCTCGCATGGAATCCGGCGTGAGCATCTGCACCATCGTATGCCGCACGACGACGCTGATGTTGTCCAACGCGCCAATGAGCAGCAACATCACCAGCGACAGCACGAACGAAGTCGAAAGTCCAAAGACGATCGTGGCGATGCCAAAACCGGCGACGGCGAGCAACATGGAACGCCCGGCTTTCTGAAGCGGCCGGCGGTGGGCCTGGATCACGGCCATGCACACGGCGCCGATGGCCGGTGCCGCTCGCAGCCAGCCGAAGCCGGCCGGACCGACGTGCAAAATGTCCTTGGCGTAGATTGGCAGCAGAGCCGTGGCACCGCCGAAGAGCACCGCGAACATGTCGAGCGTGATCGCGGCGAGAATCTGCTTGGTGCCGTGAACAAAATGCAGTCCGGCCATGAAACTCGAGAGGGTTGCCGGCTCGGTGGACTTCTCGCCTGGGGCGGGTTTGAGAATGGCAGTGAGCAGCGCGGCAAGAAGCAGGCAGGCGGCATCGAACAGATACGCAGCGAATGGGCTGAACCAGAGAAGGATGAATCCGCCCAGCGCCGGGCCGATCGCGAGAGCCAGCTCGAAGACACTGCTGTTCCAGGTCACGGCCTTGCTGAAGATGGCCCGCGGAACGATGCGCGGCAACAGAGCGGCTCGCGCGGTCATGCCGAACGTGGAGGCCACGCTGCGCAGGAGGATGCAGCCGAAGAACAATGAGAGCGGGCCTTTGTGGAAGGAGAGATGGGCCATTGATAAAGCGGCAACAACCGAGACGAGATGCGACGCGATAAGGATGCGCTTGCGATCGAACCAGTCCGCAATCTGCCCGGCGGGCAGCGTGAAAATCAGGACGGGAAGGAATTTCACCAGTCCGACGAGGCCAAGCATCATCGTGTCGCCGGTGCGGTCCCACAGTTCCCAGCCGATCGCACAGGCCTGGACCTGAGCGCCGATGACGCTGACCATCGAACTGCAGACGAAGATGCGGAAGTCGCGGGAGCGCAGGACGACGTAGGGATCGTCATGAGCGAGGATAGCGGAACGGTGTGTGGCCGCTGCGGGCAGATCGTGTTGCCTGTCGGTGTCGCCGGGAAGAAGTGTGCCGCTCACAGCTAAAAGTTTTCGTCCCCTCGAGGCAGCCTGGGTGGCATATCGGTCTTGTTACCCGGTCCTGGAATGGGTTCCGGGGTTTTTTGCTCGGCCTTTTTCTTATACAGATCGGCCTTGGCCACGGAGATGCCGCCGGTGACCAGAGTGCCGGTGACGATGACGCGGGTCTTTTCCTTGGCCCAGTCCTGAAGCTGTTTCACCAGCTCGCCCTTGGCGTACAGGTTGAGTGTCTTGCGTTCTTCGACGACCTCGAATTTCTTCGGGATGATGGTCAGCATGGCCACGACGCCTTCGGGGGCTTCCTTGGCCTTTTCGCTGAGGACGCCGCGGACGTTCACCTCCAGGTTGTCGGTCTTCGCTTCGGGAACTTTCTGCTCCTTTGGGGGCTCCTTCTTGGGTTCTTCGGCTTTCACGGCCGATGGGAGAGCAAGAACAGCGATATAAAGGAGACACATTAGCTTTCGCATGGCGACGTTATCCCGGTCTTCACAAACACAGATCATCTGGTCCCTGTCATACCTACACCGGAACAGCGGATGCAGTCACCGGTCGCGCGTTGATCGAGAGAATCATAACGGCTGCTGCGAGAAATGCGCGCGAAAGAACGAGAAGGGGAGATGGGGAGAGGAGGAGAAAGGGAGAAACAGCGACAGGCCGCGACGGGATTCAGAAAAAGAGTTTCTTCGCAGCGGGGGCTCCGGTAAATTTATGGGCCGAGAGGAACACTTTGCCGTCTATGCCGGACGCCAGCCAGCCTTCGTCGCCGCCCAACCCGCCCGAAAAAGGGGAGCTTCGTTTTTTCGGTGCGCCGGAGAAGGAGAAATCCTGGGCGTCCAAACTTCTATTGTTCGTTGTCGTTGGCGGCGCAATCGGCGTTGTGCTCATGCTCTTTGCGGGAATCAAAACCCTACCGGGCCGGCAGCCGAGCGTGCAGAAAACGACGCCAGCGGTACAACCGGCGACGGAGGTGAAGCCGAAAGCCGCCGAAGCCAAACCGAGTCAGGCTTCGTCGCTTTTTTCTGCGGCAAAGCTGCGTGGGAACGGGATCACGCTGGCGCAGTTCGCCGAGGAGCTTGAGCGGGCGCTGGGCGCGAAGATTGAGTGGCAACCCACCGAATTGAGCGCCTTCGCCCCGCATCTCCACGTCAGCGGATATGAAGGAGATGAACTGCTGTCGCCGGACGATGCGGCGAGCATGCTTATCTATGCGGGGCTGCAATTCGAGCGCGCAAAAGATTCCACTGGCGGCAGGATTCGCTTTCGCAACAGCATAGAACGCGCGTGGGAGATTCTATCGGCCGATGCCGATCCAGATGGCAGAAACTGGGGCGCGCTGCGACCGTGGCAGGCGCTGACGATCAAAGATGATCGCAGTTTCGCCGAGGTTCTGGAAGCGGCGAAGAAACCGTCAGCGGCGTCGAGTGGGGCATTGGAATGGGCGATAGCGGGAAGCGCGCGCAGCTTTACTATCGATGATGGCGGGCGCGTTGCGTCCACGTACGAAACCAAAGCAACCGATGAACAGTTGCAGGCGGCGGAAAAGCTGCTGGCAGCGTTGAACGCAGATATCAAGCCGCTGGCGCGAGCGCAGATCGCTTTGACTTTGGGCGAAATCCTCGGCCGCGCGCCGCAGGCGCAGTTTTCGGCGGAGCGGCCTGCCTTGGAGGCGTTGCGCAAGCTGCTGGAAGACGCCGATGCAGATGTCGCGCGCAGCGCGGCGCTGGCTCTTGGGCGCAGCGCGGCCGTCGCCGGGTTGGAGTTGCTGGCCGGGCGATTGGAGAGTTGGCGGCAAAAAGCGGATCGATTGCCGGCGGCGATGCTATCGGTCTGGCAGGTGGAATCACTGGGGCGGCGAATCCCGTACGATGAGCTTGGCGCGGCGGCGTTCGATCGCCGGCGCGTGCTGTTGGACAAGGTCAAGGAGTTCCTGCAAGCGACGGCGCGCGAGCAAACCGATTTGGAATTCATCGCGGCGTGGCTGCGGCTGGCGGACGTTTTCCGTCCGGGGGACGAAGCCGCGAAAATGCGGGAGCCGTTCATTGCCAAACTGCGGGAGTCGAAAGCGCTGGGGCCGCAGTGGGTCGCAAAATCGATGGAGTTCGGAAATGAGCCTGTCTATCCGACAGGCGATGCGCTGGGCGACGCGCTGAAGATGGGTTCGGTGGCCGGGCCGCAGTGGCACAAATCGAAATTCACTTTCGCGCAGGCGCAAGAGATGCTTGCGACCAACCAGCGGCGGATGATCCAGGCCACACTATGGCGGCTGACGCGGCCAACGCCGCCCAAGGAGGCTGTTGACCCGAGCGACGCTTCGGCGCGGGCGCTCGCGGCGCAGATCGAGGGTCTGGCACGGCAATCGGTGTCGCCGATTTTGCGGCGGCTGGCATTAGAGGCGCTTTACCGGGAGCGGCCGAGAGCCGGCGGCGAGCGTTGGCGGCTTGCGTTGACATTCGATCTGGCGGTTGAGCTTTTCATGAATGATGCGGATCCAGCCGTTCAGGTCAAAGTGGCGGACATTTTGGCGCGTCAGGCCGGGGCGCCGGAAGTGGTGCGATGCACACAGGTTGATTTCGCGAGCCGCACACCTCAGGCGGTGATCGACCTGCTGACGGGCATGGTTCGGCGCGGCTGGTCCAATGCGCAGACGGCGGACGTGGAATTCTTCACATCCGCGCTGGAAGGGTTGATCGAGCGCATGCTTGCCTTGGGCCAGGGACCGCTGGCCACGAAAGCTGCCTGGGCGAAAATGTATGACCCGCTTTTGGATCATGCGATGCGTATTCGCCTGACGCGCTCGTTCCCCAACGTTGCTCAGCGCGTGGCGGCAATGCAGGCGCTGGGCGAACTCCGGCAACGGAGCGGCTGGCAGCCCAAGATGATCTCGATTCTGTTGGGTGACAAAGCCGCGGAAGTGCGCGCGGCGGTTTTTAGCGCTCAGTTGCCCACAGTCGTTCAACCCAAAGAGGAGCGCGCGAAAGTCTATGAAGCCGGTCTTGCGGACCCTGAAGCCGCAGTGCGGCTGGCGGTGCTGCAAGCGCCGGGAGATGGGTTGACTCAACTAAAGGCAGAGTTGCGGGCAAAGATCAAGGCGCTGGCGGAACAAGACCCGGCGGCCGAGGTGCGTGCGGCGGCAGAGAAGATCAGTAAGCAGTAGGCAGCAGCAGTAGGCAGGAAAAAGCGCTGACGCCGTGTCGCGGGGAAACGGCAAGAAAAAACAGCGTGGAATAGGGAGACCGCACTGAGTATCGTCGGGTTATTCAGTGTTGTCGGGCGCACAAGGTCGCGGTAACTGAGAGCACATGGACGAAAAAAGCCCCAAACCTGTTGATGAACCCAGCGCCGGCAGTTCGCCTGCATCGCAGGAGATGCCTGCGCAGAGCCCTGCTGCTCCGCAGGAGCAGGCGCCGCAAGGCGCGGTCGGAGCCGCTCACGTAGCGGAGCCGCCGGCGATTGCAGGGCCGCAGAACCCGCCGGTGCTCGTGCCTCCAGCACCTTCCGAACCTCCAAAAGTCGCTGAAGCAGCCTCGATTCCGTCTGAAGGCGGCTTTAACAAGGGACTGGTGCTGCTCTCGCTCGGCTTTGTCGTCCTGATGTTGGGGCTGGTGGTTCAGGACCTGCGCAAGATGGGTCGCGCGAAAGGCACGCGTCCGCCCGCGTTTGAGCTCGCCGAGGAGGCGTTGAAGCAGTTCCAGGATCCTGCTACGGGGTGGTACCCGGTGCCGCGCGATCCGATCTATGACTTCGAACAGGACGCGCAGGGTTGGACATTCGAAGCGGATAGTCCCGCGACTTTCCCGATCACAAAAGACGCTGCTCAGCCGACGCCACCCGTGGCCAGCACAAACGAGCCTGTTGCGTTGCAGGTGGTGGAGACCGAGGAGAAGAGACTCGGCAACGCGCTGTCCATTCCCGTACGTTTTCCTGAACCGGCTACGATCATGCGCGAGGGCAGCACGGGGGACAGCGATCAGCGGCGTCTGATGGGCGTTCGGGCGATGGCGTACGACGTGAAGATTCCGAAGGAATGTCCCGGTTTTGTCGGTTGCCTGCTCTTCCTGAAAGACCGCCACGGCCTCTGGTACCAGGCTCGCACACGCGCGGCGCTGGTGCCTGGCGAATGGACCACGGTGACAGCCGATATCCGCGGCGATTCTCCGGACGTGACACCCTTGGGGCACCTGGGGCAGTGGGACGATAACCAGGCCACGAAGGTGCGTACGATTGGAATCACTTTTTACGGTGACAAGAGTTTCACGGGCCGCGTGATGCTGCGGAACTTCCGTGGCTGGACGCGGCCGCAGCGATTCAAGGGCCTGGTCGATCAAGCGACGAACGCTCAGCCGCCGCAGGTCAATGCGGAGCGGTTGCAGAATCTAAAGGATCTGGCGAAGCAGGCCAGCAGCTACAAAGAGGAGCCGATTCGCGTCATCAACATGCGGACGGACCCGCCGGCATCGGCCGCCGATACCTTGAACGCGAAAGCCGCGACGGCGATGCCGCAGGTGCGCAAGCTCGATACGCTGACGCTGCGCTTCGAACTGAACCGGCAGGTCGATAATCCGTTCGACCCGGATTACGCGGACATCACGTGTGTGGTGGAAAGCAAGAGCGGAAAGAAAACGGAGCACATTGGCTTCTGGTATCAGGACTACGACCGCGAAGACCGCTTTGAGGAAGACGACCTGAAGCCGATGGGCCGTCCGGAATGGCGCGTGCGAATTACGCCGCGCGAAGAAGGCCTGCACAAGTACACACTGCGCGTGAAGCTGAAGAACGAGCAGATTGAATTGCCGGTGCAGCAGTTCATGTGCGTACCGGCGGACGGCAGGGGCTTCATCCGGGTCGCTCAGAAGGACAAACGTTTTCTGGAATTCGAGAATGGCGAGTTCTTCTACCCGGTCGGACACAATATCTCCTCGCCCGTGGACATCCGCTGCTGGAGTTTGATCATGAAGCAGGAGCCGCCTGCCGGGCGCGGCCTGCCCATGTACGCGGAGATGTTCGACAAGATGCAGAAGGCCGGCGAGAACACGTGCGAAGTATGGATGGCCGCGTGGTGGCTGGGCATTGAATGGACCAGCCGCTGGCGCGACTACTACGGCGCCACACGCTACAGCCTTCAGCATGCCTGGAAGCTGGACACACTGCTGAAGATGGCTCGCGAGCACGGCATCTATGTCCACCTGGTGCTGGACAATCACGGCAAGTTCAGTTGCTGGTGCGACTGGGAGTGGCAGGACAATCCCTACAACCTGGGCAGTCCGGGCGACATGGGAGTTGCGGAGACGGCGGAGTCGTTCTTCACAGATCCGACCTGCCGGCGCTGGCATCGCAACAAACTGCGCTACATTGCCGCGCGCTGGGGCAGCGATTCGACGCTGCTGGGATGGGAACTGGTCAGCGAATACGACTTGGTGGCCGGAACGACTCCGAATTTTAAGAACAGGCCCGGCGAGCATCCGCGTTTGGGGCAGTTCCACCGTACCGCGACCGCGCAGGGTTGGGCTCGGGAAATGATCAACCATCTGAAGCAGTGCGATGCGTACGATCATCCCGTCACCAACCACTATGCGACGGACTACAAGTGGATCGACGTGGCGTTGGCGCGTGAAAATGCACCCGAGGGCGGGCCTCTGCTGGATTATGTCTGCACCGATGTGTACCGCCCCACGACGATGCGGTACATGCAGTCCGCGTTGGACAACCAGACCTGGTTCAACGGGCAGCTATCTGGCGAGATGAAGAAACCGTTCTGGATCACAGAATACGGCGGGGACTTCGATGCCGCGCCGCTGCCCATGCTGGTGGCCGATGTTCACTGCGGCATGTGGGCGACGTGGATGACGGAGGGGATGGGCACGCCGTTGTTCTGGTGGTACGACGTCGTCGATTCGAAGAACCTGTATTCGTACTACCGGGCGTTTTCCGCTTACGTTCGCGGTGAGGACCGGCGCGGGATGAAGGGCACGACGGTGCTGTTGCCGATCACGGCCGGAAATACGAGCGGCCTGCTTCAGGCCTACGGCTATCGCTGGCCGGGCGGCGTTTACGGATGGCTGTACAATGATGCGGCGATGCGCCAGATGCCGCCGGAAGGCGAGCGGCCCGTTCACGAAGGCGTGACGGCAATCGTTCCTGATCTTCCGCCAGGGAAGTACGCGGTTGAGTTCTGGGACTGCTACAAAGGCGGCATCGTCAAGCAAGAGACCAAAGAGCACGCATCCGGCCCGCTTGAACTGAAGTTCCCGGCATTTACGAACGACATCGCGGTCAAAGTAAAGCGACAGTAGCTCGATTGCGGACTTAACGGCAACGGCCACGACCTCAACACAGAGGCGCAGAGGACACAGAGAACACAGAGCTTCTTAGAATACATGATCTACTGTGCGTCTCTGCGTTGATGTCTAGAATCCGCGATCCTCGATCCGAAATGTGCCAATCTGGAGTGGGGGATTCGCTCTATGAAGTTGACGGCCTGCTATCTCTACACAATCGATACCTATGGATACCCGCCGAGCATCGAGGATGGGCTGAAGGCGATAGGGGATTTGCAGGCGCTGGGCTTTCGCTATATCGAACTCGAAGGCGTGGGCGCGGAGCACATTCGGTCCATGTACGAAAACCGGGAGCGCTACAAGCAAGCGCTCGATCAGCGCGGGATGGGCTGCGTGAACTACTGCCCGGTGCTGCGGCCTCTGGTCAGCATGGACAAGCCCGAGCGCGAAGCGGCGCATGATGTTTTTCGGCTCGGCGCGCAAACGGCGGCGTTCTTCGGTGCGAAGACCGTACATGTGGCCACTTATCTGCCGCCGATCAGATTTGTCGGAAAACAACCGTACGTCGGCGAGATTCAGTTCGGCGAGACATACAAAGTCGAGATGCCGAGTGATTTTTCGTGGGCGAGGCAGTGGGAGGCGCTCTGCGAGAGTGTGCGCACGTGCTGCGACATTGCGGTTGAACATGGACTCGATCTGACCATCGAGCCGCGCGTGGGCGAGATGATCTGTTCGACGGACTCGCTGCTGCGGCTGATGGATCACGTGCAGCGATCCAACTGCAAAGCCACGTTTGACTGCGCGCACCTGAACGCTCAAAAGGAAATCCTGCCGTTCTCCGCGCGCAAACTGGAAGGGCGTATCGCCGGCCTGCATCTGGCGGACAACGACGGAACGGACAACCGGCACCTGATGCCCGGCGATGGGAACATCGATTTCGACGGAGTGTTCAAGGAACTGATGCGGCAAGGCTACAATGGGCCGCTGGGGATCGATCTGGGCAGCTTGCCGAACCTGGGCGAGCGCTTCCGCGAGTGCGCTGTTTACCTGCGCGTGATGGCGAAACGGCTGGGGTTTGCGCTCGAAGGATAGTGGCTGAAATTCACGACTTCAACACAGAGGCGCAGAGGACACAGAGGTCGCAGAGATTTTTAGAGTTCTTTGCCCGAAGACTTGAAGTTTTGGAGGGGTTTATGCGGCACGTTCTCTTTTCACTAGCATTCGGCTGTTGCGCGCTGGCATTGAGCGGCGAAGGGCCGACGGTAACGGTGGCTGCCGGCGAGCTTGACCGCAAGGACTGCATCGTCAACTTTGCGCTGCCGGAAGTGGTGGCGGCGGGGAATTACGCGCTGCGGGACGAAGCCGGCGGGTTGCTGCCGCTGCAAGTGGACGGGGCGCATCAGGGTTGCTTTGTGTTGGATCAGCTCAAGGCGGGGCAGAGCAAAACGTACTCGGTGGTGAAGCAGGAGCCGGCGGCGAACGCAGGAGTCAGCGTTACGAAGAATGGGACGGCGTTGGACGTCACGATTGACGGAAAGAAAGTTATTTCGTATTTCGTGGAGAAAAGCGAGCTGCCGAAAGGGTATGGGCCGGAGTTTCAGCGCGGTGGGTACATCTATCCGGTGCTGACACCATCAGGGAAGCTGGTGACCGACGATTACCCGCCGGCTCACAAACATCATCATTCGGTTTGGGGGGCGTGGACGAAGACGGAGTTCGAGGGGCGGCATCCGGATTTCTGGAACATGGGCGCGAAGACCGCGACCGTGGAGCCGCTCGGGCTGTGGTCGGCGGAGAACGCGCAGAAGTTCTTCCCGGACGAGGTAGGGCGGGCGTCCCTGCCCGCCGGCGGGCACGGAGGCCCGCCCTACTGGAGTGGGCCGGTGCAGGGCGGGTTCGAGGCATTTCACAAATATGTGGACTTAGGCAATCCGAAGGCAGCCGACGCTCATCCGACAGACGCACTCTTTGAAGACTGGCGCGTGAATGTGTACCGGCTGGGCGCGGCGGATGCGAAGTATCGCATCTTCGACATTGCGATTGTGCAGCGGTGCGCGAGCAAAAGTCCGCTTGTGCTGCCGACGTATCACTACGGCGGGCTGGGCATACGCGGGCACCGGACGTGGGACGGGAAGGACAACTGCGAGTACTTGACGTCTGAAGGAAAGACCCGCGCGACCGGCAACACGAAACCGGAAGGCAAGCCCGAGCGGGCGCGTTGGTGCAATATGAGCGGGAAGGTGGACGGCGAACTGGCCGGCATCACACTGCTCGATCATCCCTCCAATTTCCGCGCGCCGCAGCCGCTGCGGTTGCATCCGACCGAACCGTTCATCGGGACGGCGCCGGAGCAGCTTGGGCAGTTCGAGATCACGCCGGAGAAGGGGTACGTGGCGAAATATCGGCTGGTTGTTGCGGATGGAGCGCCGAACGCAGCGGACCTTGACCGGCTATGGAAGGACTATGCGACGCCGCCGGTGGTGACGGTGAAGTAAAAGTCTGGAGTCAAAAGAGCTCACCGCAGAGGACGCGGAGGACGCAGAGAAAAGCTTCTCTTGGAAAAACCCTCTGTGTCTTCCGTGTCCTCTGTGGTGAGATGTTGCCGTTCAATCCGCAATAAAGCGCAAGCCGCACGCATGAGACTGGCGCAAACGAACGGTGCCAGTGACATGCGTGTCACATAGCGCCAGTCACATGCGTGCCACCTACAAATGCCATGGCGCGCGCATGGTACGTTTGAGCATGGCGCTGGCGCCGGGGTCGTTGAGGAATTCCTCTTTGACGGGGTCCCACTTGAGCTTGCGGCCGGTGTGGATGGCGATCATGGAAAGCTGGCAGATCGCATCGGACATCACGGCCACGTCGATATGCGCGATGGTCTGTTTGCGCGTGCGCACGCATTCGACGAAGTTGCCCATGTGCGAGCGGCTGTCGTAGAGGTGGATTTCGGATGGGCCGAACTTCTCTTTCAGCAGTGATTCGGGTTCGGTTTTCAGGCCGCCGCGGCTGATTGCGATTTTTCCTTTGTCGCCGGTGAAGGTCACGCAGTCGCCGCCGGGCGTGAAGTGGAAGTCGGCGCCGCTGGCGAATTTCCCTTTCACGTCCCAGTCGTATGGAGCATTGAACAGTCCGAGGCCGAACTTGCCGGTGGCTTGGAGTTCCACCGGGACAGCCAGCGCCGGATCGTCGCCGAGGCCCCAGACCATGTCCGTGAGCGGGTGCGCGCCCCAGCCGGCGATGAAGCCGTGGGCATTGTCGAGCACCCAGTACGAACCCCAGCAGGTGCAGCGGTCCTTGGTGTAGGCGCTCCACGGCGCGGGCCCGAGCCACAGGTCGTAATCGAGTTCGGGCGGGGCGGGAATCGGTTCGAGCGAGCCGCCTTCAAAACCGTAACTGGGCGCGGTGACCTCGACCAGTTGGAGCTTGCCGATGCGGCCGTTGCGGACCAGTTCGCAGCCGTGGCGGACGTGCGCCATGGAACGCTGTTGCGTGCCGTACTGGAAGACGGCTCCGAAACGGTGGACTTCGCGGCGCAATGTTTGAATCTGTTCCATGCTGATGCCGAGCGGCTTTTCGACGTACACGTCTTTTCCGGAACGCACAGCCATCAGCGCGGCGGGCACGTGCCAGTGATCGGGCGTGCCGATGGTGACGCAATCGATGTCGCGGCGGGCGAGCATCTCGCGCAGGTCGCGATAGGGAATGCAGACGTTTGAGCCGTATTTCTTGTTCCATTCGGCGGCGCGCTGTTCGCGGCGGGATTCCATGACGTCGCAGACGGCGAGCATTTTCGTGCCGCTCTGCCCGCCGGCCTGCCGCATGATGTCCGAGCCGCGGCCACCGCAGCCGATTGAGGCGACGGTCGTCTGATTGCTCGGCGCATCGTCGCCAAAGACAGTCGAGGGCACAATGGTCGGGAAACCGATCCCGGCGGCTCCGGCCAGTCCGAGGGTCTTGAGGAAGCGGCGGCGGTTCGAGTTGTGCTTCACAGGGTGAGTCTCCTGATGTTCGTTGTACTACATACGCCAGACAATGCGATTTTTCGTCAATCGGAGACCAGTGGTAAATGTTGAACGCCGAGGCAAAGACTTCATCGGCGTGCAAGGCGACCCCTCACCCGGCGCTTCGCGCCACCCTCTCCCCGGCGGGGGAGAGGGTTTTCGCACGCGGCTCCGCACCGCACACCGGGTGCACGTCGCTGAATGCGCATATCTAAATAGCCGAAACCTCTCTTAAAGGGAGGGATGGGCTAATGACGAACAGCTACGACGAAGGTTTGGCGGCCTTTTTAGCGGAGGCGAAGGTCGCGTACGAACAGATGTTCAA
>DASXUX010000001.1:0-222175 GCA_036504595.1 Planctomycetota bacterium | reverse complement strand
CGACGGCGAAAGCACTGCGATAACGGGCATCCGCGGGCACCGGCGTTTCTTTACCCGTAGCTTACGGCTGTGCTTCGATGCGCAACGTATGGGTCACGGGCGCAAGCGAGGCCGCGACAGCCGCAGCCAGCGGCGCGCGTTCAGCTTCGGTCTTCTTGACGACGGGTTAATCGCCTTCGGAGCGATCCACAGGTTGGCCCCAGCCAGATACGAGATCCAGATCTGCTCAAACGACATGTCGAAGCAGATCGAAAAGCCCTGGTAGATACGATCCTCGGCCGTGACGTTCAAAACCGCATTCTCGCTGCGCAGGAAATGACAGATCTGGCCTTCATGCAGGGTCTATCTCGAGTTCCTGCGCATGCTCGAGAAACGCCGTGAGCAGGCGAACGGTCGCTTCGATGTCGTCCTCATGACAGATCTGGACTGTGGAGTGCATGTAGCGTACGGGGGCACCCACCGTCGTCACCAATGCGCCGTAGCGGCTCTTCTGCAACGCCGACGCGTCCGTTCCGCCGCCAATGTTCTTCTGCCATGGGATGCGCTTCCGTTTGCACAGATCACCCAGGAAACGGACCAGGCGCCGGTCGCCGATGGTGAGCCCGTCGATCAGGTAGATGCCCGTGCCTTCGCCCAGCACGCAGAGCCGTTCTTTTTCGTCCCCGTACGGCCCCTGGCATAGGCTGCCATCAATGGCCAGCGCGAGGTCCGGTTCGACCGCGAAAGCCGCCGGCCCCATACCCCGAACCCCGACTTCCTCCTGGACGGTCCCAATGGCGTACGCATCCACGGCCAGCGGCCCCGCGCGCCGAATGGCGTCGAGCATGCAATAGACGCCGACGCGGTTGTCGAAGTTCCGGCCTACGCAGGTCTTTTCATTCAGTCGCCCGACCGAAGAGTCCAGGGTGACCGAGTCGCCCACCTCGACCAGTTCCATCAGCCTTTTCCGGGGCAGGCCGGTGTCAATGCGCAAGTCGGCCAATGCGGGCACCTTGTCATTGATGTCTTTAACGTTAGGAACGATGGCTCCGCAGACCGGCTTTCGGCCGTGGATCAACACGCGTTGCGAGACCAGAACCTGAGCGTACAGGCCGCCAACGGGCTGAAATGCGACGAATCCCTGCTCGTCGATGTGCTTCACCATCAGTCCGATTTCGTCAACGTGTGCGGCCAGCACGACGCGCGTCGGCCGCGAGCCCTTGCGTTCCCGCCGCGCCGCCTTCTTCAGGCCAATTACGTTCCCCATCCGATCGCGGCGTACCTGGTCGCAGCACGGACCCAACACCTCCGCAACGATCTCCTGTGCGGCCTCCTCGTGTCCCGAAACGCCGGGCGCGTTGCAGATGCGTTCGAACAGCTTCCAGTCCATATATTCTCTCCGCTGTGCCGTGCTCGATTCCCAGCCTGCGTCTCAAGTCATCGCCATGTTCATGGTTCAGTAGTCTGACCTTTGCCGGTATCGGCCGCGTTCTTCTTCTTCTCGCCGGCTTGCATCTTGTCGAGGACGGGCTTCAGTTCCGCGATCGCCGCTTCGGCCTCCTTGATGCGGCGCTCGACGTCAGCCTGTTTGAGTTCCTTGCGAATCTGCCCGGCTGCCTGTCTTCTGGCGGCATCTTCCGTGATGTCTTTTGAAGTGGCGATCTTCACGGGAGTTTCCTCGAGGATCCAATCGTCGCTGCGCTGCCCGGCCAGCGGCACGCCGCGATTGTTGACGATGTTCCCCATCGGGTTTCTCGCCCACGCATAGCGGTAGTGAACGGGTTCGGGAACGAACTTACTGCTCAGGACGAGGATATTGTGGACCGTCTGAGGCTTGTTGCGGTTATCTTTCGTGCCATCAGTGAACCAGTTGACCTCGGAGGGATAAAAGCGGCGGTCCTTGCCGGCAATGGCGAAGCCAAGCAGCTTGCCGTCGCTGTCGTCGTGCGTCTTAACGTCCGTGCTCATTGTCAGCCGCATCGCACCTCCGCCAACATCGACCTTTTCGATGGCGGGTGGCAGCCAGTAGTCTTGCGCGTCCCTGCCTTTCAGAAGCCCGTAACGCGTCACCAGCGCCCACTTGGCCGCGCGCTCGCCAACGGGAATCTTGATCTGCGGGTGATACCAGGACTTGCGCAAATCGGAGCTGCTGGCGAAGCCGATGTTCTTGTCGCCGGCTGTGCGCAAGTCGCGGAACGTTTGGTATTGAGCCTCGCGAATGTAAGGACCGGCATCGTACATGGGTTCAAGGAAGTTCTCCCATGTCTGCGGTTCGCCGGCCGTGCACAGAGAGATGATGCAGAACGGCATCTGTGGATCGCCGAAGTTGTCCCGCCACGCCGCGATCATTTTTCCAAACACCTGGTAATACATTCGTGCGCCGGCAGACCCATTGAAGCAGTTGTTGAACCCCTGGTGGAAAAGGGCTCCGGCCACAGCCAGGCCGCGCAGCGGCTTGATCACGCTGGCGTAACAATGCCCCGGGCGGTTTCTGTCGGCGGACGGGCCAGGCCGCAAGTCGCTTGGCGGCTGACTTTCGGCGGGAATGGTCTGGCCCTTGGCCTGCAGGCTCTTCATGCGGTTCTCGTGTGCGGCCACGCGCGCCTTGAGGTCGGCCTGCGGATCAAACGCCGCAATTCGGTCGGCCCACTCCTTAAGCACGGCCCGCGTTTCCGCTCCGTCGATTTTCTGCAGCACTTCCTCGGGCGTCCAGGTCTCGAGGGTGGTCCCGCCGATGGAGGCGTCAATCAGCCCGATCGGCACGCCGCTCGCCATGTGAACTCGCCGCCCGAAGATGTAACCGATCGCGGAGAAATCCGTGACGGTCTCGGGCGAACAGACATCCCAATCGCCCTTTCGAAAGTGCCGCTTGGACCAATCGCTCCATTCGTACAGGCGCTCGAAGCTATGGACCGACGCGAACCCCTTCCCAACCGGCACGGTCAATAGCCGGATCTGCGGGAAATTGGCCGAGACGACTTCCAACTCCCCATCGTCAACATTGGTGATGGGAAACTCCATGTTGCTCTGCCCGCCCAGAACCCAGACGTCGCCGACGAGAACATTCTCCAACTTCAACGTCGTGGTCTTTCCGGTGATCGTCATGGTTTGCGGAACGCGGTTGGCGGGAATCGGCGTGAGCGTCACCTGCCACGAGCGGTCTGCCGCCGCCTTGGCTTGGGCCTGCTGGCCGGAGAAGGCGACGGTGACCTCCTCCCCAAGTTCGCCCCATCCCCAGATGTTCAGCGGTTTGTCACGCTGGAGGACCATGTTCGACTGAAAAGCGTTGCCGACGCACAGGCCCGGGCCGATCGCAGGAACTTCGACCACGTCCGCCTTCGGCATGTCTTTCTTCTCCGCGGCGAACGCAGCCAAACCGGCGAAGTGCATGAGCAGCAGGACGGCCAGGTATCGGTGCGCGTGTTTCACTTTTGTGTCTCCTTTCGAGCGGACGAAGGACTGGCCATGAACTCTTTCAGGTCCAGCACCGTTGGCGAGGCCTTGCTGGCGTCGATTGCGGCAATACTCTTATCCAGAAGCTGCGTGTGCTCGCTGTTCTCTTTGCCGCGCCCGCCTTTCACCAATTCAGCGCGCACTTCCCGCAACTGCGGAAGGACTTCCTTTGCATGCGCGCCGTAGCGAACGACGAACTCCAAACATTTCGGCAGGCGTTTGCCCGCTCCCCAGCGGTTCGGCTCGATCAGCGACACGCAGAGCGGCAGGCCCTCGCGAATGTGCAGCCGCGACAACAGGTCCACTCCTGCCAGCCGAATGCCGTCGCCGAACATCTCGTTGCTCGGCGCCAGTTTCTCAATCGCTTTGACAATAGCCGGCAACAGTTCCACCAAATCACGGTCGGTCAACTTGCCGTAGATGCGTTGGATCGAGCCGCGAGCGACGCTGTCCTCGTTTTCCAGGACCGACTGAATGGCCGGATAGAGCAGCGTGCGGTCAACGCCATCCAGGGATTCGGTAAGAATGCTCTTCGGTTCGCGTGAACCTGGGTACGGTGCGAACAAAGCCATACAGGCGGCGCGTTGAGCCATGCGACGCGGGTCGGCTGGATTGAAGCTCACCGTCATCCTCAGCAGGTCGCTCACGCTGGCCTTGCGCGCCTCCGCACCTAATGACGCCAGCGCCATGCACGCCAGACTCTGTAGCCACGGGTCCGTATCCTTGAGCAATACTCGCAACTGCGGCGCCGCCGCGTCGGCCCGCGGACCGATACAGCCGAGCGCTTCGCAAGCGCCGTAACGGGCGTCACGGGTGGAACCGGCCAGTAGTTTCAGCAGCGTCGGGACGAAATCCCCCTCGCGCCGGCCCAGCGCCTGAGCTGAACGCTTGCGCACCGCCGGCGACCAACTCGACAAGCCGGCCAGCAATTGTTCGGTTGTGCGCTGGTCGTATTTGTTCTTGTCGTCCCCGTAACCGTAATCGCGTCCGGCGGCGATGACCTCTTCGACCTGCGCGGCGTTGAAGGTCGGCACGCAAAAAGGCTTTTTTCCGGTAAGACGCAGGCTTTTCAGCGGCAGCGCGTAAGCCAGCAAATAGGCCCCAGTGGAATCCCATCCTGTGTACTTATTATGTTCCTCCTCGCCGACCGGCGAGCCCTGATAGGCGAAGGTGCCGTCCCAACTTCGCGCAAGATCGTAGTACCAGGCCTGCTCTTTCAAATACGCCCCGGTGGCCAGTGGGCCGCAGCGGGCGACGCCGGGTAGCGCCCACAGAACGTTGAAGAAATTGCCGGTGTGCCCGCGCTCGCGCTCGCTGTAGCCGGCCGTGGACATTTTGGCAAAAAACTCCGCCGCCTCGCGATCACCCAGCAGGTCGAAGAGCACCGCTGCGCTGGAACATTTTCCATTGTCCTCGTGTCCCGGCCAGGGTTGGTGATCGCCGTAGGGAAGAGCGCCTTTGTTTACGTACCAGCGCAGGAAGGCTGCTGCCTTGGTGAGGGCGCGGTCCAACTCGGGGTCGTTCACGCCAGCATCTCGAGCTAGCGCCATTCCGACGCAAAGGGTAATGCCGGGCTGATTCATGCAGCCGTAGCCATTCAAGTTCCCGTTCGGCATGGCGAACTTGTGCCCCCACGTGCCCACGGCGCTCTGGCCACGGGCGGCCTCCAACGCCAGGCGCTTAAGGCCGGGCATCACGGAGTTGTCTCCGCTGGTCATGACGTATTCAGCAGCAAGCGCCATGACATAGCCGTAATACCACGTCGCGAAACCATCGGTCGAAAACGCCGCGGCCCATTGGGCTTCCTTGCCGACGAGCGGCAGATACTCCGGGTTCCCACTCGCCAGCAACGCCAGGGCATTCAGCGAGCGGGGAATCGGGTTCAGGTTTCGAAGGTAGGCCGGGTCAGCCATCCGCTTGGCGAGCGCCTTGCAGCCCTGGTCGAAGATGCGCTTGGACTTCGGGCAATCATACGGCGAAGTCGCGCTGTAGCTGCCGAGCACCGGCAGCGTCAGGACGACTTCCGTGGATTTGCCGCCGCGCCAGCGCAGCAACCGCAACCGACCGCCGCCGGTGGGGCCGGCGTCCCTGCCGGCCTCCGCCTCCGCCGCCATGATGGCGCTGGCGAATTGGATGCGCGCATCCCCCGTAAATTTCTGGCCATACACACCGAGAATGACATCGCCGCTGTTCAGGTTCCCATCGGCCGGCGAGCCCTTGGCCACTGCCGTCACCAGAATCTGGCGCGCCTCGCCGGAGTGGCCGTCGGCGGTGTAGATCCATCCGCGCGCGCCCGTCGGCCCCAATGTCCAGTCGTGGGAATCGCCCTTCTTGTCACCACGGGTGAAATCGGGAATCGGCGGCTTCTCTGCAGCGCCGACAGCCAAAGTCATAGCCGTCCACCCAAGCATCAAGGCGGTGAAAAGTACGAAGACGCGTTTCCTGTTCATTTTCCTCATCTCCCATTCATGGGGATAACAGTTTATCGCCGTCACTGTACTCTCCTGCTAAACCCAGAACTGCAAAGCGCATTCCTCTGGATACGTCAGTTGATTGCGTATACAAACGGCACAGCTTGTTTTCGAGACAAACTTCATCGAATGTGAGACAGCACCATTTGGTATTGCTGTGAGACCGAAGGCTGGTCACTGGAACGTAGCGCCAGTGACAAAAATCGTCGCTTCATGTTTGACGGGGTGCTGCCCAAGATACATGCCCCAGCGGAAACCTGTCTCGCCCCTAATCCGGGCCCAGGAGCCGTCGCCGACTTTCTTGCCATCGAGATGCACCTCGTAATCATGGCCGTTGTCCCTGACGCGGATATGGAAAGGCTTGCCCCTCATATTTGTGCCGACGCGTCGCTACTTCATGTTTTAGCCTATATAAGGCTGAGAACCGGAGGACTGTTTGCGGCTATTGTTTTTGGGGGGTTAACGCGGCGAGTTCCTCGAATCAGTGATCTTCCGTCGGGGGCGGAATGCGCGCCTGGCAGCGCCCCTGCTACGTCTGCCGCCGGCCGCTGGGCGGACCGCCTGTGAGTCTCTTGAAAATCCGGCTGAAGTAGAGCGGGTCGCGGTAGCCGACCAGCCGCGCAACTCGCGAGACGCTCAGGCTGCTGTGCCGCAGCAGCTTCAGCGCATGTTCGATGCGCAGGCGCGTCAGGTACTGGACCGGGGTGCAGCCGGTGCGCCGCTTGAACGCGCGAAAGAAGTACCCTTCGCTGAAGCCCAGCCGCGCCGCGAGCTCCGTCACGCGCAACGACGTCTGGAATTCACGATGCAGCAGTTCAACGGCGTGATCCAGCAGGTCATGTTCGCGTACGCGTTTGATCGCGATCAGGTGCAGAAACTTCGCCAAAGCGGCCTGCACCAGGCCGTCCAGCTCGGGCCCGCTCGTCGAATACGGCCGCTCCGCGCACAGCCAGATCTGCTCCAGCAGCGGCGCCATCTGCGCGCAGTCGCCAAACTGCAGGCCCTTCTTCTCCTGCCCGCGCAGCCGCCGGCCTTTCAGCCCGATCCACAACGTGTCCATCGGCTCGCGCGACGCTTCCAGATGCGGTGTGCGCGGCGGCATCAAGTACGCGCGCCCTGTCTTCAGCGGGTATGGCAGGCCGACATGCAGAATGCCCTTTCCGCGGAAGACGTAGAGAAACTCCCAGCAATCGTGAACACTCGCCACGGCGCTGGTGTGCGGCCCCACGTACCGGAAAACGAACAGTGGCGTCAGCTCACCCGATCGTCGCGAGACCTCCCGCGCCCCCCACAGAGACTCCGGCTGCCGGCCCGGCGTCGTGCGCCACGGGGCGAGAACAGGACTTGGTTTCTCCATAGCTGTGACCGTAACCGAAAGGTCAGCTTTGTCCATATCACGGCTCGCGCGGTGGTCAGGGTGGCAGAGACGATTTGGGGTATTCTTCTGTTGTCCGGATTCGGAGTGCCGGGAGGGTCAAGCGTGCGACAATATGTTGTTCTTTTGGTGGCCATCACAGCCTCTGCTGCAGGCTTGCGGGCCGAAACTGCCGCGCCTGGCGGCGATACGCCTACGTGGCTGTCCGCTGAGTGGGAAATGCAGTTTGCGCACCTGCAAAAGCTCATCGTTGAGAACGCGAAGGATCCCAGCCGCTCCAAAGTTGTCGCCAGCCAAGTCTTCCGCCCCGACGCGCTCATTCTCGCCGGCGATCATGACCCCGTGGATATCCTCCTGCGCCGCACGCAGGCGCTGCTCGCGCATCTGCGCGCGCTCCCGGATGCGCCGAATCTCTCCATTCACGCAGAGGCCTTGGAGCAGCTTCAAGTTGAAGCGGGTGCGACAGTGATCGCCAACGTCCAGGCGCGCGCGCGCATCTTTGAGCGCCTCGCGGCGCTGCGCCGCAAGATTTCGCTTTCCAATCCGCTGCTTGATTTCGAGCGCATCCTGTTCATCAAGCGGCCGTGCTTGCCGGGCAAGGAAGAATTCGGCAACCACATGTGCCAGCAATATTACGGCTTCTACGTGGCCAAAGCCGGCGGCCTGTTCGTGCTGGACAACGCGCTCTCCGCCAACCCAAGCGCGCGCGATCTGCTGGCCGATTCGATCTGCCAGTCCGGCCGACTGAAAGGCGCCAAACTTCCGCCCGGCGGCTATCTTGCGCCCGAGCTCTCCTATGATGGCAAAACCATTCTCTTTGCGTTCACCGAAGCGGAGCCGGCGCTTCACCAATGGAACGAAAAAACGACGTATCACATCTTCCGCGTGAACACCGATGGCTCGCAGTTGCGGCAAGTCACCGACGGCCCCGTCAACGACTTCGACCCCTGCTTCCTGCCCGACGGCCGCGTCGCCTTCATCTCCGAACGCCGCGGCGGCCACGGCCGCTGCCATCCCAGCCCCAAGCCCAACTACACGCTGCATTCGATGAATGCCGATGGCAGCGACATCGTTTGCTTGAGCGTCCATGAAAGCAACGAGTGGCAGCCGAGCGTGGATAATAACGGCATGCTCGTCTACACGCGCTGGGATTACGTCGATCGCGGCGCATTCCAGGCTCACAATCCGTGGATCACCACACCCGACGGCCGCGACGCGCGCGCGCTGGCCGGCAATTACGGAAAGGCCTGGCAGAACCGCCCGCTGATGACAATGGACCTGCGCGCCATTCCCAGCTCGCCGCGCTACATTACCACCGCCGCGGCCCATCACGGCCAGTCGTATGGCTCGCTGGTGCTCGTCGATCCGGAGATCGTGGACGACGACAATATGTCGCCCTACCTGCGCCTGACGCCCGAGGCCCTGTTTCCCGAAGCGGAGCCCGGCAATCACACCATGTTCGGCACGGCCTGGCCGCTCAGCGAGGACTTCTACCTCTGCGTCTTCGATGCCAATGGCCGCATGGAACGCGGGCCGCAAAATAACTTCGGCATCTATCTGGTCGATGCGTTCGGCAACCGCGAGCTGCTCTACCGCGACCCGGCGCTTTCGTGTTTGAGCCCGATTCCACTGAAAGCCCGGCCTTGCCCACCGATACTCCCGCACCTGACGGCTGTCGGCAAACCCGCCGGCACGGCAGTGAGCAGTTCGTCCAGTGGCGGGGTGGTGCCGGCGTCCCTGCCGGCCGGCGCGGAGGCCGGCACCACCATTCCTGTCTCCGGGGACAAGAATGTTCCCGGCACGGTCGGCATCGTGAATGTCTACGACAGCCGTAACCCCTGGCCGGCCGGGACGAAGATCAAAGCGCTGCGCATCATGCAGGTGCTGCCGAAAACCACGTGGCGTGAAAGCAGTCCGCGCATCGGCCACGGCTTCCAGAAAGGCGCGCGGGCCGTTCTCGGCACCGTGCCCGTCGAAGAAGACGGCAGCGTGTACTTTCGTCTGCCGGCCGATAAGCCGGTGTTCTTTCAGGCGCTTGATGAGCGCGGCCTGGCCGTGCAGTCGATGCGCAGCGATACGTACGTGCACCCCGGCCAGCAGCTCGTCTGCCAGGGCTGTCACGAGTCGAAGCATCAGGCGCCGTCCGCGCCTCGGGAGTCGCCGCTGGCGTTTCGGCGCGCGGCTTCCGAGATCCAGCCGGACGTGGACGGCTCCCGCCCCTTTAGTTACCCGCGCCTGGTGCAGCCGATTCTCGATCAGCATTGTGTGGCCTGTCACGAGAAGGACCCGAAGGCTGTCAAACTGGGTCAAGGCGACTTCATGAAGAACAAGGACCGCTGGTATGCGTCCTACAACAATCTCAAGCCCTTTTGCTTCTACGTCGATTTCCTGCTCTGGAACGACCCGCGGACGACGCCGGGCAAGTTCGGCGCAAGGGCCTCGAAGCTGCTCGCTATCCTGGACAAAGGCCACTACGACGTGAAACTCTCGCCCGAGGAGCTCCATCGCATCACGCTTTGGCTGGACTGCAACAGCGACTTCTTCGGTTCTTACGAAAACATCGACGCGCAAGCCCGCGGCGAGGTGGTGCAGCCGACACTGGAATAAGATTCAGCGGCGGCCGATCCTACTCGGTCGCGGGACTCGCGCGAATCGGCGCAGTACAACCGCGCGCACTTATTCGGCCGGCTGCCCATTTACATACAGGCGCGGCGCCCCAAGGGATATGACGACCGCGATGTGCTGCCAGACGCCGGCCTTCAGCGCGTCCTTGACGTCCTTCCTCTGGTTTCCGGCGATCAACCGCAGTGAGCAGTTCGGCCATGCGTCCCATAGGAATCCGTCGTTCTTGCCGGCGGTAAGCTTGTCCAGGATGCGGCCATTCTCTTTTTCAACCGGGCAGACCCATGCCTCAAAAGAGACCGCGCCCGAGAAGTCTCCGGGCTTTGTCGGCGCTGTGTCGCCGGCTTTTGGATTGAGCCATGAGCCCACGAGATCCGGCGCCACTACTGCCTTTGTCCGATCGCCGCTGGCCAGCTCCTTGATGAACTGCGGCGAGAGCTTGCCGCGAAACATCGACACGCGCCCGATCTGTCCAGCAAACTTGTTCTGTCCGTTCTGGTCCGATCCAACGCGAAGCGGATAGTCGTTCGCTGGAATTGCGCCAGCCACGGTTCTTCCGGTCTGCGGCTCGCAGACGGTCACATCCTTCCTTCGCGACTCCGGCTGAATGTCCCACGCAATCAGCTTTCCGTCTTTGACCTGACCCTTCAGGATCGTGTCGCGGGACAGACGCAGCTTGAAGTCCACGTCCCAGTCGGCAGGCCAGGCCGGCAGCAAAAGAACCTTGTTGCCTGATTCCTGCACGAGCATGCGTTGCAGCGCGATAGAACCCGCTCCAAAATGGTCGAAGTCCGGGCAGGAATCAGGGCCTTCCCTGGCATAGAGCGGAAAGCGGCACATGGTAGAGGCGATTCGGAAACGGCGCACCACTCCGTCAGCCGCCTCCGCCGCCTTGCCTGCGCAGGCCCAATGAATCTGGTCCTGCGTCCAGCACGCGCAACCAAACGCATCCACACAGGCCCGATGCTTCATTGTCCATTCGACAATGTCAGCGCTTCCAAGCGCCAGGCCGAAGCAGCGGAACGGGAACACGGGGTATAGCTCGCCATTCTCAGCGTTTTGCTTCTTCGCCCATTTTTCGGCCGGAGCGATCGCTTTTCGATTCTCGATCGTCTGAAGAAACACGTCCGGAATCTCCGTCCGAAACTTTTGCCAGCGCGCCTGGTCCTCCGGCGTGCCGGCTTTCATCGCCAGCAACTCATCCAGGCAGAAGCGCAGGCCAGCGACATCGGGCGCAGGGTTGATCGCGATCCACCACGTCTCAATGACCTGAGCCGGCTCCAGCCGCAGTTTGCCGTCCTCTCCTCGCGCGTAGTGCTTGTCGAAGAACAGCAGCACCTCCCGCGCGAACGGCACCAGCACGTTGTCGCGAAACGCCGTGTCTCCGGTGAAGTTGGCATAATCGAGCATCATTGCGGTCGTTTCGAGACCGCTGGTGAAGTAGTAGTCGTGATACCAGCCGTCGTACTTCTCGCCGGGTTTGGTTTTTGGAGGCCTGACACCGCGGTCGCAATCGCGTTCAGCCCCGGTCGGCTCGATGTTCTCGCGATAGTAAGCGCCTTCGTGGCCGAACCATGCCTTGTTGATGGCGCGGCGCATCGGGAGCAGGTTTGAATAGTAGTCGAAGAACGGCCTCATGAGATCGAAATCGCCGCTGGCCAGCAAGGGCCAGTAGAGCAGCCGCTGATTCTGAAACGTGAAGCGGCGGCCCCACAACCGATCGTCTTCGTGCGTCAGCCAGGTGCCATCAGGCTGCTTCACCGCGAAGGCTCGGCCCTTCTCGCCTTTCAGCTTCAACTGCTGCGTGAACAAGCCTCCGTTGAACTTCGTCTGCACGCGTCCGCGGCTCTGGCAAGCCATCAGAAAACGGAAGACGTTGTAGCTCTGCGAGACCAGCGCGGCGCCGTCTTCTTCTTTGCGGTGTCCCCCTTCGGCCGGCTCGCCATGGAGCCTTTCGCGCTCGTCAACAGACAGCGTACGGTCACTTGTGATAATCCAACTGCGATCCCAGAAGTCTGCCCACCATCCGCAATGTTTATCCCAATCGGCGGCTACGTTGACCGGTTGCGAGGCTTGCTTCCCAATGCTATCGATCCAGGTCTCGGGTTTCGGCGTCCGCATCGTGAGCGCGTGAATGCGGAGATCGAAACTCTTGCCGGTGCCGCGAAGCGCACCATCTTTCAGTGTGAGCGAGGGGCTTTCGAGCAGATTGCCGAACGTGTTAAACCGGAATGGATCCGGAAGCTGTGCCGCCATGTCTTCGACCTGATAGACCTTCAGGTCATCAGCATAGATGCTTCGGTCGCCGACGGCGTAATACCACAGAATGCTGTTCTCTTTCTCCAGCCGCACGTCCTGAGCCGGTTCGGCCTTCGGCAAGGCGTAGGTGCCCGCATTGAATCCGCACCGATCGAAACGTCTCCAGAGTTCTGGCTGAGCGGTGATGGCGATTCCCGCGGGCGCGGCAATCTCCACATGGAAGACGGGCCGCAGCGCATCCGCCCAGATCCGGAACTTCACGCCGTCAGCCTCGATGACAATCGAACCGGTGGGTAGATCGAGCGTTTGCTTGAATGGCTTCCCTTTCTGGAACGGATTCGGCGAAAGGGAAATCTTCACGCGTCCGGTCTTGAAGATGTCGCCCATCCAGGTATACGCATCGTTCTTAGCCAGGAGCAGGTATAGATCGCCGTCTTCGATAGCGTATACGCCGGCAGCGATGTCGCCGTTGCCGATGGGCATGACGCCGCTTGCGTCTTTTGATGGCGTGTCCCAGATTACGCTGTAACGGCTCACACGTTGGCCGCCACTCATCGCCTGCTCTGCACAGCAAGCAACCGCCACGCACACGAATGCCATGACCCACGAAAAGGACGCGAATGTCTTCATCGTGTTCCTCCGTTATCGCACGAATTGATTTCGCCACCTTCAGAGCGTACCAAGTCGGCGCCTGTTCCCCAAGCGGCATCCTACTGGATGACTGGGCGACGCTGCTGCGAAAAGACACACTTCCGATACTCAGATTATGGATGGCTTCGCGGCCTGCCATCCTTCATCTTCGCGTCTCACTGGCTCCCGCCCTTCAACCGTGCTCCGCAACTGCACCGTATCGGCGGTGTTCTTGGTGAAAGCTTCACGCTCTGAATGTCTTCACTGCCCAGTTCGCCTGTGGGCGAGGCAACTGCTTTGCCAGTCGCTTTCCGCGCGTCATTGCACGTGCAACTTTTATCAAGCGCCGGAAAAGGCTTTACTTACGTGCGTGCGTGTACTAGAAAACGGTGACCGAGTCAATTTTAAGAGCTCCCACCACACGAGATCGTCAAGGAGGAGCGTATGGCTGCTCGAACGGGCCTTGATCCCAACAGACATATTTTGAGGCTGGAGGATGCGTTGCTATGAAAACGACACGTATAGGTATCTTCACCGCCGTGTTGCTTGCCCTCGCGACGGAAGCCGCGTGGGGAGCGGCGGATGACCATTGGGCCAGCGGGTTCACCGTTGCCGGCGCGGACAGACAGGTAAACGCGCTGGCTGTGGATGGCAACGGCAACCTGTACGCTGGCGGGATGTTTGTGGTCATGCACGACAAGGTTGTAAACTACGTTGCCAAATGGGATGGTTCGTCCTGGTCGCCGCTGGGTTCGGGTATGAACGACGCGGTATGGGCGCTGGCTGTAGACGGCAGCGGGAACGTTTATGCGGGCGGTGATTTCACGACAGCAGGTGGCGTGAGCGCAAATTATGTTGCGAAGTGGAACGGTTCGTCCTGGTCGGCGCTCGGCTCAGGGATGAATTTGTACGGCTCCGTGTACTCCCTAAGCGTAGACGGCAGCGGCAGTGTATACGCAGGCGGACGGTTTACGGCAGCAGGGGGCGTGAGCGCGAACCGCATAGCTAAATGGGATGGCTCGTCCTGGTCGGCGCTCGGCTCGGGAATGAACAACTCCGTAAACGCGCTCACCGTGGACGCCAGCGGCAGCGTATACGCTGGGGGTGGTTTCACCACAGCGGGCGGTGTAAGCGCCAATTGTGTTGCCAAGTGGAACGGCTCTGCTTGGTCGGCACTCGGAACAGGAATGGGCGGCAGCAGTCCTTACCTTAAGGCACTGGTTTTGGACGGAAGTAGCAATCTGTATGCAGGGGGCAGCTTCACGACGGCGGGAGCTGTGGGCGCCAACAATATTGCCAAGTGGAATGGCTCGTCCTGGTCGGCGCTCGGATCGGGCATGAATTCTAGCGTTATTGCATTGGCCATGGGTGGCGCCAGCAACATGTACGCCGCAGGCTGGTTTGCCACTGCGGGAGGCGTTAGCGTCCATTACGTTGCCAAATGGAATGGCTCGTCCTGGTCGGCGCTAGGCTCGGGAACCTCGGGCTCGGGTCTTAGCGGGCTGGCCGTGGACGGAGGCGGCAACGTGTACGTAGGCGGCGTTTTTCCGACAGCCGGGAACGCAAGCGCGTGCAACATAGCCAAGTGGAATGGTTCATCCTGGTCTGCGCTCGGCACGGGAACGAATGATGGATTCAGGGTTGTGGCCGTGGACGACAACGGCAACGTGTACGCGGGAGGCGATTTCACCATGATAGGCGGCGTGAGCGCGAATTACGTTGCCAGGTGGGATGGAACGTCCTGGACCGCGCTGGGCTCGGGTATGAACGGCGAGGTTTCGGCGCTGCTCTTCGACGGTAGCGGCAACCTGTATGCCGGCGGGTGGTTTTCGAAAGCGGATGGTGTGACCGTCAACTACATTGCCAAGTGGAACGGCTTCTCCTGGTCTGCTCTTGGCACGGGGATGGGCGCTCAAGTTTACGCCTTGGCCATGGATGCCGGCGGCAACCTTTACGCGGGGGGCTGGTTTACGACGGCGGGCGGCGTGAGCGCCAACCGCGTAGCCAAGTGGAATGGCTCCTCATGGTCGGCGCTCGGTTCGGGAGTCACCGGTGGTACTCCGTCCGTTAACACGCTGGTCGTAGATAACAGTGGGAGCGTCTACGCGGGTGGTGGTTTCACCACTGCAGGTAGTGTGAGCGCCAATGGCGTTGCTAGATGGGATGGCTTCTCTTGGTCGGCACTCGGGGTCGGAATGGGCGCCAGCAGTCCTTCCGTTTGTACCTTGGTCTTGGACGGCAGTGGTAACCTATACGCAGGGGGCAATTTCACGACGGCCGGGGGCGTGAGCGCCAATAACGCTGCCAAGTGGAATGGCTCGTCTTGGTCCGCACTTGGTTCGGGAATGGCTGGCAGTAGTCCTTACGTTTATGCATTGGCCATGGACGGCGCCGGCAGCCTTTACGCTGCGGGCAGGTTTACCACTGCGGGAGGCATGAGTGCCAACAATATTGCCAAGTGGAATGGCTCGTCCTGGTCGCCACTCGGATCGGGCATCCGTGGCTATTCGCCAGTTGTTTTCTCGCTGGCCACGGATAATAGCGGAAGCGTATACGCAGGGGGAGCCTTCGGAACGGCAGGGGGCAAGGTTTCTTGCTACTTCGCCAAATGGTACAATACCAGCCCTACCAATGCAGTTTTGCCGGCGGTTTCGGGAACGTACGTTGTAGGCAACACGCTCAATGCCACAACCGGAACCTGGAGCGATGCCGAAGGCGACACGTTGACCTATTCCTACCAGTGGCTGCGCGCCGACGATGAGGGCGGGACGAAGGGCGCCCCGATTTCCGGCGCGACTACGAACACGTACACGCTGACAGGAGCCGACCCGTTCAAGTACATAAGCATGCGTGTGACTGTTGACGATGGCTATGGCGGCAAAACCGAGGCACAATCCGCGTACGTGGTTTGTCCGGGGCCGTTGGGTCAATTCGCTCTTACCCTGTGCAGTCCGCAGGTGAACGGTGTGGCCTTCACTGGCACGAACACGCTGACGGCTCAAGACGTCAACGGAAATACGGTTAAGACTTTCGACGCTTCAGCGGACCCCGTGACGGTCACGGCCAACGCCCCGCTTACCGGCACTGTATCCGGGCTCGGCTCCGGCAGCGACACTACGATTGATCGCGCAGGCGACTTTGTCAACGGCGTCGCGAATCTCACGGCGTTGGGCATAACGTTCACCGGCAATGAGACTACCGGGACGTTTACGGCGGCGTCGGCCAGTGGCAAAACGGGGACTTCCGGGAGTGTCAGCGTCATCGGCGGACCAGCCGCCACGCTGGTGGTAGCTGGTTTCCCCGTTTCTATTGTTTCAGGCACAGCCGGAAGCTTCACGGTTACCGCCAAAGACGCGGTCGGCGACGTCGCTACCGGCTACGTGGGGTCGATTCACTTCAGCAGCGATGCCGCCGCGAGCTTGCCTGCCAATTATACGTTCGTCCCCGCTGACAACGGCGTTCACAGTTTCAGCGCGACGCTTAAGACCGTAGGGACGCACGCCATTACAGCGACGGACACCGTTACAGGGACGATCACAGGCGCACAGGCAGGTATCAGCGTCAGTCCACGCGCAATCACCGTCAGTGCCGCAAGCGACAGTAAAACCTACGACGGCACAACGTCTTCGGCGGTCGCGCCGGCCATTACCTCTGGGAGCCTGGCGGCGGGCGACAGCGCGACCTGGACGCAGACGTTCGACAATAGGAATGTCGGCCGAAATAAGACGCTGGCGCCCTCCGGAACGGTGAACGACGGCAACGGGAGCAACAACTACAGCATCACCTTTGTGAATGACACCAGCGGCGAGATCAAGGCCAAGACGCTGACGGTTTCTGGCATTGGGGCGAGTGACAAAGTCTATGACGGCACGAGAGCGGTGGCGCTAACTGGAGCGCCGGGGTCGCTGAATGGCGTTGTCGGGACAGATGATGTCTCCCTGGCTGGGATTGCAACGGGTACGTTCGCTGACGCGAACGTGGGCGGGGGCAAAGCGGTCAGTGTCAGCGGGCTGTCGCTGACAGGGACGCAGGCGGGAAATTACAGCATCACCGAGCCGTCCACGACGGCCACTATCACGCCGCGGCCAATGACCGTGACGGCTGACGCTAAAGGCAAAGTCTACGCTGACGCCGACCCGGCGCTGACGTATCAGATCACCGGCGGGTCGCTAGCGGCCGGCGAGCAGTTGACGGGCAGTCTGTCACGCATCGCGGGCGAGAATGCGGGCACCTATGCTATTCAGCAGGGGACGCTCACGGCGGGTGCGAACTATGACTTCACGTATATCGGCGCGAACCTAGCGATCAATGCCAGGGGCATCACTGTCACCGCTAACGCCAAGAGCAAAGTGTACGGCGACGCCGACCCGGCGATGACGTATCAGATCACCGGCGGGTCGCTAGCGGCCGGCGAGCAGTTGACGGGCAGTCTGTCACGCATCGCGGGCGAGAATGCGGGCACCTATGCTATTCAGCAAGGGACGCTCACGGCGGGTGCGAACTATGACTTCACGTATATCGGCGCAAACCTAGCGATTAACTCCAGGGGCATCACTGTCACCGCTGACGCCAAGAGCAAAGTGTACGGCGACGCCGACCCGGCGCTGACGTATCAGATCACGAGTGGCACGTTGGTTTCGGGAGATCGCTTGACGGGTCGCTTGACGCGCCCGGCTGGCGAAGATGCCGGCACCTACCCGATCAGTCAGGGGACGCTGAGCGCCAGCGGCAACTACAGTCTTGTATTTGGCGAGAGTAAGTTAACCATCGCCAAAGCTGATCAGGCGATCACATTTGGCGCTCTGCCGGCGAAGACTGAAGGCGATGCGGACTTCGATCCGGGTGCGATGGCAGCGTCCAAGCTCGCGGTGTGTTACTTCAGCAGCGATACGAATGTATCAACCATCGCAAACGGCAAAATCCACCTCGTCGGCGTGGGCTCCTGCACGATCACCGCATCCCAAACTGGGGACGCAAACTGGAACGCTGCGCCCAATGTCCAACAAGTGTTGAACGTAATGGCCGGCGTGGCGCCGAGGATCACCTCTCCGCTTACTGCAACGGCCACTCGCGGAAGCTCATTCAGCTATCAGCTTGCAGCCTCGGGAAGCACGCCGCTGACATTTGCGGCGGCAAACTTGCCGCCGGGCTTGGCCTTTTCCGGCGACACGATCTCGGGCACTCCAACAGCCGCGGGTGTCGCAAGGGTAACGCTCAGGGCCACGAACCGCTTTGGTTTGGACACGCAGACATTACAAGTGACCATTAGCAGGCCATCCGGGGCGGCGGAGACGCCGCCGGCGCTTGAATCCCATCCGAGTGCCGAGTTGGGAGTCACCGGCAGCACGATCAGCTTCAGCGCTTCGGCCGCCGATGCAGAGGACGACCAGCTCGATTACAGTTGGGATTTTGGCGATGGCAGTACCGGTTCAGGGGCCACTACGAGCCACATTTACCCATCGGCCGGCGTTTACACCGTGACGCTGACTGTCTCCGACGGCGCGGCCAGCGCGACGCAGAAGATGGACATTGTCGTAGGCGAGGCCGCGGCGCCTCCTGGCACAGATGATGGCGGCGATCCGTCCTGGGCTGAAGGAACCAACAATGCGTTCGTCATCAGCAAGGGGTCGGTGAAGTTCACCTTTACAAATGGCAGCAAGGACGCGCTGCGGCTTTTGGGCACGCTTCCTGTCAACAAGTTCTTCAAGCCGCAGGACCGCAAGGTGACTGTGCTGATGGGTGATCTTAAGAAAGAGTTCACTTTGAATGCCAAGGGCCGGGGCACCAGCGGCGGCAGCAGTTTCAAAATGAGCGGCAAGATGAAGAACGGCGTCTTCAAAGCGACGCCGGCAAAGTTTTCGCTAACCGTCAAGGGCGAGCCGCTGCTGAACAAGTTCGAGACGTTTGGTTTCGACGATCTGGGCACTTACGGTGCCACAAAACCCATCAACATATCGGTCATCATTATGGTGGACCCACTGGCCTACGAGGCGAGCAAGACGTTCCAGTACAAGGCCACCGCCGGTAAAATCGGTACGGCAAAATGATTCGCAAAGCAAAGTTTGGGTAGGATGTATTACTCGTGACCGCGCCCCGGTCACCATCACGTTCTGGTGAAGGCTGTGGCCGAGGTTCTGCTGGGTTCTCTTGCTTGCACGCCGAAGCCTGAGAAGGCTGCGCAGGCAGGCTCCTGCGGCATCCAGAGCGATTCTGAGTGCCGAGAGGTTCTCGTGGCCACCGAGGCAACGATCGTCGCATTGGCGGGCCTGGGATGCGAAGATGGGACGTTTGGCGCGAGGACTCACGCATGGCTCTTGTCCTATCTCCTCGCTGGGCGGGAATGGGAAGCAAGAGTCTTCTCCAGTTTCAGCCGCCGAACCGTTGAACGGCTGGGGACCGCCTATGAGCAGCGCGGGGCGGGTGCCGTGTGCCACCAGCGACGGGACCACACCCCGGCGCGGTTTCAGACCGCCAAAGACATCGTTCGGGCTGCTATGCTGGACGGAGCACGCAGGATTCCCGCTGAGTTACTGAAGCAACGGTTGGACTCCGGCGGCGTTCTGGCCCCAAGCCCACGTGCGCTGCGTGCCTGGATGCGCCAGATCCGGAGCGAGCAGAGACGGTTGCGGGCCTACCAGCGGCGTGGGCAACGGACTGCAATACTGCCGACACGAGTTTGGAGGCCCGATGCTGGCGGGCCTGCTTCCGTGCGTTTCGTCGACGAAGACCTGCCGGTGCCGGCCGTGTGGCTCCGCCGCGCAGAGCAGTCGCTGGTGGTTGGCGACAAAGTGAACGTTTCGGCGGCCATCGTCAACGGTCGCACCGTGTTGGCCTACAAGAAGTAGAGGGCGGCGACCATGAAACTCGACTGGACGCCGGAAGAAATGGAACTGACGCATGATCTCGGCGGCCTTGGCGTGGGTTTACCGCCAGGGCCGCGCCGAGTGGAAGCCCATCTTGCACTATAAGGCTTACGACTGTTGGAAGGACTGGAGCCCGCGATCCGAGCGGGGCCGCTCCCTCCCGCCCGTCGAGCAGCTTGAGTACATCTCGGTCTGGGGCGGGATGGTGGAGCATTATGACGCCGGCTACGAGCAGCAGCCGGTCCAGCTTGTGTTCGGCGGCCTGGACATCGACAGGGATGACAATCCTGACGTTTCCAACCTGCCGGGAACGGTCGCCAGAATCCTCCCGGAGGCATACGTCAGAATCAGCGGCGGCGGATTTGGCGCCCACGTGTTTCTGGTCTGGAAGGAGCCACTTCTGTGCGGCAGTCGCAGCCAGGCCCAAGCGCTGGCACAACGAATGATGTCGCCATTTATCGAGCGACTTCATGCCGGCGGCGTGGAGCACATTTGCAGCACGGTCAATGCGCTGAAAATATGGAGCATCGACGGTTGGCAGCGAGATGTCCAGATGGGCGAGTTGATCGATGTTGACCTCGATAACCTGCCAGCTCTGCCGCGTTCGTCACACGGCGGCCGTGCATCTGGGCGGGCCGCCGTGACGCTGGCCGACTGCGGCCCGCTGGTGCGGCGTATCATTGCCGCCCTTGAGATTCCTGTTGGCAACAGCGGCGAGCTACCACGCCAATGGAACTGCCACGTGGTGGAAGCTCAGCAGGCGCTAAAGGAACTGGTGCCATTCGAAACCTGCTCGGCCGGCACGGAGCTTCAGAATCCCAACGCATTCCTCGCCATCTCAGACCGTGGCATAGCCTTGCTTTCCGGGCCGGATAGCATCCACAAGCCCCTCATCGCCTTTGACATCGACCAATAAAGGAGAAGTCCGTGAACCGAATTCTGAACCTCACCGCTTACGACAGCACATCGGAATTGGCCGATGCCGCCGACGAGTTCGAGCGGGAAATGGGCCTACAGAACCGCAAGGGCGCCCGGCCCAACCAGGCCGCGCAGCTTGTGGAGATTGGCCCCGAGATACTCGAACTGTTCCACTGCGGCTGCGAGCCATACGCATCCTACACGGCGGACGGTTGTCTTCAGACGTTTGCGCTCCGAGACCAACGCATCAAAGACCGTGTAGGTCGCCAGTTTGAATCCCGCTACGGCAACCCGCCGAACAAGGATGCTTGGGGGGCGGCGTTCGAGTCGCTGCGCTGGCGTGCCCTGGACGGGCCGGAAATCAGGGTCGGGATTCGTGTGTTGGACGAAGACAATCGCATCTGGTTGGATTTGGGCAACGACAAACGGCAGGTGATCGAGATTACAGCATCAGCGTGGCGGGTGCTGGAAGCCGCGCAGGTGCCCGTTCGATTCGTTCGCACGCCGGACTCTCTGCCGCTGCCAGTGCCGCAGCCAGGCGGTTCATTGGCCGGCCTGCGGGCGCTCATCAACGTCGATGACGTGGATTTCCCGCTGGTCTGCGGCTGGTTGTGCGGGGGCTTGCGTCCGAGCATCGCCTGTGCGGCAATGGTCGTCACGGGAGCACACAGAAGCGCCAAAACCACGTTGTGCCGAATCCTGCGCCGGCTGATTGATCCGAGTCGGGCGGACATGCTGGTTGCGCCGACCAGCGAGGAGCAAGTGATGTTGACGGCGAACAACCAATGGGTGCTGGCGCTCGAAAACATGAGCACCATCCCGGCCTGGTTCTCCGACACGCTCTGCTGCATCGTGACCGGCGCGGCCCGCACCACCCGAAAACTGTACACCAATAGCGAGTTGTTCAGCATCAGTTTGCGGCGGCCTGTCATTATCAACAGCATCGCCGACGTGGTAGCCAGGGGAGACCTTGCCGACCGTTGCCTAAATGTCACCGCCCAGCCGCTGAGCCACGCTCAACGGCTGCTGGACGCCGACCTTTGGGGCCGATTCGAGCAGGTCTGGCCGCAACTTCTTGGCGGCCTGCTTGATTGCTGCTCAACGGCACTGCGGCGGCAGCAGGAGGTCTCGGCTCGCCCGTGCGCACGGCCGCTGCTTCGACCGCATCGAACGAGAATGGCAACGGGCCGCTCGACTCGTCTGGAAACATCTTCTTCAGTTCGGCTTCGTACTGCGCCAACAGTTTTGCCCGAATGCTCGCCTTGTCTGGATGTTCTGTCTGCAAAGCGCGCTCTCCATGAGAAGGTTACTCATGGATCGACCATTCAAGCTCGAAAAATCAGATTAATGCAACCGGCGTGACACAGACCCCGTTTAGCGAGTGTGTAGTCCTATGGTGGCGGCTCGACACCCCTTCCTTTCGCGCCGAAGGCGCCGTACAAGTCAGCCCAGGGCAAGAGACGCGCAGCGGCTCGCCGCCCTGGGTTCCGTCCGCCCACGGATCTCGGCGCCCTGAAGGGGCAAAACAGAACCGTGTCCAGCCCCTTCAGGGCGACGAAACACATGGGGCGCGTCAACCCGAGGCGGCGCTCGGCGGCGGTGCCGCGAGCCGAATGGCTCGCTTGCCCTGGCTGACTTGTGTACCCCCTTCGGGGAAAACGGCGAACGGCTAGAACAGTAGCGCTACGCACACCAGTTTAGCGCTTTTCGCGCATCGTCATTCCGATCGCCTCATGCACCGTTCCGTCCACTAAGGTGTAGACTGGCGCGCCGCGGAGTTGCCAGGCTTTGAACGGACAGTTGCGGCCTTTCGATTTGAAGGCATCCGCGTCCAGCGTCCAGTTCTGGTCGAGATCGATCACCGTCACGTCCGCTTTGCCGCCGACACGCAGCGTGCCGGTCACGCCGAACGGCTCCAGGCCCAGGCAGCGCACGGGCGCGGTCGTCCAGGCTTCCACAAAGCGCGCCAGCGTGAGCTTGCCGGTGTGCACCAGCTTCGTCAGCATGACGCCGATGCTCGATTCCAGCCCGATGCAGCCGTTGGGCGCCTCGACAAACTCCTTCGCCTTGTCTTCGCTCGTGTGCGGCGCGTGATCGGATGCCAGGCAATCCAGCGTTCCGTCGCGCAAGCCTTCCAGGCACGCGTCGATGTCCGATTGCTCGCGCAGCGGCGGGTTCATTTTGTAGGCTGGATCGAAATTGCGGCAGCTTTCATCGGTCAGCAGCAGATGATGCGGCGTGACTTCGGCCGTCACCTTCACGCCTTTTGCCTTTGCTTCGCGCACCAACGCCACCGATCCCTTGGCCGAAATATGAGCGACGTGGAAACGCGCGCCGGTCAGCTTCGCCAGCCGGATGTCGCGAGCCAGAATGATCTCTTCGCCTGCGCTTGGATAGCCATTGATGCCCAGCGCGGCGCTGATTTTTCCTTCGTGCATGATGCAGCCATTGGACAGGTCGTGGTCTTCGCAGTGTTCGACGATCACGCGCTTGAGGGCGCTGGCATATTCGAAGGCCGAGCGCATCACCATGCTGCCCGGAACCGCCGCGCCGTCATCGGTGAAGGCCACCGCGCCGGGAAGTCCGCCGGTGCCCGCGGCCATCAGCCCCAAGTCCGCCAGTTCGGTGCCATTGCGCCCGCGCGTGATGCAGCCCATGGCGAACAGGCGCGCCTTGCCAGCGTTTCCCGCCTGCAGGTACTGGTAGGCCAACGCAGCCCGGTTATCGAGCGGCGGGTCGGTGTTGGGCATCGTCACCGCGGTGGAGAATCCGCCGTGCACCGCCGACGCGCAGCCGGTCGCGATGCTCTCTTTGTTGCTCGCGCCCGGTTCGCGGAAATGCACGTGGATGTCGATGAATCCCGGACACACGAGTTTCCCGGAACAATCCAGCGACTGATCGCCGCGCAAGTTCGGCCCGATATCCTTGATCGTGCCCTTTTCCGCATCGACCAGCAGGTCCGCGACTTTGTCCAACCCCTGCGAGGGATCGAAGACGCGGCCGTTTTTCAGCACTAAAGTAGACATGATGACTCCAAAACCTAGAGCTTCTCCCATCGTTCGCGGCTAATGCCCGCCTGCCGAAGCAGCCTTGCCAAGAAGGGTTTGCTGATCGCTCCGCGGTGCGGGTTGGGTAGGATCAGCTTCACGGAATCCTTTCGCATGAACTGATGACGTCCGCCGGCGAACGGCCCCGAGAAGCCCAACGCCCCCAGGTTACGTATCAGGTCGGCGCGTTGAATGGGACCAAAGGGTGGCATCAGGCGACTCGCTTCCCACGTTTTCGCGCCGGCTTGGCGTTCAGATCCTTTCCGTCCACCACAGGAAGATCGTGGCCTAATCGGAGCCCCAGCACAATCCAATCCTCAAGGGCCGACTGCAGTTCTTCACGACACGCTTCCAACGTCGGCTCATCGGCCCACACACCCTGGAAACCCGGAATTTCACCAAAGTACGTTCCGTCTTCCAGAATCTCGTAGGTGGCCAGTCTCATCGCCGCCTGGATGTATTCGACCAACATGGGCGTTACTCCGTCTCAATGTTCCCCACACGGAACGCGGTGAATGTAGATGCGTTGGTTCCATTCGCACGCCTCAAATTCATCATACTTCTCCGGAGCCATGAGCGAACAGCCAAGACCCAAGAGCTAGTTCTTTACGCTCATGCACAAATCCAGCACCGCCATCCGCACCGCCACGCCGTTCGTCACCTGGTCCAGAATCACGCTGCGATCGCCGTCGGCCAGTTCGGGCGTCAGTTCAATGCCGCGATTGATCGGGCCGGGGTGCATGATGATCGCGTTCGGTTTGCAGCGCTTCATGCGTTCGCTGTTCAGTCCGTAGATCGCCGCGTACTCGCGCGTGCTAGGGAAGAAGTTCGCCGCTTTGCGTTCGAACTGGATGCGCAGGCAGTTGAGCACATCGGCTTCGGCGATGACCTGGTCGATGTCGTGGCTCACTTCGCAGCCCAGCGCCGCGCCGATCGCCGGCGGGACCAGCGTCGGCGGCCCGGCCAGGATCACGCGCGCGCCCAGCTTGCCCAGGCCCCAGGCGTTCGAACGCGCCACGCGTGAGTGCCGGATGTCGCCGAGAATCGCGACCGTCAGCCCTTCAAACTTCTTGAAGCGCTCCCGAATCGTGAACATGTCCAGAAGACCCTGCGTCGGATGTTCGTGGCAGCCGTCGCCGGCGTTCACCACGGGCACGCCGACGTGCCGCGCAAGAAGATGCGGCGCGCCCGGCGCGGAGTGGCGAATCACAAACGCATCGATGCCCATGGCTTGAATGTTCAGCGCCGTGTCGATCAGCGTCTCGCCTTTGGTCACCGAGCTGCTGGACGTGCTGAAGCTCACGACATCGGCGGACAGTCTTTTTGCAGCCAGAGAGAACGAGTTGGTCGTGCGCGTGGAGGATTCGAAGAACAGCGTCACGACGATCTTGCCCTGCTGATTCGGCAGCTTCTTGCCGTGCTCGGCCGTCGCTTTCTTGAACACGGCCGCTTTGTCGAGAATCTCCAGGATCTCCTCTTTAGTGAGATCCTCCAGGCCGAGCAGATGTTTTCGGGTCCAGACCATGATGTGATCCCCGTGTGTGGCACGGACAGCCTATTTCGATACGCCGCCGCTTTGCACGAGCGTACCTCGTTTCCTGAATTGGCAAGTCCCGTGGCGCCACGATGTGGCACCTGTGGCACGGGCAGGCAACGCCGCGTCTTTTTGCGGCGTTGATTGCCCGTGCAGAAGCGCCGAGGGTCACGGGCAATCCGCGCCGCAATAACGTCTGTCCGTGATAAGTTGGCGCAACCGCGGCGCGGCCTGCCCGTGCCACACAGGGTTATCCGCGCCGCAATAGCGTCTGTCGCTTGATAGGCTGGCGCAACTGCTGCGCGGGCGGCGGTGCCGCCGCCGGATACAGTGGCACACGGCTACTGCTTGGCGAAGTCGGCGATAGCGCCGACAACCGTCTGCATTTCTGCGTCGGTCAGTTCCGGGAAGATCGGAACGGCCAAGGTTTCCCGGGCGGCCGCTTCGCAGTTCGGAAGGTCGCCGCGCTTTCCGCCGACGTACGCGAAGCATTCCTGCAAGTGCATCGGGACCGGGTAGTAGATTTCAGTGCCGACCTTCTTCTGATCGAGGAACGTGCGGAGTTTGTCGCGGCGGCCTTCGCCCAAAATGCGAATGACGAACTGGTTGTAGATGTGGCGGCGATTCGGAGCTTCCACCGGCAGGACGATGTGCGAGCCGACGATTCCGGCCTGCGTGAAGAGCTCCCGGTAGCGGACGGCATTGCGCTGGCGAGCGGCAGTCCAGCCATCCAGGTACGGCAGCTTCTCGCGAAGCAACGCCGCCTGAAGAGCGTCGATACGGAAGTTGCCGCCGATGAACTTATGGTAGTACTTGGGTTTGGAGCCATGCGTGCGCAGGATTTTGGCGCGTTCAGCCAAGGCGTCGTCGTTGGTCGTGACCAGTCCGCCATCGCCCAGCGCGCCAAGGTTCTTTGACGGGAAGAAGCTGAAGCAGCCGAAAGAGCCCATCGAACCGGTGCGGCGGCCCTTATATTCGGTGCCGATCGCCTGCGCGGCGTCTTCGATAATCGCGATCTTCTTCGCTCGGCAGAGATCGAGGATCGGGTCCATCTCGGCGGCTTGACCGAACAGGTGCACGGGAATGACGGCCTTGGTCTTGGGCGTCAGGGCGCGTTCAATGTGCTTGGCTTCGACGTTGTAAGTCTCGGGGCTGCAATCGACAAAGACGGGCTTGGCGCCGACGCGCGCAATGCTGCCGGCGGTCGCAAAGAACGTGTGCGAGGGGCAGATGACCTCGTCGCCCGGGCAAATGGCCAGCGACATGAGCGCAAGCACAAGTGCATCGGTGCCGGATGACACGCCGATCGCGTGCTTGACCTTGTTGTAAGCGGCCATCTCGGCTTCCATAGCCTGCACTTCCGGGCCGAGCACAAAATGACCGCTTTTGAGGACGCGATCAAAGGCGGCGCGCATCTTTTCAGAGAGCTCAGGGGAAATGCGGGTCAGGTCAAGCAGTGGAACGCCGGTCGTGGCCATGAACGATCTCCTTAAAGCAATGATAGACGTAACGTCTTGGGACGGTGAATATTAGTTACTGTGGCAAAGGCTGTCAAAAAGAGATTACCTTGAGCGCCAGATGCCGTGCGGATACCATTTGATCCGGCCAGTAACCCGCGAGATCAAACATGCTTGTCGTTACTATCGTCGGTGCCCGTCCACAGTTTGTCAAAGCGGCTGCCATCAGCCGCGTGTTGCGGGAGCAGCACCAAGAAATACTCGTCCATACCGGCCAGCATTATGACAAGAACATGTCCGACGTGTTCTTCGAGGAGTTGGATATCCCCAAGCCAGACATCAACTTGGGCGTGGGCTCCGGTTCGCACGGCAGCCAGACCGGCGCCATGCTCGCGGGCATTGAGACCGTCCTGCTGGAACGACGGCCGGACTGGCTGCTGGTCTATGGCGATACAAATTCGACTTTAGCCGGCGCCTTGGCAGCGGCGAAACTGCACGTTCCTGTGGTGCACGTCGAAGCGGGATTGCGCAGTTTCAAACGTGAAATGCCGGAGGAAATCAACCGGGTGCTGACCGATCATGTGGCTACGCTGCTCCTTTGCCCCAGCCAGGTAGCCGTGGATCATCTGTCGGTGGAAGGCATTCGCAAAGGGGTGCTGCTGGTTGGCGATGTTATGTCGGATGTGCTGCACCTGGCCACGGAGCGCGCCAAGAAAAGAACTTCAATCGTGGAGCGATTGGGCCTTTCAGCGGAAGAGTACCTGCTGGCCACCGTCCATCGTCCCGAAAACACCGACAACCCGGCTCGCCTGAAGAGCGTGTTTGCGGCGTTCCGCGAACTGAAGGAGACGATCGTCTTCCCTATCCACCCGCGGACGCGGAAAATGCTCGCGGCGGCTGGCTGCGCTCTGCCACCGAATGTTCGTGCTCTTGACCCGGTCGGGTACCTTGATATGGTCAGCCTCGAAAAATCTGCGCGGGCGATCCTCACCGACTCCGGCGGCATACAGAAGGAGGCCTATTGGCTGGGCGTCCCGTGTGTGACGTTGCGGGACGAGACCGAGTGGGTCGAAACGGTTGCGAGCGGCTGGAACACCCTGACGGGCGTGAACACGGAGCAGATTGTCGCCGCCGCGCGAGCGGCCCGGAAGCCCACGGCCCGCCCGGAGCTTTATGGCGACGGCCAAGTTGCCAGGCGCTGCGTGGCGGCGTTGAAGAGTTAGGTGCCGCAGATGCAAGAGCAGCTTAGTCGTCTGGCCAAGAACACCGTCATCTACGGCATCGGCGGTGTTTTGAACCGGTTCATCGGCTTCCTGTTGCTGCCGCTGTTCACGGCTTATCTCACGCCCACCGACTATGGTGTCAGCGGAATATTGGCCATGGTCGCCGTCGTGGCCACAAACGTGTTCTTGCTGGGTATCGGAGCCGGCCTAGGAATCTGTTACTATGAGGGGAACTCGGCAGACCGTAAAGAAGCTGCGGTCTGGACAGCAATGCGTCTCCTGGTTCCCAGCGCGGCCGTACTCGCTGTTGTTGGCATCGTCTTCCCTCGAGAAATCAGTCAGTTAGCGTTCGGCTCGCCGGAGTATGCCTATTACACCCAACTTTCCGTGTGCACAACGGCCGTAAGTATTCTCATAACGCCTCTGGTTCTTCGCCTTCAATTCGAAGAACGCGCAGTTGCATTTGTAATTCTGGGTACGGGAACAACGCTGGTCTCAATAGGGTTCAGCCTGGTTGCCGTTGTTGTTTGGAAGGGCGGGATCAAAGGACTGTTGGAGGCGGGACTGGCAGCGCAGGTTGTGAGCTTGTTGGCTTACGCCTCAGTGGTCCTTCGAGGGATCACTCTTCGCACGGAGCGGGGGCTCACCGCGAAACTACTGCGAGTAAGTGTTCCATTCATTCCTTCCTTTGTCTTCCTCTTTATCATGCAGCAGAGCAACAGGTACGTGCTGCAGTATTATCACGGGCTTAGCGAGGTCGGGATATACAGCATCGGCAGCAGCTTCGGGATGGTGATGGCTCTGCTGGTGGGCGCCTTTAGTAGCGCATGGTACCCGTACTTCATGTCCTTCCTGGAACGCAAGGATGAGGCGCGGCGGACTTTTGGCCGAGTGTTCACCATCTACGTCATTGGCTTTGGCTTTTTGCAGACTCTGTTTTATGTCGCTGCGCGCCCAGCAGTTCTGTTGATGACAAGACCCGCGTTCCACAACGCGTTCAGTGTGATAGGCGTGTGTGCCACGGCCCAGTTCGCATGGGGTCTCTACTCACTGCTCCTGCCTGGGGTGTACTTCTCAAAGGAGACGGCTTCCATCAACCTCACTCAGGCGGTTGCCGCGATAGCTACCCTGACACTTAGTTTTGTTCTCATCCCGGGCTGGGGCGCAAATGGCGCGGCTTGGGCGATGGCGCTCGGGGCTCTGTCGCTCTCTGTCTTCCAGCACCTCTGGAACTTATATCGACGAAAGGATTATCTACAGGTGGCTTACAATTGGCGGCCAGTCGTCTGTTTTGGGGTGATGGCGAGCGTCAGCGCCATGCTCCTCACGCGTGAGCGAGCTTGGTCGCTGCCGATAGAGTGTGGCGTGGCAGCGGCCAGCGTCGTTCTTCTCCTGCCGGCGCACTATTTCCTGCTTGGCAGCGAAGAACGGCTCCTATTAAGGGCGTTTCTGGCATCCAAACTGCATTTGCTTTTTCGGAAGTTGTCAGGCGTCTCTGAGTCTGACAAGACTGCGGACAAAGCCCTTGGCGCACATTCGAGCACCAGATGATTGGCAACGGCGCAGGAATTCACGCAATTAACTGGCTTTGACTACATGGCACGCATACTCGTCGTCCATCACTCCACACAATGGCCGCTGCGCACGACCATTGCCGATCACCTGTATTGCTTTGAACGGCACAGCTCGCACCGCGTGCTATATCTGAATATCGGCGTGCGTGGGCTGAATACGGTCCTTTTGCGCCAGCCTTTCGACCTTATCATCTTTCATACCACATTTTTGTCGCAGCGAGCTTGGAACCCGGAGACGTTTGCAGAGACATGCCAGCGCCTGGAGCCGCTTCGACGCCTGCCCGTCGCGAAAGCAGCATTGCCACAGGACGAGTTTCTGAATACGGACCTGCTCTGTGACTTCATCAACGACTTCGGCGTCCAGCACGTATTCTCTGTCATGCCCGAGCGCGAATGGCCGAACATCTACCACAAGGTTGATCGCTCGCGTGTCAGGATTCACCGTGTGCTGACCGGCTATCTGGAGGACGCGACGCTGGCACGCATTGAACACATGCGTGCGCGCATCCAGGACCGGCCCATCGGCATCGGCTATCGCTCCTGGCATGCCGCTTACTGGTTAGGCCGCCACGGCCAGTTGAAGGTAAGAGTTGCGGAAATGTTTCAGGAGCATGCGCCTTCAAAGGGCATCGCATGTGACATCTCGACCCGTGCCGGCGACACGTTCTTCGGCGATAGCTGGTATGAGTTTCTGCTCAAATCGCGCTACACGATCGGCGTGGAAGGCGGCGCGAGCATTCTGGATCGCGATGGCACGCTCAAGCGCAAGACAGAGGTCTTCCTCAAGGAAAAGCCGCGGGCGAGCTTTGAAGAGACGGAGGCGCAATGCTTTCCAGGATTGGACGGTAGCGCCGAACTGTTTGCGATTTCGCCCCGCCATCTGGAGGCCTGTGCCACAAGCACCTGTCAGGTGCTCATCGATGGCGAGTACAACGGGATACTCAAGGCCGGCGATCACTATATCGCGCTCAAGCGTGACTTCAGCAATCTCGATGACGTTCTAGAGTCGATAAGCAGTGATCGGATGAGAGCGGGGATTTGTGCGCGTGCCTACCGGGATATCGTCGTCTCGGGAAAGTACACCTATCTGGCCTTCGTACAGCAGGTTCTCGGGGCCGCTTTGCCGGCGTCTGCCGCGAGCGACGCGCGACCAACGGATGTGCTGCGCTACAGATACAATAAGGTTCTGGAAGCCCTTTGCCGCCCTCGTTTCGCGTGTGAGCAGTTTATGCTTCGCGTTCTCCGATTTCTTGTGCCCAAACCGTTCCGCTCCTTCTTGCGCAGAATGCAGCGCCTCGGCGGGAGATGATGGCGCTTGGCTGGCGTGCGCAAGCGGATGCTTCAGGAGATTGGCTGTTGCGACAGAAAATCTGCATCATTTCTTTTTCCCCGGTCAGCCGTGACGCTCGCGTGCTGCGGCAGATTCAATACCTGTCGCCACATTTCGACCTGTCGGTGGTTGGTTTTGGAGATCCGCTGCCTGCATCGGCGACATCAGGGAACGTCCAGTGGCATCCGGTTGGACCGAAGCCCCGAGCGCTGCACCGACGGCTGCTGACGCGCGGCAGCCTGATTGCCGGCCGCTTGGCGCCGGAACTGTATTCCTGGCGTTACTGGCAGATGAACTACCATCGCGAGGCGCTCGAACGCGCGCTTGCGTTCAAAGCGCATTTGTACCTGGCCGACGACCTGACGGCTCTGCCCGTTGCCGCCGAAGCTGCCAGAAGGGCAGGGGCGAAGCTTGCCTTTGATGCTCACGAGTACTCGCCGCTGGAGGCCGAGGAGCTCTGGTGGTGGCGAATGTTGTTCAGACCTATGGTCTTGCACTTTCTGCAAACGTATGCGCGACAGGTGGATCTCTGTCTGACCGTTTGCAGCCCGATTGCGGAGCGCTATCGACAGGAGTTCGGCCTCGACGCCAAGGTCATCCTGAGCGCGCCGGCTGGCCGCCCAGCCAGCACACAAGCACGTGAGCACGGACGGGTGAGGCTGATCCATCACGGCGGCGCGATGCGTGGCCGCAAGCCGGAACTGATGATCGATGCGATCGCGTTGTGCGACCCGCGCATCGACCTTACGTTCATGCTGGTTCCGTCGGCGGCCAGTCCGGGGTTCGTGGACGAGCTGCAGGCTTACGCAGCCAGACGTGCGCCCGGCCGAATCACATTTCGCCAGCCCGTGCCGCCCGCCGAGATCGTGGAATCCATCGCGCAGTTTGATATGGGGCTCTTTCTCATTCCGCCCGTCAACTACAACTGGGAGGTCTGCCTGCCCAACAAGTTTTTCGACTTCATCACGGCCGGCCTCGCGGTCTGTGTAGGGCCCTCACCAGCCATGGCCGAACTGATCAAGAAATACGGCTGCGGCTGTGTCTCGCCGACCTTTGATGCGGCTGATATGGCCCGAACCCTGAATGCCCTGACGCCCGAGATGCTTGCCTCGCAACAGGCGGCCAGTCGCCAGGCCGCGCTGGAGCTGAACGCGGAGGTCGAAATGCGGAAGCTCATCGAATATATTCGGGCGACGCTCGGATCTTGAGTTGGAGAGCCGCAGGCCCTATTCGTTTGCACGTCTGAACCTGCGTTTGTCCAGTTTGAAGACTGCAAGTACGATATGCTCCCGCAACAGACTAGGGCAAATAGGTCTGCAAGACACGATGGAGAGAGTCGTTCGATGTGCGGAATTTCTGGTCATGTGAGCTTGCGGGGTCAACCCCTTGACCGTCTGCGCCGCAAACTTGAGTTGATGAACAAGTTGCAAGCGCACCGCGGACCGGACGGTGAAGGCGTCTGGCTGCACCCACGCGGCCACGGTGGGTTTGCGCATCGCCGGCTGAGCATCCTGGATCTCTCCACGGCGGCCAGCCAACCCATGACGGATGGCCACGGGAACTGGATTGTCTTCAACGGCGAGATCTACAACTACGTTGAACTGCGCGAGCAACTGGGGAAAGAGCAGTTTCGCACGACGTCGGACACGGAAGCCATCCTGCACGCCTACCGCAAATGGGGCCGGCAGTGCCTGACGCACTTGCGGGGCATGTTTGCCTTTGCCTTGTGGGATGAAAGCGCCGGCGCGCTCTTCTGCGCGCGCGACCGCTTCGGGATCAAGCCATTTTACTATGCCGAATGCGGCGAGGCCCTGGTCTTCGCGTCGGAATGCAAAGCCATTCTGCCGTTTCTGCCATCGATCGATACGGACCTGGAAGCCCTGAAAGACTATCTAGCCTTTCAGTTCTGCCTGGCCGGCAAGACGCTGTTCAAAGGCATCCGCGAACTGCTCCCCGGTCACTGCATGTGGTTGCAGAATGGGCGCGTGGAAGTCTCCCGGTATTGGGAAGTTTACTACACGCTCGACTGGGATCACACGGCCAAGTACTTCTACGACCAGATCCGCGAGTTGATGCAGGACTCCGTGCGCCTGCATCTGCGCAGCGACGTGCCGCTGGGCGCCTACGTCAGCGGCGGGACGGATTCGAGCATCGTTGCGGCGCTGGCCAGCGGCGCAGGCAACGGCGAGTTTCTGGGTTTCAACGGCAAGTTCGCGGGCCCCGACTACGACGAAAGCCAGTACGCTCGCGCGTTGGGCGATAAGTGCAAATTCAAGGTGCACGAGATCGAGATTTCGGCATCGGACTTCATTGCCAACATCCAGAAGGTCATCTACCATCTCGATTACCCGGTCGCCGGGCCAGGCTCGTTCCCGCAGTACATGGTCTCGCAGCTTGCCGCGAAGCATCGCAAAGTCGTGCTGGGCGGGCAAGGCGGCGACGAGATCTTCGGCGGCTACACGCGATACCTGCTCGCGTATTTCGAGCAGTGCATCAAGGCGGCCATAGACGGCACGATGAACAATGGGCATTTCATCGTCACCTACGAGTCGATCATTCCGAATCTGGTGGCGCTGCGTAATTACAAGCCGATGCTGCAGGAGTTTTGGCGCGAAGGGCTGTTTGAGGAACGCGACAAGCGCTATTTCCGGCTGATCAACCGCGCTCCGTTGCTGGGCGATGAGATCAACTGGGAACTGCTCCACGGTTACTCGCCATACGAAACCTTCCGCGAGATTTTTAACGGCGACAATGTTCAGAAGGAATCGTATTTCGACCAGATGACGCACTTCGATTTCAAGACGCTTCTGCCGGCGCTGCTGCAGGTGGAAGACCGCGTCAGCATGGCGCACGGCCTGGAATCGCGCGTGCCGTTCCTCGACCATCCAGTCGTCGAGTGCGCGGCGACCATTCCGGCGAACATCAAATTCCGCGACGGGACGATGAAGGAAGTGCTCAAGAACTCCATGGGCAGTTTTATTCCCGAACAGATTCTGAACCGGAAAGACAAGATGGGCTTCCCCGTGCCGCTGAACGACTGGGTGCGCGGGGAGTGCAAGGATTTCGTGCGAGACATCCTGGCGTCAAAGCAGGCACAGGGGCGAGCGGTCATCAACAATCGCAAGGTGCTTGAAGGGCTGGACAAGGAAAGCAAATTCGGAAGAAAAGTCTGGGGCCTGCTGTGCCTGGAACTGTGGCAGCGGGCGTTCCACGATCAGCAGCACGTGTTCAAACAAGGATTGGAGAGCTGAGTCATGCGCATACTGGTTACCGGCGGTGCAGGATTTGTGGGATCGCACTTGGTTGAGCGCTGCCTCAAACGAGGCGACCAGGTCCTGGTGATCGACAACTACGCGACCGGACGGCGCGACAATCTTGCTGAACATCCGCAGTTGAAGGTGGTGGAAGGCACGATCGCGGACGCGGAACTGGTGCAGAAATGTTTCGACCAGTGCCAGCCGGAAATCGTCGTTCACGCCGCGGCGTCATACAAAGATCCGGAGAACTGGATCGAAGACGCGCGCACAAACGTTCTGGGCACGGCCTTGATCGCGCAGAATGCAAAGCGCGTGAAGGCGAAGCGCTTGATCTACTTTCAGACGGCGCTCTGCTACGGCCTTAAGCCGGTCGAGCAGCCCATTACGCTGAACCATCCGATTCGTCCTGATGGCAGCAGTTATGCCATCAGCAAGACCGGCGGCGAAAACTATATCGTGCTCAGCGGTGTGGACTTCATCTCGTTCCGCCTGGCCAATGCGTATGGCCCGCGCAATCTGAGCGGTCCGTTGCCCACGTTCTTCAGCCGCCTGACCAGCAATAAGCCGTGCTTCGTGATGGATACCCGCCGCGACTTCATCTTCGTCAACGACCTCGTGGATGTCGTGATCAAAGCCATCGATGGCCAGGGCCAGCGCGGAATGTACCACGTGTCTTCCGGCAGCGATTATTCGATCAAGGAGTTGTTCGATGCAGTGGTGAAGGCGCTGCCGATCAAACTCGATCGCGAAGTGGAAGTCCGCCCGCGCAATCCGGACGACGTGTTTACGATCCTCCTCGATCCATCGAAGACCAACAAGGATTTCAACTGGAAGATCACCACGCCGCTGGAAACCGGAGTGAAGGCGGCGATCGAGTACTACAAGAAGTTCGGGATCGGCCAGACTTATACACATCTGAAGCAGATGGATAAGTAATGCGGCAAGGCCGGCAGGCGCAGGAAAAGGAGAGAGCCATTCGTGTCCGATTTGACGAATAAGCGAGCGCTGGTGGTTGGCGGAGCGGGCTTTGTCGGCAGCAATCTGGTGAAGCTGCTGCTGGCCGGCGAGGCCGCCGCAGTGACGGTGGTCGATAATCTGCTTTCGGCTGAGAAGGTCAACGTGCCAGCCGATCCGCGAGTCACCTTCGTGGAGGGCTCCATCGCGGACGATGCTGTGCTGGCCCGCGTGCACGACGAATTCGACTACATCTTCCATCTGGCCACGTATCACGGCAACCAAAGCTCCATTCATGACCCGATTGCCGATCATGCCAACAACACGATCACGACGCTGAAGCTGATGAACTACTGCCAGGGGTTCAAGAAGCTCCAGAAGCTGGTGTATTCGTCGGCCGGTTGTGCCGCAGCGGAAAAGACCTTCGACACGGCCAGCGCCACGACGGAAGAAGCCCCAATTTCGCTGATTCAGGACAGCCCGTATTCCATCTCCAAGATCGTGGGCGAATTCTACGCAGTCTATTTCCACCGGCAGCACAATCTGCCAACGGTGCGCGCCCGTTTCCAGAACGTCTACGGGCCGGGCGAAATCCTTGGCGCGGGCCGCTGGCGTGGCACCCCGGCGACCGTGTTCCGCAACGTGACACCGACCTTTGTCTACAAGGCGCTGAAGCACCAGCAACTGCCGCTGCAGAACAACGGCGTTGCCACGCGCGATTTCATTTTCGTCGAGGACATTGGCCGCGGGCTGATTGCCTGTGCGCTGCGCGGCAAGCCTGGCGATGTCTACAACATCGCCACGGGGCGCGAGCATTCCATCCGCGAATTGGCCGATCTGATCAATGAACTCACCGCCAATCCCGCTGGCGTGCAGTTGCTTCCCCGGCGTGAGTGGGATCATTCCGGCAAACGTTTCGGCAGCGCGGAAAAATCGCGGCGTGAGCTTCGTTTTGAAGCTCAAGTGGACTTGCGGACAGGCCTGGGCAGGACCATCGATTGGACGCGTCAGAATCTGTCCCTGATTGAGTCCTGCATGCACAAGCACGACGCGCAGATGGCGGCTGCGGGCGCGCTCTAGCGAATGCAGATCCCCCGGCCGTAAGGACCAGCCTGGAGTATCGTTGAATGTGCGGCATTTTTGGCGTGGTTACGTCGCCGGGAAAATCCTGGAGATGCGACCGGCTTGGGGAAATTTCCGAGATACTGCGGCATCGCGGGCCGGACGACCATGGGTGGCTGACCTGGCGCGAGGGAAAGCTGCGCATCGGCCGCGAGACGCCTTCGCCCGATATTTCAGGCGTGCTTCTGCTGCACCGGCGGCTATCGATCCTCGATTTGTCCGAAACAGGCTGGCAGCCGATGCTGACGCCGGACGGGCGCTACGCGATCGTCTTTAACGGTGAGATTTACAACTACGTCGAGTTGCGCGAGGAGCTCGAAAAGCTCGGCTGCCAGTTCAAATCGCACTCCGATACGGAAGTTCTGCTGCACGGCCTGGCTTGCTGGGGTAAGCCGATGCTGCGGCGGCTGGTCGGCATGTTTGCCTTCGCGCTGCTGGACATGCGCGAGAACCGCTTGCTGCTCGCGCGCGATTTCTTCGGAATCAAACCGCTGTACTACGCGCGGTTCGATCACGGGCTGGCGTTTTCCTCGGAGATCAGACCGCTGCTGTTGTTGCCGGGAGTTCAGCGGCAGCTTGAGCCACAGGCCGTGTTCGACTTCTTGCGCAGCGGGCTGACCGATCACGGGACGGGAACTCTGCTGCAGAGCATCCATCTGCTGCCGCCGGCGCATTGGGTGGAGGTGTCGCTGGACCGGCCTGGCGAACTGACGCCGGAGCGGTACTGGCAGGTAGAGCTTGAACCTCGCCAAGATATTTCTTTCGAGGACGCGGCGGCGAAGCTTCGCGAGTTGTTCCTGCGCAGCGTTCAGATCCATTTGCGCAGCGACGTGCCGATCGGGAGTGCGCTTTCCGGCGGGATTGACTCCTCTTCGATCGTCGCGTGCATCCGCCATCTACAGGGCAAGAACGTGGAGATGCACAGCTTCAGCTTCATTGCTGAAGAGGCTGATGTCTGCGAAGAGAAGTGGGTCGATATTGCGGCCAAGGCCGCGGGCGCTCACGTGCACAAGACGCGAGCGACTCCGCAGGAACTGGTGGACGATCTCGATCATCTGGTCGCGGCGCAGGACGAGCCGTTTGGAAGCACGAGCATTTACGCGCAGCACCGCGTGTTCCGGCTCGCGCGTGAAAACGGCATCAAGGTGATGCTCGACGGACAGGGCGCCGACGAAATGTTGGGCGGGTATCGCGGCTATCTGCCGTCACGCGTCGCCTCGCTGCTGCGCCGAGGGCGAGCGCTGGAAGCTGCGAACTTTGTGCGCCAGTGTTCGCGCTTTCCCGGCGTAAACCTGCGCGGTCTTGGAATGGAGACCACGGGGCTGCTGCTGCCCAAGGGCCTGCACCGGTTCGCTCGCCGCCTGGCGGGACGGCCGCGCGTGCCGCCGTGGCTCAACGAAGAATGGTTCGCTGAGCGCGGGGTGGATTACCGGCCCTGTCCGCCGGCGGTACTCAATCCCGACCTACTGCGGCAGACACTGCTGCAAACGCTGACGCAAACCAGCCTGCCGATGCTGCTGCGGTATGAAGACCGGAACTCGATGGCGTTCTCGATCGAAAGCCGCGTTCCGTTCCTCACGCCGGACCTGGCGCAGTTCATCCTGACGCTGCCGGAGCATTACCTGGTGGCGCGGGACGGGACCACGAAGGCCGTGTTCCGCGCGGCGATGCGCGGTATTGTTCCCGATGCCATTCTTGACCGGCGCGATAAGATCGGGTTTGCCACGCCTGAACTGAGCTGGCTGGAAACGCTGAGGCCCTGGGTGGAACGCGTTCTGCAAAGCGAAACCGCGCGCAGCCTGCCCATGCTGAATCTGCCCGTGATCAGCGCCGAGTGGAAGAACATTCTGGCTCGCCGCACGCCGTTCGATTTCCGAGTCTGGCGCTGGGTGAACCTGATCCGCTGGTGCGAGCGGCTCGAACTGCAGAACTGACGCCGCGCCTCTTTTTCGCTGGAGACTCACGTATGAAGACTCCACCTTCACGCCGCGATCTGGTCAAAGGTGCTGCCGCCGTGCTGGCCACTGCAATCGCGGCGGAGGTCAAGGGCGCGGAGGAAGCGCCGGCCCCGAAGCGCATTCGCATAGGCTTTCTGGGAGCAACCCATTCGCACGGGCTGGAGAAGATCAAGACGGTGCTCGCGTCGGCGGAGTGGGAACTTGTTGGCGTTTGTGACGAGTCCGCCCGGATCGGAGAGGCGGTCGAGAAGCTTGGAGCGAAGCGGCTTTCACAAGCGGACCTTCTGGCCGGCTGCGAAGTGGTGGCGGTTGAGTCGGACGTCAAGGACCATGCGCGGCACGCGACGCTTGCGCTTGAAGCCGGCAAGCATGTGCATCTGGAGAAACCGCCGGCCGACACCACCGAGGGCCTGACGAAACTCGTGGCGTTGGCGAAGGAAAGGAAACTGCTGCTTCAGCACGGCTACATGTGGCGCTTCAATCCGGGAATCAACGCCGTTCTGGAAGCCGCACGGCAAGGCTGGCTGGGCGAAATCTATCTGGTCCGCGGAACGATCAACACGAGCATCGGCGCCGGCGCGCGTCCGCAATGGGCGCAGTTCCGCGGCGGCAGCATGTTCGAGCTGGGCGGACATCTTGTCGATCCACTGATCCGGCTGATGGGGAAGCCTGAGAAGATCACGCCGGTGCTCAAAAAGCACGCCGATCTTCCCGATTCGCTCGCGGATGACACGCTGGCGATCTTCGAATTTCCGCGCGCGATCGGGACGGTGAGCAGCGCGACCGTTCAACCGAACGCGGGAGCGCACCGCTCGTTTGAGGTTCTCGGCACAAATGGAAGCGCGTTGGTCAGGCCCATTGAAAATCCGGTTTTGACGGTCGAGCTCGCGAAGGCCGCCGGGCCGTATCAAGCGGGAGCGCAAACGATCAAGCTTCCGCCGTACCGGCGCTACACTCCGGAATTAGCCGAGCTGGCGCAGTGCATTCGCAGCGGAAAGCCCCTGGGCGTGACGCCCGAAGAAGACCTGCTGGTGCATGAGGCGCTGATTCGGGCGAGCGGGATGGCGTAGCGCTTATCCCTGCGTCTTGACAGGAAACTACGGAGCGCAATCCAGGAGGATTGCGTTACTCGCGTTCATCCGAATAGGTGATTCGAAGTTGCTGACGGTACTGGCTGGGCGAAAGGCCGACCTCTCTGGCGAAGGCTTCGTGCAGCCGTTTGGCGCTTTCAAAACCGGCTTCGCGCGCGACCTGCTTGAGGGGCGTCTGAGCATGCGCGAGTTCGCGCTTGGCACGTTCCACACGCAGACGCAGGATTTCGGCAGCGATACCGCGCCCCAGCACGCGACGGAAGCGGCGTTCCAGCGTCCGGCGGCCGACGGATATGGCCTGACAGACGTCATCAACACCGAGCGTGGGGTGAGAACGGCGGGCGATCTCGTGCAGGGCGGCGGCAACGAGGCTGTCATCGACGGCCAGAAAATCAGTGGACTGGCGGGCTGCGATTCCGGACGGAGCAATCAGGCGGTGCTCCAGCGGCGGCTTGCGGCCTTGCATCAGCAGGTCGAGCATCTCTGCCGCAAGATAGCCGATTTGCCGGTAGGGGACTTCCACGCCCGACAGGGATGGCGAGGGATGCAGGCAAAGCGACGGCTCGTTGTCACTGGCGATGAGCGCGGCGTCTTCAGGAATGCGCAGGCCATGCCGCTGGCACGCGGCGGCCACGTGCCGTCCGGTCGCATCGGGAAACGTGACGAACACACCGACTGGAGCGCTCCACGACGCGATCCATTCATCGAGGGCGCTATGGAAACGCTGCGATGACGTTCGGTTGCGAGTGGTTTGCCGGGCGACCACGCGGCAGTTGCAGCGGAAGCCGGCGCGCTGGATGGCCTCGTGAAAGGCTTGCACTTCGAGGGATTGCGCGCTATCGCCTCGGCCGGAGAGGCAGGCGAAGCGGCGGAAGCCGCGGGCAAGCAGATGTTCGGCGGCCATCTGCCCGTAGGCGCGGAAATCGGCGAAGACGCCGGGCAAGCCGCGAGCAGGCGAATTGTACCAGACATTCACCACGGGGATGCCGTGGCGGCGGGCCTGGCGCTCCAGTTCAGGCGTGGCGCGAGCGATAATTCCGTCGTACGGGGCGCGGCCGGGCCGGCACAACTGCAAGGTCTCACTGGCGAACTCGTCGAGGACGCAATCCCACGTGGCGCGCTCGCGCGCAAACCATTGCGTGCCGACGAAGACGTCCACGTGGCGGCGGAAGGGCCACTCGAGGTCGAGCATGATGGCGACGCGCTGCCGGCCCGTGCGCTGTTTTTTGGGAGCGAGGTGTTTGCCCATTGCTTCGGATCTCCGGGGAAGCAGACCTGTCGTTCCGGTGGACGCAGGCGCCTGTCGCAAAAGCGGGCCGCTTTGCCGCATTAACGGACGCTGCGCAGCATACTTTCTTAGCGGGCCAGGACAATAGGCGTTTGGAACACGGTCGCAGGAGGAGGACAGCCATGGCTGCTCGAAAGCTGGGCCTGCTTATTCTGACGCTGCTGGCTGTGTGGCTGCTGGTTCCGTCGCCGGTTCGCGCCATCAAGGACAAGGAAAACCAGGGGCGCTGGACGACGCCGACGGCCAACAACACGCCCGATAAGGAAGTGCCGGGATTTCTGGTCAATCTCGGGCCGACGGGCGCGCGCGCGATCCTGACGGACAAGACGTTCGTCGTTAAGTACATTTTTAAGGATTCGCCCGCGGCCGGGAAGCTGAAGCTGGACGACGTGATCACCGGTGTGGCGGGCAAGCCGTTCTCAGCTCACACATTTGGCGGCGGGCCGCACGGCTACGAAGGCCCGATTATGGACTTCGGCAATGGCATCGAGGCCGCGGAGGGGAAGGACGGGAAGCTTGTCTTAGATGTGACTCGCGGCGCCGAGAACACAAAAGTCACGGTTGATCTGGAGCCGATTGGAACGTTCAGCCCGACGTACCCGATTCAATGCAAGAAGTCTGAACTGCTCCGCGCGCGCGCGCTGAAGTATTTCGAAACGCACCCGGAATCGCAAGGCGTGTGGCAATCGCACGCTCACATGGCGGTGACGCTGGCGCTGCTGACAAGCGACGATCCGAAACAATTGGCCATCGGCAAAAAGATGGCTCAGAAATGGGGCACTGAACAACCCGGCGCCGGCACGTGGACGTGGAACTTATCTCACCAGTTGATCACCGTCAGCGAATATTACCTGATGACAAAGGACACGTCGGTCCTGCCGACGATCAAGACGCTGGTGACCGCTCTCGAGCATGCTCAGTACCAGGGGAAAATCGTCTGCTGGGGTCCGAAAGGGGACAAGGCTCTCGAGAAGGAAGACTTCGCCAAGGTTGACGCACTGCAGCAGCTTTACGACGGCGGCTTCGGGCATGGTCCATACATTGCGGAGGTCGGCAAGAACGGTTACGGCCCGATGCAGTACACAACCTGCCTGGCTATCATCGGCTGGCAATTGGCGGCGCGCTGCGGCGTGGAACCTGGCCCGGAGCGGATGAAGCGTTCGCTGGAATTCAACCATCGCTGCACGAATGCGGCCGGCGCGGTCGGGTATGGCGGAGAGTTCTGCCTGAATGCCGGCATTCAAGACCCGGAGAAATACAAGAAGTCAACAGGGGGCGACAACTACGTTGGCCGCGTGGGATGCGCGCTGATCGCGCACAAGCTGAGTCCGGAGTTTGCGGATTCGGCGGATTACATCAAGAAATTCCGCGGCTATCTGAAGCACGCATTCAAGAGTCTTCCGGATGGCCACGCGGATTCCAATCTGGGGATCATCTGGGGCATGCTGGGCGCCGGCGCATCCGAAGACGAAGCGGCTTTTCGCGCCATGGCGGACTACCACAAGGCGTGGTTCAACATGATGCGCTGCCATGACGGCTCGTTTGTGTTGCTGCCCGGACGCGACTACGCGGACAACGGTTACTACATGGCCTCGCGCTATCATCCTACGGGCACGATGGCGCTGATCTTTGGGCTGGGAAATCCGAAGCTGCTCATTCAAGGAGTGCAGGTCGGCATCCCTGGCGTGAATCCGAAGGCTCTGAAGGGGAAGCTGGACATCGCGTACAAAGCGATCGTCAAGAAAGCCTATGGCGAAGCCGCGACGGCGCTGAAAGCGGCGAAGGGCGAAGATGCCGATGCGATTGCGGCGATGAGCGCGCATATCGACAGCCAACTGCAGCGAGACGTGGCGGAGCTCGACGCGCTGGAGAAACTCGGCGACATTTGCCGGCTGGATGCGGAGCTCTCGAAGATTCGCGCGAAGTTCGGTCCGTTTGACGGCCTGAAGGAGCGCATCGGCCACTTTGAGGAAGGGCTGCGGCAGGATGCGTGGAAGATGGAGATAAAACTGGGAGCCAACTACCGGCAACTGGTCGAGTCGCTGAAGCGCAACAAAAGCGCGGCGTACGCAGGCGATTTGGAGAAATATGGCGAGAAGCATCCGGAGTCTGTCTATGGCAGATGGGCAACGGAAGTGGCGAAGGCTTACCGCGCGGACGGAACTATCAAGGATCCTTCGACGGCGGCGCTCCAGGTTTCAGCGCCGGTCGCATCGGCAGCACCAGCGACAAAGGCTGGTGCGGAGGCCGGCACCACCCCGCCCAAAGAGGCGGCCAGCAAGCCGGCTCCTGCAGCCGCGAAGACTGCCGCGGTTTCGGCCGAAGCGATGGAACGCTGGCACGCGCGGTTCATCAAGAAACTGGATGCGCTTGCGAAGAGCGGCACGAAAGTGAGTTTGCGCATGAGCGGGCAGGAGGATTACGTGGTGCGCGGAGCGAGCGAGAAAGCGTTGACGGTGAGCATTCAGGGCAACGAATTGCCGATGCCGTGGCGGCAGCTCTCGCCGGCTTGCCGCGCCACGCTGGCCAAGGACGCAGCCAAGGACGATGATGTTGAAGCCTTGTTGATTGCGGCTGTTTTTCATCTGGCAACGGGTGAAGCGAGCATGGCAGAGGACCTGTTTGCGAAGGCGGCGATCAAGGATGCAGAGGCAGTGAAGGTCGCGAAGGCCGGGCTGACGGAGAAATAGAGAGCAGGATCAGGAGAATGCACGATGCTCGGACGAATGGGATGGATGCTTTTCTGCGCTGGGTTTGCGGCGCTATCGACGTATGCCGCGGACAAAGGGCCGGTGAAGGTGTTCATTCTGGCCGGGCAGTCGAATATGGAAGGGCAGGGCGTCGTCTCGATGAACGATGAAAAGAACTACAACGGCGGAAAGGGAAATCTTGTCTGGTCGATGCAGCACTCGAAGAGCGCCGCACTGATGAAGCATCTGAAGAACGATAAAGGCGAATGGGTGGTGCGCGACGATGTTCAAATCTCCTTCAAGGTAGGCGAAAAAGTGCGCAAGGGCGGCTTGACCGTCGGCTACACGGGCTACGGCGGCAGCAGCCACATCGGGCCGGAATTGCAGTTCGGCCATGTCATGGGCGATTTTTTCGAGGAACCGGTCCTGTTGATTAAGACGGCCTGGGGCGGCAAGAGTCTGTACAAAGACTTCCGGCCGCCCAGTTCCGGCGGCGAGGTCGGGCCGTTTTATAAGAAGATGCTGGAGGAAGTGCGCGCAGCGCTCGCAGAGCTGAAAGATCAGAAGTATGAGGTCTCTGGCTTTGTGTGGCAGCACGGCTGGAACGATATGTGCACGAAGCCGGCGATCCCGGAGTATGCGCAGAACCTGGTGAACCTGGTCAACGACCTGCGCAAGGAATTCGGCGCGCCGGACCTTCCGGTGGTTGTGGGCGAACTCGGCAACGGAGGCCCGGTGGAGTCCGGGCCGATGTTCGAATTCCGAAAGGCTCAGGAAGAGGGAACCGCGCGGATCAAGAACGCGCTCTTCATCAAGACTCAGGATTTTGCTCGTCCCAAGGAGCTTTCCCCAAATCCGAGCCACGGGCATCATTGGTTCGGCAATGCGGAAAGCTACTTTCTGATTGGAAACGCTTTGGGCGAAGGAATGAAGAAGCTTCTGCAGAAGAAGTAGCGGTGATCGGGGGTTTGGACTGCAAGACAACTGGAGGCTGTACGATGTTTCGAGTGATGCGATGGATGCTGGTCTGCGCCGGGTTTGCGGCGCTCTCAACGTTTGCCGCGGACAAAGGGCCGGTGAAGGTGTTCATCCTGGCCGGGCAATCGAATATGGAAGGGCACGGCGGCGTCCGGACGCTGGATGAACTGGCCTCGCATCCGACGCAGGGCGGATTGCTGAAGAAGATACGGAAGGACGATGGCACATTCATTGAGCGCGACGACGTTTTCATCTATTACCAGCGAAACAAGGAGCTCATCAAGGCGCCGCTGAGTGTCGGGCAAGGCGCGGGAAAAGATCGCATTGGGCCGGAGCTCGGCTTTGGCATCGGCATGGGAGATTTCTTTGAAGAGCCGGTGCTGCTGATCAAGACGGCGTGGGGCGGGAAGGATCTGTACTGCGATTTCCGGCCGCCGAGCGCCGGGAAACCCGCGTACGAGATTCCGGGAACTCCGCGGGAGCAGGGCGCGTTCTACCGGAAGATGGTCAGCGAGGTGCGCGAATGCTTGAACAACCTCGACACGAATTTCCCGCAGTTCAAAGGCAAGGGATATGAACTCTGCGGGTTCGTGTGGTTCCAGGGTTGGAACGACTACTGCAGCGACAAGAAGATCAAGGATCAAGTGTATGACGAGTATGCCAGCAATTTCGCGCACCTCGTTCACGACCTGCGCGCTGAGTTCAAAGTTCCGAACCTGCCGGTTGTCGTCGGCGAAGTCGGCGTGGATGGCGAGCCCGCGAGTCCGGGGATGACGGCGTTCCGTGCGGCTCAGGCGAAAATCGCTTCGCAGCCGGAATTGAAGGGCACGCTCGGCTATGTCCGCACCGCGCCATTCTGGTACGCGGCGTTGGATGAGTTGCCGAAGAAACTCGGCGCGGAGGAACATCGCATCCGGCAGAAAGTGACGGCTCAGGTCAAAGAGGAAAACAAAGACAAAGCGCTGGACGCCAAGGCCATGGAGCGCCTCGTCAACAAGGCGATGGAGAAAGCGACGAAGGAAGACGAGGCGTACCAGAAGGTCAAGGTTGAGCACGACAAAGTCATCAGCCACTGGATCTGCCACTATCAGGGCAGCGCGCGCGTGTATGCGCTGGCTGGGTATGCTTTCGCGCAGGCGATGGAAGAACTCTTGAAGAAGAAGTAAGCTCCGGCGTTGACTCTGCCGGAGGACATTCCATTGAATACACTTGTGCTTGCGTGCGCAATTCTGCTCACGGTGATCTGCGTCTCGCTTTCGGCGGCGGATGCATCGGTGTTGCCGCCTGCAACAGATTGGCTCGTCAATCCAGCGACGTTCAAGTCGGACGTGCGATTCGATGCCGCTCGCCACGAGTTGACGATCGAGAACGGGTTGGCGCGGCGCGTTTTCCGGCTGGCTCCGAATGCCGCCACGGTCGATTACCGGAACCTTGTCACGGGCGAGCAGATTTTGCGCGCGACGGGGCCGGAGGCTAAGGTCACGATTGACGGAACGCTTTACAACGTCGGCGGGCTGGAAGGGCAGCCGGTGCAGAATTATCTGAAAGCCGAGTGGCTCGATCAACTGCGCGAGGGCAGCAATCCGCCGGCGTATCGTTTCGCGGAGTGGAAGGAGGAGCCGCTGGCGGCGCGGTTTCCGTGGAAGAAACGCGCGGAGTGGCTGGCGCGGGATTATCCCTGGCCGGCTCCGGGCAAGCAGGTCGTGCTGCGCTTCGTGGCGTCCGACGCGATGAAGGCGAAGGCTGAAGTTCCGGAGATCGATGTCCACTATGCGATTTACGACGGCATTCCGCTGATCGAGAAGTGGCTGACGATCCGCAACACCGCCGGCAAAACGGTGCGCGTCAACAAGACGATCGTCGAGACGTTGAAGGTCGTGGAGAGCGAGAGTTCCGTCGAGCCCAACACGGCGTGGGAACCGCCGAGCCTGTATATCGAAACGGATTACACCTATTGCGCGATGAATGGCAAGGGCGCGAACCAGTTCACGGTTCGCTGGCTGACGGACAAGAGCTATGGCACGCAGGTGAGCTACGAATTGCAGACGCCGTGCCTGGTGGAAGTCGCGCCGCAGTTCGGGCCGGAGACGGATTTGGCGGCGGGGGCGCAGTTGACGTCGATTCGCGCGTTCGAACTTTTGCGCGACGGAACGGATCGCGAGCGGCGCGGGCTGGCTCAGCGCAAGATGTATCGCGTCATCGCGCCGTGGACGCAGGAAAACCCGGTGATGGTGCATCTGGTCTCCAACAACCCCGAGACGATCCGCAAGATTATCGATCAGGCGGCGGAAGTCGGCGTCGAGATGATCATCCTGAGTTTTGGCAGCGGGATGAACATGGAGAACGCGGACGCGAAGTATCAGGCCAAGTACAAGGAGGTCGCTGACTACGCGGCATCCAAAGGCATCGCGATTGGCGCGTACTCGCTGCTGGGCAGCCGTGGCGCGGCGACTCCTGCCGATAATTGTGGCGGGCCCGGCGCGCGCGTACGCTTCGGCACGATGCCGTGTTTGGGATCCACGTGGGGCAAGTGGTATTTATCGCAACTGCAATCGTTTCTCACCAACACGGGCTTTGGCATTCTGGAACACGATGGTTCGTATCCGGCGGACACCTGCGGGCACACGGATCATCCGGGGCATCGCGATCTGGGGGATTCGCAGTGGGTGCAGTGGACGGCGATCACGAACTTTTACAAGTGGTGCCGGGCGAACGGCGTTTATCTGAACGTGCCGGATTGGTATTTCCTGAACGGCAGCAGCAAGACGGGGATGGGCTACCGCGAGACGAACTGGTCGCTGCCGCGCAACGAACAGGAGATCATCGAGCGCCAGAACGTGTTCGACGGCACGTGGGACAAGACGTCGTCGATGGGCTGGATGTTTGTGCCGCTGACGCAGTACCACGGCGGCGGCGCGGCGGCGACGATCGAGCCACTCAGCGAACACCTCGACCATTACGAGGCGCGGCTGTCGAATCTGTTCGGCGCGGGCGTGCAGGCGTGCTATCGCGGGCCGCGCATTTACGACACGGACGCGACCAAAGCGGTCGTTAAGAAGTGGATTGCGTTCTACAAGCAGCATCGCGACGTGCTGGATGCGGACATGATTCATCTGCGCCGCCCGGATGGGCGCGACTGGGACGGCTTCGTGCACGTCAATCCGCAGGGCAAGGAGAAGGCGCTCGCGTTTTTCTACAATCCGCTGCCGGAAGCGATCGAGCGCGAAATCCGCCTGCCGCTGCATTATGCGGGGCTGACGGAGAAGGCGAAGGTTTCGATCGAAGGCGTGGCGCCGGAAACAGTGACGCTGGATCGGGCGGAAGCGGTGACGGTGAAGGTGAAGATTCCGGCGAGAGGAAGGACGTGGGTGGTGGTGACGGAGTGAACGGAAAGTGCTGAGTGGAAAGTGCTGAGGGCTGAGGAACGGCGAGCGGAAAGGTTCGGGGGCTCGGTTCATGAATTCTGGGAGAATGCCGTGAGCAAACCCGTCATCGCCATGATAGGACAGGCAAATTGCTACGAGGACCCAGATCAGTATCCCGGTGGGGCTGAAACACTCTGGATCATCCCTCGGTTTGTAGACGAAAAGACGGAGATGCGAACGCTGTATGATGATCCTTCACAAATAGGCGACTGCATCAAAGTTGCTGGCCCTTTACCATTCAAAGAGTACGAAGCTCTGCGAGATAGACTGAAAGCAGTCTTTGAGCACCTTGGAGCGGAAGTGCAGTGGTTGGGCGTGGCAGATGATTGATTTTCGCGGCCTTACTTTTGATACCGACGCTTGGACCTGACCAGCAAACATAGCGGGCTCTATCCACGAATTTCTTGGACTGACTCTGGAGTTCCGCGCGTTTTTGGCAACAAGGCAAGACAGTGGGGGTACCGCTTTCGTGGCCGCCATGAATGCCGGACAAGTGTTCTGCCGGCGTGCATTTTCGTGAGGGCTTCTTGTGCCTGCGGCACCCACCCGGCACGATGGCCGGGTGGGCCACCCCCGCGGGGGCGGAAGGAGGCGCGCATGGACGCGGAGTTATTTCGGCTGATCGAGGTGTGGGAGAGATTGCCGAAGCGGGTGCGGGCGGCGGTGTTGGTGCTGGCGGGGGTGCGCGAGGCGCCAGCGGCGGAAGCGCCGGCGGGCGAAGCGCGGCGCGAACGGCACAAGCGGGCTCGGAAAGGCGAGCCGCCGGCTCTGGCGTTGAACCTGTTGCGCGATGGCGGGTGTACATGACGAACCGGGAGATTGCGCGGCGCGTGGGGGTTTCGCATGCGTTGTTGACGCGCAACGAGGTGTTCCGGCGGGCGCGTCGGACGTACTTTGAACCCGTGCGAAAAGTGGTGCGGCGAGGGCCGAAGTGCTTGGCGCGCCAGAGCGGTCAGCAGCAGTGAAGATGTAAAGCAGTGTGGCTCAATGCTTTATAAGTCACCACTCCTGATCTTGCTAATACTGTAGAGACAATGGTTTATCAGATGACTAAATGTTAATCACCACATAAGTCACCAGTGCTCATTTTTTTATTCCTTTTAGCATAACTATTTATGCGATCCGCGGCCATTGATAAGTCACCAAAACGAGCTAATAGTAGATAGTTATAAACTCGTAAGCGTTTAGCCCCGGCAGGGGCGATACACGGGTAGCCCACGGCGTAAGCCGTGGGAATAGGCGGCGTGGGAATAGAGAGCCCCGGATGGGGCGACACAGCGAGCAGCACCAGCATGTGCCGCCCCGTCCGGGGCTAACGGGATCGTTTGCGCCCTCTCCCCGCGGCTTACGCCGCGGGCTACCCGTGTACCGCCGCTCCGCGGCTACGAACGGCCCGGCGTTGTCGACGCGATGGGCGTGATGGACGCAATGGGCGCGATGGACGCGACGGGCGTACTGGACGCGACGGGCGTAATGGACGCAATGGGCGCGATGGACGCGACGGGCGTAATGGACGCAATGGTCGCGATGGACGCAATGGTCGCGATGGACGCAATGGTCGCGATGGACTGAACGGTTACGACAGTTAAACATTCAAAACGCAGAAACCAAAACCGAGGATGAACGGGAGGTGCGGTATGATCGCTTCGACGATCGGCGGGGAGAAAGTGCGTGTTTGCGATGCGGTGGCGGAGGAGACGGAGAAGCGGCTGGCGGCGTACCGGCGCGAGAAGGAGAAGTTTGGGAAGCATCCGATGTGGCGGAGGCTCACCGGGCTGACGTTTGATTACGAAGAGCGCGTCACGCGAAAAGCGCGCAAGGAAGGGCTGAAGCGACTGCTGAGGTGGCTGAAGAGAACAGCGAACAACACACGACTTCAACACAGAGGCGCAGAGGACACAGAGGTCACAGCGAGAAAACAAAGGGAAGAAAAGGAACTTAGTTTAACCAGGTCGTGGGACATTGCGCCGGAACAGTGGGTGCGGGCGGAAGTTTGTGGGACGCAGCTTGAGGAGTTGTGTCAGCGGCTGGAGATTTCTTCGGCGCGGCTGACGAGTCTGACGAGAGAGTGCTGCGGCATGACGGCGCTGGAAGTCATCGACGGGTTCAAGGTCGGACGGGCACGGACGGACACAGACGAACATGGACGAGCACGGAGTCTGTTCCGTGGATTACTGGGGTCTGAAGATGTCATCACGCGGGTGAGACGGGTTCCACCGGCGCGAATCTTCCGAATCTCTACCAGTTCGTGAAGGAGCCGTCGGCGCGCTGCAACTGGGGACAGAGCCACGGGACGGGGGCGTGCGCGGGCAGGGTGGACTCGATGACGTCCACGCCCAGGCCGGGGGTTTCGGGGATTTCGTAGTGTGGGGCTTTGAAGCGGTGCGAGAAGCGGAATAGATCTGGCGCTCGATCGGGGCCGATGCCGTATTCGAGGATCATGAAGTTCGGCAGCGCGGCGGCCAGGTGGATGCAGGCGGCGGTCGAGATCGGGCCGAGCGGGTTGTGCGGAATGACGTCGATGTAGTGCGCTTCCGCCATCGCGGCCACTTTGCGCGATTCGGTCAAGCCGCCCACGTTGCACACGTCGATGCGCGCGAAATCGATCGCGTCCTCCTCAATGAGCTGCTGAAACTCCCACTTGCTGCTGCATTCTTCGCCGACCGCAAGCGGAACAGTGGTCCGCTTGCGAAAGGCGACGTAGGCCTTGGGGCTGGGCGAGCGCAGCGGATCTTCGATGAAGAACGGCTGCATCGGGGCGATGCCGGCGCAGGCTTGCGCGGCGGCCGGCGGATTGAAGCGCGTGTGGAAGTCCATGCAGAGGCGGATTTCGTCGCCGACAAGCTGGCGGGCCTGCCGCATGATCTCGATCGCGCTGCGCAGGCCTGCGTCGGGCTCAAATACTTGCAGGGCCGGCGCGCCGGCGTACGGCTGTTCTCTGCGAGCACCCCCTACCTTCCGTTTTCGCTTCTGACCGCCGGCACGGAGGCCGGCGCCACCAGCCGCGGGTTCCATCCGCAGGGCGCGCCAGCCTTCCTTCACACGCTGCTTGGCGCTTTCCAGGCTGGCGCCGAGGTAACATTCGATGCGATCGCGGCTGCGCCCGCCGAGGAGCTGCCAGCAGGGGACCTTGAGGTGCTTGCCCAGCAGATCCCAGAGGGCCAGATCGACGGCGCTGATCGCGCCGGACATGACGGTGCCGGATTCGAAGAAGCCGCCGCGAAACATGATCTGCCAGAGTCTGTCGATGCGGCGCGGATCTTCGCCCAGCAGGTGCGGCGCGAAGCTGTCGACGATCGCGGCCATTCCCGTTTCGCGGCCGGAGATTCCGCCTTCGCCCCAGCCATGCAGTCCGCTGTCGGTCTCGATTTTGACCATGAAGACATTGCGAATGCCGTAAGCGGCAATGACGGATTTGACAGCGGTGATTTTCATCGGCTGAGGCTCCTCAAGGTGCGGTGGGGCTCATTGTGTACGGCGACGAGCGGTTGGCAAACGAATGAACGGCAGGGTTCAGCGGTCGGCGTTGGAAACGGCAGAACCATTTTTGAAAACGAAACGGAGGGCGTTGATGTATTCAGAACTGGCACGTCCATAACGGCTGCGGAGCGAGAATAACCATGATGCGTTTCTGCCTGATGTTGCTCCTTGGACTGACGACGGCTTTTCAGACTGTGGGCGGAGCAGAGAAGGCTCTGGCGGGAAGCCGGCCGAACATCATTTTTATCCTGACAGACGATCAAGGTTTCGCGGATCTGGGCCGCAACGGTAACCCGGTCCTGAAGACGCCGAATCTGGATCGCATGTACGATCAGAGCCGGCACTTCGAGGACTTTCATGTCAGTCCGTCGTGTTCGCCGACGCGGGCGAGCATCATGACGGGGCGGCATGAGTTCAAGAACGGCGTGACGCACACGATTCTGGAACGGGAGCGGCTGACGCTGAAGGCCACGACGATCGTGCAGTTGCTGAAAGCCGCCGGATACACGACGGGCATTTTCGGCAAGTGGCATTTGGGCGACGAAGACGCTTATCAGCCGGAGAAGCGCGGCTTCGATGAAGTGTTCATTCACGGTTGCGGCGGAATCGGGCAGACTTATCCGGGGTCGTGCGGCGATGTTCCGGGCAACAAATATTTCAGCCCGACGATCAAGCACAACGGAAAGTTCGAAAAGACGGACGGGTTCTGCACCGACATTTTCTTCGCTCAAGCGACCAAATGGATTGAAGAGGTCAAAGGCAAGCAGCCGTTCTTCTGCTATATCCCGACCAATGCCGCTCACGAGCCGGTCAGTTGTCCGCCGAAGTACGAGCAACCGTACTCTGGAAAGGTCATCCCAGACGTTGCGAAGTTCTTCGGGATGATTGCGAACATCGACGAGAACGTGGGCAAACTGCGCGAGAAAATCAAAGAGTGGGGCATCGAGAACAACACGCTGGTGATCTTCATGAACGACAACGGCGGGCATCCGCCGGCGACGAAAGTGTGGAACGCGGGGATGCGCGGGACCAAAATCACGGCGTTCAACGGCGGGACGCGGGCGATGTCGCTGTGGTGCTGGCCGGAGACGATCAAGCCGGGCGCGTGCGAGCGTCTGACGGCTCACCTGGATATGTTCCCGACGTTCGCTGAATTGGCGGGCGCGAAAGTGCCGGAGGAGATTGCGGCGAAGCTGGATGGCTTCAGTCTGCTCCCGCTGCTGCAGAGCCCGCAAGCGGCGTGGCATGACGAGCGCCTGCTGTTCACGCACGTGGGACGCTGGGGCGGACACAAGCCGGGAGTCGAACCCGAGAAGTACGACGGGTGCAGTGTGCGCTGGCAGCAGTATCTGCAAGCCTACGAGAAGAACGGCTGGCGGTTGTACGATCTCAAGGCCGATCCCGGAGAAAAGAGCGACGTGGCCGTTCAGCACCCGGAGGTCGTCACGAAGTTGACGGCGGCCTACGACGCGTGGTGGACGGAGGTGCTGCAGTGTATGGACAACGAGAAGGCATATCTGACGGCGCCGAAGGTCAATCCGTACAAGGAACAGTACGAGAAGCAGTTCAAGTAGCGCAATCCTCCTGGATTGCGTCGTTTTCGGAGGGGACGATGATGAGATCCGCGTGTCTGGCATTCATGTGCGCGGCGGGTGTGTTTGGCGGCGAGGGAGCGATTGTGTGGAAGCGCCCGGGGGTTGGCGGGCGAGGGCGCCCGCCGCTCCTACAGCGCCGTGTTTTTTGTAACCATTGTCCGTCTGGCGGATCAGTAGTGCAGGAAGGGTTCAGACCATGAAATGCGAAGACCTTCTCAAAGCACTGAATGAATACGTAGACGGGACGCTCGACCCGGCGGTGTGCAAGGCATTTGAAGGGCATCTGGCCGGCTGCAATCCCTGCCAGGTCGTGGTGGACAACATCCGCAAGACAATCACGCTGTATAAGGCCGGTGAGCCGTATCCGATGCCCGAAGAGTTCAAGACGAGCCTGCACAATACGCTGCGTGAACGCTGGCAAAAAAAGTTCCCGCAACGGCCTGGGCAATAGCGAGCCGCACGCAACAGCGTTTGGGTGGGGAGCGCTGCTTCTTGCGGTGGAGAGATTCTATGCGCCGAAATATATGGATACCCGCGTTAGTGGTGATAATCGTTGGCGGCGGCGTCGCGTATCTTCTGCGGACGCCGGAGAAATCCAACCCTGCCGTTGCGACTGAATCGCGCGCGCCGCTCACGGTTCAAGTCGCACCAGTCGCGATGCGCGACGCTCAGGACTTCCAGCAATTCGCCGGCTCCGTGCAGTCGCGCCTTACCGTTCAGATTTCCGCGCGCATCATCGCGCACATTCTGGAGCTCAAAGTTCACAGTGGCCAGAACGTGAAGAAAGACGATGTGCTCGTCCGGCTGGACGACGCCGATGTGATCTCGCGCATCAAGCAGGCCGAGGCGGGCGTGGGCGCGGCGGAAGCGGCCGTGCGTTCGGCCGAAGCAGCTCTGGCCTCGGCCAAGGCCTCGAAAGTCGAAGCGGACCAGGACCTGAAGCGTTTTCAGGATCTCTACAAAGCGGGCGCGGCGCCGCAGCAGAGTTTGCAGCAGGCCGAAGCTAAGAACAAAACGGCACAGGCCAACGTCGATCGTGCGCAAGAGGGGATTTCTGAAGCTCAAAAGCAGGTTGCGCGAGCGCAGGCGGCGGTGCAGGAGGCGAAGGCCAACCTGGAGTACACCGTTATCCGCAGCCCGATGGACGCCGTCGTTATCGACAAACAGGCCGAGACAGGCGACTTGGCCGCACCGGGACGCTCGCTCATTTCTCTTCAAAGCCCCACGCAGCTTTGGTTCGAAGCGCCGGTTTCGGAAAGCTGCGCGCGCCGGATCGCTCTGCGCGACCGCGTAACCGTGCAGGTGGACGCGATTCAACTGAGTCTGCCCGCGGCCGTAGATGAAATCGTTCCGTCGGTGGATCCAAAGAGCCGCTCGTTCCTGGTTCGAGCGAATCTGCCATCGATGCCCGGTTTGCAGCCCGGCCTGTTCGGCCGGCTGCAGTTCCCGTGCGCCGCGCGAGCGGCGCTGTCGGTCCCCAAAGCCGCGCTGGCTTCGCGCGGACAGCTCGATTTCGTGTTCGTGGTAGCGCCGGACTACGGCGCCCCTCTCCCCCGCGAGGGAGAGGGGTTGGGGGTGAGGGGGAAATCCCTGACCGCCCACCTGCGCCTGATCACCTGCGGCCGCGAGCAAAACGGCTGGCTCGAGGTTCTCTCGGGCCTCTCGCCCGAAGAAAACGTCGTTGTCTCTCCGCCGCCCACGCTGCGTGATGGCGATCCAGTCGCTATTGAAACTCCACCGGAGGCAAGAAAATGAACTCCGGCGAGAATCCAAAATCCAAAATCGAAAATCCAAAATCCTCGTCCGGCTGGGCGTCCTGGCTGGTCTCGCTGTTCATCGATTCCAAACTTACGCCGCTGGCGGTGCTGGCATCGCTGCTGCTGGGTGGAGCGGCCGTGGTCATGCTGCCGCGCGAGGAAGAGCCGCAGATCGTCGTTCCGATGATCGACGTGATCACCGAGATGCCCGCAGCGTCCGCCAAGGAAGTCGAGCAGCGTGTCACGCGCCCGCTGGAGCAGATTCTGTGGGAGATTCCCGGCGTCGAATACATTTACTCGACCAGCCAGCAGGGAAGGTCGCTGATCATCGTCCGCTTTGAGGTCGGCCAGCCGGCGAACGACGCGATCGTCAAACTGAATGCGAAAATCGCGACGAACATGGATCGCATTCCGCCGACGGTCGCGCCGCCACTGATCAAAGTGCGCTCCATCGACGACGTGCCCATTCTGGCGCTGACGCTTTGGAGCGACCGCTACGATCACACGCAACTGCGCCGCGTGGCCACACAGCTTCAGGAGAACATCAAGCAGGTCGATGGTATTTCGGAGACGCTCGTCATCGGCGGGCAGAAGCGCGTCGTGCGCGTCATCCCCGACCGGGCCGCCTTGGCCGCGCGCGGGCTGTCGCTGCTCGACCTGGCCGCCGCGCTGCGCCAAGCGAACATGCCCGCGCAGGCGGGCGTGTTCAGCGTCAACGATAAGGAAGCGCTCGTCGAGACCGGACCGTTCCTTTCCGATCCGGCCGCGATTGGTGCCGTTGTCGTCAGCGCGAGCGCCGGCAAGTCGGTGAAGGTGGCCGACGTGGCGCAAGTCGTGGATGGCCCCGACGAACCCAGCCAGTACGTGTTCTATCGGCCAGGCATGGTGCCACTGGCTCAGCCGCCCGGCAGTTCGGGCGGCTTAGCCAGTGCGCACTGGCAAGCACCTGCGGAAACAAACCCGCAGGCGCGTGCCAGTGGCACCACCCTTAGCGCCTTCCACCCCGCTGTGACCATCTCCGTCGCCAAGCGCCAAGGCACCAGCGCCATCGACGTCGGCAATCGCGTGCTGGCGAAGGTGGACGCGCTGCGCGGGATGCTCGTTCCCGACGGCGTGAACGTGGCGATCACGCGCAACTATGGGCAGACGGCCGCGGAGAAATCGAACGAGCTGCTTTTCCACATGGGCATTGCGGTCGTCTCCGTCGCGATACTCATCGGCTTGATGCTTGGCCGGCGTGAAGCGGCCGTCGTCGCCGTCGCGATTCCGGTGACGCTGGCGTTGACGCTCGCGGCGTTTTACTTCTTGGGATTCACGTTGAATCGAATCACGCTCTTCGCGCTGATTTTCTCGATCGGCATTCTCGTCGATGATCCGATTGTCGATGTCGAGAATATCGTCCGGCACATGCGCATGCCGCGGAATCACGGCCGCCCGTTGCTGACAGTCGTCATGGAAGCGGTGAACGAAGTTCGCAGCCCGCTGATCCTCGCGACCCTGACGGTGATGGCCGCGATCCTGCCGATGGCCTTCGTGCGCGGGCTGATGGGTCCCTATATGCGGCCTATTCCGATCGGCGCCAGCAGCGCGATGTTCTTCTCAATGGTCGTTGCGTTCGTGGTCACGCCGTGGGCTGCGGCCCGGTTCTTGAAAGGTCATCTGAAGGACGCAGGCCATGGGCATGGTGAGCACGAGCGCGAAGACTTTCTTACGCGGCTCTACCGCTGGGTCATGGGCTTCCTGATTCACCATCGGGCGTTCCAGTGGGGCTTCCTGGCCTGCCTCGTTGGGCTGCTGCTGGCGGCGATGGCGACCGTTCCGCTGGGCTGGGTGAAGGTGAAAATGCTGCCGTTCGATAACAAGAGCGAGTTCCAGGTGATCATCGACATGCCCGAAGGCACAACGCTCGAACGCACCACGGCCGTTGCGCGCGAGCTCGCCGACATCGTCGCGGCGCGTCCGGAGGTGAAAGACGTTCAGGTCTACGCCGGCACTGCCTCGCCATACAACTTCAACGGCCTCGTGCGCCATTACTACATGCGCGGCGGCTCGAACATGGCCGACGTGCAGGTTAATCTGCTGCCGAAGGAAGAACGCGCACTGCAAAGCCATGCCATCGCCAAAGCCGTTCGCGAACAACTGCTTCCGGCTGCGCTGGCCTCGGGGGCAAAGATCAAAGTCGCCGAAGTTCCACCGGGTCCGCCGGTGCTGCAAACCATCGTCGCTGAAGTCTACGGAAACGACGACGCGCAGCGCAACGAGTGGGCGAAGAAGGTGCTCGACGTTTTCAAGAGCACGCCCGGCGTGGTCGATTCGGATATGTACCTCGAAGTCGATCAGCCGAAGGTCCGCTTCGAGATCGATCGCGAGAAAGCGGCGCTGCACGGCGTGGACACCGATACGGTCTCGCGCAACCTGCGCATGGCTCTGCAGGGCGAAAAAATCGGCATCGTGCACGATCCGCGCGAGCGCGAGGACGTGGACTTGATCGTCCGTCCCGCGCGCGCAGACCGCTCACCCGTCGCACAGCTTCGCCTGTTGCCAATTCGCACCGGCGAAGGCGGCTTGGTTCCGCTGGGCGAACTGGCCACGATGCGCCAGACAACGGCCGACCTGAGTATCTACCACAAGAACCTGATGCCGGTGACGTATGTCACCGCCGACGTGGCCGGCGCCGCCGAAAGCCCGGCGTACGCTCTGCTGAACATGCGCGAAGCGCTCGCGAAGCTGAAGCCAAACGCACCAGACGCCAGGCACAACTCACCAGACACCGCCTTCGACATCTACCTCGCGCACCAGCCGTTCACCGACAATCGCTTTGCGATCAAGTGGGACGGCGAGATGCACATCACGTACGAAGTCTTCCGCGACCTGGGTCTCGCCTTCGCCGCCGTGTTGGTCCTCATTTATGTGCTGGTCGTTGGCTGGTTCGAATCCTTCAAGACGCCGCTGGTCATCATGGCCGCCATTCCGTTCTCGCTCGTCGGAATTTTGCCCGCGCATCACCTGATGGGCGCATTTTTCTCAGCCACGTCGATGATCGGCTTTATCGCGGGCGCCGGAATCGTCGTGCGAAATTCAATCATCCTTGTGGACTTCATCGAACTGCGGCTGAAAGAAGGCATGCCGCTCGATCAGGCCGTCGTCGATGCCGGCGCCGTGCGTTTCCGGCCGATGCTCTTGACCGCGATGGCCGTCGTCGTCGGCGCGTCGGTGATTCTCTTCGATCCGATTTTCCAGGGCTTGGCGCTGTCGCTGATGGCCGGCGAAGTGGCCAGCCTGCTGCTCAGCCGCATGGCGGTGCCGGTGCTGTACTTCATCGCCAACCGGAAGCAGCACGGATCGGCTGAGAAGCCGGTTGTGCTGGAGACTGCGCGCGTGTGACGAGTGCCCAGCGTCCGTTACTGCGCCGCCTTAAGCTTCTTCCATCCTTCCATCGTCTCCGTCAAAATCGCTTTCCGCTCGCCCTTGATTCCATATCCCTGAAACCCGATGGGCCCCGTGAACCCGTTCTTGACTGCCAGCTTGATCAGCGGCTGCAGATCGTACGTCCCGCGCCCCACCGGCTGAATCAACTTGTCCCATCCCGCCGCCTGAGATCCACTGTCCGCGCCGCTGATCTGCAGCACAAACAAATGCGGCTGAGCGGCCGTCAGTAGATCGAGCACCTTCGCGTCGCCGCTGACCTTCAGCACGTGGCACAGATTGAACGACAGCCCGAAGTTCGGCCGGTTCACTTTCTTCGAAAGCCTGATGCAGTCGTCGATGCTCTCCACCCAGCACCCCGCGTGCGGATACAGAGCCAGCTTCACGTTATGCTTCGCCGCGATGTCCGCCGCGCCTTGCAACGCCGGCACCGCAATCTCGTCGCCCGCCTCGTCGCTCTTCTTGACGCCCTTTTCGCACCCGATGTGAATCCAGATCATCGTCCCGTGCTTGCCCAGCGCCTCGCAGCTCGCTTCCAGGTTCCCCGGCACCGCCAGCTTGTCCTTCGACAGGGGCATCCCGACATACGTGGTGAAGACCTTCAGCCCGCGCTCGTCCGCAGCCTTATAGACATTCTCCGGCACCGGCAAGTTGGTCCAGTTGAACCCGGCGTAGCCCAGCGATTTCAGATCGTCGAGCTTTTCCTCCAGCGGCATCTTCGGGTCGCGCCCATACATGAACGCCGTATCCATTGCAAAGAACGGGTTGGACAGCTCCCCCGCCCAAGCCGCCATCGGTAGCACGATCATCGTCAGGAGTATCACGCGCATAAAGCACCTCTTTCCACGTCGCCAAACGAATGTGTTCGTTACATTTCCGATAACACCGAAGGACCGCCTTGGTCCGGAGTTTCCCCTGCATGGATGTGCTATCTTCGTGTACGATTTCCGCATACCTCTCGACCAGACGACCAAACGACTTGCCCGTTGATTCCCAGGCTCCTCCGGTTACAACCCACTCTCGAATCAGGTGAAACCCAAACATGGAGGTGGGACATGAAGATGGCGCGTGTATTCGGTCTGGCAGCCGCAATAGCAATGATGGCATCGTTTACGGTTCGGGCGGCGGATTTGAGCGAGCAGATCGAGAAGTACTTCGAGCTGGTTTCCAACGGAAAGGACGATGAGGCAAAGAAACTCGGCGACACCATCCTCGCCTCCGCCGACAAGGACTCAAATTGTCTGAACGACTTCGCCTGGAAGATCCTGACCGACGAAGGCATCAAGAAGCGCGACCTCGACCTCGGCATGAAAGCCGCCAAAGCCGCGTACGACCTTTGCGAAGGAAAAGAGGCCCCCATCGTCGATACCTACGCTCGCGCCTTCTTTGAGACCGGCAAGATCGACGAGGCCATCAAGTTCCAGAAGAAAGCCGTGGAACTCTGCCAGGATGAAAACCTGAAAGGCGAACTGGAAGAGGCCCTCAAGAAGTACGAGAAAAAAGCCGCCGAAAAGAAGACGGACGACAAGAAGCCCGAAGAAAAGAAGTGAGTCTCTAGACCGCGGCGTCACGAATCCCACCGCGGAGGACGCCGAGGACGCAGAGGATTTCGAAAGTGAAATTGCTGCCTCCGCGTCCTCGACATCGCGAACGTTTCGTGCGCGTACCCGTCGCTACGCCCTTTGGGTACGTCCGCAAGCGACGGAGTCATGCGCATCAGAACTCATCTATTTTTTGTTCGCGAGTTGATCATACAGGACATAGATATTCATCAATTTCACAACTCGCGCAGGATCGCGTTCGGAAGCCAACGCATCAAGAAACACGCTGCGAATCCATGCCTTAGGATCGTCTCGTGCGGCCAAGATACTGCGCAACTCTTGCCTCACGTGTAGCAATTGCCACCCTATTTGTTGCATAATCCTCGGCTTTATCTCGCCTGCATCCATCCAGTGACGCGTATCCATCGTCACCGCTTGCCGCTCAAAGTTATGGCAAAGGATTAGGCAAAGGTCGCATAACGAAGAATCGTCCATTTTCTGTTGAAAAAGCAGCTTTATAGACGCTTGAACGGCAGTGTTGTTCTTGGCGCTTGTGAGGACGATAGCAGTTAGGGGCGTGATTCCAAAGTTCAGTACAAGAACTGCCACTTTGTCCTCTAGTTCCTGTACTTGCTGAATTTCCTGCACGGGGGCTTGCCTCCCCTGCGGGCTTCGCAAGACGTTCCGCACATGATCGATCGCGTCGCTGATTTGCTTGCGAGTGGAATCAACGTTAGTAACTACCAACGCAGCCTCAGCGAAGCGTTCAAATGGCGTATCGTCCATCTGGATTTCCTAATCGGAGCCCACTCGCGGGACATGATATCCGCTTCGCTGCGTCTCCCTTTCCCCTCGTCCCCCGCCCTTGCTCTAAAGGCTCCACCCCTGCCTATACGCCGGATTGATGAACTGATTCGCCTCCGCGCAGTTCGTGAACTTCATGCCCGGCTCGTCCCACTCCAGCTTCGTGCCGTGCAACTTGATCGCGATCACGCCGAGCATCGCCAGTTCCGTCAGCGGCCCGCCGTAGAGCGCGAAATCCGAACCGGACTTCTTTCCTTCGCGAATCGCCGTCAGCCAGTCGTGATGATGTTCCTTCACGCGCGGCAGGCTCTGCGCCGGGCGTTTGTATTCCTTCATCTTCGTTTCAGGAATGATCCGCACGCCGCCGCAGCCGTGCGAGCCGTACGTGATCACGCCCTTGTCGCCGATGACCACCGCGCCGGTGTCGATGTCCTTGCGGTCTTTCTCCAATTCCGGCGGCCGCGGAATCTTCGTCGTGCCGCTGTACCAGTGCAGCGTCACGGGGCCGCGTTTGTCGTTTCCGGCGAACTCATAAATGATGTGATCGCCCTTGGGGAATGCGTCGCCCTGTGTCTTGAAATCCCAATCCGTCACTTCCGCCTGGATCGACTTCGGCGCGCCCAGATTGAGCGCCCAGAACGCACCGTCAACGACGTGGCACGCCCAGTCGCCGATCGTTCCGTTGCCAAACGGCGTCCATCCGCGCCACGATCCGGGCAGGTACGCCGGATGGTACGGCCGTTCCAGCGCCGGACCGAGCCACTGGTCCCAATCCACTTGCGGCGGAACCGGAGGCTTCTCTTTGGCGACAGCAGCCAACGCGCCGACCGCCGAATTCACCGCATGACATCCGCAGTGGATCGTATGCACCTTCCCGATCGCCCCGTCCCAGATCCATTCGCAGAAGAGACGGATCGTGTCGAAGGAGTGCCCCTGGTTTCCAAGCTGCGTCACAACATTGTTCTCGGCCGCCGCCTTCATCAATTCGCGGACTTCATACACCGAATGCGCCAGCGGCTTCTGGCAGTACACGTGCTTCTTGCGCTTGATCGCCGCCATCGCCGCGACCGCATGGAAATGATCCGGCGTGCTGACCGTCACCGCGTCGATCTGCTTCTCCATCTCGTCGAACATCTTGCGGAAGTCTTTGTACTTCTTCGCGCCCGGATGTTTCTTGAAGCTGTCCGCCGCGCGCCGCTCGTCCACGTCGCACAGCGCCACCATGTTGTTGCCATTGGAGACATCGTTGACGTCCCCGCCGCCCATCCCGCCCACGCCGATGCTGGCGATGTTGATCTTCGCGCTCGGAGCCGTCTGCCCCGGCCCGCCCAGCACGCACCGCGGCACGACACTGACCGTTGAAAACAGCGCCGCAGTCTTCACAAATGTTCGCCGATTCATGCCGCCCATGTTGCCTCCCGAAGATGAGTGAGTCTCATTTAGAAACTACACCCGTGCCCTCGCGAACAACGCCAGATTGTGAAAGGTGGCACGTTTGTGTTCGCGCCGTCTTTTTGGCGCGAACTCAAGCGTGCCGGGGGGCCTCAAGTCGCACGCATGAGATTGGTGCCACTGGCACGCGCCCGCGTCTTTTTGCGGGCGCTTGCCAGTGCGGTCGCGCAAAGCACTGGCTAAGCCGGCCAAACTCCCGGCGGGCTGAGCCAGTGGCACCACACCACTATTCACCCCCAAACTTCTGCCACTCCTGCTCAACGGCCCCCGCATCCACCGCGCTCGGCTGGAACAGCACCCGGTACTTCAACGTGATGCTTTGCTTCGCCGGCAGCGTGTACGGGCTGGCATAAAGCACCGCCGGGCTGAAGTACGGCATGCCCTTGACGAGATACCACGTCGTCGGATGCCGAAAACTCTTCGGGTGATCCAGCACCACGATCGCGCCCGTCTGCCCGCCAGCCGGCAGGGACGCCGGCGCTACCAGCGCGCACGAAAACGTCATCCACTTCCCTTGAGCCGACGATTTGTTCTCCGGCCCGGAACTGCCCACGAAATTCCACGTCTTCAGCGCCGGCGCCAAGCGCAGCGAAAACCCCGCGTACCCGCCCCAGCTTACGCCCTTCGGTTCGCCTTGAATCGGCGTGCGGTCCAATAGCACGTCCGTGTCACCGGCCGTGAACACCATCGTCCAATCCATCCGGTAGCTGCCATCCGCCGCTGGAGCCGACCCGGTGCCAGATGTGATCCGCCGGCCTTAAGTCCGTCAGCGTCGGCCCGCCCCCAATCGTCACCGGATGAAAGTACGACTTGCCCTCCTCCTTCTTGTAGTTGAACTGCCACACCACCTGCTCGCCCTTCAGCAGCGCCAGCGAGTTCTCCGTCTGAGGGCGCCCGGGGCTCCTTTACTCATCATGCGAATGATCCGGCGTCATTCGCGTCGCTTCATCTCCAAACGCGCGCGTCAGGCGCTCGCGAAGCATCAGGCGCGCGCGCATCAGGCGTACTTTCACGTTCTCGATGGTCAGGCCGAGCGTGTCGGCGGCTTCCTGCACTGAGAGTTCTTCCACATCACGCAGCAAGAACACGACGCGGTACTTTTCAGGCAATTCCTTTATCGCCGTACGCAGGATTTCGCGCGTTTCGTTGTTCACCGCTAAGCGCACCGGATCGTCTCGCCAGTGCGCGATGAACTCCGGATGCGCGACCGGAGAATCCTCATCCTCGCTGCCGCTCGAACTGACTTCGCCGTGCGATTTCCGCGCGCGCAGCACTTTCAACGATAAATTGGTGGCGATTCGCGTGACCCATGTGCGGAAGGTCGCTTCGCCGCGATAGTCGTGGAGATGCTCTAGGGCGTTGAGAAACGTTTCCTGCACGACTTCTTCGGCGTCGGCAACGGACGTGACGATGTAGGAGGCCAGCGCAAACAGGTCTTTTTCGTATTTGAGGACAAGCTGTTCGAACGCGTCGAAGTCGCCGGACTGCGCGCGGCGCACTAGGTCTGCATCTGGATCCGTTCGCGGAACTGGCTGCTCCATACGCTCAGTGTGCGGCTAAGCGCGCAGCCGTCAATAGCGAGAGTTTGGCATTTTGCCTAAATCGCTTTGCAGCGCTTCAGACCCAAACGCTCCAGCGCCCACACCATCGGGCACCAGTCTGTGAACGCCGACTGCAAATTGTTCAGGCCCGCGAAAGCCGTCAGGCCCAGCCAATAGGGCGAATGCAGCAGCGCCAGCACGACGCTCACCAGAATTACCGTTCCAGCCACACCTCGCAAAGCTCGTTCAACGGTCATCGCCGCTTCCTCCTTATAGTACCGTCTCTCGCTACGACTGATCCTCGAACCGGGATCCGGGTTACAAAATCGCCAACGTGCGAGACGATTTCAGCCTTTTCTAAACAGCCATGCCGACTATTCTGTGTGCGGTTCCATCCGGCCGAAAGGATCACCATGAAGACACTGATGGTTGCACTCGCAACACTCGGGGCGGCTTGGCAGATCGGCGTCAGCGCGGGCGAAACGGCCACCAAGCCGAACATCCTCTTCATCCTGACGGACGATCAGCGCTTTAATGCGATGCATTGCGCCGGATGCGGCGAGATCAGCACGCCGGCGATGGACCGGCTGGCGAGCGAAGGGACGCACTTCGTCCAGGCCACGATCATGGGCGGCAACAGCGGCGCGGTGTGCCTGCCCAGCCGCAGCATGATCATGACCGGGAGCTCGCTATTTCGCTGCAAGGGCGTGATCCCGCAGGGATGGACCACCTTGTCGCAGCTCTTGCGGGAAAACGGTTACGCGACGTTCGCGAGCGGCAAATGGCACAACGATGAGAACTCGTTGCTGCGTTCCTTTGAGTCCGCCGAAGCAATCTTTCACGGCGGGATGAGCGATCACTTCAAAATGCCGGCACGCGACGTCAAAGATGGCAAACTGGTGAACCAGCGCGTGATCACCGATTTCGATGCCGAGGTTTTCGCCACCGCGACGATCTCGTTCCTCAAGACTCGCCCGAAGGACAAGCCGTTCTTCGCGTATCTGGCGTTCAAGACGCCGCACGACCCGCGCGTGGTGCCGAAGACATTCCACGCGATGTACGATGCGGCCAAACTGCCGCTGCCGCCGAATTTTCTGCCGGAGCACCCGTTCGACAACGGCGAGATGAAGATCCGCGACGAACTGCTGGCGAAATTCCCGCGCACCCCGGACGAGATTCGGCAGCACATCGCCGACTACTACGCCGCGACCAGCGCCACGGATGACCAGATCGGCCGGGTCCTGGGCGCTCTGGATGAGATGGGCCTTGCGGAAAATACGATCGTGGTCTTTACCGGCGACAACGGCCTGGCGGTAGGCCAGCACGGGCTCATGGGCAAGCAAAACCTTTACGAGCACAGCAGCCGCGTGCCGCTGATCATCCGTGGGCCAGGAATCCCCAAAGGCAAACGCTCCGAAGCGCTCTGCCAGCTTTTTGATCTCTACCCCACGCTCGCCTCGGCGGCGGGGCTGAAAGTCCCAGATACGGTCGATGGCAAGGACCTCTGGCCGGTTCTGCGTGGCGAAAAGGCCGACGTGCGCGACGCGACGCTGCACGCTTACCGCGGCATTCAGCGCGCGGTGCGGACGCATGATGCGAAGCTGATCGAGTACCTGGTGAAAGGACAGCGGACGACACAGCTTTTCGATTTGAAGAACGATCCGTGGGAGATGAAGAATCTCGCCGACGATCCGGCGCACGCGGGGCTGCTGAAGTCGATGCGCGAACGCTATGAGCAGCTCACCAAGGAGTACGCCGCGGCACCTTTAGGCGAGAGTGTCGGTGAGGGCGAAGGCAAGAGGAAGAAGAGTGCAAAGAACGGTGAAGCCGGGGAGTGACGATTGTAGATGGCTTCTTTAACAGCTCTCAACACAGAGTCACAGAGAACGCAGAGGTCACAGAGAAGAGATAGAATCAAAAAACAACTCTGTGTGCTCTGTGTTCTCTGAGCCTCTGTGTTGAAGGCTGTTGTTTTTCGGCGTGCTGGAGGCATACAAATGATGAAATCACTCGTCGCTTTGATAGCGCTGCTTTCCTTGGCGTTGAGCGCCGGCGAGGAGACCAAGCCAGCTGGGCGGCCGAACATTCTATGGCTGGTCAGCGAGGACAACGACACGTTCCTCGGCTGCTATGGCGATCCGATCGCCAAGACGCCGACGCTCGACAAGCTCGCGCGCGAAGGCATTCTTTTTGAACGCTGTTTCGCGATGCCGGTCTGCGCGCCGTCGCGCTTCACGCTGATCAGCGGAATGTATCCGACGACGTGCGGGCCGGCGCAGCACATGCGCGCGCAGGGCAAGATACCGTCATGGCTGAAAGGCTTCCCCGCGTACCTGCGTGATGCCGGCTACTGCACGTCGAACAATGCGAAGACCGATTACAACTCGCCGATCAGCGTGAAAGAAGCGTGGAGCGAATGCGGGAAGCAAGCGCACTACAAGAACCGCACGGGCAGCCAACAGCAGACGGAGGCTGCCCGTGGCACAGTGCCGCCATTTTTCAGTGTGTTCAACCACGAAGTCACGCACGAGAGCTGCCTGTTCCCGCTGAACAAACAGCCGACGTTCGATCCGGCGAAGATGCGCATTCCGCCGTATCAGCCGGACACACCGGAGATTCGCGCCGATTGGGCGCGCTACTACACCTGCATGCAGGAAATGGACGGCCAGATTGCGGCGAAGCTGAAGGACTTGGCCGACGCGGGCCTGGCCGAAGACACGATCGTTTTCTATTACTCGGACAATGGCGGCGTTCTGCCGCGCAGCAAACGTTTTTTGCAGGAGTCCGGGACACACGTGCCGCTGATCGTTTACTTTCCGCCGAAGTGGCGGCACCTGGCTCCCGCGGCGCCGGGAACGCGCGTCAAGGAGCCGGTGCACTTTGTGGATTTCGCGCCGACGGTGCTCTCGCTGGCGGGCGTGAAAATTCCCGAGTACATGCAGGGGCGCGCTTTTTTGGGGCCGGCGAAGGCGGAACCCAATGAGTTCGTGTTCTGCACGCGCGACCGGATGGACGAACGCTATGACATGATGCGTTCGGCGATGGACAGCCGCTGGCTGTACGTTCACAACTACCGGCCCGATCTGCCGTACGTCCAGCCGCTGGAGTACATGTTTCGCGCGCGCGGCTATCAGTCATGGGCTCGCGCGGCGCGCGAAGGCAAGCTGACGCCGGCGACCACGATGTTCTGGGGCCAAAAGCCGACTGAAGAGCTTTACGACATGCAGAACGACCCAGACAGCGTGAAGAATCTCGCGGCCGACCCGGCTCAGCGCGAGACACTTCAGCGCATGCGCGCGGCGCTGGAAAAGCGCATTATCGCCAACAAAGACAATGGGTTTTTGCCGGAAGGTTCGGAACTGGAAGGCTACGAAGCCTCGCATGCGGCCGACGCGTTTCCGATCGAACGCGTCTTGGCGACGGCGAATCTGGCGTCGGAGCGGAACGTCGCGAACTTGCCGAAGCTGATCGAGGCGCTCGACGATCCGTGCGAGGCCATCCGCTGGTGGGGCGCTCAAGGCTGCACGATGCTGCGTGAAAAAGCCGCGTCGGCTGAAGCCGCGCTGCGCAAGGCTTTATCCGATAAATCCGGCGCGGTGCGGATCGCCGCGGCCGAAGCGCTCGCGCGTCAGGGCAAACTCGATTTGGCGATGCCGGTGCTGGAGCATTGGATCGGACAGAAGGAGCCGAAGGCGTTCATCATGCAAGCGGGGAATGTGCTCGACCGCATCGGTGAAGGCGCGCGGCCGTTGATCCCGGCGATGAAGAAGGCGTTCGAGTCGTCCGCGCCAGCCGCAGCCGGCAGCTACGCACCGCAGCATATTTTGAAGCGTGTGGTCGATGTGCTGGAAGGGCGCGAGATGCAGATGGTTTATCCGTAGATTTCGGGTTGCGAAATAACGGCTTACCGCAGAGGACGCGGAGGACGCAGACGTCGGTCTTTGTGAATGAGCCGAAGAAGCGGGCGTGGTTTCAGTTCTACCTCACTTTAGGGCCGACGCTGCTCATGGCATGTACCCGCTGGTACCCGCCGACCAACTCGGCTTGTACCCATTTTGCACCCATTTTTCGGGCATATGCAGGCGAGTAACGAGCCCCTTCCCGGGCTACAGGGGAGGCTACTTTACCTATGAAAAACGCTGCTTTTCATATTTAGGCCCGGCTGGATTCGAACCAGCGACCTGGGGATTATGAGTCCCGAGGTTTAGAATGAAGAAGTTCTGACTGCATTACGTTTGCATTACGTAAATGCATTACGCGTTTGCTCCTCGGCAAAGTGTAAATGGCAGGTGTAAGCAACCTGTAAAACGCTCGCGAGTTCAGTTCCATCCGTTTTTCCAATGCAGGCTGAAGGTGCGGCTCTTGAGCAACACTGGCTCGAAGAAAGTTCGGATGTCCGCGATCACTTGTCCCAGATTCGAGTCCGCTTGGTCCTCTAACCAGTTCGCCATCAGAGAAGTCCTGCGCCAAGTCGGTAGATTGTCGCAAGATCGGCAAGGACTGTGTCAACTGCGATGGAACGCAATCCAAGGGCTTTCAAGTCAACAGCTTCATGCCGCATGGACTCGATGAACGCACGGAGATCCGTCTTGACTGATTCTGGAGCCAGAGGATCGACGGTCGGATCAAGAATTTGGTACAGCCGGAACACATCGTTCTTGTGCTTCTTGACGGCCCTGCTATCAATCTGCTCGCCATTCCTTTCGCGTTGCGACAGGTCGAGCCAGGCCCGCGCTTTCAAAGGCACGAGCTGCGCTGCTCCAACCACTGGCAGTCCGCCCACCTGTTGGCGCCCGGCGAGAATGAATGAGTAATAGTCAGTGTCCATGAGAATGGCGGACAGACTGGACAGATCCTCTTCCACTGGGAGTGGCGTCAGCCGATTACCTTCAGGAATCTGGAGAGCGTCGGGCTGACGTGAGAACAGCTCCAACATAAACGGATAGTTCTCGTCCGTCGGCTTCTGAAACCGGTAGAACTGTCGCTGACCCGTTGACTTCTCTTGGGCTTGGTACCCTCCAGCATGAACGAATGCCCAGAATGCGCGTACAAAGGCAGCATCAAGCGCCTCGACGCACAGCACGATGTCGAGATCCTTGGTGGCCCGGAACGGCAGGCCGGCCGTTGCCATGGCAATTTCGCACGCGGTGCCGCCAATGAGCACATACCGGTTTGTGTAGTTCTGAAAATGGGCTCGAAAGACGTCCAGACCTTTTACCATCCAAGCTTCCTCATCATTTCGTCCAAGGCAGTCTGTGTTCGCTCGTCGTTGTTGTCCTTCAGCGACAGGTACAGCGACAACGGATCAACTACACCGCGCTCAGCAAATAGTTTCGGCGGGTACGCCCAGACCTCAAGCTCTTCAGAATCCGCCTCCGGGCCAGGCAATTCGGTGATGCGATGCTGCTGGCGAAGCAGGTTCCACTCTTCGCGGCTCAGGGCGTGAGTGACGTACTCCGGCGGCGACAGCATGGAGTATTGGGCCAGCGCCGTGAGTCCTGCGCGTATGCCGGATGTCGTCGCCTCAGTGCGTTGAACATACAGCGTCTTTGTGACGGGATTGCGCAGGAAGGGCTGCACCTTTGTCCAGAGCGACTTCCGGTCGGCGATGAAACGCAGGCGGCGCTCGCGGCCACAAATTGTGACCGTACCAAGTTCGGCGGCCTCCAGTTCGTCAAAGGCGCGGGTCATGGTCATTGCGGAGTATCCCAGGCATCGCGCTGCCGCTAATGGCACTAAGTCGCCGTCTGCGCCGTGAAGCAAGACTTGAATGACGACGGCCTGCGTCGATGGGCTGAACACAGGATTCTCAGACCGAAGACGGCGAAAATGCTCGCGAAGGTCGATTCCCAGCATTGGCAAATACATCTGGTTGCCGGGAACAATGAATGGAACTTTCTGCTCAATCAGCCGCTTGCGATTGTATGCGGTCACCTGATCGCGAACATAGATCACCTCGGTGTCCTGCTTGGCTCGCAGAAGGTCCAGATGTTTGCGGACTGTGGCTGGCGAGCGCTCGGCGTGACCGGAGTCCAAGACGAGCAGGCCAGACATTCCCAGCAGACGAATCTGGGCGAAACTGTACATCGCTCTGAGGAACTGCGGGAGATGCTCAGCGCCACGCCAAGGCGTAACGGTCACGTCAGCGCCCAACGCTGTCTTGATGTACTGCTCAATCTGGTGCGACTCGACTGCCACAGATACCCCTAAATCATCACGTTTGCACGATAACATATACAGTGTTATCGTGCAAGTATAGAGTTATCTGTTTCTGTGCCCGTGCAATGCTTGGCGTCACCCCCGTGCTCTCGGCCAGTTCCAGGAGTCGCAGCCGAATGGCTGCCGGAATGTTCTTGGCCACGATTATGCCAGTGCCTCCATGTACGGTCGCATCACGTTCGCAACGCGGCACGCCTTCGCGTAGCGCCAGATGTTTTCGCGCGTAAATTTCCGCGCGCGCTGGCCTTCTCGCAGGGCCTCCAGCGCGACATCCATGCCGATCTTGTTACGGTACTTGAAACAATCGACAACCGTCTTTGCTGCGCTGAAAATCTTTACGGGCGTTCCTTCAATCTCGTGTCGCTCGACACCCCCTGAGAGCGCAGCACCTGACGGCCGAACCACCCGCACCTTCGGATAACCAGGTTTCGGGGTGGCGGCGCGACGGTCGAGCGCGATCCAGACTTCATGCGGTTGCTGCGTCCCGATTCCGTGAAAGCGAAGCGCCGACAGCAGACAGACGACGCCCTCCGGAACGAGCTTGGCCGTCAGCGCAAGCGTGTGCCATTCCGACACCGGCGCGTCGGCCAGCGCATAGATCCCGCGCCCCGCTTTTTTGAGAAGTCCTTTTTCGCAGAGCCGGCTGAGGTAGATTCGCTCGACACTCAACGCATCCAAGTCGCGCGCACGGATGTATCCTTGGCGGCGCAACAAGTTCAGAATTCGCTCAGCCTTACTGCTTTCGGACGCATTCATGTCACGGATTCTCGACAAACAGCTATGGTTGTCAATAGTTCGTTACATTTGCAGAAGCGCTTGCTTCTCGTATTTCTATGCGGAGCACAACGGCCATCACGCCTGCAACCGCAGCATTATTAAGTCGCAGTAACCCGCTGGGATTTCGGTAGTTTACCAACGCCGGCAACGTCGGGCGCTGTAACGCCGTTGCATCCCCTTTACGGTGCAGATAAAAGTAGACTGCTTCACATGAAAACGCAGTTTCATCTCTCCGGCAGGAGAAGTTATGCCCAATCGAACGAGCCCGACTGGCAGCGAGCTTTTCATCGTTGACAACAGCGACGTGGACTGGAAGGTCGTTCGCTACCTGCACGACTGGTGCCAGATTTCGAAGTCGATTGACATAGCCACGGGCTATTTTGAAATTGGCTCGCTTCTTTCACTTCAAGACGAATGGCAAAAGGTGGACAAGATTCGCATTCTCATGGGCGATGAGGTGTCGAAGCGAACAAAAAACGCGTTCGATCAGGGGCTGCGGCAAATCACCGCGCGTCTGGACGACAGCATTGAGGCTGAAAAAGAAAAAAATGACTTTCTCGCGGGCCTTCCAGCGATAGTGGCGGCAATCCGCTCGAAAAAGATCGAGTGTCGCGTCTACCGCAAAGACAAGTTCCACGCCAAAGCCTACATCACACACGCCCGCTTGGAAGTTATCGGTTCGTCAGCGCTGGTGGGCTCGTCGAATTTCACGTACCCGGGCCTGACGGAAAACATTGAGTTGAACGTCCAGATCACGGGGCGCCCGGTGACCGTGCTTCAGGAATGGTACGACGAGCACTGGGACGCCGCCGAAGATGTCACATCGGACATCTTGACGACCATCGAACGGCACGTGCGCGATTTCTCGCCGTTCGAGGTCTATGCGAAATCCCTGCAAGAGTTTTTCCGCGGTCATGAGATGACCGCGAGCGAATGGGAGCGGAACGAGTCGAAAATCTATCCCATTCTGGCGACGTACCAGAAGGAAGCATATCACGGCCTTCTGAAACGATCGAGCCGGTACAACGGTGCGTTTCTCTGCGACGGCGTGGGTCTGGGAAAGACGTTCGTCGGCCTAATGCTTATCGAACGGTTCGTCATGCACGACCGGCTGAACGTGGCCCTTTTCGTCCCGAAATCGGCGCGCGAACCGGTCTGGGAGCGCGCGCTGAATGATCGGATTCCGCATGTCTTCGGCGCATACAGCAGACTAAGAATCTTCAACCACACCGATCTGATGCGCGGCGGCAGTTGGCAGAAGGAACTCGAAAGTGTCCGCGAACGCGCGCACGTCATTCTGATTGACGAGGCGCATCATTTCCGGAACACTGGAACCAAGGGAGGCGACGACCCATCCGAAAGGAAGTCGCGTTACTGGAAGCTTTACGACATCCTCGCCGGTAAACCGATCTTCATGCTCACCGCCACGCCGATCAACAACCGGCTGACGGACCTTCAGCACATGATCGAATTGTTCTCTCGGCACCAGCCGGACTACTTCAAGGATGCGCCACTCGGAATTCACTCTCTGGCCGGGCATTTTCGCACAATCGAGAAATCTCTTGAGAAATCCGTCGAGGGAAATCATCCGGAAGGCGGCGGTCTTTTCGAGACGAATCTGGCGGAAGCCGGACAGGTGCTGAGGCAAGACGACCTGTTCCGGGCGCTTGTCGTTCAACGCAGCCGAAAGTACGTCAAAGACAGTCTTGAGCGAAACGGCGGCGGGCAGGTTCTGTTCCCGAAGCCGAGGGAACCGAAGGTGGTGCCGTACTCGGTGAAGCAAACCTATGGCAAACTGCTGAAGAAAGTCGAAGATGCGTTCAACAAGGAGAAGCCGTTGTTCGCGCTGCCCATCTACTACCCGCTGGCATATTACAAAGGTTCCGACGAAAGTATCAACCCGTTGGAACAAGGCCGGCAAAAGCAGGTCGTCTCCCTGATTCGAACCGGTTTCTTAAAGCGCTTTGAAAGCTCCGCCGAAGCTTTCAGCATGTCGTGCTGGAATCTGATGCGCAAACTGCTCGCATGGTTGCAGGTTCATGCTGAGACCCCCAGTGAGAAGCGAATCGTTGAACGCTGGCTGCTACAGCACAGCAAGCTGACGGGTTTTATTCAGCAACACCAGTTGGAACTCTTCGGGGATGCGGATGAGGATGACGAAGACGAAGACGATCTGATTCCCCCCGAAATGCTGGAAGCCGTCGAGAAACTGCCGCGCAATGATTTCAAAGTCGATGAGATCATCAACGAAACGATCCTCGATCTGGATCAGATTTCTGAATTCCTGGAAATCCTGCGGGAATTCAAGCCATCCCAAGACAAAAAATTGACGGCTCTCAAGAACCTGCTCAAAAGCGATGCGGTGCTCAAACAACACAAGGTTCTGATCTTTACGGAATTCAGAGACACGGCGCGCTATCTGATGAATCAGCTCAAGGAAGCTGGTTTTGACGGCGTCGAGGAAATCGACAGCTCGACCAAATCCGACCGTGGCGCGGTCATTCAGCGCTTTTCGCCCTACTACAACGGCTCGTCATCGGGAAAGATCACCGCGGCCGGCGAGCCGGAAATCCGCATTCTAATCTCGACGGATGTTCTCTCCGAGGGCCTGAATCTCCAGGATTGCACCCGGCTGATCAACTACGACCTGCATTGGAACCCGGTGCGTCTCATGCAGCGCATTGGCCGCGTCGATAGGCGCATGGACCCTGAGATCGAGGCGCGGATTGTTGCCGACCATCCCGACCAAGAGAAGTTGCGCGGCGAAGTGGCGTACTGGAATTTTCTGCCGCCTGACGATTTGGACGAACTGCTCAAGCTTTATCAGAAGGTCGCGAAGAAGACGCTTCGCATCTCGAAAACGTTCGGCATCGAAGGCAAGAAGCTTCTTAAGCCCGAAGACGACTATGAAGACCTGCGGGATTTCCAGGAAGCGTATGAGGGCACGCTGTCGCCGGTCGAGGCGATGCATCTCGATCTGCAAAAGCTGCTGAAAGAGGACCCCGATTTGGAGCAACGTTTGAACGCGTTGCCTGGACGGGTGTTCAGCGGCAAAGAGCATCCGAAGGCCAACACGCGAGCGGTCTTCTTCTGTTACGCCCTCCCGGCACGGCAACTCGGGCGCGACGGGACTCCGGCGGAAACCGTCGATGCCGCCGACTGGTCCATCGACGCCGGCCAAATTCAGTGGTATCTGTTCGATCTCGCCACCGGCAAAATTCTGGAAGAAGCCACGGAAATTCACGACTTCATCCGCTGCGCGCCCGATACGCCGCGCCGCTGCGTTGCCGAACATAAGACGCTCTCGGAAATTCGCACAAAAGTCGATAAACATATCAGGAATACGTACCTGAAAAAGGTGCAGGCGCCGGCCGGCGTAAAGCCGGCTCTGAAAGCATGGATGGAGCTTAATTGATGGTTGCGCCGCGAGAACTACAAGACGCGCTTGGACGCATTCGCGATCAGGGCACCTTCCTGTGCGAGTTCTTGGCCGGCCTACTTCACTGGCCGTTGGCCGAAGGCGTCAAGCGGATTGAGGATATTGGCTACAAGTGGTCGGCCGACGAATTGCAGGCTGACGGCCTTGACGCGGACATCGTTGATGGGCAAACATATCAGTTTCAACCGTTCCGTACTGACCAGCCCTGGGGCATCTTTCTTCTGGAGTTCAAACACCCCGATGCGCTAACCAGCGGACGGGGCATGACCGGGCCGTTGCGCAAAGTCCTGCGCGGCTTGGTGCCCAAGCGTCGTGCTTCGGCCAACCATGGCGATCAGAGAAAATGGAGGCAGGAAAACCTGCTGTTCATTTCGACTCACGACTACCGGGATTTCCGTTTTTCATACTTCAAGGCCCCACTGGACCCGCAGCTCAGCGCACCGCTCGCCACCTTCGGCTGGAACGAAGGCGACACGCATATCCGCACGCTCTGCGAGCACAACTTGCCCGCGCTGGAGTTCCCGCAAGATAGCGGTCGCGATGCACTCCAGTGGCTGGACTCCTGGCGCTCGGCCTTCGACATCGAAGCCGTCACAAAACGCTTCTTCGTCGAGTACCACGAGGTTTTCGAGGGCGTGGAGCGAGCCCTGCGCGGTCCGCAAGGCGCGGAAGTCCGGCGTCTGTACACACAGCGCTTGTCCAACCGGCTGATGTTCGCGTACTTCGTTCAGAGGAAGGGCTGGCTGGAGTTCGAAGGGCGTAAAGACTATTTGCGCGCGCTCTACGAAAGAGCGCTGGCCGGCAAAGAAGATTTCCTGAACGACCGCCTCCACTATGCGTTTTTTGCGGGCTTCAACACGGGCGACGAGCGTGTGCCGAAACGCGAGGAGAAAGAACTCCGTGCGGTGCGCGGAAGAATCCCGTTCCTCAACGGCGGCCTGTTCGAAATGGCCGACGATTGCGACGTGCGCGGCAAGGTGGAACTGTCCAACGCGCACTTCGGCAAAATCCTGGATTTGTGCGAACGCTACAACTTCACCGTCAGCGAATCCACGCCGTTGGACATCGAAGTCGCGGTGGATCCGGAGATGCTCGGCAAGGTCTTCGAAGAACTGGTCACCGGACGGCACGAAAGCGGCAGCTACTACACGCCGCGTCCCGTGGTGGCGTTCATGTGCCGCGAGGCGCTCAAAGGCTATCTGGGCCGCTTCGAAAAAGATGCCGGCGCTATCGAGGCGCTGGTGGACCGCGACGATTCATCGAAACTGCAAAATCCCGAAGGCATCCTGGCCGCGCTGCGGGAGGTGAAAGTCTGCGATCCGGCCTGCGGCAGCGGCGCCTACCTGCTGGGCATGATGCAGGAATTATTGCGCTTGCGCGCGGCGCTTTTCAAGTTCGACGCCAAGCTGGACACGAAGAGCGTGTACGAGCGCAAGCTGGAGATCATCGAGCACAACCTCTACGGCGTGGACCTGGATCCCTTCGCGGTCAATATCGCCATGCTGCGGCTCTGGCTGTCGCTGATCGTGGAGTACGACGGAGACACGCCCGAACCGCTGCCGAATCTGGATTTCAAGATCGCTTGCGGCGACAGCCTGACCGCGTCCGACCCGATGGGGAGCGGAGAGGACAACATGTTCGTGCAGCGGCGGGATGAACTGGCCGACGGCATTGCGGTGCTTAAGGGCCAATTCATGAACACGCACGACAACGTCGGAAAGCAACTCCTGAGGCAGAAGATCGCGCAGGCGGAGCTGGAACTGCGGGAGTTCGCGCAAAGCGAGAAGTTGCCGCCGACTGCCTTCGACTGGCGCGTGCGGTTCTGCGAAGTGTTCGCGCCGCGTGGCGGCACCGAAGCGACGCTGGACGGCCAGTTCGGCTTCATCGCAGCCATGAAGCCACAGCGCGAGTTCACACTAAAACTGGGGCGAGAGCAGGGCGGGTTCGATATTGTTGTGGCAAATCCGCCTTATATTCGCAAAGAGAAAATTGATGCACGTGCAAAACCCCTGTTGCGGCAAGAATATGGTAGCGTCCTATCGGGACAATCTGATTTGTACTGTTACTTTTACGTTCGAGGCTTGCAGCTCCTGCGCGAAGGCGGCATGCATGTATTTGTGTGTTCCAACAGTTGGCTTGACTCGGGGTACGGGTTCACTCTTCAAAAATACATACTGTCATGCGCACATGTTAAGGCGATATACGACAGCGCTGTTGAGCGGCAATTCGCAACGGCCGACGTAAACACGATAATCAGTGTGTTTCGTAAGACAAAGCCGTCAACTGATAATGCGACCGTGTTTGTTATGTTCCGTGCAAAGTTTGACGACGCAATCAGAAATGAGCGCAAGCGAACTGAGTCACGACTGACGCGTGCTGAACTTTGGGCAGACGGCGCCAACGGCAATAATGAATATTGTGGAAATAAGTGGGGCGGCAAGTATCTTCGCGCGCCAGATATCTACCATCAAATTAGGCAAAAGGCAAAAGCAAGACTTGTACGCCTAAGTTTTGTTGCTGAAGTGCAAGGTTACATTCACGATAACAATACAGGCGAGGCATTTCCAAAAGTTCCGTTCCTTAAGAGTGTTCGGAACACAGAGACCATTCTGATAAATCAAGAATCGCCCGGTGTAGTGAGCTACGGAGTAAAGAAAGACGGAAATTCAAGGCTAGTGTCGCCGCTTCTGTTTCCGCGTACATTTGGTTCTCGTCATCTTGTTGTTTGGAATCCTGAAGGTGTTTATGGCAAAGAATTTTATAAGGTGCTCCCGCATGTACCTAAGAACGCAATGATAATCGCAGCACAGTTAAATAGCACGTGGGGGATTCTACAACGCGAATTGCTCGGATTGGTCAATCTTGGCGAGGGCGCAGTAAAGTTTTCCATTGATGATGTTGGACTGTTTGAAATTGTCTCTGGCCTCAACGGTGACGATATCAAACCGTGGTTTTTCAAGATGGCCAGACGACCACAAGCCGATCTGAGAAATGAGTTAAAACAGGACGATAGGCGTGCTCTGGACTCTGTAATATTTGATGCCATGGGATTGTGTCGGGAAGAAAGGGAAGCGGTCTACACGGCTGTTGAATCGCTCGTTGCCGGGCGTGAAGAAAAAGCAAATAGCGTGACATAGGAGGAGAAAAGATGCCCATCGATTTGGAATATGCTGTTGGTCTCGCTCGTAGAGAGACTGAATCTCATGCGATAAAGGCGCACCGGAGAAGGAGGCAAAATCCTGCTATAGATATCTCGATGCGAAGTGGAGTGATCGTGTGGACAGTCGTTGGTTTACAGCGGGGCGAAGTTGAAGCTGCCGAGCGGGATGACGTAGACCATCTCGATCTTTATGTATTCCGTCATGAGTTTATTCTTTTGCGGCCACAACTTCCGTTGCCGACTGTGGCGCCGACTGGAACACACCTGCCGAGAACGTATCCGTGGGGCAGAGAAGCGCCGGGCAAGCGAATGATTCAGCCCGGTGCGCCCAACGCGCGGTTCCCAATTCAGGGTGCGACAATGCGATTTGCCGACGCGCATTTTCGTGCCATTACTCAGGGTGACGCGTTCATCAATATTGACTTTGAAATCGCTCCGTACCCGCATCCGCTCCGAGCTTCACGAGAGCAAGTGCATTTTGGCGTTGACGCACAATGGAATGCGAGACGGGACAGCAGAATTCGCCACTCGTTTGCGGAAATAGAAATGTCGCCTCAGCAGTACGCCGGCCTTTACGATTCATTGATGGCAGTCTAAGTGGATACAAAGTGGTGGCTGAGCGTCCTTCGTTTGCGGCGTTTCTCCATGCTTTCGTTGAGCCAGTTCCTGCGTATTTGCTGATTGCGCAGCGACTTGCGTCGTAAAGTGGGCTCGGGATAGTGATTGTATCAGCGTGGGAGTGAAGTGCGATCCAAGGCTTGGCCTCTGTTGGCCTCTGCCCCTACACAACTCGCGATTGACAGGCGCGGAGCCGGCGCATGCGGTGCGGCGGACTCAAAACCCGCCACAGCGGGCGAAGTGGCCACGTGCTCTGCGGCACAACAGGCCACCCCTGTGGAAGTGGCCACCGGGAACTGCACAGTCCAGACCGGGGCCGATTTTGTGCGGCGGCTCAGTTTCAGCGACGAGTTGCCGTTTCGCCGGATGGAATGCGCGCCGGGCGCAGAGGCCCAGGCGGACTTCGGCACTCGCGCGCCGATCCTCGGGCCAGACGGTCAGCAGGCGAGCGTGTGTTCGATCACCGCATCGATTTCTTCTGGCTGGAACGGTGCGCGTTTGTGCAGCGGATGGCCCGCTTGCCCGCCGATTTTACGTCCGCCGACGCGGCGGGCCGAGTGGGGTTTGACGATGTCGCTGGAGGGCCGTTTGGACGAGTTCTGTGAAGTCCGCTGCGCGCGCGCCAACGCGGTCTTCAGATCGTCGATCTCTTTTCGCGTCCGTTCAATTTCCCGGGCTTGGTCAGCCAATGTTTTCTCGCGCTCGGCCAAGGTTTTTTCACGTTCGGCCAGAGGCTTCTCCTGCTCAGTCAAACGCCGCTTCTGCTCGCGATTTTCTGCTTCCAACTGGCGGTTCCTTTCCGCCAGTTCGCGCACCCGCTCCGCGTCAGTCTCTGCATTCTCCACACGGAAAGTATCGGCACGTCTGCTTCAGAAAAATAGTCGATCCTACCCCGCGAATGTTTACGAAAATTCTTTCGCAATAGCATTTGACTGGTTATATTGTACGTGTATTGTATACGGCATGGGTACGATTGAGCGCGCAAACGAACTGCTGAAGAACGCTGAGGCGGGCCTACGAGACCTCGTAGGCGAGGCCGCGAAGGCTGGCGATTACGAAGCGGTTCGGGTGCTGACGGACGGCGCCGAGGCCCTCGCCTCGCTGGCGGCCCGTTTGTCCACGCAAACGACTACCTGTGCCTCCGGCGCGACGCCAAGATCGGCAGAATCCGAGCGCGCAGGCGGCGTCGTGGCGGGAGCCGCTGCAGTTGGGAAGCCCCGGCGCAAACCACCGCTGTACCCAAAGTTTTTTCGGCGTGGCGATGAACTCGTGAAGGTTGGCTACTCGAAGCGGGGCCGGCGGGAATACCAGCACAAGACGCCACGCAAGGTGGTCAGTCTGGTTGCTGCCGCTATCACCAAAGCTGCGGTCGGCAAGCGCCTTGTCGCCGCGGACGACTTTATGCCCGTGGTTGATCCTGCCGACGGAAATGAGATTCCTGGCTATCAGGTGTACGTCTGCTTGGCATGGATGCGTAAGGAAGGCTTGATCAAACAGGATGGCCGGCAGGGGTATACCCTTTCGAAAGAGCGCGACCTTGCAGCGAACGTGCCCGCCGCATGGGAGCGTTTGCCGGAAGCCTGATTAGGGACTCTGTTAAAAGTCGAACTCCGCGTGGTGTACATGTAATTATACGTGAAACGGAATCTAACGGGGGCGCCGGTAATGGCAATGGCGTGGTCTTTTCGAAAGATGCAGAAGGACGAGGTAAACGTTGACCCGATCCAGAGCGAGTTCTTTAACACAGAGGCGCTTCCCAACCTCGCTGACGCGTTAGTCCGCGAGGCGATACAGAACTCGCTCGACGCCGCACTCCCTGGAACCGCCGTGCGTCTCCGAATCTCCCTTTCGGGCCTGAATGGGGCGCTTCCCAGCGCCAAGACCAGCGAGTACCTCGCTGGCCTCTGGCCGCATATTGAGGCTCCGGCAAGTGGACTGGCTGACGTACCGGCCAACGACAGCCCGATGCCCTTTCTTGTACTGGAAGACTTTGGCACCCGCGGTCTGCGTGGCGATCCGTCTCAGCACGATGACGGCGACGCGCCATCGAAGAACGACTTCTACTACTTCTGGCGAAATGTTGGTCGTTCAGGAAAAGGGGAGACTGATCGTGGGCGGTGGGGACTGGGCAAGAATGTCTTCCCGGCTTCGAGTCAGGTCAATGCCTTTCTCGGACTGACCGTTCGCGCTGATGATCAACAGCAGATGCTTATGGGACAGTCCGTCCTGAAGATTCATCGCATCAATGGTGTGCGCCACTACCCGTACGGCTACTTCGCCGATGTTCAAGACGGGCTGCCAATGCCGTCTCAGAATAAGGGTTTTCTGGAGCAGTTCAGCGCGGACTTCGGTCTTCAGCGGGGCGATAAGCCCGGCCTATCGATAGTCATTCCCTTTCCATCGCCGGACATCACGCCCCAGTTGGTTGTTGAGGCGGTGGTTCGTCATTACTTCTTCCCGATTTTAACAGGCTCACTCATCGTTACAGTAAGTGCGCCCGGCGCTGAGGAACTCATCTTCACGGCAGACTCAACGACGGCGCTCGTGAAGCAGCGGGGTGGACAGTTGGAGTCGGAGATCGGCAGGCTGCTGGACCTCGCACGCTGGGCTACGCGCGAGGCGGGGCCGCCGGCGGTGCTGAATGAACAGCCACCCCAAGCCGCGCCAAAATGGTCGTCGGCTCTTATCCCTGAGAACCTGTTGAAAGCTATTCGACAGGGACTGGAACAAAACCAGCGTATTGCCGTGCGTGTCCCAATATGGGTTCGCCTCAAGAACAGGGAGCCGCAACAGTCCTTCTTTGACTTGTTTTTTGAACGCGACTACGATTTACAGCACGAAAAACCCGTGTTCATTCGCGAAGGCGTGCAGATTTCTGGAGTTCGCGCATCACGGCAACGCGGCATACGCGCGCTCGTCACGGTGAGCGACAAGCCGCTGGCATCCATGCTCGGCGACGCCGAAAATCCCGCGCACACCGACTGGGTTGCGCGGTCCACGAAGTTCAAAGGCAAGTACGCACATGGTCCGGAGTGTCTCCGTTTCATCAAGGAGGCCGTGTACGAACTTGTCTCAATCATCAGTCAGAGCGATAGCAGCGTGGACGATAGGGCGCTCAAGGACATTTTCTACCTGCCCAAGCCAACGGCGGAGGAACCGAAGACGAAGGTTCCAAAGGGTGGTCCAGGCAAGGATGGTTCGCCCGTTCCACCACCAACGCCGCCGCCACCGAAGCCACGCCCTATCGCGATCGAACAGATCAAGGGAGGTTTCTGCCTTCGCGCCGCAAAAGGTGGTGCGCCATTGCCGTCGTCCGCAACCGTACGCGTCGCCTATGAGATGAGGAAGGGTAATCCGTTCAAAGCTTACCAGTTGCCCGACTTTCAACTGGACAAGCCACCCATCAAGGTAGCGAGCGAGAAGGTAACAGTGAGCTCGCAATCCGCCAACCAGTTGGCTCTCACGCGTCTGGACCCGGCCTTCACCGTCACTGTCACCGGATTCGACCCAAGGCGCGATCTCAGAGTACAGGTCGTCACGGAGGATGGCGCCAATGCCCGTTCGTAGCCTGAACTACACCAACAGAAAACGGATAGAGCGATCAAGCGTCTCCATACGGCTCGTACGCTCGCAGGACCAGTCGCTCAGTTTCGAGGGGAAGCTACGCCTGGTTGACTACGGGCTCCCTCCAGAAGCTTCCGTTTTTGTCGAAGCGTACCGTTCGGCGCCTGCGGTCTACATGCGATTTCCATTCGGGACGGTGGCGGCGCCTGTTGCTCCGCCCGACTGCGCGCTAACGGAGTTCGAAGGATCTGAAGCTGTTCTATTCCGCGTCAAGGTTGTGGATGGCAAAGATGCTCGTGGAAAGCTTCTAGCGGAGGCAGACCGCATTTCCCCAATAAGTCCCGAGGAAGAAGACGCCAGTCGTATCGGGTTGCTGCCGATCAAATCTGAGAACCTTGGCGAACAGATTTGGAGGGTTGATTTCAACGAGAAGATGCCAATTCTGCTGATTAACAATACGCTAGACAAGTTGGCGACCGCGCGATCCGATGCGTTCATTGCGCTTGCATACCCATCCATTCTTCGCCAGATCCTCACGCAAATTCTGGTCGTGGAGAAGCACACCGACTTGGACGACGACGACGACTGGAAGACCTTGTGGCTGCGGTTCATCAGTGTGCTACCTGGATTGGGAGAGCCTCCCGTTGAGGACATCGCAGACGTGACCAAGCAGCAGGACTGGATTGAGGACGCAGTGAGCGCGTTCTGTAGCTGGCAGAAGACCCTTACACACAGGTTCCAGGCCGCGTTCCGTCAGGGGGATGAAAAGTCATGACATCGCTCCGCAAGCTCAACGTCCAAGGGCTGAAGGTACTTGCTGACTTTCTTGACTCACTGAAGACGGCCAACCCACAGGCGGTGCCTGTATCGGCGTTGACGGATAGCAGCACGTCTGCGCCGCTCTCAGTGCAAGTGGAAGTGGAGCAGCAGGTCTTCGGCAGCAGGTTCGCCGCAGCAGAGTACTTTTACTCACGTCTCCACGACTACGAGGCCGCTGGAATCGTCTCCGACCCTGGCGTCTGGGCATGGCTTTCGCTTTTCTACTTTGACCAACTCTGCCCGGGCAGGAGCGCTCCGGGCGAGATTGCCCGGTGGATTCCGCCTGGCCCGAACTGGAAGTACTACCGGCATCTGCTCGCGGGGCCATACTACATCTACAGGAGCTTCAGCGACGCACCCGATCAAGCCATGATCTTACTGTACGGGCCGCTCGATAAGCCAGGGGACTTCAATGGCCAACTCGCTGCGCGTCAGGATTTCGTCTCCAACAAAGCCTTAATCACGGCAGCAACTCTACTCTACTACAATCCTGAGACGGGAAGACACAAGCGAGGCGTGCCAGTCAAAGAGCACAGGGCCGGGACGTTGCGCAGGTTCGTAGATGTCATCCAGCAGCTCGACATGACGTGGGATTTGTACTCTATGAACCCCAAGGAACTGCTGCACCTGCTGCCATCCGAATTCGTGCGATTTATGCCCGAACGCGCTTAACCATCCGTCGTTGCGCAGGGCGACGCATGGTCTTTGCTGTCCCGAGCAGCCGAGCAAGCCTGCGCGTCACACGTGCGGGTTTCCGCAGTTCACATTCCCAGACGACCAACATGCGCCAGCCGTCATTCCGGAGCCTTTTTCTTACGATCTCGTCCCGTTTCATATTCGCCTGGAATTTCCTATTCCAAAACTCCAGATTCGACTTCGGCCTATAGGTGTAGCGGCATTTCGGATGCCTGTGCCAGAAGCATCCATGCACGAGGACTACGGTCCGCAGTCGCGGTAAGACGATGTCCGGACAACCGAAAACGTGACGCGGATGCAACCGGAAACGGTAACCCAGCGAATGGATTATTGAGCGAACCGCTACTTCCGGACTGGTGTTCTTCGCGCGAATGCGCGACATGTTCCAGCTTCGCTTTGCTTTCGAAAGCCTGTCCATAGTCAGCCGACCATTCCCGTCCGCACAAGTACATCCAGTACCGCCTCCGCGATCTGCCTCGCAAGAAACGGTGGTACAGCGTTTCCAACCTGAATGTATTGCTGCGTGCGCGTGCCGACGAAGAAGTAGTTGTCGGGAAATGTCTGAAGCCGCGCCGCTTCCCGAACCGTGAGACTACGGCATTGGGTTGGGTCGGGATGAATGAAATGGTGGCCGTCCCTGGACAAGTGGCTCGTGATCGTCGTGGCCGGTTCGCCACATAATTGCACCCGGAATCGCTCAGCGAAGTAGCCATGCCCCATCGCCTTCTCGACGTTGGCGTGAGCCGGTAACAAATCCCGCGGAAAATCGCACAGCTTTGGCGAGCGCTTGTTTACCTTGGCAAAGCAGGCGGCGTAAAGATATCGGTACAGGTCCTTGATTATATGCACCCTCGTCACGTGGTTGCAGACGCCACCCAGCCGGTTGTCCAGGAACCAGTCCGGGGCATGCGCTGCGGCCGCTTCATGATTCAGGAACTCCGTGCCACGGCCGCATTTTGGTACGGCAAGACCATCAAGAGTTGAGGCGATAAGGGCCTGAACGGCAATGCCGCCAGCTCTGGCACTGCTGTCCAGCCAACGAACGCCGGTGCGCGTTTTGAGCGCATCGCGCCACAGGTCGTCGCCGTCCGGTTCGCGGGAGAGACCGGCGCGAACGCGAGGGAGACCATCCAGCACTTGGGCTACGGTGACAAGCTTGCCGTGGGGTTGCAGAAGCGGAGGTGCCATATCACCCACGTCGTCCCTCACACCCACAATAATGACGCGCCTTCTGGCTTGGGGCACGCCGTACAGCTCCGCTTTGACGACGAAATCAGATGGGCGCAGTTGGACAGTGGTTCGCCCTCGGACAAGCGAGTAGAGACTGTACCGGTGGGACCGCTCTCCGGCGCCAAATTGTAATGCGCTTCGCGGTGCCTCCAAATCCCCGAGAATGCGCTCAAACATGCCTTGGTTGCTAACCCTCGCAGACAGCAGTCCAGGCACGTTTTCCATCACGAAGACTGTTGGCCAGTGATCGGCAATGATCCGCAGGTACTCGGTATATAGATTGTGCTTGGGGTCGCCTTCGAGCGTATAGTTCTTGATCCCCCTATTGCGCGATCGCCCCGCCAAGGAATACGCCTGGCAGGGCGGTCCGCCAATGAGCACCCATTCCTTCTTCCCGTCCAGCGCGGTGGTAATTCGAGCCTTCACTTCGCTGGCCGGCGTGTGCTCGCTACCGAGTTCCGCCAACCACGCCTCTTTCTGCGCCGCGCTCGCGGCCTGAGGGTGCTTCGCAAAGAGTTCGTTGACGGTCAGCTCGCCTTGCAGGCACTCGTAGTAGTCGTCCGGCGCTTTGCCGTGCGGAAACTGCCTGAAGAAGCTTCTCAGTTGAAGCGTGCGATGGGCGTGCTCATCCTTCTCGATTGAAAGCCGGATCTTAAATGCTGGACTTCCATCGGGACCGACAGAACGAGAAAAGCCCTCCCCGAGTCCGCCCGGACCAGCAAACAGATCAATTACAGGAATGCAGGAATGTTTCGTCATTCGCCCCCGTCCGTGACCACTGATCAGACCATTATGCTTCTGACAGCGCAAGCCGCAACTGCGGCAGAGCCAACAGCCGGAAATCTACGCCACACACGACGACAGCAGCACGCGAGTGCTAGCGGTTGATTCGAAACAGTTTCGAATCTGAAATCGATCCAGATAACTGTTGACCCGTGCGCCTGCGCGCAGTACAGGAGCAGAGAAGGGTCTTGACGCATGGATGTGCTGGGCGCGTATCACTTATTCGATCTTGGCCGCCGCAATATGGCGGTAGGGGTATTAGTTAGTCGTACTCACTCCTTTCATATTCAGACTCCGCCGTTCAGATGACACCACGCCTTAAATAACACCGCTCTGTAATCAGCTTTTCGCTGCGCAACGCGCGCTGCCAAGAGATGCCGCGTGCGCGGCCTTGGCTGCTTGCGTTCCGCGGCGCCATTGGGAGGGTCGTTTCGTGGCCAAAAAGAGGGGAAGACCGAGGAAGCAGAAAGTTACGCCGCCGGCGGTGCAGCCGTCGCAGACCAAACCGGCAGAAGCGGGCTCTCCGCAAGGCGCGGAGTTCGAGTCGGATGCCGCGCGCGTCAATGCGCTGCACGCGCAGATCGAAACGCAGGACAAAGACAATCTCGCGAGAGCAATCGAGATCGGCAAATCGTTGATACCGATTCGCGAGCGCTTGAAGGACGGCAAGCGCGGTACATGGCTGGACTGGGTCAAGGCAAAACTGAAGTTCAGCGACAACACGGCGCTAAAGTATATCAAGGTCGCGGAGCTTTCGAGCAAGAACCTGCTCGCGAACGTCGTGGGCCTGAACGAAGCATACGCGGTGCTGCGGAAAGCGTTTCCCGGCAGACGGCGAGCGAACAGGAGCAGAGAGCTCGCCCGGACGGTGCTTTATCGTCGCGAAACGTTAACGGATTTCAGCGCGTCGTTGGGCAAGCTAAACGGCGGCAAGTCCGACATTCCCGCAGTTCAGCTTACGGCTGCAAACCTGAGCGAACTGACGGCGCGTCTGAAATTCGTCGCGGAGCAACACGGTAAGGCACTCGTGGCCGAGCCAGTGACGGTGATCGTCGTCAAGATGCAACAACAAGGCGCGCAGTAGCGCGCCTTCGTCCGGTGGGGATCAGGCATCCCAGTCGATTTCGTCCCAGTCGGCGCGGTAAGCCGATGTCGGGCCGTTTTCGATCAGTTCGCAGAGGAAGTGGAGACCTTCGACCGGACCACCGCCGCATTCAATGCCCACGACCCATCTACCGTGATGCGAGCATCGGTGGCAACGGTAATCGAAGAACAGATGCGTTTTCGGCAGAATGCCCACGCCGCAGCGGACGAAATCTTCATCGTCGAGCGGCTTTTTGCAGGCAAAACATTGATGAACGTTCAGATCGCGCGGGATGATCATTCTGGGCTACCTGCTGGGATGTTCACGGTCATGACCGTCGATGGTCTTTCAAGATCGTCTGCCAATACTGCGAACGCCGGCATCCCGGCGGCAGGCCACCACCCGCGAGAAAGCGCGTCGCGCAAGATGTCGCTCGCGCAAGGGAAACTCCAGCCGAGCCGCACCCGCAAAATGGCAACGCACTTCTCCAAATCGTAGAGCGCTCGTGGTTGTTCGTTGCCGTTCTCCACATAGCCGAGAAGCGCGTCATCGAGACCGTCGAGCAGAACCGACTCGCGATAAGGTTGCTGAAGATGCTGCAGAATTTCTTGTTTATTCATCACAACCACCCACTCCAAAAATCGATGGCAACAAAAAAAGCAGGCCCCGCGCATTGCGAAAAGGCCTGCCGTTTTCAGGATACGACTATGCTGCGAGCCGTTCGTCAGAGTCGTCTACGTCTCTATCTCCGCTTGGGCGTTGGACAACTGTTGTACATTCCGCGCGTCCAGAGTCCGTCCGCGTCGCGTCAGCTTCCGTCCGCTTCTCGACCAAGCGCATGTTCGTAATGCCAGGCTGCTGGCCGACTTGGGCCATGTTCTGTCCGCAGTTCGACTTAGGCTGGCCTGCGTTTTCCAGATCGCCGTTGATAACGCAGGGGGGATTCGAACCCTCCAAGGCAGGATCAATTTTGGCGTTGGAAGTCGTTGTATCGGAAGCAGTTATATCCTGCGCCATGATCGCGCCGTCTAGCCGTTGGACATCTGTTGTACTTGGCGCGGGCTTGAACAGGATCTTGTCGCCGACGGCCTGCGCGACTTCGGCCAGCCGCGCGGATCGCGTCCGCGCGTAGACGTTCAGCGTCAAGTCCGGCGTCGAATGCCGCGCCAGACTCTGGGCCTCTTTTATGGACGCGCCCGCCTCGAAGACGAGCGTCGTATACCCAGTCCGAAGGGCATGGAAATCGAGCTTGCCCTCGACAGTCGTCTTGGGAACGCCCGCCTTCGCCATGTCAATGTACAGGGAGGCCGCGGCGTTTTTGGAAATTTTCAGCAGCGGCTCGTCCTGCCCCTTCGTCTCTCCGATTTGCTGCAAAACCGCCATCAGTTCGGCATGTATGGGCTGGAACGTCGCCTTGCGTCCTTTGGTCCAGTTCGCCTCCAATTTCAGACCAGAATTGACGACGTCAATATGCCGCGCCCGAAGACTGCGCAGTTCATTTGCCCGAAGTCCGCTGGCCAACGCGAGCTGGTACAAAAGCCGTCGCTCTGGCGGCGCGACCGCCAGTATGGCCTGAATCTCTTCGGGCGTCGGCGCGCGCCGCTGCGTCAGCGGCGTCGTATCAAAATGCTGGAGATTTTTCAGCGGATCATGATCCAAATATCCGCGCTTGAGCGCCCAGTCGCAGAACGCGCAAATCGCCTCGGCGTAGTTCTGAAGCGTCTTGCCCGCCCGTCCTTTATTCTGCAATTCGCGCAGCGCTTCTTCGACTCGCGGCAGGCTGCCGTTGAGATCAGCAAGCAGCTCAAGCTTCAACCGCGTCCGCCAGAATTCAAGGCGGGCCTTTCTCGGTCCGTAATGCCGCAGGCTCCATGGCCGTCCGCCATGTCCGCCTTGAGACGCGCCCCAGGCGAGATACTCCGCGAGGATTTGATCAAAAAGGCGCGGCTTTTCGCTCTCCTTTGGCGCTGGACGCAGGCCCTTTCGGATCTCGTCCTGCTCGGCCTGAATCTTCCAAGCCAGCGTCTTCGTCGCTTCCTTTGTCGGCAGCCCCGTCGCGGTCTTCCGCTGCCCCGTATAGTCAATAAATTTGAACCGCCAATTATGATGCCATTTGCCATGGCGATCCTTCGTCCTGAAAATTGTAGGCATTGTCTGCCCTCCTTATAGAGATAAGAACTTCGCCTCAACACTGTGCGAGGTTTCATTCGCTATATGCGGCTGGTCCGGCCGATTTCCCTTTTTGCGGAAGGCGAATTTTCAACTTTTTTCAGCACGATAAGGCAGGGCCTCGATGCGCCGCGATTCCTGCTCGGCCTTTCGTGCCTCGCGCTCGGCCCGGTGCTCAAGATGCGCGATGACGCGGTCGGCGATCCAGACGGAGCGCCCGGCCAGCGACACCGGTGGCGGCAACTCGAAACGTTCGACCATCCGTCGAATCGTGCGCTTTGAGACCACGAAGATTTCCGCCAACGCGCCTTCGTCGAGCAACGCTTTGCCCGGAAGTTCGGCCAGCCGCGTGATGATGCGGACCGGCCCTGCATTCACCTCTTCTTCAATGGCTTCGACTTCGTCGGCCGTCGTGGTCGGCTGTTCCATAATCAATCCTCCCAGAGCTACCGGCTCACGCCGGCTTTATGGTGCATTGCAACGAGGGTGTCGGAGTGCTTGACGATCAGCATCGCCGTCAGCGCGCGCTCCTGTTCGGTGATCTTGTCGAGTTGTTCCAGTTCGATCTGCGGCCGTTCAACAACCGATTGCAGCACCGCATGAAATGCGAGGTAAAGCTTGTACTCGTCCGCGAACATCTTGGCCGCGTCCGCCGTTCTGGATTTCCATTTGGCGACGCAGTTTGCATACGGTGGAAACTCGGAGTTGAAGTAAACGATGGTGCGCCCGTTTTGATAAACTTTGTACGCGACAGTCCGGGCCGCGCTGGCCTGCGAAGGCTCAATATCGGGCCAGACGGTCCGCCATGTCTCATGGGTACTGCAATCGGAAGGAGCCAGACCAACGATTTCGATTTCCGGAACGTAAACGATTTCATTTTCCTCGTAGGTGCGCTCCGGCCCGATCTCGAACTCGATGCGATGATGGAATTTCTCGGCCGATCCGGTAGTCGTGGGCACTCGCAGCGAAACAATCAGCGCTCCCGTCTCGCTGGGAACCGCCGCCGCGACCGGCATCAGGCCGTACTTCATGCGCCCGCCACGAAGCGGCGTTTTGCTCGTGATTTCAAGCAGCGGCGGTTCGCAGCGGATCTGGATCAAGCCTTGCCGGTCGAACTCGTCGGACGCATCGGTCTCGATCCAGACGTTTTTTGATTCGCCCCGTCGCGCCACCGTGCCGTTGACGGGCCGGACGACATCGAATCGGGTCACCTTCGGAAACGGCAGCGTCGGAATGGGCGGCAGGCTCTCGCGAGGCCCGCCGACACTGGGACGCGGAAGGCGGCGGCGGCGACGGCGCGTTCCTGGAACGGTGCCGACTTCAAGGCCATGTTCCTGCAACAGTTCAATCACGCGCTCTTTCAGCGCAGCAGTTTCGGTGCTGCTGGCGGCTGAGAGAGCGCGGTCGGTCAATTCTTTTTCCAGCGCATACAAGCGCGCGTCCTCAGAGAGCAACTGGGTCAGGCGCTCGGTCAGACCGTCCAGCACGCTGCTGCGCTTGAGATTCTCGCGCGTCGCAGTGAACAGTTCGCGTTTGGTATTGCCGTCCGCGCGACTGACATCGAGATGTATGACCATGTGACGGCGAAGCAGGTTCAGGCCGAGCTTTCTCAAACAGTCTGCCGTAAGTTCACCGTGGTCCTGCCCATGATACGTAAAGATGATGGGATGGTCTCGGTCGGCGAACTGCTCCGTCCCGGAACGCAACTCCAACCTTCCGTCCTGCTCTTTTCGCCAACTGAAAACCACCCACCATTCAACGCCAATGCAGGGATCGTTTGATCCGGGCGGCGCGATGTATTCAAGCCGGTGGTAGTGCTTGAGTTCGGTCCGGCTTCCGTTGCCGGACTCTTTTGATTTCTCAACCAGTTTCATAAGCCGGTTACGGCTGCCAGCGACGTGCCGCGTATCGACGCTGCCTTCGCGCAGGTCAGTGACGCGGTACGGCAAAAGCGGATCGAAGAGCAGGTAGTGAAGAGAGTGGTAGAGATTCTTCTGGCTGCTGCTCAGCGCGTTGCCCATCTGAGGCAGTTTGTAATCGAAATGCCGGACCAACGTGCCGCTTCTGAACGCGGGCAATTTTGCATCGACCGCAACATCGCTGGTCTTGCCGTAGATCTGAACAGGGCTGTCTTTCACGGCCTCAACCGATGGAATCTGCCAACAGCCTGACGCGTCGCGAGTCGTCAGGAACGCGTAGCACGATTCCTTCCAGCCTTCAATCTCGCAGCGGCGAACAATGGTGAACGCAACGCGACCGGGCTCTTCCGTAGAACGCGAAATAATGAGCGTGAAGCTCGCGAACGCGAACGACGCCGAACCACCCTGACCGAAAAGGCCGAGCGCGTATGGAACTTTGATCTTGTTCTCAACGTTCAGACTCAAAATCGTGTTGCAGAACTTCGCGGCTGGAATTCCGGGGCCGCCATCGAAGACATCGAGTCGCGGCTCTTCGCGCGAAAGGCCGTCGAGCAGCACGACGGAGAGCCGCGCAGCCTCGGCTTGGGCATCGCTCTCGTCGAACCAAGCAACAAGCTTCTCCGGTTGGGCGGGTCGGCCAAAGCAAAGTCGCGCGGCGTCGGCGGGTGTTGCAGGTTTCTCAACGAATTTCGCCGAGGCCAACCGCTCATCTATGAGCGCATCAATCGAGTTGTTGATGCGCTCAACAATGGCGCGGCCCGGATGCGTGGCCAGTTCAACGGTCGAGACATTCGTGGTTCGGCCGCCGATTGGCTGCCATGCGAAGCCAGCGCCGAACGGCTCGCCGAGCGCGACCTCTTTCGGGAAATCGCCGAGTGCGCGCAATATTGCGCCGACATCGTTACCGGTCTTCGCAGCCAGCAGGTTGCCAAACAGTTCGAACGACGAATTCTGAGACATACGCGCTCCCTGTCCACGGATGGACTGTTGACGCGACAGGAAGCAAGAATGGGAGCGAGACCAATAGCTGAAGCAGAACGCAGCGTCTGCTGGTTCTGGAATCAGCCGGGCGGGGACTTAGAATCGCCTTCAGATCTCGCGCAGCAGACTAAACCTGTCGCGCGGTGATTTAGCGGCGGGGGATGTTGACGCATCCCTCGCCGCGCATCTATTTAATAGCGACATTGGTCGCTCATTGCAAGAGGAAAGTGGAAACTATTTTTGGGGCGACTTCTGTTTGTTCTTCTTCGGCCGGCCCCGTGATGGGCGGGTTTTCAAGTATTGCGTGAGGATTTCGTCCGTGGTGATCCAGGAATCCGCAATGAACCAAGCTTTCAGTTTGCCCGTTGAAGCGAGCCTGCTCAGATATTTCCGGTCAAATCCATACTCAATCGCCAACTGAGCGACAGACTTCAGTTTTTTGGGATCGACGAGCTCTGCCATACCGTGTCCCCGAGTATGGCGTTTATCGTCAAAACCTAGACTGCAGTGGAGCGAAATGTGTTCGATGCCGTTAGGTGCACGATTGTCCACGCGACACCGACTCTGATTTGGCCTAAGCCCCCAGAGCAACCTGCACGCGGGATTCAGCCGCAACTATACGATGCTTTTCGTTGCATCTTCCAAAGCAGCGCGAACTTCTGCGATGCCTTGCCACCGGTCAAGGGGCTCACGACACGTGGCTCGGCGGAATACTTCATCCAAACCCGAAGGCAATCCATGGTGGTCGCGGTCAGGCATTCCGTACTCGGTCGTAAATAACTCCCAGATCAGTATTCCGATAGCGTAAACGTCCGCGCGCTCATCCGTTAGATCGAAACTGCGAAACTGCTCTGGCGCTCCATAGGGTACGGTTCCCATGCCTGCGCCGGTCGTTGAATATGTCGTCGTGACTGGTACCGACGCCATAAAGCCGGCAAGCCCAAAATCGGCAAGAAGCCATTTGTTGTCGCGCATTTTCAAAATGTTGTTGGGATTAACATCTCGGTGGATTATGCGGCGCTCGTGCCTATGCAACAACTCACACGCATCGAGAATCGTTCGAATTATTGAAATTGACTCGCTAGGCGGCAGTATTGGTTTCTTGCCTTTAGCGGTCTTTGCCCGTTCCGTCAGATGTTGCGTGAGCGAGCAGGATGCCAAGTCCATAATGAACGCAGGGAATTCGTGCTGGCTTTCGAGGTTGTCCTCGTAAATAGAGACTACAAGTGGGTTCTGAATGCACTTCAGGGCGCGAATTTCCTGTCGAAATCGGTGCATCGCCTCGCGGTCCTGCATCTTATCTGTTCGAATAACCTTCATGGCGTAAGGAGAATTGTTCTCCGAGTTGATGCATGATAAGACGATCCCAAATCCGCCTTCTCCCAAGATATCCATCGGCTCGTATCTGCCAAACGCCATCGGGAGGCGAACAGGCTCCGGATCAAACAACGTGGGCACCGATTGCGCCTTCGCCTCGCGCAATAGTATCTCGCCCACCTCCCTTAGGGAGTCTTGGCGCTCATACCACTGCTCAAAAACGCGGACGCCAACTGGCCCCATGTGAATCAGTCCTTGGCGATGACCGCAGACCTCGGGGTCAAGACTTGCGAAATTCTCCATTCGCATGAGAACGGAGCCGACTGTTCTGCCCAAGGCTCTGGCAAGTGCCCGTATGAATGAACTGTTTAGGGTGCGGGCCTCACCACGATGCAGGAAGTAACTGTATAGTGCGATCAAGAATTCCCGTTCTCCCCAAGGCTTTCCATAGAGTTGAGCAGGTTTGATCATGGCAACTCCAGATGTTGAATAGGTCACTCCGACAACAATTACAATTGTCACCTGGTACCACTTACTTGCCTTGCGGAGTCGGGGATGCTTCAGACGCTGTTGCTGGAACCACAGCCGACGATTTCACGATGGGAGCAAGCACTGCTTTTGTGGATGTGGGTTTCGGGATCTCTTTGGTGCGAAGTCTACTTAGCACGATGTTCAGGTCGATGTCCGGCGTGCCGACGCGACCCAAGTACCGTGAAAGCTTAGATACCATTGCCTCGGCATAGGGGCTGCTTAGGCTCGCGACCACATTGGCTTTGGCTAGTTCATCAAACTTAACGCACCGTACTTGTTGAAAATCGACAACTAAGTCGGGTATGAAAAATGTGCCAGGCAAGAACTTGAACCGTTCGCCTTGTCGGTCGCTGATAAGTCGCTCTAGATCCTTGCTGGAACCTGAAAAGTTCGGAGGAGATTCAGTGCCTCGCCATTTCCTGTACTGGTCATGAATGGACAAGTGTTCGCAACCCACGAGCATTACGTAGTCCGCATTGTTCTGAACAAGATCACAGGAAGGAGTCATAAGGATCCAGTATCGCTTTACGCCGTTTGATTCTTCTTGGATTATATCGCCAGCCAGTCGCAGTCCAGGTAACGGAGGGTAGACGTACATATCCATTGGATGGGAACGATGCTCAGTATCTGGCGCGCCGGCCTTTCCGTCCAAGGATTTTGCAAACTCTCTTATCACGGGTCCGGCGAGAACTGCTCCAAGTCGTCTTGCCAACAGATATGCCCAGTCGACGTGCTCGTTTCCGCATACTTTCCACTGAGTACTGACGAAATCCCACAGGTAACTTCGCTGCACTTCTTCGATTCTTCGGCTAAGATGCGGCAGTCTCGTTGCGAAGACTCGCCTGACTTCCTCTCGCACTTGTCCGATTCCCGCAGTCTTTTCAACAATGCGAACGAACGCATTCTCCTCGGGCAAGACATGGTGCGCTAGGGCCGTATAGAACACGACGGGCAAAAAACGTGTCTTCTTCAGCGTTTGAAATATGGCTAAGCCAGGTGGCTCCTCGCCTCTCTTGGCAGTGTCGTCTTTCAAATCCAGGATCAGAAGGTCAAATCTTTCGCTCAGTAATATTGGTGTTGCATCCTTGAAGGTGGAACAAATCTCGACCTCAACGCTCTCCGGCGGATCAACGAAGCTACTTGCCGCCTCTTCTATCTGGTCTGCAACGTCAACCTTATCTTCGACGACTAGAAATCTCCATCTGAGACCTTCGCCGCTCATACTCGTTTCCTCAATGTCACCAAGAAGGTTGCCCCTTTCAAGGGGCCAGTGTCCAGCAGCTCCAAGGCTCCGCCGTAGTAATCCGTCGCGATTTCGCCAGCAATCGAAAGTCCAAGTCCAACGCCGTCTGGCTTGGTGGAGAAGTAAGGTTCAAAAATTAAACTTCGGTTCTCGGATGGTATTCCAGGGCCGCTGTCGGAAAACGTTATATCGACATGATCGGGCCCCTTTCGTTCAACGTTTACTGCGATTGCTCGTTTGACTTCGTTTGTTTGCTCAAGCCAGTACAAGCTATTTTGAAGCAAGTTCACTATGATTTCCTGCATTTCAGCGTAATCAACACGAACCAGTGTCTGGGTGTCAGGAAGCATAGTTCTGACGTCCAACTGTGTGATCACATCTCTAAACATTTCAAATGCATCTTTAATAAGTTGCTCTAAATAGAACTGTGCAGGACGGCCCCGTTTCCGGCCGCCGAAGGGCTCCATCCTGGCGAATGCGGTCGCCAAAACATTCCCGTTGTTCTGTACTATAGTCAGTCGCTTGCCAAACTTGTCGGCAACCTCTCGGCATGGTACTGGTGTCTTCGCAACATCGGCCAAGCCCAATTCCGTCTCGTTCTTAATGCTTGCGATCGGCTGTCGTCCCTCGTGTAAAACATGATCAATAAGTTGGCCGAGCGTCGCTAATCGCTGATAACGTGCTAGTACGGTTTGAATTTCCTTAAGTTGGCTGCCAAACGACGCCTCTGTCTTGCCAAGAAGTGCCTTGGCCTCTGTGTCAGCAGGTAGCTTTCTCTCCAGAAACTCTGCCACGGGGCTGAAGTCAAAACCGGCAAAGAGACCACCAACAGGCCTGCCTGTTTTCGCGCTCGCCCGTGGGCGAGCAGTCCATCGCATCGGTTCGAGATGCCCGAGAACCTCAGTCACGACGCAGCGAAGATCGTCGAGTGCTTCGTTTTCGTCCAAACCCTCTCTGTTTGACTGGTCGCGCAAGCGCGGATTATTATCTGCAGAAATCTGAACTATCCCGTAAATCTGATTATTCGAAAGACGCATAGTTGGGTTTTGAACGCGTCTCATATCCAGCCGCAACCAATCGTCGCGGGGTTCTCCATATGGAAGAACGCGAAAATTGTCACGATAAATATTAATGCCGGCGATGGAATCTAAGTCGCGACGCACATCAGACGTCGTCGAGCGAGTCATCTGCACAACATTCCCTAGCTCGTCACGGTCCCATACTTTTAGTTCAATCTTGAGGGGACCGCATACCATTGTTTTGAAGTCTTGAGGCCAATTTTCTTCTTTTGTGGATTCAAGGTCGAGGGCGCGGAACTTTAGTCGGCCTGATTTATCCTTTAGTCGTACGAAGCGACCGTGGAACCGGCTTTCGGTTCCTTCGGCAAAGATCCTATAAATGAACTCAAAGGAGCCATCTTCGCTGACAGTCCCACTTACCGTATAGTGTGGGTGATTCAGAATTGGAGGGGGTTCGACCTTGCTGCTGAATTCTGCGAACTCCGGCGGAAGGTCTAGGTCGATCTCAAAAGTTTCGATGTCCGAATCAGCCGCTACGGGCGAAACCAGCCTTGCCAGTCCGCGTCGCAATTCTTCAAACTGTTTCGAATTCCATTTTTGCTTCAGGCCGGACATGCGAAGAATTGTTCCGTTCTTCAACCTGTTGAGCAGTGGCTTTCTCTTTGCGTCTTTCCAAAGCAATTGGATTAGCCCGTCCGGTTTGATATCGATCGGGTCACGTTCTTCCCACAAGATCAGAATCTCATCTAGGTACTTGTCTTCGTTTTCGAATTGTCGCCAATCGAAAATGGCGTACACTTCTTTAGCAGTGTTCTCGCAACGAGATATGACTTCCAGTACATTCGCAAGCCGAGACGAGGCAAAACGTCCAATACCCTTTTCGCCCAGATAACGTCGTTTAAATTTTGGGCTACGTCGCAATTCACCGCGTTTCGACTTGGTGGCAGGTTCCATCCAAACTGTGCGGGCGGTTTCCAATTTCATGCCTACACCATTGTCGATTACCTCAATGTACCCTTCGCCGAGTTCCAAAGGACCGACGAAACGGACCTTTACCCTCGTCGCATCAGCGTCATACGCGTTTTTGACCAATTCGAGTACGGCGACAACCTCGCTGCTAATGAGTTCCTCTCCCAACGTTCGCAGCAATCGGGCGCGAGGGCGTAAGCGATTGCCGGTTTCGGAAGGTTCTGCCATGCGAGATTCCCTCATTGAGCTCCGGTTCGGGCGAACACTCACAGCAGGGCCAAGGTCCAACCGAGTAGAGCACCAGCGGAACAGCTTCGAAACCGACCACGGCTCTGGATGTGTCTGGCAGAGCAAATTGTGCTTGTTTGCATCAACCTATAAACAGTGATAAGTGTGTCAAGGGCATTTGACGATTTGCAGTCGTTGATGGCCGTAATGAGTGCTGAGCACTGATCAACTTCCTCCGTTCTCAAGTAGTTTTCGGCGAAGATTCTGGACGCGGTCGCTGGTCTCCTCGGCTCCGCCCAAAAGGAACTGAAAGCGGCGCGGTAGCGCAAATTCTTGCAGCCCTGGATGTAGTCGGGCCGCTCAACATCCCAGTAGTACGCGTGCTTTTCATCGTCGCCAATTTCGTTGAGCAGACTCGGTAGATTGTGGACGTGATGCGACTCGATGTAGCATTGCGCCGCGTCACCGGCTTGCGCTGCGGTTCGAATGTTGAGCATCGCGAGGTAAAGGATCTCGTGATAAATCTCGCGGCGTGTCATTGGCGGTTCCCTCGCTGCTTGTCTCTGAGTCACCGTGGTACTTCAACGGCCAGGGTCTTGCGCCGATGGGCGCGATGTAATGGCGTCGGCAGATGTCTTCGCTGTTGCCGAGCCACTGGCTGATCTGCAACGCGCTCAGGCCCGCGTGGCCCATGGCGGTGCCCGCGCAGTGCCGCCACTCGGACTGACTGTAATTCCAGTACTCTGCCTCGCTCTTTGCCTTTTGGCGCGCCAAGTCTGAAATGCCGACGCGCTTTTTCTTCGTGAGCCAGTAATCCATAAAGGTTTCGTTGCGCCAAATGCTGCTGCGCAATTGCTTCGGGTTCGCCGGCGCCTCTGCAAGTGACGGGAACAGCCAAGGCGTGTTGCTCGTTAGAGTCTGTAAGTGTTTCTTCAAGATCGGCAGTAGTTTCGTTTGCTCAACGGGGACGTTGCGCTCCTTGCCGGTCTTAGGGCCAGTTTTAACGCGGCCGCTCGCGCGCGTGGCGATGCGGATGTAATTCGATTCCAGAAGAACATCTGAGGTTTTGAGATAGACCTGTTCGGTGAATCGTGGCCCTGCGAGAACTGCCACGGCAACCCAGGCCTGCCAGTACGGCCAGTCCGCAAGCCCGTCAATCAACGCGATCAAGTCTTCGTAGCGGCGAATCGCAACGATGTGCTCCGGCGCTGTTCCGGCTACCGGCAACGCCTTCTCGATTGGATTCTCGGAAAGATCGTAATGCGTAAACGCCCACGTCCAGAAAGTTGAGAGGTAGCGGCGGCACTTTGCGCGCGTCGTCTGGCTAACGCCGGTCGCGTTCTTTCGCGTGCCTTTGTAGTCCGCAAGCCAGTTGTTGATGTGATTCGAATGGACATCGCCGAGAAGCTGCACTCCAAGCGGCTTTCCACCAATGACGCAAGTTGAGAAGCTCTTGAGAACTGCGTTGACCTGACCCGTGGTGTGCTTGGTACGGCCCTTGTAGTGCGTCTGGAACTCTGCAACGGCGGCTTCCAGTTTGGTTGTGCAGTGCTTGTTGAGCTTTCGGCGGTAATCACGATTCTCCGACTCCAGCGCCGCCTTCTCTTGTTCCAGCCGCGCGATCTTGCGTTCGGCATCCGCCTGCTTCTGGCGGGCCTCGTTCGCATCTGTAGTGGCAACGCGAATCGAGGCTGGCGGCCTCTGCTGCGCGGGAATCGAGTCCAGAGCATTCAGGACTTTTCTAAGGCTCTCGTGATGCTCAGGGTCGATCTTCGTCAGAGCTTTCTTCGGCTGCGGGAGAAAATCGAAGAAGGCTTCAATGGCGCGCGGGTCGAAATCACGCAATCGCTCGTCGTCAGGCTGCGCGTCCCAGATGCTTGGGTCGTTGAGGATACGCTCCAGATCGAGCGCCTTGGTTTTCGCTTCGATTTCATTTTCGGTGCCGAGATTTCTGTTGCGGCGGCCTTTGGACGGATGCGTATAAGTGACCGCCCATGTCTTGCGACCGGCGACCTGGTACGGTTTGATCGACTGCGAACCCACAAGTTAGACCCCCAAAACTGCTGGAAGTCTACCCGATCTGCATTACGTTTGCATTACGTATTTTGGAGCGATCTGCATTACCCCGCAGCGACCTCGGGGATGCTGTTTACCTATGAAAAACGCAATCTTTTTCGTCCGAACTGCTTCCATAAAATAGGCCCGGCTGGATTCGAACCAGCGACCTGGGGATTATGAGTCCCTCGCTCTCACCGCTGAGCTACGGGCCCGACGAATAACACAACGTCAATGAATCACGCAACTTGGTAGCACAGTACAACTTACGTTGACACCGCCTTGTCGTCCCGTTATAAGCCGTCCCCCGGAAAACGTTATAAGGACGTTATAAGGAAATCGGGAGTCGAGCATGGACGACAGGCCCTTAACCAAGCCGCCAAAGTGGGTGAAGGTCAACCCACACCAACCGCCAAACCGTCCCGGCTGGTGCGTCATCTTCGTTCACCCGCTTTCTCAAAAGACGATCAACAAGGGACTCGAAACGCGGGACGAAGGCAAGGCAAATGACATCTGCCGTGATCTTGAACGCCTTGTCAACCACCCCGAATTTTGGGACCCCAAACACCCCGTCTGTTCTACACTGGAACCGAAGGCTTTCGACATCTTTTTCGGCAAGGGCGTTAAGCGACCCGAACCGCTCGTAGCAATTAAGGGCGGTGCAGACCCAGCGGCAAGTTTCCTGTCGTTACGACCCCTATTCGATGAAGTTCAATACGAGTCAAAGGAACTTGCCGAAGAACGACGGCTTCGCGCTGAACGTGAGAAGGAAATAGTGGACCTGAAGCGGGCAAACGCCGACCTTCTGTACCGTGCAGAGACACTGCATCGTGAGTCCGGGAAGCACGTCACGATCACCCTTGGCGAAGCTGTCGATGAATGGAAGGTGTCGTACCCGAAAGGTCGTAGCGAGAGCACTGTCACCGCTGCGACGGCAGTTCTCGAAAACTTCGTCTGTTTTGTTGGCGCATCGAAGCCGCTCGTCAAAGTTCGCCCCGGCGACATCGACGGCTGGGTGGAAACGTACCGTGGACGCGAACACAAATGCAAACGGCACTCGAAGCGGAATTTCAACGAACAGCCGCTTTCGCCAAGCACGAAGCGGAAGGTTCGCGCTTACGTGTCGTCCTTCTTCTCGTGGGCGTTCCGCAAATATGAACTGCCAGAGAACCCGATGGAAAGGCTTGCGCCCATTCCGGGCGTTGCACGGCACCCGGAAAACATCAAGGCTATCCGCCATTATGATGACCTGATTACGCTGCTGGACTCACTGAAGCCTTGGCCTTATTGGCGAGCGTGGATAGGGGTAGCGTGCCTTGCTGGACCGCGTTGGTCTGAGCAAGCGTGGCTCAAAGTCTCAGACGTATATTTGGACAACGGTTACATTCGGATTACTTCCAGAGCATCGGGCGCTCGAATAATCGGCACCAAGACTGGACGCGAACGGAACATTCCTATTGAAAAGACTCAACTGCACGACATTTTGAAAGAGCAAGTACAGCTTCGCATCAAAGAACGGAAACAGAAAGAGGCGACTGTGGCACAGGCGTCCGATTGGCTCTTTCCTTCGACGCTTGGCGACAACCCAAACATGCCGCGCAAGAAGACGCTGCCCGGATTGTGGAGTGGAACAAAGGCTTTTACGTCCGGGTTGGCACCTGTGATTGAAGCAGCGAAGGCTTCGGTCAATGGCACCGGCGAGTTCTGGGATTACGGTGCAGATGAATGGCGACACTGCTTCGGCACCTCACTTGGGCACTCCGGTTTTTCCACGCTCGAAATTAGTAGCTACATGGGGAACTCCGAAGCTGTCGCCCGGCGACATTACGTCGCCCCACCGGGCGGAAAGCGCTGGCCGCTGAAGTGGCACTAAACGCAACAGGCTTCGTGAGCGTCCGTGTGATCTTTTGACTCTCGTGCATGTTGCGCCACTCGATACCTGTGGCATTCTACGCATGTGCACACGTGCGTTAAATTCCCGTAACTGTCGCTTTTTGCCCTTCCCGCACATGAATCCGGTAGTTAGAATTCGACTGGTTTTTGATGAAGGGAAAAGGTGGGAGACTCGCGTGTCGCTGTTCAAGAAACTCGCTGAGAAACTTTCCGCAAGCGAATCAGGTGAGTTGAAGAAGATCAAGATGGAAGCAGAGAAACGACGTGCCGCGAAATCGAGCGGAGAGTTGCCAAAGGTACAAGGCGACGCGGTGGACCAGACAATCTCGTCACTTGCAGACCGGATTAAGGAGAGTGAGTCCAGCAAGCAACAGAAGTAGCGTTGCACTCACGCCAATGAACGCGATGAACTGCCTCTGGATTGTGCTGCGACTCAGAACCGAATGTGTCGATGTTTCGGCGTCCCAAGTAACAAACGATCAACGCTTCCCACCTCTTGGATAGCTCCCCTTTGTGAGCCGGATGCAGGTTCCGGCAAGCGTTGATCGTGTTGTTTTATTTGCCACCCCCACCGCATTTCGATTGCAATGCGCTCTGGCGCGGTCAGACCCCTAAACCTGTGGAGTGAACAAACCGCCCAGAATCAGCCTTACAGCGCCCCGCGTAACGCCAGCAATCGCCTTTCCCGGTCGGCACTGCCGTCCCGGTCGCCCAAAACGCCTCAAGAAGCCGATTGCACATGTGCAGCACGTGGTGCATTGCCGGTTGCTTGTGGTCCAAAGTCATTGACACAGTGTCAAGGGATAACTATGGGTCTTCTTAGACCGATGCTGATTCCTTTTTCCGTGCCGCCTTCTTGAACCACTCGAAACAGGACCGTAACGCCAACAGGGAGCACCGCTCGTAGTTTCCCAGCTTACGTGTGACGCCGGGAACGGCTTCGCTCGTTGCGATTCCGTTCTTGGCGACAAACACCGTGAAGGCATCGTTGTTCGCTTCGTAAAAATAGCAGCCGTCTTTGCGGACGTTGACCACAAACCCGCTTGGCTTGAAAGGGGCGGGCATTAGATCGACGTGCGAGCGTCCGCGAATGACGTGCTCTACCGCGCCCCGGTGCTTCAGGTCAAGCCCTAGCTCGCGGCAAATCCGGCGATACCCTAAGCCGCTTGCGTGCAGCGTCCAGATTCTCAGAATGTGTTTCTCTGTCAGCACGGGATTGAGCCTTTTGCGGCGGCTCGCGAGACATTCTTGTGCGGTGGGGAGCAGCGCCGCGTCCCAGCCCAGCTTCGCGATGAGTTGCGACGCTGATTGCTCCGGGGACTCGCGTTTAAGCTCCCGCAACTTGCGGCACTGTGTGGCAGTCAGCTTCGTAGCACGTGACTTCCCCATTTTGTTGATAAGCTCCAAACTGTAACGGACTCTTACAGCCACGGAAGAGCACTTGGGTCGAGAACGCTCAGCGCACGATTTCAATAATCATCTTGGGGTGCTTTTCCACGGGCGCAACGAACTCATCCGTATCGCTGATATGCCCGTGCTTATCATAGACCACAAACAGCACGCGGTAGTCATTGTCACCGTACTTCGTGATGTCTTCAGCGATAGCGCTGACGGTTCGCGGAATATCAGCTTTGTCGCGAACGTACTTTAGTTCGATCAAAATCGAATACCCTTCGACGTAATAGTCGGGCTTCGTTAGCCGGGACGACCAACACAGGTACGGAAACTCGCGCCGCAGATTGATGCTGCTGCCGTGCAAAATGCCGTCGCAGAGTTGTTGAAGGTGTGTTTCATTTTCGGGTTCATGTGTTTCACATGCCGATGCGAGTCCGGTCCTTAGAATCCCCACAATTCGAGCCGCATATCGCTTCCAGCACGAAAGTTGATGCTCCATGCCCATTACCTTCGCGAGCATCGAAGTGCGCTCCAACTTGCCACTGAGCAAAGCATCTGAATGAAGCGCAATTTGGCTTCGCATGACACCCGCAACGGCGTCACCGTGTCTTTTGAACATGGCTACGAAGCGTTGTGCCGCACCGCTGCGGTCATTCATATCCCGAACAGCCGACGACAATTCGCGATTGAACTTCGCTGCAATTTGCCGTTCATCCCATTGGTGCAGTTCAGTGGCCGTGCGGATGTAGTCAATCCCGATGTTCACTTCATATCCCGGCTTTCGTTTTCCGACGAAAACGTCCTGCTCGTAATCCGTTTCGGGGTCGTGCGCACCCTGTCCAGCAGCCAAGACTGCAATTCGCCGGTCAATGCACTGGCTGCATGTTCCACAGTGCTGCTGCGACTTCGATCTGAAAATGGAATGGCTGCAAGAGACACTCTTGCCGATTAGTTCTGCGCATCCGCTTGAAGCTATAATGGAGACGATTTCGGTCTTTGTCTTGAACAGATATGGATTATCGACAACGAAGTCTCTATCGAGAACGAAGGTCAAGAGTCGGCTGAACATCTGAAGTACTCGCGGGTGCGTGGTACGCGATGCTCGCGCCCTCAACACTTCGTCCGCAAGAGGAAGATTCAAGCTGACGACTCCGTTCTCGAAGAAGCGCACCCCTTTGGCGTTGACTGAGTGCGCGACGGCAGCGCCAATCGCCACGTAGAGAAAAGAACGCGCTCGCTGCGTGTGCTCGCGGCTTATCCCTTCGTTCTTGTTCACCCAGACGGGGACATGGATAAGCTGATTGGCGAATCTCGTGCTTAGTTCCCGGAACAACTCACGTTGATGATTGTCCTTCGTACTGACGGGACGATGACTCACGAGCACCAACTTCTCGTTCTTTGATGCAGTCTCCGCAATCCCCGCAAGCGAGTCCAATCCACCAGAGAACATTGTTACCCGCTCGATGTTTTGAAAGGGCCACTCGTCCATCTCGCCAAGAGCAAAATACGATTGCAAAACATCCGGCTGAGTTGTTGAAATGAACGAGAACTCATAAGCGTCGTCCGACAAAAAGTTCAACGTTTCTGCAAGCAGTTTCCTAATCCCTTGCTGATTCCAAAACGCGACATCGCGAACAGGCAGCACAAATTTGAATTTTCTTCCCCACGGCTCCGGGTCAGCCGGGTCCGACCAAACCCCATCACGTTTGACTTTGCAGTCCGCAGCGTAGACATATGCCGCAAGTTCGAGCAAGTCGATCAAGCGGGGCGACACGTGCGACAGAAACTTCTTGGCAAGGTCTTCTAGCTGAAGGGTCACATTGGCGTCGCTTCCAGTCGTTGCCAAACGGACGACAACATGATCTTTGGGCGGTTCCTCACCGGGGGGAAGGTCTGCACCACTGCAAAGAATCAGTCGCGGTTTCTTCATAGCTCCGCGCCCTGTTTCTTCAGTTCGTTTCGGAGTTTCTTAATCGCCACAGCGACAAAGCGGGTAGTGTTGACTAGATCAATGCCTTCTTGAAACTGAGTCTTGGCGTACCAATCGCCACAAAAGTCGCGGACGATGAACGCGCTCTGTTCGCAATGGAGCCGCAATGCGGTCTCGAAGTTCGTAAGGTCGCCAAGCTGATTAAGACGGCTTCCACCAACTTCTGCCGCCGTCGTGCGGCTGAGAAAGAAGTTGATGTAGCGTGCGGTGAACAGGCCAAAGAACTTCTGTCCCAGTCGAGCGAAACCGTTCTTTGTGGAAAGCTGACGAAGGGCTGATTGAAGTTCGTCTTGTCCGCGTCCAAAAAGCGTTGCCGCATTTGGTTCTGCCAAGCAGGAAAGACTTTCGCCCAGCGCTTGTTGTGCCATTTCGCTTATGTCGGTACGGCGACCGGCGCTACCGATACGATCATCGAGTACGTTTTGAACTTCCGCGCAGAAATCGAAGACCGAAGACTCTGCCGAAATTTGAATGCCAACGTTCTCTAACAGCGCTTGCCAGTTGCTCTCGCGACTGGCAAGAACGATTTGGCTGAGAAGATAAAATGCGTAACAAAGGCCGTAGTCGTGGTGGGCACTGGACAAACCTTGCTGCACTGCATCTAGCGTCTGCCGTGCAATCGAAGACGTATCGTCCGCAAGCGCAACGTCAGAGCCGCCGCCCAAATATCCAACAAGGTCATCAAATTTACGGGTGGTCGGAATACTGCCTAAACGTTGGTGGCCCATATACGGCCCTTTGCAGCTTGTAGTGTCAAGATGCCAACTCAACTATCGGCTGTTTTGCAGGGCTACCCAAGTCATTTTGGGGGGTGCCGTTGTGTTCGTGTCTCACCACATCACCATTGGCCGTTAAGCGCACTGAAAATTGCTAACGAGCTAAGTTACTGGCATGGGCTTGCGGAAGCGCCGCTCTGTGGGACACCACGATACCAGAACCACACGCGCACCCTTTGCCCCGGCCTGTACGTATCCAACCAACCCGTCGCCACTGCCGTCCACGGCTCAATGCCCAGCCGTGCCAGTTGCACCAGTTGCGCGACATCGGCATCCATCGGCGCTTCGCTTGAATCGAAGCCGACGAGCAACATTCCAACGTAGCTGGCATCGGCGCGTGTGAGCCGCGCCAGCTTCTGAAGGTCAAGCGGCACCGTGTGGGTCTTGGTCTTGTCGAGTCCGGGGACGAGCGGGTGCAACAGATAGGACCGATAGAGCAAGTCGTTGGTGCCCTTCTCGCGCCAGTATTCTTTCCACGCGCCCTTGATTTCCAACCAGAACTTGCCGACTTCCGGGAGCATGATGACGACATCGCAGCGGTCGCGGGTTCCCGCTCCGTAGCCGCACTCACATTCAGCGACGAGACCTTCAGCCCGGAGAAGCTCCACGATTCGCTTGCTCCACTGTGGTTCTGTCTGGCGCGTGCCGACGTGACCGCCGTACCAGTTCAAGCCAGTCGGAAAACCGTCTTTGACAGTCGTGGCTTCCGCGTCCATCTGCCTCAAAAGTCGGAAGAGAATCGCCGGAACGGCAGCGGCAACGTTGGTTGCAGAATCGTCGGCGCTCACACGCCGCGCTCCGCTTCGTCCAACGCGGCGCGGACTTTGGTGAACGCAGCAGATAGCCGCTTCTTTACGATAGCGTCGATCATCGCTTGAACGGCTCCCACGCTCGCGTCAGCGGGTGCTACTGCCACTTTCTTTGCCGGTCTCCCCCGGCGCTTCTGCTTTGCCGGTGCTGCTACTGCTTTCGCGGTCTCTTCGGCAGAATCGGAAACTTCCGGCTCCCCCGCGCCGTTGTTGCCCGCTCGTTTCTGCGCGTTGCGCACGAATTGCTGTAGCCCGCCGATGCTTCCGTTGTAACCCACTTGCTTCGAGAGCATTAGGGCTTCGTCCCACGCCCGTCCATTCTTGCGGGCTTCGCCGACAACGGTCAAGATTGTGTCTCTGACTTCTGGCGCGTACTCAAATTTAGGCATGAAAGAACTCCCCCTGTTGGTGATGAACCTGTTGCTGTTTTCTTCTCCGGTGACGGCAGTTTACCTCTCGCCACTTTTTCGTCCAGACCGCTGCTGAATCAGCCGTTCTGCCAGTCCCCGTAGGTGGACCGACAGCTTTGCCGGAACGTACATCGAAGGATGTTGTCCGGTTTGCGTGACGAGCACGGTCCCATACGGAGCCGCGACGCGCCAATACTCTGCCCTTGCACGGGAGCCGACATCCACGACGCCTTGCGATGAACACTGCCAACCCCACGCACTAACTTTCTCAATCAGCTTTGGCGTGGCGGGCTTGTTCATCACGCAAACTAACCGTGCCTGTGTGAGCAAGAGCACACGTTTCAGGTGAGCAGCGCCGCCGCCGACAGCCCGCTCCACGTCAGCGGCATTTGGCGCGGCGTTTAGGTCGCGTGCGAGATTGGCGACCATAAAACTTTCAAGCGGGTCCGCACTGGACGGCAGGAACGGCGTGAGCGTCTCGTTTGTGAGCGCCCGAACTTTGTTCCAAAATCCCGCATCGTCGCAGTAGTGTCCAGCGTGGGGGTGACGTACTCCCAGCGTTGGCAACCAGTGTTCCGCGCTCAAATCCACCCCGTCCCGCGTTGAGTTACCTGGCGATACGCCGACGAACAGCAGCCACGCATTCAGTGCGCCCGCGCTGAACATCGGCCAATCCCGGACCTGCTCGCGCCAGTGCGCGGGCAACTCCAAGGACTGCTGCGGATTTGCGACGTGTGCTGAAGCAAGTCTCTGTGCGGGGAGCGGAGAGAAAAGGTCGCCGCTCGACGCTGCGCGGGGGAACGTCATCACTGGCGGGGAAGGTTGCAGAATTGACGGCTGAACGGGTTCCGTCGTCGCCGTGAGGTGGGACGGGACGGCTGTCTGTGTCGGCAATCCAATGAGCAATCGAATGGCATTCAGTCCTTCAGCGCTACGGACATAGATCGTCGTGTACTTCGCACGCGGCGGGTGCGAGAGTTCCACCCCCGGAAACTTCCTCAGCGCCGCTTCCATTCCGGGTGCAAGCTGCCGAATGCCTCCGCGAATGTAGTCGTCATGCTGATAGAAGTCGAGAATCAGCCGCCGTTCGTCTTTGACGGCCAGTCCCGGATGCTTGCCGTTCATGCGCTTGGTGACCGACAGGTGCGCCGGTGGGTTCGTGAGAAGCCCGTCCATGAAATCAGAAATCCAGACCGCCATTTCGAGTTGCATGGTCGCCCCCAACAGAAAACTACGACTGAAGCCTTCGCTTGGAATTCACCTCATACTGCAATCTCGTCATCACTGACCCTAAATACGCATCATCGAGAAGATTCAGAATTAACCACGGTTGTGCTTTATCGAAGGATAGGCGCTCTTCGCCATCTTCTTTGATAACTTCGATCGGAAGGTGGAACGCCTTTATCACCTTCTTCAAGTCGCGCATTTTGACGTACCGCAGATAATCGCGCTGTGCGATGTTTCTCAGCTTCGCCAACTTTACTAGGTGGGTCACACAGGAATCTTCAAAAGCCTTGAAGTTGGCTATCGGCACATAGGCACGGATGGATGAAAGGCTTTCGAGTGCCGTAGCCCTCAAACGCTCAAAGTAGCGGAAGATCATCTGGAAATTGTGTTGATTAAGCACGTACAGAAAGTTTCCACGAGCGATGCAATCGATTCGGGCATCGAACAAAAACGTGGTCTCCCGAATCTTGTCGAACTGTCCGTTTGAAAACAAGGCCGCAAAACCCTTGCTTCTTCCCAGTTCTTGTTTTGGACTGAACTTGCGGAAGAAGAGAATGGGTTCTCCGCCCTGCGACTGCACGACGATGATGTAATGATGTAAAGAGTCAATCATTTCGGCGCTGCCGTCGAATATCGTTGCGTTCACCGGGAGAGGAACCAACTTGAATTCTTCAAGGATTTCCCGCACTTGGTCGAGCTTAACCCATTGAATCTCGTGCGAGTCCTGCTTGTGACCAGTATCATATTCGTTAAGCACTAGATCATGTGATTCAGCAAGTGCCGTTATCTCGCCACAGGCTTGGCGCACAGTCTGTAGAAACTCGCCGCCAAGTTCTTCGGTGATACTCAGCCGCCTGTATTCGGTGTGTTCACTGTTTTTCCGCCAGTGTCCCGTCAGAACGGCAACGGTCTTCGCTGTCGTCACTTGGTTGCAGATTGTGGGAAGCGTTTGGGCTGGCATTTTTATCCCTCAAACATTAACTCGTGGCCAAGTTGCCGAACGTTCAGAGTTTCGTTCAGTTGAAGGTGGTTGCGACGGCAAATGAGCGCGAATGTGTATCCCTGTGGATTGCGCACTTCAAAAATGTTCAGCCCAAAGAAATTCAGCATGGGATTTATATGAATCATGTTTGAGCTTATATAAATAACACCAATTACAAGGAAGAACACCAGCAAGGACGTAAGTTTCTTCCAATCGTCAACCGGCAACTCAACGAAAGGTATCACGTAGGTGACAAGGTAACTCATGGCTTCAGCATTCTTTGAATGGACTTCGGCCACTGTGAGTTGAACCGGCTGAAGAGACTTTGCTTTTCTGAAGTAAACCAGCAGCACAAGCAAACTCACACACCCAACTGCCAACACGCACATGGCGGCGGTGTAGCACGCGGAATAATTACGAAGCGCAAAGATCACGGTTAAAGGGAAATACGAACTCAGAAACAGCAGTGTTCTTGCGAATAGGTTTGGCATGTGGCTAAGTCCCCCCGCGAGATTCCGCGCCGCTACGCTTTACCCACCGCCAGCACCGACACGCGCATCTCGTCCTACTTTGATTCGTTCCAGCAGCACGGACGCCGGCTCGTAGTGGCGGCCTTCGCGGCGGGCGAGTTCGGCTTCGGTGGGCACCAGTTCGCCCCGGAACGCTTTCGCCAAAATCGCTTGCGTCAGCTTGTCGGCTCGCGCCGTCCCCGCCGCCACGCGGTTTTCGATTTGGTCGGCCAGCTTGAACATGGCTTCGACGCGCCGAACGATTTCGTGCTGTTCGGCAAGGGGCGGCAGTGGCAGCAGAATCGTTTCAAGAAGAGAAGTGTTGTATCCCGGTCGCGTAATTCCCCTAATGCGTCCCGTCACTTGGTCGAGCACCGCTGGCGCACCACGCAATGCGTACACAGCAACTTCCGGCAGCACTGCGTGCCGCTTCAGCCTTGCTCGCAAAATGTGTCCGGTCATTCGCCAGTCTTTGACGTGCGCTGGCGCGGCACAGACTTTTCCAAGTGTCGCACCAGAGCGGGCAAACAAAACATCACCGGCGTTTACGTCGTAGCGTGCAAGCTGTCCTGCCTTTGCAGACGTTATGAAGTACAGCCCCGAATCTGTGAAACCCATTCCGGTGAGATTGCCCACCGCGATTACAGGTACGCCACTCGCCACAAACTCGTCGTTATGCAACTGGGCACCAAAAGGCCCCGTCTGGACTGCATTGAGTGGGTCTTCGCCTAGCCAACCAAGGGGCACCCACGTCCACGTTTCCGGCAATTCAGGCAAGTCGCTTGTGTCCGGTGCGGCGGGTTCTTCGTACTTCGATTTCCACTTGTCGTCTTTGGGGAGTTTGCCGCTCGACTTGAACTTCGCGAGTTGATGGGCTTCCCAGTTGGCACGACGCTCTTTCAGGATGCGGGCGAGTAGCTGGCTTGCCGGTTCCACGTCCGGGTGCTGCTCGCGCCAATCAGCGGTGAGGCGACCAGAACACGCCGCTGCCAGCACGGCTTGCCGGAACCGCTTTAGGATTTTAGGCACCTTCGCCAGCCGCTCGCGGGCTGAATTCACTTTGGGAAATGTGCGCACAATCTGCGCAAGAATGCGCTCTTGTTCGGCGAGCGGCGGCAGGGCAACCGTTGCTGCTAACAACGCTTCCTTCGGCAAGCTGGACTGATTTACCCAGTTCCGGCAGGATTCTTCGTAGACTCCTAAGCGCCACGTCAACCAAAGGGACCACCGTAGTAGGTCGGGGAGCACAAGAAGTGCATTGGGACGAAGACGGGTTAAGTGATTGCTGAATGCGAATACGCCTTCGAGATTAAAAAGTGCGCACTTCCCCACCAGCTTGCCACTGTTGGTTGTGCAAACGAGAACATCGCCATGCAGTAATTGATGCTGTGGACGAGCGAGACTGTGTGGAACCGTGCGGACTAGATCAAGTACCAGATTCCCCTCTTCACCGATATTGTTCATCCGCAGGTGAGAAAGTCCATTCTCAACATCTTTTTGCCCCGAAGCAAAGCCCGGCTGAATGTCCGATATGACATCCGCAACGGTGGTATTGGTCCACCCTTCCGGCAGGTCAGATTCCGGCGTCTGAATCACTGGCAGTTCGGTGCGAGCTTGGGCACTTGTTGCGGTAGCGGACTTCATGCCTTCACCTTGACGGCTTTGCCGTTGCCATTCCCATTTCCATTTTCCGTATCGAGCAGCTTCAGCACTTCTTCGAGTTCACCAACCGCGAATTCCAGTTCGGAAATAGCATCGGTCGCCAGTTCTTCCGGTTCCGGCAGATCATCGGCATCTTCAAGCGACTCTTCTTTCAGCCATTTGAACCCGTCCAGCTTGAAGTCCCGCTCTTTAACTTCGCTGATATGAAACTTCCGCCAGCGGTCGCCCGACACGGTGTCGCCTTTGGACTGTGTTTCGGGCGTCGTCGCGGTGCGCTTGCTTTGTCCGTTCGGGTCGGCACCGTAGCATTTCACGAAGTCGGCGAAGTGTTCCAGCGTGAGCGGCCTGTCTTTCTTCGTGATGCCGGGCACGTTCGTTCTGGCATCGTAGATCCAGACGTTCTCTGTGGGCGCACCCTTGGTGAAGAAAACCACGTTCGCCTTCACGCCTTGGCTGTACGGTGTGAACGTGCCACGCGGCAAGCGCAGCACCGAATGCAGGTTGCAGTCTTCTGTCACGATCTTGAACACTTCCCCGGCTTGGTCGGCGAATAGACAATTATCCGGGAGCACAACGGCGGCGCGACCGCCCGGCTTTAGCACGGTCAGAATGTGCATGATGAAGTTCAACTGCTTGTTGCTCGTGGAAACGACGAAATCGTCCCGGTCGGGAGCCTGATTCGCGCCTTTAGTTCCGAACGGCGGGTTCGTTAGGATGCAGTCGTAGCGGGTGCTGCCAGGCGGCTCGTAAATGGCATCGCCCAGCGTGATGCCCGGCTCAAGGCCATGCAGATACAAATTCATCAACGCCAAGCGCCGGGGCCGCTGCACCAGGTCAGTCCCGAAGTACGTGGCTCGCTTGACGCGCCGCGCAATCTCACGGTCCAGCGCACCGCCCTTCGTTTGATCCATGAGCCATTCATACGCGGCAACAAGGAACCCGCCCGTACCGCACGCGGGGTCGCAAATGGTGAATTCGCCGTGCGCTCGCGGGTCCGGCTTCATGCAGCGCACAATGGACTGAATCAGCACACGCGGCGTGAAATATTGCCCCGCGCCTTTTTTGCCTTCGCTGGCGGCTTTTTCGAGCAGCCCTTCGTAAGCGGCGGCTTTCACGTCCACGCCCAGGGCGGTCCACTCCGTTTCGTCAATCGTGTTAATGAGTTGCTTCAGGTTCACCGGATTGTTGAAGCGCGATTGAGCACCGGCGTAGATGTCGCCAAGTATGCCTTCGGACTTGCCAAGCGTGCGGAGCACGTCCACGTACCCGTCTGTCAGGTCCGTGCCGCTTCTGTCCCGGAGCGAGCGCCAGTCACAGCCCTTCGGCAGCTTAACGTCGCGCTCGTCTGCCATTTTCAGGAAGAGCAGGTAGGTGATTTGCTCGATGTAATCGCCATAGTCCACGCCGTCGTGCCGAAGCGTGTGGCAGAAGCCCCAAAGTTTTTGAACAACATCGGACATGGTTAGCGTCCATCCCTTCGCCGAAAAAAAAAGTGCCCTTCAGTCACATGCCCCGATGACAGTCAAGATCGTGAACGTCGTCCCCCGCTTCGGCTTCCGCTTCAATGTTGAAGCATGATAACGAACCGCGAACAAGACTTCCGACTGGCTCATTTGCCGGTAGGCCATTACATGATACGTGATCTGATTCTCTTCGTCACGAACCGTGTGTTTTATGTCTGGCATGTCCATAGCATTATCCCGCTGCATTCGCGACTGCACTTGGCTGGCTACTTCACGGGTTCTGCAAGCCGCTCATTCTTGATGCAGCCAAACAAATTCATCGCTTGTTGTGTCTTCCGGTACAATTCGTTTATCGGCCCAGCAATTACGAACAAGCTGTACATCGCTAGTGCAGTAGCATTCCCGCGCCTGAGTAACTCCAAGTCTGCTTTGTCATTCGTCATTATTTCCGACATCTTCTCGTCAATAGACAACCATGTGATTACAAGCCCAACGTAGGACAAGATGAACCCTGTAAGCAACGTGCGCCATAGAACGACGGACTCCTTGATCCAGTCGAGTTTCGCATTTTTATCCATGCCGTTATCCGTCAGAAACTGCGGGTCCGTGACACGAGAATGAATCCATTGGCTCAGAAACGTCGCAACTGCATAAAGGAACATCCAGCCTATCATCGCCATGTGGGGGGCCGATGGATTGAAGAATGGCTGAACCGCAGCCGTGACCACAAGCACCGAAAACGCGGGCGCGAATAACCAGACCATTCCCTTACGCCGAATTGAGCCGATAAGGAAGAAGACTGCTGCAAAGACCACGAGCGCCACCAAGCAAGGGTAGTAGCCGTATGGATACACACGTGGTCCCGCATACTGTACCAGATGCGTCAAACGAGCATCAAGGAACGTGACACCGGCCACTGTGACACAGAACCCAAGAGCATTAAACGCGGCTATCCGACAAGCAAAAGGACTCTCGTCTGCTGCCAGTACATGGGCTTCGCGCATAGTTGTCATGCTGCAATCTCCCGATTCAGTTCCCGCACGAGATTTTCCAGCTTGCCTTTGAACGCTTTGTCTGCCTGTGCCCACCCGCCTTCGCGAGCAAAGATCGGCACGTCGTCGAAATCGTCCCGCTCAATCGACAGATTTTCTACAAGGTGTGCGCGAATACGTTCAAGCCACTTCTGCTGCTGCTCGTCGGGGTGCCGCCCCGCCAACAACCGGGCGAAGGCGCGGTCAACGCGCTCCGCCGCCGTCAGGAGAGGCTCTTGCTCTTTCGCTGCGTGCTTCACCATTGAAATGATGTCCACGAGCGCCTTGTGGTATTGAATCGCGTGCGCCCGGCGCAAGTTGTCTTCGGTGAACCGTTCCTGTGTCGCGGCGAGCTTACGCCGTAGTTCCGTCAGGGCTTGGGTGTTCCACTCTTGCGGACGACCAAGCAAAATGCGAATGGCTTCAACGTGTGCCGGATTTTCTTTTACGAACGTGGCGAACGCTTCCAGATAATCTTCCGGTTTGTACTCGTTGCCCGCGCCGTCGCGAATCAGAACTTCGGACGTGACGGCATCTTCGGTCTCGTAAGCGACCGTGAACGTGCGCGGTGGGCGCGGATAATTCTGAAGCAATTCCTGAAACGCCGGATTTCGGAGCAACGCCATTGTCCCGGTGAAATCGTCCGCGAGTCTGCCGGGAAGTTCACGGGCGTATCTGGCAAGGTCGCCGCCCGGAACGTGCGCGGCGAACAGTTCCCGCGCCTTGCCCGACATTTCCTTGTCGATGCGTTGCAGCCGTTTGACCAATAGCCGCACGTTGTAGTCACGGTCCCGGTTTTGCCACACGTCGTCGATAATCTGGACTATTGTGCGCGACGGCTTATCAGGCGGCTCCGTGTTCATCGCTGAAGCGTTCTTGAAGTACGCCAGCAAGGTGCCGTCGAAGCAGTCGAAAACAGTGAAGTGACTTTTGTCCCGGAACTTCTCGCCCTTGCGCGTGCCGCGCCCCAGCATCTGTTCCCACAAGATGCGCGACTTCACCTGTCGCAAGAAGACGATGAATTCAAGGTCGGGAATGTCCACGCCCGTCGAAAGCATGTCCACGGTCACTACGATGCCGGGCGCGGGGCGGTTGCGGAACTCACGTATTCGCTTCAGCGGCTCGTCCACGCGCCCGGTGATTTTCTGCACGAAGGACTCACCGCGCCCAAATACTTCGCGGCAGGTCTTCACCAGTTGGTCAGCGTGCGAAATGTGCGGTAGATCGTTCGCGGCGAAGATAAGCGTCTTTGGGAAGCGCCCGTAGCGTGCTTCGTGTTCCAGCGCGTACTTCTTGATTTCTTCCACAATCAGCTTGTTGCTGTCGGGCGACGTGACCTTCTCTTCGATTTCGGGCGGCTCGAAGTGGCGCTTGTCTTCCAGAAGATCAAGTTGCTCCGCGCCGGTGTCCGCGTTCACAACGCCGACCGTCTCGCCTTCAAGAAGGAAAACGCCGTTCACCTTCACGTCCGACCGGATGGACACGGCATCGAAGTCCACCAGATGACCGTCGCGAACGGCTTGCTCATACGTGTACCGGAAAACCACGTCGTTGAAATACGCCTTCGTGTGGGCGGCCGGCGTAGCTGTCAGCCCAATTTTGATTGCATCGAAGTGGTCAAGGGTGTTGCGCCACACAGACAATTCGGCGCTCGTGTATCCACGATGACATTCGTCAGCGATTATGGCGTCAAAGGCGTGAATGGGAATGTCCAGTTGCACGTCATCGTCGTCCAGCGTTTCTTCGCCGGGCACGGTGACAGCGTTGCGTCCGAACAGGTTGATTGCCATGCGCTGAATCGTGCAGACATATACGAAAGCCAGACCGATGTTGGGACGTTGCAGATACGCTGCCGGGAGCACCTTCGGGTCAAATCGCTCTTCGTCTTCGTCGTCTTGCGCGAGCCGCTGGCTGTAGACTTCGTACACCTTGTCGAACTTCAGTCCCGGCTCTGGCTCAAATGACGCGAAGGACCGGACGGCCTGTGCCGCGAGCGCCTTGCGGTCTACCAAAAACAGAACGCGCCGCGCAACGCCGGATTTCATCAATCTGTAGACTTCATTTACGGTCAGGAAAGTCTTGCCACAGCCCGTCGCCATAGCAACGAGCATCTGGCGCTTACGAGCAGCGACTGCCTGTTCAATGGCGGTGTTGGCGGCTATCTGATAGTTGCGCAAGCGCGGGTGGTTGTTCGGCGTTGCGAGCCGTGCGCACGCGGATTGGAAATCCCGCTGCATCATTTCGTCCAGCGCGTCCGGTGTGTGGAAGGTGGAAATGCGCCGCGAAAGGTTCCGGTCATCGCGGGCATCCCGAAACCAGAGGACTTCGCCGTTAGTCGAGTACAGGAACGGCACCCGGAGACCGCTGAAATTCAGGGACGAATCGGAGAAGCCACGCGAGTACCGCTCCGCTTGCGTGAGCACGTTTTGCGGTCCAAGGGTTAGACGCTTCGCCTCAATGATTCCCAGCACACGTCCGTTGACCACCAGCGCGTAGTCGGCGGGTCCGTTCTGTGTCGGGTACTCTTCCACGGCGTGTCGGGCATAGGTCCGGTTGGGCGCGAATGGAGCCACGGTCCAGCCAAGCGCCTTCAGGCGGGTATCCACGCGGCGTTTGCGTGTCTCTGCTTCAGACTCAATGGGCATTTATCCGGCCCCCGCCATGCAATAGACGATGGAAACGTGAAAGGAATTATAACGCGGCACGTACTTGGGGCACGTTCAGAACAGCGAATTCAAGCAAGCGGAGCAGTTGGGACCGCGCCAGGGCGCGTTTCCCGTGCTATGCGGGAAATCTGACGAATCTGGCGCGTCATGTGAGAGCGGGTTTTGTGACATTGTGTTAACGGCGGGCAAGCCAACGGTCCAGAAGATCGACGTAGGTGTTCTGCGCTTCCGATAGGCTCGACAGGACGCCACGAAAGTTTTCGACGGCTGTCCCCTTGCGGAGCGTCACGCTTATGGCGACGCCAAGGTCTCTAAAATCGACGATGCTGACGGTCACGGTTCCTGAACCTTCAGAAATGAGCACCGTCGCGCCGGTCTCTTCGTCCACGAGTACGGCGTCACGCTTCATCTTCACTGTCCCGCCAGAACGTGTCCCCCTCACCAGCCCGCTGCTTGCCTTCAGTTTGCAGCCGACGCATCACACCCCACACCGAATGCAGAAGCCGCTCGTAAAGGCACGGTCCCTGCAAGCGGAGCGTTTCAGACTTGAAATTGGTGTAACCGGCGACTTCCCGCGCCAGCTTCGTTGCCACGCGGACCCAAGTCTTCTCCGGGACGATCACGCGCACGGCGTAGTCTGCGTCGGGCGTTTCAATGACCGGGAATGCAGCCAGTTCCGGGAACGCCGCCTTCAGCGACTCCAAATGAGTGCGGTCGCGCCCCCGCAGCATGATTTCGCCGTTCAGCTTGCCGGTCGCTTTGTCTCTGGCGGCAACCGCGCTGATAAACCCGTACCTTGCCGTGAAGACCCACATTTCCCCAACCCCCTTCCGTCGCTCACGCGACCGCTCGTTTCAAAATCCCACGTATCGTTCCGGGCAACCACGTCGCGCCACGTTTGGGCTTGTGCCCGCGCTTATGGAGCCGGTCGGCAATCGCCCGAAGGGACAGCCCGTTCCCGCGCCATTTCTTCATCTGGCGAATCACGTGCTGTTCGTGAGCGTTTGGTAGCAGTGTCGCGAAGTCCCCCGCCAGATCAAACCCGAACGGCACGTGCCGCGAGACGCGCATTCCTTGTGCCCGTAAGTGCTCCATTCCAAAGCGAGTGCGCTCTGAAATGACATCGCGCTCAAACTGTGCAAACGCGGCTATCACTGAGAAAAAGAGCCGCCCGGCAGCGGACGTGGTGTCAATCTTTTCAGTCAGCGACACCAAGTCGGCACCAGCCTTTTCCAGCTTGTCCGAAATCGCAATCGCATCCCGCGTGGAACGCGCAAGCCGCGAAAGCGAATACACGACGAGTGCCGCCTTCTGTTTACATGCCGCTGCGATAGCCGCTTGTAGTGCGGGTCGGTTCTCAGCTTTTGCACCGGACAGCCCGGCATCGACGTGAACGCTTGCGAGCGGCATCCCGTTCGTTTTCGCCCATGCAGCAATCTTCGCCCGCTGTGCCGGGAGCGAGACCCCGCTGCTGGCTTGTTCATTGGTGCTCACACGAATGTACGCGATTGCGACCTGCACGCTTTCCACCTTTCTAGGCGATTTTTTCAGCCGTTCCCGTACTCAAGGGGTGGGTTACTAACACCTGACTTGCGACTTCCACGAATGAAGAATCTTGTGCGTGGCTGTCATTTTCGGACGTTGCAGCATCGGCAATCGTGCGCACGCGCTGCCCAACACCGCTCCGGGTGAGGCCACACTCCGGGCGATTCGATGAACTGAAAAGCGCGGCTTCGGGAGCAGAACTGCCGCGCACCGCGACCCACTCGCACAGCAACGCCACGGCCTCCGCTTGTAGCTTCGTCCATTTCCCTGCCCGGAGAATGCCGCCAAGCTGTGCGTCGAAGTCGGCGAGCCGAAGGCGTGCGATTTCAGCGCGGCTTAAACCCGCGTCGATCAATGCGAGCACAGCGCGGTCGCGTGCGCGAGTGCGACTGTGTTCTTCATCCCGTGTTCCGATGGAAAGGAAGCGTTGCCGGGCGCTGCTGTGGCAAGCGTCCAGCCTTGCGTTTCGGCAGTTAGCAACGATGCAGCCGCCGACGCCGCGCAACACCGAGAGAGCACGATTGATCTTGGCTCGCGAAAAGCCGCGACGCGCAAGCCAACCCCGAAACTCGACAGCCTTCAAAGCAGCGCGATTTACGCTCAAACATCGGAACCCTTCCACTGCCGATTCAGCGGTTCGCGCCAGCATGAAGCACCTGAACAGTTCAACATCGTCGCAGTATGCCCGCACCGTGGCGGGCGACTTGCCACGCAAGAAGTCGGAAATAGCACGTGTGCTGCTTGTAGCTTCGCCCGCATTTCCCGGCAGCGTGTTGGACGGCTGTGAAACCGCGACTTTTTCAGGCGACGTGGTGAGCGGCTCTATTGAAGTCATGGACGGATTCCTTTCTGATTTGGTCCACCGGAACGCGGACGCGCCCTTTGCCGCTGCAACGGACACAGAGTTCCTGAGACGGCAAACGCGGCGGCGCGTGGTGAATCAAGCCTTCGCCGTCGCACGCGGGGCAGTTCACGCGAATGAAGCAATCAACGTGCTGGGGCGTCATGGCTGCACCGCCAGCGAGAGCGTAGCGGCGAGCGTGACCACCAGACCGGAGATATTGAATCCCACGTCGAGCAGCTTCGTGAAGGCGAACGAGTACGCCTTTCGCTTGCCCTTCAGGGAGCCGTCAGCAGTCTTCATATCTTTGTACTGCTTCCACGCTTCCGGGTTGACCGCGTGCAACAAGGACGTGACCGCGTTGCGGATTTTCTTTGTTTCGATTTCGAGAATGCAGACCGGGTACTCTTTGCCGTCTTCGGACTTCGCCATGCCCTTCGGTTCCAACAGCTTCTCCTTCATGCTGGCGAGCTTCTCGTCATCTTCCGCTTCTTCCTTTTGTGCCATATTCGCGCCCCTTTCCGCAGGACAGCCCGGCGTTCGCGCCGAGAAACGTCCGCGTAATAGCGTCCTTGCGGGGGTAATCAAGGGGCTTTCTCGCTCGTAGAAAGGTCAGGTTTCGACGGGAGTGGAACTGCAAACAGTGGCCGCGACAGGACTTGTGGTTAACACAACGTCATAGATGCTTTTTTCAATAATTGGTGCCCGAATCCAATGTTTAGGCGGCTTTTCACCGCGCCACGTTGCATCTGACGCCAGAAGCGAAGCCTTCATTTTAAGCCGAACTGTCCTTTAATGACGAGTTTCTCGTTCTGGAACGTCATCTGTGCGTTGGAACCATTCTTGTTTTGCCAAGAGTAAATCTTTGTGATCGTCGTGTCCGTTACACCGGGCACGCCGGGCATCGAGCTACTGACGCTCTCCGTGCCGGAACTGCCGATGATTTGCACGACTTCTTGATAGCTCATTCCTTCCTTCACACTGTCGAATTGCGACTTGGTTATAGCATCGCTCCCGCCATATACGAAGAAGTAGTAGAGAACGGCTCCCACCACGATCAATCCGAACAGCCCGCCAACAGCCTTCTGTGCTTGGTTTGGCTGTGCCTGTGTGTTGTTCATTTTTCCCCCTATCTTGAGATTGTTTGTTGTGCTCGCGTGACCGGAAGTTCGCGTGACCTGCAAAGCAGACGGTGATTACTTCCCGCCCTTCGTTTCCTTTCGCCGGGCAACCCATATCAGCCGAAGCTCTTCATCTCGCTCTTCCAATCGAGCGATTTTTGCCCCACGTGAGTCCGGGTCGCATCCATCGCCTTCATAGACCCATACCGGCACCGTAGCGCCAAATCCGTTCTTCCCGGCTCGCTTCTCCTTAAAGCGGTGGAAACCCAAATACATGCCGCCGCCAATCCCGTTCGTTTTTTTAGTCAGCACCAGAATGTTTGATTTGTTCAGCAGTGCTCCCAACTGCGAGTAATCGCTGTCTGCGGCGTATGCCGTCCCCCACACCGTTATTGAGTCGGCGTCACGGTCCTTTATGTCACCAGTGATTTGAAAGATGCCTGTTCCCTCTTCCAGCGCCAGTTTCTCGCGGCGTACATTCGCCAATTCATCTTCGAGATGCTCCATGCTCCACTTGGCTGGGTCTCTCTCTTCACTCGCGGGCTTCGGCGTAGCAGCGGCTGACTTACCGGACGACGGCTGCACTGGTTGAGTGCCGCCGCCGCAACCGGAGAGACATGCAACCAAGACGATCACACAACTTGCGCCATGAGCCTTCACCGCGTACATACGGCCCCCTCTCTCGTCGCCCTCAGTTTTATACATCACTGTACCCGCGTAATACATCGTCGTGATCTACCCGGCAAGCGTTTTATTCCGATTCAAACCGAAGAGGTTTTCTTCGTAAAGGAGTCAGGCCGTGCCAAGGCAGACGCGACGCTCGACGGAACGACAGCCGCACAAGGACACAGTGTTGCGGCGATTCGCCGACCGCGTGCGAAGCCTACGCGAAAAGTGCGGCTGGACCCAAGCCGAACTGGCGAGTCGTGCGAAGTTGCGCCAGCACCACGTCTCTCACTTAGAGAGCGGACGAACAATGCCGACCTTGATGACAGTGGAACTGCTGGCCGACGCCTTTGATATGGAGTTGCGGGAGTTTGTAGACTATCCCGAACAGGGCACCCGTGAAACAGACCGCGTTGCGGACGAAATAGTTGTTATCAGCCGCATTCTTCGTCGGCTTGACTTGAAGACCCTTGGCCGCGTGCGCCGGGGATTGGACGCCTTTGCCCGCTAGTGTTCGGCACCGGCGCTTTCCCAGTCTCCCGCAACAAACCTGTAGAAGTGCACGTCGGCATTCTCACCTAAACCCGACCATTTGTCCGGGTGCTCCACGAGACAAAGGTAAGTGGCTGCGTTGCACTCCCGCGCCGGAGCGAGAAGTGCTGCCATGTACTCGCGCTGCCGAAGTTCTGAGACAATGGGACCGATAAACAGTTTATTCGGCGCGGAGCCGCACACAAGTTTTGACATGTCGATCAATGCTTCGTGAGCGTCCCGTGCGAACTCACTTTCCACTTGCCACATAGCCTTCTTAACGAACGGCAGTCCCTTCGCACCCACGCGCTCAATCTGAACCACGTGAACATCGTAGCTTAACTCGTTCAGCTTGAAGCCCTCTTGGTTGCTGGTCCAGTGTTTACTGAACACCGCAAATCCATCATCTGCCTTGTATCGCTCGCGAAATTCCGACGCGACAGCTTCAACGAATCGTCGGGAGCGGTCGGCGTGAATCGGTCCCGGCCTATCTTCAGTGTCGGGTCCGCGCCGGGCTTGATCGTAAGCGGTCTGAAGCAGCGCCTTCAGGTCTTTGTCGTTCATGCTCCCCCCGTTTGTTGAGTTAGCCCCGGAAATAAGAGCACGTCCTTTTTGCCAAGTACAGCACTTAAAGCGCCCCCCACCCCTGTCCGAAAGCGGCTGAAAGCAAGGCTGTGACATAAAAAAAGTGTTACACAACAGCATCGCACCGTAGTCCGGGACAATGGGCTTCCACCTGCTGTCGCCACGCTTCCATCGCGGTGAATGTCCGCTGACTCGCCTTGTCGCTTCTCTTGCCGGGGCGGTGCCGTTCACGATAACGAGTGACAGCTTCTATCACCGCTTTGCTTGGGATTGCGTGCATCTGAACGGCGCGTTTCAGCTTCGACGCGGGATAGAAATAGGGGCGGCAGTACGGAGGCAGCTTCTTCTTTCTCGGATGGTACGTCGTGGGCTTGAACGTGCCGAAGCCGCGAATCGTTACGCTATTTCCCCGGTCCATCTCGACGGCGACGGCCTCTAAGAAAAAGGACATCGTAATCGCTACGTCCGGTTGGCTGAACGCATAGCGCCGCGCAACGGCGTCAATGCAGCCCGTGAGTGCATCGCCCTGTCCCCGGAAGGCGTTCGATATGAATGGCGCTCTAAGTAGGCTCACGAGGCAATCTCCGTTGTCATTGTGTTAACCCGGCAGCGATTTCAAAATGAGGCGAGCGTCGGCGAGCCTTAGCTCCCTCAGCCTATCCGGCGACAGCTTCTGGCTTGAAACCGAAACCGGGGCGTCGGTTCGTTTCTTTGTGAGTGACTTCCTTCGCCACTTCCTCTCCGTTTTCTCGCTGGGCTGACAGCAGGAAGCGACTTCGTTCGTGAGAGCACGCGCTGCCACGAACCGGACCGACGCTGGCCCGCGAACCTCACCGGTCTTCTCTTCCACCCGGCACGGCGTACCGAACAACCCGAAGCCCGCAATGGCGACGATGCCCCGGTCGCAAAGTTGCTCAGAGACGGCTTCCCAAAAGCCCTCGACTATCAAAGCGACGTGTACCTCAGACATCGCCGCTCGTTGGGCAGTCCGTTCAATCACGCGGCGGTAGGCATTCTTTTCTTTCATTGCCGGTCTGCTCCTGAAATTCTCGCAAAGTTCTCCGTCCGCTGAGTCGGCGCACCAGCCGCAGACTAGATTGCACGCAGCGGCAACCTATCCCTCAGGACAAATCACGTGCTTCGCGAACTCAATTTCTGCTGCGACTTCATTGCCTTCGGAGAGAGCCGCGTGAAGGTGACTTGAACGACACCGTAGCTGTGATCTATCCAGCGCTTCTTGGCTTTCCAGCAAGCGGATAGTCATTTACGGCGACCTCGAATCGGCGCGTCTCAAGACGAAGAGTGATTGCGCGTCTGGCCTCCATCTCGGCATTTAGCCAAATGCGTTCCGGTGCCCCCCAGTCTTCCTCCACCGTTGTTGCGTGCCGGAAGACGCGCCCCTCGCTGTCCCGCAGCCATTCGTATCTGCACCAATCGTGATTTGGGAGAGCAGCAGCAACCACTACTTCACCCGCGCAGCCACTCACGGGAACGCGTATGTGCCAGTCGCCAGGCCCTGCGTTAAGAGATAGCGGCGTCACGAATTGTTCCATGTGACGACGATCACTGGCCGTTATCCGCATGGGTTCAAAGCGACCATGACAGCAGAAGAACAGCCGGTAGTGCACGCGAGAGCAGTCGCTTATAGAGTGAGCGCAGATTTCGTCTCTTTCGCCTATTAGCGGCACGATCATCATCACTCGGTTGCAGTTAAACGTCGTGAGATCACGCTGAAAGGCAGCAAGCGCCCTGTCCTTCCTATCGCTGGTCCAAGCAACCACAGGGTGCCGATCACGGCAGCCAAGGCATACCTGCACCTCTTCGCCATATCGGGTAACGTATTCAGCGTAGTGCCCCATCGAAGCCTTTAGCGTCTGAATCAGTTTTGAAGCCATCCCTTTTCCCTCAATGTTACGGCTCCCAGGAAGCGCCCCCGCGCCTTTGAACGTTCAGGGAGTTTCCGTTTTGGGTGTAACAACCGTAACGGGCGTAACGCCTGACTCAGCCAATGCCGCGCCGTTACGGTTCACCGCCTTGAAGAGGCCATCGTCGAACCCAGAAATCATGTTCATGCTCCATTATGGAGTGACGGCAAGCGCGGCGTTATCCTGCCCACGGATTCTCGAATTGGTCGGAAATTGCCGTTTTCGCGTTCATGGCTGCAACTTAACGCCCCGCGCTTAGTCCGCAAAAGCGAGCGGTGACATGAGTGCTGCGGTGTACGAAGTCGGTTCGTCTGGGCAGCGACAGTACTCAAGCCGCATGTTGACACGCCAATGAACCAGCAACTCGTCGCTCAGAAGGATTTTCTTCGGTGACCCCTGATGCAGTTCCTCAATGGTCGCCTTCCTGTAGATGAAGCCCGAAGGATGACGATGCCATTCATGGTCCGACAACGTCAGACCGGGATAGGATGGCACCTGAATCGTTGAGCCGTCTGCGAGCGCCAGAGACTCGAACCAAGTTCCCCGCCGTGGCGTGCCGACACGCTTAACGATTTCCAGCATGGAAAGCCGCTCCTCTGCATCCAACTGTGTCTCGAACGGTTCCCATTGCTTATCTGCATCCATGAACAGATTGGCAACAAAGAAGTCAACTCCTGCCGCCGCACAATGGGCAAAGACAACTCCTGGCGGTTCATCTTCGCTTCTGTCGCCATGATTCACGTAAAGAAACATGACGATACTGCTACACGCGAATTCTTGGGCCTTCTCAGGTGTCTTGTTGAAAAAACACTCGGCGCAGTGGTCAATGAAAACCATTACCGGCATATCGTCCCGAAAGCCGATTGCCATTGGCTGGACGTGTTCCGTGCCGCGTGACAGTTCGTCGTAGAACCGCAGCGCCTGTTTAACGACAGTCTCGTTCACATTCATCTTTTTCTCCTCGTATTGTTCATCCGGTGGTGATCAGTCGCCTGAAACACCTTCTCATTTTCGAGTTTCTTGCTTCAGTGCGTCGGCAAGCCGCTCAACATCGACGGCGCACCAAAGATGCGGCTCCCTGCTGCACCTTGATCTTTTCGCCGGGCTTTCGCAACCGGATTCCAACCCAGCATCTTTTCAACATTCCTTCGATACGCTTCGGAGCAGGTGAGCCGACCTGTGCCTTGACACCTGCGAGAAATTCGAACTTTGACAACGCACGCCCGGATTCTTCTGCCCAGTGCTGGAATGCCTCCCATAGGTCATCACGTATGATCTTTGCATTCGGCTCAATGACGCAGTTCTCGATTAGGAAGTCCGGCAGAGGGTTTGACTGCCGTTGATAGGCCGCAGTTGCTTGCTGCACGGCTTTCGGTGCCGCCAGCCCATGCTTCTTCCAATCGAGACAACCCTGAACGGCCCACGCAAGAATGCCGGGGAGTTCTTCGATAAGTTTGTCCGGCAGGAAAACATCTTTCACCCGCGACTTGTCGCCGCACCCGGCGACGGCTTCCTGTTCAGTGTCGTAGAACCGGACGTTACACGGCACGATCCTGAGACGATCAAAGATAGCGAGATCGTCCGGCACGGCGGGCAATTTGTTTGTCCCAACCCAGAGAGTGAACTCTGGCTTGAACGTGAATGGACGTCCATGTGGATGCCGGGCGACAATGGCCTCGTTTCCTGCCAGTTCTTTCAATAGCTCAATATCAATGGCCGTGGTGCCGAACTTCTCAGCAAGCGACACAATTCTGGCCCCACGCAGTACGGCAAGCTGGAAAAGGGTGTCGCGCTGCTTTGTCTTGGTGAGTGCGCCCGCGTCTACCTTGTGTGCGAAACCTGCGGCATCGGCGTCGCCGAATAAAATACGCAGCAGGTCCAGCAGCGTGCTCTTGCCGTTCTTGCCACTGCCCACGAGCAGGATGATGATTCGCTCATTTGCCTGACCAGAGAGCGAATAGCCGACGAGCCGCTGGGCGAAGACGATCAATTCATTGTCGTTGCCGAGCATCGTGGAGATGAAGTTCTTCCAAACGGGGCAGTTTGCGACAGGATCGTAGCTTGTCTTCAGCAGCTTGGTGATGAAGTCCGCAGAATCGTGGGGGCGCAGTTTACCTGTTTGCAGATCAAGGGTGCCGTTGAGAACATTCACGAGCCACTGTTGTTTGTCAAACATCTCGACACCTACGGCGAGCGCCTTTTCAGCCAGCGCCATCATTGCCGCGATGCCCTCTTTTGATTCGGCCCTCAGCAGAAACTTCATAGCCTCTTTGAACAAGTCAGTATCTTCAATGTTCAGGCATTCCATGTGGACAGCGCGGACAAGCGCCACAAGACGACCATAAACTTCCCGATCACTGCGTATCCAGTGCCTGCCATCATAGAAAAGCCAGCCACCAAGCGCGGCACAGAACAAGACTGACGAGCCGTGCTGCTGAACGAACCGCTCTATGATACGGACGTGCGTCAGACCTAGACTCACGATGTCTTCCGGCAGGGGGGTCTCAGGTTCGCTCGGCTCTTCAGCGGAACCATCCCGCCGAGTCCCTGTAGGCAACCTGACGATGCGCAGCCTGTTCTCGTTGTCGCGCTCGTTCGGGCCTGGCTGTGGTTCTGTTTCAGGACTCACTTTTTGCATGCTCCTTCCGCCGCGTCTTCTCCAACTTGCACCAGGGCTTGCCAGCCTCACAGACTGACTGAAGTTGATCGCCTCGGAAGCGCCGCATGACCGGGTGGAGCGGCGGCAACTCGCCACGCCGCACCTTCCGCCGAATCGTGCGCGGCGACAACTTCAGCGCCTTTGACACTTCTGCGACCGTGTAGAACGGCTCCCTAAACGCCATCTGGCTCATTCTGCTTTCCCTCACGTCCGGGCTTCCAAGTATAAGGGCGTTTGCGGCAGCAGATGACCGCTGCCGCTCGATTCTTGTCCGCAGTTGTCCAGACGCAGAGAAAAAAGTCGCACTATGCGAAAACTCCTAGTGACGTATCGGGCCTAAGATTTTCACACACCGGCTATTTTTTTATTTGACAGGCATCTAAAAAGGACGCGCCTTTCTCGTGTGTTACACTTCCTGCTCCCTTTCCAGCGCAATCACGTTTTAGATGTTTATGACAAAAGGGCGCGTGTAACGCCGACCCGCGCACGCCGGGTCGGTTAATGCTGCGCTGGCCGTGGCCGCAGCCGGTGCAACGCCGTAAACAACACGATCTTGCGGTGAAGGCTGCGAGCGACTGCCTGCATTGTCTGCTGAAAAATCCATTTAGGGTAGCGGCTCCTAAAATGAAGCCCGATAGCATTTAGCAGCACGCCGACCAGCGATGACGAGACGACGTGTACCCTTCTTCCTTCCGGCGCACAAATGATGACGCTCCACTTTTCTCTCTTGGTTCTTGTCTTTTCCGCAGTCCTGCCGACCCAGATGGCTCCGATATAGACGGACAGTTCGTCAGTCCCCGGCGAAATGGGAATGTTCGGCTTCGGTGGAACGTCTGTGACACCGGAAAGTCCCAGCATAGGCATCGCAGCAAACTCGACCGCGTCCTTTGCAAGGACAAGAAGGAGTTCCTGTGCCATGCCGTCTGAGCCTGTAGACACCTTTGCTGTTAAGCATTTCATGTTCTTTCTCCCCGGTAGTGAGCGACAGGGCTGAATGCCTGCCGCGTCAGCCAATCTTCTCCCATTGGCCGTCACCGATTGACGACCCTCTCGCGTACTGAAGCATCGAGACCAGCCTGTCCACCGACGCGGCATCCCAAAGGAACGTGCCTTGTCGTTCGCAGGGTATGTGCGCGGCCTTTAGCAGTTGAAGCGCCGCTGCTCTAGGGCAGTTGAGCCGCTCTGCAATTTCGCGTGTGGTGTAGCGTTCCGCCGTTCCCATATAGTTGCTTTACCACGCGGGAAGCGCGTTGCATTCGAGAAGATTTCGAGAAGTTTTCGACCGTTATTTTTGCTGCTTCAAACGAAAGACACCCTGTGTGGAGTCGTCGATATACTGCTCAATCCAGCTTTGATGCCTCTTTCGGTTTTTGTAAACAACGTCGGATGGGGAACGACCATTCATCTGTTCCTGCAACTTTCCCGATTCCTCTGCGCCGCCCGCTTGTACGAGAAGTTCTGCGAGCTTTCGCAATGATTCTGGAAGTCCCGGCACGTCCCATTCTGGCTTCGTACCGGGCAGTGGTCCCGCTCCCAGCTTGGCGTTCGGAAATGATTCTGCCATTTCGTCGAGCAGCAGCCCAACAGCATGCACGAACTCGAAGCACCGCTGATTGATTTCCGACTGAGAGAGTGTCGCGGCAACGTGCTCTGCAATCTTGAACTTGCCGTCAGCGCGTCCTAACTGCCCCTGGCGCAAGCGTTCAAACCGATCAACAAACGGTAGCGCCTTCAGCCGGTCCTGTTGGAACAGCAGTGCGCGAGCACCCTGAATAATCTTTGTGACTTCCCTTTGCTTCGTGTGCCCCCACGGCTCCCTGTTCCGCTTACTTTCAGTGCTGGGCAAGAATGGCTGAACGCTCTGAAGCGAAATGTTCAGCGCCGACAACTGCTTGCGAAGCGCCGGGAATGTCACGATTGATGATGCCATTTCGTCTTCCTGTTCTGAAGTGCTTCACCATGCACGACGATTGACATTGTGTTAAGCGAGCGCATTCACGACCCGCCGTCACGAAATCGGTTGCCATACTATTCCGCTTGCGGTGCGAAGCGTGCCCTCAGCGCTCGCTCCCGCCTTGACGTAAATCTTGTCGCGACCAAAAGACCAACTCTGCGGTTGCTGTTCCATCGGGACTTCAACGCGGTAGCAATCACCATAGCGATTTTCGTACTCGCAGTACCAGACGCCGCGCTTTGCAGAAAGACATGCAGGTGGAATCTGCCATTCCCGATTTTCTTCGCCTGATTCGCCTATGCCGCTGAAGTTGTGCTGCCCCGCATCGGTTAGGCAGGAAGCCGACACCACGCCCGCGACAACGTGAAATGCTGGGCCGACACCGAAGTTCTTCAGGACTCCACGAAAATTCTGTGGTGTGCGGGATAGAGGTTGCATCACGAGTCGTGGAAGCCGTGCGGGGTCTGCCGCCAACGTTCCCGCGTGCGCCGGGAAGGATGTCAGCACCCGCTTCAGTACCTTCGGTTTAAGATCGACGCTTGTGTCGAAGGTGTCAACCCAGTTCGATTTTTCTTCCTGTTGGGGAAGGTTGGCGATTTCTGCGACGAAGCTGTTCAGTGCCTTCTGACGCTCTGGATTTCCCGGCTCAATCCACTTGGGCTTGTAGTCCGGGGACTTCATCTGCTCGCAATCTCGATGCGTCTGCGAGCGGAGAAAATAGAATACCGGCTTTCTGACTGCGACCGCGTGGCGCACTTCCACGTGCGTCGCGGATAGCTCCGGGGCCGTGCCCCATTTCAGCGGGGGACCATATCGTCGGTCCAGAATACACACGACAACATCGCACTGCTCGACGTTCTTCAGGCACTGTGCGATGGAGTTGGTCGTGCCGTCTACTCCAAAGCCTGTATCGAAATCATCCGACAGCCGGACGATAAACTTCTGGGCTTCAAGGTCGCGCCTCAACTCCGCACGAATGTCGCCTAGATCGTAGCAAGTTGACGAAATGAACACATCAACGGGTTTGAGCGGCATGTGTGCCCCTTTTCGCGGTTAACACAATGTCAGACCTGCACTACCCCAAGCCTTTGCCGGGCGGCAAACCCATGCTCATATTGAACAGCCACAGTCCGAACGTCACGCCGTCCACGATTTTTCCAGCGGCGTCTGTGAAGGTGGACACGTTTGCGGATTCCAGAAACTCTTTCCATTTGCCAACAGCCGGTCCGGGTTTGTTCTCCCGAACGAGTGCGATGATTTCTTCCAGCTTTCGATGCAGCGCCAAGTCGTCGGCTTCGTCGGCAACGACCTTACGTTCCTGTTCGTCCGCAACCTTGTTCAGAACGCCTCTGAGTTCGGTAAGCTGGCGCAAGATCGTTTGGACACCAAGTTCAGACGCCGCGTTCATGTTGACGATGATGTTGCCGCTTCCGGTAGAGACAGCGATAGTGCTCTCTTTGAAGACGTTCTGGAAGATCACGGTCTTGGCGAGCGGAATGACGGCGGCGGCGTCTTGATGATATTGTTCTTCCAAGTCTTCGAGCTTGTGTCGCAGTTTCATCGACACGGATTCGAGCAACTCATTCAAAATCTCCGTTCTGACATGTTCAAAGCAAAAGTTGGCGTTGCCATTGCGCGTCAACTCCATCCCGAAACGAAACAAAACCCCAGCCTTGAAATCCAGTAACATCCGGGCGATGTAGGAGAGCCGTTTCGTTTCATCTGACGGGGGACTGTACTTTGTCAAACGCCCTGTTGTCTTGTCTGCGAGTGCCCCGAAAATGTCGTCCGTTGTCAGGTTCGCCAGTCCCAACACCTGTTCACCGACGACGGCTGTAGTTTTCAGGAATTCTTTGAATCCGCTGATTTGTCCATCCCAACTCGACCGGGCACAAGACTGCAATTTATCCTTCCACCACTCGTACTGTTCAACGGCACGGCGAAAATCCCGCAACTGAAGCTGTTCGTTGCTCATTGATGCGTTCCCCTTGGACGTGTCGAATTATACAGAGTGGCATCTTCAAGGCGAAGGCATTCATAGCGGGGCGAGAACTCCGCGAGCGCCGTTAACACAATGTCAAGGGGTCGGGCATTCGTCCACGTTGCAGCGGAGCCTCAGAACTGAACGAGAGGGGCTTCGTCCGCGCCCGCTTTAGTGTTGCCCCGATGTCGGCGGGCGCTAACATTCGTAGCCATACGCACAAATCGGGGGGCATCATGCGAAAGCCAGTGAAGGCGATGAAATCCGTCCAGAATCGCGACCGACAGGGGCACGCCAGCGCGGCAGAACGCCGATACAGCGATGCTTACGCCTACGCGGGAACCCTAAATACTGCCGGAACAGTGTTCAAGATCATCGGTGCAGTCGTTGCTTTTCTTGGGGTCGCATCTGCAATTTACAGCAGCGCATTCGAGCGTCAGTCCGCAGTAGCGGTATTTCTACTTGGACTTCTCGCCGGGGTCGCGTGCTTCTGGGCGGGCTTGCTGTCCAGTGCGTTCGGGCAGATGATGCTCGCGATGCTTGACATGTCCGTGAATTCGGAACGGACCGTCGAGCTACTGGAAGCGAATGCACAGCCCGAAGTCGAAGAAGAAACCGAAGCCTGAGACACTGACCTGAAATGCCGGTTAGCAGAAGTCCGGGGGTCCATTAACACTGTGTCAACCGGAGTGTTCCGATTAGGCGAGCACAGTGCCAGCAACCGGCTTCACAGGAATTCCCCCGCAACGGTTGAAGGGGCTGTAGCTGCACGGGTCTGACGCGCAGAGCAGAGCGACGATCAAGAGGCGCAAACGAATGAAACAGGAACAGAGGGGACGCTTCCCGGCACGGATTTTCCCTTCGATCTTTTCGAGAGCAGAAAGAATGGGTCGGTAAGTGCGTTCAAGCTCTCCGGGAAACTCAAAACCCCAGCGGGCTGTCAGTCGTCGAAAACGCCGCACGACTTCTGTGTCGAGACGAAGACAGCAGGACCGTTCTGACTGCTCAATGAAAAGGTCTGCCAGTTCAAGTGCGATGCGCCGGTTCTCAACGATTCGGCGTCCAGCCACAAACCCTGCGGTATCAAGACGGCAGAGAAGATCGTCCAATTCAGCGTCTGAAAAGGTTCCCATATTGTACCGCTCCCCGTTGACACAATGTTAACGAAAGCAGAGTTGATGTCAGTAGTGGAACCATGAAGAAGTATCGAAGAAAAGGCTTTCAGTCTCAGCAAGGAATCAAAGAAAATCCTGTCGTGGGACTATGCTGCTAGATTTCAGGTCTCAGCTTCAACTCTTTAAGCAACCCCGAAGATCGTCTTTTCGGAATGACCTTCCGTCTTGTCTTCGGATGCAACTTCTCATTAAACTGCTTAGAACTCTCTATATTTAAGTGTCTGACCGCTGCTTTCTGAGTTTTTGAAGAAGCGTAGAAGTCTCCCAAGAGTCCCCCGAAGGTTTTGTTACCAAGCTCCTTATTCGCACCGGCAGCGGCGACGGTTTCATGGATACGAAGTTTTACTGCTGGGCTAACGGAGTCGCGTTCGTAATCAATCGCTCCCTTGCCCGAATACTTTATGCAGCCATGAGCGTCAGCGCCTATTTCTTCCGGCGTGGGGCACTTGCGGTTCTCGTAGCAGTGCAGCGGGGTGCTGTGGGCGCGATTACTGAAAAGTTTGAAGTTCTCAATCTCACGACCTTCGCGCTCGTAACGTCGCAACACTGCTGGTGCCCATACCTGCTTCAAACGCTCCACGTCAGCGCGTTGCCGCACAAGCACCACAGCATGAACGTGTGGAACCAAGCGACCGTCACGAAGCTCCTTGATTTCCATTCGCCACGAAGCGGCATCCATGTATCGCTTCAAAGTCTTCTTCGCGAGCGAAAGCAAAACGTGCAAACTGAATCTAAGGTCGTTCGTCGGCGGCATCGCGATTGTCAGCCATATAGCTCGCATCGCCGGGCGGTGCTGCATTGCACGAATGGTCCGTTGCCTTGTCACCCGTGCTTGCTGCCAAGCGTGACGGTCCCGGCAGAATGGACAAAGCCAAATCTTTCCGCACCGGCAATCTCTTCGCTCGAAACCATTCTTTCGGCAACTTGCGAGCTTCATCGCCAGCAGTTCGTAGTGGTCACGCTTTTTGTCGTCGGCGGTGTCCGATAGTCGATTGGCTTTGTCGCGCAAGAACGCTTCCATACGGCGACTTTGCCTGTTCGTACTGTTCCGGCTTTCCGCTGTCTCAGCCGGGGTGACTTCGCTATGATGCTGCACTGTCGCGCTCCATTCAGCGTGACTCGCCGCCCGTGACCGCAAATCACGTGGCGACAACTTAAAGGTCGCCGGGTTCCAGCCCGGCGACTTTTTATTGTACGCCCTGCCAGCCCCGCATTAAAGTGAAGCCGGGGGTGCTTAATGGCGCTGAAAGAGCAGACAAAAGAGAAGATCAAACAGCAACTGAAACAGGTGCAGTCCATCGGTCCAGAAGACCCGCGCTGGTGGACCCCCACGCACATTGTCCGCGTAGTGCGAGCCAAAAAGATCATTGAGAACCGCTGTGTCTTTAGCCGCGACGAAGCAACCGCTCTTCGCGTTGAGTTCAAGAAGAAGTACGCCGGGACGCCGCACACCACGGTCATCATGCCGTTCTCGCGGAAAGCCGCTGCCGTGCCGACTTCAATGGCAGCGTCGAAGCAGAAGGCAAAGCAGAACATCGCGAGTGCCGACGAGTTTGCTGACGATGCGTCCATCGCCCCGGCGCGTGTTGAGGCTGTCGAGAACGATGATGTAGTCGCTTCGCAAGAGTGCTGGACCGTGGATGAAGCGCGGCAGGTGCGCAAGACTTTTAAGCGTCAGCACCGGGGCGCAAAGTTGCGGCTGATTATTCGACGATTCTAAGGTGCTGCCATGCCACCATTACGTGCAGTTCCACCAGACTATCTGAAAGTGCTTCGCGACTTGCGCGAGGCCACAGAATGGGCAACGAAGCAGGTAGCAAGACAGCTTGTTGATTGGGGAGCCTTTGACCCTAAAGGGCTTTCGGCAGAGTTAAGTAACGATGACGGGCTGCGAGCAAACCAATCTACTGCTGACTATCCAGAACCCGTACTGAACGCGAACTACATGACAAAGGAACTCCTTCTTCGCGGCTTGAACAATCGTGTTGCCGAGCAGATTAACCAGCGGCTCTATTCACATGGGCCGCTCGCGGAATTGGCAAAGAGTTTCGTTCTTTGTGGGACTCGCTCAGCTACACTTGCCGCCATTCTTCGCCAGGCCCAACACACTGTCTTCTTCACTGGATACTACAGGAAGGCCGAAGGTGGTCCGGGGCACGTCTGGCTGATCGCGCAAGCATTGGATTTCACGCACGACTGTCAGCCTATCGAATTTGAACTCGACGCATTTAGAGACGGCGGCTTGCCGACAGACGGAGAAAAACTCCTGCGGAATGGTGAATTCGGTTTTACTGAACCGCTGTAGTCTATGTCCCAGAACGCAAGATCAACTCTGCCGCTGACGAGCGTTGTAAGAACGTTATAAGAAAACGTTATAAGAACTCCCCGGCTCATAGGGAGAACTCGTTTTATGAGTCCCTCGCTCTCACCGCTGAGCTACGGGCCCGGAATTAAACGGATCTCAGTGCTCTCACACAACCATGCAATATACACCACTACGCGGGGCTCGCCAGTACGGCTGTCAACGCCGATCTGAAAGTACGGTGATCCAGCCGGTTTGAAAATGCGGTGTTCTTCTGTCCGTCTTCTTCGACAACTTCGATTTTGAATCTCTTCTTCTGCTGTTCTTCGTTTTCTTCGGCGTGAGTTTTCTTCCGGCGCGTGGCCGTGCGCGGCGCATCATGGCCGCTCCAAATTTGGAGCGGTTTGATGACGCGATGCAGACGACGTAAGTGCCGCCACTGCCGAAAGCTGTACCAGCCCGATCCGCGCAATCGCTGGCACCAAAGATTCTGTTCAGAACCGGCCTGTCAGCAGGCCAGCAAGCGGGCCAGTTACCGGCACTGGGCACGCTCGGCTTTGGGGCGACGTTATGCCCGCAGACCTGAACAAAGCGAGGACGTCAGAATCTGGCGGGCAGCGCATCCGGGATACTGGAAATGCAGCCGCAAAAAGCCGGTTGCGTTACCAGATGTCTTGCTGCCACAACCTCTGACGGCATCAGTGGATAAGCAGAAGTTAATTGAGGTTCTGCTGACAAATCCAGCGACGTTACCGGGCCAGTTCCCCTTGGTAGCGGCGAATTTCGACGCGCTTAAGCCGCTTGCGTTACCCCGACCACTACGCGCTTTTCCTGTGTGCGTTCCGGACGGGGATGCGCTTTGGCGAACTGCTGGGCCTGAAGTGGGAGGACGTGAACTTCAGCGGGAACGTGATCGAGATTCAGCGCTCGTTCTCGCACGGCCACATGGACACGCCCAAGTCGAAGAAGTCCCGCTTCGTGGACATTTCCAACCAGCTCAAGCTAACGCTGCTTCAGCATCAAGGGGCCATGCGGAAGAAGTTCAAAGGCACGTTGCCGGAAGCGATCTTCCCCGACACTCAAGGCGGACACCAGAACGGCGACAATGTGCGGCACCGTGTCTTTGCGCCGCTGATCGAGAAACTGAACATGGCGCGCTTCCGCATTCACGACATCCGCCACACGTTACCAGAGGCATATCGTGCACAGGTTATAGGCGTCGGTGCTCATTTTGTACGCTCCCTACGGCTGGACGTCCACGGTCGAACAGGACACTGCAACAATGGCACCGGAGTCGCGCTGCCCGCCCCGCCGGCGGCAGCCGCCGCGCCGAGGCAAGCCCCCGGCAGCCCAAACACCCCTGGACGCCGTTGCCGCAGACGCGCGGTGCTCGTTGCGTCTTCTTCCATGTACACCGCAGACAAATGTTTCGCTATGCGTGCGAACGGGTCACGGGCCGTCGCCCTGGACAGTTTGGTTACCGCACGGCACCCATTGGCCCCCGGCGAGAATGAAGGCTTCGGGAGCGGGCTCTCTGTCCCAGTCCTCTGGATGTGGGACCACGGCAAGGAACACCCGGCCGGAGCAACACTTAGCGACGGGCAGGAGCGCATCGCGGAACGCAACGGGGTCATCGGCAAGCGGCACGATGAACAGCTTGTTTGGCGCGCGGCCGAGAACCAGTTTGCTGAAGTCCAGCATGGCGGCTCGGCTGTTCTTCTCCAACTCCGATTCGACCTGCCATACCGCCCCCGACACGTACAGGAGGTGGGTTGGAGCTTTCGCGGCATTCGTCCTTTCGACTTCGCATACACTGACATCGAAGAGCAGTTCGTTCAGGCCGAAGTCTGCGCGGTTGGAATCGTCGTACTTCGAGAAGACGCGGCACCGCTCACGCGGGTACTCAGTTTGGAAGTGGTGCGCCAGCGCCTGCACCCACGCCTCTGACCGTTTCTGGTGTAGCCGCTGGCGGTTGTAGCCGTCTGGCAGTCGCACGGCGCGCGCCCGCTCGAACGCCATCTGGATCAGTTCTGTGACACGCATAGCACCCCTCCCGCGCCAGCGCCGCAAGCTCCCGGCAAGCCAAAACACGCCTGGACACGCCTGGAAAAACGGCGCTCCGAAAAGCGCCGCTGTAAACTTAGACTGTCACTCGTCTTAAAATATCCCCGGCGGGATTCGAACCCACGACCTCCGGTTTAGGAACCGATCCGAGGGAAACTGGAAACGAGCAGAATCTATCGGCAACTACTGACAGCGACAGTACCTTACACGAAGCACCGTTTGGAAGCGAGAAGCATCAAAACGAATCAATTTGCATGAAAAGTGGCCCCATTGTGGCCCCTGAACTCGCAGAGCTCTTTGAACTCTGGCCGAAGTTACCGGAGACAATTCGTCAAAGCGTGCTGATGATCGCGCGCAGTTCCGCAGGTCAGAAAGGGGGCGCAAATGGCTGAGCAGCGGCCAGCAGCGCTCCCCGAATGCGAAAACGCGCGCGGAGGGGTCCACGACCCCGTCGGGGCGGGGCCGCGCGCGATTTCGCAGGCGGACGGCCTCCACCCCCTTACTAGAAGAGGGGTGGAGTTTTGCATCCACTGGTTGACGATTACTTACAAGCTGAAGAAGAAGGTCGAGAGCGCGGAAGAGGCTAATGCGGCAACGAGCTCAACGCGCGCTAAAGCTGTGGAAGCGCTGAAGGATGCTTGGGGCGGGCTGCTGGGTGCTTCGAAGGAGTACACTCTTTGTACGAGTGGCGGGCGCGGCTTTGACTTCATTGAATTGGGTATTCATGGACACAAGATTTATTCGGGGCATCGCAGCGCCGCTGATGAATGCATCTCAGTCGAATTGACCGGCGAGTACCTGGAACGGATCGGTTTACGAGCGCTGCTGGCGACTCTGCCGGCGGCGGCTGCGAAGATTAGTGCATTCGACTGGTACGCGACACGAACAGACCTGGCGTTCGACTGTGACGCGTTTACGCCGGCGCAGGCGAAGGAAGCGGTGCTGGCGGGGAAGTTTCGTTCGCTTGTGAAGCGGGTTGTGCGAGTACGGAACGGCGTCGCGAAATCGAGCTTTGAGTATAACGAAGACCTCTTCGGAAAAGCAGAGTCCTGCAATATCGGCTCCCGCAGCTCTACGCGGTACTTGCGGATTTACCGGCGAGTTAACGGGTTTGGGGTTTACGAAAACTCGGCGTGCACTCGCGTGGAGATGGAGTGCAAGGAAGAGAGAGCTGCTGCGGTTCTCAGGGATTTGCTGCGCGTTGGCGTAAACGGTTTGGCAGAGGCCGCCGTGGGTCATCTACGCGACTTCATCGATTTTGAGACGCCGTGGTGGGACGTATTCGCAGGAATGGCGAAGCGTGCGGGGCTGACTCTAAACGCGACCGTTTCGCCGGGCGAAGCGGTCGCGCGTGCGTGGAAGTGGACAGGTACACAGCTTGCGCCGACATTGAGCGCCTTGGTTGCCGGATGTGGGGGCGACCTGGGGCCGCTGCTGGAAATAATCGGGCCGGCAGAGCAGCGATGGTCTGAGCGGCACAGACGCATGGTGGCTGAAATGCAAAGCATGCCGTTGTTTACGTGACCATGGGGACAATCGCCATACAACAGCGTATGTTGGCGTGTTGGGAGCGCGGGCTCTAGGAATGGGGAGCGTGGTCGGGTCGCCCTTCCGGCGGCACGTCCGGGTGCTTATGCTGTTCTGCGCGGCTGTTAGAAATAACGAGCGTGTCGGGATCGTCCTTCCAGCCACGCGCCAATTCCTGCACCGCCGTGGTCCGCACGTCCGAGTCCTCGTCCTGCTGGGCGCGGGTCTTGAGGATAGGCAGTGTGTCGGGGTCGTCCTTCCATCCGCGCGCCAGTTCCCGGACCGCGGCTTGACGCACTCTGAAGTGCTGATCCTGCTGGGCGCGGGTTTTGAGGATTGGCAGTGTGTCGGGATCGTCCTTCCAGCCACGCGCCAATTCCTGCAGCGCCGTGCGCCGCACGTCCGAGTCCTCGTCCTGCTGGGCGCGGGTCTTGAGCCAGGGCAGCGTGTCGGGATCGCCCTTCCAGCCACGCGCCAACTCCTGCACCGCCGTGGTCCGCACGTTAGAGCCTTCGTCCTGCTCGGCGCGATTTTTGAGCCAAGGCAGCGTGCCGGGATCGTCCTTCCAGCCACGCGCCAATTCCTGCACCGCCGTGCGCCGCACGTCCGAGTCCTCGTTCTGCTGGGCGCGGGTTTTGAGGATTGGCAGTGTGTCGGGATCGTCCTTCCAGCCACGCGCCAATTCCTGCACCGCCGTGCGCCGCACGACAGGGGCGTCGTCCTGCTGGGCGCGGGACTTGAGAATCGGGAGCGTGTCGGGATCGTCCTTCCAGCCATGCGCCATTTCCTGCGCTGCCACTTGCCGCACGTTACAGTGCTCATCCTGCTCTGCCCGAGTCTTGAGAATGAAGGGTATTTCGGGGTCGTCCTTCCAGCCGCGCGCCAGTTTTTGCAGTGCCGTTCGCCGTATAGCCCAGTGCTTATCCGCCTGGATGCAGGTTTTGAGAATACGGTTCGTCTCGGGGTCGTCCTGCCAGAGGTTTGCCAATTCCTGTATTGCCGCTTGCCGTATGCCCCAGTGTTGATCCTGCTGCCCGCGTGTCTTGAGCCAGGGTAGCGTGCTGGGATCATTCCTCCAGCGGCGCGCGACCTCGTGCACAGCGGAGACCCGCATGTCATCGTGCTCCCCCTGCTGAGCGCAGGTTGTGAGCCATGAGAGCGTGCCGGGATGATCCTTGCCGCAACGCGCGACTTGGCGCACAGCTGTTACCCGTACGTCACAATGTCGATCCTGCTGGGCGCGGGATTTGAGAATCGGAAGCGTGTCGGGATCGTCCTGCCAGCCACGCGCCAATACCTGCACCGCCATGCGCCGCACGACAGGGGATTCGTCCTGCTGGGCGCGGGACTTTAGAATCGGGAGCGTGTCGGGATCGTCCTTCCAGCCACGCGCCAATTCCTGCACCGCCGTGCTCCGCACGACAGGGGCCTCGTCCTGCTGGGCGCGGATTTTGAGCCAAGGCAGCGTGTCGGGATCGTCCTTCCAGCCACGCGCCAATTCATGCAGCGCTCTGCGCCGCACGGTAGAGGCCCCGTCCTGCTGGGTGCGGGATTTGAGAATCGGAAGCGTGTCGGGATCGTCTTTCCAGCCACGCGCCAATTCCTGCACCGCCGTGCTCCGCACGACAGGGGATTCGTCCTGCTGGGTGCGGGACTTTAGAATCGGGAGCGTGTCGGGATCGTCCTTCCAGCCACGCGCCAATTCCTGCACCGCCGTGCGCCGCACGACAGGTTCCTCATCCTGCCGGGCGCGGATTTTGAGCCAAGGCAGCGTGTCGGGATCGTCTTTCAAGCCACGCGCCAATTCCTGCACCGCCGTGCGCCGCACGACAGGGGAGTCGTCCTGCTGGGCGCGGGACTTTAGAATCGGGAGCGTGTCGGGATCGTCCTTCCAGCCACGCGCCAATTCTTGCACCGCCGTTCGCCGCACGTCAGAGTCTTCATCTTGCTGGGCGCGGGACTTTAGAATCGGGAGCGTGTCGGGATCGTCCTTCCAGCCACGCGCCAATTCCTGCACTGCCGTGCTCCGCACGGTAGAGTCCTCGTCCTGCTGGGCGCGGATTTTGAGCCAAGGCAGCGTGTCGGGATCGTCCTTCCAGCCACGCGCCAATTCCTGCACCGCCGTGCGCCGCACGTCAGAGTCTTCATCTTGCTGGGCGCGGATTTTGAGCCAAGGCAGCGTGTCGGGATCGTCCTTCCAGCCACGCGCCAATTCCTGCACCGCAGCGCGCCGCACGATCAACTCGTCATCAGATTTTGCATGGGCCGAAAGCCAAGCCTTCGTAGTCGCCGCATTGGGCCAGCAAAGTGCGATGAGATGAACAGCCTTAGCGCCGGCTTCGTACTCGCTAATTGGGCGATACCCCATCGGGTGCTCGACCAACGCCTTCAACTCGGCTTCCAGTTGTTTTGAAAGAAGAGCTAGCGAAGCCGGGTTGCGGACGTCCTGAAAACAACTGGCCGCAAGGAAAGCTGTGGTATAGCGGTCATCGAGTTCGTTCCTCCCGAGCAGGCTGGCGATGAGGATGCCGGCGAATTGCGGTTCCAACCGCGCCGCGATAAGCCGCAGCACTTCGTGCCATTTCTCGTCGCGCCAGTGCGCGCCGAATGTCTGAAGCCGGAGGTCTTCGATCTCAATTCGCTTGATTTCGCCGGTCTGAGAATCTCTCTCGCCCTTCTCAAATTTCCAGACCCAAGCCCATGCGCAGAAAAATTCCAAGAAAGTCCGATGGACGAAGGCGAAGTAATCGTCGCCAAGGAGGCAGAGAATGAAGTTGCGTTCGCGGAGTTGTTGGATGAGCCGCTTGGCGATGGGGCGCGGGTCAGTGAAACCTTGCGCTTGAAGGTAATCAACCAGCGTCCGGTGCAGGTCGTCCGACGCGATGACGTTGCCGGCGAGGCCCTGCGCTTCAGTCTGCATTCGGAAAGCGACGGCGCGGAGCATGGCCTGCTTGTCCTTGTAGTCGAAACTCTGCTGCGCCAGCAGCGGATCTTCGCGCAAGGCACGGCTGGCGTCCCACTGGAAGAGCATCAGTTCGGAAGCGCGCTCGTATAGTTCGTTGCGGTCGCGTGGCAGTTCGCGGTGGCGGTTGAGCAGCGCCATAAGGGTGATCAAGAGCGGATTCTGAGCGAGTTCGCGGATAGCGGCGCTGTTGGCAATAGAGTCACGGAGCCGGCAGGTTTTCTCGGCGCGGTCGGTCGCGTCGGCGTAGGCCAACAGGTGCCAGTGCTGGATGAATTGTTCCTGCTGGGTTTCATCAAGTTCCTGCAACATCCAATGCTTGAAACTGGCATCCCGCAGCAGCGGTGCGACGAGGTCGTACCCGATGATGCGCGAGGTGACGACGAGCTGTGCGTCGGGATAGCGCGTGGCGAAGGCGGCCAAGTCTTGCGCAACCTGCTGGCGCGTAGGCTGGTCGAAGATTTCGTCCAAGCCGTCGAGGAGCAGCATAGCCTGGCCGCGCCGTAGCAGAATGTCGAGTTCTTTTCGGTCAAGCTGGCTGACGATGCCGCTGCCGTGGTCGAGGTAGTCGAGGAAACAGGCGCTGGTGCCTTTGGCGAGGTTGTCGGCGTAGGTTTTGAGTTCAATGAGCAGCGGTATGGGGCGTCCGCCGCGCTCGGCCGGTGGATGTTCGGCCCACTGAAGCGAGAGGTATTCGAGCAGGACGGACTTGCCGGAGCCGGGATCGCCCAGCACCACGCAGCGGCGCTGCGCCGGATCGTTGATGGCTTCCAAGACCGGCCGGGGCATCTGCTGGAGATAGGACTCGCGCTGGCGCTTGAGTTGCACCTCGTCGAGGTCCGCGTCCGTCTCCAGAGCGCCGTGCTCGCGCAACTTGCGGCGGTGCTCGACGGGCAGTTCATAGACGCGCGGATTGAATTGCTGGCAGGAGCGCACTGTCTGCTCGACGAAAACTTTAGTTAGCGCGATGCGCTGATGATCGGGATTGGGGTCGAGAGATTCGAGCTTGAGGTAACCGTAGCGCTTGCGCAGGCCCTCGGCGTACTTGCTGGTGTCGAAACCGGGCGGTAGGCCGGCGAGACGAGTCATGGATTCCGCAGTGGCTTGAGTGTGCTGCGAGTCGAGGACGAGGCGGAGTTCCGGAGATTCGCGAAGAATTGCACGGGCTTTGTTCTGGTATCGTCGGCAGAGCTTCGACCAGTCGAAATCATCGGCCAGCCGCTCCAGCTTTTGCTGGGTCCACGTCTGCGCGAGCAGCATCGCGTCTACCATCGTGCCGGATTCAGCAACGGCATTGCCGAGCGCCTCTCGCACCGCGGGCAGCTTGGTGAAGCGCTGGAGGGAATCGGTGTAGGCCTTGACGCTGACGTCTGTTTCGCCCGCGCCGATCAGTTCCTGCTCGAATTGCAGGAGGAATTCCGCAAGAGCTCTGCCGACAGCTTTGGTCCATTCATCCCGGCCCTTGAAAACCGATCTGAGCGACGCCTTGCAGAAATCCTTGGCCCAATCCTTGGTTGCATCCTTTGCCAGATCCTCCAAGACGGGTTTAAATACGAAGCTCACCGCTTGTGCGCCTATCCATATGGGTAGCCAGTCAATCATAATGACGTAAGGTTAACTCGTGTGCCAAGCGCTGCAAGTGACCCAGAGGTAGAACATCAAAGAGCGTCCTGTCATCAAGAAGACTCTCGGTTGTGTGTGTACGGAAAGTGTGCCGGCATGTAAAACGGTGCATATTTCAGCCTTCTCAGCCGAGTGAGACGAAGGCGAATGAGGCATCAGCGAAGCGGGCAGTTGTGCGTCCAGTGCTCTCCAGAGGTTCTTTATGCGCGCGGAAGCCGGGCTAGCGATGTGAAGCGGCGCCACCGATCGCGCGGCTGAGCGGGCTAGCGGCTCCTGGGTCTGTTGGCGTACGTCGTCACAGCGGCGCTTCTGTTCGCTGCTCAGCCGCTCGCCTGTATAGCCGCTGTTGTTGTCGTCGCGCGTGGCGGAATTCCTAAGAAAGCCCTTGTATGTGTGTACCAACGTGGTATCAAACACGTATCACTGGTCATTGGAGGGCAAGAGAATGCCACGCAAAAAGCGAGACGTACACCAGTTCATGACTCGGCTGAAGCCGGAGTTGGTGCGCAAGTTGGACGCGTATGCCGTTCAGGCGGACCTATCGAGGAATCAAGCGATTGAGAGGCTTTTGGAGCGATGCTTCCTCCTGTCTGGTGAGGTGCGGGAGTTGCGGCGCATTGTCGAAGACCTGCGCACGCGCGATGGGGGCGCGGATGACCCCGTGCAGGTGCTGGCAGACACAGAGGAAAGCATTGAATTTAGGCGGATGGAAGCGGCAGAGAAGCTTGCAAAGCCACGATTCTTTGAGGCGGCTGACGGCGCGGCCCCTGGAAAGAGGGGAAGGGCGCAATGAAGATTCAAGCTGAAGATGAGCGGCGCTGCTTATGCCTAGAGGAAGCGGCAAAAGACGTGGGTGTGTGCCGAAAGACGCTGAAGCGCGAAATCGAGGCGGGGCGTCTTAGGGCGTTTCGGGTCGGCCGACAGTATCGCATCCGGTCAGCGGAACTCGAAGCGTACATGAAGCGCGCCGAACTGCGATTCGCGGGAGGTGCGCAAGCATGACCTGGAAGAGAAAGAAATCGCACAAGACGGGGCGTAGCGGGTGGCAGCGACGTTTTGTCGATCCCGTTACCGGACTCCGCAAAAAGAAAACGTTCTGGTACTCGGAGATTCCGGACGCTGAACGTGCTTACATGAAGTTTTTGGAAGAGCGCGAGCGCGTCCGCGACGGGCTGCCGAGCAATGCGGGGCTGAGGCTGGCGTACGAGGAACTCGTTAAGAAGTTCGTGCAAGACGCGCCAATTACTTCTGACGATCGGCGGAACGATCTGCGCCGAATGCTCGAACGCAATCCTTTGCGACTTACGGCAGTGGCGGAGCTCTTCGATAAGAGCCGGTTAACGAGCGCTTGCCGCGAATTGGCGAACGGGAAGTTTAGATGCTGCTGTTGGCGCAGCGTGCAAGCACCGCTGAAACAAATGACAGCCTGGGCCGCGTCGGTGGATGTGATTCCGTACGATCCGCTTGGAGCTTGGAAGAAGCTTCCCTGGCGAAAGACGCGGAAGCGAACGCGCGCGTTCTCTGTTGAAGAAATGCGCGAGTTACTGTGCGCCGTTGCTGAATGCGATGAGATTTACAGGCGAAAGCATTCCCTTGCCTTGCCGGTGTTGACGTTGCTGCTAAGTGGAAATCGGCCGAACGCAGTCGTTGCGGCAAAAGTGGAAGACCTGGCCGAAGACAAAATTCGTTTGGCTCCGGGGAATGGGAAGAAGCGGAACGGCGCTTCGATGCTGCCGCCGGAGTTCGTTAACGTTCTCAACGGCCATTTGAAGACGCGTGGCAAGGCGAGAAACGATGCGCCGCTCCTGGTGTCTGCTGATGGCGGCGCGATCGATCGCAAGAACCTTCTGGAAGATTTCCGGCGCGCCGCAGTGCTCGCCTTTGTGCACTTGAGCTGGCCCGGCGATGCGAAGTATGCAGAGGTCGAACCGGCGTCTGTGGCGCATTTGATCTATACGGGCCGGTTGCGTGGTTACGACGGACCTCCGCCAAAGGCAGTGGCGAAGATCAACGCGCGAAAGGACAAGGAGCGGCTCGTCGAGGAAGTCGCGCAGAAGATACAGGCGGCAGTTGAAAGCAAGCTGTCCGGCGCTTCGCCTTATTCGTTGCGTAAGACGCACATCACCTGGGCGCGGCAACTTCTCGGCAAGCAGTCGGACGCCGTGCGCGTGCAGGTCGGGCATGCGGCGCTTGAAGTCGAAGATGAGTTTTACGTCGAAGACAGTCTCGTTCATCCGTCGAAATCATCCGAAGCAGTGTGGAGCGTGCTGTTGGGCCGCAGCGATATGCACGGCACGGAGCAGGGGCAGTGCTTCGAAGTGGCGTGGCGGGATGAGCGGCTGATGCTCGAACGGGTGGAAAGAAGTGGCCCTGTTGTGGCCCCTGACGACGAAAACGAAGCGAAGAATACAGCGCGGACTAACAAAACATTCACACAAGGACTTGCTATTGCCACGTTTAGGAAAATATCCCCGGCGGGACTCGAACCCACGACCTCCGGTTTAGGAAACCAGCGCTCTATCCATCTGAGCTACGGGGACACGTATTTCGTTGTCTACAAACTTGCGCGATGGAGGTTCTGGGACGGCGGATTCATCTTTGCCCGCCCTGTGTGCGTTGGCACGACCGCGAAAATAGTAGACCTATTCCGCTAGGCATTCAAGAGAGAATTAACTGGGGCCGGCGATAAGGAGTGCATTGCCGTAGGTGCGAACCCATCAGCGCCGTCGTGCGGGCATCTTGCCCGCTTCTTCTGTGGCCTTCGCGGGCTTCGGCGCCCGCTCTACGCGGCAACCGTGTAGTTGCTGTCATGCACCTCGGCGAAAGGGGCGTGCGTGGTTGAAGAATAAGCCCGTTGGTCCTTAAGTTCTGAAGCGCTATCGTTCACGCTGAGCGAAGACTTTTCGGCTGCGATCTCGAAAGACACCGATTTCACGCGGGTCAACCGCCGCTTGCGTTTGAAGCCGTCTCTTGCTTCCCCTTCACTCTGGCGCCTGATACTATTTACCGGAAGAAGGCGCACGGGGAGCCAAGGGCGAAGCGGCGGCTCCGCAGCCCAATGCGCTGGCCGACTGGCACAAATACTCGGTGAAAAGAAGCGTTTGAAATGCCTTTAGCGAAACATCCATTACCTATGTCGCTGGAGGAAGCGCGCGCCAACTTCGGCTGGACCGAATTGGACGTGGTGCTGGTCAGCGGCGACGCGTATATCGACCATCCGGCGTTTGGAGCGGGACTGATCGGTCGCTGGCTGGAACGGCTCGGGCTGCGCGTCGGCATCATCGCTCAGCCGGATTGGCGCAAGGCCGACGACTTCCGGCGGCTCGGGCGACCGCGGCTGTTCTTTGGCGTCACGGCAGGAAATCTGGACAGCCAGCTCGCGCGCTTGACGGTGATGCGCCGGCCGCGCCGCGAGGATCAGTATTCCCCCGACGGCCAGCCGGGATTGCGGCCGGACATGGCGAGCGTGGTGTACTGCCAGCGGCTGCGCGAAGCGTTCAAAGGGGATTGCCCGCCGCTGGTGCTCGGCGGCGTGGAAGCCAGCCTGCGGCGGATTGCGTACTACGACTACTGGACCGATCAGGTCAAGCGGCCGGTGCTGCTGGATGCGAAGGCCGATATTCTCGTCTTCGGGCAGGGCGAACTGCCTCTGAAGGCGGTCGTGCACGCTCTGCAGAATCCAGCCAGCGGCGAGGGGCTGGACGGGATTTACGGCACGAGCGTGATTCGCAAAACCATCGCTGACGTTCCGCGCGCGGTGGAGTTGCCGGCGTGGGAAGAAGTCAGCGCGTTGGACGAAAAAGGCCGCGAAGCGTTCGGCGTGATGTTCCGGAAGTATTACGCCAACTGCGATCCGGTGAACGGCAAGCCGGTGGCGCAGAGATTTGGGGGGGCGCCGCCGCAGAGCGGCGGCGGACGGGGAGACGGGGAGACGGGGGGACGGGGGGCGAACGAAAGTAGGCAGGATGCGGGAGGCAGGAGGCAGGAGCAACGGCACGAGAACAGTGGGGCGGGGGGACACGGAGACGGCGCAATCCAGGCGGATTGCGCCACTCGCGGGGGAGAGGGGGACCGGAGCAGCGGGCGGGATGCCCGCACTACGGGTGGCACACGCTACGTCGTTGTTTATCCACCGATGGCGGCGCCGACGCAGCAGCAGCTTGATGAGATTTACGATTTGCCGTTCACGCGGCGGCCGCATCCGAGCTACGGCGATGCGCGCATTCCGTGCTATGACATGATCAAGGATTCGATCACCACGCATCGCGGCTGCTATGCGGATTGCAGCTTCTGCGCGATCACCAGCCACCAGGGCGTAGCGGTGACGAGCCGGTCGCAGGAAAGCGTGCTGCGCGAGATCGAAACGATGGTGAGCGATCCGGCGTTCTGCGGCACGATCAGCGACTTGGGCGGGCCGACGGCGAATATGTACGCGACAGGATGCAGCTTGGGCCGTTACCGCTGCGCAGGAAAGAACTGTCTGACGCCGGTGATCTGTCCGCATCTGAACACGGACCACGCGCAGGTGCTGGAGTTGCTCACGAAGGCGCGGCACGTGCGGGGCGTGAAGCACGTCTTCGTGCAGAGCGGGATTCGCTTCGATCTGGCCTTATCCAAAGGCGGCAAGCAGTACATCGAGGAACTGGCCGAACATCATACGTGCGGCCGGCTGAAGATTGCGCCGGAACACGTCAGTCCCGAAGTGCTGCGCCACATGAAGAAGCCGGGCGTGGAGCAGTACAAGACGTTCTTGCAGAAGTACGCGGCGGCAAGCTGCGCTGCCGGCAAAGATCAGTACACGGTGCAGTACTTCATCTCCGGCCATCCGGGCTGCGAGCTGAAGCACATGGTCGAACTTGCGCTGTTTCTGAAGGACGAGCACTTGGCGCCGGAGCAGGTGCAGGACTACTACCCGGCTCCGCTGACTCTGGGCATGGCGATGTGGCACTGCGGAGCGAACCCGATCACGCGCGAGAAAGTGTATTGCGCGAAGACCGACAAAGAGAAGCGGCTGCAGCGCGCGCTGTTTTTCTTCCGCGATCCGGACTACTGGCCGGATGTGCGCGAGGCGTTGACGCTATGCGGGCGCGAGGATTTGATCGGGAATGGGGCGAAGTGCCTCGTCCCTGCGGGACGAACTCGACGGGGGGACGGGGAAACGGGGAGACGGGGGGAAACGGCGGGAGTCAGGAGGCGGTAGGCGGGAGGCAGGAGTAAGGGCACGCAAAAAGAAACCTACGCGGAGACTTAGAGGTGGCGCCGAGCGGACCGCTCATTACAGCCGAGGAGTTGATCCGGCATCCCGAATGGGATCCGTGCGAACTTGTGGACGGACGCCTGGTTCCGACGAACTATCACGGCATGGAAGGTGGAGCCATCGCAACGGATATTCTTTGCGCATTGGGGAGCCACGCGCGAGAAAGCGACTTGGGCTACGTTCGCCCCGCGCCGACCGGCATCATCCTTTCGCACAATCCGGACACCGTGCGCGTGCCGGATGTGATGTTCATTCGAAAAGAGCGCCTGCCCCAAGGTGTCGGCGACGAGTTCCTCCCGGTGCCGCCCGACATTGCAGTCGAGGTCGCCGGCTTTCTGGACAAGCTTAACGACGTGATGAAGAAAGCTGAATCATACGTCGCTGCCGGCGTGAAGCTAGTCTGGGTCATCGACCCGGACAGCCGCAAAGCATACGTGTTTCGCCCTGGGCAATCGATCAGCGAGCTGAATGAAACGCAGGCTCTTTCCGGCGAGAATGTGCTTCCGGGGTTCACGCTGGCGCTCAGCGAATTGTTTGTGTAGCGATGTTGCTGATGCCTCTTCCGCGGACGAATTCCACGGATTTGCTAAAACGTTTTAGCTACTGCGGTGTACTCTTTTACGCAATCCAGGAGGATTGCGCTACAGGAGGGGGATTTCATGCGACGACTCGCTTTTGTTCTTTCAATTCTGGGTTTGCTGGCGCCGGTGTTTGCGGCGGAGAATTCGCCGATTCCGGTGGTGCTCGACACGGATATCGGGGACGACATCGACGACACGTGGGCGCTTTGCATGCTGCTCAAGTCGCCGCAGTTTGATCTGAAGCTGGTAACGACGACGTACGGAAAGAACGAGTATCGCGGGAAGTTGCTCGCGAAGCTGCTGATGGTCGCCGGGCGCACGGATGTGCCGGTGGGTCTGGGCGCGGGCGGAAAGACAGGCTCGGGCGGGCAGCAGGAATGGATCAAGGACTACAAGCTGGCCGACTACCCCGGCAAAGTCCACGAAGACGGCGTGAAGGCGCTGGTCGAGCTGATCAACACTTCAAAGCGGCCGATCACCATCATCGCCATCGGGCCACTGCAGACGCTGGGTGCGGCATTGGAAATGGACCCGGGTATCGCGGCGAAAGCGAACCTCGCGGCGATGCAGGGCAGCGTGCGGAAGGGCTACGACGGCAACAAGACTCCGTGTCCTGAATGGAACGTAAAGGCCGGGATCGCTCAGGCAAAGAGAGTGTTCTCCGCGCCATGGAAGCAGGCGGTCATTACGCCGCTCGACACCTGCGGCCTGGTGAAACTTGCCGGCCCGCGCATGCAAACGCTGCGCGAATGCAAAGACGAACTGACGCAGGCGCTGCTCGAAAACTATCGCATCTGGAAGAAGAAGACGGAAATCTCGCAGCTTACGGAGAGCAGCATTCTCTTTGATACGGTGGCCGTGTACCTGGCAGACACAGCGCCGCGGACGCTGACGGAAATTGAGTCGCTGAAGATTGCTGTGGACGACAAAGGCATGACGCTGATCAGCCCCGAGGACGCGCAGATGGGTGTAGCGACGAGTTGGAAAGACCTGGATGGGTATAAGGATTTGCTGGTGAAAATTCTGACGTCGCCGACGGTGAAGAAGTGATTGGTACTTGGTGAATGGTGAGTGGTACTTGGTGAACGGTGAGTGGTGGTTTGATATCTGGTCGTCTGGTGTCTGGTGGTCGAAGGGGGAGACGGCGGCGAACATAGAATTGAAAGTGCACGGGACGGCTTGTGGATGAAGGCACGGGCAGCCAACGGCTAACGGAGGCTGCCCGTGGCACAGGTAGGACAAGCTATGTTCCGTTGGCGAGGCGTTCGGCCAGGCGCGGGTCGAGGTCGGGGCAGGCCAGGATTTTCTCCTGCGTCTTCTGAAAATCGTAGGGGACGCGGAAGAAGCGGAAGCCGTCGGGTTCGAGAATCACGTAGCAGGCGCGATTATCTTTGTCACGCGGCTGGCCGACGGAGCCGACATTGACCATCACACGTTTTTCGAACATGTATTTGCGGCCGGGTTCGGCGGGCTGATAGCCGCTTTCGTACCAGACGCCCGGTTCGTGCGTATGGCCGAAAAAGAACGCTCGGATGGCCGGGTATTTTTCAAAGGCGGCGTCGGCTTCGGGGCGCGTGCGCACATAATGCCAGGAGCCCGGGCGCGCGGGCGTGTCGTGCACGAACATCATCTCGCTGATGATGCGCACGGGCTTGAGGTTCTGCAAAAATTCCCACTGATCTTTGCGCTGCTGGTTCAGGCCCGGCCGGAAGAACGAGCGGGCGGCTTCGTCGGGGCAAAGCTGGCGGCGGGTCCACAAGCACGCTCGCGCGGCGGCGGAGTTGAACGTTTTGGGCGGCCCATGGATCACGGCTTCGTCGTGATTGCCCAGCAGACAGAACTCAAAGTGCTTGACGAACTCCAGCACTTCCACCGGGTTGGGACCGTAGCCGACGATATCGCCCAGGAAAAACGTGCGCTGGATTCCGCGTTGGGTCAGATCCGAGTAAACGGCCGTCAGTGCTTCGAGGTTGGCGTGAACGTCGGAGAGAAGAGCGATCATTGGACTTGGTGTCAGGTGCCTGGTGTCTGGTCCAAACGCGGCAATGCACGCTTGAGTCCGCGCAAATGGCCGCGCGGACGCAAACGTGCCACCGCACCAGCCTACCAGACACTAGACGACCAGACCACCAGACACGCGCGTTTTTTCGAATTTGCCTTTTGAATTTTGCTCCGAACAGCAGACACTGCTGGCACCATGTACTACACGACTGCGCCGTGGCCGAAATATCCTTCGGTCTATGAAATAAACGCTCGAACCTGGATCGCCGGGCTATCCGCTCGCGCCGGCCATCCGTTGACTTTGGATAAAGTCCCGGATGAGGAACTGGAACGTTTGGCGCGCCTGGGAATGCACGGGCTGTGGCTGATGGGCGTCTGGACAACCGGTTCCGACCCGCTCACGATCGCCCGAGAGTATCCGGGGCTGCAACAGGAGTATCGCCGCGCGCTGTCAGACTTCGCGCCGCAGGACGTGGTGGGGTCGCCGTACGCCGTGACGGACTATACGGTGTCCGAGCGGCTGGGTGGTCCGGCGGCGCTCGCGTCCTTCCGCGAGCGCATGCAGCGGCATGGACTGCGCTTGATCCTCGACTTCGTCTGCAATCACACGGCGCGCGATCACCGCTATGTGCGGGAGCATCCGGAACTGTACATACAGGGGACGCCGGAGGATCTGGCGCGCGAGCCGCAGAACTTTTTCCGCAACGCGGACGGCGTGGTGATCGCTCACGGACGCGATCCTTATTTCCCCGCATGGAGCGACACGGCGCAGCTAAACTACGGCCAGCCTGCTACGCGCGAGGCGTTCAGGCAAACCATGCTCGGCATCTGCGAGCAGTGCGACGGCTTGCGCTGCGATATGGCGATGCTGATCCTGCCGGAGCCGATGGAACGGCTGTGGGGCGGGCGGCTGGGGCCCCGGCCGGTCAAAGAAAGTTTCTGGAGAGAGAGCATCGCGGCACTTCGGGAGAGCTACCCGAACGCTCTGCTGATGGCCGAGAGCTACTGGGACCGTGGCGGAGAGCTTCAGTCGCAGGGCTTCCATTTCACCTACGACAAGACGCTGTACGACAAGCTGCGGCAGAATGACTTCGGCGGCGTGAAAACTCATCTGCAGAAGGACGGGGCATTCCACGAGCGCTGCGTACGCTTCATCGAAAACCACGATGAAGAGCGCGCGGCGACGGCGTTTGGAGCGGCCGGTGCGCGCGGCGCGGCGGTGGCGACGTTCTTCTGCTCGGGGTTGCGCTTGTTTCATCACGGGCAACTGGAAGGGCACCGCATCAAGGTGCCGGTGCAACTCGGCCGCAGCCCGTCGGAGAGCGAAGACGTCGAGACGGCGCTGTTCTACGAGAAGATTCTGGGCGCGCTGCAGGATCCGCTGTTCCAGGAAGGGCGAATGAGCCTGCGGCCGGTGAACACGGGCGGCTGGAGCGACTCGTCGTTCACATCGCTGCTGGCGTACTCCTGGACCTTGCCGCCGGAGCAGGCGAAGAGCAGCGGAAATTTCCTGGGCTATCTGGTCGTCGTGAATCTGGGCGGCTGGCGAGCGTACGGGCGGATTCCGCTGCCGGCAGAGACCTTCAGCGCCGGCAAAAGCTTTGTTTTCTATGACCGCTTCGATGCCAAGCGCTACGAGCGCGACGGCGGCGAGCTGGCCTGGCCGGGGCTGTATGTCGCGCTGGAGGCGCATCAGCCGCATATCTTTGAGATTTCGCGAAAGTGACAGGAACAATGGCGGGCCAGTCCAAAGATTCTGCAAACGACACGGCAACTGAGACTTGAGGAAATGCGGCGCTCGGTTATGAAGTTGGTGTCAAGTTTCGAAAGCGTTTTGGGACGGTTGGCAGTTCGGGAGGAATCGCTAAGGTGGCGGAGAGCGAGCCCGACGAAGAGAAAGACCTCCTCGTCAGCTTAGTGTACGGCGTGTTGCACGAGAAGGACCCGGTATCGGGAGCGACCTTCGCGGCACGGCTGGCTGTCTGCGCCCGGCTGACTCACGGCGACCAGGACGCCTACACGAAGGCCGTCAAGAAGGCCGTTATCAACGAAGAGAGCCTGACGGAGCTGTTCCCGGGATCGGAAACCGAAGCGGTGCTGCGCAGCTTCCTGCGCGTGATCCGCCGCGCGCGGAACAATCCGGAGATGATCACGTACCTGCAGGAGCAGTTCGAGGAAAAGCACAGTGAACAGGTGATCAAGGACTATCTGGTCGCCGTCGAACGTTCGCTGGCGAACAGCTTCCTGGGCAAGCGGTAGAGAGCTCTTGGCTCTTGGCTCCTCGCTCAAAGCCTAAAGCGACACTCCAAAATTCAAGCCATGATCCGGTGACGGATGAAGGCGGCGCGCTGTTTGAATTGGCAGGTTCCTTTATGGAGCGGCCGTGAGACGCTGGGATCGAGCGTTGTTGCTGATGGGGTTAGGCGCGGTAGCGGCGGCGGCGTTCTGGCCGTGCTGCGCACCGCCGCAAAAGGCCGCGGAGGTTCTCCAACCGCCGCGGCAGACGGCGAGTTTCAACCACCGGGCGTTCGTTCCGGCCGAAAGTCCGCCGCGTTTTCGGGACAGCGCGATCGATGAGTCGTTCTCCATGGCGCCGACGGCGTGGCGCACGGCGGGTGCGGCCATCGCGGAAGTGACTAACCGCTGGCAGTGCGATCCGCGGTGGTCATTTCTCTCGCTGGAAAACGATTTAACGGCGCCACGCATCCTTGCGAATATGCCGGCCGTGATGTGGAGCAAGTACGAATTCCCTGGCGACTTGTTTATCGAGTTCTTTGTTGGCAACAAGATGGAGAGTCAGCGCGGGCAGCCGTACTTCTATGCGCGCGACATCAACGTGACGATTTGTTCGGACGGCGCGGACTTGAACAAGGGCTATACGTTCATGTGGGGCGGCTTCAACAATGACAGTTCAATGATCCTGCGCAACGGCGTGAAAGTCGCGAGCGTGCCGGCGCGTATTCCTAGGGACATGAACTACACTCGGCACTGGTTCCATGTGACTGTCGAGAAACGCGGCGCGCGGCTCTCGTTTCGCGTTGACCGCTTCTTAGCGGATGAACACGGCCAGCCGGAACTGGTCTACGAAGACCCGCAGCCGCTCACGGGCAACCGGCTTGCGATCTGGACGTGGGACCATGCGATTTCCATCGCGCGCGTACGGCTTTCGGGACGCCATGCCGCGGCGATGGAGAGTCCGGAATTTCAGCCGGGGCCGCTGCGCACGCCGCTGGATTGATTGCGGAATGCGGATTGCGGAATGCGGATTGAATGGCAACAGCAACGGCCTTGTCTCGTGCTGCGCCGCGCGATAGTGTGCGCTCATGCGAAATCACACCAAGATCGTCTGCACGTTAGTTGTGGCCGCTGTGGGCGCGTTGGCGGGAGCGGAGAAAAGCATGACCGAGCAGGAACTGGAGAAGCGGATTGAGCGGCGGCTGGAGTGGTTTCAGGATTTGAAGTTCGGGTTCTTCGTGCATTGGGGGATTTACAGCCAGTGGGGGTGCATCGAATCGTGGCCGCTCATTGAAGAAGACAAGTGGGCTCGGCCGGACGACCTGCCTTGCTGGGTTGAGCGCGGGAAAGACATGGAGCGCTTCAAGCGGGATTACCGGGCTCTGAACAAGACGTTCGATCCGAAGAAATTCGAGCCGAAGAAATGGGCGGAAGCGGCGAAGTATGCGGGGATGAAGTACTTCTGCTTCACGACCAAGCATCACGACGGCTTCTGCATGTACGACACGAAGCAGACGGACTATCGCATCACGCATCCGGATTGTCCGTACAGCAAAACGGCGCAACCCGATGTGGCGAAGGTGCTCTTCGATACGTTCCGCGAGGAAGGCTTTGGGATCGCGGCGTACTATTCGAAGTCGGACTGGCATCATCCGGCGTATTGGAGCCCGGACGCTCCGGCGAAGACGCGCAATCCGAACTACGACACGCTCAAGAACCCGGAGAAGTGGAAGCCGTTCGTCGATTTCGTTTACGCGCAGATCAAGGAACTGATGAGCGGCTACGGCAGGGTGGATGTCCTGTGGCTGGACGCCGGACAGGTGCGGCCGCCGGAGCAGGACATTCAGATGGATCGCATTGCCGAGATGGCTCGCGGGTACCAGAAGGATTTGCTGATCGTGGATCGAACGGTGGGCGGCAAGCACGAGAACTACCGCACGCCGGAGCAGGAAGTGCCGGACAAGCCGCAGCCGTTCGTGTGGGAAAGCTGCATCACGATGGGCGATCAGTGGTCGTACAAGCCCGGGGACAAGTACAAGTCGCCGCGGCAGCTCATTCACTTGCTGGTCGATGTGGTCGCGAAGGGCGGGAATCTAATTCTGAACATCGGGCCGGATGCGGACGGCCAGCTTCCGCCGGCGTCTCTGGAACGGCTGAAGGCAATCGGCGATTGGATGAAGGTGAACAGCAAGGCGATTTACGAGACGCGAGCGATTGCGCCGTACAAGTCGGGGCGAGTGTGCTTCACGCGCAAGGGCGACACGGCGTACGCGATCTACCTGTGTGAAGAAGGGAAGGAAACGTTGCCGGAGAAAGTGGTGGTCGCCGGGATCAAGCCCAAGGCGGGGTCAAAGGTGAAGTTGCTCGGCGCGAGGGATGCTTTGGAGTGGAGCGAGGAAGGAGACGGGTTCAGCATTCAGGTGCCGCGAAGCGTGATCGAAAATCCGCCGTGCAAAGAAGCGTTTGTGTTTGAGTTCAAGCTGGGGCGCTAGAGAAGCTCACCGCAGAGGACGCGGAGGACGGCAGGGTATAGAGTCCAGGCTTCAGGGGCCAAGGAGTATAAAGGCCTTCACTGAACCCTGAACCCTGAACCCTTACTTCCGCGCGTTCTTCCAATTTTCGATCAGGGCTTCGATGACCTCGCGTTTCGGCGGCTCGCAGACGACCGGCACGTCCGCTTTCAGGCCTGATTTGGCCTGGAGCACGAAGGGACTGTCGGGGGCGAGGATGGGCACATCCACAGTGGCGGGGCGGAAACCGAGCAACAGCGCCTGCTTCTGCGCGGCGGGTGTGAGCAGGAAATCAAGGAAGGCCTTGGCCGCACGCTGCTGGTCCAGTGAGCACCACGGCGCGTTCAAAACGTAAAACGGGTGTTCATTCCAGATATTGCAGGGGGGATAGGCGACCTTCAGCGGCTGCAAGCGGGCTTCGGCGTCCTTCAGGAACTGGATCGCCAGGCTTTCATAGGTGAAGACGATATCGTATTTTGCCGGGCCGGAGATGATCATATCGCGCATCATCTCCTCCGAGGAGTTTGCCACGCGCGTGGCCGACCAGATATCGCCGGCCCAAGCCAGGAACTGCGGAGCGTTGACCAGATCCTCGGTCAGGCCCTTGTCTTGTTTCGCGAAATTGGAGGCCATCAGCAACAGGCTCATGGTCCCGCTGTTGGACCGAGCGCCGTCTGACTGTCCGAACAAGAAGGGGCCCCAGTCGGGCTTTTGAGCGATTCCTTCCCAGCCGTTCTTCTCCTTCATCGCCTGACCGATCGCGTCGAAGGTGATCTGCTTGTAGCGCTGGGTGAGAGCTTCGTAACGGTCCTGCCAGACGACAAAGACCATCGGCACCATGGCGATGCTGCGCTTATGGGCAATCGGGCGGTGCTTGAATTTGGTCTCCCACTTTTCCAGGAACTCCTTTTCGCGAAGATCGCTGGCGGCGGCCCAAGCATTGATCGTTCTCTCGCCCTCCAGCAGCACGTTTTCCGCGTCCTCTGTTCGCTTGAATTGCAGGTTGATGTGGATACCGCGGCCTTCAGGCGCTTTGGCGAACTCGGCGGCCGCCCACTTCATCCATTTTTCTTTTTCCGGGCCGCTCAGCACGCCGATGGTGATGTCGTGGCTGCGCGTGGTGTTCCAATACCAGAAGGCCGCACCGCCCAACGCGGCCAGCAGCAAGACGATGAGGACTTTGAAACGGCCGGTGCTACCGCCGGAGACTCGACCGGCCGGCGCGGAGGCCGGCGCTGCCACCGGAGTGGGCGTCGGGTTGTAGGCGGCGCCGACTTCCCGGGCGGTGTGAAGGTTGGCGATGGTCTGGAGCGCTTCGGACTGGGCGGAATCCGGGCCGCCGAGGACGGAGCGGCAGGTCTTCAGTCCCTGGAGCAGCGCGGAGGCGTCCACGTAGCGAGCGGCCGGATCTTTGCGCAGGCAGCGTTCGATCAGTTCGGCGGTTGCGATGGAGATTTCGGGGCGGAGGTCGCGGATGGGCTTGGCGGGATCCTGAATCGTCCGCAGGATCGTGGCCATCGAACTTTCGGCTTTGAACGGCGATTGGCCGGCCAGCAGCGCGTAGAGCGTGGCGCCGACGCTGAACACGTCGGCGGGCTTGGCGGCCTTGCGGGCGTCCACGGCTTGTTCGGGCGCCATGAAGCCGGGGGTGCCGAGCGCCTGCTGGCCGCCGGTGAGGGACTGGCCGAGGGTTTCGTCGCGCGCGAGGCCGAGATCGGCGAGCTTGGCGGCGTCGAACAGCAGGGCTTCATTGGCTTTTGCTTTTGGAATGAGAATGTTGTCGGGCTTGATGTCGCGATGGATGACGCCTTCGACGTGCGCGGCGGCAAGGCCCTGAGTGGCGGCGATGCAGATGTCCAGCGCGGAGGCTTCGTCGATCTTTTGACTGGCGGCGGCGGTTTTTTTCAGCAGCGAACCGGCGGAGAGTCCGGCGACGAATTCCATGATGAGGAAGAACAGGCCGCCTTCCTGGCTGACGTCGGTGACGCGCACCAGGCACGGCGACTGCACGCGCGCGGCGATGCGGGCTTCGCGCAGAAAGCGTTCGACCAGTTGGGGCTGTTCTTGAGCGAGGTGAAGCGGCAGCACCTTGACGGCGACTTCCTGCTGCAGCATTTGCTTTACGCCAAGATACACGGCGCCCATGCCGCCCTGGCCGAGTTTGGCGAGCAAGGGGATGCCGCCGAGGGTTGGCACGTTTTGGCCGGCGTAGCTGGTGCGCGAAACACTGGCCAGCAGCGCGTCGCCCGAAAGATCCTGAAGCGGCACAGAGGATTTGAAGAGCGGCGGTTGAGCGGCAGGCCCGCTGACGCGCGTGGGGCTTATTTCCGTCGGTTCGGGTGCGGGCTGCGTAGGGTCGCTCACGGGGAACAATGTAAGTTCAAAGTTCAAAATTCAAAACTAAAAATGGGTGGTCTGGTGGCCTGGTGTCTGGTGGTCTGGTCGGCTGGTGCTTTGGCTTTCTGTTCATCAGACACAAGACCACCAACGACATTTTTGTCTTGATTTGATGAATGACTACATCTAAGAACTCATTCACGCAGCGAAATTTCCGCAGAGCATGGGGAGGAAATTATGGCAAAGTCGAAGAAGAAAGTTGCGCCGAAGGCGAAGAAGCCGGTGAAGGCGGCGAAGAAGATTGTCAAGAAGGCCGCGAAGAAAGCCCCCGCCAAAGCAGCGATGAAAGCAAAGCCGAAGGTTGCGCCCAAGGCCGCGCCGAAGCCGATGGCATGTTCGGCTGTGACTTGCAGCGAGACGCATATCGTGATCGGGCGGCTGCGACTCTCGGTGTAACGGCAGGGTTCAGGGTTGAACTGCATTCGGGCTGCGCAGCGTTTGTTGCGCGACCGCAGCATCGTGAGTTTTGAAGTGTTCTGTCGCCCCGTCCGGGGCTCCCCGAGTTCGATGACGCTGACCCCCAACGGCTTACGCCATTAGTTTCTACACACGTGTTCGCAAGCTCCCCGTTCGTTTGTCCCGTAGGGACCAAATGATCGTAGCCCAGCACTGAAGTGCACTTCAGTGCTGGGCTTTTCACGGCGTCCCTGACGGGACGAGCTTGTGTGAAAAGTAATGGCTTACGCCGTGAGCTACCCGTGTGCCGCCGCTCCGCGGCTACGAACGGCGCTGCGATCATGGCGGCGTGGCCGATAGGCGCTCGATTGTTTCCTGCGCCTGTTTGTAGCGCGGGGAACTTTGCGGCACGGATTGCAGATCGGCGAGAGACTCGGCTTTCAGGCGGGCGGCGAAGTCGCCGGTCAATGAGCCGGCTTTGAGCAGGGCGGCAACAATGCGCGCTCGCACCACGCGCGCGGCCTCATCCGGGTGCAAGGACAGCGCTTCGCGAATCCGTTCGAACGCTTCAGCGGGGCGATGTTGAGTCAGGCGCAGTTCGGCCAGACTGCGGACGGCATCGCCGCGGGCGTCGCTGTTATCCATGGCTTCGGGCGAGCGGTACGCGGCGATGCGCCAGTAGTGTTCGGCTTTGGTGTCGTCGCCGCGATAATGAAAGTCGTTGCCGACGGCCAGAGCCATCTCCTGATAGATCACGAAGCGATAAATGTCAGGGCAATCGTCGATACCCCGTTGCCACTCGCGGACCTGTTTGCGGCGGTACTCGTTCGCCTGAGCGGTCTCGCTTTTCTTGTCCAGCACCTGCCATACTTGCGAATAGGCGTTGCCCAAGCCGTAGTGCGCGAAGATCGAGTGCGGCTCCTTGTCAACGGCATCCTTGAAGATCTGATACGTGCCAGCCCAGACGCCGCTGCGGACGATCGAGAGGCCGATGAGCATGGCCAAGAAGCAGGCGGGGAGGAGGAACGTCATTGCGGATTGCGGATTGCGGATTGCGGATTGAACGGTTGCGCTTTCAGCGCAAACCCCTCCCCCGGCCCCTCCCCTCGATGGGGAGGGGAGAACGGCAACGGCGATTTTGGATTGTAGGCCGGCGACGAATTCGACCAACACCAGCAGCAAGCCCGGGAGGCTCAAATAGACGTAGCGGTCTTGCATGGCGTGGGGGATGGCGATCAGATTCAGGCTGGGGCCTAAGGCGCCGAAAAACCAGAGCCAGCCGAAGAGAGCAACGCGGCGGCTGCGGGCGAAGTAGGTCGTCGTGGCGATGAGCGCGGAGAGAAGCAGGCCGTACTTGATGGCGCGCGGGTCGGTGAGCGACGTGATCGGGACGATGCAGTACGCGGCGCTCAAGTTGAACGGCGCGAGAATGTTCACGCAATAGCGCCAGAGGATTTCCAGATCGGTGAGCAGCGCGGTATAGAGGCTGCCGCCGGGCGGCGGGACGATGGTCACGGCGTGACCGGCTAAGTTGACTTGAATGGTGATCCACGAAAGCACGGCGAGGGGAAGGATGCGCAGGGCGGAGAACAGAAGACTTTGGGCTTTGGGCTTTGGGCTTTGGGCTTGAGGCTTGAGGCCGTTGAAGAGTTCGATCAGAACGAAAACAGGGAGCAGGCCGAGGGCGCTGGGTTTGCTGAGAAGGGCGAGAGCGTAGAGGGCGAGCGTGGCGGGGATGCGCCAGGCGTTGCGTTCAAAGCGCAGGTAGGCCCAGAGGGCGGCGAAGCCGAAGAGCGCGGCGAGGGCGTTTTTGCGTTCGGAGATCCAGCAGACCGTCTCGCAGGCGAGCGGGTGCGCGGAAAAGGCGAGCGCGATAAACCAGGCTGCCTTGTCGCTGGCTCCGAGCAGCAGCAGGAAACGCCAGAGCAGCAGCGCGGCGGCGATGTGGTAGAGCAGCGTCATGAATCGCACGCCGGGCGCCCAGGAGCCGAAAATTGGCGGGAGCGTGTTGGCGAAGAGTGCGCGATCGAGGCTGTAGCTGAGTTCGGTCACCGGAAAGTAGGTCGAGACACTGCGCGGGGTGAGGATTTGCGTGATGCTGTCGGAGAGGTGTTCGTTGGCGAAGACGTGCATGGAATCGTCGTAGGTCGTGAAGGGCGCGTTCCAGCAGCCGACAATCAGAGCGAAGGCGACGGCGACGATGGAGAGACCTTGCCAGAATGGACGGATGGTCCCCCTCACCCCTAACCCCTCTCCCTCGCGGGGGAGAGGGGAACCGGGGCGGCCGCTTTCCGCTGACTGCGTGGCAGGAGTGGCTGATTCGGCGGAAGGCATCAGGGCCCGAGCTCCTTGAGCAGTTCTTGCGCGGCGGCGTATTCGGGCGAGCCGGGCTTGACGTGAGAGAGAGCCTTGCGGGCTTCGGCATCGGCCCATTGAACGTACTGCGTGTTCCCGGCGCTGCATTTCTTAAAGCTAAGCCACGCCTTTGCGAGGTTAATGTACAGCGGCGTGCGCGACGGGGCCAGGGTCACTGCCCTGTCGAATGAGTCGATCGCGCTGACTGCGTCAACGAACGTGCCGCGATCGAAGTCGATCAAGCCAAGTATTTGCCAAGCTTTGCTGCGGTCGGCGGGGGAGTAGGTCAGGCGCGGGAACGGGCCAAGCGCGGCCTTCGCATAGAACGCGGCTTTCTCGTGCTGGCCGCGGCAATAGTAAATGTACGCAAGATCGACGTACGCGGCGCATTTGTGGCGGTAGCGGTCGAAGTCAGGCGCGGCGAGGCCGGCAGTGAGTTCGTCGAAGCAGCGATCGAGCAGACGGTTGGCTTCGGGCTTGTCTTTCGTAAGACCTTTGTTCTTCAAAGCGCCGGCGAAGAAGATGCGGGCGTAGGCGGACGTGGGTTCTTTCTTTGCGGCGTCGTCAAACAGATAGAGCGAGTCGGCGAAGAGATAGCTGCGCTGGAGGCTGGCGGCGCTCCAGGCCACCGCGAGCAGCAGCACGGCGGCGGTGGCGACTTGGGGGCGCAGAGCTGCCAGCGAGGGCATGCGCCTCACGGCGCCTTGAATCGCCAGACCGATCGCCAGCCAGAAGCCGGGGGCGGAGAGATAGACGAAGCGGTCGTGCATCAGGTCGTTGATGCCGACGAGATTCAGATTCGTGCCGAGGGCTCCGACAAACCACAGCCAGCCGAAGATGACCAGGCGGCGGGCGGAGTTTTCGGCGATGAGAATTGTGCCGCTCACGACAAGGGCCAAGCCGGCGCCGCAGGCCCACAGGCGCGGGTCGGCGAGACTGGTGACCGGCGCGAGGCCGTAGTAGGCGCTCAGGTTGACGGGGAAGAGGAAGTTCTCGACGTAACGCCAGAGGATCACGACGTCGGTGAGTAGCGCGGTGAAGATCGAGCCGCCGGGCGGAGGCATGACGGCGCCGTGTTGGGTTTCGAGCGTGATAACGGCGATGGCGACGCTCGGGATGAGCCAGAGGGCCGCGAAGAGGAAACGAAGGGGTTCTTGGCTCTTAGCTCTTGGCTCTTGGCCCGGCTCCGATTGCGGGTTGGATGGAAGTGGTGAGTGCTGAGTGCTGAGTGCTAAGCCGCTAGCGACGCTCGGGTGTGCCTGGCTGTTTCCCCCTGTCGCCCCGTCCCCCCGTCTCCCCGTCCCGCTCGTCGGGCTCAGGATTTCCCACAGGATGATGATGGGCAAGACGCCCAGGGCTGACGGTTTGGAGAGCAGGGCGGCGGAGTAACAGAGGAGGGCGAGGGTGTGCAGGAGCCCCGGCCGCCCTCGGCCGGGAATGGCGGGCGAGGGCGCCCGCCGCTCCTGAGCATTGATATAGAGCCAGACGGCGCAGAGGGCGAGGGCGGCGGAGAGGACGTTTTTGCGTTCGATGGCCCAGCAGACGGATTCGCAAGCGGTTGGGTGCAGGGCGAAGGCGGCGGTGACAAAGCCGGTGAGGATGGGGCCGGTTTTCAAGCGCCGGAGAATCAGCCACACAAAACACGTGGCGGCGGCGTGAAGAAGCAGGTTGGTGATGCGGATGCCGGTGGCCCAGGCGTCGGGCGTGAAGGAACTGAGAAGCGGCTGCCAGATCAGGCGGTCGAGACGCCACGACAAAAGTGTGAGCGGATAATAGAAATATTCGCCGGGGTGCAGGCGCCAGCATTCGAGCCAGGAGACGCCGGGTTGCAGCAGATCGTTGTCGCGAAGATACGTGGAATCGTCGAAGGAGAGAAAAGGCGCTCGCCAGCAGCCCCAGATCAACAGCGGGCAGAGGGCCAGCAGCCAGAGCCAGCGGCGGTGGCCAGGTGTGGGAGCGGGAGGCGTGTCGCTCGGGCACATGAAGCCGACATTTTAACCGCGCATGTCTCTGGACGCGAAATTCGAAATCGGAAATTCGGAGAAGAGTTGAGGCCTGCCAAACAAGCTCACCGCAGAGGACGCGGAGGACGCCGAGGATCACAGAAGAAAGAGAGTAACTACTACTGAATCAAGGGCACTGAACCAGGCCGAGCGCCCAGGGGCACTCGCCGCAGCGGGGGAAAATGTCGCCGGTGCAATCCTGACGGTTGCTCAGGCGCTGCTCGCAGCCGCTGCAGGTCAGGCACGGCGAGAAATCGAAGTTACGCACGCGCTCGCGAAGTCCTCGGTATTCTTCGCTGGCCCAAATCTGCTTGAGCACGGTCTCGTTCACGTTGCCGACGGAGTAGCTGGCCACGTGCTTGGAGCTGCCGCGAGGAAAATACGTGTGCGTGTGCAGGAGCGGCAAGCACGGGCTGAGGCTGCCGTCCCAGCGCACGGCCAGCCGGCCTTGCGCGACAAACGGACATTTCGGCGGCGAGCCGAAGACATCCAGGCCGTTGATGCGCAGATGCGTCCCGGCGGCTCGCAGCCGATCAAAGGCTTCGGTCCCCTGCGAGCGCGGATCGAGCAGCGGAAAATCGATGCACGGGTCGTACGGTGATGGCTGCGGATTCTGCCGCGCGAACGTGTTCCAGCGTTCGTACAAGGTCTCGCCGGCGAGCTCCCGCGTGTGCGGAATCAGATTGGTGACGAGGATGCCGCTGAAGCCGAGGACGCGCGAGAGCGCCTTGAGCGGCAGCAGTTCGCGCACGTTTTTCCGAGTGGCAACGAACTCCAGCCACACTTCAGGGACGCTCAGATTTCGCGCCATTTTTTGGTGGTAGAGCAATTTCAGCGCGGCGGAAACTTGCGCGAAACCCGTGTGCAACTGCCCGTCGCTGGCTCCGGCGCCGTCCACGGAGACGATCAGTTTGTCGAGGCGCAGGGCGAGGATTTGTTCAATCGCCGGCGGGTCCAGCAGCAGGCCGTTGCTGACCAGTTCCGTCCGCAGACCGCGCGCTTTGGCCTGGGCTAGAAAATCGAAAGACCGCGGGTGCGTCAAGGATTCGCCGTAGCCGCTGAAGTTGAGCGTCTCGATGCTGGGCAGTTCGGCGCTCTGCGCAAGGACGCGCGCGAACGTCTCGGCCGTCATGCTGCCGCCGGGTTCACCCCACGCGTGGCGCATGCACATGCCGCAATCGAGATTGCAGTGCGTCGTCAGTTCAACGTAGAGTTTGCGGGGAAGGTCGGGCTGGTTTTGCGGGTCGTGGCTCATGGCTCGTGGTTCGTGGTTCGTGGTTCTAAGGTTTCGAGTTCGTGAACTATCAACTACAAACCACAAACCACAAACCTGTTGTTACCACACAATGACGATGGAATTCCGGCCGCCGTAGCCGTCGTGGGCGAAGCGCGGGCAGAGCGGGTCGGTGATGTAAAATTCGTTGTTGATCACGAACTTGTACGCGTAGCGGCCGGGGGACAGGTGAAGCTGCAGCCTGAAGCTGCCATCGGCCTGAGGCGCCATTGAATCGACTTCTTTGTGCCAGCCGTTGAAGTCGCCGACGACGCTGATCATTTGAGCCGCGTCGGTGCGGTCCGGCATGTACGCGAAGGTCACGGAGCTGGGCGGCAAGAACACGCTGAGCTGGTTGCGGCCGTTCTTTTTCGATTCGTACAGCGCGGCGTCCGCTCCGGCCAGGAGCGAATCGGAGCTTCGCGCATCCCGTGGAAATGCCGCCAGGCCGACGCTGATCGTGAGCGCCTGCTTGCCGGCCTCCGCCAGATCGACGGGCGCGTCCGCAACCTTCGTCCGCAGGTGTTCGCCCAGGCTTTGAGCGTCATGCTTGGTCGTCTGCGGCAGAATAATGGCAAACTCTTCGCCGCCGTAGCGCGCGACCAAGTCGGTTTCGCGCACTTCGCGGCGCAGAATTCCGGCCAGATGTTCAAGGGCCTTGTTTCCGGCCTGGTGGCCGAAACGATCGTTGAACTGCTTGAAGAGATCGATGTCGATCATCAGCACGGAGAGCGGGTCGTTGTAGCGCTCGGCGCGCTTGATTTCTTCACCGAAGCGGCGCGTGAAGTAGCGGTAGTTGGCCAGGCCCGAGAGGTGGTCTTCGAACGCCATTTGCGCAAGTTGCGCGTACGTGAAGGCCCATTCGTCATCCTTCAGATTCAGGGCGCGTTCGATGTTCTCCAGGTAATCGAGCGCGGCGGACTTGATGCCGATCGGCCGGCCCAGCGCTTTGCGCATGCGGTCCTGGTGAGCCTTCAGGCCTTCGAAGGTCGCGTGCGCGGATTCTTCGGGCACGGAGACATCTGTCAGCAGCAGCGCGAGGGCCTGGTAGTTGGGTTTCGCGTCGGCCTGGCTGTCGAGGAGGAGCTGGATTTCCACCGAGCGCTTTCCGCCCATGGCGATCCCGCGCAACAGCTTTACCTCAACCTGGCGCCCCTCGCTTTTGAAGTCGTATTCCGCACTTGCCGCCGCTGGTTCCGGCATAAGGCCCCCTGGCCATATAGATATCCGATTTGGAGCGAGGAGGGTAGAACAGATGTTTCGGGTCTCGGGTGTCTGGTCTGGAACCCGCGGCGCTGCCGCAACCCTAACCCGCCGGCCCCCTTCCCTCGGAGGGAAGGGGGAGGACGGCAACGGACCTCGCTGGGGGTTAGGGGCACGCTTGAGTTCGCCGCAAAAGGACGCGGCGAACACAAACGTGCCACCTTGCGCGAGAGGGGAACCGGAGCAGCGGGCGGGACGCCCGCACGACGGGACGAAGGGCAGGCCGGAGGCCTGCGGTACAAACGCTAGCGCATTACGGCGGGGACGTCTACGGGGCGGATGGTCAGGTCGCCGGCCAGGCGGCGTTCCAGGACGTAGTACTTTCCTTTTTTGAGTTTGATCGAGACGGCTTGGCCGTGCGCGGCGCGGACGCCGCGGTCTTTGGCGAGTTTGGGGTCGTTGACCAGCGTCCAGAATTCCTTCCAGAGTTGTTTTTCGAAGGCGGTCTGCGGGACGCTGGGGCGATAGACCTCGGGCGCATCGCCGGGGATGTCGAGCGGGAAGCCCTCTTCCGGTTTCTGTTTGGAGCTGAAGACGCGGCGGAAAATCATGATGGACTTGCCGAGCAAGTTTTCAGAGAGCTCTTTTTGGTCGATGGGCAGTTTGTCCAGCGGTTTGAATTTGTCTTCGAACTTGATGACCAGTGTGTCGAAATAAACTTCGTCGCCTTCGACCTCGAAGACTTTTGGTTCCGCGATCGCTTCATTTTTGTCGTTCACCTCGACGAATTTGAACTTCGTGCGCTCGGGCGTCTGGTCCAGAACTGCCACTTCGGCAAGGCGCACGTCTTTCGTGAGTTGCTCGACGATAAGTTTCAGATTTCCGATCAGGCGCTGCTGTTGTCGAAGCGGCTCCAGATATAATTTATCTGTGAGATAAATGCCCGCCGAGCCGGCGCCAATGGCCAGAAGTACAGACGCGGCGAAAAGCACCTTGCGCGGATGGATTGGGGATTTTTTCTGCTCCATGTAAGCAAGTATCGCGCAAGGCCAGCCACGGGTGAAACAAAATCTGCGGGCGCTCCGCGTGGCGCCCTCACAGAGGGGGACCGGAGCGGCGGATGCGGTATTCGTTTAGGAATGCAATGGCGAAGAGGGCGAGCAGGTATGCGAACGTTCGGGGCGGAGAGAAGCCGGTCAATTCGTCGATGAGTTCGAGTTCGATTTCGTTGCTGCGGATGGAGCCGGACCAGAAAGCGATCTCTTTACTCGTACTCTCTGCATGCCTGTTTTCGAGCGCTTGGATTAACTGCTTCAACTCGGGAGGATCGGGCGGTAGCTTTTCAACGTCTGACCGTTCGTCGCTGAAGCGAACGCAGAACGTTCTGGAGCCGGCTTGCCGATCTTCAAATCTGAAATGGATGCGAGGTCCCAAGATCAGAAAATAGAACGTGTTTAGTCCAGGCCAAAATGTCCCGCAAGTTTCAATGCTCAATCTCCCTCGTGGGGGGATTTCCATGGGCGGCTCCCGGCGAGGACAGTTGAATACAAGAGAGGACGGTGTCACCTCGCAAGGGGCACCGTTCCGGAACGAGATGATCTCACGGATGTATTCACCGTCAGCCATCCGCGCAGGGGTCGATTTTGGAATGTGGATGGGCTGATCCGTATCATTGTGAATCGTTATCGTAAAGTGCACCTTTTCCTCAAGAGCAAGGAGGGCTTTGTCGGCCTCAAGTGTGATCCGCAGACCGTTGACGGTTTCACTTTGACGCGACGGGCTTGGGAGGAGGGCGATTTGTGCGCGGTGGCGGAGCCAGGAGTTGGCGCGGAGTTCGAGGCCGAGGCAGACACCGGCGGTAAGCACCATCAGGAGCAGGGTGCTGAGGTGGAAATGGATGAAGCGGCGCACGTTAAGAGTCCCCCTCACCCCTAGCCCCTCTCCCTCGCGGGGAGAGGGGACCGAACGGCACGCAAGCCAGGAGGATTGCGCTACGGTGCGTTACAGTTTCAGTGCGGTGCTTTTGGAGTTCTCCAGGATTTCGGCGGCGGTCAGTTCGCGGCCTTCCTTTTGGGACTGGTAGATGCCTTCGCTGATCAGCATGGTGTTCAGGGTGATGCCGGCGGTGTCGAGGAGATCGACGCGGCCTTGGAGGGCGGCGAGCCAGTGTTCTTGCGAGCTGTCGTAGGCGGCGAAGTCCTTCTCGCAGGCGTGCCAGCGGAAGTCGAGGGCCTTCAGGTCCACAGTAGAGGAGAGTTCGACGTCACCGGAGTTTGAGAAGAAGGTGAAGGGGGAAAGTTTGAGGCCGCCTTTCGAGCCGAAGATTTTGCTTGATTCGCTGCCATCGTAGTGCTGCGCCCAGCTCTCCTCTATGTCGAGCGTGATGCCGCCGGCCAGGCGCACGAAGCCGACGCCAAACTCCTCGACGCTGAAGCCGGAGCTCTTGCGGCGGTCTTCGTACATCGGGAGTTGCTGGTGCGTGGCGCCGCTGACGGAGAGGATTTTCGGGTTGCCGAGGAGATGGAGGACTTCGCCGATGTGATAGACGCCCATATCGAAGAGCGCTCCGCCGGCGGCGACATCCTTTTTGCAGAACTTGTCCGTGCCGTAGCCATCGACGAACGGCCGGCCGCGGCGGCGGAACCCGTAAGCTCGCGCGTGGTAGAGCTGGCCCAAGTGGCCGCCTTCAATCAGGCGCTGCGCGACCTTGTGTTCCATCGAGTAAAGCGTTGAGAGCTGGATGTGGAGCATCTTCTTGCACTTTTGCGCGGTAGTGACCATGTTCAAACCGTCGCGGAAGGTGCCGGCGATGGGCTTTTCGCAGTAGGCGTGTTTGCCGGCCTTCAGCACGGCCATCGTGACGGGCGCGTGGAGATTGTTGTGGAGGCAGACGTCCACGGCGTCGATCTCATCCATCTTGAGCAGTTCTTTGAAGTCCGTGAACTTGTTGGGGATTTTGTGTTCGGCGCAGACTCGATTGAGTTCCGGGACGTCGATATCGCAGGCGGCGACGAGTTTTGCGTCCGGAATCTTGGCCCAGTTCGCCAGATGCTGTTTACCGATCTGTCCGACGCCGACGATGCCGAAGCGGATTTCTTTGCCCATGAGGAGGCCTCCAAGAGGGGTTGGTTTGAAGGGTAAGCGTAGTGATTAGGTGGGGAAGGCGCAAGTAACCCCTCCCCCGGCCCCTCCCCGAAACGGGGAGGGGAGAACAGCGCACGCATGAGATCGGCGCAAAGGGACGCGCCGATCACATGCGTGCCACATGCAGTCAAAGTCGTGACAGGTGCGTCTTATGTGGTAGAGTGATTCGACCTTCTGCTATGGGAGACTTCTATGAAACAGAACGGCTTGGTGTGCTGCGCGGCGCTGCTGGCGGCGGGGTGGACCTTCGGCGGCGAGGACGGGATGGCTCCGCCACAGGTGATTCATATCCAGGGCATGGCGACGGAAATGCAGGGACCGCTGCAGATCACTCACGCAGATGGGAAAACGACCGTAACCGTGCGCGTGCCGCGGCCTGACGGGACGTTCGACGAGAAAGTTATGGCCGTCGATCCAGATGTAAGACCACCTAAAGACGAGAAAGATGGTGAAAAGAAAGGCAAGGCGGACGATTCTGACGAAGCCCGTGCTAAGATGAAGGAGGCGCTGCAGAAGCGGCGGGTGAGTTTTGAGTTTCAGGACACGCCTTTGGAAGAGGCGCTGCAGTTCCTCAATGCGCTCGGTAAGGTGAACATGGTTCTCGATCCCAGGCTGGACGCGGCTACACGAAAGACGCCAATTACTCTGAAGGTTGCGGAGATGCCGTTTGCAGAGGCATTGGCGGCGGTGTGCAAGCTGGGAGACTTGAAGTGGGATATTCGGAATGCCGCAGTCTTTGTCACCGGCAAGAAAGAGGAACCGATTGACGCGGAGATCAACGAAAAACTGCGGCGGAAGTTGGCGGAGATGAACGAGCGGATGGCGCTTGAGGGAGATCAAGGCGAGCGGGCGCGGCAGAAGCTCGGCGGAAAAGACCAGGGGAATATGCCACGGCTTGCGGTGAAACTGCCAGACGGGACGGAGATCCAGGCGGATGCTCCTTTACTGATGATGCCTGGCGTTGGACAGCAGATCGTTGACCGTATCTTTGATCCTGCGAAGGATGGTTTGTTAGCATTACGTTTGGGTCGTGATGTACCGATGGAGATGGCTGGCGAGAAGCTGAAGGGACTCTGCGAACAGATCGCGCCGAAGGTGAAAGTGGATGTGCTGGAGCAGCTTGGTTTGGTTCTCATTACGTCGGATGACGCATCGGCGTTGAGGCGGGTACAGACGCTGGTGCGTGCTCTGCGGCCGGAAGGTGGACCGGGGAAGGGACCGCCACCGTTCCGCGGGCCGGAGGGGATGGATCGGGAATTCAACCCAAGGAAGGGCGGCGAACGGCCGCAGAAGGTTCCGGACGTGCCGCCGGGGCAGTTCTAAACGGATAGTAGGCAGCGGCAGTAAGCAGTAGGCAGGAATGTTCCACGTGGAACATAACCCCTCCCCCGGCCCCTCCCCGATGCGGGGAGGGGAGAACAGCAACGATGTTCCACGTGGAACATTCCATCAGTTTCAACATATGTGCATTATTTTACAGCGTTTGACTCCGATGTTCCACGTGGAACACGGGCAGCCAACAGCGAACGGAGGCTGCCCGTGGCACAAACACGATACGTTCCACGTGGAACATTCGCCTTCGACTCTTGACAATCACGGAAAAAGACGATGATTAGCGGGAACGCCATTCCCGGAGATCATCATGGAACCACAGAAACCGAAACGTGGGCTTAGTGCGCTGCTGGCCTCGACGACACAGCCGCAGAGTCAAGGTCAGGTGATAGCGAACGCGCCAGTACCGGTAGCGCCGCAGAGTTCCGTAATCACTGCGGATGTTCCGCCCAGCGCAATACGGCCGAACCCATCGCAGCCGCGAACGCATTTCGAACCCGAAGCGTTGGCGGAGCTGGCGGCGTCGATTAAAGTGCACGGTCTGGTCCAACCAGTCGTCGTGCGACAGCTTCAGCCGAGCGAGGTCGTTGGCGAATTCAAGTATGAACTGATCGCAGGCGAACGGCGCTGGCGCGCCTCGCAGATGGCCGGGCTGAGCGTTGTACCGGCGATCATCAAGCAGGTGTTCGCTCCACGCGATATCCTGCTGCTTTCCCTGGTTGAGAACATCCAGCGAAACGATCTGAATCCGATCGAGGAGGCGCTGGCGTACAGGCGGCTTGGCACAGAGTTCAATCTGACGCACGACCAGATCGCCGACGGCGTCGGGAAGAACCGCGTGACGGTGACCAACTTGATCCGCGTTCTGGATCTGCCAAGCAGCATTCAAGAGGCGATCAAGAACGGAAAGCTGAGCACAGGACACGCGAAAGTTCTGTTGGCGATTCCAGACCCCAGAATCCAGACTCAAATCGCCGCGAAAGCTCAGGCCGAGAATCTGAGCGTCAGAGAGCTGGAAAGGCTGGTGTCGTGGCAGCGGCCGACGCCGTCTGGGTCCGGCGAAGGAGCAAGCGCAGCACGGACGAAGCCCCTTGGCAGAAGCAGAGTTCCGCAGCCGCAGTTACTCGAATGCGAGCACCGTCTTAGGGAACATTTTGGTACCCGCGTTACGGTGGAGGAGACGGCTCAGAAAGGGCGCGTGATCGTGGAGTTTTACTCGCCAGAAGACTTCGAGCGCATCGTTAAAATTATGGGGCTAATATAGACCGAACGTGATACGTCTGGATCGCGGCGTCTTACCCATTGAAATCCAGCGACGCGAGATCATAAGAAAGTGCTTGCACGGAACGGAGAAATTCAATAGAAGTGCAATTTCCGCATCAAATCACCGGTTCGCACGTCCTTACGTGCGAGCAGAGGGGACCGATTGATCAGGAGAACACCATGAACAATGAACCCGTACCGCGCAGCGAGCGCTTGGCGTATAGCGCGCGCTTGCTGTTGCTGGGGGCCATCGCCACGGTAGCGACGCTGATCTTCGTAGCGCCACGAAACGAGGGCATTCCGCTGGGCATCGGGAAAGCTCATGCGGAAGGTTCGGTCTGCGCCGCGCCAGGATACCTGATGCTGACGATGAGCGTCGGGGCAGCCAGCCGCTTGTACGTGAACGACACGAACAAGCAGGTGCTGTGCGTGTACGAGGTGACCGGCGACAAGTTGCGCCTCTGGTCGGCTCGCAAGTACGACTTTGACGAGACGATTTTCGACGCCAGCATACAGGGAGCGGGCGGCAAGACGCCCGAGGGCGGCAACGGCATTACGCGCGAAGAAGCGAAGGCGTACGGCGAGTACATCAACAAGGCTTTTGAAAAGTTCAAGACACAGCACAAGCTTCCATAGGCCTGAGAGCGGAGAGTGCACGCATGCGTGAAAAACTTCGAAGTCTCTGGACGATAAACGCTCTGCTGGCCGTCATCCTGGCTCTGCTGTGTACCTGGTATTTCCACACGCCCGCGCAAAAGGCCTACGCGGCCGGCGGCGGCTGGGATACCGATGGCATCATGGCGGTGAACACGGCATCGGACAACGAGCGCGTGGTGCTGATCAACACGAAAAAACAGGTGATCATGATCTACAAGCCGCAGGCGAATAAATTCCGCCTGGTCGGCGCACGTTCGTTCGAATACGACGTTCAGATCGAAGACAGCGAAGGCACGAACATTTCGTCGGGACAGGGCAAGACGTTCATGCAGATCTTCCAGATCTACAACGAACTGAAGAACAAGAAGTAATTCGCGAGACGACACGCAATCGCCAGAATCGGGTTGTAGGGTTGACAGGTATCGCGCGGTTCCATAAGATGACCGATTGCAGCGTAACTTGAAGGATCAGGGGGATTTCCAATGGCAGATGGCGAACTGCTTGATGCACGCGAAGCCATGTCGATGCTCGGCATAAATGAAAACGATTTGCAGACCCTGGTCGCTCGTGGCGACCTGCGCGCATTTCGTTCCGCAGGCACGATGAAGTTTCGCCGCGACGACGTGATGTCGCTGAAGACCGACAAAGGCACCGAACCGACGATCATCATTCCGGCGGCTTCCGGCACGCGAAAATCAGCCAGTGGAATTCTGCCGGCGATTCCGGCCGCCGCGCATGCACCTGCAACGCAGCGCCCAGGCTCGCGCATCATGCCCGCCGTCGGACGAGCTCCAGCCCCCGCGCCCGCTCCAGCTCCAGTCCCCATCAACGAAAGCGCGACCAGCGACATTGTTCTGGATGACATCGAGCTGATGCCGACGGACGATGCATCGGTCACGAACCAGGTCACAGCCGCTCAGCCGGCGATCGACATGAACATCGGCGGCGCGACGGTGCTCGAAACCGCGCAGGAAGCCGCGCAGGACGCTCCGGCCACCGGTCCGGCTCAGGCCGTCTCAGGTTCTGGTCGCCGCGCAGGCGTGCAGGGCGCGCCGACGGTGGCTCCAGCCGTGAGCCGCGTGCAGCGTTCGGTGGCCCCGGGCGTTTCGATGGCGACGTCCAAGCGGACGCAAGCCGTATACGCCGCGAAGTCCGCGAGCCCATTCATCACAATCGTTGCGGGCCTGAACACCGCGTTGTTCTTGTTCGCGGCGACGATCGTCGGCACGATGATGACGCGCGGCACGTTCGACAAGCAGTCCGGCGAACGAATCATTCCGCCGTTCCTCAACCACAACAGCACGTTGCCCGTGTACCGCTGGTGCTACGAATCCACACCCGGCAATCCAGCGGACAAGAAGCCGTCTTCGGAATACGACCCGCGAGGCGGCAAGTAAGACGTAAGAGATTCATTCACCAAGCCCCTCGCATGCGAGGGGTTTTTTGTTGGCTCCCGAGCTTGCGGCGACGATGGCTCGACCCGTGACAAAACTCGCGTGCTGTGGGGTGCTTCTGGGATTGGCGCTCGTTGCATGGCGCTCCTTTCAACCTCTACGAAAACCGGCGGCGACGCCGATTCCGCAGCAACCGTCCGTTCAACCGGTCGCTGCGAAGGTGCTCCCGCAACCGGCGAGACCGGTGGCGCCGGAACAAGCGCCCGTCAAGCCAGCCATTGAGCACCACTTCGATTTCCGTTCGGCCGACGATTACGCGCGCTTCTGCACGCTCTTTGACAAGACGCTTGTTCGCCGCATGGAGATGAAGCACGAGAATGGGCGCATCGTTTTTCGCCGTGACGCGAGCGACCCGAACCGGCCGGACGGCAGCCTGCATCTGCACGCTGGCAGCCTAACGTTGGGGCGGCACTGGGAGTTGAAAGCGCGTGTCGATCTGCGGATCGGCTTGGACGAGGTCGCGGCGGGCACAGACGGCAAGTCGTATCGCCGGGCTGATTTTCACATGCGCTTCTTGAAGGCAGGCGAGCAGCCGCAACCAGATTGCGACTCGCATCTGCGCTTCTACCTCGGCGTGCTCACCGCCTACAATGGTTACTTCTGCTGCGCGCTGCGCAATCATCAGCAATACAACAACGCTCGCGGCGCCGGGTGGGGTTTGCTGGAAGGCGCCGAAAATCCCGGGCCGTTCGGCGACCATTTCCTCGACAAGGGCAAGGCGAAACCGCCGGCGAGCCCCGACGGGAAGTACACCGTCGAGCTGATCATGGACTACGATGAGCTGATCGCCATCATTGACGGCGCGCCCGCCTTCAACACCATGATCCCGCGCGCGGCGGCAGAGATCATCGCGGCCAGTCCGCCGGCGTTCTTCTTTGATTGCAGCAAAGAGACGACGGAAGTCTACCTGGAGGAACTGCATCTGAAGATCATCCCGCCCGAAGCCGATTCGCCTCCGCGGAACGCGGCGAAGAATCCGGAGTTTTAGAGGGCATCTTTTCTCAACGCAGAGACGCAGAGAGCGCGGAGTTCGCGGAGAAAAGCACATGAGCACAGAATGGAGAAATCTCAGCGCCCTCCGCGGCCTTGGCGTCTCTGCGTTGAAAGAGTGCTCCCCCGAATTCTGCAATTTTGCCTTTCGATTTTTGCTTTAAGATAACAGCCATGTTGACCAAGCGCCTTATCCCGTGCCTCGATGTCAAAAACGGCCGCGTCGTAAAGGGAATCAATTTCGTCGGATTGCGCGATGCCGGCGATCCGGTCGAAGTCGCTTCGCGCTATAACGCTCAAGGCGCCGATGAGCTTTGTTTTCTCGACATCACTGCCAGCCACGAAGGCCGCGGGACGATCGTGGATGTCGTGCGCCGCACGGCTGAGCAGTGCTTTTGCCCGCTGACGGTCGGCGGCGGGATTCGCGAGATCGAGGACATCCGGGCTCTGCTCTTGGCTGGCGCAGACAAAGTGTCGATCAATTCAACAGCCGTGAAGAACCCGGATTTGCTGTCGCAGGGCGCCCGCGCGTTCGGGTCGCAATGCATCGTTCTGGCCATCGATGCGAAGCGCTGCGTGGGTTGCGAGGTAGGGCGGGCCTCCGTGCCCGCCGGCAGGGACGCCGGCACCACCCAGCACTGGCACGTCTACATTCACGGCGGGCGCATTGACATGAAGCGCGACGCGGTCGCGTGGGCGCGCGAAGGGGTGGCTCGCGGCGCTGGCGAGATCCTGCTGACCAGCATGGACGCGGACGGCACGCAGGCGGGTTACGACCTGGAACTGACGCGCGCGCTGTCCGAAGCCGTCGCCGTTCCGGTGATCGCCTCGGGCGGCGCCGGCAACCTGGAGCACTTGCATCAGGCGCTTTCGATCGGAAAAGCCGACGCGGCGCTGGCGGCGAGCATTTTCCACTACGGCACGTACACGCTGAAGCAGGCCAAAGAGTACTTGAAGGAGCGCGGCGTGGCGGTGCGGATGACTTGATGGAGCCACAGATGAACACAGATAAACACAGATGAGTTTCGATTATCTGTGTGCATCTATGGCGATTGAAGGAGATCTGATGAGCGAATCCGAAGCCCCTCATGGCGGAACACCAGTGGCACCTCAACCGGCGCGTGAGGTCGATAAGTACTTTGCCGCGGCCTGGAAGAACAACGCCAGCGACATTCATCTGAAAGTGGGCGAGCCACCGCTGTTCCGCGTGAAAGGCGCGATCTACCGCACGAAGATGGCGCCGATGACCTATGACCAGCTCAAAAACATGCTCTACGAAATGATGGACGCGAAGGATAAGAGCAATCTGGAGCAGTTTGGCGGCGCCGACTTCGCCTATTCCATTCGCGGCTTGGGCCGTTTCCGCGTGAACATCTTTCGCCAGCGCGGGGCGCTGTCGATGTCGGCGCGCGCGGTGAAAACGGACATCCCGACGATCGAGCAATTGAACCTGCCGCCGGGCGTGAAGCGCATCCCCGATTACGACGCCGGACTGGTGCTGGTCGCGGGCGTGACGGGGTCGGGAAAATCGACGACTCTGGCCGCGCTCATCCAGTTGATCAACGAAACCGAGCCCTGCCATATCGTGACGCTGGAAGATCCGATCGAGTATCTCTACACGGACGTCAAAGCCATCATCAACCAGCGTGAGATCGGGATCGATCTGCCGGACTTCAACAACGGCCTGCGGCACGTCGTGCGACAGGATCCCGACGTGATCCTGGTCGGCGAAATGCGCGACGCCGATACGTTCGAATCGGCGCTGATGGCCGCTGAAACCGGACATCTGGTGTTCGGGACCATTCACGCCAGTTCCGCCGCGCAGACGATCGGCCGAGTGCTGGACTACTTCCCCGCCGTGCGGCATTCGCAAATCCGGCAGTTGATGTACTTCAATCTCCGCGCCGTGGTCGTGCAGAAGCTCTTGAAGGGTTTGCGGCCCGACGTTCCGCGCGTGCCGGCGGTCGAGCTGATGCTCATCAACCCGCAGATCAAGAAGCTGATCTACACCTGCGAAGACAACAAGATTCCGGATGTGATCCGCAGCACGCGGCAAGAAGGAAACCAGGATTTCAACCAGTCGCTCTGTGACCTCGTCAAGCGCGGGATGGTTAGTGAAGCAGCCGCGGTCGAGTCATCGCCGAACCCTGAACAGCTCGCGATGATGCTAAAGGGGATTAACTTCTCGATGGGATCGATCTCAGGCTAGGGTTCAGGGTTCGAGGTTTAGGGTTTCTATTTTTGCGCGGAAGATGCAGCGATCGAACCCCGAACCCTGCTTTTCGGAGGCCGCCCCTGAACCCTGAACCCCGGACCCTGAACCCTGTTTCCTCGCGTTCGCGCATGCTCGGCTGGACTGCGGCGCTGATCCTGCCGAACCTGCTCCTGCTGTGGTGGTGGTTCCGCTTCGCAGCGCCGCAGGATGTGCTCGGAACCCTCTACCTTGTTGAAAGCCTGCCACTCGAGGTGCGGCTGCCCCTGGGCCTGGCCTGCATCGGAGTTCTGGCGGCGATTCTGGCAAAGCATCTGTCCGCCGTGAAAGCCGCGGCTGGGGAGATGCCGCGCCGCTGGCCGCTGTTCATGACGGCCATGCTGGCCATCTTCTTTGTTCTGCTTGCATGCATCTCGTGGAGCTTTGCGCGCAGCATGCTGGCCGCGGGGACCGGCGTGGTCATCGTCGCGGCGGCGCTGGCGCTTGGCCTGCGCTTGTTGAATCTGCCGCTGTTCTCGATGGATGCCGAGCGCTTCGCGTCGCCGCTTGAACGGCTCGTCCTGGCCGGCGCGCTTGGAATGGGGTCGCTGGCCATCGGCGTTTTCGTGGCCGGTTCGTGCGGGCTGCTGCAAAAATGGTTCTGGTGGCCGCTGCTGGTCTTGCTCGTGGCCCAAGGCACGGGACTTGTCCGCGATTTGTTCGCAGACCTGCGCAGCAGCGCGCGCGAGTATGTCGCCTACGCCCACCCTGTCGCTCTTGCCGCGGTTGTGTTCACGGTCGGCTGGTGTCTGGTGCACCTCCCGCTGCTCTGGTCGCCCCCGCTGGAGTACGACGTGCTGGAGTACCATCTGGCCGCGCCGGCGCAGTATCTTCGCGACGGCCGCATCACATTCCTGCGCGAAAACCTCTACGCGACGTTCGCTCAAAATGGCGAGATGCTGTATCTCCTCGGCCTGCTGCTCAGCCCCGATAAACTTCTTGGATTGCCGGCGGCACATATGACGCTCTTTGCGGCGTGGGCGCTGTCGATCTGCGGAGTCTACGCGCTTTCGGCGCGCTTGACGGCCGCGCGGTTCGGACAGTCAGCCGGGCCGGACGCCGCAAGCACGCTGGCCGGTCCCGCGCCGGCGGCGGCGGCAGTCGCGGCGCTGCTGTTCGCGCTGGTTCCGCTGAGCAGTCAACTGGTCAGCGATTTTTATGTCGAACATTTTCAGGCCCTGTTCCATCTGGCTGCGGTGATGGCGGCCTGCGGGTTCCTGTTTGAACGTTGTGCGGGCATTCGCGACCGTTTCGGCTGGCTGACGCTCTGCGGCGTGCTGGCCGGACTGTGCTGTGGGACGAAATACACCGCCCTGCTCTTCACGCTTGCGCCGCTGCTGCTGCTGGTCCCGATTTTTTGCCTGCCCGGCGGGTCGATTTACGAAGCGCTCAGCGCGGCCGGTCGCATCGGCCTGCCCGCGGGACTTACTCTGGCGCCCTGGCTGCTGCGCAATCTGATCTTTGCGCGCGACCCGGTCTATCCGCTCGGAACCGTTCTGATGCGCCGGCTCGCGGGCCACTCCGCCCCACCCGATCACCTCACGCATTTTGACATCGCCACGCGCCCGGGAGAGCGCTCTTTCAGCGCTTTCGGGCGGGTTCTGGCGAGCTTGTGGCCGGGGTTTTCGCCCGCGGAGACGGACCTGGCCGCGGCGAATCTCAATCCCGAGGCGTTGGAGCAGCGGCAGTTTGAGCTTGCAGCAGGCAGCATGGGGAACTGGCGCCGCGAGGCCAACTGCGGTCCGCAGCTTCTGTGCTTTGGCATTCCCGGAGTTGCGTCGATTCTGACAGGCCTCCTCGGCCGGACGGCGGCGCCGCTCTCGGCGCGCGCACGCGGGGCGCTCTGGGCGTCGGCGCTGGTCGCGCTTGTGCTGCTGGTGGATCTCGCCCTGTGGTTCTTGTTTACGTATCGCCTGGACCGCTTCCTGTATCCGCTGCTGTCGCTGCTGGCGGTGCTGGCGGCGGTTGGCATCGCGCAATTGTGGGCGTTTCAGCCGCTGCGAAAGGTGGTTGGCGCAATGGCGCTGGCCGCCGTAGTGATCCTTGCGCCCCTGTCCACGCTGCTGATCTGGTGGCTGGCACGAGCCGATGCGATCATCGGCAAGGAGGATCCGGCCACGGCCGCGCAGCAACAGTATGAGCGCTTCGGCAACCGGAACTGGTTCGAATCCTGGCGCGCGATTAACGCATTGCCATCGGATGCTAAGGTTCTGTTCATTGGCGATGCACAGACGTTCTATCTCGACCGCACGCCGGCGTACTCCGTGGTTTTCAGCCCGCATGTGCTCGAACGCGTGCTGCCGTTTGCGCAAGACGGCCAGGACGCAGCCGAGATGCTGGTGGCTCGCGGCATCACGCACCTTTACATCAACTATCCCGAATGGCTGCGCCTGGACACCAGCTACGCGTTGCGTCCGGCTGCGAGCGGCAAGGACTTTCAACTGGCGCGGTTGGACTCAGAGCGCCAGCGGGCGCTGCGGCTGCTCCTTTCTAATGGAAGGTTGCGCGCGTACGCGGCGGCCTGGCCCGCGGATACTTACGCCGCGTACCTGAAGATCGGTCCGCCGCAGTACGCGGTGTTGGAAGATTTGTTGAAGCACTTCACGACGGACGCCCAGGCCTTCCCGGATGCCAGCGGCGCGCCGACGTGCCAGCTTCGCCGGATCGAGCCGTTCCTCACCGCAGAGACGCAGAAGCGCAAGTGAAGTCAGAGTTCAGAATTCCGAATGCAGAACGAGAGGGCCGGGCACTGCGCATCGCGGGACGGCCTATTCACGTGCGGGCACGCATGAGATTGGCGCCAAACGAACGGCGCCAATCGCAAGCGTGCCACAGAAAAACAAACCGGCTCGCACGAGGCGAGCCGGTTGTGAAGCAAATGGGTGAAGGGCCGGGGCTTACTTCGCGGTGCCCTTGCCATTCTTGACGGAGTAAGTGACGATAACGTCCTTCTGATAGGCGTTGTCGCCCAGCAGGACGATGACGGGCACCGTCATCTGGCCGGCGTTGGTGCTGGTGAAGCCCTTGCTGCCCAGCGTATCCCGGAAGTTGCCCTTCATCTTGATCGTGTACTTTCCGTTGACGCCGGTGATCTTGGCCTTGGGCGCGCTCACCTTAAACTGCACATCCTTGGTCGCGCTGGTGTAGGAGCCTCGCTGATCCAGGATCGACTTCGCCATCAGGCCGGCGATATCGACAACCATCAGTTGTCCCGGCGCTGCGAAGTTTGGCGGAATCGGCAGCGATCCAGTCAGCGTCAGGGTGTCGTTTCCGAGCTTCTTGAAGTCCATCTTCAGCGCGAGCTTCGGGCTGGCCAGATGGAAGGGGTCCGGGTTCGCAGCCACACCGCGGAACGGCGTCGAGCTCGGGTCCAGCGGATTGGTCCCTAGGAAGATTTCCAGGTCGTCGGGGAAGCCGTCGCCATCCGTATCGATGCCCGATACGAGCGCCAGCACATTGATGACCAGGATCTCGGTATCCGAAGCGGCGGCGTTGCTGGCCGTCAGCGTTACGGCATAAGAGCCTGCGGCGGTCGGGGTGCCGCTGATGGACGGTCCGGCCGAGTTCATCCCCGGAGGCAGATTGGCCGCGGAGAAGCTCATCGGCACCGAACCGGTGGCGGTCGTGAGGTAACTCAACGGCAGACCCACCATGCCCGTCAAGGTCAGTCCGCTGGTGATCACCGGCGGAATCGGCGGCCCGATGGTGAACGTGAACTTCGTCGTCGTCTGACCGATCGCATTGCTGGATGTCAGCGTCACCACGAATACGCCCTGCGTTGCCGGCGTGCCGCTGACCGTGTTGCCGCTGAGGCTCAGGCCCGGGGGCAGTTGCGAGAACGCGAACGTTATCGGCTGGCGGCCCGTGGCCGTGATCTGATAGGTAAATGGTATGCCAACGTTGCCCGAGACGTCGGTCGCGCTGGTGATAATGGGGTACTCGGCGGCAATCACAAAGGTAACCTGCGCCGTTCCCATCCCGATGGCATTACTGGCTTCCACAATAGCCGTGTAGCTGACGTTCTCAGGCGGCTGCGGCGTCCCTGTGATGGCCCCTGAAGTAGTGATGATCGACATGCCCGGCGGCAGACCAACGGCCCCGAAACTTGTGAGCGGGCCGTTGGTCGCGGTGATCAAGTACCCGAGCGGCGAGCCGACGAAGCCGTACACGACGGTTGAACTGGTGATCACCGGCGCGCCAGGCACTGGGCTAATCGTGATCGTCACCGGGAGCTTCGCTGTTCCATAGCGGTTGGCAGCCGTGACAGTCACCTGGTAGACGCCGGCCAATAGCGGCAGGCCATTGATGACGCCGGTCGTCGAATTCACGGACAGGCCGGGCGGCAGCTTGGTCGGATCCTCTACGCCAAAGGTCGTGGTGAAACCCAACGTCGTAATGACGTAGTAGAAGGGAACTCCAACAAATCCACTCGCCGTTCCGCCGCTGGTAATTTGCGGCGCAGATGGCGGAAGGACCGTGAGGGCCATATTGGCATACGCGTCACCGAACGGATTGTGAGCGTGCAAGACAATGGGGTACGGCGCTGGGCGTGCGGTTCCCGCCAGCGGCGCGCCGGTGATGATGCCGCTCAGCGTGTCCACGACCAAGCCCAGGGACGCGATCGGGTTGCCATTGACCGTGGCATCGTACTGTGTGCCGTTGGGCCGGGCGACGATCTGGTAGATAAATGAAACGCCTTCCATCGCCAGCGCCGTGATGGGGCTGACAATAGCCGGCGCACGGTTGTTTTCGGCCACGCCGAGGATCAAGGTCGCGGAGCCGGTGCCCACGGCATTGGTGGCGCTGAGTGTGATCGCATACGTGCCCGCCGCGCCTGGAGGAGGCGTCCCTTGAAGCAGGCCGTTACCGGCGGAGTCCAGCGAGATGCCCAACCATTTATTCACTGACAGGTCTTGCGGCGTGAACCGCCAAGTCGCCGGGGGAGCATTCGTTGCCGTAATCACATAGACAAACGGCTGGTTGACGGTCGCCGTCGCCGTCAGCGCACTCGTGATGGCTGGGGCGGCCGGCGACGACGAGATGGCGATGACAACATCCGCCGAGGCCCCGTGGCTGGGCAATGTTCCAGTATAGGTGTTGTCGGCAAAGACCGTCACCTGTGACGTGCCGGGCAGCACGGGGATGCCGGAGATGGTGCCACTGGCATCCAGGGTCAGGCCCATGGGCATTGGCGTCGTCGGCAGGTAGCCATAGGTCACGGGGTTGCCGGTGGCGATGATCTGGAAAGGAGTAATGGGGTTGCCCATAACCCCGGTGATCAAGAGCGGATTATTGGTGATCTGCATCGACGAGATGATGATGGTCAGCGTCATCTGCGGCGGCGTGGGCGCATTGTTCGCGTTTGCCAGAATCTGGCTGGCCAGATTGCTGGCCGTGATGGTGACGGTGGTTGTGCCGGGGTTCAGCGGATAGGGCTGCGCCAGGATGGTATTGGCCGGGTACGGAGCGCCGGAGGCCGGATTGATGGGCGGATTGGATGTCGTGAAGAGCAGGCCAGGCGGGAGCGGATTCTTTAGATTGATCGTCATCTGTTCCGGCGAACCCGCGGCGGCAACCAGATACGGCGGGAACGGCGTCCCGACAACGATCGGGCCGACCGTGTCGGTTGGGAGAGCGAACGAAGGCAATTCGTAGACGTTAATATCGAACACCCCATCGGCGCCGCCCGCCGGGTTGTCGGCATGGAAGGTAATGTGGTACGAGCCGGCCGTGCTGGGGGTGCCGATCACGGAGCCGTCTGCCTGCATGGTCAAGCCGGGCGGCAAGCCCGTCGTCAGGGTCAGATCGAACTTGATGGGATTGCTGCCGTTCGCTCCAACCTTAAACTGGCCGGCGACCGGATAGGCATAGTTGACAACGCCACTTGGAGGGTTGGCGTTCGCAAAGGTGATCGGCTGCGGCGCGATGTTCAGGTGGATCATCTGCCCGCCGGTGCCGAAGTTGTTGGTGGCCGTGATGAGAATGTCGTAGGTTCCGTAAGTGCGCGGAACACCGGAAAGCTTGCCGAATCCGGTCACCGGATCCTTGGCAAAGGTCAGCCCCGTCGGCAGGGTTCCTTGAACGACGCCATAGGTCATGTTCGGGTCGGCGGGCGTCGGGGTGATGATCTGCAGGAAGGGCACGTTCTCCATGCCCGTGAAGGTGGCCGGCGGAATGACTGGCGCGCCTGGAATCTGCGAGACGCGCAGATACAACGTGGCTGTCCCTGTGTTCCAGGCATTGGTGGCATGAAGCTGGATGGGATACTGTACGAAGGCATCGACGGGATTGTTGGTATCGCTGGCGACCAGTGGCACGCCCGTGATCAGCCCGGCATCCTTGTCGATCGTTAAGCCTGCGGGCAGATTGGCTGCATCGTAGGTAAACACGTTGCCGGCGGTCGCCGTGATCTTGTAGCTATAGGTCATGCCCACGACGGCGCTGCCCGTCAGGGGACTGTTGATCTCCACGGGTATGATGCCGCACTGCGCGGTGCGCGTATCGGAGCCATAGCCGTTAAAGGCCGAGACCCGCAAATCGACCGTCTGCACGGTCGTGGGCATCCCGGCAATGCGCCCGGTCCCGACCACGTTATTGATCATTGCGTCGGGGAACTCCATGCTCATCCCGTCGGGCAGCGGCGAGGCCATGAAGAAATTGCCCGCGTTGGCCATGAACGGGGCCGGCGGCGTGGGCGGCTGGCCCGGCTGGGTGAGCGCGTTCTGCAGTGTGAGCGCATTGAAGATCTGAACCGCGTTGATGCCTACGGTTTGTGTGAAGTTCAGCCCATACTGCTTGGCTGTCACCAGCTCGTTCCAGGGCGTGCCGATCGCTGAAAAATCATTGGTGATCGTTTGTGAAGGAAGCAGCGCAGGCGGCGCGGGATTGATGGTGATCTTCGTCATGCCGAATCCGGGCGGGCCGCCACCGGTTGGATCGCTTCTCCAGATGACCGAATACGGCCGGGCCATTGCCAAGCCGGTGACGGGATCTACAAAGGCGGTTCCGAAGTTCGGAAGGCCGGTCAGTTCAGCGCGGGAGTAGGCTGTTGCACCCAAGCTGAGGCCCGCGGGCAGAAACTTGGTGGCGCCGTTGTCCGGATTGAATGTGACAGAACTTATGGCCGACGCGTTGTTGGTGGCTGTGATCCACTTGTCGAACGGCATCAATTCGGTTCCAAACGTCAGGAGCGGCTGGGTGACCTGCGGTTTGGACGGTGCCTGGTCGTAAAACACGAGCGTGACGTGAAAAATCGCCCCGGTCGGTCCGCCCACTTGAATCTGGACATCGATGGGACCGACCACGCCTTCCGCGTTGGCGTAACTGGCGGGCACCTTTCCTTCCAGGAAGAACGTCGATTTGTGCTGAACCAGTTTCAGATAAGCCGGCAGCGTCTGATCGGTGTTCACGACTTGCGGATCGGAACTGGCGGCAATCGTGATCGAGCTGTTCAACGGGTAGGTGTCGAGTTCGAAGCTGTACTGCGCGTCCAGCTTTCCAATGTCGGCATTCACGCTGTTCAGCACCGCCGCCCCGTTGGTCTGCGGCAAAATCGTCAGCTTGAGCATGCCAAACGAGGTGCCGCCGCTGGCGGTCAACCGGAGATACCATGTGCCCACAGCGCCCACCGGCGGGATGCCGCTGATGACGCCCGTCTGCGGGTCGCAGACCAGATTGATGTTGGGCTGCAACGGGTAATCATTCGTGGGGCCAATAACGCCGGTGCAGGGGGGATTTGGCCCCGCGCCGTCCCAAGGCAGTGTGGCGCTATACGCGCCGCCGGCGGCGCAGATGATGTTATAGGTAAACTGTTGATTGACGTAGGCGACTCGAGAGTCGCAGTTGACGGGCGCGGATCCGGGAGCACTCACGGGGATCACCAGGAGTTGCGCCCATCTTTTGTTTACCGGATCCCAGAAATCTCCAGGCGTTGGGCCAAGTTGCGTATCGGCAGAAATCAAGGCATACCAGATGTCGTAAAAGGGGCCTCCCGTGTGGAAGTTGAGAGGCGAGGGGTTGCCGTTGATCTCCCCGGTAACCGGGTTCTGGGAAAGATAAGTGCCGATGTTGTCCTGCAGATAGGGAATGGGATCGTTGTCCAGGATGCCGTCGATGGTTCCGTTAGTGGGATAGTACGACGGCAGGTCGAACGGGTCCGGCGTGAAGTAAAACCACGTGGGCCCGCCCGTCGCGGTCACCGTGAACGTGGGAATCGGGATGCCCCATTGGGTTTGCAGGAACAGGCTATTGGTAATGGCTGGGGTGCTTTGCTCAACGTGGAATTCAAGCGTTTGGGTGACTCTTTCCTCCGTCTCGGTCAGGTCAGGATTGAGCTTGTAGTAGAAGGCGGAGAGGGTCACCGTGCCGGACGCGGCGGTCAGAGCCGGCGTGCCGTAGATCTCGCCGGTCAACACCGGTTCGATGAAAATGGTCGCCTTAGCCGCTGCCGGAACGCTGGTCAGCGGAATGGCGGCGCCGGGAGCAACAGCCTGGTACTGAATCGTCTTGTTGTCCGGAACGTTGACGAGACGGTAAACGCCATCAAAATCGGGATCGTTAGCGCCGACGTTCACCGTGTCCATCTTGATGCGAATCAGGTCGTGTCTCGCCAGAAGGTGCGTCCCGACAACCGTGAGCGTGGCCAGGCCGGTAACGTCCATCTGCTTGGAGGCGATCTGGTATTCGAGATTGTTCTGGATGGCGCGCGCTTTCAGGCCCGTCGGCAGCCCGTTGCCGATCTCATAGTACAAATGCTCCGCGGCGATCTTGTCTTCGGTCGTCTCAATCTTGTAGTAAAAAGGGATCGTGGTTTGCGCCGCCACCTTCAGCGGCGACAGGATGGCCGGCTTGTCGCCATCCCTGATCCCGATGATCATCGAGGTCATGCCGGAGCCGAAGTCGTTGACGGCCGAAAAATCGACGGGATACGTGCCGGGAATGAGCGGGGGAGGCGAGTTGCCCGGTCCGCGGGTAATCTTGCCCGTGGCGCTTTCCAGCACCAATCCCTGCGGCAACGGATTGCCACCTTCGAAGAAGAACTGCGGACTGCCCATGGCCGTCAGCGTCTGGTCGAAACTATCGAGCCCCGGTTGCGCATTGGCTTGGTAGAAGGCTGGTGTATTGAAAACCGGCGGCCCATAGACCGTGATGGTCAAGACCTTCTGATCGGCACCGCCATCGTTCCCGGCATTCAGTGTGAAGTGCAAGACGCCTTCCTGCGAGGGATTCCCCGTGATGGTTTGGCTCGTGCCGCTCCAGATCAGGTTGGCCGCGTCGGTCGGAGCAGCGCTGGTGTTGGACTGCGAGCCGGTGTACGTCAGCGCATAGGAGAAAGGGCGGCCAAGGTATGCCACCGCACTCAACGGGCTGGTAATCGATGGCCGCACCGGCACGATGGTGACTTGCACGTCCATCGAAGCGCTGAAGTCGGCATTGGAGGCATAAATCGTAATCGGGACTTGTCCGCTTTGGGGACCATACAGCGATGCGAGCGGGTTGCCGCTGATCAGGCCCGTATTGGTATCGACCTGCAGCCACCAGGGCAGGCCGGAGGTCGCGTAACTCGTCGCGTAGCTGGCGTTAATCTGATACGTAAACGGCTGCCCGCAGATTGCCTGCGCCGACGCGGCACTTCCCGTGATGTCCGGGAACGGCAGCTTGACGTAGAAAGAGCGCAAAGCCGTATTGTTGGTTTCGTTGGACTCCAACACCTGGCCGTTCACGCCGACCGGCGCGGGAGTGACCGGGGTGGTGCCCATCAGCGCGGGTGATCCGGCCGGGAACTGCTGGCTGTTGGGATCAATGTAGACCTGGATCGTATGAGAGCCACGCGAAAGCTGGCCAATATAATTGTTGACTGATACCGCAGGCGTTGCACTGCGCGTCAAGCCGTTGAACTGGACGACCTTTCGCACGACATTATCGACGACCAAAAACACCTGGAACGGGCCGGCGTCCGCGTCGCCAATGTTCAACATTCCGAAGTGAACATACAAATTGTCCACCGTGGAGTATGGCGGTGTGTTGGTCGGGTCGGTGAAACTGTTCGCGAGCGTCGAGATCACGATCGCGTTGGACCAGCCCGCTGGCTGCGCTGGCACCAGATCTGGCGCAGCCGCCCAAAGCCGGCCAGCGCAACAGGCGCCCACGAGCATCACTGCCGCCAACTGCAAACGTGTCGAAGCGCTGATTTGTTTCATGCTGTAATCTCCACCCGAGCATTCCGTGCTAGATTGGTGCTCTGGCTATGCCTTTGGGTTACTTAATGGCCCGCGAAATCGGCCCCAAACGCTGATTTATCTGGTCTACGAAAACTGGGATGTTATATTAGCATTAACTGTTGTGGGTCAAGGTGTTTTTAGTGTGTATGAGGATCAAAAAACGCGCTTCTGCACGCGGTGCATTACGCGAATTTCACTTTTCATACGCACGTGTGCGTTGCGAAAAATGTCTGTTTTCGAGCACCTGAATGAAATCTGGAAGCAAGAAAGCACAATAAGTTATTCAGAATTCAGCGTTTACGTTGCCCGTAGCTCCATCTGATACACCCGAATCTCCTGCCGCAGCGGCGCGGGGTCAATTCGCAAGCGCCCGGCAAGCCCGACGACGTCCAGTTCCACGTAAACCTGACTGCGGTCACGGTGCACTTGGACTTTCGTGGAGCGCTCCTCCGAGAAGCCCGGGTTTCTGCGACTTCCGTAGTAAACCTGCAGTTCGTCATCGGCCGGATAATGTATGTCCAGCCGCAACACGTGCCGCCCCGGACCGAAGCTTGCCGCCGGCAACGCCAGCGCCGGATCGTCACCCTTCACGCGCAGACGAAGCGCATCCGCCTCGCGCGTCACCGACAGGAAGTGCAACGCGGCCGCTCCAGCGAACACATTTTCGGCGTTGAGGACGAATACGCTTCGGCCCGCTTCAAATAGAGACTTCAACCGCGCTTGTTCCGACAACGGCGCTTGCACGTGTGTGCCAGGTGCGGCCGAGCGCTTCCGGCAAAGCAGCGGTTCGATTAGTGACCGGTACGCGGCAGCGTTTTCTTCGACACTGCCATGCTTGAACCCGCGCAGCTTCTCGTGCATGGCGGCGACCTGTTCCGGCGAATGCACCAATTCGCGCAGCAGATCCGCCGCGGCGCTGACCGAACGGGGCTCGATGGTCCAGCCCAAGCCGGCCTGCTGCATGCGTTCGCCGAGCGCCCCCAGCCTGGGCACGATCGCCGGGATCCCCGCGCTCCAGACTTCCGAGAGCGTGAACGAAAACGTTTCTTCGACGATCGACGTGAACAGTGCTACGTCCACGCCGGCGTCGTGCAGTTTGCCGATGATTTCGTCGCGGCCGTACAGTCCGTGAAGCACCAGCTTTGCGCCGGTCGCCTGAAGGCGCTGCCGGAAATCGCCCGCATCGACGAAGCCGAACAGGTGCCACTCCAGCGCCAGGTTGCGCGTGGCCGCAAGCAACTCCACGATCAGTTCCGAGCCCTTGATCGGCAGAGCCAGCATGCCCAGCAGCGCGACGCGCGTATGTTTGTGCCACGGGCAGCCCACGCTTGTGATAGGCAGCCCGTGCCCGTAGCCATGCGCAATCACGTGGGTCTTGCTTTCATCGAGTTGCAGACTGGAAAGCACTCGCGTGCGCGCGCTTTCCGACGGAAAAACCAGCGCCTCCGCGTGGCGCAGGATCTCGCCGAAAATCTGCTGATGCTTCGGCAGCAGTTCCGCGAAGTCGCACGGCGGCGGAGTGCTCATCGCGGCGAAGTAATCGCGCAGGCAGGAGGCGGGCTCTTGGCTCTTAGCTCTTGGCTCTTGGCCGCTCGCGTCCGCCCCAGCGTGGGCTTCACAGGGCTGCAGCGTTTTTGGATTGAGCAGATTCAGGTTCGGGCAGACGGCGAGGAAATCGTGGAACGCGCACAGGTACGGCACGCCGGCTTTGTGGAAAACGGACGGCAAGCTCAGCGGCCACATGCGCAGGTGTTCGATCAGCACCGCGCCGACGTTGAACGCGCGCAGCAGATACAGCAGCAGGTCTTCGGCCGATTCATGCTGGTGCCGGTAGAACGAGAGCGGCTGGCCAAGGGGAAAGTTGAAATCTTCGCGGCTGGAAAGATCGCCATTCGTCACCATCGACGCGCCCACGAGCCGCTCGTTGCGCGGATAGACCAGCAGCGCGCGCGAGAGCTTCAGGCTTTCGATCAAATCCAGCGCCTGGCATTCCGTCCCGCCCGCGCCGACTTTGAAAGGGGTCGAGTGGAGAAGGACGAGGAGAGCGGGCTCTTGGCTCTTGGCTCTTAGCTCTTGGCTCCTGGCGCTTGGCTGGTCGTGGCGCCGCATTACGGCTATGAACTCGCGGCCGTCCTTGATCAGGGCCTCGAAAGAAAGACCGTTCTGCTCGCAGATTTCGTCCAGGATGGGTTTGAGCGTGGCGGCGTCGAAAGAATGTTGGTGGGGCCGCTGGCGCTGCAAATCGATTTCGTCGAGCAGAAGGTGTTCACGCGTTGTGAAGGGCGCGGAACCTTGCTCGCAGAAAAGTATCGCGAGCGCACCGGCGCGAAGCGCAGAGAGTTTTTCGCGCAGAAGCCGCAGCGGGTTGGCCGATGTCTGGAATTCACCGCTGCGGATCAGCAGCGTGTGTTCGTCCAATTTCGTTGGCTGAATGTGCGAGCTCTGATGCAGAATCTCCGCTTCGTCGGCGTTGAAGATGGCTTTCAGCCCGCGCGAAACCTTGTTCCAGGCCGAGTGAGGACTCAGCCGGTCCAACAGACGCTGCAGGCGCTCGATGAGCTGCGAGTTTTCCGGTGACGGTTGCACGCAGACGAATTTAACCGCAAAGGCGCAAAGGCGCGAAGGACAGATTTTGAGTTATGGCTTTCTTTCCGTCTTGGCGTCTGCGCGGCTGCTGTTGACGCTCCGCATCTGCGAGCGCAGGATGTATGCAATCCCAAACTCTCGGCGAAGGAGCCTGCGATGAAACAATTTCCCGGCAGAAGGATTGCACTCATCGTTTTTTTCGGTCTGACTCTGCCAGCGCTGAGTGGAGAGGTGAAGAAGCAGCCGCTGGGCTCGCGCGAGTTTTCTCCGTCCCCTCAGCGGCCGGTGGGCTGGCGCGGCGATGGCAACGGACGCTACCCGGCCGCGGAGCCGCCGCTGACGTGGGGCCGGCAGGCGAAGGCGATCAACGGCTTGCGCACACAGGCGAAAAAGCCGGGCGATGCCGACACGGGAAAATCGATGAGCGACGGCATCGTGCGGCAGTGGCTGGTGCTCGGGCCGGTGTCGATTCCGGAAGGCAAGACAGCAAAGGCCGAGTTCTCGCCCGAAGAAGGAAACGTTTCGCCGGACGAAGGGGAGAAGTCGGGAAATCTCGCGTGGACCGCGCTAACGACGGACACCTCCTGGGTCAACTTCGCGCCGCTCTACCTCAAGGGCGAGAAACCGGAGGGCCTCGTCGCGTACGCGCACACGTGGCTGTACGTGCCCGAACCGGCGTCGGTGTTCATGAACTTCATGGCGGCCGATGCGACGTTGGTGTGGTTGAACGGCAAGCCGGTGAAGCCGCGCGGGCACGCGAAGCTCGACCTGCTGAAAGGCTGGAACCGGCTGCTGCTGCGGGTGGCTCCGCATCTGGAGACCGACTGGTCGCGCGGGGTGATCCAGTGGCATTTCAACGCGGCGTTTTTCGGAGCGGATCCGACCGGGTACGAAACGAGCAACATTCTCTGGTCCACGGTTCTGCCGGACAACGGGCCGGGCGCGGGTTCGCCGATTGTTGTCGGCGACAAAGTCTTCGTGCAGGCCGAAAGCTGCGAGCTCATTTGTCTGAACGCAAACGACGGAAAAGTTCTGTGGGCCAGAGCGACTACCAGTGCCGATGCGGCAACGGCGGACGACAAGGCGAAGAACGCGGCGGTGTTCGCTGAAATTGCGCCGCTGCAGACGCTGATCAACGCGCAGCTTCAAGCCTACGTCGCCGGGCCGCAGAAGTACCCGCTCAACGCGAAGGCGCTGGAGGAGCGGCTGAAGGCGGAGCGGAAAATCAACAGCTTGATGGAGCGCATGGACCCGCAGCGCTTTGTCGGGCAAAGCGAAAGCGAAGGCGGGCATTCGGCGGCGACGCCAGTGAGCGACGGGCAACACGTATATGTGTTGTACGGCTTCGGCCTGGCGGCGTGTTACGACCTGGACGGGAATCTGAAATGGGCGACGGCTCTGGGGCTGAAGCATCAGGAGCATGGCTATTGCGGCTCGCCCTGTTTGATCGACGGCAAGCTGATCATCAAGTCATCGGGTTATCTTGGAGCGGTCGCGCTGGACGCCAAGACGGGCGCGGTTGCGATGCCGATCCCGCTCTGGAAGCAAAAGGGTCTGCATTCGATGTCCACGCCGGTCGTCGTACCGCCGGCCTCCGTGCCGGTGGTGGGGCCGGCCTCCGCGCCGGCCGAGAAACTGATCGTGCAATCGTTCGGGGTGCTCACGCGCGCGAGCGACGGCAAGATTGTCGCTCAGGCCTTCACGCCACCTTACTACAACATTGAGGACTACAGTTCGCCGGTCGTCGAAGGTCGGACGATTTGCAGCTTCGTTCTGCCCAAAGGCGAGGACGGCGCGCGGCGCTGGGCGTTTCAGACGCTGCCGGAAACGCTGGCGTCCCTTCCGGCCGGCACGGAGGCCGGCGCTACGCCGCTGACGATGCAGGACACGAAGACCTGCCAGTACAACACCAAGGCCTTCCCGACGTGGTTCAGCTACAACCTGTGCGGTTCGCCGCTGCTGCACCAGGGCCTGGCGTATGTCGTCAGTTCCGATGCGGTGCTGACGGTGATGGACGCGGCCAAGGGCGAACTCGTCTACCAGAAAGTGCTGGACCTGAGCCCGTATATCGTCCACGGCGGCATCATCCGCGGCGGCTGCTCATGCAGCCCGACGCTGGGCGGCCAGCACATTTACATTTGCGACAACCAAGGCACGGCGGTGGTGCTGGAACCCGGCCGCGAATTCAAGCAGGTCGCTCGCAACCGCCTGGAACAGATGTGGTTCAGGTACGGAGAATGGTCGCGCCAGGAATGCACCGTCAGCAGCCCGGTGTTCGTGGGGAAAAGGATGTACTATCGAGGGGAGGTTAGTTTGTATTGTGTGGAGGGGAAGTGAGGTAGCACGATTTTACGAAATCGTGCCACGCGCGCGTTCGCACTGGTCTGCAAACGGAAAAAGCGCAGAGGGCACCCGCGGTTGGGCGCAAAGTGCTCCCTTAGAGCAAGGGCAACGGCAAGTTACTCTCGGGTCTTCTCAACGAATGGACGAGCATCCAGCGGCAAGTCAATGGTGAATGTTGTTCCTTCGGCGGCATTGCTCTTTGCGGATACAGAACCTCCGTGAGATTGAGCGACTCCCTGAACCAGCGTCAACCCAAGACCCCAACCGCCTTTTTCCTTTGTAGCGCCGGACCTATTATACGGCTCGAAGATGTGCTTCTGGTCTTCTGGCTTAATCGGATTCCCCTCATTATGCACAGTGATCTGCACTCTGTCACCTGTCTGGCGCTGGCTCATGCGAACGGGAGCATTTTCTGCTCCATACTTGATGGCATTTGCACAGAGGTTCTCGACAGCTCTCTGCAACTGAGACTCGCTCCACCAGCCCATTACTTGTGACGCGGCCGATTGGACGAAAATGCGTGGACCATAAACTACGTTCTGCTCCTGGGCTGTGTTCTCCAGAAAGCGTTGCATTTCAAACTCGTCGAGTATCAGTTTCAGTTTCTTTCCAGCTCGAACGAGGCTGATATCCAGGAGGTCTCGAATCATTCGGTCCATTCGGTCAACGCTCTCATTGATTTTGCCCGTCAGGCGGTTACGGGCTTCTTCTTTGTCTCCTGTACGAAAAAGCAGATGGACACAGTTCTTGATAATAGCCATCGGGGTCCGAAGGTCATGGCTGAGGCACGCCACGAACGTCTCCCGCATTTCCCGCTCAACTTGGAGTTGCCGCACAATTTCCTCACTGGCGATGCGTCCCGATTTTTCGGCTTGGACGCGACTATCGCTGAACGCTCCTGCCGCTGCTTGAAAAGTTTCAAAGAGCACGACTAGCATTGCTTCTCGATCTTGGACGTTGAGTTGTTCATCCTGTTCGAGCACGTCGAAGATGGAGCTTCGCAACGTGATGTACTCCTGAAGCATTTGTTTGATATTGTAGGTGGGAATGGTAGCCCGTTGCAGTCCGTGTTCTGCGCCTCCGTCGGCCGGTCGCAGCGGCGTCGCAGCCTGTTCCTGTTCTAGCGATTCGATAAGCCGTTCAATGAGAATGTCAAACTTGTCCCGAAGAATCCCTTCGTCCATATCTTTGGTCGCAGGAATCTCCTGACGGGCTGCTTGCACCCATCCGGATAAGATGGCACCTCGCTTTTTTCTCAGCAGGTTGGCTATTCGATTCAGCATAAAATGCTGCCGCCCAATGGGGTCTTTTTAGAGTTGCCGATTCTCTCTCGATGGGTTTCTTTGTGCGTCTGTCCCCACCTTTATCGTTATGCAAATACCGTGCTGTAACTGAGAGTTCGAGACCTGCGGCGGAGAGGGGCGAAATCCGATACGCCTGCCTCGGCGCTGGAGCGGCTCAAGTTTGTCTTTGTGAACGTTAACACGACCGCCCATCTGGAGATGGGCTTGAACGAGATTTTCGCGCGATCCAAAGGAATTTACGCGACGTGGAGCATTATGTTTTAGAAAAACACACGGAAGCACCGTGGAGCAGGCTGTCTAGCCTGCTTCGCTTGCTCCTCTGGCAGGCTAACAGCCTGCCCCACTTTCTTCTCCGGCACTCGACCACTTCCACTCCCCAGGCTCCCGGCAAAGTCCCGCTGCCACAGGATTATTGTCTATGTACCAGACGATTCGGTTATACTCCGCCTCATCGCGCACCCAATGATCAAAACTCTCGTCCTGCCAGAACGCACCGCGCCTCCCCAGTAGCTGATTTGCCTCTCTGGCCGTGTATCCCTTCAGCCCCTGCATGATCGTTCGCAAAGGCCAGCGTGGAGCAAACTGTCCAGTTTGTTCAAGTGGCGCCGGTTGTTGTGGCGCAGGCTGTCCAGCCTGCGAAAGCTGTCCAGTCTGCTCACGTGGCGCCGGTTGTTGTGGCGCAGGCTGTCCAGCCTGCGAAAGCGGTTCGAATAGCAGATGTACGTGATTCGGCATAATCGTGAACCGCAACAGACGTACTCGCACGCCATCCCAGTAACGCATATTCTCTCTCACAACCCTGGCAATACGCTCATCCGCTAGCCATCGCGGAGATTCCGGCGCCGGTCTGCGCAGTTGTTCTGCCAGGAATTCATCCATACGCCCAAACACCGCTTTGCTGATCCGTTCATGCCGCGCGCCGCTCTTCTCTCCCTCTCGCCATTGCCCGCTATTCAATCTCTCTCGTTCAGCGCTTAGCTGATCGAGCACTGCTTGTGGCAGCGACCCCGCCAAACGGTAAGTAAGAAACACCGTCGCACCATTCGGTTGCCAACGCGGCAATCGCCGCCGATAGAACTCTGGCAACACATCGTGCGGCATAGGCACCCCGTGGAGCAGGCTGTCCAGCCTGCTTAGTGGGTTTCTCTGGCAGGCTAGACAGCCTGCCCCACGACTCCCCCGGCCTTCGCGTCAGTTCCAACAGCCGCTGTACCATGAAAAGGCGCTCGCTCGCAATCCGGACCAGTGCGAGCTTGCCGATAGCGCGCACGATTGCCGAGGAAGGGAAAAGCAAGCCCGGAGTTGTCATTTGACTACGCTTTGGTCGTGCGCCCAATCGTCCTGCGCGACCTTACGTTCCTTAACAGTGATACGCGTGATTCTACGTGTCCAGCACGAAAGTACGGCGGATTCCCTTAACACTTGCCCTTTTCAAGTTCCGGTGTCTGAGCTCCGGCGCACACCTTACTCATCTCGGCGACGATTAGTTTTCGCGGATCGGCCACCCCGTCGCACTGGTCTGCAAAACGGAGGCGAAGCAGTGGCACTCTTTACGACATGACCTTCAGCAGGTACGGCAGCAACTGTTTTTTGCGGCTGAGGATGCCGGGGAGATCGAAGGTGGATTCGTCCAGGCGGGTGTAGGTGATGCGGTCCAGGATGCGCCGCTCGCCGGCACAGAGCATCATGGACGTTTCGCGCATCACGTCCGTGATCAACAGGCCGACGAAATCGAGATGGTCCTCCCGGCGCAGCGCTTTGATTTCGCGCAGCAGTTCTCCGCGATGCTGGAGGAAGTTTTCGAAGCCGACTTCTTCGATCTGCGAGAGCGCAAATTTGTACTTCGCGGTGTTGTACGCCTTCTTGTCGGCGGTGAGCACCTCGCGGGCAGACTGCGCGGCGATGCGCGAGCCGACTGCGAAGATGTGGGCGGACAGTTCTTTGGGATCGGCGCCGCAGAGTTCCTTCAAATACTCGATGGCGGCGGCATCGCGCGGAGTGGAGGTCGGCGAACGCAGCATCAACGTGTCGGTGATCACGCCGCCCATCAAGATGCCGGCGATGGGCGCCGGCGGCGTCTTCCCGAACCGTCTGAACTGCTCCGTGACGAGGGTGCAGGAGGAGCCGACGACTTCGTTGATGAACGTGATCGGGGTCTGGGTCTGCTGCACGCCGATGCGATGATGATCGAGAATTTCGATCACCGGCACGTCCGCCGCTCCATCCACGGCCTGCCCCAATTCGTTGTGATCGACGAGGATTAGTTTGAGCGGCAAGTCGCGTTCGAGGCTGTCCTTGGTCAGGATGCCGTCCAGCTTGCCGCGGCTATCGACGACGGGAAAGACTTCTTCGCGCTCATTGGCCAGGATCTCGCGCAAGTCGCTGAGCTTTTCGTCGGCGCGAAGGGGATCGGCATCTTCCTGCAGCATCAGTTCGGCGGGCGTGCTGAACTTGAGCCGCCGGACAGTCGTGCCGGAATCAAAGGGAGTCTGCAACACGGAGGTGCCCGCGGCGCGCGCTTTCTGCAGGACTTTTTCGTCCACGGGAAAATTCCCGGTGACGATCAGCAAACGCAGTTTCATTTCAACGGCGAGTTTGTGGATTTCGTGGCGGTCGCCGACAACCAGGGCGGTCACTTTGGGATCGCGCGTGGACAAGCGGCGCCGCAGCGTCGCTTCGCTCATCGCCCCGACGTAAACGCCCAGGCGTTCCACGTGCCACTCGCGGTAGAGCGACAACGCGGAGGCTCGGAGTACTTCAAGGATGTGGGACAAACTCGTCTTCACTTCGCGGCCGATCAATCCGCCCCCGCCGCCGTCCAACCCGGGGTCGGCCGCGTGCAGGACCAGGCGGTCGGCCAGGTCGAACAAGCTGACCATGCCCAGGTATGTCCGCTTGGAATCAACGACGGGAATGCGATGCCGCCGCGCGCGCTGCAAAAGCGCCATGGCTTCCAACAGCGTGTGTCCGGCGGAAATCACTTGTGGATTCGAGTCCAGAACGTCGCTGACGCGCGGATGCACATCGGTGAGCACCGGCGGCAGCGCGACGTTGAACCTGTTGAACAGGAACTCCGTGCGCTCACCGGGCAACCCGGCGCAGGCCGCCGAAACGCCGGTCCAGCCCAACTGCGACTTAAGCTCCGCATAACCGGTTGCGGCGGCGATGCTATCGGTGTCGGGATTCTTGTGGCCAATGACAATGACCCGGTCGGGTACATCCGAGTGCGGGTGGCTTGAGAGACGCACAGATATTCGTTTCATCACGTTGCCAGGAAGTTCAGACAAGAGAAGGTGGCAGACTTTCCGCAAGCCGCTGCACGGCGGGCGGCCTGTGTTCTAGCGAACACAGCCTGCGCGGGTGCCCACCCCTTGGAATGAGTGTTCGCGTTAGTGGTGCTTCTTGCGGGTGTGGACGTCGTGGCAGGCTTTGCATTCGACGGCGGCTTTGAAGTCTTCGAGGGCTTTGTCTTTTTTGTCGATAAGGGCTTGGGTCGCATCGACGAGGGCGGCGGTCTTTTTCTTCCAGCTTTCTTCATCGCCGACAGATGGTTTCTGCGTGGCCATGAACTTGTAGTATTCGAGGAATTCTTTGAGCAGTTTTTCGTCAGCTTCGCCGTGGATGATCGTTTGGACGGACGCCGTTTTTCCCTTGTGAGTTGTCTCCATGATGCTCTTGATGGACCTCTTGCCTTCGGCGCTGACCTGCAGCGCGCAACAGAAGACCGCGAGCGCAATCACGGCAACCATGACCATTCGGAACATGCGAACTCCCTTCACACCAGTGCCAGCAGAACCTCGACGGACAACGAGGACGATAAGGTTAGATGCTGGCATTGTGTTGGCAACATTTTTCGGAGTAGAAATCCAGAATGACGTGGCAACCTACTCATATGGTTAAGTTGCCAATTGTTTTTTGTTTAGACGTTGAAGATACTAGGAAACGGCGATGCTGGGCGCGACTCCTGCCGACAGACACTCCTTGAGGGGCTTCTTGCGCCTGCGGAGAGCATTACGGAACCGTAAGCATCGCTGGATGGAATCTGGGGTATGTCAGTCGGCATGAAGGGCGGGGATAGATCCCCCTCAACCCTAACCCCTCTCTCTCGCGAGGGAGCGGGGAACCGAACGGCACGCAATCCAGGAGGATTGCGCTACTGAACTCTTTGGAGGCAACAAGCGTGAAGCGTTTACTGATGGCGTTGGTTTTGGGGGTGTTCGTGGCCGCTCAGGCGGAGGAGCCGAAGAAAGTTTTGCTGGTGACGACGACGACGGGGTTCCGGCATAGTTCGATCCCGACGGCGGAGAAGATCATCCAAAAGCTGGCGAAGGAGAGCGGAGCGTTCACGGTGGACCTGTGCCAACAGCCGCCCAACCAGCCGAAGGGGCCGCAGCTTCCGAAGAATCCCACGCCGGAGCAGCAGGCGAAGTACAAGGAAGAGCAGGAAAAGAGCAAGGGCGCGGTCGAGGCCTGGAACGCGCAGATGAAGAAGAATCTGGAGATGCTCAGCCCCGAATCGCTGAAGAAGTACGACGGCGTGATCTTCGCGAACACGACCGGCGATCTGCCGATTCCGGACAAGGACGCGTTCATCGCCTGGGTGAAGGAAGGCCACGGCTTCGTCGGCATGCACAGCGCCAGCGACACCTATCACGGTTTCCGGCCGTACATTGAAATGCTCGGCGGCGAGTTCGGCGGCCACGGCGCTCAGGTGCACGTGGACGCGATCAATCAGGACGACAAGTGTCCGATGTGCGCTCACCTGCAGGCGAAGTTCGGCGTGTTCGACGAGATCTACATCATCAAGAGCTTCGATCGCACGAAGATGCACGGCCTGCTGACCCTGGACGCTCACCCGAACACCAAGGCGCCGGGCGATTTCCCAATCGCGTGGGCGAAGGATTTCGGCAAGGGGCACGTGTTCTACACGTCGCTGGGTCATCGCGAAGACGTGTGGGACGAGGACGCTCCGGGCAAGCGCGAGAACACGAAGGAAGTGTCGCTGGCGTACCAGAAGCACATTCTGAACGGCATCAAGTGGTCGCTGGGGCTGGAGAAGTGCGACGTGACGCCGCAGGGGAAGTAACGGCAGTCGGCAGCGGCAGTGGGCAGCGGCAGTAGGCAGCGGCAGTAGGCAGTAAGCAGTTAAAGGGGCCGCTCCGGGAAGCCGGGGCGGCCTTTTCTTTTGATCAATGGGCTTCAACAGCAATTGCTCCCTAGTCATCGGACTGGGCCACTTGGAATGCGAAACGGCGGCCACGATGGGCCGCCGTTTCTTTGTGCGAGGCTTGGTGGAGCGTTTACTTTGTTGCGCCGCTCTTGCTCTTGGTGGCTTTGTAGTCCTGCGGGACGGACTTCTGCAGGAGCGTGCCGTTGAAGAGGACTGTCACTGGGACAGTGACCTTTCCCGTCTTGGTTTCATCGGTCAGGCCGTCATCGGCGAGAGCAGCGGCGAAGGTTCCTTTGGACAACTTTACCGCGAACTTGGCGATTTGAAGCGGCGTGCCGGTCTTGCCGGACTTCACGCTGACAGCCAGGCTATCGTTGGCCTTCGGCGATTTGCCCTTCGGGTCGAGCTTGAAGGACTTCACGACGCCGCCGACATCAACGATGACCGTCTGGCCGTTAATGACGAGTCCCTCCGGGATCAGCACCAGGCCGCTCAATCCGATAGAATCGTTCCCAGCCGGCTTGGCGAAGTTCAGCTTGATGCTCAGTTTCGAGACCGACAGCACGCCGGACTCGACGGGCTTTTCCGCGCCAGCGGGCATGTCGGACGCGTTGTTTGGATCGCTTCCCAGCGCCTTCTCGATTTCGTTCGAGAACCCATCGCCGTCGGAGTCCTGACTGGGCGGGAGACCCGCGCCGCCGGCGGCAACGGTTAGGCTGAGCGTGGCGCTGGACGTGGTCTTGCCATCGCCGACGGTCAAGGTGACGGTGTACGTGCCGGAAACCGCGTACACATGGCTGACGCCCGCGCCCGTTGCCGTGGTGTTGTCGCCGAAGTTCCACGAATAGGTGAGCGCGTCGTTGTTCGCGTCGCTGGCGCTGGCCGAGAAGGCGACGCTGTCGCCGGCTGTCGGATTCGCCGGGCTGGCTGTAATCCCCGAGTCGATCGACGGTGCGACATTCGGAGCGGGAGCGGTGTCGATGACCAGCGCTTTGTTAGCGCCCAGCGAACCTGCCGCGCCGGGGGCGGGCAAGGTCAGTGCCGCGGCTGCTCCGTTTGCGGCAATCGTTCCTCCGTTCAACGCCAGCGCGCTGGTGCTCGTGTAATCCAGGTCGGCGGACATATCGCCCGGAGCCACGATGTACTCGAAGGTGAGCGTATCGCTGCCGCTGCCATACACGTAGCTGACGGCCGCGTCCGTTGTGCCGGTTTCGAGCGTGAGCTTCGGCGTGCCGGTGACCGTCACGGGGTCGCTGAACCGGACTTGAATTGGAATCAGCGCTCCGGCCTTGTACGTGGCGTTGGCAGCAGAGGAGGTGACGTTCACGACATTGAGCGGACGAGTCGCGAAATTCCACGTCGTGTCGTCCGCAATACCAGCGTAATAGTTGCCGGAGGCGTCCTTGAAGGCATCGGAGTGCACATGGACGCAATACGCAGTGCCATACGCCAGCGGTGCAGAGAGTGTGATCGTGGCCACATTGCCCGCCACCGAGACGCCATCGCCGGTCACCGCGATGGACTCAAAGACGCTGCCGTCGGACTGCCGCTTGATCGTGACATTACCCCAATCGCCCTTATACACGTCCTTGCTGAAGATGAGCGTGAGCGCCGTGGACACTGAAACGCCGGTGGCGTCGTCGGCGGGGCTCAGAGTGGCTGTCGGTGTGACGCTGTTCAAAGAGAACGCGGCAAAGTAGGGCTGCCGCTGTCCGTGAACGTTCTGGAAATCACCGCCGACGTAGACGGCGCGGGGCGTAGCCAGCAAGGACTGGGGCTGCTGGTCCAGGTCGGGGTTCCAGGCCAAGGCCTGCCCGTACGTGGAAGACGCGGGGTCTGCGTCGAGTGCCGCGAGGTTGTTACGCGCCGCGCCACCCATGCTGGTGTAGCGGCCGCCGGCCAGGACGGTCTTCCCGTCTTCCAGAACGCCGAGATTGCACACGAAGTCGTTACAGTCCGGGTTCCAAGTGGCATCAGCCTGGCCGGTGCCGGCGATGTCGGCATTGAGCGCGGCGATCTTGTTGAGGGCCGCGCCGCCGATATTGGTGAAAGTGCCGCCCGTGTAAAGAGTGCTGCCCGAGAGCGCCATCGTAAAGAGGTTGGCGTTGGCGTTCGGGTTCCAGGCTGCAAGCGCGTTGTTGGTGTCGACCGTGGTGTCCAGCGCGGCAACTCGGTTACGGGCTGCGCCGCCGATGGTGCCGAAGAATCCGCCCGCGTAGAGCGTGTTGCCCGATAGCAGCAGCGACACCACCGGGGAGTTTGCGTTGGGGTCCCAGTCTGTCTGCGTACCGGTGGTGACATCCACCGCGCCAATTCTGCTGCGGGCCACCGTGTTGATGGAGGTGAACTGGCCGCCGAGATAGAGCGTATTGCCGGAAAGCGCCATGGCGCTCACCACGCCGCCCTCCACAGTAGCGCCCACGGACTTGGGCAAGCCGGTGGCGGCACTCAAGAAGGCAAGATTCGTGGCCGGTTGTCCTCCAGCGAACGGGAAATCGCCGCCGGCGTAGACGGTGTCGTTCGAGACGGCCAGGGCAAAGACAGTGCCCCCGGTACCGGGGTTCCAGGACGTCGCGCGGCCGGTGACGGCGTCGAGGGCCGCGATGCTCTGGCGCCGGACGCCCCCGACGCTCTCGAAGTATCCGCCACAGAAGATGCTGTTTCCGGATGCGGCGATCGACAGGCCGTCGCTGGCGTTGACGCCGAAGAGCGGTCGCCAGACTATCTCGCCGGTCGTCAGATCCAGGCCGGCAAAACCACTCTGGTCCTCCCCATTGACGACACTGAACCACCCCGCCATGTAAAGCGTGTTGCCGACCACCACCATGTCGGTCGGGTTACTGCCAGCAACGCTGGCGTTCCACTCCGTTGCCTGGCCGTACGTCGGCGAAGCCGGGTCCACATCGAGCGCGGCGATGTTTTTTCGCGGTTGCCCGCCGACGTTTTCGAACCAGCCTCCGGCATAGAGCGTGGTGCCGGAGATGGCCATCGCGCCGTAAATCATCCCAGCACCCCCGCCGGAGCCGCAGTTGGGGTGCCAATCCGCGAGAGCCTGGCCGTAGGTTGCCGAGGCAGGATCAGTGTCCAACGCCGCAATGCGCTGCCGGGCCTGCCCGCCGATGTTGTCGAAAGCCCCCCCGACGTAGGCGGTGGTGCCGGAAACGACCAGCGCCGTCACATTGCTGTCTGGATTGGGGTCCCACGCCGTTGCCTGCCCATAGGTCGGAGAGGCGGGGTCTGCGTCCACCGCGGCCAAGTAGTTGCGTGCCGTCTCGCCGACCTTGGAGAACTTTCCCGCGATGTAGGCGATCTTGCCGGACACGGCGATGCGCTTGATCATGCAGCTTGTTGAAACGCCCAACGTGATGTTAGGATCCCAGGACAGCGCCGCGCCCGTGGCGGCATCCAAAGCCGCGAGGCGGTTCCGGGCCTGGCCGGCAATCGCCGTGAAGTAGCCGCCGACATACAGCGTGCCCCCGGCGAGCACCAAGGTTCGAACGCCGGTCTGGTCGCTGCTGTTAGTGCCACACGTCAGATCGGGGTTGGGATCCCATGACGGATCCAGCATGCCATCGGGGAGGATGTGAGCCAGCCCGGCGCGCGCCACGCCACCCACCTCTGTGAAGTTCCCGCCAATGTACCAGCCGCCGGCGTTGTCCGAAACCGCCGTGTAGACGTAGCCCTTGACCAGTGGCGGCGGAGCTGCGAGCTGCGCCGTATCGGCGGTCAGGACCACGCCCGATCCCGTGTAAGGGCCGACGTACGTGAACGAACCGCCAATGTAGATCGTACCGTTGTTCTCTGCGACAGCGTTGACAGTGTTGTCCGTGATCCACATGTCGCGGCGCGGAGTGTTTGGCAGATCTTGCGCGACGACGGACGAAAGCAGCACGACGAAAACTGTTGCGCTCCAACAGAAACAACGACGCAATACGCCTGCTCTTTGCATGAGTCACCCCTCCGCACTCGATCCCTGAACGCCGGCACGCGCCTTTGAAGATAGGCTGCTGGAGCAGCACAAGCTGCCGAAGCCGCTGGTGCCGGGGCCGTCTATTGCTCGATGTGCATCTGATGATACTTGGCTATTTGCCCTAGTGCAAATGAATCGATGCGAACGTAGGCAATTAACAGTCAGCGGTCCGTGGAAGGGGCGCGGCGGGAGCAACTCAGGGATTGCGCTGAATTCGGCAAGTGGGCGATACCAAGGGCAAGCTATCTCAGAGATCCACAATGGCTCGAAAAACGCGGCTTGTTCTCGGCATGTCAGCGCTCTTGCTCGTCTGCACTTCATGCGCCGAGACACGAAAAGAGATTTGTTGGCGAACAGACGACGCGACGATTCGCGCCGCCGAGGAGAGGACTATCAACGAACGAGGCAAGCAGCAATCGCGGGGTGATGATCAACCAGAGCGGTAAGTGCGGAAGTGCCTGTTGCGAGATGGCCCTGGAAGATACGGGGACGCGCACGAAACTCTCTTACGCGGCGTGAGTGTGCGGAAATACTTCGCGCACGTCCGCGAACCGCCACACCCTAACATTAACCGTATTTATCGCACCGGAACGAACTTCAAGCACTTCTATGTCAAAAAGTGGGATTTCGACGGCTTATATATAGAGAGGGGCTTGGTGTCTGGTGGTCTGGTGTCTGGTGTCTGGTGGTCTGGTGAACGAGGGCGCAAACGTCCCGTGACGTTTCGGGCCGATTCGGGCGTTTGCGGGCGTTTGAGGACTTCAGAGGACTTCTAGGTCAAAAGCCGCAATTTCGATTGCTTTATACATTGCGGGTATTCTGCGTTCATATTTTTAGGGGAGGGTGCGACATGATCGCTTCGACGATCGGCGGGGAGAAATTGCGGGTGTGCGATGCGGTGGCGGAGGAGACGGAGAAGCGGCTGGCGGCTTACCGGCGGGAGAAGGAGAAGTTTGGGAAGCATCCGATGTGGCGGAGGCTCACCGGGTTGACGTTCGACTACGAGAGCCGGGTGACGCCGAAGGCTCGCAAGAAAGGGCTGAAAAGGCTTGTGGCGTGGCTGAAGAAGAAGGCTGTTGGACCGTTGGGCTGTTGGACTGTTGGGAACGGCCGGGCGGACGCGGAGACGCGCGGACACGGGGACGCGGAGAAAGAGATTTCGCTGACCGGGGCGTGGAATGCCGACATCGCGCAGTGGGCGCGGGTGAAGAAACTCGGGACGCAGCTTGAGGAGCTCTGTCAACGGCTGGAGATTTCCTCGGCGCGGCTAAGCGCGCTGACGAAGGAATGTTGCGGGATGACGGCGCTGGAAGTGATCGACGGGTTCAAGGTCGAGCGGGTGAGGCTAGGATTGATTGCGAAGCTGCGCGAGGCGGCGCGGGACTTGTGGGGTGTGCCGGGGTATTGCGTTTACGAGAAGTTGGGGCCGCATGGAAGAATTCAGAAAGCAGAATTCAGAATGCAGAATTGCGGAGCGGCAGAAGGAGAGCGCAAGGTTGCCCCCTCACCCCTAACCCCTCTCCCGCCGGCACGGAGGCCGGCGCCACTGGGAGAGGGGAACCGGAGCGGCGAGCGGGACGCCCGCGATACGAACGAGGGCCGGGGAGAGAACGGCACGCAATCCGGGAGGATTGCGCTACAAACGAAGCGGCCGCAGTATTTTCGGGCGCGTAATGCGGAGTGGCGGACGGAGGATGAGATTGAGGAGCGCGAGCGGAGGGCGAAGGCGCTGTTGGCGAAGCTGCGCGCGGAGTCGAGCGCGGAAGTGTTTGCGCTGGAGCTTGGGTTTGCGAATTCGGCTCGGATGAACCGGGCGTGCATCAACGTGTTGGGAAAGACGTTTCGGCAGATCGAGCGGGCGCTCGTTGACGAAGTCGTGCGATACTATATCTGTGCGGAAGACAAGTTGCTGCGCGAGATCGCGTCGCGCGAGGATTCGATTTTGGCGTTTTGTGCGCGAGAACTTTATGACGGGACGGAAGAAAAACCGGAGGCGCCGTTCCTCGACAATTGGTCTTTGCAGGAAACGTTTGCGCGGGATTGGCTGAGCCGAATGGCGGAAGCCTTTGGATAAGTAAAAAGGAAAAAGTAAAAAGGCAAAAGAAAAAGAGTAAGCGTTCAGTCCTTACGCGGGCGCTGTGTCGCCTCTCCGAGGCTTGCGTCATCGAAGGCCACGCGTCCCCGCAGCTTACGCTGCGGGCTACCCGTATACCGCTGCTCCGCAGCTACGGAACGGCCGGCGCGCTGGATGGCATGGGCGGAGTGGACGGACACGGACGGGACGAACGGAGAACTGCGAAGGCGCGCCTCACTCACCACCCCAGCCCGGACAAGCCGGACGCGGCAGTATCCGAACCTGCATCGGAATGATGAATGATGAATGCGGAATGATGAATATGGCTGCAACGGCGCAAGAGGCAACGCCACAGACCTAATTCCGCATTTATCATTCCGCATTCATCATTTCTTCGAATTTCAGAATCTTGTCCCAAAAGCACAAGATCCAAGCACGAAGGGACTATTGTTTACTTCGATGTGGGCGCGGGTGCAGTCGTGGGAGCAGATGTTGGCGCGGGCTGTTTGGCGGCGAGATCCAACGTTTCGCGGACGTATTGAGCGTGGAGGACGGTGCCGATTCCGAGCGGGTGATGGATCGTGAGCTCCTCGTATTCGGTCTTTACCTTTTCATCGTGGCGCTGCTGCGAAAGCACGATGCCGACCACCAGCGGGTGGCCGTCTGAACCGGCGATGAAGACGGGGCCGCCGCTGTCTCCGGCGAAGGTCGTGAAGTCGGCGTGGAAGGTGGGGTGCGTCTGCGCGGGAAGAAGCGGCGGACCGGCGAAGATGCCTTGGCGGGCGACCGGGAAACCGGCCCCGTTGGCTTCAAAGCGCTGCGGGTACGTGAACACAAACAGCGGCGAGCAAATGTGGACGTTAGCGGCCTTGAGTTCGGCGGCGCCGGCAATCAGCGCGGCAGGCATGGCGGCGACAGCGACGGGCAACGTCGTCGTCAGCTTCAGCACTGCCACATCGTGTTTTTCATGTTTCACCCACAGCGGCTTGTTGTCGCGGCGCACGGGGATGGTGTGGTCGAGGCGTTCGAACGAGCCATCGTCCTTCGGCCGGCGCAGCACGAGGATCATCGTCTCGCCTTTGGTCCGTTCCAACACATGCGCGGCGGTGATGACGTAGAGCGCGGTGTCGGGCGCGTCGCGCTTCACCAGAAAACACGTCGCGGTGGAGTCGGGGTGGAAGAGTTTGAAAGTTGCCTCCATCAGTTCGGAGGCGAAATCGGCGGCGAAGGTCGCAGAACAGGTGAAGACGAGAATCAGCAGCGCGCGCATCAGAAGTCCCCTTGAAGCGAAAGATAACCCCTCAAAATGCCCGCAGTCTTGTCACATTTTGACGCGCGTCAGAATGGGTCAGGATCGCGAGATTTCGTATTGTGGCTCCGCTACAACATGCGGAAGGCAATGATCGTGATGTCATCTTCCTGCGCCAGCGAGCCGATGTGGCTCTGCACGGACTCTTCGATCAGTTCAACGAGTTGAGCCAAGGGGCGGGCGGCGTTTCGCAGGAGCAGTTCGCGGAGGCGTTCGTCGCCGAATTCGCGGCGCTCGCGGTTGGGCGCTTCGACCAGGCCGTCCGTGAACTGAAAGAAGACGTCGCCGGACTGCATTTGAATGACTTCTTCCTGAATGACCATCGGGAAGCGCTTGCCGGACTTGTCCATGCCCATGACCATGCCGTTGGGCTTGACTTCGGCGACGACCGGCGTGCGTGCCGGATTGACCAGGAACGGCGGGTTGTTGCCCGCTCGAGAGAAGCGGAACACGCGGTTGCGGTAATCCAGCACGCCATAACCCGCGGAGACGAAGGTGCTGTCGCCCAAGTCCTTGGCGATGTCGGCGTTGGTAATGGCCAGCGCCTGCTTGGGGCTGGAGACGCCTTGCGCGTAGATCTGGAGTGCTTTCTTGGCCATGCCCATGACCATGCCGGCTTCGATGCCGTGGCCGGAGACGTCGCCGAGAGCAATGCCGATTTCGTGATCGCTGACCGTGATGAAGTCGTAGAAGTCGCCGGACACATTCGCGCAGGGGATGTAAATGGTTTGGAACTCGTAGCCGTCCACCTTCGGCAGATTGGGCAGCATGCGGAGTTGGCACTTGCGGGCCAGCTTCATGCTTTGTTCGATATCGGACTTCTGCTTAAGTTCGTTCGCCAGCCTCTTAAGCGGATTCGCTTCCATCACCATGGCCTCAAAGTCGAGCTAATATACATCATTCGATTAAAGACCGTCAATGATCGCATTGAACTACAGGCTAATCGAGCAACGTCTTACCACAGAGAGGACGCAGTACACAGAGTTTTTCTGGGTGAAACTTCTTTTCGCGCGCGAAATGCACTCACATAAACCGCTCCGACTCAAGGCTTGCACTTTCCTGTTCCGGAAATACAGTAACGCGCTGGAAGCACCAGAATCGCGATTGACGCAAATTGTCACAGGTAATCGACCACGTTGGTTAACGCACGAAGTGACGGTACAGGGCGGGCTAACCCCAAAAAGGGGAGAGGGAGCTTAAAACCATGATGACACGCGTAGCGGTTGTTTGCCTTATGGCGATGTTGGCGCTGCCAGTGTTTGCGGCGGCGGCCGGGGACAAGCTGATTATGCAGGGAAACCTGGATGACCTGACCAGCGGGAAGGTCGAGGCACGGTTTAATCTTGACCAGGCGGCGCTGAAGCAGTTGCCGGTTTCCGAGAAGGGGAAGAAAACGACGATTGCGGGCGCGACGCTGACGATTGCGTTCGGCAGCGTGACGTTTACAGGTGTTGCGGACAGCAAGGGCAACATCACGGATCCGTTCAAGGCGAAGTTGGCCGGCAACAGCGGCATGCTGCAGCTCCACGCCACCGACATCGCACCGAGCGCGGTGCTGACGCTGCCAACAACGGACGGCACAGGATCAGCGCCTGTTCACCTGACGATTACGGTCACGCCGGTTGGCGGCACAGCGATCACGGTTTACGACAAGGATTTGACGGTGAACTACTCGATCAAGAAGGGGAAATTCAAAGGCAAGATCTAACGGAAGGCTTGAGGCTTGAGGCTTGAGGCTTGAGGCTTGAGCGCGCGGGCAGCCGAGACAACACACGGCTGCCCGCGCTGTTTTTATGCGTCCTGGGCTTGGATGCGGCGGAGTTCGAGTTGTTCGTAACGGCGCTTGATCATGGGGGTCATCAACAGAGGCAGGGTGCCGAGCAGCGCGCCGCACAGCAGCAACGGGTAGTAGACGTGAAAGGGCTGGCTGGTGGCGAGCGCGATCATCGCGGCAAGCAGCGCCACCATTCCCAGGCTGGCAGCGCCCTTCAGTGCGGCCAGCGCGAGAGCCCGGTTCTTGCCGCTAGAGGTCAGCAGGCCGGCCAGCGCGCCAAGCAACCCGCCGATCACGCCAAGCAATCCTCCGACAAAGCCGCCCATCGGGCTGCTCCACCATTCCCAGACCGGCGCGGCGATCGCGCCCTTGATCAGCGGCGCGGCGTCGTTCTGAATGAGCTTCATATCGCTGATCCAGACCGTGCCTTTGCCGGGCAGAACGAGATTGATGACGAGTTTGGATGGATTGCCCTTCGCGCCTGCGGCGTTGAACGGCAACGAAAACGGCCGCCGGCCTGACGAGCCGCTGATGAATTGCATCGGGCCGGTTTCGCCGAGCGTGCGCGAGAAGAAGGCGCTGCCGTCGGGGAATTGCGACCACATTTCCAGGTAGCCTTTGCCGGCTACATCGTCGTAGCGAACCTCGCCGCTGACGGCGTACGACGTGCGCGTGATGCCGGGGTTTTCGATTGTCGCGAGATTATAGGTCGCGCCTTTGGCTTCGGTGTTCTGAAGCTTCAATACGCTGGCATTCAGCTTCTCGTCTTTGACGAGCTCCGCGGTTTTTGGCCGCGCCTCGGGCGCGAGCTTCTCCCACGAGATTTCTTTCAGGACTTCTTCAGCGGCCTGAAGAGGCAGCGTCAGAAGGCTGACGGTCAGCAGCAGGGCGAGTTTGCGCATGGGTTTCCTCCATGTCTTGGCGGTACGCGGTTAGAAGCGTTTTGAATGTGGCGGTGTCGAGTTTGCCTTCGGCCAGTTGCAGGCGGAGCTGGCGTTCGAACGGGCTCTTGATTTCCGGGTTGTCGAGGACTTTGATCTTCTCAATCAGCGCGTCGAGGCGCAGGCGGACGGTCGGGTACGAGATGCCGTAGCCGGCCGCCAAGTCCTTCAAGGAGCCCGACGCGAGCATAAAGCGTTTGAGGAAGGCGAGGTCTTCGTCGGTGAGTTGATCGATCCATTTCGGCATAAGATACGACCTTTACTAAACAAAGTTAAAGTACACTTTAGTTTTATTGACGTCAAAAAGAAAATTTGTGCGAAATGAGGAAATCAGAAATAAAGTCGGACAATGCAGACAATTAGTATCCAGATTGTCTTGACCAGGCCAAGTTGCCGCGATACCGTGAAGTCGTAACGGTCTGCGATCGAAGAGGGACGTTCTGAGATGAAGTATTCACAAAGCACTGAACTGGCCATCGACAGCCTATTCTACATGGCCGCTCACCCGGAGATCAGCGACTTTTCCGTTGAACAGGTTGCAGCGGCTCAGAACGTATCGGCTTCGTACCTGTCCAAGGTGTTCCAGCAACTCGTGAAGACGGGGCTGATGCGGTCGCATCGTGGGGCAAAGGGCGGGTACGCGTTGGGCCGGCCGCCGGCGCAGATTACCTTGCGAGATATCGCGATCGTGTTCGAAGGCAGTTCGTCTTTGTACGGCTGCAACGCAGACCACAAAGTCTGCCAGCTTGGCCCGCGCTGCCTGATCTTAAATACATTCGCTGAAGCTGAACGGAAGATGCATGAAGTGCTGGCGAAGGTCTCACTCGCGGACGTTGTGAGCCAAGGCGCCGCGACGGCCGGCTGGACGAATGGCGTCCACGGCAATGGCAAACGCCATGAAACGCAGTTCACGCTGACGCAGTTGTTAAATGGGCTGCCGGCAAAGGTCGAAGAGCGCCGCGCCGGCCAGGAAGCCGGGGTATCGGGTATGGGGTCTGGGGTATAGGGCGGCCTGAATCAAGCCATCCCCATACCCTATACCCGATACCCCATACCCGTTGTTCCGAAAAGCGCGAAAGCGCCAGGTTACTGAGGAGAGGAGTTCAAACACACTCATGAGCGACACGCCACTGCTGGCCATCGAAGATCTTCACGTCAAGATCGGCGACAAGGAGATCATCAAGGGGCTGACCTTTAGCCTGAACCGCGGCGAAGTCCACGTGCTGCTGGGCCAGAACGGCACCGGCAAGAGCACGCTGGCCTACGCCATCGCCGGGCATCCCAGCTACACGATCACAAAGGGCCGCATTCTTCTGAACGGCGAGGATCTGCTGGCGATGGAAGCCGACGAGCGGGCGCGCAAAGGCGTGTTCCTGGCCTTCCAGGCGCCGATCTCCGTTCCGGGCGTTTCGGTGGCGAATTTCCTGCGCACGGCCTACCAGGCGCGCTTCTTTGGCGCCGTGGTGAAGGCGACGGACAAGGATGGCGGCAAGTCCGCGGGCTTCTCGGTGATCGAATTCCAGAAGAAGCTGATGGCGGCGATGAAGAGTTTGAAGATCGATCCGACGCTGGCCAGCCGCTACTTGAACGAAGGCTTCTCTGGCGGCGAAAAGAAGCAGATGGAAATCCTGCAGATGGCCATCCTGCAGCCGACGCTGGCCATGCTCGATGAAACAGACTCCGGCCTGGATTTGGACAAGCTGCAAGTCGTCGGCGAAGGGGCCGCCCGCCTGGCCAAAGAACACAACATGGGCGTGCTGGTGATCACGCATTACAAGCGACTGCTGAAGTACATTCCACCGACGCACGCGCACATGCTTGTCGATGGCAAGATCGCTATTTCGCGCGGTCCGGAATTGGTCGATGAGCTCGAAGCGAAAGGGTACGATTACATCAAGAGCATGTATGTCAAACAGAGCGCCTGAGCTTCAACGCAGAGACGCGGAGAGCGCAGAGGGCGCAGAGGGCGCAGAGAAAGGAATTGGGGGAAATATGGCGACGAAGAAGAAGCAGGTGAAAGCAAAAGCGAAGGCCAAGTCGGCTAGCCGTCCCAAAGCGGCTCCGAAAAAAGTCGCGGTGAAGAAAGTGAAAGCGAAGCCGGCGAAGGTGAACTGGCGGCCCAAAGGGTATTCGACCGTGACGCCGGCGCTGACGGTGCGCGGCGGGGCGGAGGCGATTGAGTTCTACAAGAAGGCGTTCGGGGCGGTTGAGGTCTACCGAATGCCCGGACCTGATGGCAAGGTGATGCATGCGCAGATTCGCATCGGCGATTCGGCGCTGATGCTGGGCGAGGAAGCGGTGAGCTGTGGACACGTTTCACCGCTGACGCTGAACGGCACTCCGTTTTCGCTCTTCATATATGTGCCGGATGCCGACGCGGCGTTTGATCAGGCCATCGAAGCTGGCGCGGCGATAGAGCAACCAGTGAAAGACATGTTCTGGGGCGATCGAGTCGGCATCGTCAAAGACCCGTTCGGCCACAAGTGGTGGATCGGGACGCATAAAGAAGAGTTGTCGGGCGATGAAATTCGCGCGCGCGCCGAAGAGGCGATGGCGGAGCACGCCGCGACGAGCGGGACGTAACGGAAAATGCTGAATGATGAGTGCTGAATGACCGCATTTATCCTTTTTCATCATTCCGCATTCATCATTCATAATTGACTTGGGAAGAAGGTGAGCACCATGGCAGACATCAAACAAGAACCGGCTCCGGCGACGGCGGAAGCGAATCCGGCTTCGGAGATCGTGAAGGAATATAAGTTCGGTTTCCACGAAACCGAGAAGCATTCCTTCCGCACCAAGGTGGGACTCAGCCGCGAAACCGTGACTGAAATCAGCGAACAGAAGAATGAGCCGGCGTGGATGCGCGATTTTCGCCTGCGTTCGCTCGATATCTATCAGAAGAAACCGATGCCGAATTGGGGAGGTGATCTTTCGGATATCGATTTCGAGAACATCACGTACTACCTGAAGCCGTCGCAGCAAAGTTACGACAACTGGGACATGGTGCCGGAAGAGATCAAGCGCACCTACGACAAGCTCGGCATCCCCGAAGACGAGCGGAAGTTCCTCGGCGGCGTGGGCGCGCAGTATGATTCCGAAGTCGTCTACCACAACTTGAAGAAGCAGTGGGAAGACAAAGGCGTGATCTTCGTTTCACCCGAAGAGGCCGTGCTGAAGCACCCCGATCTGGTGAAGGAATATTTCGGCACGATCATCCCGCCGGCGGACAACAAGTTCGCGGCGCTCAACAGCGCAGTTTGGTCCGGAGGTTCATTCATCTACGTTCCCAAGGGCGTGAAAGTGGACATCCCCTTGCAGGCGTACTTCCGGATCAACGCCAAGAATATGGGCCAGTTCGAACGCACGCTGATCATCGTCGATGAAGGCGCGTTCGTTCACTACGTGGAAGGTTGCACCGCGCCAGTGTACAGCTCCGATTCGCTGCATTCGGCGGTCGTGGAGATCATCGTTAAGAAGGGCGCGCGCTGCCGCTACACCACGATTCAGAACTGGTCCACGAACGTCTACAACCTGGTGACCAAGCGCGCGGTCGCGTACCAGGACGCGACGATGGAATGGATCGACGGCAACATCGGCAGCAAGCTGACGATGAAGTATCCGGCCGTCTACATGATGGAACCGGGCGCTCGGGGCGAGATCCTATCGATCGCCTTCGCCGGCAAAGGCCAGCACCAGGACGCCGGAGCGAAGGTCGTTCACTGCGCGCCGAACACGTCGTCGCTGATCACGAGCAAGTCGATCAGCAAGGACGGCGGCCGCACCACCTACCGCGGGCTGTGCAAGGTCATGGACGGCGCGGAGAACGCCAAGAGCCGCGTGGTGTGCGACGCGCTCATTCTGGATGAAAAGAGCCGCAGCGACACTTATCCCTATATCGAAGTTGATCAGGAGAAGGTGACCGTCGAGCATGAGGCGTCGGTCAGCAAGATCAGCGAGGAGCAGCTCTTCTATCTGATGAGCCGCGGCCTGGCGGAAGAAGAGGCGGCCAAGATGATCGTGACCGGCTTCATCGAGCCGCTGATCCGGGAGCTGCCGATGGAGTACGCCGTCGAGATGAACCGGCTGATCGAGCTGGAGATGGAAGGAACGGTGGGCTGATTTTAGATTTTAGATTTTAGATTTTGGATTTTGGATTCAGCGTGCGCGCAGATCAGAACCGCGACCGTAAGGGAGCGGCGGAGTGCAAGGAGAATCCGGAGAAGCCGCCAAGCGTTTGAATTCAGAAGCGCGAGCCGCGGAAGCGGCGAAAGATGGTAGCCCACGGCGTAAGCCGTGGGAAAGGAACGCAAGAACGATCCAGAGCCCCGGAGGGGCGACAGAGAAGGCCTCAGACGTAGAAGGGAAGGTCATGTCGAATGTTTTGGTGAACGCAACCCAAGCTCTTTCGGCCGAAAGCATCCGCGCGCGAGCGGACGCGGCGGCCGAGCCGGCGTTTCTGACGGAGCGGCGGTTGAAGGCGCTGGAAACGTACCTGACCTTGCCGCTGCCGGGTCGGCGTGACGAAATCTGGCGGCGCGTGGAGTTCGGGCCGCTCGATATCGACGCGGCAACGGTGCGCGGACCGGCTCAAGATATTGTGGAGCTGAGCGAGCAGTCGGAGCAGGCCAAGAAAGCCGGCGTCTTCTGGGGCCAGCCGGAAATCGCGGGAAAAGAGATTCCCGAAGTGCTGACCCGCCACTGGAACACAGAAGTGTTTCCCGCCGGCGATATGGGAATTAACGGCGCGGGCGGGAAGTTCCACGCGCTCAATCAAACGCTGTGGGAAGGCGGCTACGTTTATCATGTGCCGCAGGGCGTCGAAGTCGAGCTGCCGGTGTGGGCCACGCTGAAGACGCGGCCGGAGAACGATGGCGTCTTCCCGCACAACTTGATCGTGCTGGACGAGGGCGCATCGGCGACAGTCATTGAGGAATACGCGCCGGGGCTGGGCGAATCGCAAGGCTTGTGCTGCCCGCAGACGGAGATCATCCTGAAGAAGGGCGCGCGGCTGCGCTACATTCTGCTTCAAACGATCGGATTGCAGTCGGTGTTCATTGGCGCTCACCGTGCGCATCAGTACGCCGACAGCAAGCTGACGTTCGTCAGCGCGCATCTGGGTTCGCGGCTGTCGAAGGCGTTCCTCGCCACGCGGCTGCTGGAACCGAAGGCCGAGGCGATCTTGTCAGGTCTCTATTACGGCACGCAGGAACAAAAGCTGCACATGGACACGCTCCAGCATCACGTCGCGCCCGAGTGCAAGTCGGACCTGATGTTCAAGGGCGCGTTGGATGACAAAGCGCGCGCCGTGTACCGCGGCATGATTCATCTGGAACCGGCCGCTCAAAAGACCGACGCATACCAACAGAATCGCACGCTGCTCCTCAGCGACGATGCGCGCATGGATGCGATCCCGGGCCTCGAGATTCTGGCCAATGACGTGCGCTGCACGCACGGCGCGGCGGCGGGGCAGATCGATCCGACAATGCTCTTCTACCTGATGTCGCGCGGGCTGAGCCGGTTTGAGTCGCGCAAGATGATCATGGATGGATTCTTTGAGGAAGTGGTTCTGCGCTTCGGATTGAGTTCCGTGATCGACCCACTGCGGCAGCGGATCGACGACAAGATTGGTATACCGAATCCGGAGCAGACGGGGGGACGGGGGGACGGGGAGACGGGGCGACGGGGCGAAACTGAGGACGCGGATAAACGGAATTGCGCGTAGGATTACCTATGGCTTTTGTGAAGGCACTGAACGCAAGCGAGCTTCCGGCGGGTGCGGTAAAGTGTGTCGCGCTGCAGGGCAAGAAGATCGCGATATTCAACGTGGACGGACAGTATCTGGCGATTGACGACACGTGTTCGCATGAGGAGGCGTCGCTGTCGGAAGGGACTACAATAAAGGAGGGCGATCGCTGCGCGGTCGAATGCCCGGAGCATGGCGCGCGGTTCGACCTGCGCACGGGCAAGAACCTGACGCTCCCGGCGACACGACCGGTGAAGGCGTACGCACTGCGCGAAGTGAACGGCGTTCTTGAAGTGGAGATCTAAGTCATCATGGCAGCGAGTCCGAACACTGGCGTTCAAGCGGTCGTCACGTCGATTGCCAGTTCGGCGGCATCGGAAAACTGCGACCTGTGCGAGACGTGCATGCTCGATGGCTCCGCACTGCGCAATGATTTTCCCATCCTGCAGCAGCGCGTGAACGGCAAGCCGCTGGTGTACCTGGATTCTGCCGCCACCTCGCAGAAGCCGCGGCAAGTCATCAACGCTCTGACGCATTACTACGAGCACGACAACGCTAACGTTCATCGCGGGCTGCACACGCTGGCGGAGCGCGCGACCGAAACCTACGAGAACGCTCGTGGCAGCGTGGCGAAGTTCATCAATGCGGAGCGGCCGGAAGAGATTGTCTGGACGAAGAACGCGACCGAGGCGATCAACCTGGTCGCTCACGGGTATGGCCGGAAGTTCCTCAAGCCCGGCGACGAGATCGTTGTCAGCCTGATGGAACATCACAGCAATCTGGTGCCGTGGCATTTACTGGCGCGAGAGAGAGGCTGCGTCATTCGCGCGGTCGGGTTAAATCCCGACGGCACGCTGCGGTTGCAGGACCTCGACAAGTATCTTGCGAGCGGAAGAGTGAAGATCGTGGCTCTGGCGCACGTGTCAAACGTGCTGGGGACGATCAACCCGATCACACACATTAGTGCCAAGGTGCACGCGGCTGGAGCGGTGCTGGCGGTGGACGGCTGCCAGGGCGCACCGCACTTGCCGGTGGACGTGCGCGCGCTGGGCGCGGATTTCTATTCGTTCTCCGGCCACAAGATGTGCGGGCCGACGGGCATTGGCTGCCTGTACGGGCGGTATGAGTTGCTCGACAAGATGAACGCGTTTCTCGGCGGCGGGGAAATGATCGAGGAAGTGCGCATCGACAGTTCGACGTACAAACCGCCGCCACTGCGCTTCGAGGCCGGCACGCCGCCGATCGCCGAGACTGCGGGCATGATTGCAGCCGTCGATTACCTGACGACGCTGGGCATGGCCAACATTCGCATGCACGAGAAAGAGCTGCTGCGCTATGCGATGAAGCGCATGGAGTCGGTGAAGGGGCTAAAATACCATGGGACGAACAACGTCGAGTTGCGTTCGGGCGTGATTTCGTTCGAGTTCGAAGACATTCACGCTCACGACGTAGCGCACATTCTGGATTCGGAAGCCGGCGTAGCCGTGCGCGCGGGCCATCACTGCGCTCAACCGTTGATGGACTGGCTGAATACCGGCAGCACCGCTCGCATGAGTGTGTATATGTATACGACACCGCAGGACATCGACGCACTGATCGCGGGACTGGAGAAAGTGCGAAAGTGGTTTGAGGGGGCGTGAGGTATAATTCGGCGTGGGGGACGCCAAATGTCCGGTCGCATACAGATGCTGATGGTGCTTCCGCTGGCCTTCTTGTTAGTGGCCTGTGAAAGATCCAAACAGCCCAAGATCGTCGCGGTCGCACCGGGTTCGACATTGCTGATCGTCAAGCCCGCGCAGGAACCGAGGCGCGAGGCGAAGTTCGTCGAAGCAAGCGAGGCAGGAGATTCCGCGGGGCCGGTGGTCACGGATGCAAACCTGAGACAGCTTGCTCGCGGATTGCGGGCCGGGATCACGTCGCTGGACGTTGGGCGGCTGATGCGGAAAGTCAACTCGAAGGCGCCCTGGACCGGCGATCATAGCGAGAACGGCGCGGTGCTGCGGCAGCAGGCGGGAGATTTGGCGCTGGTGCTAATTTTCAACCGAAGTGCCGAATCCTCGGAGTCCCGACTGGTGACGTGGGACTTGAAAGAGCAGCAAGCGAAGTAAGGAGAACGCAGTGGCAGAGAGCGGCGACTTTGTCCGAGGCACGATTACGCATCGCGAGGAGCAGGGGCTGGAGCAGCTCTACCGCGACGTGATCTTTGAGCATTACCGGCGGCCGCACAACAGAGGGCCGGTGCCGGACGCTCAGATCGTGACCAACGGCAACAACCCGATCTGCGGCGATCGCGTGACGATCTACGGGAAGGTCGGCGCTGATGGAAAGTTGGAGCACGTCGGTTTCGAGGGCAAGGCGTGTGCGATCTGCATGGCGAGCACCTCGATGATGACCGAAGCGGTCAAAGGAAAGTCGCTCGAGGAAGCCGGCAAGATCAGCGATCACTTCAAAGCGATGATGCGCAACGAGGTGCCGTTCGAGCCGCCGCCGGAAGTGCCCGACCTCGAGGCACTGGAAGGCGTGCGGAAGTTTTCCGTGCGCGTGAAATGTGCCACGCTGTCTTGGACGACGCTGAAGAATGGAATTCTTGCGTATCAGGCGGGGAAGAGCGGGGCGGCGACCAGCGAGAGCTGCGTGGTAACGGAGGAGTAGTCAGTAGTCAGTAGCCAGTAGCCAGTATTCAGTAGACGACCGAAGCTGGAGAAATGTGTATGGCAGACCCAATTCCTAGCGCGCCGAATCCGGTAGCGTCCCAAGACGCAGCGGCGGCGCCTCAAGTAGTGGCGCCGGCGGAAACCGTTGCGCCAACGCCGGCGACGGCGCCGGGCGGCAGCGTTGTGACGATCGACGAGATGAAAGACGCGCTGCGCGACGTGTACGATCCGGAGATTCCGATCAACATCGTCGATTTGGGACTGCTCTACAAAATCGAAGAGAAAGACGGTGCGGTGAACGTGGACATGACGCTCACCAGCCCGCAGTGCCCGATTGGCGATCAGATCAAAGCGCGGGTGATTGAAGTGCTCGCTCGCCTGCGCGGCGTACAAAGCGTCAACGTCAACATTGTCTTCGACCCGCTGTGGACGAAAGAGAAGCTGACGTTTGAGGGGAAACTGCAGGCGGCGATGCTGGGAATCATGTGAAGTCAGAATTCAGAACGCAGAATTCAGAATCATGGAGCGAGCATCTCCCGCGATGCTGATTACGCTGACCACTGATTTCGGCACGGCCGACGGCTATGTGGGCGCGATGAAGGGCGTTATCGCGCGGCTGGCGCCGGAGGCTCAAGTCGTCGATATCACGCACGAAATTCCGGCGCAGGATATTCTGGCTGGCGCGCTCGCGCTGGAGACGGCGTGTCCGTTCTTCCCGCCAGAGACGATTCATGTCGCTGTCATTGACCCGGGCGTTGGAACGTCTCGCGCGGCGGTGGCGATACAAACTCCGCACGCGTTCTTTGTCGGGCCGGATAATGGGATTTTCGATCTGGTGCTGGGGGCTGGGACTCGCAGGCGCAAGCAACGTGTTTCAGAGGATTCCAGCCTGCGCTTCTCGGCCTGGACCGCCGTTCGGCTCACCAACGCCAGTTACTATCGCCCGCAGGTCAGCAGCACGTTTCACGGGCGGGACATCTTTGCGCCGGTGGCGGCACATCTGGCGCGAGGCGTGATGCTGAGCGAACTCGGCGAACCGATCAAAGACCTGGTGAGTCTGGCGCTGCCCGAGCCCGAAAAGTCGCGCGGCGGCTTGAAGCTGCACGTGCTGCGCGCGGATCATTTCGGCAACCTGATCACAGACCTGACCGCTCAAGAGTATAAGCGATGGAATCCAAAGAACGCGGCCGTTGCTATCGAGATCGGAACACGCCGAATCGCCGGCTTGAGCTCGACGTTCGCGGATGTCGCGCCGGGAGAACCGGTAGCCTACTTCGGCAGCGGGGGGCGGCTGGAGATTGCGGTGCGCAACGGCGACGCGGCGAAGACGCTTTCCGCGGAGCTCGCCCAAGGAATTGCCCTGCGCCGGCTCAGGCGCTGATTTCTGAACCCGTCGGCTTTTCGACGTCCGGGCGAAGTTCGGCCAGGTCCGCGAGCGTCATCTTGCCGATGCGGGCGGCGCTGCTTTCGGAGACGGTGGCAAGGAGGGCGCGCGCGCGATCCACGGCATCGCCCTGGCCGACCTGCATGCGTTCGGTGGTGGCGACAGTCAGCAGCGAGGAGACGTCGCAGCTCCCAGGCTGGCTGGATGGCAAGTATGCGTCTTCGTTCTTGGAGTCTTCGCCGGAACCTTCCACGCGCGCGAGAATGCCGGCGCGGACCAGGCGGTCGGCGGCTTGCCGGGCGAGAGAATGTTCAATGTGAAGGGCCTGCGCGAGCTGATGGGCGGAGACGCCGGTCGGACATTTTTCGCGGAAGCGCCGCGCAATTTCGATTGCGGCGGCGAGGACGAGCGCCGGCGGGACGAGCAAAGCGGCTTCGCGCTGAGCGGACTCGTGCTTGCCGCGCTGCGTGGCGTGGTAGTCTTCCAGCATGGCTTTGGCGTGCTGCATCACGAACGCCAGTTCCGCGCCGTAAAGAATGATCATCCAGTTGATGTAAACCCACAAGAACAGCATGGGGATCAGGCCCAGCGAGCCATAGACGGCGCTATAGCTGACCACGCGCGTGACGTAAAGCAGGAACAGCAGTTTAGCCAGTTCCCAGCACAGCGCCGCGGCAATGCCGCCGATCAGCGCGGCTTTGTACTGCACCTTTGCATGGGGCATGACCATGTAGAAGGCGGTGAAGGCCAGCGCGCTGAAGACGCCCGGCACCACGTAGGTCCCGAGGATCGGCAAGCCGCCGAGCAATTCGGAGAGCGAGACCGACAGCGCGAGCATGATCGGGCCCCAAAAGACCATGCTGGTAGCAATGGCGACGCGCAGAAAGATCGGCCGGCGGCTGGTGGCTCGCCAGATGATGTTGAACGTGTTCTCAACGGCATTGAAAAGCAGCCACACGGTGACGAGCAGCACGAGGAAGCCGAAAATACTGACCGCGCCCAGCTTCTGAGCAATGGGCTGGATGTATCTTTCGAACTGTACCTTCAGATCCTGTTGCTGGCCTACCCGGTCCGCGAATAACTCAGGATCATCGAAAATGGTGGGCTCCGCCGGGATCAGCACCGAGGAGATCTGGTCCAGGTAGCGCTCGCGGTTCTTTTCGAAAGTCGGGCCCGAGAGAACGGCCAGGATGATGGCGAAGATCGGCACCAGCGAAGCGAGCGAGCTGTAAGAAAGCGCTGAGGCGCGCAGCTTGATGTCGTCGCGCGAAAACTTATCGGCCGCGACGCGCAGGAAGACGCGGAAGGAATGCTCCTTTGGAAGAATGAGCGTGAGCTTGCCGGGCTTCAGGGGCGGTGATGCGGCGCTGTTATCGGTCACGGCCCCTCCGCCAAATGATGAATGATGAATGCGGAATGCGGAATGATGAATAAGGCCGATGAGGCGCTAGTCGTCATCCATCATTCAACATTCCAATAGTATTCGCCTTTATAGATCGTATCGACGGCGCCTTCCAGGAACGGAGCGGTGACGCCGTTGCCCGCGCGTTCGAAATGGATCGTCAGGGTGCTGCCGCCGGCCGTCAGAACGTTGATCGGCGGTTTGTAGCCATGAACCAGGCATGTAACGATGGCGCAGGCGGTCGCGCCGGTGCCGCAGGCGAAGGTCTCGTCTTCGACGCCGCGTTCATAGGTGCGGATCTTGATCGTGCTCCGGTCCAAAAGCTGGACGAAGTTTGCATTCGTGCCCTTGGGTTTGAAGACTTCGTGGTAGCGGATGCACGCGCCTGTTTTCTTCACGTCTACTTTCGAAACGTCTGGAACGAAAATAACGGCATGCGGCACGCCGGTGTTGATGAAGTGGATGTCGCAGGCCGCGCCGAGCACGTCCACGGCTTTCTTGAATTCCAGCGCCGACGGCGGCGAGAGCTGCACTTTTGCCGACTGGCCATCGGCAGCTACGGCGGCGTTCAGCGAGCCGGCGACGGTTTCGATACGCTGAGTCAGTCCGGCGACGCCGAGCTGGCGGGCGAAGACAGCGATGCAGCGCGAGCCGTTGCCGCACATTTCGGCTTCCGAGCCATCGGCGTTGAAGATGCGCATGCGAAAGTCATGCAAAGGCAGAGTGGCTTTTTCGATGAGGATAATGCCATCGGCCCCCGCGGAAATGCGGCGCGGGCAGGCCGCTCGCGCGAGAGCCGGAGCTTCGCCTTCTTTCAGCAAACCGGCGCGGTTGTCGATCATGAGGAAATCGTTGCCGGTGCCGGACATCTTGACGACGGGTATGGCTCGCATGGGATCCTCTTTCGATTGCGGATGCGGCTTGTCGATGTGTGAGGCTGGTCCGCCGCCGTACTCTTACAGTTCCTACCACTTACCAGTTTGCGGGTGACATTTCAACGGCAGTACGCAATAGGCAGCGGTCGTGAGCACGTAGTCGTAGTGCGGGCATCTTGCCCGATTCGTCCGTCTGCGAAGTTGCGGCGCTGCGCCTTGCTCGCCCCCTAACAGACGGAACAGTGCGCAATCCGGGAGGATTGCTCTACTACGGCACGGCGACTTTGTAGACGGCGCGTTTGCCGGTCAGGTCGGAAGTAAAGAAGACGGCGTCGGCGGCGTGGTTGAAGATGGGGTGCGGGTGAGCGTCTTGCGAGCTCCAACTCGAGCCGTTGCGGCAGAGCGGGATCCAGTCGAGACGCTTCTGCTGCCAGTCGGCTTTGATCAGGCTGATCCACGCGCCGCAGCCTTTGGAGGTATCGCCGGGCTGCTGGTAGTAGCCGTCGCTGACCAGCCAGCCGGGCTTGCCGACCGTGAAGTGGCCGTAGCGATGCCAGCCGGCGGGGAGGGCGATTTCAACCATGCCCGTGCCGTCGGAGTTGACGCGGCCGACGTAGGTCGGGCCTTTGTTGTAGCCGCCGTGGTAGACGATGGCCTTGCCATCGCGCTCCCACATTTCGTGGCAGGTCCAGTCGGCACGGCTGCGGCCGTCGCCCTCGGTGCGCAGGCGCAGATGGGTCTTGCCGTCCCAGAGCCACATGCGCCGGATGCCGCAGTCGGAAGGCCATTCGTGATTGTAGAGGATGAGGTTCCGGTCGATGGGCGAGAATTGAACGTGCGTGATCCACGCGTTCTGAACGCGTTCGCAGAGGACTTCCTTGCCGCTTTGCGTGTCGTAGACGCGGAGGTACGAGGACAGGTTCTGTTCCTGCACACGCGCATCCGTTTTTCCGGGAGGGCCGTCGAGCGCGGCGGCATCGGTGGTCGGAACGCACAGGCGGGTGCCGTCAGCCGAGACATGCGTGAACGCGGTCATCTGGCCCTCCGGGTATTCGGCGAGCATGCGCTCCTTGCCATCAAGGCTGACGGCGCGGATTTGGCGGCCTTGCAAGAAATAGATGGTGCCGCTGTGGGGATCGACGCTGACGCTGGCGCGCCCGAGACCTTTGTAGGGCTGGCCGTCGAAGTAGACGTAGGACTTCATGTAGCCCTCGGCGTTGGAGGTGAGCTGCCGCTCCTCGCCCGTGTCCATGTTGCGCATGAAGAGATTGGGATGGCCGGTGCGGTCGCTGATGAAGACCAGGCGCTTGTCGTCTTCGAGCAGGCTGGTGGACGTGAAGTAGACGAGCTGGTCGTTGGATTGTTGGGGGGTGACGCAGGACGGTTCAACGGGATTGGGGGCGAGCGTTGCTGCGACGCGCGTGATCTTGCTGGAAGGTGCTTTCATGTCGGAGCTCGCGACGCTTTTGCCGGGCTGAATCAGCCGGACTTCGGCGATGAAGCCCGGTTTGTCATCGCCGGCGGCCAGCGTCAGTTCGTATTTCTCGGCGTTAAGTTCCGGGAGTGGAACCATCAGCCAGCGAAAGCCGTTGTAGCCGCCGCCGCTGAGCGGGATGCTCTTTTCGCCGAGAACGAGGCGTGCGCTGCGCACATCATTTTTCGATCCCCAGTGAAGGGCGAGCGTCTGGCCGGTGGCGGGCTTGACGTCGATGGTGAGCTTCAGTTCGCCGTCGCCGAGAAAGTGGTACGGCAGGTCGGCATATTTCTGTTTTTCGTCTTCGAAGCGCAGCCACGCCAGGGTTTCGCCATCAGGCGCGGCGGCCGTAAGTTCCGGTTGGCCCGCTAGAAGGCTTGCGCACCAGAGAAGTGCGGCCAGTGCGATGCAGTTGAGTCGCGGCATGGACGGATGCTCCTTTTTAGAAAGCTTGACCTGGATAATAAGCCCACTGCGCAGGCAGAACCATGCACTTGCGAAGCAAAAACCTGGATTATAGTGCAGGCTTGAGGCTTGAGACTTGAGGACTATGCAACCGCCATTTCAAGTGAGAACAGCCGGGTTTGTCAACCGGTCGCCGTTCCATTCGAGTCCTGCAACCAAGCAGCGAGAGTTTGTGCTGCGCGTTTTTCTGACGGGGCGCGGCGCGTACCGCGATGGCAAGGCCACGACCGAACTGCGGCGCGGGATGGCGGGCATCGCGCCGCCGGAGGACACCGGTTTCCTGATGGCCGACCCCGCCGATCCGTACGCGCATTACTTCTGCCGCTTCAATGGGTCCTACGCGGCGGCAATGGCGCGGACGATTCTGAAGGAACGCGGCGCGCGATTCTTCGCCATCAGCAACGCGCCAGCCGTGGCCGACTGCATGCGCAAGATGGGCGCCATATTCCGCGGCGAGCTGCCGGTGGCGATGGGCCAGCACGAGGTCTGGCTGGCTCAGGCGCTGATGCTTTTGAGCGAAGAGCCGGTGCTGCGGCGAGCCAGTCCGGTGATCAGCGACGCGGCCTTCCGCGATTATCTCCGCGACCACCTGTCGGATCCGACGGACCTCGGCCGCATTGCGGACCATTTTCAAATCTCGACGTCGTCGCTGTGCCGCAAAGTTCGCCAAAGCTGCGGCTCGACGGTACAAGCGCTGCACGAGGAGATGAAAATCGAATGGGCGTGCACTCTGCTGCAATCCGGTTCGCTGAACGTGACAGAGGTGGCTCAGCGCGTGGGCTATGCCGATTCGTTCTATTTCTCGCGCGTGTTCAAGAAGCACATGACCGTCAGTCCCAAGGCTTTTGCCATGAAGTTCGTGGAGTGACCGTCACAAACGGGTGACCTGTGGGTCTGTGTCACGCCGGTTGCATTAATCTAATTTTTCGAGCTGGAATGGTCGATCCATGAGTAACCTTCTCATGGAGAGCGCGCTTTGCAGACAGAGCATCCAGACAACGCGAGCATTCGGGCAAAACTGTTGGCGCAGTACGAAGCCGAACTGAAGAAGATGTTTCCAGATGAGTGCAGTGGCCCTGTACCCTTTTCGTTCGATGCGGTCGAAGCCGCGGCCGTGCGCACGGGCGATGAAGCGGCCCGCACCTTAATGTCGCAGGCTCTTTCCGAATCGATGCTTCTGCCCAAATGCACCAAACAGGGCCGCTGTAAATGCGGACGCAACCTGCAATGGTCGGACAAACCGCGCACCCTTGAAACGGTGCGCGGGCCGATCACGGTCACGCGCCTGCATGGCTACTGCCGCGTCTGCGAACGCGGCTTTTTCCCCCTCGGACCTGAGCTTGCCGCTGCCCGAGCACCCTCAAAGCCCGCGCCTGCGCCGGGCACTGAGCGAAATGGGCAGCGACGCCGAATTCCGCGACGGGGTCGCTTCACTTGAAACGCTGGGCATCCGCGTCGCAAACAAGACGATTCAGCGTGTCTCCGAAGCCGTCGGCGCTCAATCCGCCGTGCAGCAACATGGCGCGCTCAGTTCCGTCCGCGCGCCGGAGCAAGCCGCCGGCAATGCGCCCGTCGGCCGTGGCGCCAATGCCTCCGCAGTGGTGCGTAAACGTTCGATGACCTTGTCAACTTGGCCATCCCACAGCCAGCTACGCAGTTGATGATAGCGTTTTTGCCGACGACGCTTGCAGGCCGCGCTCTCGCCCTCCAGCACCTTCGCGCATTCCGCCAGCCGCTCGCTGCAGTGGTAAAAGTCGGTGATGATATGCAGGGGCTTCTTCAGCGCCCCGAATTCGCGTTGCAGCATCGTGGGGTTGCCGTGGCCGTGGTCGCCGACCCAGACGACGACGGCGGCCTGTTCCGAGCCGCGACGCTCGGCTTCCGTGCGCGAGTTCAAGCTCGTGTCGAAGAATAATCTCGACTACATGCATCCCAAAGGCTGGACGGGCTGGGAGCAGAAGCATTGGGAAGGGCCGCGGCACGAAGTGACGCTTTCGACGCCGATTTTTGAAGGTAACCGGATGTATTTGCGGGGGGAGCAGAATTTGTACTGCATTGGGGAGAAGTAACGAATTTCGGATTGCGGAATTCGGATTGCGGATTGAAGCGCAACGGAGCTTACCGCGGAGGAACGGCAGGAGGCAGGAGTAAAAGCACGAACGGCGCTGCGCGCTTAGGGCGTGCTGACTGCTGAGGAGTTTGATTCCAGAAGATGCATACGGATTTCGGTTAGAGCGTCTTCCAGCGTGATATCCAAGCCGTGCGTATTGATGATGATGGGCGTACCGACCAGCGCGGTGTTAGCTTTGGCGGCCCACCGCTTAAACGTGCTCAGTCGTTGGACATATTTCTCCGGATCCTCAACGGTCAGGGCGATGAATTTCTGGCGCTGAATCTCGGCGACATCAACGCTCAATATGTCACTCCACTCGATTAGGCCAAAACCATCGCGGATGTCGCTGATGCCGGAATCGCTGATGGTCAGGCGTGGTGAATTGACGAAGAGACGGGCAATACCCACCAGTTCGCACGCCCCGAAGAAAGCGACGCCGAACCAGCCTGCGATGATCGCGTCAAGCCGGTCAATGCGTGTGCAGAATAGCGAGGCCCCGACCATCAACAGACCAAGAAAAACGTAGCACGCCGTTTTCACAAAGGACTCGTAGCAGACTTTTTCGGGGCGGCTCATATCCATAACGCTGCCAGTTGTCGCACGGATTGTCAAGAAGCAGCATAGCCAGGGCCTTTCAAAAGTCCTCATTTTTCATGGGCAAATAGTCGATCTCTTAAACAAAGGAGATCGAAAAAATGAGCCAAACGGCCGAATTGACGCTGTGGGAAGCCTTCAAGGCGGTGCCTGATCCGCGCAAGCGGCGCGGTGTGCGGCACCCGCTGCATGCATTGCTGACGCTCGCGGCGACTGGATTTTTGTCCGGCGTACGCTCCGTGAACGCGCTGGGCGATTTTGGCCGCGACCACCCGGAGTTGGCGGAA